>DATKZO010000001.1:0-4097 GCA_035527935.1 Bacteroidales bacterium
TTGTTAATGTCATCCTTGAATACGAACTGTTGGGTTTTGATGAAGTTGTTGTCGTCGGTTATGGTTCAGCAATTAAGAGAACCGTATCCGGGGCAATTACGAAAGTTGACACCAAAGGGCTTTCAGAGATGCCTACGGCAAGTTTTGAATCAGCCATCCAGGGAAAGACTGCAGGTGTATTTATCGAGCAGGCGAGCGGTAAGCTGGGAGAAGCTGTAAAGATGAGGATCAGAGGATCTTCATCGGTATCAGCCGATAACCAGCCGTTATATGTCGTCGATGGTGTTCCTATAACAAGCGAAAGCTTTAGTAGTGGAAATAACCAGCCGACTAGCCCCCTGGCCGACCTTGCAATGTCGGATGTTGAATCAATACAGGTTCTTAAAGATGCATCTGCGGCTGCCATTTACGGTTCCAGGGCATCCAATGGTGTTGTCATTATTACAACTAAAAAAGGTAAAAAAGGGGCAACAAAATTCAATGTTGACTATACAACAGGTATCAGTGAACCCAGCCGTCTTATGGAATGGTTAAATGCCGACCAGTACCTCGAACTTTTCAACGAAGCAATGGATAATGTCTCTGACGAAGATGGTTATGTCTGGGGATGGCTGCCAAAGGAAGATATATGGGACATGTTTGTACCCAGGTGGAACGAAGGTTATGACACCGACTGGCAGAAAGAAGCTTTCCAGCAGGGGGCTCTTAACAGAATTAATGTTTCAGCCAGCGGAGGCAATGATTTCACTACATATTATACCGGTATCAGTTATGATAAAAACAAAGGTATTCTGCGCGGCAATAATATGACCAAGTTCAGCGGTCGTCTTAATCTCGACCAGAAAGCAACCGATAAGCTCTCTTTCGGTCTTCAGATGAACCTCATCAGGACTGAGATGGACAGGGTGGAAAACGATAATGCATTCGCCACACCGCTTCAGCTTATTGCACAGGCTCCTGTTACACCGGTATATGATCCGGATACAGGTGAACTGAACACAGAGACAATTTACTACAACGGTCTTATTTCATTGAGAGATGCTTTTAACAATCAAACTGTTTTCAGATCACTCGCCAATGTCCATGCATCATATAACATATTTAAAGATCTCTCTTTCAGGTCTGAATTCGGCACCGATATTATGGATCTCCGCGAAAAGAATTTCTGGGGCCGTCTGACAATTGGCGCCGGCCCGGCAGGTGAAGCTCAGAACCGTTCTGTGAGGGTTGTGAATTACAATTGGGAAAACTACTTCACATATACAAAAAGATTTGATGTTCATGATGTAAATGTTGTAGCCGGTATGTCATATCAGGAATCCAATACAACCGGTTCGAATGTTGAGGGAAAAGGATTCCCCACAGACGATTTTCATAATATTGCCAATGCTGCTGAAGCCACAGCATTCTCAAGCTTTGATGAAGGGCATAGCTATCTTTCATACTTTGCAAGGGCTAATTACAAATTGAGCCAGAAATACCTTTTTACTCTCAGTGGCAGGGTTGATGGCTCTTCACGTTTCGGGATTGACAACAGATATGGTTTCTTCCCCGCAGCCTCGGCAGGATGGATCATTTCGGAAGAAAACTTCATGTCGGGAATTAAAAATGTTATCAGTTATCTTAAACTGCGGGCAAGTTATGGTATTACAGGAAACTCAGGTATTCCCGATTATGCACATCTTGCCCTTTATACAGGAGTCAATTATGCAGGCAGAAATGCATTGCAGCCGACTCAGTTGCAAAGCAGGGAGCTGGGATGGGAAAATACAGCCCAGACAGATATCGGACTTGATTTTGGATTCTTCAACAACAGGTTCACCGGTGAAGTTGACGTTTATTATAAGAAAACTACCGACCTTCTGCTATTCAGGACTCTTCCTTCCACTTCAGGATTTGAAGGGGTCTGGAGCAATATTGGTGAGCTTGAAAACAAAGGTCTTGAGCTTGCTCTCCATTCTAATAACTTTGTAGGGTCATTTAAATGGACAACCGACTTCAATATTGCTTTTAACAGGAACAAGATACTTAACATAAATGGTCCCGAGATAACTCCTAACAGCATCAACTATGTAATAGAAGGCCAGCCTATCGGGGTCTTTAAAATGAGAAAGTTTGCAGGAGCCGATCCTGATAATGGAGATGCTCTTTATTACATCAGTGAAAACAGTAATGAAACAACCGGTAATTATAATCTTGCCGGAGACATTGTAGTAGGTTCACCGAACCCTGATTTTACAGGAGGTCTGAGCAACTATATGGAGTACAAGGGTATTGACCTGAATGTCCTTATAAGCTTTGTCTATGGTAACGAGGTCTTTAACGGTGGTGGAAGATATCAGTCAGCAAATGCCGACTGGTTTGACAACCAGACAGTTGATCAGATGGACAGATGGCAGAATCCCGGTGACATTACTGATGTGCCTCAGGCACGGTTAGGTGATGGCAATGGAACCAGCAACTCAAGCAGGTACCTGTCCGATGCATCATACATGAGGATCCGTAATATTAATCTGGGCTATAACATACCTTTACGCCTGATCAGTAAGATCAAATTATCAAGTATGCGGGTATATGCCGGAGTTCAGAATCTTTACACCCTTACCAGCTACAAAGGATGGGACCCCGAAGTAAACTACACAGGTACAGGCAGGTCAACCCAGAATACCAACATCATACAGGGTTATGATTTTTATACGGCACCACAAGCCAGGACCTATACCCTTGGTATCAACCTTTCATTTTAACTGTAAATCACATCAATCATGAAAAAAATATTAATTCAAACAAGAAAATGGTTGCTGATCGTTCCGGTCTTTCTGGCACTCTTTGCCTGCAATGAAAAGCTTGACCTTAAACCTCAGCAATCTATTGATGCGGGCACAGCGCTTACTTCTGCAGAGAATATCAAAACGGCACTTGTCGGGGCATATCTTGAAGCAAGAAGTGCAAATTTGTTCGGTTCTCAGTTCAATGAGTTCAGCGAGCTTTATGCTGCAACCAGTGATCTATCTTTTATCGGGACCTATGCTCAGCCAAGAGAGTTTGTAAGGAAAGAGGTAACTGTGACCAACAGTTATGTAGAAAATACCTGGATCTCAGCGTACAGCCTTATAAACATCTGCAATAACCTGCTTGATGCGAATACTCTTGAAATACTCGAGGCAGGTGAAGAACGTGATCTGGTGGAAGGCGAAGCAAAATTCCTTCGCGGATGGGTAATGTTCGAAATGGTTCGATTTTTCGGATTGCCTTATCAACCGGCTGGTGCTAATACCCAGTTAGGCGTACCGATTGTACTAACCCCCACAAAAGATGTGGAAGATGCAATAAATGTTCCTCGAAACAGTGTTCAGGAGTGTTATAATCAGGCCATTGCTGATCTGATCGCTGCCCGTGATCTTCTGCCTGAAGATAACGGTGTATTTGCTTCAACCTACGCAGCTAGTGCCGTTCTTGCAAGGTTATACCTGCAGCAGGGCGACTATATAAATGCAGCCACAGAAGCTAATAATGTGATTGAAAGTGGTCTTTTCGAACTGACAGCTCTTCCGTTGCAGCCTTTTAATATTAAAGGGAGTTCGCCTGAAGTTATCTTCGCCCTGCAGAACAATATCGCTTCAAATACAGCATGGCTTACAGTGATGTATGGTTCACTTAATGGCATGGGCAGGGGCGACTACGATATCCAGCCCGGTTTCCTCACAAAATTTGATCCGTCCGACCTCCGGGGAATGCTTCAGACTAATACTGAGTCCTCCTTTACAATTGCGAACATTAATAAAATGTACTATATAGGTGTCGGCACCATACTGAATAACGGAGGTATAAACACCTCTAAATGGGGCGATTACTATGCAAATATCCCTTTAATCAGACTTGCAGAGATGTACCTTATCAGAGCTGAAGCTAATTTTGAAAAGGGTGGTTCACCCATAGGGCCCAATACTCCCACCCAGGACATCAACCTGGTAAGAGCAAGGTCTCTTGCTCCGGAATACCCGGATCCGGTTACCCAAGCACAAATAAGGAATGAACGTTATTTTGAGCTCTGCTGGGAGGGTCACAGGTTACATGACCTAAAGAGATGGAACTCC
>DATKZO010000002.1:0-70558 GCA_035527935.1 Bacteroidales bacterium
CAATCTCATTAACGATGTCTGCTTTAGTCATTTTTAATGAATTTTAATTCAACAATTTATATAAGTTTCAACTTTTTTCAACAACTCTGCAAATGTAAAATATTATTTCTTATAAAAGAAACACTTAAAGTTATTTTTTTCCATTTTATATCTCTTTCTCAATTGAAGCTCCTCGCTGCAAGCAGCGAGGAATCTTCGATCCCGATAAAACTTGTTTTATTTGCTCGCTAACCCTGCCGCAAGCAGCGGGGAACCGAGTTTACGAGCTCGGCGACTTCGTCGGACGTAGCTCTGAGAAATCGGGGCGAAGGTCGAAGCCAATGCGCTCGCCGGGATTCAACAAGTGCTTTTATATGAACTAATTCGGGATTTAACAAAAGTCAGGCCGAAATGGTAATACTCAATATATTTTACTATATATTATTTTTCACATTCAAATCTGAGGAATTTAGCATAAATGACCAAGATAAATTCCTCAACACTATTTTTTTTCCTAACTTAGCTTTCTGATTTAAACATTATATTAATATTAAAAGATGGCTGTAAATAAGGTTATTTTGGTAGGGAATGTTGGAAAAGATCCGGAAGTTCATTTTGTTGATTCAAACGTTCCTGTGGCTAGGTTCCCATTTGCAACAAGTGAAACTTACAGAAGTCGTGATGGTGAGAAAGTAACTAGTACTGAATGGCATAATATTGTTATGTGGAGAGGGCTTGCTGAAATAGCCGATAAATTTGTAAAGAAAGGCTCGCAATTATATATTGAAGGTAAGATCCGGTCAAGGTCATACGATGACAGAGAGGGAAACAAGCGATACATCACGGAAGTGGTTGCTGACAATATGCAGTTATTAGGTAGACGGAGTGACACAGGCAGCACTGAAACCCAATCAAACGATGAAGGATTCGGTACTGCAAACGGATCAACTACCGATACTGGTAGCAAAACGGGAGATTTTTCTGAGGTGCCTGGAACAAGTGCTGAAACTGGAGCACCTGACAGTGTTGCTGATGAACCAGATGACCTTCCATTTTAGTGTTAACTAAAAGAATTATAATTGGAAACAGACGATCCTCTTCAACCTTTTTTTCTTATCAGTAGCATAATCGCCAATATCCCACCAGTAACTATTATTGTTGGGTTTGCAGTACTTCTTATATTATTGATCTTTTCTGCTCTTATTTCAGGTTCTGAAGTAGCTTTCTTTTCGCTTAACCCTGCAAATATTGAGGACCTATCCAATAATAAGTCCAGAAGGTCAACAGCCGTATTGAAACTGATAAGTACCCCTGAAAGACTATTAAGTACAATCCTTATTTCAAATAATTTTGTTAATGTCGGCATTGTAATCTTATCTGCTTATTTAAGTGGCAAGCTGTTTGATTTTTCAGAGATCCCAATATTGGGATTTTTACTGGAGGTGATTGTTATTACCTTCATTCTACTCCTGTTCGGAGAGATTCTGCCTAAAGTCTATGCTTCCAGGATAACCGTGAGGTTTGCCCTATTCATGTCTTTACCACTTAAGGTACTTGAAAGGATCTTAAAACCGTTTAGTACTTTGCTGGTCACATCCTCTTCGGTTATCAGACGCAGGGTTTCATATAATAAAATAAGCAAAGGGGAGCTCTCAAAAGCAATATCTATTGCCTCAGGAGAGAATAAAGAGGATGAGAAAATCCTTAAGGGTATTGTTAAATTTGGCAATATTGATTCCAGAGAAATAATGCGCCCAAGGATTGATGTAATCGCAATTGATATAAAAACTCCTTTTAAGGAAGTTATCCCGCTTATAATTGAATCCGGCTATTCAAGAATACCTGTATATTCCGGAACTTTTGACAAAGTCCAGGGAATTCTATATGTTAAAGATCTCCTGCCTCATTTTCATAAACCTAATAGCTTCAACTGGCAATCCCTGATCAGGCCTCCATACTTTGTGCCCGAAAGCAAGAGGATCAATGATCTGCTGGAAGAGTTCCAGACTATGAAAATACATATGGCCATTGTTATTGATGAATATGGAGGAACAAGCGGTATTATCACTCTTGAAGATATTCTTGAAGAAATCGTCGGTGAGATACCGGATGAATCGGAGGATGATGAGGTAATTTACCAGAAGGTTGATGAAAATACCTATATTTTTGAGGGAAAAACACAGCTAAATGATTTCTTTAAGCTAATAGATGTAGATGAAGATCCGTTTGGGGAGGTAAGAGGAGAATCAGACACGCTTGCAGGATTAATTCTAGAGCTGGTTGGAGAAATTCCAAAACCTGGTTTTATGATCGGTTACAAGGGATATAACTTCAGGATAGAAGCTGCCGATAAAAGGAGAATTAAAAGAATAAGGGTAGAAATAAAAATGGTTAATGGATCAGATAAAAACAGTAATTAGAATTCTGATTAGTCTCTTTCTGACTGTAATACTTGCAGATGGATGTAATCAATCGCCGGTACCTAAACCCAGGGGTTATTTCAGAATAGATCTTCCTGATAAGGTATACACCAGATATGATTCGGTTTGCCCTTTTGTATTCGAGTATCCAACATATGGAATTATCACTGAAGATGAGTATTCTACAGAACCATGCTGGATAAACATTGAATTCAAAGAGTACAAAGGGAAGGTACACCTGAGTTATAAGGAGGTAGCAGGGAATCTTGACCTGTTAATTGAGGATGCACATAAGCTGGCGTATAAACATACAGTTAAAGCAGACGCTATTGAAGAGTCCCTGGTGGAAAATAGGGAAAAATCTGTTTATGGAATTTTGTACGATATCAGGGGAAATGCAGCTTCATCTGTACAGTTTTTTGTGACTGACAGTGCAAGTAATTATCTACGAGGCGCATTGTATTTTTCTGTGCAGCCAAATAAAGACTCATTGGCGCCGGTTATAGATTTTTTCAGGGAGGATATTATTCATTTAATTGAAACCCTTGAGTGGAAACAGGACTAATAAGTTAAAAGACTTGGTATGGCATGTATAACTGAACATTATCTTAATGAATATACTGTTCTGGGGGTCTGGAAAATAGAAGAGGACCTTAAAACCCTGATGTCTATGGTTAGCCTTGGCCAGGAGGATAAGAAGAAATTCAAGAATTTCAGGAGTAATTCGCGTAAGCTGGAATTTCTCAGCGTCCGGGCATTACTTGCTGAACTATTGGGGAGTGACGCCAGGATTGTATACAATAGAAACAATAAGCCATTCTTGAAAGACGGAACACATTTCATAAGCATTTCTCATTCCAATAAATTAACTGCCATAATGCTCAGTACAAAGGAAAAGTTAGGGATTGACCTTGAGTATATGAGTTCCAACATTTCAACTATTTCGTTTAAATTCATAAACAAAAGTGAAAAGATAGCAAAGGATCGCGAGAATCGTAAATATCATCTATATCTGCACTGGTGCGCTAAGGAGGCACTCTACAAGATCTGTGATAAAGAAGGTATAAGTATCAAGAAGAATATCACTATTTTTCCATTCGAGATAAAGGAATCCGGAGATATTAAAGGTAAAGTTCATTCTGAGAAGATAAATGAAGTATTTGATCTCCAGTATAGCAGATATGATAATTATGCAATAGTCTGGACAAAAAAGGATTATAACTATGATAAACCAGAAAGGAAAAAAGAGAATAGCACTGCTGCTGGATCCGGATGAAACCAAATCAGAAACGAGAGATAACTTGTTAGTCATTGCTGAACAGAGCAGGACCGATTATATTCTGATCGGGGGCAGCCTTACCTATGTTCATCCCGGAGATCTTATAAATCATGTTAAATCAACTACCTCTATCCCTGTATTTCTTTTCCCTGGGAATCTTCTTCAGCTAACTGAGGGAGCTGACGGAGTATTACTTTTGTCATTGATATCAGGCAGGAATCCTGAACTTCTTATAGGTAATCATGTCGTTGCGGCTCCCTTTTTAAGGAGAATAAAGTCAAATGTAATCTCTGTAGGCTATATACTGGTGAATTGTGGGCAAAGGACCTCAGTCGAGTATATGTCGCAGACCGAGGCGATCCCTTCAAACAAGACCAACATAGCTGTGGCAACAGCTATTGCCGGTGAAATGCTTGGTCTGAAAATGATATATCTTGAAGCAGGTAGTGGAGCTGACCATCCTGTTCCGACCGGAATGATAAGAAGTGTAAAGGAAAATATTACTGTGCCACTTATTGTCGGAGGGGGCTTGAACAACAAAGAAAGTATTCAAACGGTTTTTGAGGCCGGAGCCGATATTGTGGTGCTTGGTAATGGTTGCGAGAGCGATCCTTCACTTCTTGAAGCTGCCTGCAGTATTAGGGATTCCTTAAATTAAGAAAAGCCCCAGGTCGGCCCGGGGCAATATTTGATGATAATTAAATATTAAATTATTTATCGCAGTTAAGAACATTTTCTATTTGATACTTGGCTGCTTCCTCAAATTCGCCATAGAGCGCTTTCTTGTAGCTCTCACAAGCCCTGGCGTTATCTGAAATGGCCTGATAAGCACCTCCCAGTTCAAAATAGAATTTAGCTTTGTCCTCATTGCCACCCATATCGAGTTCAAGCGATTTATTATATGCATCAATTGCTTCATCCCACCTGGTTTGACCTTTATAAGCAAGCCCTAACTGATAATAAGTTAGAGCATTGTCGTTTCCATATTCAATTGATTTTGACAGGTTTTGAGCGGCACTTACGTAATCCTGGTCTTTCATATTTTCCTGAGCAAGATTGAAAAAAGTACCTCTGAGTTTTTGCCGGATATCTCCAGCTGTTTTGCTATCCTTTGAAGCTTTGGCGGCCTCCAGGCCCAGGAGTGCTTCCTCTTCCATTTTTTCAAAATCACCTGTTTTGTCATATGTCAACACCTTGCCCAGGTATGCTTTTGCATAGGTTGAATTTCTGGATATAGCTTTGTCAAAATATCCAAGAGCTGCTTCATTGTCATCACTGGTGAAGGCAGTTGTACCCTGGGTATTATAAATACTCAGGATTGTACTGAAAGCTCTTGAAGCCTGTGACTTGTCATCTACCCTATCTGCCGATTCGATGCAAGCATCAAGTTTAGCAATCGCTTCATCAAAATCCTTCTTCCCTGCCAGTTTTTTTGCTGATTCCCAGTACATCTTGGGGATCTGTTTCATTGCCTGTCCCTTAACCTCGATGGCTTCATCACTTCCAACCTGGTCGGCTAATTCAATTGCCTTTTCAAATGACGTTACAGCAGCGTCAGGATTTATTTTCATCATCTGGACGCCTTGATTGAATGCGTCATAAACCCCTGCCATATCAGCCTGGCCATAAATATTTGCCGTAAATCCGGCTAGCACCAGCACTGCTAAAAACTTCAAAACTGTCCTCGAAAAATCTTCCATAGTAATTGATTTTATTTTAGTTACGATATTTAAATTCCTGCAAAGATAAAAATTTGAATAAAAGATAAAAATTTAAAATTCCAGATATGATAAGGTTTCAAATCAAAAAACATACCGTTATCGAAATAGTTCAATCATAGGGTTCCCGGTACAAGCATTTGGAACCTGTATCTTGCATAAAGAAGAGAGAGTTGCCGCAACCTCATTCATATTGACTTCCCTGGTAATTGATGATCTGTTTATGGTCCAGCCATACCATATTAGTGGCACATGAGAGTCATAATCATAAGCTGAGTTATGATTTGTAACATATTTACCCGTTTCAACCCATGCAGGTTCCAGATTCAGAATAATATCTCCGGACCGGGTCTGATCAAAGCTGTTGCGCATCTTACGATAATACCCTCTGGTAAAATCGTTATTTTCAATAACATTAGCTGCTACAGCAGCCGACACTCCTGTATATTGCGATAAAAACCGGGCAGCCTTGCCCTGAACCTCATTAAGCGGTAGTGAGGCATCTTCTATAAGAACGTGATTTAGATAAACCTGCTTCTCATAATAACCTTTCACCCAACTTCCCTGTCCATATAAAACGTTAAGGTAACTTTTCAGAAGTGTAAGAGCCTGGTTCTGTTTAAAATGTCCTGCAGGTATTTTATTCGAATTAAGAACCTCCGGTATCTCTGCAATCCCATGTGCTGATGTAAGGTATATCAGTACATTCTTTTTACCAATTTTTTGTATTATGTAATCCAAAAGATGACCCAGATCCCTGTCGAAACGGACGATTGCATCTGCCATTTCCATCGATGAGGGTCCATATAAATGCCCGATATTATCAGTCACTGTATAACTAATTGAAAGAAAGTCTGTTATATCATCTTCACCCAGCTTCTCCTCATCAATAAGCCGAATGGCAAAATCATTTGTAAAAGTGTTCCCAAATGGCACTAATGGCAATATTGAATAATCAGTTTTTTTATTCAATATACCCAGTACTGAAGAACTACTGATCTTTTTGAGATTATAGGGAAATACAGATCTTGAGCTGATACCAGACTCATAACTATTGGTATCGGGAAGACAGTGAGTATATTCTGTTAACGGGAGTAATGGTTCCCAAATGTTACCCAGATAAGTATCAGGCAGCCTCATATCGTTAAAATCGCTGACCCAGGAGGGTAATGAATCGATATAATGAGTGCTTGTCATCCAGGTTCCAGTCATATCATCATACCAGTATGCACAATCAGCTGCATGACCTGCTGATAGTATAGCTGCATGATTTTTCATTCCTATACCAAAAACCCTGGCCCTCTTATATGTGGCCAGCTTAAGTTCGTCCCCAAATGTGCTCGGTAATAAATTTGCCGGGGATTGTAATCCGTGCTCGAAGCTTCCTCCCACAGGATCAACCTTGCTATCACCAGTGCAATATATAATCTCATCCCTGAGTGGCAGATACCAGTTATCAGCCACGATCCCATGCTTCCCCGGATCAGTTCCGGTAGAAAGCGTTGCATGCGCAGGCGCTGATTGCGTGAAGAAGAAATCATAGGAGGCATTCTTACAAAATGTTCCTTCATTAATGAGTCTCCTGAATCCATTGTCAGAAAAGATATCCCAGAATTTGTCGATATAATCATATCTGAACTGCTCAATAACAATCCCTATAACCAGCTTTGGCTTTTCAGGGGGAATATAAGCACTCTGAGCGACCAGATCTCTGACAGACACAGGCAACAATACCAAGATAATAGTCAGGTAGATTTTTACCTTCATAATATGCTATCAAATTTTGATCAGCAAAAATAGTCGTTTTTATTTTAGATACAAGAGGGCATCAGTCGATTAACAATGAGCAGAAGACCTATTTTCTAATGAACCGTCCTGTGTGCCGCTCTCCGGTCTCCCTTGACCTGACCGTACATAGAAATATCCCGGAGGGAAGATCTGAAATGACAATATAGAGTGGCTCATTACCTGCCCTTGTTAATTCCTGGTTTTTTAATATGCTCCCATTAACAGAGGCAATGGTAACTATTAGTTCACCCTTAAAATATGAAGGTATCCGTACCTGTATATAGTCAGAGGCTGGAACAGGCCAGATTAATATTTCGTCATTAATACTGTCTTTGATATTCTGGGTGGTTCTTTGCAGAGTGATATCCAATCTTGTCTGAACACCATTTCCAACATTCACATTATTGATAACCTTTGTGTTGTAACCATCAGCACTCACTACCAGATCATAACTTCCCTGATCAAGCAATCTTAAGTAAACGCCGGTAGTGGTGTCAGAATAGACATGCGAACTATCAGCATCATGTCCCGCAATAAAGATTTTTGCTCCTACCGGCAATTCTGTATCAATATCGGTCACTCTGCCATGTATCCCGTAGATAGCATTCTCAAGGTACATCAACAACGACCTGTAATTATAATCCCACAATACATTCAATTGTGCTGCACCAGTCTGTTTAATATCGTCAAGTTCAATAGTGACTTCCCTCCCCTGCGTCTCATAGGTAACCCAGTCCTGCCGGCTGCGATAAATTTCCAGCCAGGCATCACCCCTGGTAACTCCATCAATAAAGTCATTCATATAGCCTGATCCTGAATAAACATGAACAGTGTCGGCATATTTTCTGCAGATATAATTGAACCAGCTGCTATCAGCATGGATTTTATCTGCATCCCAGTCTTTATCCCACGGGAAGTTTAAAAGCTCCATTCCCGAATGGAAATTCGCAGAAATGACAAACCTCCTCTCTCTAATAAAGCTCATCATATATACATTTTCTGCCGGTATTGTGAAAGGGGCAGTTGTAGGATCAGGGAATCCACGGTTCAGGTCCTGTCCGGCAGAATTATACCTTATTGGATTCAGGATAGTGTCCCCGCCAATATATGTTCCGTCAGGATTAGATAGTGGATTGACCCATATTTCAAGACTGTCGACCAACTTCTGTTCAAGTCCGCCATTTGCTGAATTTTTCAGTAGATGGTCGGCAAGCCGGAGCATCAATACATATCCTGCCAGTTCATCCCCGTGCATAGTTGATGAATAAAAGACTTCAGGTTCGTTCTCATCCACTGAAACATTGTCAGAAATCTTCAAAGCCAGTATTAGCCTTCCTTCCATACTTTCACCAATAGTATCGACCCGGCAGATCTCCGGGTATTCAGTTGCGAACTTATGCATGATGGTATCATACTGAAAATAGGTGGGATAAACATCCCAGTTCATAGCTTCGGCAACAGAAAGGGCTGATAAAACTGATTTGGTTTCTGCCCTGTCGACCAATTTGAATTGAAGATTCAAGGAAAGGAAATAATCAATATCATGTTCCAATAATACTGCATATGCCTTTCCTTCCCTAACATGTGAAACGGATATTGATCTTGAGATCTCAGCAAGCTGATCATGCCCCGGTTGATCAAAGAAGACTTCTGCCTGGCCATACTTTGTGATTGCATCCAAAAGAAGACTTCTCTGGTCATCCTGCCCGGCAAGACCCACGGCGATCATGAATAATATAATAAGAACTGCTGGTTTTCTCATTTATACATTAAATCTTATATGAAGGATATCACCATCCTGAACAATGTAATTCTTTCCCTCGATATAGTATTTCCCGGCATCTTTGCATGCTTGTTCAGATCCAAATTTAACCAAATCTTCATACTTCATTACTTCAGCCCTGATATATCCTCTCTGTAGGTCGGAGTGGATAATGCCCGCGGCCTCGGGAGCTGTCATACCCTTTGTGATGGTCCATGCCCTGATCTCCTTTGGTCCCATAGTGAAAAATGTCTGAAGGTTAAGCAGCCTGTATGCTGACCTGACAAGTTTGTCGACTCCTGGTTCATCCAAACCCAAATCAATAAGAAATTCTGATCTGTCATCAGGATCCTCCAGATCAGCTATCTCAGCCTCCAATTCACCTGCAATTACAAGAACCTCTGCGTTTTGCCCCGAGAGATACTCGAGTATATCCTCTACATACTTATTACCTTTATTAGCAGACCCCTCATCTACATTGCAGACATACATTACTGGTTTTACAGTAAACAGGAACAGGTCATCTATACACTTCTTCATTTCCGGGGCAAGAGCTACTGATCTTAGATTTTTAAAGTCTTCAAGATGTTGTTTTACAATAGATAGAGCCTCAATACCCTTTTTGGAATCTTTATCACCCGACTTTGCAATTTTAGAGATCCGTTCAATCTTTTTCTCTACTGATTCTAAATCTTTTACCTGTAATTCAAAATCAATGTTTTCAAGATCCCTTACCGGATCAACCGAGCCATCAATATGAGGCAGGTTATCGTCATCGAAGCATCTTAGAACGTGTATCAAGGCATCGGTGTTTCGAATATCTCCAAGGAATTTATTTCCGATACCCTCTCCCCTGTTAGATCCCTTGGCTAGTCCCGGTATGTCAACAAGCTCAACAGTTGTTGGAGTAATCTTTTTAGTCGGCTGGTACTTTTCAAGGCTATATAGTCGTTCATCCGGCACCTTGACAACCCCTATATTGGATTTTGTGGCACTGAAAGCAAAAGAGGTAGTCTCACCCTTTGTTGCTGAGATACAATTGAATATTGTAGTTTTGCCTACATTGGTTATACCTATTATCCCACATTGTAACGCCATACGGAAATATTATTATATAAGTTTACAAATTTAATAAATGGTAAACGACTTAGCGGATACTCTATACACTAATTAAAACGTTGATTAAGTATGACCTGTTACATTTTTTTTAAATTTGATAGATAAACTACTTAAATAGAAACAAGTTGAAGGTAAAATTCCCCATATTTATTGCTCTTATTTTCTCTTCTGTCTTTACGCTGGCTCAAAGTGAAGGTTCCACACAACCATTAACAAGGATCCTGTTTGTTCTTGATTGCTCACAGAGCATGGCAGGCCAGTGGGGTGAAGATAAAAAAATCAACATTGCAAGAAAATTTCTTGGTCAGACAATTGACAGCCTGGGTAAACATCAAAATGTCGAGATGGCACTGAGGGTCTATGGCCATCAGAGTGTTGTTCCACCGCAAGATTGTAGCGATACAAGACTTGAGGTTGCATTTACATCTGATAATGGTTACCAGATCAAGCGTAAAATGAGGTCACTGTCACCAAAAGGGACGACACCCATCGCCAATTCGTTAGCTGCTTCCGTGAACGATTTTCCCTACTGTGATAATTGCAGGAATGTAATAATCCTGATAACTGATGGTATTGAAGCCTGTGATGGTGATCCCTGCGAAGTATCAAAGGAGCTGCAAAAAGAGGGCATTATCTTAAAGCCATTCATTATTGGAATAGGACTTGATCCTGAATTTGAAAAATCCTTTGAATGCCTGGGAAATCTGTATAACGCCTCATCAGAGGATCGATTTGAGGAAGTTCTGGACATTGTAATAACACATGCATTGAACGAGACAACTCTGCAGGTAAACCTTCTCGATGCCAACGGATTTCCTTCTGAGACCAATGTTCCTATGACATTCTACAACAGAATATCCGGCCAGATCAAATATAACTTTGTGCACACACTAAACCAGCGAGGAAATCCGGACACGATGAGAATTGATCCTCTGATTGATTATTCGATTAAGGTACACACTATCCCACCCGTCTACTGCAATAGTCTTAAATTAGCCCCGGGGAAACATAATTTAGCTGCAATAGATGCACCCCAGGGATTTTTGAATGTTACCCAGGATAAAGGCTTTCAGTACCGAAATACCGAGTATCTGGTAAGGAAAGGTGGAACTCCAAATACTTTGTGCAGACAGAAGATGTTTGAAAAAAGAAAGTTTATCACAGGTAAATATGATCTGGAAATACCTACCATTCCTGTAACCTATGTCTATAACGTTGAAGTCAGACCGAGCGAGGAAACAACTGTCAGTCTCCCACAGCCAGGGGTTATCACCTTTCTGGTAAACAACATAGGCATATGTGAACTATTTGTGGAACGGAGTAATAATCTTGAGTGGGTTTATTCTATTGATACAAGTGAGAAGTCCTCATCTCTTGTTCTATTGCCCGGCAGATACAGGGTTATTTTCAGGTCGCTGTATGCTAAACAATCTTATTTTACCGTTGAGAAGAAATTCACTATTGAGTCGGGTAAGTCATCCTCTCTAAGAGTTTTTTAATGCTCCCTATTAAACTTTTTAAAGGAATTGGTATCTAAGTTTTAAGAGACAGACGTGTGCAGGAAAAGATAACCGACAAACAGATACTCGAATTATTCAGAAAAGAACCGGAAGAGGGATTCCGAAATCTGGTACTGAAATACCAGAAAAAGCTGTATTACCATATAAGAAGAATTGTCATTCTTCACGAAGATGCTGACGATGCCCTTCAGAACAGCTTAATAAAGATATGGCAGAATTTATCGGGCTTCAGGGAAATCAGCTCCCTGTATACCTGGCTATACAGGATATCAACCAATGAGGCACTGTCGATAATCAAAAAGCGGACACATGCGAGTGATATGAACCTGGATTCCCTTTTTGCCTCCTCGGATGAAGGAGCTTCTTGGTTTGACGGAGACCTGGCTGAGAAGATGCTCTGGGAAGCAATTGCAAATCTTCCTGAAAAACAGAGGATCATATTCATTATGAAATACTATGATGATTTAAAATATGAGGAAATCAGTTCGATCCTGGAAACCTCGGTTGGGGCCTTAAAAGCCTCCTACCACCATGCGGTGAAGAAAATTGAGGAATATTTAACCAGCCGTTAAACCTTTGCCTTAATATTCAATCAAATATATGATGAATAAAAATATTAATATAGAGAAAAATAATCCCTTCAGAGTTCCTGAGAATTATTTTGATGAATTTCCTGGAAAGGTTGCAAGGAGAGTATCTGATACTGATGGGAAGAAAAGGGCAAGGCTTTACTCTTTAGCAAAGCCGCACCTGATGCTCGCTGCAGCAATGATAGGATTTGTAATTATATCTTATACCGGCCTGAAGCTGATTCTTCCTGACCGTGAGACTGACTTTCCGGACATAAATCTGACAGAGTACGCAGAGCTTCTTTTATATGAAATTGATGACTTTTTTATTATAAATGAACTGACCACTGTTGAGAATTACCGGTTCGCAGAAAGTCTTGACGATGAAGAGATTATAGAATACCTAGAAAATGAAGACATTGAGTATCTGACAATTATTGAAAATTTATGATAACAGGGTTATGAAACAAGCATTAAAAAAATCATCATTTTTTACACAAACAAGAATGATTATTATTTAATGCGGTTCCATACGACCATTAAAAATAAAGAAATAAACGTATGAAAAGATTAATTTTAAGTTTGATTTGGATTACTGTTGTTTCGCTTTCCTGTCTTTACTCCCAGGGTCTCAGGAACAATAAAATAGATGCAGAAAAAATTGCATTTTTTACAAAAAGACTGGAATTATCTCCGCAGGAAGCCGAAAAATTCTGGCCGGTATATAATGATTATACCAGCCGGAAAGAAAAGCTTGCACTCGACAAAAATTCATTACTGAGGTATCTGAACCAGAACTACAAGAATTTGACAGAAGATGAGCTTGAGGAGTCAAGCGACAAGTTTGTCAATTTCAATCTGCAAGAGGCAGAACTGGCAAAAGAATATCATGATAAGTTTAAGCAGGTCTTGCCGCCCTCAAAGGTTGTCAGGCTTTACAATGCAGAGGTGCAATTTAAAGCTCTTCTGCTTAATCAGTTGGGAAACAGAAGAGAGCAGCGACCCGTGAGGAGAAGATTTTAGTAAAGTGATTTTATGAGTTGAAGCAGGTTGCCGGTAAGTTGAAGTTAATCGGGGTGCGAATCCAAGAAACTTAATAGTTCTTCAGACTTCATTTGCATCTGGTTACCCGATTTCATATCCTTGAGCGTAATTATTCCCCTTTGCATCTCGTCTTCACCCGCCAGTGCCACATATGGTATATTCTGCGAGTTTGCATATGACATTTGCCTTTTCATTTTCACATTGTCAGGGTAAAGCTCAGAGCTGAAGCCTGCTTTGCGGAGCTGCTTCAAAATATTATCAGCAAACCTGGCTTCAGCTTCTCCGAAATTTACAAACATTACCATCACATCGCTATTGATTCTATCCGGGAACAGATCCAGCTGTTTCAGGACATCATAGATCCTGTCTGCTCCAAATGAAACACCTACTCCAGAGACTCCCGGTAAACCGAAAATTCCGGTAAGATCGTCATATCTTCCCCCACCGCAGATACTGCCTATCTCATAATCAAGAGACTTTACCTCAATAATTGCTCCTGTATAATATTCCAACCCCCTTGCCAGAGTAAGATCAAGCTGTATGTCCGATTCGATCGTGTCATTTTTCAGGTAATTAAACAATGTCCTCATTTCGGCAATCCCCCTCAACCCTGTTTCAGATCCGGCGAGTATAGTTTCGAGCTGTTGCAGTTTGCCAAATGTATCACCCTTTAATAACAGGATTGGATGAAGGTTTCGGATTGCTACAGGTGAAATTCCCTTTGATGATAGTTCTTCGTTAACCTTTACAATACCAATCTTCTCAAGTTTGTCAATTCCCGTGGAAACATCTGTAATCCTATCCCCTTCTCCAATTATTTCTGCAATCCCAATCAATATTTTTCTATTACTTATCCTGATTGTATTCCTGATATTAAGTCTGGAAAAGACTTCATCGATTATTTGAACCAGCTCATACTCATTATAAAGTGAATCGCTGCCAATTACATCTACATCACACTGGTAAAATTCGCGATACCTTCCTTTTTGTGGTTTGTCCGCTCTCCAGACAGGTTGAATCTGAAACCTTTTGAAAGGGAAAGTGATATTGTTCCTGTTTTGAACAACATACCTGGCAAACGGAACGGTAAGATCATATTTCAGGCCCTTTTCAGCAATTTTTCCTGCTATTCTCTGGGAATCAGCCTTTAACAGATCCGATTGAGGAACTGATGAGAGATAGTCACCTGAGTTGAGTACCCTGAACAATAGTTTATCACCCTCTTCACCATATTTGCCAAGTAATGTAGTCAGATTCTCCATGGCAGGTGTTTCCAGTGGCAAATAACCGTAAAGCCGGAACACTTTCCTGACAGTATCAAAGATATAGTTACGCCTGGTCATCTCAACCGGGCCAAAATCCCTGGTTCCTTTCGGTATGGTAAGATTTGATGCCATAATCATATTATTTTCTGGCCCTAAAATTAAGAAAATTTGAATGCCTAAAAAAAGAAAAGGCAAGCCTTAAGACTTACCCTGGCGTCAAGATAGTATATGTGACAGGATTATTCCCTTTATCCTTGCTACTGTATAAACGGTATTGACAAAGGATACCTGTAATCCTCTCCCCTGGCGGCCTTGATACTTGCAATTATCACACATACAAGTTCAAGGATAAATAGCGCTATCATTAACACAATACCTATCACTATAAAAATCAGGGGAATGCAGACAAACAGATAAAGTAAAATTGAGAGTTGAAAATTGAGTGCCTCTTTACCATTCATATCTACAAAGGAGGATTCATGTCTCTTTGATGACCAACAAATAAGTGGCCCGATGATCCCTCCAAATGGAATAATTACACTGGCAAATGTGCTCAAATGACAAAACATTGCCCAGTTCCTTTCTGACTCTGATAATACCCTAATTTCGTTCATAATACCTGTTTATTTGAAAGACGGTGATTTAGGTCAACTGCTGCATATTTCAGAACCTGCCTATCCTCTTCATGTCATTTACCAGCAAACCATTACTGCTTTTAGGAGTTATTTTGTGTTCCCCATAGAAATAGATGCGGCCATCATCTGTTCCTATTAGCATCTTAAAACAGATACCGCCTTCTCTTTCTCCCTCCGGGCCTACCTTATGTAGAACCAGGGTATTTTCGGCTTTATCCATTATAGCTTTCTGAATCTCATCATCACCTACCAGGTCAATTTCGTATGAATAATATTCAGCCAGAGCAGACTCTGATCTCAACTCCGGTACCAGATCTTCTTCCGATACCAGGATTTTTTTATTCTGAACTTCAGGTATAAATTTATTGTAATATTTGAGATATTTCTTACCAGTTATTGATGGATCTTCCGATAAATGCCTCACATGTGACTGAATAAACCTTAAGACAACTCCCACCTTATATGTATATTCAAATTCATCTTTACCTGCTGCAGACAGGGGAATAGCACACATTTCTGGCATGTCTTCAATACGACCAACATCCTTTCCCATAAGAAGGTTAAGAAAGTTGTATATATTACCTGACTTGTCCTTGTCAAACTTCGTTTCGGTGAGAACCAGGAATGAATATGCAGGATCCCTCCGCCTCTCATTAAACTCACTTACTGTAATAAACTCATATCCAGTGATATTCCAGTGTTCTTCCATTGATTTCTTAATAAAGATGTTATATGTCGAGAACATTTGATCCTCAAGTACAACCAGGGTCTTGGTATTGAAAAAACCCTCAATCTCTTCTGGTTGAGGAAATGGGGCCTGCGAAAATGAGAGAACAGGAGCTAAAATTGCAGAAAGCAGAAACAGATTTTTTATCATGGCTGTTAACTTTTTGGTAAATAAATGGGTTTTTTTTCATTGAATTTCCTTATATAGAAAAATAGCATTTGTTTCTTTTTTTTCCGTGAAAGTGAGATGAACTCCTGGTACAGGTCCGGATCTTTCATTAGTAACATCTCAATATTTTTAATATCATATTCTATTATCTTGCCCGTCTCAAAATCAAGGACATATTGAACCAGCTCATTTTTAGCTACAGTTGTTGGCCTGTATGGCATATAATAAGGACTATAATACGGGTTATAATAATTGGAGTAGCTATAGGAGCTGTAAGAATAGGGATCATAATAATTATAGGGCGAGCCATAGTATCTCCTATCATAGGTAGTAATATCCGCAACAAAGTGACAAAGACTGCCTACGAAAGTAATGCGGTTAAAATTTCCCTGTATCTGGATATAGAGAATCCCATTTCTGGAATAACCCCATATCTCTGATTTTTCTATCTCCTGACGAATCCCGATCGCGTCATAATAATAGATCTTATCATTTTCAAGAATTATATTGAAGAAATCACGATCGTTATAATCAGCCGAAGTCAGAATTTTCGATTTAGGTATCGGTTTATTTCCCCTTACCTGTTCAAATTCTACATATATGCCATCATTAAACCTGAAGTCAGGAGTAAACAGCACTTTCTCTGTATCTGAAACCTGGGCGCTTAATACAATGCCAAGAGCTGTAAGCAATACAATGCCAAATAGACTTCTCCTCATAACCTATAAGTTTTTATCCAGCTTTTCATCCCTCAAATTTCATACCGATAAAACAAAATTAATCTTTTCACTGAAAGGTAAAAAAGAATTTTCATATCTTTACCTGAACCGCAAATACTGCATTGCTAAATTGAAGTCATGTCTGCAAAACAGGATAAACAGAATTCACAAGGCATCTTATCAACAATAGGGGAAAGCCAAAGGTTAGGATTATTGGTTGTATTTGTTATTGCCCTATTATGCATAGCAGGAATTATCGTATCGACAGTGCTTGGTTACAGAAATCCTTCGTTTGTTTTTGCTGCTATAATTCTTGTATCAATTATATACCTGTTGAGAATATTCAGGTTAATTCTGGTTAGCTATAAAAATGAAATTGAGGAATTGCATGAAAATCTTGATAAGAAAGAGAGGTTCATATCTGATTTTTCCCATCTTATCCGGACACTCCTCAACAACTTTTCACTTATCATCGGTCTTTTTGACAGTACCGGATTAAATGATAAGCAGGTAGAATTGCTAGAGACTTTAACTGCTTCAACCAATAATATGGTAAATGCCGTTAATGATCTGTCAATGAAAACAGCTCAGGAAATTTCCTTTGAAGCCAGAAAGAAGATTAAACTTAACCTGATAACTACCCTCAAGAGCACAATAGAACTGTATTACCTTAAATCAGAGGGTGATACACTTATAAATATTCATCCGGGGCAGGAGGTGAAATATGAATATTTATGCGATCCTGTTGCGCTGAAACAGATTTTTCTTGATCTGTTCAATTCTATGGAACTTAATGGTACCCACAATCAGAAAGTGGATATTGGAATTTCGGTTGTGAAGAGCAGAAAAGACTACGATGACGTTGCATTTACCTTTAAGACAAATAAGCAGGTTCAATTTATACATGTAACCCCGGATGATCAGGGTAAGATAAAAGATCTTTCTGCCAGGTTGATATCCCGGCTTGGAGGAAAGTACTCCTCATCAATATCAAGTGAGGGAGCTGTTTTTACTTTCCAGCTCCCACTTCCCAGGGTCGGTGAGGAGACCAAACCAACGGAAGTTGCGCAAAGGATCAAGGAACTGAATCAGAATAGAAAATCAACAAAAAAGCTGTCAGAAGCAAATATTTTACTGGTTGAGGACAATCCCATAAATCAGAAGATTGTACTTATATCACTTCAGAATAAGGTAAAGAACATTGATACTGCCATCAATGGAAAAGAGGCTCTTGATATGTTCGGAAAGTCAAATTACGACCTTATTCTGATGGATGTCCAGCTACCTGTTATGGATGGGATTACTTCTGTTCAGAAGGTACGGGAACTTGAATCGAGCACCAGTAAGCACACACCGATAATAGCCATTACTGCCAATGCCATGATAGGGGATAAAGAGAAATGTCTATCGGCAGGTATGGATGAGTACCTGAGTAAACCATTCCAGCCAAATCAACTGTTATCTCTGATTGAAAAACTTATTTCTGGCTAGATTATTTATAGGGTAATGGTTTTAAACCAATTACCATCATATCATCAATCTGCTCATTTCCCTTCTCCCATGTTAAAATTGAATCTTTGAGAATATTCTTTTGTTCCTCCATGGGAAAACTATGGATTGAAAGCAGAAGGTGACGAAACCGCCGGTACATGAACTTTTTATCATGTGGCCCACCGAACTGATCTGTGTAGCCATCTGAAAACATATAAATCATATCGTTTTCTTCAAGATCAAGGAGGTGATTCACAAAGATGTTCTCGAATACAAGTCCTACACTTAGTCTTTCTCCCTTAATTTCGATCAGCTTATTATCCCTGATAAGATACAAAGGGAAAAATGCGCCTGAATACTCCAGTTTCCGTTTCGCAGCATCAATTATGCATAATCCTATATCCATCCCATCTTTCATCTTCTTGGCACCGGGGTTATTACCGGTAAATGTCCGCTCAATACCGGTGCTGAGAATATACAAAATGTCTGCAGGGTTGGCAATATTCTGATCAATAATGATCTTATTCAGCAGTTCAACCCCGATCATCGACATAAATGCTCCGGGAACACCATGACCCGTACAATCAGCAGCAACAATAAAAATTTTACCTGACGATTCCCTTGCCCAGTAAAAATCGCCACTTACAATATCCTTTGGCCTGAAAAAAATAAATGATTCCGGTACGATTCTTTTGAAATGATCCTCCGAAGGTAATAATGCCTGCTGAATATAGCTTGCATATATCAGGCTGTCAGTAATATTTCTGTTTTTTATCTCAAGCTCTTCCCTTTGTCGGGCAATTTCCTTATATGCCTGATCCTTTTCCTTAAGAAGTTTCCTGGCCTGTATCAGGCTCTTCGACTGGTACCTGATGAACAGGTATAGAAGAATTCCAAACCAAAAAAAATAAAAGATATAGTGATAAATTGTGTTTCCAATTATATCTATCCTTAAGCTGCTGATATTATGTATTATAAAAAGCAATGACACTCCTTAGTGTTTAATAATTACTATAAGGAATACTCTTACTAATTTAATGTTAAACGGTATTATAACCAAAACTCATTTAGGTGATTGTAATCATCCTTCCTTATTAACCTCAGCATCTCCTGGTTGAATAAGACATGAAATCAAATGAGTTGGTGACTTAATGAATTCTCCCAGGTTTAGCTCCTCCCATCTCCTGTCCACCTGCATAATTGTATTTTGATCACTGCCAACAACATTAGGCCATTTTCGCTCAAACCTGTCGGACCTATGTGTTTTTGATGTCGAGTCAATTAAAATATTCCCGTTGCAGATTTCTATGTCTCTCACGGGATCTGTATTTGATAATATCTGCCAGGCAGTAAAGAATCCTCCCAGTTCATCGTGCCATGCATCCATTATAATTATCCATGCACCGGTGAATCGTTGCAGGCTCTCCCTCAAGCCGCTCTTCCATTCATAATCCTTATTTACAGTCATAAATAAGACCGGTATCCCATTTTTTGTCAATGAGGCATCAATTTTCCTGATAATGCCTGAAGATTTAAGCCTTGATAAAATACTTACATCAGAGATCTTCTCAATTATTAATTTATTGTCGGATTTATGGTTTCCCACTGTCAATTCTGCAGTTGCATCTATTCCAAGTTTTCCCCCGGAGGAGTATTTGCCAGAGGAATGATCAAGCACATCGAGCGGACCGGAAGTAAACAGCAAATCAGTATCAGGGTCTACATTATTGAAAATAGCACTCAGCACCTGGTCATAGTCAGTTAGTTTTACCTCCTTTTCAAATACAATGATAAACTTGCTGAGCATCATCTGTCCTGCTCCGAATAGTGAATTTATAACCTTCATACCCTGACCCGGATATTTCTTTTCAATACTTACAAGGACCAGGTTATGTGCCACACCGAATGATGGCACATGAATGTCTGCAATTTCAGGTTGAATAGTGAGCCTGATTGGGTAAAGGAACAATCTCTCAGTAGCCAGACCTATCCAACTATCTTCCTGAGGCGGTACACCGACAATTGTTGATGGATATACCGCATCCCTTCGGTGGGTGATACAGGTAATGTGAAATTTAGGATACCAATCTGCCAGTGAATAGTACCCTGTGTGGTCTCCAAATGGGCCCTCCCAGTGAAGCTCTTCAGCAGTATCTACATATCCCTCCAGGACGATATCTGCATCCTCAGGTATATATATATCATTGGTCAGGCACTTCACCAGCCGTACTCTTTTTTTCCTTAAGAAGCCGGCAAGCAGGTATTCATCGATCCCTTCAGGCAAAGGTGCTGTAGCAGCATAGGTATATACAGGATCTCCTCCGAGAGCAACAGATACGGGCATTTTCAATCCTTTTATTTTCCATGCATCATAATGATTTGCCCCTGTCTTATGCCGATGCCAGTGCATACCTGTACTTCTTTTATCAAATATCTGCATTCTGTACATACCTGCATTTGGCTCTCCGCTATCAGGATGAATAGTATGAACAATTGGCAGGGTAATAAATCTTCCGCCATCGTGAGGCCAACATTTCATTACAGGGAATAGATCAAGGTCGGGTTCATCCATTATAATTTCCTGGCACTTACCCTTTATCTTTTGCCGTTTAGGTGTCAATTTGGCCAGAGCCAAGACCTTTGGTAGTAATCCTATTTTGGGAAGTATTCCATTTTTAAGGTTGGTAAATGATCTGAACAGGGATTCGATCTCCTTTCCTGCCTCCTCGAGGTCTGTCCGGCCAATTGAGTAGCTCATCCTTTCCTCCGATCCAAACATATTGATAATCAACGAAAAACATGTTCCATTATTGGTGAATAGTAATGCTTTACCACCCGTCTTGAATACCCTGTCAGCAATCTCTGCAATTTCAAGTTCAGGATTAACTTTGCTTTCAATTACAACAAGCTGATCCCTCTTCTTTAGGAAAATTATAAAATCTTTCAGACCATTAAATGCCATATTCACCGATTAATAAGGACAAATATATCTATTCTGCACAGATTATCAGTAACCCCGGATGCTTTTGAACCAATTCGCAGAAATCAGCCGTGAGTGGCAGAAAATGGTATAAAACAAAAATGGGAACTAGTCTTGACGATTAGTTCCCATTCTACTGAATTAAACCGAAGTAAAATTCAGCACCAGATTACTGTTATTATGACCGGCTGTAACCGGAGTTTGACCCCCCGCTGCAACCCTGACCCTCCGAAATACACCTTTTACAGTGCAGCCTTCAGGTGTCCGCTGGATCATCCGAAGATGATCTTCCCGAACGCAGTGCCATTTCTGACTCATCAACTAAAGAACGCTGGGCGACTCTAGCGACATACCGGATTTCAGGGCGAACCTTGTTATCCGGGCTGCGGCTCCTTCAAGAAGCAGACCCGAAGGCCTGATCGAAACATTTCCTGCGCCAATTAAGTCACACTTCCTGTTTCCTTCTTTCAGGTGCGGCCTTTTATCGCTCACCTGGTAAAAACAAATTTATAATAGTAGCTCCCTTACTACAAGTTTTTTCAACTGTTTATGTCAACCTCATTTAAACAGACTTTATAAACAATTGTTAATAACTATACATTTCATTACTGCACTGTATTTTATATAAAGGATTCTTGTTCCTTAAAAGATTAATCCTTCGATTTTAACAAGAGTTAATAACGGACAATTAACAACCTCTCCGGCAAGAATGGTCCAATCTAAAAGAATCCAATAAATCCGGGACCTGAAAAAATCATATCTTATGAAGTGTTGCCGGAAAAACAGGTATTAAAATATTCCCTTTGTTTTACTTTCTGAATCCGTATCGGGCCATATCTCCAAGCTCCTCTTCAATGCGAAGCAACTGATTATATTTTGCCATCCGGTCCGACCGGCTTAAGGAGCCTGTCTTAATCTGTCCCGAATTGGTGGCAACTGCAATATCTGCTATGGTTGCATCTTCTGTTTCGCCTGAACGATGCGAGGTTACCGTTGTAAATCCTGATCTATGGGCAAGTTCGATTGTATCCAGTGTCTCCGTAAGGGATCCGATCTGGTTTACCTTGATAAGAATTGAGTTGGCACAACCCATTTCGATACCTTTTCTGAGGTATTCCACGTTGGTGACAAATACATCATCTCCAACAACCTGGCATTTCCTGCCAATTTTTTCTGTGAGTAATTTCCATCCTTCCCAGTCATTCTCATCCATTCCATCCTCAACTGAATCGATAGGGTATTTCTCAATCAAATCAGCAAGGTATTCTACCTGTTGTTCAGCTGTTCTTTTCATTCCATCAGGACCTTCGAACTTTGAATAATCATAAATCCCGTCCTCAAAAAACTCAGAAGCGGCACAGTCGAGTGCAATTGTAATATCCGATCCGGCTTTATATCCGGCCAGTTCGATTGCCTTTAGTATGCTATCAAGGGCATCCTCGGTTCCGTTCAATTCAGGTGCAAATCCGCCTTCATCCCCGACAGCAGTACTAAGGTTCCTATTCTTTAGTACCTTCTTCAAAGTATGGAACACCTCTGCACCCATTCGTAAGCCCTCACTGAAGTTAGGAGCACCGATAGGTCTGATCATGAATTCCTGGAATGCGATTGGTGCATCTGAGTGAGAACCCCCATTAATGATATTCATCATCGGGATAGGTAAGGTAACCGTATTAACTCCACCTATATACCTGAATAAGGGTAACCCGTGATAGGATGCTGCTGCTTTAGCCGCCGCAAGTGATACTCCCAGGATCGCGTTCGCGCCAAGATTACTTTTTGTTGGCGTGCCATCAAGGTCGATCATTTTCTTGTCGATTGCTATCTGATCAGTAACATCCATTCCAATAATTTCCTCTGCAATGACATTATTTACATTATGAACCGCCTTAAGAACACCTTTTCCAAGATACCTGGTTTTGTCTCCATCCCTTAACTCAAGTGCCTCGTTATCTCCGGTTGAAGCCCCGGATGGAACGGCTGCCCTACCCATGGCCCCACCTGCTGTATAAAGTTCAACCTCTATAGTAGGATTTCCTCTTGAATCAAGTATTTCTCTGGCATGTACACTGATAATCTGACTCATAAACAAATGATTTTTTATAAATTAAACATCAATGCAAGATACTAAAAAAAGGGATAAAGAAGTATGATCTTTATCCCTTTTAACATTGCAGTATTGCATTCCTTATTCTTTCTTATCCTCTTCATTCTCAGCATCTAATGCTGAAGTGTCTTCACTGTCAGTATCATTTACCTCAGGTTCATCCTGAGATGCCCCGGCAACAACTTCTTCAACAGCTTCAGCCTCTGCTTCTTCGGACACCTCAATCTGAGCTTCAACTATCTCATCTCCAACCGATTCATTTGTTACTTCAACCATCTGCTCATCCACTGATTCAATTTCTGTTACTTCACCGATGGTTGTATCGGTAGCGGCAACTGTTTTCCCTTCACTAACTTTTTTCTTCGATCCTAATCTGCGCCGACGGGTCGACTTAGCTTTTTTACCGGTATCTGCCAGCATAGTCTCATTATAGTCAACCAGTTCAATTATACACATATCAGCATTGTCTCCCAGCCTGTTACCAACCTTAAGTATCCTCGTGTATCCCCCTGGTCTGTCAGTCACCTTTGGAGAGATCTCCCTGAATAATTCAGAAACAGCGAATTTATTTCTCAGGTAACTGAATACTACTCTCCTTGAATGTGTTGAATCATCTTTCGACCTGGTGATCAATGGTTCAACATATGAACGTAGAGCTTTAGCTTTCGCCGTGGTTGTACTTATCCTCTTGTGGAGGATCAAGGAGGTAGCCATGTTTGCAAGCAATGCTTTCCTGTGTGCACTTGTCCTTCCTAAATGGTTAAATCCTTTTCGATGTCGCATTTCTATTAATCCTTAGCAGTTTGCAATTATTCCTTTTCCAGCTTATACCTGCTTACATCCATTCCAAATGAAAGGTTCATCTGTTCAAGGAGCTCATCAAGTTCAGTAAGTGATTTCTTTCCAAAGTTTCTGAACTTGAGCAGGTCATTCTTATTAAATTTGACAAGATCGCCCAGTGTGTCCACCTCTGCTGCTTTCAGACAGTTCAGGGCACGAACTGAGAGATCAAGATCAATCAGCTTGGTCTTAAGCAGTTGCCTCATTTTTAGTATCTCTTCATCAAACTCCTCATTTGCAAGCCTATCGTCAGAGTCGATAGTAATCTTATCATCGGAGAACAGCATAAAATGATATATAAGTATCTTTGCAGCCTCTTTCAGGGCATCCTTTGGATGAATTGATCCATCTGTGCTTATCTCTATCACGAGCTTCTCATAGTCAGTTTTTTGCTCAACCCTGTAATTTTCGATCTCGTATTTTACATTTTTTATCGGAGTATAGATTGAGTCCGTTGCTATCAGGCCAAATTCCCCATCGACAGGCAGGTTTTCCTCAGCGGGAACATATCCCCTGCCTTTATTAATTGTGAGTTCCATCTGGAGCCTGGTCTCGGCTTCCATGTTACAGATTACATGATCAGGGTTCAGCACTTCAAAACTACTCAGGTAGGTATTGAGATCGCCACCGGTTAACAGGTTTCTACCTGAGACTGTAACAACGATTTTTTCATTGTCGATACCTTCCGTGATTTGTTTAAAACGAACCTGTTTCAGGTTCAGTATTATCTGAGTTACATCCTCTATGACTCCTTTTATTGTGGAAAATTCATGGTCAATTCCCTCAAACTTGACGGCAGTGATTGCAAAACCCTCCAACGAAGAAAGTAGAATTCTTCTAAGGGCATTGCCTACAGTTATACCGTAACCAGGCTCGAGAGGGCGGAATTCAAACTTACCATAACGGTTGTCCGCTTCAACCATTATAACCTTATCGGGTTTCTGGAATGCTAAGATGGCCATATAAATTATCTTAATAGATTATTTTGAATACAATTCAACAATCAGTTGTTCTTTGATTTCTTCAGGAATATCGATTCGCTCAGGTACATTCATGAATTTGCCAACCATTTGTGAATCATCCCACTCCAGCCATGAGAAACTTAAATGTCTTTTCACTGTAAGCGATTCTGTTATTGCCTCAAGCGATTTTGATTTTTCTCTAACACCCACGATATCACCAGGTTTTACCTGAGCTGAGGGAATGTTTACAACATCACCGTTCACGGTAATATGCTTATGAATTACGAACTGTCGTGCGGCTGCTCTTGTTGGAGCAATCCCCAGACGGTATACAACATTGTCAAGCCGTGATTCGAGAAGCTGAAGAAGAACCTCTCCTGTCACACCTTTACTCCTTGAAGCCTTCTCAAACATATTACGGAACTGCTTCTCCAGAATACCGTATGTATATTTCGCCTTTTGTTTCTCCTTAAGCTGAATCCCATATTCTGAAGTCTTTTTCCTTCTCTTGTTTGCGCCATGTTGTCCGGGAGGATAATTCTTTCTTTCAAGATGTTTATCAATACCGAAAATAGGTTCTCCAAACTTCCTTGCAATCTTTGATTTTGGTCCTCTGTATCTTGCCATGTATTGTTTATTATCTATTCTGCTTTCCTGTAAACCAATAAAATCAAACCCTTCTCCTGTTTGGAGGCCGGCATCCGTTATGCGGCATTGGTGTCACATCCACAATTTCAGTAACCTCTATCCCGACATTATGTATTGAACGAATAGCTGATTCCCGGCCGGAGCCCGGTCCCTTAACAAAGACCTTTACTTTTCTAAGTCCAAGATCATACGCAACTTTGGAGCAATTCTCAGCAGCCATCTGTGCGGCATAAGGAGTATTCTTCTTTGACCCTCTGAAACCCATCTTTCCTGATGAAGCCCAGGAAATCACCTGTCCGGCATTATTGGTAAGCGAGATAATGATATTGTTAAATGATGAGTGAATATGAGCCTGTCCCTGTGGTTCAATTTTTACTACTCTCTTTTTAGATGATCCTGTCTTCTTTGCCATGATCTGATTATTTGGTAGCTTTTTTCTTGTTTGCGACGGTTTTCTTTCTCCCTTTCCTGGTTCGGGCATTATTTTTTGTACCCTGTCCTCTCACAGGAAGTCCGATCCTGTGACGAATACCACGGTAGCAACCAATATCCATCAGCCGCTTTATGTTCAGCTGTACTTCAGAACGCAGTTCACCTTCAAGTTTATAGTTCTCACTGAGAATCTTCCGGATATTGTTTATATCGTCATCTGTCCAGTCTTTCACCTTTGTGTCCCAGTCGACTTTGGCAGCAGTCAGCACCTTCTGTGCATTGCTTCGGCCAATTCCAAAAATGTATGTCAGAGCTACTTCGCCCCTTTTATTTTTTGGTAAGTCTACACCAACAATTCGTGCCATATACCTTTAATTAAAAAATTGAGTGCAAATTTAGTTAAATTATCCCTGTCTCTGTTTAAACTTGGGATTTTTCTTATTTATCACATATAAACGACCTTTCCTTCTGACTATCTTGCAGTCGGAACTACGTTTCTTTACTGATGCTCTTACTTTCATTGTTCAAATTTCTTACTTATATCTGAATGTTATTCTTCCTTTTGTTAAATCATATGGCGACATTTCAACCTTTACTTTGTCACCTGGAAGGATCTTGATGTAATTCATCCTCATCTTTCCTGAGATGTGTGCCGTAATAACATGACCATTCTCAAGTTCAACTCTGAACATTGCATTGGAGAGTGCTTCGATAATGGTACCATCCTGTTCGATTGAAGGTTGTTTTGCCATTTTTGTTACTCCTTATTTAGAACGTTGTCAATAAATTCAAATGTTGTTAATACATCTGCTTCTCCCCTGCCAACGGCTACTGCATATTCAAAATGTGCTGATGGCTTCCCGTCTGCAGTCCTTATTGTCCACCCATCCCGGCTCTGACGAATATTCTTCGTTCCCATGTTGATCATAGGTTCAATGCATATTACAAGACCTTCCTTCATTTTTATACCTTTCCCTTTTCTCCCGTAATTGGGAACTTCCGGCGATTCATGTAAATGCTTTCCCAGACCATGCCCTACCAGCTCTCTAACCACTGAATATCCTGCTTCTTCCGCCTCCGTCTGAACCGCATCAGAAATATCTCCGATTCTGTTTCCCACGATGGCCTGCATAACACCCTTCTCCAGTGATGACCTGGTATAAGCCAGCAATCTGTTTTTATCTTCACCTATTTCTCCAACCCCGAAACTAAAAGCACTATCACCATAATATCCGTTAAGTATAACTCCGCAGTCGATAGAGACGATATCCCCATCCCTTAGTGAATACATTGAGGGGATCCCGTGGACTACCTCGTCGTTTACAGAAGTACACAGGGTAGCTGGAAAACCGTTATATCCCTTGAATCCCGGCACAGCTCCTTGACCACGGATATACTCTTCAGCTATCCTGTCGAGTTCAAGAGTGGTAACCCCTGGCTTAATCACTTCGGCAAGCAAAGCAAGAATCCTGGATACCATTTGGTTGCTTGCTCTCAGCAGCTCTATCTCTTCTGCACTTTTCAGATGCAACATCAAAGAACCTCTTATATCTTATATGGCCCTGACGGATCCAGTCCGGCCTTTTATCCTTCCAGACTTCATCAAACCATCGTAGTGACGCATTAACAGATGACTTTCTATCTGTTGCAACGTATCCAGCACAACACCTACAAGTATCAACAATGAGGTGCCCCCATAAAACTGGGCGAAAGGGCCACTCACTCCAAAGTTGACTGCAAAAGATGGCAGAATCGCAATAAAGGCGAGGAATATTGATCCTGGAAGAGTGATTCTTGACATTATATTATCCAGGAATTCGACTGTCTTCCGGCCAGGTTTTACACCTGGAATAAATCCGCCATTCTTTTTCATGTCTTCAGCCATCTGAACCGGATTTATTGTTATCGCAGTATAGAAGTAGGTAAATGCAATTATTAATATGGCTGTTACAAGGTTATACCAGAACCCGTACATATTTGAAAAAGCAGATACAAAACCCGACATGCCATCTGCCGAGGCATAGCCTGCAAAGATTATCGGGAGCATCATTATAGCCTGGGCAAAAATGATCGGCATAACGCCGGCAGCGTTAACCTTGAGTGGGATATATTGTCTTACACCACCATATTGTTTGTTTCCAATAATCCTTCTTGCATACTGTACAGGTATCCTTCGGGTACCCTGTACCAGCAATATTGATCCCAGTATCACAAGAAAGAAGAAGACGATCTCAACAAGCAGGGCAACAAGTCCGCCCGACCCTTCAAGTCTGGTCCCCAGTTCAAAAATAAATGACTGCGGCAACCTGGCGATGATACCAATCATGATAATCAATGATATACCATTTCCAATCCCCTTATCAGTGATCTTTTCTCCAAGCCACATTACGAATATGGTGCCTGCAGTAAGAATAATCACCGAGGATACAATAAAAAATGATCCTTTAAGGATAAATGCGCTCTCCGGGAGTTGAGCATCCAGGTTAGCCAGGTATGTGGGTGCCTGCAATAACAGGATTGCCACGGTAAGATACCTTGTGAACTGGTTCATTTTCCTTCGGCCACTCTCGCCTTCACGCTGCAGCTTCTGAAAATATGGGAACACTATCCCAAGCAATTGTATTACAATCGATGCAGAAATATAAGGCATTATACCGAGTGCAAAGATTGAAGCCTGCGAAAAAGCACCTCCGGAGAACATATCCAGCAATCCCATGATCCCCTGGGAAGTCTGGGCTTTCAAGGCACCAAGCTGTGCCGGATCAATCCCGGGAAGGGTAACATATTTCCCTAATCTATATAACAGGATGATACCCAGGGTATAAATAATTCTCTGGCGAAGGTCTTCGATCTTGAAGATATTTTTTATGGTCTGAACTATTCTCATTCCTCTAAATTTTTACCGCAGTTCCTTCGTTCGCCTCAATAGCTGCTACAGCCGACTTTGAAAATGCATGTGCATGCACTTCAAGTTTTTTATCAAGCTTCCCGTTCCCCAGTATTTTTACCAGATCATTCTTTGAGATCAGACCAGCATCAATAAAAGTGTCAATAGAGATCTTTTTTAGCTTTTTCTTCTCGGCAAGGTCCTGAAGAGTACTTATGTTGATACCCTTATACTCCTTCCGGTTAATATTTTTAAACCCATACTTTGGAACCCTTCTCTGCAATGGCATCTGTCCTCCTTCAAATCCAGGCTTTTTGGAGTAGCCCGACCTTGACTTGGCACCTTTATGCCCTCTTGTAGATGTACCTCCCCTGCCGGATCCTTGCCCGCGACCAATACGTTTCTCCTTTTTTACTGAGCCCTCAGCAGGTTTTAAGTTACTTAAGTCCATATCCTTTGATAAAAAATTATTAATACCTTAAATTTCTTCAACCTCAACAAGGTGTCTTACCGCATTAACCATACCCATTACCTGAGGAGTAGCTTCATGCTCTACGCTCTGGTTAATCTTTCTAAGGCCCAGTGCAGCCAGCGTTCTTTTCTGACGTTCAGGTCTTCCAATCTTACTCCTGACCTGTTTAATGCGTATCTTAGTCATAACTCAAGCTTTTCTAACCATTAAATACTTTATTGAGGCTCACACCTCTCTGTTCTGCAACAGCAACGGCATCACGCAGTTCAAGCAGGGCTTCAAATGTTGCCTTAACCAGGTTATGAGGATTTGATGAACCTTTTGATTTTGCCAGGACGTTTTTTACTCCCACACTTTCAAGTACTGCACGCATAGCACCTCCTGCTTTTACTCCTGTTCCTTCAGAGGCTGGTTTCAGGAATACCTGTGCTCCACCATACTTAGCCAGCTGTTCGTGAGGAATAGTACCATTGATCACGGGAACCTTGATCAGGTTCTTTTTAGCATCCTCCACGCCTTTGGCAATGGCTGTTGTAACCTCATTTGCCTTTCCAAGCCCGTGTCCGACAATCCCATCTTCGTTCCCAACCACTACAATAGCTGAGAAGCTAAAGGTACGGCCTCCCTTTGTTACCTTGGTTACCCTCTGGATACTTACAAGTCGGTCTTTCAACTCAAGGTCAATTGTTTTTATGCTCCTTATATCTTTACTCATTGATGTTAGAATTTTAATCCTCCTTCGCGGGCTGCGTCAGCCAATGATTTTACCCTGCCGTGATACTTATAGCCGCCTCTGTCGAAAACAACACTTGCAATCCCCTTCTCCTTGCATTTCTCAGCAATCAGTTTTCCTACCAAAGCAGCCTTCTCCACTTTTTTACACTTTACTTCCAAAACAGTTTTCTCTTTTGATGAAGCAGAAACAAGGGTAACGCCCTTTTTGTCGTCGACCACCTGGATATAAATCTGCTTGTTACTGCGGAAAACTGCAAGTCTTGGCCTTTCGGCAGTCCCTTCTATTTTTTTTCGAATCCTGTATCTGATTCTTCTTCTTCTTTCTGTTTTTAATAAAGCCATCTCACTCAATTTTACATATTATACACTTGCTGATTTCCCGGCTTTTCTCCTGAGTTGTTCACCAACAAATTTTATTCCCTTACCCTTATATGGTTCAGGCGGACGCAGTGACCTTATTTTTGCAGCAACATGTCCGATTAGTTGCTTATCAATGCTTGTGAGCGTTATAACTGGATTACTCCTTCTCTCAGTTTTAGCTTCTACAGCAACCTCCTTCGGAAGTTCCAGAATTATATCATGAGAATAACCCAGGCTAAGTTCCAGGAGCTGGCCATTTGCCTCAGCCCGGTATCCTACACCTACAAGTTCCAGCTGCTTTTTATAACCCTCTGAAACTCCAACTACCATATTGTTTATCAGGGCCCTATAGAGTCCGTGCAGAGACTTCAGTCGCTTAGAATCTGAAGGTCTGCTTAGTTCAAGTGTATTATCCTTTACTTCCACCTTGATGTCACTGCCAACTTTTACTGACAGTTCTCCGAGGGGACCTTTCACGTTCACCAGGTTGGCGTCAGATACATCTACTGACACTCCCTCCGGCAATATTACAGGTAAATATCCTATTCGTGACATTTATTCTATCCTCCTACTATTTAGTATACATAACATAATACCTCACCGCCAATTTTCAACTTCCTGGCTTCTTTATCAGTCATAACACCCTGTGAGGTTGAGATAACAGCAACGCCCAATCCGTTAAGAACCCTTGGCATATCATCAACTCCGGCATATTTGCGAAGGCCCGGTCGACTAATCCTCTTAATTGACTTAATTGCCGGGAGATTACTCTTTGGATGATATTTAAGTGCAATCTTAATATTTCCCTGAATCCCGTCATCAACAAATTTATAGCTTAGGATATATCCCTTGTCATAAAGTAATTTGGTGATATCCTTCTTCAGATTTGATGCAGGAATTTCAACCACCTTATGTCCGGCAGTTAATGCATTCCTTATTCTGGTCAGGAAATCTGCAATTGGATCTGTCATTTTTCAGTTTTTTGATGCGATTCTTAATATTTTACCAGCTTGCCTTTTTTATTCCCGGGATCAGGCCTGCTGAAGCCATTTCCCTGAAAGTTATACGACTTACGCCAAATTGTCTCATATATCCCCTCGGTCGTCCGGTAATACTGCAACGATTATGGAGCCTTATGGGATTTGAATTTCTGGGCAGGCGGCTAATCGCAACATAATCACCTTCGGCTCTTAACTGAGCTCTTTTAGCTGCATATTTTTTTACTAGTTTTGCACGCTTTACTTCGCGGGCTTTCATGGATTCTTTAGCCATATAAATTAGTTTTTAGATTGTTTAAACGGCAATCCGAAATGTTTAAGAAGAGCAAATCCCTCTTCATCGGTCCTTGCAGAAGTAACAAATGTTATTTGAAGGCCCATAATTTTCAATACCTTGTCAATATCAATTTCAGGGAAAATAATTTGTTCTGTTATACCCAGGGTATAATTTCCCCTTCCATCAAGTTTATTGCCAATCCCTTTAAAGTCACGAATACGTGGAAGTGCCACACAGATCAATCTTTCAAGGAACTCATACATTCTCTCCTTCCTCAAAGTTGTCATGACACCAATAGGCATATTCTTTCTGAGTTTGAAGTTTGAGATATCCTTGGTTGAAAGAGTCTGCACTGCTTTCTGACCCGCGATATCAGTAATTTCCTTTTCCCCGACCTCAATTAGTTTCTTGTCAGCGATAGCCTGTCCAATCCCCTGGTTTATAATAATTTTTTCAAGCCGGGGAACCTGCATAACAGTTTTGTAACCAAATTCTTTCATCAATGCAGGGACAATATCTTCTTTGTACTTGGTTTTTAAAGCAGGCGTATACATCATTTAATCTCCTCTCCTGATTTTTTTGAATAACGTACCAACTTATTTTTGTTGTTTAATTTCCTTCCGATACGCGTTGGACCTCCCGAGGCAGGATCAACTAGCAACAGATTTGAGATATGAATGGTGGCTTCCTTCCTTACGATCCCACCCTGAGGGTTTGAAGCATTGGGTTTAGTGTGCTTCGAAACCATATTGACACCTTCCACAATGGCTCTGTTCTTTCTCCTGTCAATATCAAGAACGCGTCCCCGCTGTCCTTTCGACTCTCCGGTAATCACGATAACCGTATTACCCTTTTTTATATGTATCTTTTTCTTCATCCCGGTATCTTTATCCTCGTTATAACACTTCAGGTGCCAGTGAAACAATTTTCATATACTTGTCACGTAATTCCCTTGCAACCGGTCCAAAAATACGTGTGCCCCTGACTTCATCCTGGTTGTTCAGCAGCACAACAGCGTTATCATCAAAGCGGATATAGGAGCCATCAGCCCTCCTGACCTCCTTTTTGGTCCTGACCACCACAGCTCTGGTAACCATCCCCTTTTTTGCTTCCCCTGAGGGAATAGCACTTTTTACAGTTACAACCACTTTATCACCGAGTGAGGCATATCTTTTTTTACTCCCTCCCAGCACCCTGATACAGAGGACCTCCTTTGCTCCCGAGTTATCAGCTACCGTTAATCTGCTTTCCTGTTGTATCATGATTACTTAACTGTTTCGATTACTTCAACTAATCTCCAGGATTTATTCTTACTAAGAGGCCTGGTTTCCATTATCCGAACCTTATCACCAATGTTGCAGCTGTTTTCCTCATCATGTGCGAGGAACTTCTTTGATTTGTTAACATACTTGCCGTAAATCGGATGCTTCACCTTCCTCTTTACAACAACAGTAATCGATTTGTCCATTTTATTACTGACAACAATCCCGATACGCTCTTTTCTAAGATTTCTTTCCATTGTTGATACTAGCTATTTTTTTTCTCATTCGGATCCCTCTGATGTAACTCGGTTAAAAGCCGTGCAATTGTTTTTTTTGATTCACCTATTTTATTTGGATTATCAAGGGGAGTAATTGCGTGGTTAAGTTTCATACGGATGAGCGTTATTTTCTCATTATCAATCCTTTCCAGAATTTCCCGAGTTGATAACTCTCTTATTTCTGATGTTTTCATCATTCAAATTTTTAATCTTCAACAAAATCCCGCCTTACGACAAACTTGGTTGCAATCGGAAGCTTCTGCGCACCAAGCCGTAATGCCTCTTTTGCTACTTCGTAAGGTACCCCTTCTGTTTCTACAATAATACGCCCGGGAGTAACCGGTGCCACAAAACCCTCCGGTGAGCCTTTACCCTTACCCATTCTAACCTCAGCAGGTTTCTTGGTAATGGGTTTATCCGGGAAGATCCGGATCCAAAGCTGTCCCTCACGTTTCATATAACGAACGATCGCCTGCCTGGCAGCCTCTATCTGTCTCCCTGTTAACCAGGATGATTCAAGTGCTTTTATTCCGAAAGTCCCGAAAGCCAGTTGGTTACCCCTCTGAGCATTCCCTTTCATCTTGCCCTTCTGTTGTCTCCTGTATCTAGTCTTCTTTGGTTGTAACATCGTTCAATATCTTGGTTGAATTGTTAATTCAGACTGTTATTTCTTTCTTTTCCTCATGTTTCTGCCCTTCTGGGCTTTCACGGCAACTTCCGGAGAAAGGTCTCTCTTTCCATAAACCTCACCATTACAGATCCATACTTTGATTCCAATCAGACCAACCTTGGTCAGGGCTTCAGCCAGTGCATAATCAATATCTGCCCTGAAGGTGTGTAATGGAATACGTCCCTCTTTGTATGTCTCGCTACGGGCCATCTCTGCTCCCCCAAGTCTCCCGGAAATCAATACTTTAATTCCTTCTGCTCCCATACGCATTGTGGATGCAATGGACATTTTGATAGCACGCCTGTAAGATATCTTTCCCTCCACCTGCCTGGCAATATTATTGGCAACTATTGTAGCATCCAGCTCCGGGCGCTTAACCTCGAATATATTGATCTGAACCTCTTTTTTGGTAATTTTCTTAAGCTCTTCTTTCAGCTTGTCAACCTCTTGTCCTCCTTTACCAATAATAATTCCCGGGCGGGCAGTATTTACAGTAATAGTAATAAGCTTCAGGGTACGTTCAATTATGATCTTTGAGATACTGGCTTTTGCAAGTCTGGCATTCAGATATTCCCTGATCTTTGAGTCTTCAACCAATTTGCCGGAAAAGTCATGTCCTCCATACCAGTTGGAGTCCCAACCTTTGATAATACCTAACCTGTTACCTATCGGATTAACTTTTTGTCCCATCTATTCTAATTTGAGCTATTTTCAACTTGTTCCCTGTTTTGACTGTCAATTATCAGGGTTACGTGATTTGATCTTTTCCTGATCCTGTGGGCACGTCCCTGCGGAGCAGTCTGCAGTCTCTTCAGTGTACGGCCCTGATTAACAAAAGCCTCTTTCACGTAAAGGTTACTCTCTTCTATTCTGACGCCCTCATTTTTGGTCTGCCAGTTTGAGATGGCTGACATCAGAAGCTTCTCAACGTTCCGGGATGCCTCTTTTTGGCTGAACTTGAGTGTATCAAGGGCTTTGTTAACATCCATCCCGATGATCATATCAGTAACCAGCCTCATTTTGCGAGGCGAGGTAGGACAATTCCTAAGCATTGCTTGATAAGTCTTTAGCTTTTCCTCTTTCCTTTTATTGGCTGTATTTCTTTTTCTTGCACCCATTTTTCAGGAATTTTTCTTTTCGTTTAATACTACCTTTGTTTACCACCATGACCACGGAATATGCGGGTAGGGGCAAATTCGCCCAGCTTGTGACCTACCATGTTCTCAGTTACATATACCGGTATGAATTTATTTCCATTATGCACGGCGATTGTATGTCCAACAAAGTCAGGAGAGATCATCGACCTCCTTGACCATGTCTTGATTACAGATTTTTTCCCGGATTCATTCATAACAAGCACCCTCTTCTCGAGTTTGTAATCAATGAATGGTCCTTTTTTGATAGATCTACTCATATAATCTCAATTATTTTTTCCCCTTTTCAATTATATACTTAGAGGAATACTTGTTCTTATCCCTGGTCTTGTAACCTTTTGCGGGTAGTCCTTTTCTGGATCTGGGATGTCCACCTGATGCACGTCCTTCACCACCACCCATCGGATGATCAACAGGGTTCATAGCAACGCCTCTGACCCTGGGTCTGCGTCCCATCCATCGGGAGCGTCCGGCTTTACCTGAACGTTCAAGGCTATGGTCAGCATTGGATACGGTCCCAATCGTTGCACGGCAGGTAACCAGGACCATCCGGGTCTCACCCGAGGGGAGCTTGATTATAGCATATTTACCATCACGTGCCGTAAGTTGTGCATAAGCACCGGCACTACGGGCAAGCACAGCTCCCTTGCCTGGTTTCAGCTCGATGTTATGAACGACTGTCCCAAGTGGAATGTCCGATAGAAAGAGTGTATTCCCCACCTCCGGAGCAACGCCTTTCCCCGATCCAATTTCCTGTCCCACTTTCAATCCGCCAGGAGCTATTATGTACCTCTTCTCTCCATCACCGTATACAACCAGAGCAATTCTGGATGACCTGTTGGGATCATATTCAATTGAGGTTACGGTAGCTTTCACTCCATCCTTATTCCTGTGAAAATCTATCACGCGATATCTTCTCTTATGACCGCCTCCAATATACCGCATCGTCATTTTGCCGCTACTATTCCTTCCTCCTGATTTTTTAAGCGGTTTGAGCAAGGATTTCTCCGGCTTAGTGCTTGTTATCGTATCAAAAGCACTAATGATCTTGTGTCGCTGACCTGGTGTTACAGGCTTGATCTTTTTAACTGCCATAACCTATATTAAATATTGCTGTAGAAGTCAATTGTGTCACCCTCCGCAATAGTAACCACCGCTTTCTTATATGAAGCTGTCTTTCCGCTCTGGATACCTGATTTAGTATGCCGGGTTTTCTTTTTGCCACCATATACCATGGTATTTACTGACTCAACCGTAACCCCGTATAATTCTTCCACTGCTTTTTTTATCTCTATTTTGTTTGCTTTCATAGCAACGATGAAGCCAAAGCGATTTCTTTTTTCACCCTGGTCAGTCATTTTTTCCGTTACAATTGGTTTCAGTAAAATATTCATTACTCAAAGTTTACTAATTTCCAAAATTTGTATGCAAAACGTCAACTGCACTTTCGAGAAGTATCAGAGTTGAAGCGCGCATGATTGCGTAAGTATTTAATTCTTCGCTAGTTACGACTTCAATACCCTTCAAATTTCGAGATGACAAATATACATTTTTATTTGGTTCCGGAAAAACTAAAAGTGATTTTTTGTCGGCTATATTAAGATTAACCCCAACCCTCGCAAGTTCCTTTGTCTTAGGTTCCTCAAAATTAAAATCTTCCAGAACAATGATGCTATTTGCCCTGGCTTTATACGAAAGTGCCGACTTTCGGGCTAACTGTTTCACCTTCTTATTCAGTTTAAAGCCATAATACCTGGGCCTGGGTCCGAATGTCCGCCCACCACCCCTGAAAATTGGGTTCTTGATACTTCCGAATCTGGCGGTTCCCGTTCCTTTTTGCCTCTTGATCTTACGGGTACTTCCCTTTATCTCACTGCGCTCCTTGGTCTTATGTGTACCTTGCCGGTTATTTGCCATAAACTGCTTGGTATCAAGATATATAGCATGATCATTAGGTTCAATTCCGAATATCGCATCATCCAGGCTTACCTTCCTGCCGGTATCTTTACCTTCAATATTTACAACTACTAATTCCATTACTTTGTTATTATTAAGTAACCACCTTTAGGACCTGGCACCGATCCCTTTACTATTAATAAGTTATTCTCAGGTAACAATTTCACAACCCTGAGACTAATTGCCATTACCTTGTCACCTCCAGTGCGGCCGGCCATCCTCATGCCTTTGAATACCCTCGAAGGATATGATGATGCGCCCAACGATCCAGGAGCCCTGTTACGGTTATGTTGCCCGTGGGTACTGTCGCCAACACCCCTGAATCCGTGCCGCTTTACTACCCCCTGAAAGCCTTTGCCTTTTGACCAACCCCTGACATCCAGCCAGGTGTCGTCATTAAAAAGGTCAACTGTCAGAACATCACCCGGTCCATATTTCCCTACAGGAAAACCGGTGAATTCTATAAGTCTCCTTTTCGGTGTGGTTTTAGCCTTCTTAAAATGTCCTGATTCAGCCTTTGTGGCATGTTTCTCCCTCTTCTCCTCAAAACCCAGCTGAATGGCGTAATAGCCATCATTGTCAACTGTTTTTACCTGTGCCACAACACATGGTCCGGCTTCTATCACTGTACATGGAATGTTCTTACCGTTTTCGTCGAAAATGGAGGTCATTCCTACCTTTTTACCAATTAATCCCTGCATTTTTGTAAGTCTTTGCTGGTTTCACACTTTAATTTCTACTTCCACTCCACTGGGCAGCTCAAGCTTCATAAGAGCATCTATTGTCTTGGGTGTTGAGCTGTAAATATCCAGCAATCTTTTATAACTGGAGAGCTGAAACTGCTCTCTTGATTTCTTATTCACAAATGTTGATCTGAGAACAGTGAATACTCTTTTGTGAGTCGGGAGTGGTATAGGACCACTTACAACAGCACCAGTTGATTTAACCGTTTTCACTATCTTCTCTGCGGATTTGTCCACAAGATTATGATCATAAGATTTCAGTTTTATACGAATTTTCTGACTCATCTTTAATAGAATTTACCTTTAATCTGTTGAATAATCTTTTTATTAATATCTTCAGGTGTCTCCTCATAATGAGAAAACTCCATTGTTGAAGTAGCTCTTCCGGATGTAAGGGTTCGAAGTACTGTAACATAACCAAAGTTTTCTGCCAGAGGCACCTTTGCTTTTATAACCCTTGACCCTGCTTTCGATTCCATACCTTCCACTTTCCCCCTTCGCTTTCTAAAATCAGTTACCACATCTCCAACATACTCTTCAGGGGTCACCACCTCTGCTTTCATAATAGGTTCAAGAAGAACAGGGTGACATTTCCTGGCTGCATTTCTGAAGGCAACCTTGGCAGCAATTTCAAAGGAAAGACTGTCAGAGTCGACAGGATGGTACGAACCGTCCAAAAGAATCACTTTGAGGCTGTCGAGCGGGAATCCGGCAAGAGGTCCATTGCTCATTGCCTCCCTGAATCCCTTCTCAACCGATGGGATATATTCCCTGGGAATATTCCCCCCTCTTACCTCATTTATAAACTGGAGTCCTTTATAGCCATCATCCACAGGCATAAGCTGGACAGATATATCGGCAAACTTTCCTCTGCCTCCTGTCTGCTTTTTAAATACCTCACGATGCTCAACCATAACTGTAATAGCTTCCTTGTAGGCAACCTTGGGATTACCCTGGTTACACTCAACATTAAACTCCCTCTTCAGACGGTCAATAAGAATTTCCAGGTGAAGCTCGCCCATACCGCTGATCACGGTTTGTCCGCTATCACTGTCTGTTTTCACCCGGAATGTTGGATCTTCCTCTGAAAGCCTTGCAAGTGCAATACCAAGTCTGTCAATATCTGCCTGTGTTTTGGGTTCAATAGCAATGCCTATTACGGGATCTGGAAAGTCCATTGACTCAAGCCATATCGGCTTATGAATCGCGCACAGTGTATCGCCTGTTTTCAAATCCTTAAATCCAACAGCAGCACAAATATCTCCGGCTGATATACTGTCTATTGGATTCTGTTTATTAGCATGCATCTGGAAAAGGCGATTTATCCTCTCCCTTTTACCTGTTCGCATATTTAAGACCATTTCGCCAGATTTAAGCACCCCGGAGTAAATCCTCAGGAAGGCCAGACGTCCAACGAATGGATCTGTTGCAATCTTAAAAGCAAGCGCCGAAAAAGGCTCTGATTCTTCCGGCATGCGGAATTCCTCTTTTTCTGTTTTTGGATTAATGCCTTTTACCCCGCCAATTTCGAACGGTGAAGGAAGATAGGAAACAATGGCATCGAGCAACCGCTGTATACCTTTGTTCTTGAATGCTGATCCGCATAATACCGGGACCGCAATACCCTGAATAGTAGAGCGCCTCATGACCTCAATCATATCATCTCTTGTGATTGATTCAGGATCATCAAAATATCTTTCAAGGAGGGTATCATCTGCCTCAGCAACTGACTCAACCAGCTTAGTACGCCATTCCTCTGCTTCTCCAAGGAATTCATCCGGGATATCCTCCAATTCATACCTTACCCCAAGCGTCTCATCATCATACCAAACCACCGCCTTGAACTCAATGAGGTCGATAACACCCCTGAATTTCTCCTCCGATCCCATTGGAATCTGAACGGGTACAGCGTTAGCACCAAGCTTGTCCCTTATCTGCTGGATAACACCGAAGTAATCGGCTCCGGTGCGGTCCATTTTATTTACAAATGCAATTCTGGGTACACTATATTTGTCGGCCTGTCTCCATACCGTCTCCGACTGCGGCTCAACTCCACCAACAGCGCAAAAAACAGCAACCACCCCATCAAGCACACGGAGCGATCTCTCAACTTCAACAGTGAAGTCTACATGACCTGGCGTGTCTATAATATTGATCTTGTATTTCTGATCTCTGTATTCCCAGTATGTTGTTGTGGCAGCAGAGGTAATCGTAATTCCCCTCTCCTGCTCCTGAATCATCCAGTCCATCTGGGCATTACCATTATGGACCTCTCCAATGCGGTGGGTACGACCAGTGTAGAACAGAATCCTCTCTGTCGTGGTGGTCTTACCAGCATCAATGTGCGCCATAATGCCGATGTTTCGTGTATAATTCAGGATATTCTCCATATCTTTTTATAAAGTAGCAGACTATTAGAAGCGGAAATGGGCAAATGCCTTGTTCGCCTCTGCCATCCTGTGAGTGTCTTCTTTTTTCTTAAATGCACCGCCCTCCTGGTTATAAGCTGCCACAACCTCTGCTGCAAGCCTTTCTGCCATATTCCTGCCAGGTCTCTTGCGTGCAAAGAGAATCAGGTTCTTCATACTGATGCTTACCTTTCTATCCGACCTGATCTCCATTGGAACCTGAAAGGTTGCACCTCCAACCCTGCGGCTTTTTACTTCAACCATTGGTGTGACATTCTCAAGGGCCTGCTTCCAGATCTCCAGTGGAACTTTTTCATCTCCCTTCAACTTCTCTCCGACAATGTCAAGAGAATCGTAGAAGATCTTATATGCAAGGTTCTTTTTACCGCTAAACATGAGGTGATTAACAAACCTCGTTACATAAGGATCGTTGAATTTGGGATCCGGTAAAATAATCCTCTTCTTTGGTCTTGATTTTCTCATTATCTGACTCTTTCCATTGTTAACAATTATTTCTTAGGCTTCTTTGCACCATACTTTGATCGCCTTTGGGTACGACCCTCAACTCCTGATGTATCAAGAGCTCCGCGAATTAGATGGTAACGAACTCCAGGTAAATCCTTTACTCTTCCGCCCCTGATCAGTACAATCGAGTGCTCCTGAAGGTTATGACCTTCACCCGGGATATAGGCATTTACCTCTTTCCCATTAGTAAGCCTTACCCTTGCCACTTTCCTCATAGCTGAATTTGGCTTCTTTGGTGTTGTAGTATATACACGTACACATACACCCCTCCGCTGAGGGCATGCATCAAGAGCAGGTGCTTTACTTTTTTCAACCAGCCTTTTCCTGCCCTTTCTAACTAATTGTTGTATTGTCGGCATAAATACAGTTATTTATATAAATTAAATTATGTTGCTCCGTTTTTGTTTTACATACAATATGCGGGTACGAGACCCCTGCATCCGGATAACCGGAAACTTTAAACTGGTTTTCGCTCTTAATACCTGAAAATTGTAAGCTATTTACAGGTTCCTTCCCGATTCATTCACAGAGACACTTTTCTAAACACTTACAAATGATGAAAAAACCGGTACTCCTGGGTTTCAAAAACCGGCGCAAATTAAGTGAATAATTTTTAATCCTGCAAGTAAAAAGTAATATTTTAAGTAATGACAGATTAATATTCTAACGCCTCTACTCCTCATACCATTAGGTCAGGTTCTGGTATATTTAATAACAATCCTATTTTGGCTCCTCTTGTTAACACCACCAATATCAGATAAATATTGTCTAAATCATAAAAAAATAACTAACTTTGTGCGCTCAAAAAGTGTCCTGAATAAATATGTATAACTATAAATATCTATTTACATAATGAAAACTTACAAAGCCGGTGAATTAAAGACAGTTGCTTTGCTGGGAAATGCTGGATCCGGAAAAACTACTTTTGCGGAAGCAATGCTTCTGAACGGTGGTGTGATCGACAGAAGAGGAACTATTGAAGGAAAGAATACTGCTTCTGATTATCGACCAATAGAGCATGAGAACGAGAACTCAATATTTTCAACAGTACTTTACACAGACTATAAGGGAATAAAAATAAATGTATTGGATACTCCCGGGCTTGATGATTTTGCCGGAGGTGTGGTTTCATCACTTCATGCTGCAGATTGCGGAGTAATGATGGTGAATGTTCAGAATGGTGTCGAGGTTGGTACAGAGATCCATTTCCGTCATGCTGAAAATGCTGCTAAACCATTGATTATTGTTGTGAACGGTCTTGATCATGAAAAAACCAACTTCGATAAATCCATCGAAATGCTGAAGGAAAGATTTGGGAATAAAGTTAGCCTTGTACAATTCCCGGTCAACGAAGGACAGGCGTTTGATTCAATTATTGACGTAATCAAAATGAAGATGCTCAGGTATTCAAAAGATGGAGGTGAACCTGAAATGGTTGATATCCCCGGAGAGTATGCCGACAAGGCAGCTGAGATCCAAAGTGAACTTATTGAAAAAGCTGCTGAAAACGATGAATCATTGATGGAGATTTTCTTTGAGAATGATACCCTCACAGAAGATGAAATGAAGCGTGGTATTAATGCAGGACTGGTTGTCAGGGGAATTTTCCCGGTTTTCTGCGCTGCCGGAAGGTCAAATAAAGGTGTCAGCAGAGTTATGGAATTTATTGCCAATGTAGCACCGTCTGCATCAGATATGCCAGCCTGGGTTACTACTGATGGTAAAGAGGTTGATTTCGATCCAAACGGGAAACCTTCAATTTTTGTGTTCAAGTCGGCCGTTGAGGAGCATATTGGTGAGATTAACTATTTCAAGGTAATATCAGGGAAAATTACCGAGAACATTGACCTGGTAAATACCATTAGCAACTCGAAGGAGAGATTGAGCCAGTTATACGTTTGTGCGGGTAAAAACCGGGTTAAAGTACCAGAACTGCATGCCGGTGATATTGGCGCTACAGTTAAACTTAAAAGTACCAGGACAAACCATACCCTAAATGCTCCCGGTGGGAACTTCCAATTTAAACCAATAGAATTTCCTGAGCCTAAGTACAGGACTGCCATCAGACCACTGAGCGAGGGTGATGACGAAAAGCTTGGAGAAGCTCTCAGCAGAATGCACCAGGAAGATCCCACAATTGTAATAGAGTACTCAAAGGAATTGAAGCAGATACTTATTTATGGCCAGGGTGAATACCATTTGAATATACTGAAATGGCATCTTGATAAAATCTATAAGATAGAGACTGAATTTATTACTCCTAAGATCCCTTACCGCGAAACAATTACCAAAGCGTCTCAGGCTGACTACCGTCATAAGAAGCAGTCAGGTGGTGCTGGACAGTTTGGTGAGGTCCATATGATAATTGAACCTTTTGAAGAGGGAGCAGCTCCAAAAGATATGATGAAGCTCAATGGTAAAGAGATAAAGCTTTCAAACCGTGACAGAGAAGCGGTTAAGCTTCCCTGGGGTGGGACACTTGAATATGTGAATTGTATTGTAGGAGGCTCAATTGATGCCAGGTTCATGCCTGCAATCCTGAAAGGGATAATGGAAAAAATGGAAGTCGGACCACTTACCGGTTCCTATGCCCGCGATATAAGGGTATATGTATATGATGGTAAAATGCACCCTGTCGACTCAAATGAGATCTCATTCAGACTGGCAGGTCGAAATGCCTTCAGTATGGCCTTTAAAAATGCCGGTCCAAGGATCCTTGAACCTGTCTATGATGTTGAAATCAGGGTACCGTCCGATAGAATGGGCGACGTTATAAGTGACCTTCAGGGTCGTCGTGGCATGGTTCTTGGCATGAATAGTGAAAAAGGCTTCGAGGTGGTAAAGGCAAGGGTACCCCTGGCGGAGATGAACAAGTATTCTACTGCCCTCAGCTCACTGACTGGTGGCAGGGCTATGTTCTCAATGAAGTTTTCCGAATATGTACAGGCGCCGGGAGATATCCAGGAAGCAGTAATAAAAGCTTACGAAGCCGAGCAGGATGAGGAATAATGTAAATTAACATAATATTAATCATGAAAACGCTATTAGCTACATCTGTATTCTTATTTCTTCTGCCTTACTCAGTCTATTCACAGCAGTTTATCAGGGACTTCATGAACCTGACCGAGGAAACGGTGTCATTAAATAAATCAGTTGTAAATATGCCTGGTTATACCGGCAGTCCGTTCCTGAGCAGCGAATTTACTGAAGGCTCAATAACAGCGTCCGGAGGAATTATCTATGAGAAAGTTCCACTCAGGTATAATATTTTCAATGATATATTTGAATTTGAAAAGGACGGGATACCCTACAACCTGGATGCGGCAAAATACGGCTTGAAAGTTTCTGCCGGAGGTCAGCTATTTGTATTTGCTGATTATAACTATAATAAAATTACCAACAAAGGCTATCTCGAGCTGCTTGAGACAGGAAATTTTTCATTATACAAAAAATATAAGGTCAGGTATGACAGGCCAGAACCTGCAGGTGCCTATACGGATACCAAACCTGGCAATTTTTTTAAATTACCCTCTGAATACTTCCTTCAGGAGGGTGAAAATGGAGAGAAAAAATTCATCACAAAGGAAAGTGAATTCCTGGAACTATGCGGCATCCACCGGCAGGAAGTCAAAACTTTTATGAAGAATAACAGGCTGAAAATGAAAAAAGAAAGTGACCTTAAAGAGATCGTTAAATTTCTGAATAGCCTGTAACCATGTTAATCTGCCTGGGACCGGTTTTGACGGCTATTTATGATTATCACTGGCCGATTCCTGTAAGACAACAGGCAGGCGTTCAATAAGTTAATTAAGCATGCTCCTTCAGAAATTCGATTTTGCATTTTTAATAACCCTGAAGATGAATATCATGAAAACCATTATTTTGATAGTGTGTATCTCGGCATCAATTCTTTCATTTGGACAGGTGACAGATATCGGCACCATTAACATGGTCACCTATGACATGAGACAACTGAATGATTTCCGGGATGAATTCAGAATGAAAAAAGTATTGGATCCTGACAGTGCAGTCCTGTCCGGAACACCATACCTGAATCCGGTATACTCCCCGGGCCAGTTCGTTACCGGTGACAATAAAACTTTTGTGGATATCCCGTTAAGGTATAATGTCTATAGTGACAATTTCGAATTTGAACGTGCTAATGAATCCTTGATACTGGATCCCGGGAAATATGCCCTCAGGGTAACCCTTAACGATGATCTGTTTATATATACGGCCTACCCGGTCCCCGGGGGAACCAGGAACGGATACCTTGAGGTTCTTGTTGAGGGCAATGTTACACTTTACAAGAGACACAAAATCATTTATGAACCCCCAAAGCCTGAAGCAGCTTACCAGGATGCCCAGCCCGGCAGGTTCAGGGAGGTGAGTCCGGATTATTATCTGCGTATCGGGGAAGGTGAATTATCTGATATCCCTACCGAAAAAGCATTACTTGATCTGTTTTACGAACATAGCGATGAGATCAAATCTCATATTAAGAAGGCAAAGCTTAAATTCAGGAAGGAAGAAGATCTTATCGGGATAATAGAATTTGTTAATAAGTAATTCTACATATCCCCGGCCATCAAGCATCTTTGGGAATTGCTCCAGACATGTTGTATCTGGTTTTACCTATGATCATCCCGGTTTAATTACCGGTCAGCACACCGATGGAGTTGGTATTGATGCACACCATGGCGGTCATAACGTGAGATTATTGTGATATTTTCTAAACCTCCTGCAAGATATCCCACACAAATGCCCGTACTCCCACATCCCTGTTTGTCTCGTCCATCTTTTCAACAGATTCCAGTAATGGGGCAACCTTTTCATTATCAACTATCGTCAACGTTGCAGAATTAATCTCCGGCCAGGTATGAGTACCCATATGCGGAACTCCTCCCCTGCTGCCCCGTCCTTTCATGTTTGTCCATTGAGTGTACCCATTTATCTTAAGGGTATCCAAAATATGTTCAACTTTTTCCGTATGGGCCTGATTAAATATAATAAATACTGCTTTCATGATTTTAATTCATTTGGTTATTTGAGTCGCCGTTCTCAAGAAAAGTGTATTGTCAGAGCGATCTCCTTTTTCTGTTTCTTTCTCCGCGACGCGCAAAAATTACGTAGACAACAGGTACAAGAACCATTGTTACCAGTGTTGAGAATATAAGTCCTCCAATTACAGATATTCCCATAGGACTCCATATTTCTGATCCTTCACCCACACTCATTGCCAGGGGAAGCATTCCAAGTATTGTGGTAGATGAAGTCATCAGTACAGGACGCAGTCGTAACCTTCCGGATGTTGCTACAGCTTCATAGAGTTCCATTCCCCGGTCACGCATGAGGTTTATATAATCAACCAGGACTATGGCATTCTTTACAACTATGCCAATTAGCATTACTGCCCCGATTGCTGCAATAACACTTAATGTTGTACCGGTAATAAACAGGGCAAGCGCTACCCCGGAGAATGCAAATGGGATGGAAAACATTATAATGAATGGCATTTTAAGTGATTCAAACTGAGATGCCATCACCAGGTAAACAAGCACAATACTCAATAGCATCAGTAAACCAAGGTCTGCAAATGCTTCCTGCTGTTCCTGAATGGTTCCGGATAACTGAACCTGTACTCCCTCCGGCACTTCCATTTCTTCAATAATCCCCTGCAATTCGATTGCCATTTCTCCTATTGCACGCTTGTAAGGAGTAGCCGATACAGTTACGATTCGCTCCTTTCGTTTGTGCTCGATATTTGGGGGAGCCCAGAATTCCTTGATCTCCGCAATTTCTCCCAACCTGACCAGTTGCCCCAGCGGACTCATTAGTGAGATATTCTTTACCTCAGTAAGGGAATTCCTGTATTCCTCCTTGAACCTGACAACAATATCATACTCTTCACCGAATTGACGAAGACGGGTAGCGGTCATACCCTGAATACGGTTTCTGACCGCATTCGATACCGTAGCTGTATTTAGACCATGAAGCATCATTTTCTCCTGATCGAGTACTATCTGAAGCTCAGGCTTGGATTTATCGCGGCTAATCTGGATATCTTTCGCTCCCTCAACTGATTTCATCCTCAACTCCAGATCCTCAGCAACAGCATTTGTCTGGTTAATATCGTATCCATATATTTCAACATCTATCGTGTTGCCACCAAAGCCCATACCCTGGCCTGTTGTTGTAACCGAGTAATTAACTACCTCGGGTATTTTTTCAAGTTCATTACGCAGAATCTCAGCCAGCTCCCAGACTGACCGGCTCCTCTCCCCTATGGGAACAAGCTTGATATTCTGGGCAATTACATGAACACCGCCTGATCCAAACAGAGCTGCAAATCCACCAGAGTCATCAGCCCCGGAAGAGGTTGCCACCAGTTCAGCCTCAGGAATATATTCCTGAACTATTGTATCCAGTTTTGAAGCTATTTTAAATGTCTCATCCGCCCTTACCCCTGTCTGTAATTCAATTGTAGTATAGAGGATCGACTGGTCAGATTCCGGTATAAACTCTGTTCCTACCTGAGACATCAGCAACATGGAGCCTGCAAATATCAGGATAGCCATAACCGAGACCGCAGACTTGTGCATCAGGGCCCACCTGAGGGTTCTTTCATAAAAAGAATCAAGCTTGTTGAGACCCCTCCTGATCGTGTTGTCATAACTGAGTGCTTTCGGCTTTTTCGTTTTTGGCCTCACTTTCAACATCAGGGAGCTCATGGTAGGTGTAAGTGTGATGGCAGCAACAGTTGAAGTTATTACGGTCAGAGTAACTATTATGCCCAGTGGCTTAAACAAGACGCCAGTCATTCCTCCTACAAAAGTCAGCGGGAAAAATACCGCAACGATGGTCAGGGTTGTGACGATGACAGCAAGCCATACTTCATTTGTGGCATATATTGCTGCCTCCCTTGGCCTGCTTCCTCTTTCAATGTGTCTGGTAATATTTTCCAACACTACAATAGCATCATCTACAACCATTCCAATAGCTATGGATAGTGATGACAATGAGATTATATTGATCGAATTACCCGAAATGAACAGGTAAATGAAGGCTACGATAAGTGAGATCGGGATAGTAAGAATGACAATAAAGGTTGCTCTCCATCTCCCCAGAAAGAATAAAACGACCAGGATAACAAATATTCCGGCAAAAAGCAATGTGGTTGTAAGGTTACTGATCGATCCGGTAATAAATTCAGCTGAATCCCATATTGTCTGAATCTTAACATCCGCCGGAAGATCAACCATGATCTCATCTATGGTTTCATACACCTTTTTGGTTACATCGACGGTATTTGCGCCTGACTGCTTCTGAACAAACATTCTGACACCTTTGTTGCCATTGACCTTCTCCTCCAGTTTGGTCTCCCTGGCCTTATCATTAATATCAGCAATATCCTTTAAAAAAATGGTGGTCCCGTCGTTGCTGCCGATAACCAGGTTCGACAGGTATTCACTGTCCGAAAATTCGCCCTGTATCCTGAGTGGGTAATCGAGAGATCCCATTTCCACAAATCCTGCAGGTGTATTCAGGTTTTCCATTCTCAGTATATTGCCAATCTGCTCAATACTAAGGTTATACGCCTCCATTTTTCTTGGATCAACATCAATATATATCCTTCGTCCCGGTGCACCGGAGATACCGACTGACCCAACGCCTTCAATCCTGTTCAGAGGGTTTACAAGTTTTTCTTCAAGTATCTTTTCAAGACCCCGGTAGCTTTCATCAGCAGTAGCTGTCATAAAAAGGATGGGCATCATGCTCGAATTGAACTTGAGAATTGTCGGCTTTTCACAATCTTCAGGAAGATAAGGTTCGATGAAGCTCAGCGCATCCCTTATCTCATTTGCCGCCTCATCAAGGTTATGCCCCCATTTAAACTCGAGGAACATAATAGATGTATTATCGCTTGATACGCTGCTTATATCCTTTAAGTTACTGACTGAATTTAAACTGTTTTCAATAAGTTCAGTAACGTTTGATTCGATATCTGAGGCACTCGCGCCACTGTACATTGTAAGAACCGAGACAAATGGCGGCTCCAGCTCGGGATAGAGGTCAACCGGCAGATTAATGAGTGAATACATACCCATCACGATCAATGCCACAAATATCAGGATCGTAGTCAGTGGTCTTTTTACTGCATTACTGTATATGCTCATCTTATAATTCTATTTAATGTCCGTTATCTATTCCTATTTTACCACCTCTACCCTGTCAGCATTGGAAAGCCGTGCCTGACCCTGTATAATCAACTGGTCACCCGGATTCAATTCTGATGATATTATTTCAAGCCTGTCATCATATCGTTTTCCAATGGTCACATCAATTCTTTCGGCAAAACCCTTATTCTCCCTGAAAATATATTTCAGATTTGTGCCTTCCTGCTGTAGCACTATGTTTGCCGGTACTACAAAGGTCTCTTCTTCCCCCAGGAACATAGAGACACGTGCGAACATTCCCGGCTTAAGCCTGTCATCTGAATTGGGAATTTCAATTTCAACATCAAATGACCTGGTCATGGGATTGATTGTGGGGTGAACCAGGATTACATTTCCGGAAAATTCAACATCCTTAAATACATCAACCTTAACCTGCGCCTTCATTCCCTTCCTGAAGAGAGGATAATACTGCTCAGATATACTTACAAGACATTTCAGGGGATTAACTTGCATGAGAGTAACTACAGCTGCTTTACCTGCCATAGTATTTGGCGCACCGGAAAACATTTCACCATTCTCAAAATATTTTCCGGTAATTACTCCTGAAAAAGGAGCATATATCACCGTATTTTCACTCAGGAATCTTACGTTACTCATGGTTACATCATATTGTGTTTTCAGCTGATCATACAGTTGCTGTGTAATGCTGCCTGTTTCCAGCAGTGTTTCCATCCTTCCCAGATCGGTCTCAAGGCTTTTTAACTGAACCTGGGCCTGACCAAGTTGTGTCTGGTCCATCAGAAACAGTTTTGTCTCTTTATTAACCTTGTCTCCAATTTCCACATAGATATGATTTACCCTGCCGGGTGCAGCCGGAGCAAGATGAACTTCCTCAAACGCCTGAAGAGTAGCCGTATAATCAATAGTTCTGGAAATTTTTACCAGTGCCAGTTCCTGGGTTTTTACCAGGATCGCCTTTCCTTCTATAACTGTAGCATCTCTTTTTGAATCAGCTCTGCTCTCTCCCTCAGGCTTGCACCCGGTAACCATTATTACTGCCAGAGCAATTATTGATGTTGACTTTAAGTGTTTCATTTTTATGAATATTATTTTGACAATCAATTTTATCAGATGTTATTAAGCAACCTATCCAGTGCAAGCTTTGTCTGCAGAAGGTCCATTATAGCAGCAAATAAACCATTCTGCGTCTGTAAATAATTATTGTGAGCCTGTGTCAGATCAAGGCTTGAAGCAATTCCCTCCTTGTACTTGTTTTCAAAACTCCTGTAAACCCTCATGGCCACTTCGACGTTCTCTTTCTGGGTGTCGAACTGCTCGCGGGCATTTATCATATTGTACCTCAATTGCTTTTCAGACAGTTCCAACTGGTCTGAGATCATATCCTTGCTTGTCTGTGCTTTTTCAAGGTTGATCCGGGCTTTTTTTATCTTCGAATATCTCTGACCGCTTGCAAAGATCGGAACCGAGATCTGAAACCCCAGCATTGAATTCGGAAACCACTGCTGGTCGTTCAGCTTATCTCCCATTCCATTTCTGTTCCACTGGTAAAAGGCTGAAAGTGTCGGGAGCAGACTGGCCTTTTCGTTCTTCAGATTCAAAGCCTGTATCTCTTCCTGACTAGATAATAGTTTATAATCTATATTGTTCCGCAGATCAAATTCCAGATCCAGCACAGAATATATATCAGTAGTCGTTAGAATAGCTTCCAGCGTTGTGGTCAGCTCAATTTCTGTTTCCATGCCTACCCCAAGTTGAAATCTTAAAAGATTATAACTGAGCTCAAGGTTCCGCTCCAGGGAGCTGATATTTGATTTCAGGATATTTACATTTGAAAGCATCTGGTCAACATCAGTAATTTCAGCCATACCTACCGAATGCATCGCCTTTGTCGATCCATAAACGCTATTCAGGTTGGCCATCGTTTCATTCATCACAACAAGCGATTCTTCAGAGATCAGGATCAGATAATACGTGTTGACAAGCATCTCCTTAACATCAATCTCCGACTTCTCAAGAGCCTGCCGGCTAATTTCCTCTGCCAGTTTAACAGTTTGTATCCCGACAAAATAGGGTGCATTGAATAGAAGCTGGGTTGCCTGCACACCATAGCCCGTATTATACTTTGATCCGAACTGAACGGGGATCTTTTCCCCCGGTTGCCCGAAGAACTCACCCGGCAACAATGTGGTCATTAGTTTCAGGTTATCGCTTAAGGAAGCACTCCCGTCCACTCTTGGCAGTCCGGCAGAGATCACCTCCCATTTTGCCATTTCAGCCGCCTGCAAATCATATTTTGATGTTTTTATCATCTTATTATGCTGCAGTGCATATTCCTTTGCTCCATCCAGACTAAGTGCCAACTTAGTATCCTCCTGAGCAAATAACCCGGTGGCAACGAGCAGCATCACAACAATATTGGAAGCCAATTGAATTTTATTCATAACTCATCCTTATTTTATCTATTTTAACATTTCACGTTCACATATGTTTATCAGGTTGAAACCTTTGGTCGTTGAGATCCCCCTTAAATAATTCAGGAAGAAATCCTTAACCACCTCCTGCCTTGAGAATTCCTCTCTCGGAAACAGGTTAAAGTCACCTGTAATCATGAATATCCCATGAAGAGCCCTGTTTACCAGGTTCTTGTTAATGTCATCCCTGAATACACCCTCTTTAATACCTCTTTCGACAATATTCATTGTTATCGACATATCAGTATCAAACCTTTTTCCCTCAAGTTTCTTGTCCACTCCGTGGTGATACTTTTTAAGATCCTCAAAAAACAGCGGATTTATCCGGCGCATATGATTCCCGATAATATCCAGAAGCTCAAATACAGCATGAATTACTGTTTCTGATTTCTCAATCAGCGGGATGATTAAAGCCATCTGCTTCTTCCCCATGTAAATGAATACCGCATATAAAAGATCATCCTTATCCCTGAATATCTCATAAATGGTACGTTTGGATATTCCCATCTCATTAGCCAGGAAATCCATGGTTACAGCTCTTATTCCGTACCTCAGGAATAGCTGAGCCGATTCTTCAATAATCCTTTCCCTGTATTGTGGTTCCATAAACTCAAAATTCGCTGCAAGTATTGTAAAACTTTTTTGGTTTTCAAAGTTTTTTCGATAAATTAATATTATAATCGGTGAATCGGTAATTTTAATGGGTGAATGGGCAGGGAGCAAGGGTCAGGGGGCAGGGATAAACCTTTCTAACCTTCCCGTATAAATCCTGCCTGCAGGCAGGCTCCATGAACCTCTATAAACCTATTCAACTATATATTATAATATAGATTTAACAGAGATCACCTGTACAGATAAAGGAATCCCCTGTGCTCTTCCCCTTCATAAATGACATTATCCCAGCCTATTGCCATGATGATATAGAAGTAGATACCCGGGCTGGCCTTGCTGCCTCCTATATATCCATCCCATCCCTGCCAGTCCTTCAACGCATCTTCCTTGCCTTCAAAAAGATATACTCTCTGCCCCGATTTACTGAACACCTGTACCGAAAGGTACCTTAATGATTTTGATTCAACATAAAAGAAATCGTTATCACCATTGCCATCGGGTGTAAAAACGTTAGGTATGTCCAGTGACGATGGTTCAACCGTGATATTAAGACTCATCGAATCAACACAATACTTATCACTTTCAATCGACAGGTGTAAATTATACTCCCCCGGCTTGTAGTAAATGTGAGACACAGGGTCCGGGCTGGTCGACAGGGAATCATCACCAAATCTCCACAAATAGTTCAAAGCCCTGATAGAATTATCAGTGATAAAAACCTCCAGGGGAGCCTCACCCTGATCAGGATTCACACCAAAATCGGCAAGAACATGTATCGACTCATAAAAAAATGTAGATTCATTCCCGCAACCAAAACTGTCGGTCACCTCGAGCTTATACCAGACATCCTCAAGAGGTGGATCATAGGTTATGGGATTAAGCTCGTGGTCGGAGTTTGGAATCGAGGAGACAGGGCTTGATGACCATATAAAGCCTACATCATTAGGTAATTGAACCTGCAAGCCACTGCTTAAATCTTCATAGTAGAAAAGATCTGGGTCCACTGTTCCGTTGAGAGCTACGAAGGGGCATTTGAAATCCTGTAACTCTGCATCAACAAAGGGAGAATCAATATGCACCCAGGCAACCAGTGTTGTATCATACCCTGAGCCATCAGTTATATGGACCTGGTATCCACCCTCACCGAGGCTATCTGCAAGAGAGAAGGTCATATCAATATCAGTCCTGACCGGCAATAAAAAAGCATCTGCAACAGTGTCCCAGGCCGACCAGTTAAATGTATACGGACCTGTTCCTCCCGGACTGTCGGCTCTCAGCGAGCCCTTGTCGCTGCCATCGACAGAACAAAAAATGAATATCGGGTCATCAGGAATGGCTGACGGATAATCTGTATTCCTGACTGCATTACTGCCGGGTGCACTGATCTGCCCCCATAGCACTGCCGGAAATAGTAGTAAAAGAATGATCAGTCTGGTTTTCACTTCTGGTTCAATGCAAGTTGTCAATCAAAAAAAGTTCAGCCTGTGTATAATGATATAACCGATTGCAAGTATAATAATTGTATGTGGCCTTTGCAAACCAGCATATTATATAAATATGAATTGGATGATTGTTAATAAGTTCCCTTTTAATTCGGCACGGTCAGGTGGTTTCTGATTCGAGTATTTATTAACTTTGGCAGTCACTAAAATAAGCATGCTCCGATATGTCCGCCGGATTCCTGAATGAGCTGAATGATGCGCAAAAAGAGGCAGTAGTAAATACTGAAGGCCCTGCCCTGGTTATTGCCGGAGCAGGTGCAGGCAAAACCCGTGTCCTGACCTACCGGATAGCATATCTGCTCAGCAATGGGACAGATGCCGGAAAAATTCTTGCACTCACGTTCACCAACAAGGCAGCCGGCGAAATGAAGGAAAGGATCATTGGCATCGCAGGCTACAACAATTCAAGATACCTGTGGATGGGAACCTTCCACAGCATTTTTGCAAGGATACTCAGAAAAGAATCGGATAAACTGGGATACCCCTCCTCCTATACAATCTATGACAGCACCGACTCAAGGAGCCTGATCAGGTCAATTATAAATGAATTGCGTCTGGATGATAAGGTCTATAAACCTTCATCTGTCGCTGCCCGCATATCAACCGCCAAGAATAATCTGATTACCGCATCTGGTTATTCAGCATACTCTACAGCAGTTGAGACCGACAAGAGGAACAGGGTGCCCGAGGTTGCAGAGATCTTCAGGCGCTATTCAGCGAGATGTTACAAAGCCGGAGCGATGGATTTTGATGATCTGCTGCTGAATACCAATATTTTACTGCGTGATTTCCCGGAGGTCCTTAATGAATACCGCTCAAAATTCAACTATATTCTTGTTGATGAATACCAGGATACCAACTGGGCTCAATACCTGATCGTCAAAAAACTATCAGAGCTGCACAGAAACCTGTGTGTGGTTGGCGACGATGCCCAGAGCATTTACTCATTCAGGGGTGCCAGAATTGAAAACATCCTCAATTTCAGAATTGATTATCCCGATTACAGGCTATATAAGCTGGAACAGAATTACAGGTCAACAAAGACAATAGTAAACGCCGCAAACAGTGTAATACACATGAACACCGGTCAGATCAAGAAAACAGTATTTTCCGAGAATGTCACCGGTCGGAAAATAAATGTTCTGCAGTCGATGACCGACGCGGAGGAGGGATTCAGGATAGCTTCCGATATATTTGATAAAAGTTTATCGGAACAGATCAAATGGGAAGACTTTGCAGTACTCTACAGGACCAATGCCCAGTCGAGGATATTTGAAGAGACTTTCAGAAAAAAGAATATCCCGTACAAAATTTGGGGTGGCCTCTCATTTTATGAGCGAAAGGAGATAAAGGATATCCTTGGATATTTCAGGATGATCATCAATCCGATAGATGAAGAGGCCTTCAGGCGAACCATAAATTACCCGAAGAGGGGAATCGGGAAAACATCAACCGACCGGATATTTGAGGCTGCATCGCAGCATGATATTCCTGCCTGGTCGATAGTATCGGGAAGAGCCTCTTTCGAGCCACTTTTCACACCGTCAACATGGAAAAGAGTGGAAGCATATACCATTTTGATAAATAACCTTATCTCCGGGAATCAAAAACTAAACGCCTACGAGTCAGCCCGTGTGGTCATAAATGAGACCGGTATTGGAAAAGAACTCAGAGAGGGACAAACACCTGAGGAGGTTAGCAGATATGAGAACCTGCAGGAGCTCCTGAATGCCATCAAGGAGTTCACCGAAGCAGCCGGGACCAACGGTGAACCATCAGGGCTTGGGGCATATATGGAGTCAATAGCCCTTTTGACCGACCAGGATAATGAAGATGAAGAAGACAGGAATAAAGTTACATTGATGACCGTTCATTCAGCCAAAGGGCTGGAATTCAGGTGCATTTACGTAGCAGGCCTTGAAGAAAACCTGTTTCCATCCCTTTTATCGCTTTCCACCAACAAGGATATTGAAGAGGAACGGAGATTGTTCTATGTGGCACTGACCCGCGCCAGGGAGCAGGCTACCCTTTCCTATGCATTGAACAGGTATAAATGGGGAAATCTGGAAAGCTGTTCGCCGAGCCGCTTCTTAAAAGAGATAGATGAACAATATCTTGACTATCCACAGACAGGGGGCATCCCGATCAGCGCCAGGCGAAGAATGGTTAGAGAGAACATCACCGGGAATAATTATTCCCCATCAGTAAACAAGGGAGAATTTTCTGACAGAAGGAATCTGGGCAAAATATCCGGGAGTCAACCTGCAGGCAATAATTTCTCATATACTTCTGACCTTGATCAAATTAGACCCGGGACAGATGTAGTTCATGAGAGATTTGGTCAGGGCAGGGTGAAGAAGATTGAAGGTGAAGCTCCAAATACAACCGCCATCGTAGATTTTGAGCAGGGTGGAGAAAAAAAGCTACTGCTCAGGTTTGCCAGATTAATGGTAATAAAAAAATAAGCTGTTTCAATTTTCTGTAATTTTCCTGCCGGGAGTTACAGTATCTATTGAAACAGCCTGAATGTAACAGTCAGGTTACAAAATCAGGAATCTTTAATTATACACCGGTGAAAGATCACACACACCGGATCTGCATCAAGACAGGAGCAAGGAACAGGGCGATCAGGTATCAGTAATATTTTGTTGAAGCTTAAAAATTCAAATATACGATGACTCTGCCGGACTCAGGTTTTAACACAATTTTGTCAGACACCGCTTCGTTCAACGTTCCGATCCACCAGTTACTGAGAACAACATTATCAAGAGAGTATTTCAGCCCTTCAGCCCTGACCCTCGTTCCCTGATCCGGTGAAAAGACTGAGACCTGCTGCCCCGGCCATGTTGAAATAGTGGCCGGGGAAACTACCGGAATAAACACTCCCCAGTCTGTTACCATCTTAACCTCAACAGATTCAGCATAATCAACGAGCAGGGAGATGTTCCCAATTGTATGATCCTCACGAATTCCTGTAGCACCCAGAATTACCACCTCGCTGATCTCTTTTGTGATACAATATTTTACCGCTTTGCTAAGATCATTTATCTGCAGGTCATTATCGTGATGAAGTAAAGCACGATACTTCTTTTTGAGGGAGTCGGGAACTGAGTCAAGATCCCCGACTATAGCCCATGGCTCCTTTCCGTGTTCCACCAGTTTTTTAACCGCTCCATCGCAACACACAATCCTCCCGGCCCTGCCAAGGTAGCCCAGGGGAATCCCGTTATGAGGGAATTCCCCGTTTGCCAGAATTACAACCAGGCTTGTCATATATTTGTTTTTTCGATTTGCATATTAAAATCCCTTTTCCATGCCTGATATCCAGTGATGGCCATCAGGGTATAAACCGAAAACAGAATAACAGTCGGGAATAATCCCTTGTAGATGTAAAGACAAATTGATACCGTATCTGCTACTATCCATAAGATCCAATGCTCCAATATCTTACGTGCCAGCATCCATGTTGCGATTATTGATACCGATGTAGTGAATGCATCCCAGGCAGGTATCGGAGAGTCAGTAAAATGCTTTAATACAAACCAGATCAGCAACTGCAGGGGAATGAACACCATTACATATCGCATGATCAGGGACTTGCTTAACCTGGATATGGAAAGCAGATTGGTATCGCCGGCCGTGCCCCCTTTAAGCCACCAGTACCAGCCAAAGGCGCTTATCCCTAAGTAATAGAACTGCAATCCCATATCTGCATAGAATTTTGAGTCGTAAAATACCCAGATATATACTGCTGAAGTAACGATCCCCAGAGGCCACAACCATATATTTTGCCTGATTTCAAGGTATACGAAAACAATTCCTGCTACGGCTCCAAAGATTTCTATCAGATGGCCTGAAATCCACTGTGACATAAGCTAAAATCTTATGGTAAGCCTGGTAATATAGTTTATCCCTGCCTGAGGGAAATAATATGCCCAGTTATGTTCTTCGCCATCCTCGTACCAGTAGCCCCCGTAACCATTGCTCAGGTACATATTATTAAGCAGATTATTTACCTGCAGCTGAAGATCTATCCGTTCAATCATTTTTAAGCTGAAACTGTAATCCAGCCTCAGGTTGCTTACCAGATAGGGGTCTATCTTCCGAAGGTCGCTTGCCGTATTGTCAAAATACTGTTTCCCCACATATTTACTGATAATATGAATAGCGAGATTCCTGGCAGGGTAAACCGAAAATTCATTTGAAGCAATTACCGACGGAGAATAAGCAATATCAACATCTCCGAGGAATTTTGACAGATAGAACAGCTCACCGGTGAAGTTTTCATAATCGGTATAATATTCTGTGTGATCCCGGATTTTGTTTTTGCTCAGAGTAAGACTTGCATTCCACTCGAGCATCCTGAATGGTTTTATCCCCGCCAATAATTCAATACCGGCCCGGTGGCTTTTCTCAACGTTGGTCATTATCGGATATCCTACATTGCTAAGTTCACCCGTTGGTACCAGTTGATCCTTGTAGATCATATAATAAAGGTTTATACCAAGGTTCGATAAAGCCGACTTATACCTGTATCCTGATTCCAGATCAAGAAGGCACTCGGGTCTGGGCATTGCCGCAGGATCACCGGCTGCATCTTTAAAATTGGCCCTTGTTGGCTCCCGGTTAGCAACAGAAAAGGAGGTATATGCTTCGTGCCGGGCTGAGAATCTGTAAAAGAGGCCCGCTTTCGGATTTATAAAATGATATTTTTTATTCAGGTTTAATTCCCTGAGATCGTCATCGTCGCCATTCATGGAATAGTAAATATATCTGTACTGCAGGTCGGTGAAAAGGTTAAGTTTTTCAGTCATCTGAAAATTGATCTTCCCGAAAATGTTGAAATCATCCTTCAGGGCACCATTGGTATGCCATAAAAAGTCCTTTTCAGTCGTTCCGGCATGTCTCATCCAGATTATGCGGCCAAAATGATCCCCTAAATATCTGTTAAACCCTCCGCCGAGATCAGCCTCCAGGCGGTTTTTATTATAATGGAGGTTATAGACCATCCCTCCAAAGTAGTTGAACATCCATTTCCTTCTTACAAGGTCCGTACTTTTTATCTCGATTAAACCAGCATATACCCAGCTTGAAAGGCCATAATCCGAAAGGTCATCATCCTCTCTGTACTGCTCATAATAGCCCAATCCCCTGGTAAAATGAGCAGCTATATTCAGGTAAAGATTCTTATTGAATTGCCAGTTATATATTAGCTGGAAATGTGTCTGGGTATAATTATCCTCCTGGCTATGATAATGTTCAAGCAGACCGAAGCTATTAACATATTTTCCCGCCGGATTGTAGGTCCTGTTAGCAGCCAGACTGTCGGCAGGCACACCCCACCAGCTAATCCCGGTTACTTCCTCCCCATGTATAAAATTGACTTTCAGTCTGCCCTTCGTCAGTTTATATGCAGAAGTCATAAACAGTGACCTGTGACTTGATCCGCTCCTCTGGATATATCCGTCGGACATCAGTCCTGAAATCCTTATATCCATCACGAATTTTTCTTTCAGTAAACCGGTACCTGCCTTTAATGAACCTTTGAATGTGTTAAATGAACCATAAGAAGTGCTGACTTCCGCGTAGGCCTCCTCTGAAGGATTTACCGTCTTCAGGTTAACACTTGCCCCGAATGCCGCCGCACCGTTAGTTGATGTGCCAACGCCTCTCTGAACCTGGATATCGTCAACAGATCCCGCCAGGTCAGGCATGTCGACCCAAAAAACCTGTTGTGATTCAGCATCATTCAGTGGTATTCCATCAATTGTTACATTTATCCTGCTGGGGTCAGTACCCCTTATACGGAAATTGGTGTACCCTATCCCGGTTCCTGCCTCAGATGTTTCAACCAGTGAGGGCACCCTGGAAAGTAAATATGGAATATCCTGACCTGTGTTCAGTTTTCTTATCAGCTCGCTGTTTAACTCTGTAAAAGCAACAGGTGTTTCAGAAGAGGCTCTTACACCTTTCACTATTATTTCATCAGCCACAATTGATGTGGGGGTCAATGTTATATCCAGCGTTACATCTGACCAGAGTTCAATTTCTTTTACCACAGTTGCGTATCCCAGGTAGGAGACTTTCAGATTATAGATGCCTTCCGGTATTTTCCTGAGGATAAATGTGCCATTAAGGCCGCTGCTGGTTCCCAGATATGTCCCTTCCAATATTATTGTTGCCCCGGACAATGGGTTCCCCGATTCATCACCGACCGATCCGCTTATTGAGTACCGTGATGGAACTACATTTGAACGTAGCAGTATCGAAGAGGAGATAAACAGGATAAATAAAAGAGTAGTTCTTTTCATGTCCTTTTGACTTAGGGTTAATATGTAAATTCAAAAGATTGAGGCAAATCTGCTTCCCTACGCCGGCATTATCCGGATCAGGTTATCAGGGTATGATCTCAGCCCGAATTATTAAGGCACCCCACCTTTTCGAATTATTACAAATTTAAGAGCTTTTTATTATAATTCCCAAATTATGAAGACACATAACCATATTAGCTCCGGGTATGAAATGGTTGGATAATTTATTTTCTTAATTTTGTCATTGCAAATTCTTTCCTTATTGGCAGATGAATGAACTTTTATTGAAACTGAACTATAAGGACTACCCCAGGTTATGTATCCTGAACGGTGCCAGCGCTTTCAGAAAAAGTGTTGAAAAGATCCTTCCTGATAAACATGTGGATACTGTTATTGACCCAAAGTATTTATATGAGTTCATCCTGATTTTTACATACGAAACTGCTGATATTGAAGAATTGGCACCAGTTTCGATTCACAACCTAGCTGAAGATGGTATGCTCTGGATAGTATATCCAAAAAAAACCTCAACAAAGTATAAATCAGACATTTCCAGGGATAAAGGCTGGGAACCTCTTAAGAAATGCGGCTTCGAACCTGTCAGACAGGTGTCAGTCAATGATGACCTGAGTGCCCTCAGGTTCCGGAATTCCAAATTCGTTAAAAGCAGAAGGAAAAAAATAAAGAAAAAGCGGCACGGCTGATATGGTTATTTTAAAGATCAGTGATAGAGAAGTTTAACATCCGGGTCCAGATTTATTTCTGTAGGCCTGCTATCAGCTCTAAAGGTCAGTCTCTCAGTCTTTTCATCTATCTCCACCGACTCCAATACTCTGTCACCCTCAGTAAGAATCTCAATATCAAGAGGAAATCTGAAAGCATTACCGGGTTGAACCTGCTCCACCAGCATAATTACTTCTCTTCTTCGCGGGCTATATGTCCACGATATCTCAAGATCGGGGATCTCCTCCAGATAAAGCCACTGGTTGAAAAATTGATCAAGATCCCTGCCTGATATTTCTTCCATAGTATTCCTGAAATCTGATGTAAGAGCATTCCTGTTGCGATACCTGCTGTAAAATGTACTGATACCATGCATAAACAGGCCATCACCCAGCTCGCTCCTAAGCATATGCAGTACCCACGCACCTTTCTGGTACGAATAAGTGCTTAGAAGATCCATTAAATCTGTAATGGTCGTATCTACCACAGGTGCAGGATTGCGTTCATATGCGCTCATTACCCTGTTCCTGGCAAGAAGCATGATAGATCTTAATTTGGGCTCACCATATACCGATCCCTGATAGTATGCAGTAAAATAGGTCGCAAATCCTTCACTTAGCCAGATATGATTCCAGTCTTTTTCTGTTACAGAATTTCCAAACCATTGATGGGCAATCTCATGGGCCATCAGTCTTTCCGATTCTCCTTTACCGGTGACCGATCTTTCTGAATAGAAGATGCACCCTGCATTTTCCATGCCTCCAAAAATTGTTTTCGACTGAACATTCGCCAGCTTTTCATAGGAGTAGGAGCCTATTTGCTCACTGAAGAATGTAAAAGGCTTAACTGCTAGGGAATAATCGTTAAATCCGTTTTCCCGGTCTTCAGGGTAGACATATGACCATATTTCAGTGCCTCCTACCCTGCCAGCCAGTCTGGCGGCAAACCTTGCTGCGCCGATAACCATCACCCTGGTTGGTATGCTTACCTCCTCCTTCCAGTGAGTCAGTTTAATTCCCTCATTCAGGATGCTCTCCTCCACGAGGTGGCCATTGGACACAACCTTGTAATGCGAAGGAGCATATACCTTGAAGTCAACCGGTGCCTTATCCGAAGGATGATCAATGCAAGGTATCCAGTTCCTTGCCCTGTCAGGCCAGTTATCAGCAAAAAATGTCCGGTCACCATACCTGTTCTGTGAAATGATTAAACCATCCCCTGGGACTCCAAAGTAGTTAATCAGTATTCTGGAGGTCTCGCCCTTTTCCCTGGGCGTTTCTGGCGTAATGATCAGCTCATTACCCACATGAACCCACTCAACCTCTTCTTCGTTAAGCGTTAATCTCTCAACAACCATCCCCTTCCCATCTTCCTTCAGTCCTGTAAGATCAAGCATGATCACTGGGGAAGGACCCGTGTGGCTGATCCTGATAAATGCCTCTCCCCTGATCATATCATAACTGTCTGAAAGATAAACAGAAAACTCATACTGTGTTACATTAAGATTTCCGTTAACCGGGTACTTGTCTGAAGCCAGGACAAAATTAAATGTACACAGCAATATTATAAGTGCAGGAAGTTTCATCGTTTCAGGTTTTTCAAGAAGAAAAGTGCAAAATTGGTACAAATTTAATCTAATGATGGAAACATGAAATTATTTAGCAATAAATATATTGATTCCATTCCCACAGGTTATCTTTATACCCTGCCCTGCTGAATAATAAAAAGTCCACTTAGTACATATTACCACTAAATTATATAGCTTTGTACAAAACCTTTAAGTATGAATTTTGATTATAACACACAGAGAAAAAGGATGAATTTACCCGAATATGGCAGGAACGTGCAAAAGATGGTGGACTACATAAGAACCATTGACGACCGTGAAGAAAGGAGCAGGGCTGCAAGGTCAATAATACAGATAATGGGCAATCTGAATCCCAATCTAAGGGATGCTGGTGATATAAAACATATATTATGGGACCATCTGGCCATTATAGCTGATTTTGAGCTTGATATTGACTCTCCATACCCGCCCCCGGAAAAGGAAAAACTTATGGAAAAGCCAGCCATCGTGCCCTATAAAAATGGTGAGGTAAGATATCTGCACTATGGAAGGATTATAGAATTGATGATCGAAGAAGCTTGCAAGATGGACGATGGTGAAGAAAAAGGATACCTAATTATTCTTATCGGCAACCAGATGAAAAAAGCATCAATTACCTGGAACCGTGGTCAGATTACTGATGATATCATTGCAAAGGATCTGATAGAGCTATCCGAAAACCGGCTTATATTACCGGAGAATTTTAAACTTCTTGAAGCAAAGGAGCTCCTCGGTCCCAAAAAGAAGAAACCACAGCAATCCCAAAAGTATCCCAGACAACAAAAGAGAAAACATCAGGGTAAATATTGATGAGCAAATTTGTTATTGAAGGAGGCAGAAAACTCAGAGGGAGCATAGAACCCCAGGGAGCAAAAAATGAAGCTCTGCAGGTTATATGTGCAACCCTGCTGACTCCGGATGAGGTCAGGATCAATAACATACCGGATATCAGTGATGTTAGCAACTTAATTAAGCTTCTGTCAAACCTCGGCGTGGAATCAAATCGGAACTCAGATGGTTCGTTCACTTTTAAGGCTGCCAGTGTAGATCCTTCCTATCTCGACACTCCTGAATACTATGAGCAAAGCGCCTCCCTCAGGGGCTCGGTAATGGTGGTCGGACCGATGCTTGCCAGGTATGGAAAAGCAAGCCTGCCGAAACCGGGAGGTGATAAAATTGGCCGCAGAAGGATGGATACACATTTTGCCGGATTCAGTAAACTGGGGGCAAGCTTCACCTATGATCCCGGCAACTACGTCTATAATGTCACATCAAAGAATCTTACAGGATCCTATATCCATCTTGACGAAGCCTCTCTTACAGGTACTGCCAACATCATAATGGCAGCTGTACTTGCCAAAGGCCGTACTGTTATCTATAATGCCGCATGCGAACCCTATGTGCAGCAGTTGTGCCGCATGCTTGTAAGAATGGGAGCCTCAATCGGGGGTATTGGGTCAAACCTGCTGACTATTGATGGTGTTAGCGAACTGCATGGCTGTGAGCATTCTGTACTTCCTGATATGATCGAGGCAGGCTCTTTCATCGGGATGGCTGCTATGACCGGTTCGGAACTTACTATCAGAAATGTATCATACGATAACCTTGGAATAATCCCCGACTCATTCAGAAGACTTGGAATAGAGCTCGAAAGGAAAGATGATGACATTTATATACCCGCACAGGACAGCTACGAGATTGAAACCTATATTGACGGATCAATAATGATCATTTCGGATGCTATCTGGCCCGGACTTACTCCCGACCTTCTTAGTGTTTTTCTGGTCACGGCAACCCAGGCCAGGGGCTCAGTGCTTATCCATCAGAAAATGTTTGAAAGCCGCCTCTTCTTTGTTGACAAACTTATCGACATGGGTGCACAGATCATTCTTTGTGACCCCCACCGGGCAGCCATAATTGGTCATGACCGTAAGATAAAACTCAGGGGAACCACCATGATCTCCCCCGACATCAGGGCGGGTGTTGCCTTATTAATTGCAGCTATGTCGGCAGAAGGCACCAGCGTGATCCATAATATTGAACAGATCGACCGTGGGTATCAACAGATCGACAGGAGGCTCAACTCCATTGGTGCAGATATTAAGAGAATGGATGAATAGGAAAGATAAGCGAATAGAAAAGTTTTTTACTGTAAATGCCCCTGAACCGGCTGGCCATTATTCACAGGCAGTGATCCATGACGGTATTGTCTATGTTTCCGGACAGCTTCCGGTAAATCCTTTTACAGGAGAGAAAGTTACAGGCAGCATTGAGGAGCAAACCCGGCAGGTTCTTGAAAACATAGGGATAATACTTAAGGATTGCGGCAGCAGCAGGAACAGTGTCTTAAAGACCACCGTATATGTTTCGGATATATCACTCTGGGGCAGGGTAAACGAAGTATACGGCGCCTTTTTCGGAGACCATAAACCCGCAAGAGCCGTTGTCCCGGTGAAAGAGCTGCATTTTGGCTTTCTTGTCGAGATAGAGGCAGTTGCGATTATCTGATATTCTTAAAGCCGCTCTGCCTTCATTGGGAAAAATCGAATCCTGCAATCAGAGAATATCCGGCAACGAATGATTATTCAGTAGCAAGAATATATTCTGTTTTACCTGGTTATATTATAAATGGCCTGTCCGGTGAAGGCATTGCCGGAAAGTCATATCCAGGTGAAAAGATGCAGCTGCCTGCTGGTTATCTCGAAAAACTGGAACAGAAAAGATACAGTGAGAATACTATCAGGATATACACTAACTATTTTGGTGATTTCCAGGCATATTTCCCCGACAAAAAATTAGAAGATATTTCAAAGGAAGACATTAACGAATATATTTTAGAGTTGATCAGGGAGCATTCCATTTCATCGAGTCAGCAAAACCAGCGAATTAATGCAATTAAGTTTTATTATGAAAAGGTCTTAGGCAGAGAAAAGGAATATTATGATTTACTGAGGCTGCGTAGAGAAACCAGCTTACCGGATGTTATTGACAGGGAAGAGATAAGGGAGATGCTAAATGTAACAGTTAACATTAAACACAAGACCATTATCTCTGTGTTGTATTCATGTGGACTAAGAAGAAGTGAATTAATAAATATGAAGGTAAAGGACATTGATTCAATCCGGATGTTGATAAAGATTAGAAGCTCTAAAGGCAAGGTTGATCGTTACGTACAGTTGGCCAATCCAGTGCCGGAATTATTATGGAAGTATTATAAATTTGAAAATCCGAAGGCATGGTTGATTGAAGGAGCAGCAGGATCACAGTATAGTGCAACTAGCATTTTAAATGTTGTAAAGGGTGCAGCGCTAAAAGCTGGTATTCAAAAAAATGTTACACCACATACCTTACGACACAGTTTTGCAACGCATCACCTGGAGCAAGGAGCTGATTTACGATACATTCAAACCTGGTTGGGTCATAAAAGCTCAAAGACAACAGAAATATACACGCATGTATCAAAAACAAATTTTGATAACTTTAGAAATCCAATTGATGATTTACTCTAGAGGAGAAAATAAAATGATACACACGCAAAAAAAAAAGATATATCATCCGCAGATATAGTAAATATATCATCAATAACTATATACATTCGTTCAGGCACATTGGCTTCAAACTTCGCCCCGGTTCATCGGGGCTACGTCCGACGAAGTCGCCGAGCTCGGCCAATGAATTGGCCTTCGGTTCAGCTAAAGCTGAACTTTTGTCTGCGAAACTTCGTTTCACTGCATCCAAAAGAAATGTGCCTGAACGCCGCGCTAAACCAAATTGCTTTTGAAAGCTTTAGCTGTCGTCCGAAACTCGTATCTTAACGTCACGAACACGTGCCAGAACAATACGCTAAACGCAATTTGGTCCCGCCCTTGCGGGCTTTACAGTCTGACCGGGCAAGCTCGGCACCCTTCGCCCTCAGTGCGAACTTAGCGAAGCGATCTCACGAACGAAGTGAGTAAACTTCGTTTAGCGCGGCGTTATGGGCAAGGTTGATTGAACGATATAACAACTTTTTAAATGTATTATTATGATATACAATCAATGGTATATTATTCTTGAATCGAAAGAGCTAAATAAACATAAGCCACTTCGAGTCAAGCGCTTTAACGAACAACTATCTTTATGGAGAGATGAAAAAGGCAATGTGTGTTGTATTGCCGATAAATGTTGTCATCGGGGAGTATCTCTTTCATGTGGAAAAATTATTAAAGGAAAGTTGGAATGTCCTTTTCATGGTTTTATTTATGACAAATCGGGAATAGTTACAACAATTCCGGCAAATGGGAAAAATTCACCAGTGCCTAAAACAATGAAAGTTCAATCCTATAAAACTTTTGAAGCATATGGATTAATATGGTTGTGGTGGGGAGATGATGATGAAATTCAACAAGAACCCTTTTTCTTTAAAGAGCTAAAAGACTTTTCATATTCAAGTTTCAAGGATTATTGGAATGTTCACTATTCCAGAGCTATTGAAAATCAGCTGGACGTTGTGCATTTGCCTTTTGTTCATAAAACCACTATTGGGCGAGGAAATAAAACTTTAGTCAACGGACCGGTGGTAGTAAGGGAAAAGGAATTAATTACATTTTATGTCAATAATATTATAGATGATGGGGAAACACGACCGCTAAAACCTGATGAGTTGACCGGTTATAAAAACTTTTTCCATCTGCAATTTCATTATCCCAATGTTTGGCAGAATTTTATTTCTGATAAAATAAGAGCGCTTGCAGCATTTGTTCCCGTTGACGAAGAAAACACAATTATATATATCAGATATTATCAAAAACTAATTAAAATTCCTTTGCTAAAACAATTGATGAATTTTATTGGTAAAATCTCTAGCATTGTAATATTAAGACAGGACAAAAGAGTTGTAATAACACAATTGCCCAAGAAAAGCAGTTTAAAAATTGATGAACACCTTATCATGGGAGATAGACCAATTATTGAATATAGAAAACATAGGCAGGAACTTATTGATACTAATCCAGATTTAAATGAAAACAAATAGTAAAACCCTGCCCATAATAGACAAACGGAAGATATATCGACCGCAGTGAATTTGCGGATGTAGCTGAAGAAAATGCAGAAAGAGTAAATCAAAATCCCGACCACTACAGGAAGCGACAACAGATCACCGGGCACATGTTCGGAACACTGAAACGACAACGGGGGTTTACCTTCACCCTTGTCCGGGGAAAGGCAAATGTCTTAGAAGAGGTTGGACTGATGTTTATCGGGTACAACTTAAGTCGATGTATCTCAATATTAGGTGCCGGAAAACTCATTAAAGCACTGAAGGAGTGCTGTTTGCTTGTTCTTATGGGCGAAATACGACCTCTTTTACGCCGATTTAACCAGTATTTTATTCAGGCTGTAAAAACTGGTTCAATTATAATGAGAGATTTTGATGCCCCCAAATCCTCCCTGTTTAATTCTAAGAAGCTATATTTATATGTAATTGAGTTTTTGCTCAGACTCCCGTTGTGTGCTATTAAGACACCAATATGATATCAAGACGTAAATTCATAAATAAAACAATGATTGGTAGTATTGGTATTGTATGTCCAAGTTGTATCTTGTCTGATTCAAAAATAAATGACTGTGATTACAAAACAACTGAAATTATGGACTTTAACAGCACGCCGAAAATTGAGAATCATTTACATTTAGAGGGGGCGATTCCATATAAAACTCTTTGGTACTTGATTCAAAAATATGGTGGCAATAAAGATGTTACTAATTTAAATCAGCTTAAAGAAAAATTTAAATATCGAGATTTCAACCACTTTATTGAAATGTGGGTATGGAAGAATCAGTTTATAAAAGAATACGAGGATCTTAAGATCATTTCAGATGCTGTATTAAAGGATTTAATTGACCAGAACGTAAAATATGCAGAGATTTTCATATCCCCATCTCTTTTCAAGAAGAAACTAGAAATTCAAAGGATTGTTGAAGCAATATCTGAAAGCGTAATTAAAAATCCAGGGATAAAAATTAACCTGATTGTTGATTTAGTGAGGGATTATGGTCAAGAAAATGAAATGATAACCCTTAATGAAATTAATGAAGTTAAAGTCCTTGGGATAATTGGTATAGGTATTGGAGGCTCGGAAAATAGTTTTCCTCCTGAATTGTTTTTAGACCTTTTTGAAAAAGCACGGAATTATGGTTTCAAAACTACCGCTCATGCGGGTGAAGCAGCTGGTGCGGATAGCATTTGGAAAGCAATTAAAAAATTAAGAGTTGATAGGATTGGACATGGTACGCGGGCAATAGAAGATGAAAAGTTACTTGATTACATTTCTGAACACAAAATCCCAATTGAATTATGTCCACTTTCAAATCTTCGTACAAAAGTTATAAAATCTATGGATGAACATCCATTTAAAATATTTCAGGAACGAAAAATCCCAATTTCAATTAATACAGATGATCCTAAAATGTTTGATAATTCTCTTGCAGAAGAGTATCAGGCTTTAATGAAAGCGTTTAATTTGAACAAGAATGATATTTATACCACAATCATTGATTCAATAAATACAACTTGGTTAAATGAAGTTGAAAAAGAGAAATTAATTTATGAATTTAAAAAGGAATTAGGAATAACAGCACATAACAAAAACTAGCGAAGCGATCTGACGAACGAAGTGAGTAAACTTCGTTTAGCGCGGCGTTGCGCGGCATGCAAAAACATTAAATTTGTGAAGAAAAATATTATAAACAGCAAATTACAGAATGAAATTTAAATAATTATCAGACTTACAATTAGCCTGTAATAAAGTGATATTTCATGGAAAATATTGTTATTAATATTGTGCTGTTAATGCTTGGATTGGGTCTGTTGGCTAAAGGAGCGGGGTGGTTGGTAGAGGGTTCTGCGTCTATTGCCCGCAAGTATGGTATTTCAGAATTAGTTATAGGGTTAACAGTAGTTGGTTTCGGAACTTCTATGCCTGAATTTATTGTTAATGTTATAGCTTCAATTAATGCTGAAGCAGGCGATATCGTAATTGGTAATATTATCGGTAGCAACAACTTCAATTTGCTCTTTATTATTGGCGTATCAGGGCTGATTGCTCCACTGGTAGTGCAAGGCACCACCGTTTGGAAAGAAATACCATTCTCGTTACTAGCAATAGTTGTGTTAATGATATTAGCAAACGACCGCTTTCTCTTTCATGCTGAATCTGATGTTCTTGGAAGGATTGATGGGATTGTGTTGCTTGCATTTTTTTGTGGATTTATCTATTACATCTTTAGGGCGGTGAGGTCTGACCAACACCTCCAATTTGAATCCGGTAAGGTACACGGCTCAGGCCGGGTGGCGGTAATTATTGTTCTGGGTTTAGCAGCACTTATAATTGGAGGAAAATTGATGGTTGATGGAGCCGTAAGCATTGCCGAAGCTATGAACGTGAGTAACAAGCTTATCGGTTTAACTATCGTTTCTGCAGGGACTTCAATGCCTGAATTAGCTACTTCTATTGTGGCCGCCAGAAAAGGGAAAGCAGATCTTGCGGTTGGAAATATTATTGGCAGTAATATCTTCAATATTTTATTCATCCTTGGTATCAGTGTTTTGGTAAGACCTGTCAGCTATGCGATTGATTTTAACATAGATGGATGGGTGCTGATTGTTGGTACTGTTTTCTTGTTTGTTGCCATGTTCATGGGCAAAAAAAGGAAGGTAGATCGCTGGGAAGCAGTACTATTTTTAATTGCCTATTTAGCCTACATTTATTACCTAATTTGTAAGAGTTGATTTTTTGACAATCGCAAACGACTTATACGTTAATCAATAAACAAATGCACGAACGCACAACAATTTTGAAAATTCATACTTCATAAAAAATAGTGATACAAAATGAAGAATATGAAAACAGTAAAATTCTATTTCTTAGGGATTATTCTATTAACTTCCTTTTGTTCTGCAAATGGGCAGATTGACAAGAATTTCATAGAAAATGGGAAAAAAGCGTTTGCAGCCAGTACGGCTGCTGATTGTCAATCTTTTCTCAAATTTTGCAATGAGGTGCTTAAAGTCATACCTAATCATCCCTTAATAAACTACCTCGCAGTCCGGTTAAACGCACTATTGGGGAACAGTGATATTGCTTTAGATCAGTTAAAAAAAGCTGCGAAACTCGGATATACATCCAGTGTGAGATGGTATGAAATGCATCAATTAAATGATCATGCATTTAGTGAACTTCGTGATAAAAAAGAGTT
>DATKZO010000003.1:0-231403 GCA_035527935.1 Bacteroidales bacterium
TTAAAAGAGTATTTCAACTATTACAATAACGAATTGCATCATCAGGGGATCGGGAGAAGAATCCCGGCTGATCTTTACAAACCGGCAGCATAGATATTAACAGAAAATGGAGTTTTTAACAAAAGAAAAAAGTAGGCAAAATAGAAAAGGTGTTAATAACCAGAATAACTCTTTGAGTTATTTCCGGTGTATTAACACAGATTTACATCATCATAAGAGTGATTATAATCAATTAAGAAAAGACAAATAGTGGTCCTAAGAATGGGTAGTAGTTTAATCAGACCATGAGCTATCTTTTTTTCTGAATGAAATATATAGATCATCCCAACCATAACTTCCAGCACGTTGTGAACTAAAAATTATATAACTTTTATCTGGTGCAATAAATCCTGAATATTCATCCTCGTTGGAATTTAAAATTTCAAGGTTTATCACATTTTTATATTTGTTATTCACCGATTCTGATATATAAATATCAAAATCACCTTTTCCACCAGGTCTTTTTGAACAAAACAATAAAGTTCCGTCTTTAGCAATTGAACATTGCCACTGGTCGGATTCCAAATTTATGGGAGCTCCAAACTTTTCTGGTACTCCCCAACCCGTTTGATTTCTTTTACAGAAAAGAATGAATCCTACAGGCGGATTTCCCCAATGACCTGATGAAAAAAGTAATCGATTATTTTCTGGTGAAAAAACAGGCCCAAATCCCCCAGAAGAATCTAATGGTATGATTTCAGGTTCCGACCATTTATTTAGGTCATATTTTGTATACCATATATCGAAATGTGACCATCCTCTTTTTGTGATAGTAAAACAGAATTCTTTACCATCACTAGAAAAAGCTGTCATTAATTCATATCTGCCATCCTTGGAAATTATTCCAGGGGCAAATTTCACAGGAATTGAATCCGGTGGAACTTGTCCAAAGTAATCAATGGAATTTATTTGGGCATTACACTGCATGGCAAATACAATTACCATAATCAATAAAGTATTTTTTTTCATAGTATTGAATTTATTAAGAATAAAATTATCATTTCAAGTTGCTGTTTGTTTATGGAGTATAACGGTTGACCTTAAGTTTGAAATTGTAATATTATTTGTTCCTTAAAAGTGAAAAGAAAACGGGTGAACTGAAACGGTCAATAGAAATCAGGTTCTTTATACCGCATTAGTCCCGTTTCCTTTTCTTCACTTGCAACAACCTACTTGGAATGATAGGCTTCCAGGCCTCTTTAAGGCGATAGAAATGCAAGTCATTAATAAACATCTAATATCAAATTTATGAGAAATTATTCAGAATCACTTGTGTTGGACATATCTAAATCACCTCTTGATGGAGTGCTTCATCGAAAGGGACTCCACCGTCAGTTTGAGAATAATCAGTCCGGGTTTAAAGCGTTAAGCAAATGGATTAAGAGTTTTAAATATTCCTGGAATGATATTCTTGCCTGTTTTGAGAACACAGGCTATTATTCAATGGATATATCCTACTTTCTGTCAGACAATGATGTTGATTATATCCAGGAACATGGTCTTCAAATAAAGCGTTCAATAGGCTTCAGAAGGGCTAAAAGCGATAAAGCTGATGCTTATGACATAGCCTTCTATTGCTGGCAGAACAGGTCTAATGCAAAGCTATCTTCTCCGCCATCGATACTATTATCAAAACTAAAACAACTTAACAGGTCCAGGGATATTCTGATAAAGCAAAGGGTAGCCTTAAAGAATCAAATACAGGCTCTCAGTGTTGTTAGAGACAAAGCAATATACTCAGAAGCATGCAGATCGCTGAAGAAGGTTACAAGAAGCATTGATGCCCAGATAAAGAGATTAGAAGCGACAATAACGAAAGCTATAAAATCAGACACTGGTATTGAGAGAAACTACCGTTTGTGCACCAGTGTGAAAGGAATAGGACCAGTACTGGCTATTGAGATGATTTTACACACCCATAACTTCAATTGCTTTGATTCCTGGAGGAAATTTGCTGCGTATAGCGGGACAGTCCCTTATCCATACAAATCAGGCTCACGTATAAACTGGAAAGCAAAGATTCATCCATAAAGTTGTTATTAAAAGTTTAAAACGTTTTAAATCATTTAGAGACATATAAGAATCGTTTAAAAACGATTATAAGCAATTAATAAGCGATTCTAGTCGGCAAATAAGCAATGCTAGGTATCAACTTTCTGAAGATATTTTTTCTGGATTATAAATAAGGAATTATTTTACCTTCCCCATCTTCTCCATCTCTTTCACAATGGTTGAAGTAAGCATTTTAGCATAGATCTGAGTGGTTTTAAGATCGGTATGTCCTAGAAGTTTCTGGACCACTTCAATAGGGATTCCTCTATTAAGAGCTCTAGTGGCAAAGGTGTGGCGTGCAACATGATGAGTAATAGTTTTATGAATGCCAATAGTATCTCCAATGGTTTTGAGATGAAAATTAATCTTTTGATTTTTTATTCGGGGTAAAACGTAATTTAGAACTTCTCTGTCAGGGTGAGTATTATATTTTTCTATTATTTCCAAAGCTTCTCTTATAAGAGGAATCATAACATAATCATGCGTCTTTCCCATTTGGATGGAAATAATACTGATTTTATTCTCATCTTCAATAATATCTTTCATCTTCAGATTTAAGGTGTCACTAAAACGAAGGCCAGTATAACATGAGAAAAGGAAGAAATCACGAACTTTTTGTAAAACGATATTATTATTTAGATGATGGTTTTTTAAAATTTCTAAATCATCTTCACTTAAATGATCCCGTTGTATTTTTATATTTTTCAACCGGAAATTAATGTATGGATTCTTAAATATTATGTCTTCCTTAATTGCTTTAATAAGTATAGTCCTGAACCTACTATGATGTTTATTGATAGTATTTCTTGCAATATGCCTCCCTAAAGGATCTAAATAAGTTTTTACCATGAAGTGGTCCAGGTCATTAATGAAACGGTAATCAACTTCACTAACTAAAATATCATTCTTTTTAAGGATTTCATGAACAAATCTCTGAACAATACTATGCGTCGTAAAATAGTGAGCAATTGTAATGTCTGACAACTCATTCTTTGATTTGATGTGTTGCAGATGATCATTGAAATATTTTAAAAGATATACTTTCAGTTTCTTTTTCCCTCTATAATAATCTGCTATACTCGATGAGGTAAGAGGAAGTCCCAAATCCAGTATTGATCGTCGGATGTCATAAATTTTACTTTCTATCTTTGTCAATTCGTTATTAAGGGCGGTGTCACGATTTGCACGCCCGGATACCGCATTCCAGAATTCTTCTTTAATACTAAAGCCCGTGAAAATCTCAGATTTTCTTCGGTCTATTATTATTCGACAATAGATCTTTGTTTTATCGCCAATTGTTTTACTGGTATTCAGATAAAACTTTATGGATAATGAGTCGGACATAGGTGAAACAATTTAGAGAATTGGTGAAACATAGGTGAAACAAATTATGAAAAATATTGAAGAAAGTCAAATATTTCTGAAAGTATTAAAAAATAAAGCCCTCAGACAGAGGGCTTTTGAATTATCGTGAATCTTTTTGAAATTTATTTGTACTCCGTAGGGGAATCGAACCCCTGCTACCAGGATGAAAACCTGGCGTCCTAACCGCTAGACGAACGGAGCAATTATTGCTTTCAAAATGCGGATGCAAAGAAAGTACCTTTTTTTCAATCTGCCAAATATGAAATAAAAAATATGAGCGGCACCAGTTGCAGGCTCAGACGGCAGTATATCACTAGAATACGTATCTTATTGAAAGCCCTCCATGTATACCTCCCCAGCCTTTTGCTCCGATCAGGTTAAAGCTAGGGAGTATGTCCAGAGAAAGGTTCAGCGGTATTTCATCAAAAGTATATTCCAGTCCTGCTATTAAATCTGCTCCAAGGACAGGACCAGTATCATCAATATATATATTGTATTCGGGGTCCCAGAAACCAATATGTGCACCAAGCCCCCAGAACCAGTTCAGACCAGGATATTGACCTGTCCAGTGTTCATTTTCATACAGGGCAGTAGCCACAAATCCACCCCAGCTACTGGCCAGTATCCCTTCAAGCGCATTTGTCTCATTCAGGAAATGTTTAACAGTAATACCATAGGGAAATCCTGCCCTTAGTCCAAGTGCTGTCCTGTAATCCTGTCCGGAAGTGGAGATTCCCAAAGCAACAAAGAGAAGGACGGCGGTTAACGCTTTTTTCATGATGATGTTATTTTATATTGTTTATTAAGGAACGACAAAAATAATAATTAATAGTTGCATGCCAAAGCAATTTTATCTGCCCCTGCCGTGATCTAAAGGAGTAACAGACTTAAAGCCATTACAGCCATTCCACCTAACAATCCGTAGATAGATAAATGGTGCTCACCATACTCTCTTGCAGCCGGCAGTAGTTCGTCAAGCGAAATAAAGACCATGATTCCGGCAACCGAGGCAAAGAGGATTCCGAAAATCGTTTCACTCATAATGGGCCACAGAATAGCATACCCTACAAGGGCACCAATTGGTTCGGATAAACCACTCAGAAATGAGAGTGTAAAAGCCTTTTTCTTATTGCCTGTGGCAAAATAAACCGGGACAGAAACAGCTATTCCCTCAGGAATATTATGAATGGCAATGGCGATTGCAATTGCCATTCCAAGCTCAGGATCCTGCAGTGCTGCAGTGAATGTAGCCAGTCCTTCCGGAAAATTATGTATACCAATAGCCAGTGCGGTAAAAAGACCCATCCTCATTAGCTTCGTCCTGGAATTCTTCTTTTGCATATCCTCTATCATCCTGACCTCATGTGGATTCTCACCGCCTGGAATAAGCTTGTCGATAATGGCAATGAATAAAATGCCCCCAAAAAACGCAGCAACTGTAATCCACCATCCCTTTTCTTCACCAAGAACAGAGATCAGTGATTCACTGGCTTTAAAAAGGATCTCCACGAAAGAGACGTAGATCATTACCCCGGCAGAAAAACCCAGGCTAACTGATAGAAATTTCGTATTGGTCTTATCGCTGAAAAAAGCAAGCGCTGAACCTATGCCGGTAGATAAACCCGCAAAAAGTGTAAACAAAAAAGCATTCAGTACCGTGTTAAATTCCATTTGGGTTCAGGATTTTTTATAACCGGATATTAAGGGATAATTTGTTCTGCCAACTTTTTAATATCAGTTCCGTTAAAATCTCCGGAACTCATAAGTAAATATATTCTTTTATCTCCTTTTTCTTCAAACAACCTCACGATTAGTTTTTCGGAATCATCAAACACCTCAACATTCTGATTTCCAAAGGATCTTTTCACTTCATGGGCATCCAGATTGTCAAGACGTTTCAGTTTCAGAGCATGAGGATTATAGTATACAAAGGCCCTGTCAGCTTTGGAAAGTGTATTCCTGTACTGTGGAAGGAAATCCCGGTTCAAACTGCTGTAAGTATGCAATTCAAAACAGACTATTATCCTGTGTCCCGGGTATCTGTCGACAACTGCATTGACCGTGGCAGTGACTTTAGAGGGAGCATGGGCAAAATCCAGGTACATTGCCGATGAGCCTCTCTCCCTTAAAAGCTGAAGCCTTTTTGCCGATCCCCTGAATGTCTGCATCGCGCTGTAAAAATCATCTTCGCTGACCCCTGCCATAAGGCAAACTTCCTTTGCGGCACTCATGTTTTGCATATTATGCTCTCCAAAGATCTTCAGAGGAATAATCCTGTTATGGGTTGCTCCGTAAAACCCGTTCTTATTCTGGAAATGGGCATGCATTGTATAGGCCACTATTTTTATATCTCCCCGTGCTTTAATCGCTATTTCTTTTACTATACTATCCCCTTCATTGAATATCAGCGTACCATTAGTTGTTATCTGGTTGACAAAGATCCTGAACTGGTCAACATAAATATTATATTCAGGGAACACATTGATATGATCCCATGCTATACCGCTTATGACAGCTACATCAGGTTTATAGATATGGAATTTTGGTCTTCTGTCAAGCGTAGAGGTAAGATATTCATCTCCTTCAAACACAGCAATTTCAGATGAATCAGAAAGCCCGACCATGGTATCAAATCCATCAATGACAGATCCCACCATATAATCGAAATTCAAACCACATTCCTTTAAAACATGCATTATTATTGCAGTGATAGTAGTTTTGCCATGACTTCCTCCAATAACTATTCTCTTCTTATTTCTGGTTTGCTCATACAGGAATTCGGGAAAGGATTTTACATTGAGACCAAGCTTTTTAGATTTCTCAAGTTCAGGGTTATCCCCCTTTGCATGCATCCCCAGAATTATGGTGTCTATATCCCTGGTTATTCCTGAAGGATCCCAGCCCTCTTTATCAGGAAGTAATCCATAATCGTTCAGTCTTGACCGGGATGGTTCAAATATCTCATCATCAGATCCGGTTACCTGGTATCCCTTCTTATGCAAGGCAATTGCCAGATTGTGCATAACAGCTCCCCCAATTGCAATGAAATGAACCCTCATAGTTTGATTTTTTACAAAATTAGCATTTGTTGCGTTCAGTCTGCAAAAATGCTGCCCGGATCTCCATACCCAATTAAACAATCAAAGATGATGAGTGTTATTTTTATAACTATTTTTATGAAAACTTAGGTAAAATGAAAATAATACCCGTACATATTGCAAATTTTAAAATTGATGGTGGAGCAATGTTTGGTGTCGTTCCCAAAACACTATGGAACAGACGATACCCTTCGGATGAGGATAACCTGATTACCCTTTCGCTTCGTTCACTCCTCATCGATAATGGAGTAAACCTTATATTGATCGATAATGGATGGGGTGACAAGCAAGATGAAAAATTCTTCAACCATGTGCATTTAAGTGGCGGGGATGGTCTTGAGGGCGGTATTGTCAAGGCAGGCTATACCCCTGAGCAGGTTACAGACGTTGTTTTAACCCATCTTCATGCAGACCATTGTGGTGGAAGTGTGAAACGGAATAGTGAACGGACAGGCTACGAACTAACATTTCCCAATGCCAATTACTGGGTTAGCAGAACACAATGGGAATGGGCAGCAGACCCTAACCCCAGAGAGGCCGGTTCATTCCTTGAAGAAAACCTGTTGCCGATAATGCATAGCGGACACCTCGCTTTTGTAGATGAAGAAGGTGAACTGTTCAAGGGAGTCTCACTTAGGGTCGTTAACGGACATACTCCCGGACAGCTAATCCCACTAATCGGGTACAGGGGAAAGACGATTGTCTTTACAGCTGATCTGATGCCTACGGTGGCACATATTCCCCTGATATGGAACATGGGTTATGATATTGATCAGCTGGCAACGATCGAGGAAAAGAAAAAGCTCTTAAGTGAATCATTTGAAAAAGGGAATATTCTCTTTTTTGAGCATGATGTATATAACGAATGTTGCACCCTGAAAAAGACGCCAAAAGGAATCAGAGAAGATAAGTTATTCAGTTTCAACGAGATCGAAGATATTGTATCTGCTTAGATTCTTCCAGTATAGTATTGCCTTCTTTCTTACCAGTTCCCAGTATATATTGGTGTCAAGACCATAAACAAAATTTATCTCCTTCAATTCACCGGCAACCAGATCTGATATCTCATCGTTAAGTGTTACGATGATCTTTCTTTCGTGGTAGTGAAATTCTGCTGCAGGCCGACAGTTCCCGTCAATTACCTTCAGCAGACCATGCCCTGAAGTAGCACCCGTACTAACCTGCAATCCATCGTTCATGCAGCTGAGCGGGGGTGTCGAACCAGCAAACGAAACAACTGACATCTCATCCACTCCTATATGAAAATATTCACGTGCAAGAATTCCCATCTTAACACCTATTATGGAATATACACCAAGATGACGGTGAAGCTCGTTTGCCAGAATACCTGAGTTCCATTCAGGCAGACCGTGCCTGTCGATTATATCATTCATGAAGAACTGGACATCGGGCATATAAAATGAGGTATCAACCGGAAAGGATTTTATAACCTGATTCTGATTCACAGTTTCACCCCTGAGGATTATTTCAAGGAAAATCCTTATTTCATGTTGTTGGCCAGGTGTTGAGAGACTATGGGCTCCAAGTGTATCTGTGAGAAAAAGGCCGGGATAATGTAGAAATAGAGGAACAAGGTCGTCAGCTCCTTCCCGGAGAAATTCATGTTTTTCATTATCAGTTTTATTAAAAGAGCTGCTTATAACCTGAGCATACCTGGTTTTTATTTCACTTATGCGATCGATAAAGTCCCTGGAATAAAGCTGGTAATTAGAGGGTGGACCAACAACATTCAAGCTGATTTCTCCCTTAATGATTTCATTTGCTGATTCTGTGTCAATTTCATAATTGAACCCTTCCGTTGGATTGAGACTTCCATTACTCCATATTATTCTTGATATCCTTGATTCATATTCCGGAGCTGATCCCAGAAAATCATATATTGTGTTAAGCGAACCCAGTGAGATAAAACTGATATTTGTGGATTCATGATCGAGGACATAAGTGATAACCTCAATGAAGTTATCTGACTCCGGGACCTCAATACCCGATTCATCACCCCACTTATAAGCTGAAGGAAGCGGAAGATTAACACCATTAACGGCTCTGTTTATCCCCACCGGTATTCCCTGATGGTGGTAATGATCAAGAAGGCTCCTGATCTTCAGGTATGCTGTTTCAGGATCGAGGGCTCCTCCTGATACGGTAATTGCCAGTATCCTGACATCAGGTGAGGCTAAAAGCATACTGATTGCCCTCATATCATCAATCCCGCAGTCAGTATCAATAACAACATAATGCGATGGTTTCCATGGATGTCCGGTTAATTGTCCTGTCAGACAGAGAAATATGATTAATTGTATGATCTTTTTCATACTGATAACAAATTATTGGAATACCAAAAATAATGAATTATCACCTTCCTGTGTAGGAGTTTTTTATTTAACTTGACCGATCGATCAGTTAGAGGTAGTTAATGAAGAAATTCTGGATAATCTTTGTACCAGGTCTGTTTGCCGGGATGTTGGTTATTTTAGGAGGGGGGAAAGTGATCAGGGCTACATCGGAGAATGATTATTGTGCGTCATGTCACATTCATCCGCAGGCTACAACATCATGGAAACAATCGGTTCATTATATAACCCGTTCAGGGGAAAGGACTGACTGCGTGGAATGCCATCTATCACCAAAGGGTGAAGGGTACCTCAGGGAAAAGGCTGGTACAGGACTTAGAGATCTGTGGGGAAAATGGACAAAGGATCCTGAGTTGTTCGATTGGGATGAAAGATCACGGCTTGAAAATGCGCGTCATTATATACCGGAAAGCTCATGTCTTAATTGCCATGAAACCTTATTCACAACTGAATTAACGAAGGAGGGAGAAGAGGCCCATCTCTACTACGACCAGGCAGAGAAAACCGGTGAACTTCACTGTATAAATTGTCATCTCAACGCAGGGCACTTCATTGATGGTTACAAATATGGAGGAAATGAGGAATTTGGAAGAACTGAATCCACGGTAACTCAATTATATAAGTTGCCGGCCAGGGTAACTGAGTTTACCTCATTCACGGAATTAATTCCCGGGTCCACAGTATCATTCAATATGATTGCGGTACCAGGGGGAAAATTTAAATTAGGCTCTCCCGCTGACGAACCTTTCAGGAAGGAGGATGAGGGCCCCCAGGCAGAAGTAGCGGTAAGCTCTTTCTTTATAGGTGAGATAGAAGTAACCTGGAATGAATACCTCGCTTTCTATGCCCGGACCGCTGCGGAAGGGAGGTCAACTGATAAAGAAGGTGGGCGCATGACGGCTGATGCTGATGCCATAACAGGGGCCACCCCGCCTTACGGACAACCTGACCAGAACTGGGGACTGGGTGAAAGGCCGGCTATCTCGATATCTTATAATGCCGCTGAAACTTATTGCAGGTGGTTAAGCAAGGTTACCGGAAAGACATTCCGTTTACCCACTGAAGCAGAATGGGAATATGCCTGCCGCGGCGGCACAGAAACGCCATATTTCTTTGAAGGCGATCCGGAAAAGTTCCAGCGGTCGGGATTTTCTGCAAGATTCAGAAAGAATGATACGACTACAATTAATACCTTTGTAATATATCAGGCCAACAGTCCAACGAAAACCCAACCCCCTGATCGGGTAAGGCCTAACCCGCTTGGACTAAGGAATATGCTTGGTAATGTTGCGGAATTCTGCTCCGACTGGTATGCCGCTGAAATATATTCCGAATATGCAGGGTCTGTTGTTAGAGACCCCCGCGGCGCGGAAACTGGTACTGAACATGTAATCAGGGGAGGATCGTTCCGGGACCTGGCTGGCAGCTTAAGATCGGCCAACCGTGATCATACCAGGACAGACAACTGGCTCAGGACTGATCCGCAAATGCCCAAGAGCCTGTGGTGGTACTCCGACTGTTTTCATGTCGGGTTCCGTGTGGTATGTGAGTATGACGAAAAAACAGGAAAAACAAATTAGCGTTGAACAAAATAAAACCCAGATCATGAAAAAAAACATTTCCAGAAGAAATTTTCTCGGCACAGCTGCCACATTTGGAGCAGCAGGTGCAATTATGCCAGCCGTGATGAACTCCTGCGTCCCCGGCGACAGGATGAAAGATGTAATAGCTCCTGAATTTCTTGACCAGGCACCAGATGGCCCGGAATTGAGGGCTGGAGTTATCGGCTGCGGAGGCCGTGGAACAGGAGCTGCAATGGACTTCCTGGCTGCCGGGCCGAATCTAAGGGTTACCGCCCTTGGTGATGTTTTTGATGACAGGGTACAATCCTGTAAAAAGGAGCTGGCAGAGAATAGAAATAATGTGGTTCCAGATGAGAATTGCTTTGCGGGTTTTGATGCTTTCCGGAAGGTTATAGATTCAGAGGTCGATTTGATAATTCTTGCAACTCCTCCCCTGTTCAGGCCCGACCACTTTGCGGCGGCAATTAATGCACGCAGGCATGTCTTCATGGAAAAACCGGTAGCAGTTGATCCTGTCGGAGCAAGGTCGATAATGGCAACCTCAAAGAAAGCTGATAGCATGGGACTGTGTGTTGTAACAGGCACCCAGAGAAGGCATCAGAGAGACTATGCCAATACGTATGCCCGGGTAACTGCAGGTGCCATTGGTGAGATTGTTGGTGCCAATGTTTACTGGAACGGCGGTAAACTGTGGCATCGCGACCCCAATGCCCGGTGGACTGAAATGGAATATATGATCCGCGACTGGGTTAACTGGTGCTGGCTGTCGGGCGATCATATTGTTGAACAGCATGTACACAATATCGATGTTATCAACTGGTTTACAGGAAAACATCCTGTTGAAGCTGTCGGTTTTGGCTCTCGTCAAAGAAGGGTAACCGGCGATCAGTTCGATAATTTCAGTGTTGATTTTATTCTTGATAATGGCTTGCATATTCATAGCATGTGCCGGCAGATAAATGGTTGTGAGAACAATGTATCTGAACGTATCCAGGGAACAAAAGGATATTCAAACTGTAAAAACCGGATAGTGGATCTTAATGGAGCTGAGATATGGACGTACCGGTACCCGCTCGATGAAGAAGGAAATGAAACAGGGAGTGTCAGGGTGAGCCCGTATGTACAGGAGCACATTGACCTGGCAACCTCCATAAGGAACGGAATTCATTTCAATGAAGCAGAGAACACTGCTATTTCTACACTGGTAGCAATAATGGGAAGGATATCGGCCTATACGGGTAAAAAGGTGACCTGGGATGAGATGATGAATTCTGATCTGAAACTGGGACCTAAGGTTTATTCAATGGGGCCGGTGGACATCGTTAAGGAGGTTCCGGTACCGGGAGATGCCTGGGTTCCGCAGGGATAATATTATGTAAAAATTGTAACCGAAGCTTGCCGGATGTGGAGGATTTACCTGGTGGTACCGTTGTAACTACTACCTGAGGCCACTGGGATAAGGGCGGGGAATACTATGTTTTATCGGTGCGGTTCAATTTGAACGAAACTGATAATAAAGCCCTGGAATTTCTGAAAAATTAACACTGCGGATCATTTGTTACGCACCTGTCTGTGAAATACAGATTTTCTCAGTGGTGGCTGAGTTACCAGCTCATGGAATATTTCCTTGTTTACAAATTTTATTGCTTCAATTGTATAAAGTGCCCTTGGATTATATGTCATAATTAACTCCAGAACCTTTTTAACCATGCTTCTTTTTACAATAATATAAACTATCGCTACATCCCCTTCAACCCCTTGAGCGTTTAATGCGGTTACACCAAAACCCTGGTCCTTAAGTACATTTACCAGATCTTCTGCCTGAGTCTTTGTGATGACACGTATCATTTCATAGCCCAGTGCCAGACGTTCTTCTATTATCATACCAAGCCAGTTCCCTGCGGCAAATCCTCCTGCATAGGCAATGTATGCCACCCAATTGTCAAGGTTCTGAAAGATACGGCTGATAGCCAGCAGCCAGATAATTATCTCAAAGAAGCCTATCAGGGGGGCAATCCTGCGGAACCCTTTCGCGACAAACATAATCCTCAGCGTGCCCAGTGATACATCGGCTATCCTGGCAAGGAAAATACCGAGGGGGAGAATTAAATAAGCAAAGACATTTGAATCATAAAAGTGCATGGTCACGGTTTTTTGAGAGTTGAAAACAAGATTACCACTGATATGCCAGCTTTTCAGTTAGTTGACTTCAGGGGTGCAAATTTACATTCTTTTTCTTTTCTTTATGGTTAAAATTTCAAATAACTGAGAACCATGAGAGCTCTGTATAAATACTTTGTGTTTGGATCAATATTCCTGTATCTCCTCACTGTTGGCTCATGCCGGAATGATAAGGATGCTCCGAATATCGTTTTTATCATGGCAGATCAATACCGGACTGCTGCCCTGGGATTTCTTGAACAGGATCCGGTAATCACACCAAATATTGACCGCCTCGCTTCTGAGGGGATCTTCTTTTCAAATGCCACGTCCACAATGCCTGTCTGCAGTCCCTACAGGGCTATGCTCATGACAGGAAACTATTATACCATCAACAATGTACCGATGAACTGTCTCAGCGACAATCCGGGCAACTACCTAAGAACGGATGACAATACAATACTTGATGCGTTGGCCGCATCGGGATACAATGTGGGCTATATCGGCAAGTGGCACCTTGAAGAGCCGAAAGAGCCCTATGTCACCTCAGGCAACAACGCCGGTCCGGGTAAAGCCAACTGGGAGGAATGGACACCCCCGGAGCGCCGGCACGGGGTACAGTTCTGGTATGCATACAACACATTTGATAACCATTTCAAACCTCATTACTGGACAAACAAATCAACCCGGGATAAAAGACTCGAAATCGAAGAGTGGTCGCCCATCCATGAAACATCGGTTGCGATTGATTTCATTAAGAATACCGATGGCACCTTTCGTGACACAAGGAAGCCTTTTGCCTTGTTTGTATCCTATAACCCTCCCCACACGGGTTACAGCTATGTGCCGGAAAAATACAGGGATCTTTATAAGGATATGACATTTGAACAGCTCAACACTCGTGAAAGTGTATTGCCCGGGTCGCCCGGAGAAGATCATGCCCGGCGGGTTCTGGCCGATTATTTTGCCTGTGTAACCGGTATTGATGAGCAGGTTGGGAGGATCATGGAGTGTCTCGTGGAGCAGGGTCTGAGAAAGAATACCATCCTTGTTTTTACATCAGACCATGGTAATTGCCTGGGGGCACATAATCATGTCACCAAGAATATTTTCTGGGAGGAATCGTTCAGCGTCCCTCTGATTATTTCCTGGCCGGGGAAAACCGGAATAGGTGTAAGCGATATCCTTATCTCACCGACCGACCTGTTCCCCACACTGGCTGCCCTCGCAGGTATTGGATCAGGAGATGTTCAGGGAATGGATCTTTCCCAAAAAATAGTTACCGGAGAGGGGAAAGAGCCGCTGGGTGCACTTTATGCCTATCTCACTCACTCGCAGGCAGACTCGCTGGTCGGAGGGTTTCCCGGCAAGGCATGGGGGGAAAGGGGTTTCAGGATAAAAGACTATATGCTTGTGGTTAATAAGCTTCCGGGCGAACCCACGGTTTATTACTTGTCGGATCTCAAGGCTGATCCTTTTCAGATGCGGAATATTGCTTTGCAAAACAGGGAACTGGCTACGGCAATACTCGAGGACCTGCTAAATCCAAAACTGGAATCGATAGGCGACGAATGGTACAGGATTCCGGTCACCAAACAAAGCAGCTACCCGAATAACCTCAGGGAGTTACAACCTGCTGCACCAGTGTGGGGAATGCGGTAGAGCGGGAAGACAAACCTGTATAATATTATGAAAATCGCATATTACTGATTGATAAACTTTTCTCTGTAATTCCGGATTTTTCTTAATCTATTGATTATCTTTAAGATTCAATATTAGGGTTTTCATATAGCATTGAAAAAGACCTGAATAATTATTTTAACTGACCATTTATCCAACCAGATATCGAACCATAAAACCCGATTATGAAAACTTTTATTCTGATAGTTACATTTCTGGCCGCAGGTTGTTTTACCTGCCAGCCTGTAATGTCACAGGTTCTTACAAAAACAAAAAAAGTGAACACTGAAAAGGTCAGCAAAAAGGTTGACGAATCAGTAAATAAGGCAGTCAAAAATATTGGGAAGGGATTAGGCGGACTGCTTAACAAGGAAGACAAGAGTGCAGTCACTGATACAACTGTTGTGAATGCTGAACAGGAGAAACAGCCGGAGAATGTACAGGCTGAAGGGGCAGGCAGGGAGGTGGTACCAGCCATACCTGCCAAACAGAGCCTGATGTGGTCCAAATTTGATTTTGTACCGGGTGATAAGATAATATTTGAAGACAATCTCCTTAACGAAGAAAACGGTGAGTTCCCGTCAAGATGGGACCTTGTGGAAGGGAATGTTGAAAATGCCAATCTGGAAGGTGAAAATGTAATTATGTTCAGGGGAGGCAAACCAACTATTATACCTTACCTGAAAAATCCGGGTATTGATTATCTGCCCGATGTATTCACCATTGAGTTCGATCTATACCTCCCAAGTAACAATTTTACCGTATATTTTAATGACAGGAAGAACCAGGGATCCTCTTCAGGTTCCAGCGCCCTGAGTGTATGGTCTGACAGAATGGAGTTTCACCCTGCCAGAAGTTACTTACCGGGCGGAGTTTCAATTGTGAACAGGTGGGCACATATTGCAATTGCCTATACCAGTGGTAAAATGAAAGCCTATATTGACGAAACCAGGCTAATAAATATCCCGCATCTGCCCTTTAACCCTACCGGTATTACCCTGCACGCTTACTCTGCAAGCAATACTAATATATTCTTTATAAAGAACTTAAGGATAGCTGAGGGAGGAGTTAAGTATTACGAAAGGTTCCTGCAGGATGGAAAGATAGTCTCAAATGGCATAAGGTTCGATACGGGCAAGTCCTCCCTTCGTCCCGAATCGATGGGAGTTTTAAATGAGATATTAAAGATGCTTACCGACCACCCGGAGATTAAAATCAGTATTGAGGGGCATACTGACAGCGACGGAGATAACGATTTAAACCAGAAGCTCTCGGAGGATAGAGCTTTTGCTGTGATGAATCAGATTATAGCTATGGGAATCTCTGAAGAGAGGCTCACCTATAAAGGCTATGGGGAGAGCAAACCGGTATCTCCGAACGATTCACCTGAAAGAAAAGCAGAAAACCGCAGGGTAGAGTTTGTAAAGATCGATAGTATTGACTAGAACCTGCCTAAGGATAAGGGAGGATGCAAAAATTTCTTTTGCCCGGCAGATCATGTAATCTGTCATCATTTAAGAAAGATTCATAAATACCGTGCGGGTGGCAATTTTGCAGATTCAAATACCGGATATATTTCTATGACAGCTGGGAGAAATGAGCCTCATGAACTGCTTTATTTTGCATGAATATTAAGTATCCGGTATCCTTCTTCAATTTCATCGGCAGTTATACCTTCCAATTGATAATGAGGTATGATCTTTTGAACAAAAAGTCCTGTATCAGGATTTTCATCTACCACAGGGAACAAATGTGTTTAGGAACATCTTGCTTTTTTAAGTAACCAGTTATTTATAACTTTGGTTAGGTTCAAAATATTTATCCACATTAACATTTAATACCTCTATTTACTATGGCCGATTTTATATATGAAAAACCTTTTCAGATCGAAAAGGACTCTACGAGCTACCGTTTAATAACAAACGAATATGTCAAGGTGGTCAGTGTTGACGGACGTGAGGTCCTGAAAATTGATCCTGCAGGACTTGAACTGATCGCACGCGAGGCTATCAATGATGTCTCTTTTCTTATGAGAGCCAGTCATCTCCAAAAACTGAAGGCAATCCTGGATGATCCTGAATCGACTGATAATGATAAGTTTGTGGCCTACATTATGCTGAAGAACCAGGTCATTGCAGCCGAAGGTGAGTTACCGTCGTGCCAGGATACCGGCACAGCAATAGTAATAGGAAAAAAGGGAGAGAATGTCTTCACCGGAGAGGATGATGCGAAATATTTATCGAAGGGCATTTTTGATATTTATAAGGATAAGAACCTGAGATACTCTCAGATCGTTCCCTTTTCGATGTTTGATGAGAAGAACTCAGGCACCAATCTTCCGGCACAGATCGACATATACTCAAAACCGGGTGACACATACGAATTTTTGTTCATCACCAAAGGGGGAGGATCAGCCAATAAGTCCTTCCTGCACCAGCAAGCCAAGTCACTTCTGAATGAAGAAAACCTTACAAAATTCATTAAGGAGAAGATAAAGGATCTTGGCACATCTGCCTGCCCTCCCTATCACCTGGCATTAGTGATCGGAGGTACTTCGGCAGAAGCAACCCTCAAGACAGTCAAGGAGGCCTCTGCAGGATATCTGGATCATCTTCCGACAGAAGGTAATTCAAGCGGAAGAGCTTTCCGCGATCTGGAGTGGGAAAAGAAAATAGAAAAGATATGCCAGGAATATGGCGTTGGTGCCCAGTTTGGAGGAAAGTATTTCGTTCATGATGTAAGGGTGATAAGGATGTCGCGCCATGCTGCCTCATGCCCGGTTGGAATTGGAGTAAGTTGCAGCGCCGACAGGAATATAAAAGCAAAGATAACCAGGGATGGAATTTTCCTGGAAGAGCTTGAAAGGAATCCGGCAAGGTTTATGCCGGAGAGGGCTCCGGAGCTTGAGAAACCGGTTGAGATAGATATTGACAGACCAATGAAGGAGGTTTTGGCTGAGCTAAGTAAATATCCTGTCAAAACCAGGGTCAATCTCACAGGTACACTTATTGTAGCCAGGGATATGGCACATGCCAGGATAAAGTCAATGCTTGATGAAGGCCTGCCGATGCCTGATTATTTCAAGGATCATCCTGTTTATTACGCTGGTCCTGCAAAAACACCTGCAGGCATGGCTTCAGGAAGTTTTGGTCCAACAACTGCCGGCAGGATGGATCCTTATGTGGATCTGTTCCAGAGTCATGGAGGATCAATGATCATGCTTGCAAAAGGTAACCGGTCACCTCAGGTAGTGGAGGCATGCAAAAAGTATGGGGGATTCTACCTGGGTACTATTGGCGGTCCTGCAGCTATTCTTGCAAAAGCAAACATCAAGTCGGTTGACGTTATGGATTTCGGGGAGATGGGTATGGAAGCTGTAAGAAAGATCAGGGTTGAGAATCTGGCTGCGTTTATCCTGACCGATGACAAAGGGAACGATTTCTTTGATGAATACAACAGGTGAGGTTGAGGGATGTACTATGTACTATGGTATGTAAGGCGTAAAGGCGTAAAGGCGTAAGGGCGTAACGGCATAAAGGCGTAACGGCATAACGGCATAAAGGTGTAACGGTGTAAAGGCGTAAAGGCGTAAAGGCGTAACGGTACGGGGCACAAAGCTCAGAGAAAAACAACAGAACAGCTCACTCCGTCCTCCGAAGTTTTAACGTAGGAGGTGGTGTAGGTGGAATGTTTCAACAATTCAACGTTTCAACGTTTCAAGATACTCCTTCGTTGAGATAACCTTCGCATAACTTCTAAGGGTGATTAGCGTAGAAAGGTGTACATCTTCAGCGCTTATTGTTTTGTCTTCGAATTGAAGGTCGCGTGTTGCGCAGGCATCCCGGATCAGAGTGCATTTATAGTCAAGATCGGCTGCTGCTCTTGTAGCTGCTTCAGCACACATATGTGTTTGCATGCCACAAATTACCAGTGAATTTATCCCAAGCTGTTTAAGGTGATCATCAAGACCTGTCCCTATGAATGCATTAATTTTATCCTTTGAGATCACCAGTTCACCTTCAAGTGGCTCAACCATATTGTGGATCATACCTCCCGGCTCATAGTTATGCCTTATAAATACTACAGGCCTGTTTTTCTCCCTGAAATGCTTCAATAACAGAGCTGCATTGGCAGCTGCCTTTTCCGGATTGTTTAACGCAACATCTCCACCAGGGAAATAAAACTCCTGGATGTCAATTATGAGAAGCGCCTCTTTTATTTCACTGTTTTGTGCCACGCTATCTGCTATCATCAATGAAAAAACAGATACAAGACATAACCTTATAATATACATGGCGGATGGTTTTTTGATTCACGATAAAAATAATCATTTCATTCCGATCTTTTCTCCCCGTGCTGCTTTATCGGCCACTTCATTTATACGCCTTATCCTGGTTTCAGGTTTTTTTGAGGATTCGATCCAGCCAATACAGAGTTTACGATAGGAAGGGGGAAAGGAAAGGAAATTATCAAATGCATCTTTCCTTTTTTTCAGTTCTTCAATCAGATCTTCTGGTGGCTGGTATTCCTCAGCGGGAGGATCCTTGGGGATTATAAGATACGGGTTTTCAATGGTTTCGTTGTACAGTCTGGCTCCCGCTTCATTCATTTTACCAAGCCGGATCATCTCCCTTGCCCGCTTGATATTATGGTCTGACCACCTGCTTCCGCTATTCCGAGGAGTGAATTTCTGACAATATGTATTCTCATCAATCCTCATTATTATGCTGTCGATCCAGCCAAAGCAAATAGCCTCCTCAACTGCATCAGTGTAAGGTATACGGGGCTTGCAGGTGTGTTTCTTATAATATATCAGCCATACCTCTTTGCGTGAAGTATGGTTCTTTTCAAGCCATTTTCTCCAGTCCTCCCGGGTAGTTACGTAAAGTGTACTGATATTGTCGGTCATTTCCCGGAAAAGATACAATAAAACAAAAAAACTGTCAACTTTTTCTTGCCTGAAAATCTGTGCGTACCCGGTTGTTTATGATAAATATTCATCAAATAAGAATAGCTTATTTTATTAATATATATTTGAAAGGTTTCTGGAATTGAAAAGATAATTTGATCAAATCTGTATTTGCCTGTAATTAATGAGAAAGATCAACATTCCGGACCAGACCGGAAAGATAGTAATAATAACAGGTGCAAACAGCGGGATTGGCTTTGAAGCTGCGCGGCAGATGGCGGGGATGGGAGCCCATGTAATACTCTCGTGCAGGAGCATTGAGAAGGGAATGAACGCGCTGAAGATGATCAAAAGGAAAGACCCTGACTGCACTGTTGAGTTGATGAAACTTGACCTGGCCGGCCAGTCATCCATCAGAGGTTTCTCGGATGAATTCAAGAGCAGGTATAAGAATCTCGATATCCTGATAAACAATGCAGGTATAATGGCTACTCCCAGGAGGCTTACAGAGGATGGATTTGAGCTTCAGTTTGGGACCAACCATCTGGGTCATTTTTCCCTTACCGGACTTCTGCTCGAAAGACTTCTCAAAACACCTGGGTCAAGGATTGTAACTGTAACCAGTGTAGCTCATTTCAAGGGGAAAATAGACTTTAATGACATTAACATGGAAAGGAGATATTCAAGAATGGGGGCCTACAGGAGAAGCAAGCTTGCCAATCTGCTTTTTGCATACGAATTGCATAGGAGGTTATTGGCATCAGCACACAGGACTATATCGGTGGCTGTGCATCCCGGTATAACCTCTACCGGTATTCTCTGGCTTCCTGTAATAATAGAACAGCTTAAACAACTTGTGCTGACAAGTCCGGTCAAGGGCGCCCTTTCTACAATTGTTGGAGCAACTGCTCCTGGTCTCAGGGGAGGGGAATATATCGGGCCCGGAGGCTACAAACAGATGATCGGATATCCAAAGATCCTGGAATCTAGCAAAATGTCACACGACCTGAAACTTGCGTCCGGACTCTGGAAAATTTCCGAGGAATTGACCGGGGTAAAATTCAAATTATAGATTATAAGTAATGGATATTTGTTTATTTAGAGTACTCTAAATTATTTGAATAATGAAATTACGGAGATTTTTTGCCGGTACCCTTGTGTTGTTTTCGGTGATTGTTATGATAATTATCCTTGTAAACAACCGGAAACAGTATGTGATCCTCGTTTCAATGGATGGATTCAGGTGGGATTATCCTGAAATTTACATTACTCCTAATCTCGAAAGTATAGCAGCTAAAGGCGTAAAAGCCGGCAGACTCATTCCCTCTTTCCCCACCAATACGTTTCCAAATCATTATACCCTTGCTACCGGATTATATCCTGACCACCACGGATTGATCAATAATTCTTTCTATGCTCCTGACCTTGACCTTTTTTACAGTATGGGCAACAGGGAGAGGGTGGAAAATCCCGATTTCTATGATGGAGAGCCAATATGGAATACAGCCGGAAAGAATGGGATCATCACAGCTTCAATGTTCTGGGTCGGATCGGAAGCACCTGTTAACGGAATGCAGCCAACATACTGGAACAGATATGATAAGTCAATTCCTTACAAAGCAAGGATCGACTCCGTAATAAACTGGCTCAGTCTTCAGAAGAAGGAGCGGCCCAGGTTTATCACCCTCTATTTTGACGAACCTGATGCTGTTTCTCATGATTATGGTCCCTTTTCTGCGGAAACCGATTCAGTTGTCAGGCACCTTGATTCCCTTATCGGCCAGCTGGTTGAAAGAGTGGGGGCATTACCTATCTCAAAAAGAATAAATCTGATAATAGTATCCGATCACGGGATGGGTGAGATATCGAACGAACGGCTGGTAAACCTGTGGAAATTAATTCCCGCGAAGTTTATTGAAAGGTACGGTGGTGGTAATCCAGTTTACCTTATTGATCCTGCAGAATCATATGGCGATACTGTAATATCAATTCTAGACGAGACCCGGGGAGTAAAGGGGTATTTTAAGGATGATATTCCGGATCATTTTCATTATGGCAGCAATCCCCGGATCCCTGATATTGTAGCGGTAGCTGACAGTGCCTGGAGCATTGTCTGGGTACACGACAGCAGCTATGTGATGCATAGCAAAGCAACGCATGGATGGGATCCTGTCAACAGCGAAATGCATGGGATATTCTATGCTAAAGGAAGATCATTTACCAGGCAGTCGGGCATAGAACGATTAGATAATGTAGATATATACAATCTGATATGCGAAATACTTGATATCGAACCTGCTCCCAATGATGGTAGCAAAGAAAAGATCAAGGGACTCCTCAGATAAATTATAAGTTAATTAATTCAGGCTTTTCTGACTTGTTTTATATTTGTAAAAAAAAGCATCACATAGGTCAGGCGAAATATGGATTGGCTAACATGAAACAAGCACTCAACATTAAGCTGGGATCATACTGCAGTACTATTGAAAATGAGTTCAATCTGATAGACGGTACCCGCAAAAAAGAACTCGAAAGCCTGGCAGATTATGTGGGCAGGAGCCTTCAAAAAAAGAGAAGGATTAACCTGATATTTGTATGCACCCACAACTCGCGAAGAAGCCAGCTGGCCCAGGTATGGTTTAAGGTAGCGGCTGAATACTACGGAGTCAGAGGTATAGCAACTTTTTCGGGAGGAACAGAAGTTTCTGAAGTAAATATCAGGGTAATAGGGTCACTGGAGAGAGCAGGTATAACTATTGAATGCCTGAACCCTTACCAGCCTAACCCTGTGTATAATGCTGTCATAGGTGAGGGGTATGAAGGATTGGAGCTTTTTTCAAAGGTTTACAATGACCCTGCTAACCCGGATAATAACTATTGCGCTGTCATGGTTTGTTCAGATGCTGATGAAGCCTGCCCTAATGTACCCGGGGCTGATTTGCGGATAGCTATTCCCTACACCGACCCAAAATATTCAGACAATTCGCCTGCTGAAGCTGACATTTACGATACTGCTTCGCGAACCATAGCCAGAGAGATGTTTTATGCAATTTCACTAATCACTAAAATCCAATAATAGAGAACCTTACCAATTTGCTTATGAAAAAAACCCGTTTATCATTTCTTGACAGATATCTTACAATGTGGATATTTCTGGCCATGCTGGCAGGTGTCTTTTCCGGTTATTTTTTCCCGGATATTGCCCAATTCTGGGACAATTTCAGTTACGGAACCACTAATATTCCTATAGCTATTGGCCTTATTGTAATGATGTATCCCCCACTGGCAAAAGTGAGGTATGAAGAGCTTCCTGATGTATTCAGGAATTTCAAGATACTGGGTCTGTCGCTGGTACAGAACTGGGTAATAGGTCCCATACTCATGTTCCTCCTGGCCATACTTTTTCTCCCCAACCATCCTCATTATATGGCCGGGCTCATACTCATCGGACTTGCAAGGTGCATTGCAATGGTTATAGTATGGAACGAACTGGCAAAAGGGGATACTGAATATGCAGCAGGTCTTGTTGCGTTTAACTCCATTTTCCAGGTGCTGTTTTTCTCACTTTATGCCTATGTCTTCATTACCGTGCTCCCCGGCTGGTTCGGTCTGGAGTCGTTCGACGTAAATATTACGATAGGACAGATTGCAAGGAGCGTTTTCATATATCTCGGGATCCCTTTCATTGCCGGGTTCCTTACGCGGTTTATCCTTATAAGGATTAAGGATAAGGGATGGTATCATAATAAATTCATACCTGTAATAAGTCCTCTTACCCTTATAGCGCTCCTGTTCACTATACTTGTGATGTTCTCGCTTAAAGGGGAATATATTGTTAAGATACCGCTTGATGTTGTAAGGATAGCGATACCTCTTATTATCTATTTTGTGATAATGTTCCTTGTATCATTTTTTATGGGCAGGCGTATTGGTGCGGGTTATCCGAAAACAGCCACCATATCGTTTACTGCGGCCAGCAATAATTTTGAGCTTGCAATAGCAGTGGCAGTTGCTGTATTCGGCATTAATTCTGGCGAAGCATTTGCAGCAGTCATAGGTCCCCTTGTTGAGGTACCGGTCCTTATCTCTCTAGTAAATGTAGCGCTCTGGTTTAAGAGGAAGTATTTTGACTAGGAAAATCCATATATTATAATATATATTAAATTACATAATTGACACTGCAAAAAAAAATAACTAATTCATGAAATACACATCTATCCCTATTCTGTTAGTTTTTCTAATGGTTGCAGGTTGTAACCAAAAGGAAAATGTTATTGAGAAGCCCAATGTTTTATTTATTGCTATTGATGATCTTAATGACTGGGTTGGACACCTTGGTGGCCATCCCCAGGCTCATACTCCGGAGCTCGACCGTTTTGCCGCCAGTGCAGTCAATTTCACTCACTCCTATTGCTCAAACCCGGCCTGCAATCCTTCACGCACAGCTGTAATGACCGGTTATGCGCCGCACACTTCGGGTGTATATTCAAATTACCAGGACTGGAGGGAGGTAATTCCCAAAAGAGTCACTATTGGCGAGTATTTCAGGGAAAACGGATATTATTCTGCCGGAGCTGGTAAGATCTTTCATTATCACATGATCGATTCAGCCTGCTGGGATGAATACTGGCCTTCTCAGAGCCAGAACATGCCCCGGGAATATATGCCTGAAAGACCGGGAGGCACGGTAAATATGCCGGTTTTCGAAAACATGTATATGATGTTCGACTGGGCTCCTTTAGATATACAGGATTCAGTTATGGGTGACTATAAGAGTGTAAAATGGGTTACAGAAAAGCTGCATGAGGATCATGATAAACCATTTTTCCTTGCGTGCGGAATTTATAGGCCTCACCTTCCCTGGTATGTACCACAGAAATATTTTGACCTGTTTCCACTGGATAGTATCGTATTACCGAAAGTACTCGAAAATGATCTTGATGATGTGAGTGACAGGGTTAAGGATATTGCATACAGAGCCGGAAATTACCATGAACGGATAACCGAAGCAGGACTATGGAAAGATGCCGTGCAGGGTTATCTTGCTTCTATTGCATATGCAGATGCAATGTTCGGAATGTTAATTAGTGCACTCGAACAAAGTGAATATGCTGATAACACAATTGTGGTAATATGGTCTGACCATGGATGGCAGTTAGGGGAGAAAGAACATTGGAGAAAGTTTGCTTTATGGGAAAATGTTTTGCGCACAAACCTGATCATCAGGGTCCCCAGGGGAGTTAAAGGGTTGCCAGAGGGTTCAGCCAATGGAATTCCCAGCAACAGGATTGTATCGTTGCAGGATATTTACCCCACCCTGATAGAATTGTGTGGATTGGCTCCCAGGGATGATATTGATGGCAGAAGCTTATTGCCACTGCTGAAAGATCCGACAATTGAGTGGAATTATCCTGCGATATCGTCATATGATTTCGGGGAATTCTCAATAAGAGATGAAAAGTGGAGATACACTGTCTATATAGATGGCAGCGAGGAATTATATGATCATGAAAATGACCCGGAGGAATGGTATAATTTAGCTGAGATAGCCGAGTATGCTGAGGTGATAAATGAAATCAGGAAAGAGCTTCCTGTAAATCCGGCACCATTGATAAAATCATCTGAGAGACTTCAACCACACCATACCCCTCCATTTACTTCGAAGGAGGAATACCAGGAATGGCTTGACCATAATAAAAATTACGGATATCTAATAGATAAATACTGGAACAAAGAGTAGACCCCAGGAACACCTTAAAGATTTTCTACGGAATACTTTTGGCAGGTTTTCAAAACTTGGTTATATTTGCAGTTCGAAACATTGCGGGGTGGAGCAGTGGCAGTCCCGAAAAACATCAAATCTGTGACTTGATTAGTTTTTCGAGGATGCTCGAAAATCTGACTAAGCAGAGCTTGGGGATTTTCGGCACTCGTTGGAGATTAGTTCTTTTAGAGTTTTATCTAAATTATATATTGCGGGGTGGAGCAGTGGCAGCTCGTTGGGCTCATAACCCAAAGGTCGGAGGTTCGAATCCTCCCTCCGCTACAAAGAAAAAGCCTGGTACAAAGTACCCGGCTTTTTTGTTTTCAGGCCGACGCCCACTTGCGAGGCGGAGGGATGAAAACAAAAAGATCGCAGACGCCGAAGGCGGATGCAGGGGTTTTTTACTTGTAAAGCACCTCCTAAACGGATCACCGAAGGTAATCCTCCCTCCGCTACAAAGAGGATTACTCTCCATATAGTCGTGTAATCCTTTATATTCATATTTCTATCTCCCTGCCACCTTCTCTTTCAGAGAAAAGAAGTTGGCGATTTAATTGTGGGAATAATTCTGGTTTGTATGTAAAAGGAGTTCCTACTCCCTGCAAGGTGAGGCAGTTTTTTCTCTGTTAGCAACTGGGAATAGATAATCCTTCATGCAACAATAAGAAAGACCAGGCGTCTTTTTGTAAACAAGTCTGTACATTTTTCCAATATCGGGGGAGGTGCTATGACTTTACACAATGGTGGCATCGCTTCAAACAGTTGGCCAAAAATATCATGGGTATAGTCTTCGAATACCAGTTGACACCAGGTGCATAAAAAATACAAATTGATGATGTCAGACTTACTCATACGGCTAATAAATAATGAATCATAAGTCACAACTTATTGCTAGTTACCAGGAATATTTTCCGATAATGTACCTGTTAAAAAAAATTGGCAGTAATTTAAAATATAGGAAATCATGTTAAAAAATATTGTAATTGTTTTAACTACTATTTGCCTGGTGCTTGGCGCATTATTTCTAACCATAATTATAGTTCGTATCAGGAATATTTACTTTAAGAAAAATGCAAGAGTACCTATTTGGCACAAAAAGGTCGATATATTGAACAAGGCGGGTAAATTAACCATGGCAATATCATTATTTTTTTCTGCTTCCGGTGTTATCTACTATTTATTCTTTGTTTCAACACATTTGAAATTTATTAGTGTTTATGTAAAGATAGCTTTCTGTATCTTTTTTGGCGCATGGGCTCTTTTAGAGATTTTTTTGTGCTTTTCAGTTTCACAAAAACTACTCAATGGTTCCATATTTAAGCGTATCGTATTTTTCTTTGCAGTTATTATTTGCATCATTGGTGCAGTTTATCTGTTTCCCCCTCTTTCCAGATCGCTGCTTTTTCCGGAATCCTCTAATAACACACAGCAGGTTATTTTCCCTGAAACTCCATGTGGGTATTGCGCTTCAGCTTATTATAAGGCATTTAATTCTGGGGAGGGTGACCAAATGCGAACTTTCATCCAAAAGTACAGATCTGAATCTTATTTAAAGAGCAGAACGGTTACAGAGCAAATCGAATCGTACAAATTCATGTATATGGTTAGCGGGATACTGACTCCAGTTAGACTCATACAGATATCCGACTATGAAATCATCATTTTTTCCCAAACTAGCAAGGAAGGGAAATTGGCAAAAACTCGCTTCAAGGTTGACATTTTGGAACCTCATTATCTGCAAATATATACTATCACACCTACCACACAGGAAGAAGCACTACAAATCACAACCATTGATCAACAAATCATTGGGAGTACTATTGACTCTCTTGTAGTTATCTTAAGGGAGAGTTATGTGGATCCTGAAAAAGGGATAATGATGGCTGATTCATTGAACCATTATAAATCCAATGGAAGATATGATGAAATAAACGATGGATCTGTGTTGTCGCTTCGCCTAACGGAAGATCTATGGCCTCTATGCCACGATAAGCATCTTAGTGTTACATACGGTAAAATTACAGAAGAAGAAAGTACATCTATGCCTGAAATAGACAGTACATACAATTATGGCTTTCGAATTAGTAAAGTCCTTGAAAATAATATCGGCTACATCCGATTCGATGAGTTTGATGGAACTGATGAAGCGAAAAGGGTAGCAGCTAAAGCATTTGAAACGGTAACTGATTGTGATGCCTTAATTTTCGATTTAAGATACAACACCGGGGGGTCGCCTAAGCTTGTTCATTTTATCTACAGCTATCTTTTCGAGGAGCCAACTTATGTGGGTAGCCGATACGACCGTATCCTAAATGATACAACTGATTTCTGGACTCAAACGGATATTCCAGGCAAACCATTTGATGACCATGTCCCCTTGTATATTTTAACGGGTTCCAATACCTTCTCAGCAGCCGAAGAATTGGCTTACTTTTTAAAAGATATGAAGCGGGCTATTATTGTAGGGGAGACCACAAGCGGTGGAGCTCACCCCATAATTCATATTTCAGTCAATGATTATTTCGGAGTAAGAATACCCTTCGCCCGAATGATGAGTCCTGTTAGTTTGACCGATTGGGAAGGGACTGGTGTCATACCAGACATACAAGTTCCGATGGATGAAGCTATGGAAGCAGCATGTAAAGATGCAATCAAGAATTTGAAAAATTGAAAATCACAAAATAGGAAAGAACTAAATTAATTATATTCAAAAGGTTAAACTGTAGATTTCAAGGTCAACAAAAAAAATTAGTAGGTATAAGAAAAGAAAAGTTGTAACATGCAGCGCCAATGCATTGATTAAATGATATACTTGTTATAAAAACACCCGAATTTAATATTGAAGATTTCGTGTAAATCTTAGAAATAAACTGAAACTATTAAATATGATAATCAGTATAGCATCTTTTAATAATAATCGAGTTCATGTAACAAAAATGAAAATATAACGTCGTTTCAATGGTTACCATGTAAATAGCTAAATATTAATAATTATGAAAAGCACGCTTTACCTTCTGCTTATCCTGATTTTTGTTTCCTGCTCTGGAGTAAAAAACAGATATACTATCAATGGAGAAATATCTGGAATTGATAATACTAAGATCTTCCTTCTTGAATATTCGAATGGCGAATTTCAAATAATCGATACAACAAATTCGGTTAATGGTGCTTTTACCTTCAAGGGTTCTTTGACCATTCCGGCCAGATATTATATCGTAGTAAAGGGAGTCTCATCATCAATCAGTTTATTCGCTGAGAATTCAGAAATAGACATTATAGCAGATCGGGCAGATTTGAGCAAAGCAGAAATAAAAGGTTCTTCACTGCAAGATGAATATCAACGGTTGCTTTCGGAGATAAATACAAGGTTTGTCAATAAAATTGATAGTCTTAATCTTATTTACAAAGGGGCCGAGAAAATTAATGATCAGGCTGTGATGAATAATATTACAAATCTTATCAAATCAATTGAAGAACAACAGAAAGAATTTCTGATTTCCTATTTCATGAAAAATAACAATTCTGTAATATCCCCAAATCTTTTATACAAATTGAGGCCTTGGGACTTTAACGATCTGGCAGTATTAAAATCTGTTTATAATAATTTTGATTCTTCCATTCTTGATTCTCCGGATGCGAAAGTCATCAAAGATTGGATAGGAAATCTTGAGAGAATAGAAACAGGGCAACCCTTACTGGATTTTTCAATGAATGATACTATCGGCAGGCCAATTTCTCCCTCAATGTTCTCCGGTAAATATCTTTTAATAGACATGTGGTCATCTGCCTGCCCTCCATGCAGGAAAGAAAATCCGGATATGGAGAGATTGTACATGAAATATAAAAACAAGGGTTTTGAGATTCTGGGGGTTTCGTTCGATTCGGACAGAGATACATGGATCTCTGCAATAAAACAGGATGGCATTACATGGACACAGGTTTCAGAACTCACAGGATGGAACAATAAGGTACGGGATTTATATTCAATTGAAAGTCTCCCGACTAACTTTTTAATAGACAGGAACGGTATCATTATTGCCAAAAACCTTAGAAGAGAAAAGTTAGAAGAAAAGCTTGTTGAAATATTTGATTAGGTTTTTCATCAGAGCATCTTGTAATGCCAATCTGAAGTGATAAGGTAGATTGATTTGATAAATTGTTATTAAAACCCTTCGTCGCCTGACCCTTTGCAAGGCCTGCTTGCCGGTAGCTCCCGTGGCCTTATTTGGGCAGCCGACAGCACCTACAAGATGAACAGCCTCCTCTGTTCAATTGCTGGCAAAGATCCATCAGGTAATGATGGAAATCCTTGAAATATGCATGGAATATTTTCCCGTTAGGAGTTATGAATAATACTTTATAGCTGATAATCAAAAATTTAATTGTGTTTTCGGAATGACTATCGTAAATTTACCTTTGTGCAATCAACCTTAACTGGTCTCCTCTTATTTCATCGAAAGAAATAGCATAATTTATTATTAGTTTCGATTAATATGTTTTACCAAAACCAAGGTAAAATATTAATAAGAAAAGCGAATAATTCAGATACAGGTCTTTACTAAGACTGACCTCCATAACTCCTATGGATGGAAGAATCGCTATTAGAATCGACAGGGGCGACGATTTTTTTCTATTTTAACCAGACGGGGTCATTCAATTGTATTTGTAGCTCAGAATGATAATGAGCTTGTTGGATCAGTATCTGTATCCAGAAAGGAAGTGTTATGCAACGGTATGATTCGTCGGGTCTATTACCTTGGAGATTTAAAAGTGCATCCTTTGCTCCGCGGATCAACATTAGCTTTGCGTTTGCTCAGGGAGGCCAAATCATTTATCCAAAGTGATGGAGCCGATCTCATATTTTGTACTGTTGCTGAAGGCAACAATGCTGTATACCCTCTTCTAACCGGCAGACTTGGATTTCCAAAATTCCTTTCTGCTGGTGTTTTCAGGGTATTCCAGCTTGTACCCTGGAGTTTTGGGATAAACAAATCAAATGACTTTGAAATAGTAAATGAGCATGAGCAACTCGAAAATACCTATCAGTCTTTTTATTCAAGGTATGCCTATGGACCAGTGGTAAAAACAGGGCCGTCAGAGAAAACCATGGATCTGGTGGCAATAAATGGTATTAAATCCCAGGGCAAGCCCTGGACCCTTTTTTCCGGGGCAAGCCCCGGGGAACCGACCCGCCGACTGGTGGGGAGCTCGGCGTAGCCAATTAAACCATAACTTCTCGTCCGCCGTAGCGGAACGCGAAGGAGGATTAAAAAAAAGGGAAAATAATTTCCGGGATATGGAAACAGCTTTCATTAATTTCACCGAAGGGAAAATCAAAGAGTTCAATGTACAATATGGCGGATATGGCAGATCAGGAGATTTTATTAATCGAGGATATTATGCTCAATACTGGTCGTCCTCGCCATTATTTGCTGATCCACTAAATGCAGCTGATATATTGCAGATTGATAATTTTGATAAGAAAGCATCACTTAACTATGATATCAAGACGCATTTCAATGCGGTAAGGTGTGTAAAAGGGTAGTACTTCCCATAGATCATCTTGGCAGTGCTCTATATGTTGTTTTTTGAGGAAATATGTGTTTATCGTCAGCAAAATCTGGAATGCAATCATTTTGAATCCCTGCGAGCGCATTGGCTTCGAACTTCGCCCCGATTTCTCAGAGCTACGTCCGACGAAGTCGCCGGACTCGTAAACTCGGTTCCCCGCCGCTTGCGGCGAAGACCTCAATTACGGGAATCTTACATTAAATCAGAGTTCTTTTTTGTAGTTCATAATTGGTCATACATAGCACAGACCTTACCAATTTCTATTTGAAGAAAGCTAAAGACTACTTCTGTAATATTGATAGAGTCTCCTCCAGTCTAATAATATAAGTCATATCTCTGATTAAGCACCCCCTTGAGGGATCACGAGGAGCGTATCCTTGTGTCTCTGCAACAATGTAAAGAAGTCTAATAAGTATGAGACATTCTTTTTGAAAGCATACTAAGTAAATATCTGACTTTTATTTTTTAACTTAACATCCGGCTAAATGTGCAGTTCCATTGTTGTTTCAAACTGCTTTTAAATGTCATAATTTATTCTTTTAATTATTGCTTGAACAGATCCGACAAAACCTTCTTACCTGATTATTGACTATAACATGAGAAAGCAAACTTTATTAATCATCCTGCTGAGCTTCACGACAATGCTTCAGGCACAGAAAGTGGACAGCATTAAAGTGGAACAAACCGGTGATTTTATTAAGATCGGGTACCAGATACTTGATTCTAAACCGGGACAGGTCTACAGGGTAAGAGTTTTATGCTCGATTAACGGAGGATTAAATACGGAAATTAAAAGTGTATCAGGAGATACCGGCGATAATGTGCAGGGGGGGAAATCCGAATATTTTGCTATATGGGATGTTCTGAAAGATGTGGATGAGCTAAACTCTGCCGAATTTATTGTAAGGGCGGAACTGGTGAAGGATTTAGCCTCCGGACCTGTATCGGCGAAAAACATTGAAATAACAAATAAATGGTCAAAAAAATGGATTCATATAGGACCGGCCATTGAAGTTCCTGGACCAAAACCTGGTTTTATGCTTGGTGTAATGGGTAGTTTTGGAGCTGCAATACTAATTTATTCAGGTGAATACGCAATTGAGAAAGATATTGTATTTCCTATAGGGGCTACAGTTGACCTGGATGACTTTCTGTATGACAAGAAAGTTACCTCGATAACTTTCTTTCTTACAAAAAGGGTGGCGAATTATAATTCTTTCCAGATGCATATAATGGCTGGATTTCAGAGAACCCGTCTCATTATTATGGATCGAGATGCACTGGGAGGTCCATATAATACAGACAAACTTTTCGGCCCTTCATTTGGTCTTACAACCGATATCAACCGTATTTCATTTACGATGCTCGTAACTCACATTGAACCCGGACCTGTTGATATGGAAGACAATAGGGAAGTTATATCCCCTCAATACTATTTCTCAGTATGCATGGGTGTCAGGTTTTAAAGTATATTCAAAAATCAGGTTATGAAAAAAGGAGTTTTAATCAATGTGTTATTGCTGCTCTGTCTTACACTGTTTCCGCAGGTTTCCGAGAGCAAATCCGGAGTGAAACAATTCAATATTTCCAAAACCGGAGCTGATCTGAAGAAATTCACTGACCAGAGCAGGTCTCGGACTGATATATCACCTCCGGTCATTACCCTGGAAACTCCGGTTTTATCACAGGATTCACTTGTAAAATCAGATACAAGGACATTGATAGTCAAGGGTAAAGTTGAGGACCAGGGAGGTATTTTTGCAGTAATGGTTAATGGCGTCGAAGCCATAGTATCGGCCGATGGTCAGTTCCTTGCTGAAGTACCACAGGCATTCGGGAGGAATACTGTCAGGATAGTCGCTACCGATATGGCTCTTAATAATACCATGGTTCAATTCCACTCGGAGAGGCCAACACAGATTATTACCGATCCTGCTTCAGAAAGGGCAGCAGAACCTGAAGCGCCCGTGAAAGAGAAAAACAGCTATAGTATCCAGATAACCCAGCCCTCAGCCTCAACAGTTATTACTGCCAGTGATAAGTATAACCTGGAAGCCTGCATTAAAGCTACGGCACCCATAAGAAAGCTGGTTATATACCGCGACAACTCTTTTGTAAATGGATATCTGGGCAATAAGATAATTCCCAATGGAGATTGTGCCTTTCAGGTTGACGAAATAGTGGCTCTAAAGCTGGGATTTAATGATGTCAGGATAGAGATTTTTGCTGATGATGATACAGTAAGTAACAGTGTGACAATTGAATATAGTTTACACGCAGCGCGCAATTTTGCTCTGCTGATAGGAAATGAAAAATATGATGATCCTGGAATCATGGAGCTGTCAGAACCATTAAATGATGCAACTGAACTGTATAAAACCCTGACAACTGAGTATAATTTCGAAACGGATAATGTAATTCTGCTAAAGAATCCAACTAAAGCCGATATCATTGGTACACTTCATCAGCTTCGCTCCAGGATTGAACCATTTGATAACCTGTTGATTTTCTATGCCGGCCATGGTTTCTGGGACGAAGGAATGGGAGTTGGGTACTGGCTTCCCAGGGATGCAAGTAAAAACAATCCGGTTAACTGGATTCCGAATACTGATCTTACAAATTATCTGGGTGCAATAAAGTCCAAACATACACTATTAATTGCTGATGCATGTTTCAGCGGAGGAATATTCAAAACTAGATCGGCTTTCTCTGCTACTTATGCAATTGAAATGCTTTATCAGATGGACAGCCGCAAAGCAATCACAAGTGGGACGCTTACCGAAGTGCCTGACAAGAGTGTTTTCTTCCAGTACCTTATTAAAAACCTGAAGGAGAATACAAATGAATATCTTTCGGCGGAAGAACTATTTTCAAAAATGAGAATGGCGGTGATCAATAATTCTGAGAATGTTCCCCAGTTCGGGACTATACAAAATGTGGGTGATGAAGGAGGGGATTTCATATTTATCAGAGGCAGGAAATGAAAAAATAGCCTGTAGCCATACGCAGCATTGATTGCTGCAATAAATGTTGGGGTTCATTTGCTGCATTATCTGAGACACATAATATGACTCAACTAAGATCAAATTTGATTGAAAATCCCTATTTTTAATCGGATGCGAAAGAACCAATAGCAGGCTCAATAAGTTTAAAACACTCATTATGGACAAAATCGAAAGAATTTTAATTACTCCTGGAATATTTCTTATAGTTTTAATTTGTATATTCCCGCCCTTTTTTGCAGTTAAACTTTCAGAACGTGAAACTATTCACGATGGTATCGGATATTTTCCATTATGGAATATACCTGATTCTGAAATTGCTTTTGAAAGATTAACTGACTTGGAATATAATCCAGAATCAGTTCAAGATATTGAAGACTATGTGATTGGATTTAATAAGGTCCTTTTCATTTTCAATATTATTGTAGTCACATTAAGCACATTCTTAATTATTATCCTTAGAAGAAAACTGATCAGAAAGAAATCGTAAATGTATCTATCACAATCCCATCTCAATTCTTATGGCAAATTCTGGGATGGGATGGAATTGATGGCTGTAAATCGTCAAAGAGACAGGGACAAAAGTTATGTGTATTACTAAGTGGAACTGCAAACCTTAAATTTAAAACTTTAGTTATGCATTTTAACCTGGCGATTTATTTGACATGTATTGCAAAAATCGGATGTGTTGATCACCCAATATCGATTTAGTGTGAGCAGTCTGTTTGTATTTGCAAAAGCCGGACATCTTGGCCACCTTTGGCCGGTCACATTACAATTAACATACATAACTAAACAAATAAGCACTCAACTCTGGCTTTTGGTGGTCAATATGATCCGGCCAACTATGGTCAGGGCCACTGGTTTTTCCAGCCCGGCAAATCAACTTAATTTTATAATTTTGCATGAATAACATTATTCAACTTTTGTAGTTTAAACAGTACAATTAATAAAACCTGTAATATGCCAAGAGTATTTAAAGCAACCGAAATTGAAAAGGAAGAAAAGGAACTGAAGCGTGACTATCTTGACAGGCATATGCCTCACGTTGTTTGCCAGGATGAGGTAAAAACCGGGGAGTTGTTCAGGGTCAAGGTGAAAATGGGTGAGGATTACACTCATCCGGATGATCATGAACATTATATAAGTCTGCTGCAACTATGGAACAGGGAAACACTTCTGGCCGAAACAAGGTATTCATCCGGCGCCTATGGAAACAGGGCATCAAATATTGAGGTCGATTTTTATATAGTGGCTCCACAGGTGTCAATGAATCTTTCTGCAATGGCAGTATGTACAAAACATGGGCTCTGGCAGAGCGAAGATAAAGCAGTAAAGGTAAGCTAGAAGTGCGCTCTATTTATTATCTTTGCACCCTCTTGAACTGAAACCGTATGGCAAAAAACGAAGAAAAACGAAGCTGGAGGGATAAATACAGATTTTCTGTATATAACGACAAGACTTTTGAAGAGGTCTGGCATATAAGAATGACAAGATATAACGGTTTCTTACTGTTAACATTTATCCTGCTAATGATAATTGGCTTAACAAGTGCCGCAATCGCTCTTACCAATCTGCGTGAGTTTATCCCGGGTTATCCGGATGGAAATACGGTAAGAAGTATCAGAATGAATGCAATCCTGCTGGATTCACTGGAGCAGGAGCTCAATCTCCGCGACCAGTATTTCAGGAATCTTAATACAATTATTTCGGGGCAGGAGCCGATCGACAGGGTAGCAGGCCAGGATACAAATGCGAGCTATGGGAACATTACCTTTAATCGTTCAGAAGAGGATTCACTGCTCAGATTGCAGGTTGAACAGGAGGAGCAGTATAATCTTACATTGGTTTCCACCTATATTGAAGAGTCTGTAAGTCTGGCTAATATCCATTTTTTCCCTCCTGTGAAGGGACTGGTTTCGGGTGTATTTGATCCAAGAACGAAGCATTACGGGACCGACATCGTGACATCACCCAAAGCCATTATCTCTGCCACCCTGGACGGAACAGTTATTTTTACCGGATGGACAATGGAGACGGGCTATGTTATACAGATACAGCATTCCACAAATCTGATATCAATATACAAGCATAATGTATCTTTGCTGAAGGAGGTTGGGGATAATGTAGTTGCTGGCGAAGGGATTGCTATAGTTGGAGACTCAGGTGAACTATATACTTCCGGACCCCATCTCCACTTTGAGATATGGTACCAGGGTGAAGCGCTTGATCCCCAGAATTACATATTGTTTTAATTGAGGAGGTTGTTTTGAAGAGGCTGGCAGTTTTAGGTTCAACGGGATCGATTGGTACACAAACCCTTGACATAGTGTCAAAACATCCGGAACGGTTCGGTATTGAGATCCTGACTGCCAATAGTAATATTGAACTGCTTATTGAGCAGACAAAAAGATTTTCTCCTGACATAGTAGTTATAACCGGCCAGGAGCACCTTGGACTCCTGAAAGGGGCCCTGAAAGAGATTCCCGTAAAGATATATGCAGGCATAAAAGCAGTTGAGGAGGTTGTTGCTTCAGAAAGGGTCGATATGGTCGTGGCTGCCATGGTGGGTTATTCGGGACTGAGGCCTGTAATTGCTGCAATCAGGGCAGGGAAGGATATAGCTCTTGCCAATAAGGAAACTCTGGTTGTTGCCGGGGAGCTGATAAGGGAACTGAACAGGGATAGTAAAAGTAAGATAATCCCAATCGATTCGGAGCATTCTGCCATATTGCAATGCCTGGTTGGAGAATTTGGGAATCCTGTGGAAAAGGTCACTTTAACTGCCTCCGGGGGCCCATTCAGAAGTTACACCATTGACCAGATGAATGATGCGACACCCGAGCAGGCCCTTAGTCATCCTAAATGGAACATGGGAAATAAAATTACAATTGACTCAGCTTCAATGATGAATAAAGGTCTTGAGGTAATTGAAGCAAGATGGCTCTTCGATTTGGATCCCGATCAGATAGAGGTTATAATTCACCCTCAATCAATAATTCATTCATTCGTTCACTTCGCTGATGGATCTGTAAAAGCGCAGCTTGGGCTTCCTGACATGAGATTGCCGATTGTTTATGCACTCGAGTATCCTGAGAGACTTTTTACCGATTTGCCCAGATTCAATCCGCGGGACTTTGGTACCCTGACATTCGAAGAGGTTGATTTAAAAAAATTTCGTAACCTTGCAATCGCATATTCAGCAATCCGGGAGGGAGGGACCAAACCTTGCATAATGAATGCTGCAAACGAAATAGCAGTTGATGCCTTTCTGAACAGAAAGATTGGGTTTTTACAGATGACTGATTTAATTGAACAGGTTTTTGAGATAGTCAAGAGTGTTAACAACCCTTCATTAGAAGAGCTTGAAGAGTCCGATAGATTAAGTCGGGAGGCGGCTATAAATTTAGTAAGTAAACAAAGGAAGAGATGATCGTTTTAATCAAAATAATACAGTTTGTACTTAGCTTATCAATAATCGTCATAATACATGAGCTGGGGCATTTCATTTTCGCTAAACTTTTCAAAACGAGAGTTGAAAAATTCTATCTCTTTTTTGATCCATGGTTTTCACTTTTCAAGGTTAAAAGAGGAGAAACTGAATACGGGATGGGATGGTTGCCGCTCGGAGGATATGTCAAGATATCCGGGATGATCGATGAATCAATGGATAAGGAGCAAATGAAAAAGCCGCCGCAACCCTGGGAGTTCAGGTCAAAACCTACCTGGCAAAGACTTCTGATAATGGTGGGAGGTGTCCTGTTTAACTTCATTCTTGCTCTTTTCATTTATGTCATGGTCCTGTTTTCATGGGGTGAAACCTATCTGCCAACAAAAAATGTTACCTATGGAATCGTAACTGATTCAGTTGGCTTAAAGATGGGATTTAAAAATGGGGATAATATTGTTTCAATTGATGGCGAGGAGATTGAAGACTTTTTCGAAATTATACCTGATGTAGTATTAAATGAAAGAGAAGTCATAACGGTTGAACGGGACGGGAAACAGATTGGCATAAGGATCTCAGATGAATTCCTGCCGCTGATTATCAAGGGACAAGGCAAAATTGGAGCAAGAATCCCATACAGCTTTAAAGTTGTGGATTTCATGAAGGAATCTCCTGCCCGTGAGGCCGGGTTTCAGATAGGGGATGAGTTAATTGGGATAGATGGATTTATTTTTGAATTTAATGATCAGTATCAGAATTATCTTTCAGGACTGAAAGGGAGGGATATTATTGCAAATATCAATCGTAACGGCGATAGACTGGATATACCTCTTACAACTACTCCTGAAGGCATGATAGGAATTGAAAGGGAAGGATTGAATTATGCAGATTATTTTGAATTCAGGACAATCAGATACAGTTTTCCTGAATCTGTACCTGCTGGAATAACCAAGGGATTCAAAACACTTAAGGACTACCTGAAGCAGTTTAAGATTATTTTCTCAAAGCAGGCCAAGGGTTACGAATCGCTGGGGGGGTTTATCACAATCGGCAGAATATTCCCGGGTGTGTGGAACTGGCAAGCGTTCTGGAACCTTACAGCTTTTCTTTCAATTATTCTTGGGATTATGAACGTTCTACCGATCCCTGCCCTAGACGGAGGACATCTAATATTCCTTCTGTATGAGGTTGTTACAGGCCGTAAACCCAGCGATAAATTTCTTGAATATTCACAGATTACAGGAATGATACTTTTGCTTGCACTACTACTTTATGCTAATGGGAATGATATTATAAAGTATGTACTCAATAAATAGTTTTTTTTTATACCTTTACGCTGATTATTAATTGTAAATAATTGAGTGAAATGAATATTTTAGCCTTTACATTTGGTCCGATGGAGATAATCCTGATAGTCCTTGTAGTGGTAATCCTTTTTGGAGGCCGTAAGATTCCTGAATTAATGAAAGGAATAGGACAGGGAATGAAAGAGTTTAGGAAAGCGACAAAGGAAGAGCCCAAGGAGGAGGAAAATGATGAAAAGTAGTTTAACAACTTCTAGCACGATATTTGAGGCCTGCAGTTATTGCAGGCTTTTTTTTTGTTATAGAAAATAATGTAAGTTTACAGATATAGTAATTTTCCAAACCGGTTACCTCGTTTCCCGGAAAACAGCCGGTATAACCAAAACATAATTGAAATGAAAATCAATGTCACGCTTTCCCTGGTTTTTGCCTCAAGCTTGATTCTTTGCTCCTGTTTCAGAAATTCAGAAGGAGGAGGCTCAATGCTTCCGAATGTTGCAGGAAGTACCGGAGAGGTAGTTGTGGTAATCGATAAAGCCAAGTGGGACGGAGCTCTTGGTGAGAAAATCAGAGAGGTGTTCTCTTCAGCGGTCGATGGTCTCCCTCAATCCGAACCAATGTTCAACATTACAAATGTTGCACCTACAGCTTTTGGAAGTATTTACATGACCCACCGGAATGTGATTTTTATAGACTGTGGACCGGATAATACCGAGCCAAAAGCTTCGTTCAAAACCAATACCTATGCAAATACACAATTGATGATCAATCTGGAGGGTCCTGACGATAATTCAGTAATTAAGCTTCTTGAAAAGGAAAAAAAATCGATCACAGATAAGATCAATATTGCAGAGCGTGACAGGTGGATCTCGTATTACAAACGGTCGATCAATACCCCCACATTCACCAACCTGAAGGAAAATCACAAAATGCTGTTATATGTTCCCAGTAACTATAAAATGGATGTAAATGAGAAAGGATTCCTTTGGTTCTCATATGAGACACCCATGACAACTCAGGCGATTCTGGTACACTATTTTGATTATGACGGAGAGAACTACTTTAACGAGGACAGCATCAAATCGATACGCAACAATATGACCCGAACCAGGATAAAAGGATCGGTAGATGGTACCTGGATGAAAATTGAGGATCAGATACCGGTGCAGTACCGGACTTTCAGATTCAGAGACAGGAATTATGCCGAACTTAAGGGATTATGGACCCTTGAGAATGGATACATGGGGGGGCCATTTGTCTGCCTCGTTACAAAGGACGAAGTAAACAACAGGTTTGTCATGGTCGACGGATTTGTCTATGCGCCACATGATAACAAGAGGGAATTGCTAAGGCAGCTTGAAGCAATATTGTACACGGTTGACTTTAATACAGGTTCAGAGGAGGAGACAAAATCTCAAAAATGACCTACAGAGGCTCATATTTCTGATTCCTTAGTCTTGGAGTAAATCCAGCTTCCCTGATTATCATGGGTAGCTGTTCAGCATTAAACATATTAGATGATCCGGCAGCGCTGACGACGTTTTCTTCGATCATAACCGACCCAAGGTCATTTGCCCCTCCATAGAGGGTCATTATTGCCGTATCCTTACCGGTTGTGAGGATCGATGACTGTAGGTTCACTATATTTGGCAGCATTATACGGCTTAATGCAACCATTCGAATGTACTCAATCATGTTTACACTGTTCCGGACACCCTGCTTCTCAGCTAGCCGTGTCCCCTTGTCCTGGAATGGCCATGGGATGAACGAAATGAATCCATTGTTTCCCTCGGGCTTTTCTGACTGAACCTCCCTTATCAAGGCAAGGTGTTGCAGCCGTTCTTCGATCGTTTCAATGTGTCCAAACATCATTGTTGCGGATGTTGGCAGATTCATTTTGTGAGCAATCCTCATAACATCAAGCCATTCACGGGATGTGGCTTTGGCTGGTGAGACAATTTTCCTGACCCTGTCAGAAAGAATCTCCGCACCTGCTCCAGGCAGACTGTCAAGGCCCGCTTCAGCCAGCTTTTTCAGTACGATTCCATAAGTTAAAGATTCCTTGCGGGCCAGATGCACAATCTCAGGCGGGCCTAAGGCATGCAGTTTCAACTCCGGAAATCTCTGTTTGAGACCCTTGAACAGGTCTGTATAATAATCAAGCCCAAGCTCAGGATGCATTCCTCCCTGCAATAACAGCTGATCACCTCCCATTTCAAACAGCTCACCTATCTTTACCTCATACTCCTCAAAGCTGGTAATATAAGTATCAGGATCTTTTGGCTTTCTGCAAAAGTTACAGAAGCTGCACTGAGAGAAGCATATATTGGTAATATTCACATTCCTGTCAATCTGCCATCCGACAAAATCGCCGGGAATATGAATTTTCCTGAGAGAGAAAGCAATATTCATCAATTCAGGAATGGAAGAATTGTGATACAGGAATAGGGCTTCCTCAACCGATAGACTTTCCAGATTTAACGCTTTATCGAATAATAATTCCCTGCTATGCATAAGGCCATAAAGGTAGTGTATAATCATTAAAACCATTTATTAATTTATTAACTTTGCGTGATTTAATCCTAAGCTAACAATATGAGTCCGGTAATTGAAAGAGTAGCTCAACTATCAGTAGATCAATCTGTAGTATGTGTAATAGGTTCTGACACCATGCCTCCCAAATTGAAGCTTGACGGCCTGGAAAAGGAATATATAAAAAGATGCCTGGCCGATAAGGAGGATGTAATAACAGTAAACTCCTATCAGAGAATAGCCTGTATTGTAAGGGAAAGAGTCGACCTGGAGCCGGTAAAGAGAGATGAGGAGCTGCGCAAAGCCGGGATCAGGGTCCTGGAAAAACTGAAGCAGCATAAACAGTTATCGGTTGCTCTTATGTCGCATCAAACTTCAGTGAATGGGCTCTACAATTTAGCTGAGGGATTGATACTTGGATGTTACCAGTTCAGTAAGTACAAGAGCGAAACAAAGAAAGACAACTATTCGGTATATCCTGAAAAGGTACTGATATATGATAAGGAAACTCTGGATGTTGACAGACTTCGTACAATTACTGAGGCTGTATACTTTACCCGCGACTTGGTAAATGAACCTGTAAATTACCTGAATGCCGGCATGTTTGCCAGACGAATGACAGAATTTGTTCACCAGGCGGGAGTCACCACTGAGATATATAGCAAAAGAAAGATTGAGGCACTTAAAATGGGTGGACTGCTTGCAGTAAACAGAGGTAGCCCTGATCCTCCAACATTTACAGTAATGGAATGGAGGCCGGAATCACCGGTAAATAATAAAGCAATTGTTCTGGTGGGGAAGGGAGTGGTCTTTGATACTGGTGGCCTCAACCTGAAGCCAACCGACTATATTGAAGAGATGAAGTCCGACATGGCCGGGGGCGCTATTGCAGCAGCAGTAATATATGTCATTGCAAGATTAAAGCTATCGTACCATCTAATTGCCCTGGTTCCTGCTACAGATAACCGTCCCGGGATGAGTGCGTTTGCCCCCGGTGACGTTATAACAATGTTTAACGGGAAAACAGTTGAAATACAAAATACTGATGCTGAAGGTCGTCTGATCCTGGCGGATGCCCTCAGTTATGCCGAGAAGTTTAAGCCGGAACTTATAATAAGTATTGCTACATTAACCGGGTCGGCAGCTAATGCATTTGGTAATCAGGCTATTGCGGTAATGGGCAATGCCCCTGATCACTTTTTCAGGTTACTTGAAGAGGCCGGGCTCAGTCAGTATGAAAGAGTCGCAAGAATGCCATTTTTTGATGAATATGCAGAATTGTTGAAATCCGATATCGCAGATCTTAAGAATATTGGAGGTAAGGAGGCCGGAGCAATAACAGCAGGAAAGTTCCTGGAGAATTTCGTTGAGTCTTCATTTATTCACCTTGATATAGCGGGAGTATCAATGCTGAAAAAGGATGACCACTACAGATTAAAAGGTGGATCTGGCACCGGGGTAAGGCTGCTGGTGAGTCTCCTGACCAGACTTTCAGAAGAGGGGGAAAATAATAAAAGAAAAACTTGATATGAGTACCGAAATTATAAGAGTGGGGATTACGCATGGTGATATAAATGGTATTGGGTATGAGGTTATCATTAAAACACTTATGGATAACCGCGTTCTGGAGTATTGCATGCCGGTTGTATATGGTTCTCCCAAGGTGGCGGCCTACCACAGAAAAGCGCTGAATATTTCAAATTTCAGCTTCACCAGTATCAGATCAGTTGGTGAGGCAGCCTCAAAGAGAGCTAATATTATTAACTGCCTCGACGATAACGTCAGGGTTGAACTGGGCAAATCAACATCGATGGCCGGAGAATCGGCAGCCAGACCACTTGACATGGCAGTGGATGATATTATGGATGGTAAGCTGGATGTTCTGGTAACAGCGCCAATAAATAAGCATAATATATGGTCTGAAAGTTATCGATTTCCCGGACATACTGAATACCTCAGGTCGAAGGCTGGAGTGGATGATGTACTTATGATATTGGTTAGCGAGAATATGAAGATAGGTGTTGTAACAGGACATATACCGCTTAAGAAGGTTCCCGAAACAATCACTTCAGAGCTCATATTGTCGAAACTGAAGATAATGAACAGATCGCTGGAGGTCGATTTTGGCATAAGGAAACCCAGAATAGCTGTTCTTTCATTAAATCCCCATGCCGGGGATGAGGGTTTGCTTGGTGATGAGGAAGAGAAAATAATAATTCCCGCATTAAAGGATGCCAATGAGAAGGACTTGCTTGTTTTTGGACCCTACCCGGCAGACGGTTTTTTCGGAGCTGGCTCATTTTCCAAATTCGATGGAATTCTGGCAATGTACCACGATCAGGGTCTTGCGCCATTCAAATCCATTGCATTTGACTCGGGGGTAAACTTCACGGCAGGATTGCCATTCATTAGAACATCACCTAATCATGGGACGGCATATGAAATAGCAGGGAAAGGTGAGGCATCTGAAAATTCTTTCAGGAATGCTATATACCTGGCAATAGATATTTACAGGAACAGGGAAATGTATGAGGAAATAAACAGCAATCCTCTAAAATCATATGAACTGGACACCCAGACAGGATCTGAAGATCTGCCTGAGGAGAATAATGACACTGATGTTATATGATAGAGTATATTAAAGGTCGTATAATAGAACTAACCCCGACATTCCTGGTTATTGAATCATCGGGTATTGGATATTTTGTTAATATCTCACTATGTTCCTTCTCTCAGCTTGAGGGGAGCACAGAGCCTCAGTTGCTCATACATGAAATTATCAGGGAAGATAGTCAGCAGTTGTTCGGCTTTGCAGGTGTGTATGAAAGACAAATATTCAGACATTTGATATCGGTCTCGGGTGTTGGGGCAAATACTGCCAGGATGATGCTCTCCTCACTCGACCCAAAAGAAATAGAAACTGCCATACTTGAATCTGATGTTAATTCGCTCAAAAGCATTAAGGGTATTGGATTAAAAACTGCCCAGAGAATAATTGTTGATCTCAAAGACAGGGTTGGAAAATCAACTGTTGCAGGCGAAATTTTCGATTTACCGGGCAATACAAAACGTGATGAAGCGTTTACTGCATTAGTGATGCTTGGTTTTCCCAGAAGCAACGTAGGCAAGGTACTTGATAAACTCCTTCGGGAGGACAGGGAACTTGCAGTTGAAATGCTTATAAAGGAAGCCTTGAAGATTTTGTAGAACTGAAGGTAATATTTTTGAGATCAGGTTTAGTATATAACAGGTACTTTACTTTGCTGGCTTTTGCTCTGGTTTTGTTGCTCCCTGCTGTCGGATCAGATGCGGTGCCCTGTTTCTATCCTCTTTTTCAACAGGATACAATTCGACGGGACACTATTATTAAGCTGCGTTATCCCTACCCTGATCTGACCGGTAATCCCTGGCAGGTGCAACCACAATCACCCCTCTATCTCAATCAACCATCGAATTATAATCCCCGCGTGGAGTATGATCCTGAAAAAAATGAATATATAATATACCAGAAGGTAGGAGCTCTTGATTTCCGTACCCCTGTATACATGAGCCCTGAAGAGTATAAAAGATTCCAGTTTGAGCAGTCGATGAGACTCTACTGGAAGGAAAAAATTTCGGGTGATCAGGCAGGAGTAAGATCCTCCCTGATCCCCCAGATTCAATTCGGAGGTGAAGCTTTTGATAAGATATTTGGCTCAAATACCATAAACATTATCCCACAGGGCTCGGCTGAACTTATATTCGGTGTTAACATTTCACGAACGGAGAATCCCACCCTTTCAGAAAAGCTACGGACTATACCGACCTTTGACTTCCAGGAAAAGATCCAGATGAATGTAACCGGCACCATTGGTGATAAGATGCAACTGGGTATCAACTATAATACCGAAGCGATGTTCGATTTTGAGAACAGAACAAAACTGGAGTATTCAGGTACCGAAGACGAGATAATCAAAAAGATTGAAGCCGGTGATGTAACATTGCCGTTGCCAGGTACTCTGATAACAGGAAGCCACAGCCTTTTCGGGTTGAAAACTGAAATGCAGTTCGGCAGGCTTACGGTAACAACAGTGTTGTCGCAACAGAAGGGCGAATCATCGACCGTTGAGGTAAGAGGCGGCGCACAACTAAGTGATTATGAAGTATATGCAGATGAATACGAAGCAAACAAGCATTTCTTTTTAAGCCAGTACTTCAGGGATACCTACAATGAAGCATTAAGAAACCTGCCGGTAATTACCTCAGGAATAAATATTGAAAGGATCGAAGTTTGGGTAACCAACAAGACCAGCAATTTTGAGGAGACAAGAAATATTGTTGCATTTATGGACCTGGCAGAAAATCATCCAAATATATTTAACCGGTTGCCTGCTTTCCAACAGCTTCCTGGTACCGGCTTCCTGCCTTTCAATGAAATTAACGGATTGTATGCTGAATTGATGACTACGTATCAGGCTGTGAGAGATGTAGATAAGGTTACTAACACTTTTAGTTCACTGTCACCTGACTTCCAGATTGGAAGAGACTATGAAAAAATTGAAAATGCACGAAGGTTAAACAGTCGTGAATTTACCTTTAATAAGCAGCTTGGGTACATCTCAGTGAATGTTCCTTTACATAATGACGAAGTTCTGGCAGTAGCATATGAGTTTACCTATGGGGGGCAGGTTTACAAAGTAGGTGAGTTCTCAACGGATGGAATAGGTGCACCTGAAGCACTTATGCTTAAGCTCCTGAAAGGGACAACCCTTACCCCGAGGTTACCGACCTGGGACCTGATGATGAAGAACATCTATGCACTGGGTGCATATCAGATAGAAACAAGGGACTTTGAACTCCATTTATTATACCAGGATGACAAGACGGGTAATTCTATAAACTATATACCTGATGGTAATCTGAGAGACCAGATCTTACTGCAGGTACTGGGTCTTGATAACCTGAACAGCCAGCTTGACAGGGAATCGGATGGTGTTTTCGATTTCATCCCGGGAATAACTATTGATCCGGCAAAGGGTCGTTTGATATTCCCTGTTGTCGAACCATTTGGCAGTTATCTTGGCAGTAAATTCAGCGATCCTTCTATTGCTCAGAAATATATTTTTCAGGAGTTGTATGATTCAACACATACCAAGGCAGTTCAGAGCGCGGAGAAAAACAAATTCAAGATTGCAGGTACCTATTCCTCCTCCTCCGGATCAGAAATTGCTCTGAATGCAATAAATATACCCCAGGGTGGTGTTAAGGTAACAGCGGGTGGAGTACCCCTTACCGAGAATGTAGACTACACGGTTGACTATAACGCCGGGAGGGTAAAAATAATAAACCCGGCGCTTATCGAATCACAAACCCCTATCCAGGTATCACTTGAAAGCAACCAGTTTTTTGGATTCCAAACCAAAACGTTAGTAGGCACACATCTCAATTACAGGGTGTCCAGAGATTTTAATATCGGTGGAACAATACTTCATCTTACTGAAAGGCCTTATACCCAAAAGGTGAATTTTGGGGAAGAGCCAATCTCCAATACCATCCTGGGACTTAATTCTTCATACAGGTCAGAATCACAGTTTCTGACCAAAATGGTTGATGCCCTGCCGCTGATCCAAACAAAGGAAAAATCAACTGTTACCTTTTTTGGTGAGTTTGCACACCTTATCCCGGGACACTCGAAGGCCATCACAGCAGCAGGAAACTCATATATTGATGATTTTGAAGCGAGTGAGATCCCTCTCGATATGAAAACTTATAATGCATGGGTGCTGTCGAGTGTGCCACAGGGCCAGGATGACCTCTTTCCCGAGGCAAAATTCAATAATGACTGGATAAGCGGATATAACAGGTCAAAACTGGCCTGGTATGTTATTGATCCATTGTTCCTACGGTCCGGATCAACAACACCTGATCATATTAAGAATAATCTGGACCTTCAATCGAGTCATTTTGTAAGGGAGGTTTATGAGAATGAATTGTTCCCGTTTAAAGAGAGCCCATCAGGGATTCCTACCAATATTGCTGTCTTAAACATTGCATTATACCCTGATGAAAAGGGTCCATATAATTACGAAACCGACCCTACGCTATATTCTGCCGGGATGAATGTCAACGGTGAGCTCAGTAATCCGGATACCAGATGGGGAGGGATAATGAGAGAGGTCATCACCAGTGACTTTGAGAATGCCAATATCCAATATATTAAATTCTGGTTGATGGATCCATTTGTGGAAGATGATATGTTGCAGGGGGGTGATCTTTACTTTAACCTTGGAAATATTTCTGAGGATATCCTCAGGGATTCGCGTAAGAGTTTTGAGAACGGACTACCTGCATCTCCTGAGTTAATTAATATTGATACAACTATCTGGGGACGTGTTCCGACAGTTCAGGCTGTTGTTCATGCATTTGATAATGTTCCTGACTCAAGGCGTTATCAGGATATCGGTCTCGACGGACTCTCAAATAGGGACGAAAGATCTTTTTTTGATACCTATCTGCAGGCCGCTGCAGCGATTGTCACACCTGTTGCTTTTGAGGGTATAACCCAGGATCCATCAAATGATGATTTCCATTATTTCAGGGGAACTGACTATGATAACCAGCAGGCCGGGATACTTGAGAGGTACAAGAAATATAATGGCCTGGAAGGAAACTCACCAACATCTGAGATGTCACAGGAATCATATCCTACAAGCGGATCAACACTACCCGATATGGAGGATATCAACAGGGATAATACGCTTAGCGAAACAGAGAGCTACTACCAGTACAGAGTTAGTATTCGGCCAGGTGATATGCATATTGGGTCTAATTTTATTGTTGATGAGATTGAGTATACAGCCACTCTGGCGAACGGTGATAAATCAACCGTTAAATGGTATCAGTTTAAGATACCCATTACCGATTATGAAAGGACGGTAGGGTCGATACAGGATTTCAAATCCATAAGGTTCATGAGGATGTTTATGAGAGGCTATACCGATGATATTGTACTGCGATTTGCAAAGCTTGATCTTGTCAGGGCTGAATGGAGAAAGTACAATATCTCATTTCTTGAAGGAGGGGAGAGGGTAAATGTTCCCGAGCCTGAAGATGGATCTTTTGAGATCAGCTCCGTAAGCATAGAAGAAAATGCCGGGAAAGAACCGGTAAATTATGTTCTGCCTCCTGGGTTTGATCGTGTTATTGATCCGTCAAATCCGCAGATCAGGCAAATGAACGAACAGTCGATGGCATTGAGGGTTTATGACCTTGAAGATGGAGATGCAAGGGCTGCTTTCAAAAATGTGAATCTTGATATCAGGCAATATCGTAAACTGAGAATGGAGGTTCATGGTGAAGCATTGATCGGAGAGCCGCTATATGACGATGAGCTGACAGTGTTCATAAGGATCGGGTCTGACTATAAGGGTAATTTTTATGAATATGAGATACCCCTGAAACTTACGCCTCCAGGGTATTATGGCAAGGAGGATGACAAAGACCGTGCTATTGTCTGGCCCGAAGAGAATAGCTTCAATATAGACCTCTCTTTATTCCAGGATGCCAAGCAGGCGAGAAATGCCGAACTCGACCGGGCAGGTTCATCGCTGAGCCGTTCTGATAAATTCATTTACCCTCATGGAAACGCAAGTATAGGAGTGTCAGGAAATCCTAATCTCAGTAATATAAGAGTGATCATGGTAGGTGTCAGAAACCCTATCAAAACAAGGGATATTAATAATGATGACGGAAATCCGAAGTCGGCGGAGGTCTGGATTAATGAACTCAGGTTGAGTGATTTCAATGAAGATGGTGGATGGGCAGCAAATGCCAGGCTGCAAGCCCGTCTTGCCGATCTGGGTACTATTGATGTTGTAGGTCAGACGAGCACACCTGGCTTCGGGAGCCTCGATATGAAGGTAAATGAGAGAAGCAAGGAACAGGTAATGAAATATGACCTGTCGTCAAATCTTGAACTTGGTAAATTCTTCCCGGAAAAAGCAGGAGTGAGGCTTCCTGTATATGTTGGCTATTCTGAAAATCATATACAGCCTCAGTATAATCCGCTCGATCCGGATATACCTTTTAAGGAGGCACTTGCGAATTTACAGGACCCTGAAGTGAGGGATTCAGTTAAAACCATTGCTGAAGATTTTACCAGGAGGAAAACCATTACCGTAAGCAACGCTGGGATAACTCGAAGAAAAGAGAAATCCTACCCATGGGATTTATCCAATGTTTCAATTAACTATACCTTTAACGAGACTTACAGAAGCAATATAAATACAGAGATCAATATTGAAAAAAATTGGCGGGGAGGGATCAACTATTATTATGATTCAAGGCCGAAAAATATTGCACCTTTTAAGAATTCAAAAATCCTGAGATCTCCTGTTTTAAGACTTATCAGGGACTTTAATTTTTACCTCTTCCCCAAATACCTTGGATTCAGGACCGATTTAAGCAGGTACTACAGTGAGGTTAAAACCCGTAACATCAACAATCCATATATAAAGATTAAACCAACCTTCAGGAAGGACTTGGAATGGACCAGGTTCTATGATGTGAAATATGATCTCACCAATCAATTAAAAATAGATTTTACCGCCACAAATCTTTCAAGGATCGATGAGCCTGTGGGCGGAGTTGATAAGGAGCGGTATCGTGATGAGTATGAGATATGGAAAGACTCGGTAATGATGAACCTGAGGGACTTTGGCCGCACAACGCATTACAGGCATTCGATCAGCGTTAATTATAACATCCCGGTCAATAAGCTTCCTATGATGAGTTGGTTGAGCTCCAACCTGAGATACGGCGCTAACTATGACTGGCTGGCAGGACCAATATTCCCAGACAGTTTGAATATTCAACTGGGGAATACAATTAAAAACTCCAATTCAGCTACTGTAACATCACAGGCTAATTTCACCAATCTTTACAACAAGTCAAATTTCCTGAAAAATATAGAAAGGAACACCAGGCCAGGTGCAGCCCAGGCAAGAAAGAGTGAATATGAAACCGCTAACTATTCAAGGGAGAATGTCAATTTCAGGTCCGGAAGCGTAAAGAACATCTATCACAATCTCGGTACCCGCGACATTAACGTAACTATCAGGAAGAGTGATGGTACCGAGGCAAAAGGTAAACTGGAGATTGTTTCAGATAACAAGATAACCTTTACCTCTGATGAGGATATCAACAATGCAACTATTCAGGTGGAGGGCCAGGTTGAAAAGAAAAGAAGTCCGTTGATTATTGCAGGTGAATACTTTGTCAGGGCCATGATGGGAGTAAGGAATATCTCAGCAACCTATTCAGTTGATCAGGGTCAGATCCTGCCAGGCTATACGCCGGGGACACGGTTCGTCGGGATGAGCAGCGTGGATAATAGACTGGCCCCTGGTATACCGTTTATATTGGGATATAATGATCCGAATTTTTTCGACAAAGCTCTGGAAAGAGGATGGTTGTCGACAGATACCCTCCTGAACACAGCAGCATTATCAAATCACCGGGAAACATTTTCAATAAGAAGTACTGTTGAACCATTCCCGGGTATGAGGATCGATGTCACGGCCGACAGAAGATTTGCCAGCTCGATCGCATCATATTACAGGGCCGACAGATTTGGAAATTTCCCTGATTCATTGAGGAACAGGATGATAACAGGTAACTTTTCCATAACTATTATATCATGGGGTACAGCATTTGAGAAGATAGATGAGAAAGACGCTTACAAATCAAAAGCCTTTGAAGATTTCAAAGCCAATACAGTAATCATATCCCGCAGAAGGGCTGAGGAACGAATGGGAGTCGATCCTTTTTATAATCCTGATATAGATCCGGCTACCGGAGACCCTATTACAGGACCCTACAAGAATGGTTATGCCCTTGGCTCACGCGAAGTTCTGATCCCGGCTTTTATTGCAGCCTATTCTAAGACTGATCCGGAAAAGGTCAGTCTTGAAATGTTCCCAACACTCCTGAATATGATGCCCAACTGGAGAATAAACTTTGATGGATTATCAAGATTCGAGCTTGTGCAGAAAGTATTCCGGTCTGTGAATATCGCACATCAGTACAGGAGTACATATACCATCGGAGCATATACTACAAACCTGTACTACAATGAGGAGGATGACGGAATAAGCAGGATCAGGGACCTTGACCTTAATTTTATACCTCAATATGAGCTGAATGTAGTTACGATAAACGAGCAGTTCAGTCCGATGATCAATGTTGATCTTAACTGGAAAAACAGTCTGACAACAAGGTTTGAATGGAAAAAATCACGAACTGTGTCATTGAACCTTGCCAATAACCAGGTGGCAGATGTCCGGAATAACGAATTGATTATTGGAGCCGGGTACAGGTTCGATGATGTGCAGATAATAATTAACACAGGAGGGTCGCAAAGGGCACTGAGAAGTGATCTTAATATCCGGCTCGATTTTTCAGTCAGGGACAATAAAACATTGTCAAGAAAACTTATTGAAGATGTAAACCAGGCAGTTGCGGGTCAGACAATTTTTTCAATAAGATCAACAGCGGATTACGTGCTTAGTGACAGGTTCAATCTGCAGTTGTTTTTCGATCACAGCCTTAATGATCCATTTGTGGCTACAACCTATAAAACCTCAAATACTAATTTTGGCTTTAGCCTGAAATTTACGCTCATTCAGTAACCAGGATAATGCTGGGAATAGATAATGAATTTTAATTCATAATCTCCGGTTTATATCACCTGCCGATAGATACTGAGCATGATGTTTTAAAAAATCAATTATTCATTGTGTTAATAGATTTAAAAACTTATTTTTGATGAAAGATATTGAGACTACTAACTATTAAAAACTCCGCAAAATATGAATGTTCCTGAAAATTTAAAGTACACAAAAGACCACGAATGGATCCGCGTTGAGGGTGAATCTGGTTTCGTCGGTATTACAGATTTTGCCCAGGGCGAGCTTGGGGATATTGTCTTTATTGAAATTGAGACTGAGGGCGAGACTCTTGAAAAGGAGGAAGTATTTGGTACCATAGAAGCTGTCAAGACTGTATCTGATATGTTTATGCCTGTTGGGGGCGAGGTCCTTGAAGTTAATCCGGGCCTTGAGGATAAACCTGAGGTTGTGAACAAGGATCCCTATGGTGCTGGTTGGATGATAAAGATCAAGATCACAGATCCTTCCGAAATAGATGAGTTATTGTCAGCATCGGAGTATGCTGAATTAATAGCATAAGAAGGGGGTGTATCAAAACATAAAAATTAGTCAATTTTTATGTTTTAAAAGTCAATCACCAAATCTAAACATATTAATAAATAGCTATTTATAGATGGTAGTGTAATGCATAAACAATTGTCATATGACTTTTGATACACTCCCTTTGGGATAGATTATTTAAGTTTTTTCTTGACCTCAACCTCCTGGTAACCTTCAATGATGTCTCCAACCTTGATATCATTAAAATTGGTTACATTAAGTCCGCATTCATAACCGGAACTAACCTCCTTAACATCATCTTTGAATCTCTTGAGCGAACCAAGTTCCCCGGTATAAACAACGATACCATCCCTGATCAGCCTGACATTTGTGTTGCGGGTGATCTTACCTTCCTTAACAAAACAACCTGCTACAGTACCAACCTTTGTGATCTTGAAGATATCCCTTACCTCAACAGTACACGTTATCTCTTCCTTTACTTCGGGTGAGAGCATCCCTTCCATAGCAGACTTGATCTCGTTGATCGCGTCATAAATTATTGAGTAGAGTCGTATATCTATCTCCTCTTTCTCAGCAAGTTTTCTGGCCTGAAATGAGGGTCGTACCTGGAAGCCGACAATAATGGCATTTGATGCAGCTGCCAGCAGGATGTCAGTTTCGGATATCTGTCCGACAGCTTTATGTCTGATGCTTATCTGAATCTCTTCTGTTGATAACTTAATAAGCGCATCGCTCAGTGCTTCAACTGAACCATCGACATCACCCTTTACGATAATATTCAACTCCTGGAAATTACCTATCGCAATCCTGCGGCCAATTTCATCCAGAGTAATATGTTTTTGAGTGCGGAGCCCCTGCTCCCTCTGAAGCTGCGTTCTTTTGGTTGCAATCTCCTTGGCTTCCCGGTCAGATCCCATAACGTTGAACTTATCTCCAGCTTGCGGTGCACCATTCAGCCCCAGGATCAAAACAGGAGTGGCAGGTCCTGCTTCTTCAACACGATTTCCCCGCTCGTTTTGCATTGCTTTGACATGGCCAAAATATGTTCCTGCAATCACCACATCACCAACCCTGAGGGTGCCATTCTTAACCAGGATAGTAGTGACAAAGCCACGACCTTTGTCAAGGGAAGATTCGATAACCGTACCCGTAGCATACTTGTTTGGATTAGCTTTAAGATCAAGCATTTCTGCTTCAAGGAGCACCTTTTCAAGCAGCTCGGCTATATTTAGTCCCCCTTTTGCTGAAATCTCCTGCGACTGGTATTTACCTCCCCAGTCTTCGACCAGGTAATTCATATTTGCCAGCTCCTGCTTGATCTTTTCAGGATTGGCACTTTGTTTATCAATCTTGTTTATGGCAAAAACTATAGGTACTCCTGCGGCAGCGGCATGATTAATTGCTTCGACGGTCTGAGGCATCACCCCATCATCAGCAGCAACAACAATAATAGCAATATCTGTTATCTGGGCACCCCTGGCGCGCATTGCTGTAAAAGCTTCATGACCGGGAGTATCAAGAAAGGTAATATGACGGCCATCCTCCAACTCAACACTGTAAGCACCGATATGCTGGGTAATGCCTCCTGCCTCCCCTGCAATTACGTTAGCATTCCTTATATAGTCAAGCAATTTTGTTTTACCATGATCGACATGACCCATAACTGTTACTATCGGCGATCTGTGATAAAGATTCTCAGGGATGTCATCTTCCTCTTTTACTGCCTCAAGCAATTCAGCACTGACAAATTCAACTTCATAATCAAACTCCTCAGCAACAAGAGACATTGTTTCAGCATCGAGTCTCTGGTTGATGGAAACAAACAAACCCAGATTCATACAGATAGAAATAATATCCGTTACCGGAATGTTCATCATCGTGGCAAACTCATTCACTGAAACAAATTCAGTAACCTTCAGGATGTTCTTTTCCTGTTCTTTCTTTTTAATCTCCTCCTTTTGCTTCTGACTGACAGCATCCCTTTTCTCCCTTCGGTATTTTGAGCCTTTTGATTTGCCTTTCGTTGTCAGCCTTGCAAGAGTCTCCTTAATCTGCTTCTGTACATCTTCTTCGTTGATATCGGGCCTTATTGCTGTTTTCTTTTTCTTCCTGTCTTTCTTATCTTCCAGACCTGGTTTAAGTGAAACCTTTTGCTTCTCCTTCCTGATTCTCTTTCTTCTCTTTTTAGAAGCACTGTCAACTCCGGCTGATGCCTTCTCCTTCAGCTTTTTAGCCTCAGCAGCAGCTCTCTTTTTTTCTTCGTATTCCTGCAGGTCAATTTTACCAACCACGGTTGGTCCTGATAGTTTTGTTACCTCGGTTTTTATGAAAGCATCTTTTTTCTCCTCTGACCGATAAGCTTTTGCTTTATCGGTGACCTCCTGAGTTGGCTTGACATCTGACGGTTCTTCCCCGTCAGTTTTTTTCGTTTCAGTTTCAGGCTGGGCTTTCTCCTTTTCCGGAGTTTTTACAGGCTCCTTCTCAGCTTTTGTGTCGGCAGCTTCATCCTTTGTTTTTACTTCCTCCTTCTTCTCCTTTCCCTTTGCATCTTTTTTCTTCTTGAGTTTTTCTAGCTTTTCAAGATCAATCTTCCCGATAATACTCAGTCTTTCCTTCTTATCTTCGGATTTTTCCTCGACTTTTTCTTCCTCGTCAGCGGGTTTTGCAGGGGCTGGTGGCTCTGCAGGCACCTCTTTCTTCCCGACTTCAGGTTGGGCGGGTTTGGCTACGGTGATAACTGATCCAACAATATCCTGATTAAGCTCAACATCGGCACTATCTGATTCCTCCTCCTCTTCGGATTGATTACTGGAAATAGCCTCTTTCCTGCGATTCAGTTCCTTAAGTGTCAGCTTCTCAGATTCCTTTTTAACGCTGAGATCACTACTATATTCCTTCAGAAGCAGTTCGTATGCTTCTAAAGGGATTTTTGAATTAGGATTAGAATCAACTTCGAAGCCTTTCTTGTTCAGAAATTCCACAATCGTGGAAATGCCTACGTTGAATTCCCTGGCAGCTTTGGTTAATCTTATAGCCTTCAGTCCCTCTGTCATATATCTGCCCTTAACAATATATACTTATTCGAACTCAGCCTTAAGGATGTTTACCACCTCTTTGACAGTTTCCTCTTCCAGATCAGTTCTTTTTACAAGATCCTCAATAGATAATCTCAGTACACTTTTTGCAGTATCACATCCTATAGCCTTGAATGCATCAATTATCCAACCATCTATCTCATCCGAGAATTCCTCCAGATTAACATCTTCCTCATCTTCTCCATCGGGTTCCCTGTAAACATCAATTTCATATCCGGTTAACTGACTGGCGAGTTTAATATTAAGTCCTCCCTTCCCGATTGCCAGTGACACTTCACTTGGTTTGAGATAGATTTCAGCCTTCATCTCTTCCTCAATCAGCTTAATTGAGGATATTTTTGCCGGACTTAAAGCTCTTGAAATATAGAGCTGAAGGTTGGTGGTATAGTTGATTACATCAATATTCTCATTTCGCAGCTCCCTTACGATTCCATGTATCCTTGATCCTTTCATCCCTACGCAGGCACCCACCGGATCAATTCTTTCATCATATGACTCGACTGCCACCTTTGCCCTTTCGCCCGGTACCCGTACAATCTTTTTGATCGTAATAAGTCCGTCAAATATTTCGGGTACCTCCAGCTCGAACAGCCGTTCAAGGAAAATGGGCGATGTGCGCGATAGTATTATATAAGGAGTATTGTTCCTCATCTCAACCTTTATGACAACAGCCCTTATATTGTCACCCTTCCGAAAATGGTCTGAAGGAATCTGTTCAATCTTTGGGAGGATGAGTTCGTTACCATCGTCATCAAGGATCAGAATTTCACGTTTCCATACCTGGTAGACCTCACCGGCAACTATTTCTCCGATACGATCCTTGTATTTCATGAAAACATTACTTTTTTCAAGATCAAGGATTCTTGTCGTGAGATGCTGACGGAGCGCCAGAATAGCTCTCCTTCCAAAATCGTGTAGCTTAACTTCATCCGAAACCTCTTCACCGACCTCGTAATCCTCATCTATCTTTTTGGCGTCAGATAAGGAGATTTGAGTATTCGGATCTTCTATCTCGCCATCCTCAACCACCTCTCTGTTTCTCCATATCTCAAAGTCGCCCTTATCAATGTTTACAATAATATCGAAATTCTCATCTGACCCATATTTCCTGGCAAGCAGGCTCCTGAATACATCTTCCAGGACACTCATCATTGTTGCCCTGTCAATATTCTTCAACTCCTTGAATTCTGAGAAGGTATCGATCAAATTAACATTTTCCATCTCACACTAATAACTTTATTGTTTAAAATCAATAACTGTTTTCACAGATCTTATATCATCAAATTTGAATGAGACTGATACTGCCACATTCTTTATCCCTTTTTCTTTCTTCTCTGGAACAACTTCAAATCCTTGTTCAGATACAACCTTCAGAACACCGGTATGCTTCTTTCCCTCACTATCAATTACCTGTACCCTGCGACCAATATTCATATCGTATTGCTCCCTCACCTGGAAAGGCATATCAAGTCCGGGTGATGATACCTGCAGTTCGAAATCTTCTGTCTCCCTGTCAAGCCTGCTCTCCAGGAACTTGCTGAAAAGTGCGCATTCATCTATCGTAATGCCTCCCATTTTATTTGCCAGAACCGTAATCCTGTTCGATGTTGATACACGAACATCAACAAGGAAGATATCCTTGTCAGAGATATACTCCTCAGCCAGTTTCTTTATATGCTGTTTTTCAACCATATTCAATTACAAATAACAAAATAGGGGACTCTGGTCCCCTAAGAAGTCATCTTCCCCTCAATCGCGTGCAAAATTACATTATTTTATTTAATTAACAAAACATTTTGAATCCCGGTGAGTACATCTCCCGTGGCCCGAGGCGGGATTAGCGGGCAAATAAAACAAATTCAACAGCTGGATCGAAGATTGGCTTCGAACTTCGTCCCGATTTCTCGGAGCTACGTCCGACGAAGTCGCCGAGCTCGTAAACCCGGTTCCTGACAGCTTGCTGAGAGGAGTTTCACTACCAGGCAGGCAGGAGAATACTGGAACTAGATGAATTTCTCCCTCTTTTGTAAGTTGTATAATCCTGCAAGAAGAAGAACAATCGTCGCTGTGATGAGTATAATCCTGTTATTAAGAACAATATTTGGCCATGCGGTTTCAGTAACATCAGAGGGGATCTGGAATGGATTTAGAAATACATTCCATTTGCTCTTTTCAAGCGGTTCATCAAGTATCAGGAAGAAGAGGCTGAAAATGATCATCAGGACTGCTGTCCCGTTGCCGTTTCTTACAAGTGTGGATATCATAAATGCCAATACTCCAACGAAAAAGACCGGATAAAGTGTTTGATAGGTGACGGCAAATACCGGCATTTTAATTATCAGGAGTGACGAGAGGTGTATCAGAGCCATAAGTATTATGAAAGTGATAATATATATAAGAGCCATTCTTACAAGCCACACTTTGTACCTGTAATTTGGTATGCCAAAGAGAATTTCAATAGTCCTTGAGTCCTGGTCGTTCTGTATCCCAAATACAGTTGGATAGAACACAAGAAGAAGTCCGCAGAATACGAATATTCCAAAAAGATCCTCAATCTTTGAAATATCTTCACTGAAGACATAGATAAGCGATAAACCTATATAAAAAGCAAGGGCGCCTGTCAGGAACCAGATAAACCTGCTTGCAAAGATAATCTTCAGGTTATACACGATCATTTTTGTCACAATTACGGTACAGTTCAATATTGACCTATATCTGCTCATTTTTCGCTTTCTTGAATTTTTTTCCTTAATAGCCATAGATAAGCATCCTCGAGATTGGGTGTTACCTCAATAGCATTCTCGGATGGTTTGTCCTTAGAAATACATCTCGCCTTGATATTTCCATTTTCGGACATGTGATGCACTATCAATTTGTCTGTTGAAACTTCCCTGAATTTGTCAGCTGGCACACTAAATTGCCATACATGACCGACTGCAGCCTTCGCCATGTCACTTGGATGGCCAAGGTATTTCAGGTAGCCTTTATCGAGCACGGCAACCTTAGTGCAGGAACTTGAAATATCCTCTATAATATGTGTGGAGAAAACTACAACCCTTTCACGGCTGAGTTCAACAAGCAGGTTTCTGAATCTTATCCGTTCACGTGGATCCAGTCCTGCTGTTGGTTCGTCAACAACAAGTATCCTTGGCAGGTGCAATAATATCTGGGCAATGCCAATCCTTTGCTTCATACCTCCCGAATAAGAACCAATTTTTTCATCCTTCCTTTCGTCCATATGAACCGATTTGAGAACAAAGTTTACCCTTTCGTTCCGGATTTTTGTATCTGTAATATTCTTGAGTATAGCCTGATACTGAAGAAACTCCCATGCAGTCATATTTTCATATGTCCCGAATTCCTGGGGAAGGTAACCGATAAGTCCCTGTAATTCCTCTCTTTTCTCGTTGACATCCAGACCATTGATCCAGATCTTCCCGTAACTTTGTTCAAGAATTCCGCAAACTATTCTCATCAGTGTGGTTTTCCCTGCTCCATTTGGTCCAAGAAGTCCGAACATTCCCTTTCCAAACTCAAGGGAAACTCCGCTTAAGGCCTTGAATGGTTTCCGGGTTTTTCCAATTACCGGGATAGACAATACTATCCTGAAGAATACTTTTCTTAGATTCCTGAATTTTCCGGTGAGCCTGTAAATATCAGTTTCTTTCCGTGAAAGATATTGTCCCGTGGAATAAATTGTCAGTCCGGAATACCAGATAAGACCAACCAGGATAACTGAGGCTATATTATCCCATTTAACCTGGAATATTATCAGATTTATTAACGGCACAATCCAAAATACTGTGAAATTAAATGTGCGGATAAACAGACCGGTTATTCTCAGCCCTGATTTTTTTGAAAGTATTTTGTCCAGTGGCAGCCATACAAGAAGTAACATGAACCATGTAACTATGCTGAAAAGGAAGATCCATAAACCTGCCTGAAGATATATGTATGTAAAATATATCAGGAATCCGAACAGTGGCAGCTGCCATACATATTGGTCAAGATCCCGGAACGACTCCGCCTCTTTTTCGATTCCCAGTCTCTGCCGTATCTTTTTTCCTCCTTTCCATTCACGGATAAACCTGGGATCCCTGTCATAAATCTTAACCAGGCTTCTGATTACAATGTTAATTGGCACACCTTCAGGAATTATAGTATCTCTGGCTTTCCTCAAACTGGTCATAATAAACCAGGTCGACGCCGGAACAAGAATCAAGGATAATATCACGGTGATCAGCTTCCACAGGAACTTATCAATATAGGAGAAGATTATAATAAGAAGGAAGGAAAAGACAACCAGCATGATACCTTTTATACTCCATTTTTGTGAATTTATCCAGCCAAGGGAGTTTTCAAGTCCACTGTAGAAAGTTGGTATAAATACAAGCGTAAGCAGTGTGCTCAGGGCCAGCCCTCCTATAACCGTAATTGCAAAAGAGGCACCAATTGAGGAGACAAATTCTGATTTGCCCATTGCCAGAGGCATTAAAGCTACTATTGTGGTAATCGCAGTGATCAGGATTGGCCTGACCCTGGCAAGACCGGCCATCATCAATGCCCTTGATCGTCTGTAACCCCTCTTACGTAATATATTCGAGTAGTCTATCAGGATAATACCATTGTTTACCACCACACCCAGCAATATGAGAAAACCGGTCAATGTATTAGCATTAAGAAGCGAGTTGTTGGTGAGTATCAGGGCCACCAGAGAACCAAGTGCAGCCAGCGGTATGGAAAACACCAATACCAGTGGAGTGGAAAGTGATTCGAATACTGCTGCCAGTATCATATAGATCAGAAGAAAAGCCATGGCAATCAGATAATAGAAATCTCTCATTTCATTTTCTTCATGAACCACCTCAACAGCGACCCCTGGTGGTATTATCATTTCACCAATAAGGATATCAATCTCCTCTCTGGCTGACTCCAGTAATGATTTCGAATCATTTATCTCCTCGTTGAAACTGTAGGTAACAGTTATGCTTTTTTCCTGATTTTCACGATGGATGTTACCCATGCCGGATGATAATATGATACCAGCAAGTTCTTCCATTAGCATCACATTACCTGCTGCTCCTGAGACCTGTAGCTGTTTGAGGTCGTCTATGGTTTTCTCCTCCTCAAGCTGGTCATCCGGTTTATCATATTTGATTATTATATCATATTCATCGGTACCCTGTTTAAAGGTAACACCTGAAGAATACTCCTGCTGGAATGAGCCAAGTTCCTGTGAGATATTGTTAAGTGTAATATCATTCCTGCTCATCAGCTCTGTGTCAAAGTATAGCTGTACCTCTGGCCTGTTGTCCTGCAGGTTAACACTAACCCGGTTTATTGTAGCAAGTTCATCGATGTAATATTCAAGATCTTCGGCCACATTCCTCATTTTGTCAAAATCCTGACCTTTAATGATAATGCTCTCAGATTGTGTGCCTATGCCGAGCATACGGGTAAAATCATCACCCGGATTGACCCCGCCTGAACCGCCGCCACCCGAATATGTCCCTCCGGTTGACATTTCATCCATTGATACCTCTGCATCACTTATATCATCAACCTTTTCAAGAATTTCACTTTTAATCTCTTCCAGCTTCCTGTCACTTTCCTTATCCCAGCCTTTCTTGAGATTCACAGTTACAGTAGCCTGTTCTTCTTCAATGCGACAGATAACATCTTCCTTTTCACCAATACTTTCAAGCCTTGACTCAATTTCCTTTACAACTGCATCAGTTTTCTCAAGGGTCGATCCGCCAGGTAATGTGACACTTAGCCTGAAATCAGGAGTTTCTACCTCCTCAAGTGAATTTATACTCAATCCAAGGCCAATCAGAAGGGCTGCGAAAAAGACAATTGTTGTACCTATGATTGTACCTGCGGGTTTACGCATACTCCCTTTCAGGATTAACAGATATGACTGGATCAGCCGGTTATGAATTGAAAGTTTCTTGAATATTTCTGAACTGCTTTTCTTTGACTTTGTAAGCAGGAAATGGGTTCCCATGGGAATGAGCAGCAAAGCAACAGCAAGGGATACAACCAGTGTAGATACTATCGAAACACCGACATTTTTTCCAACCATTATTACGAGAAAATTATTTGAGAACAGGAAGGGCAGAAATACTGCTATAGTTGTTGCAGTAGCGGCTATAACAGACCTCGTTACCTCCTTTGTCCCCTGTTTTACTGCTTCATCTGTAGACTTACCCGATCCAGCCAGCCTGTATATGTTCTCAAGTACGACCACTGAGTTGTCAATAAGCATACCGATTGCCAGAGCCATACCAACCAGAGTGAGACTGTTGATTGTAATGCCTGCTGCATAGAACAGGTTAAATGCTGTATAGACCGAGACCGGTATTGCAAAAGCGATTATAATCACTAACCTTATATTTCGCAGAAAGAACCATAGAATCAATATTGCCAGCAATCCCCCAACAAGAGCCAGTTTTATTATCTGGTTGATATTGGTTTCCATTATCTCAGCATTGTTATTCTGAACAACAATTTCAATATCAGCTCCGGAAAATGTTTCATTCAGTTCATTGATCACATCTAATGTCTTGTGCGACAGATCAATGATATTTGCCTGGTTGTCATAGATCAGGCTTATTGTAACTGCTTCAAGACCGTTAACACGACTGTAGGAGGTTTCATCCTTCACTCCAAAGAAGATCTCTGCAATATCGCGAAGAAGTATCGGCCCATCCTGCTTAATAATTATATTTCCAATTTGAGCCACATCAGTGTACTCGGCTGAAACATTGACAAATAGTTTCTTCTCACTGTCGATTACACTCCCTGCAAATATTTTGTCGCGGTTGTTTGTCGATAATGCTGACCTGACCTGATTCATAGTTATTCGATGAGCCTTGCAAGCTTCCTCATCAAGGCGCACCTCGATTGAGCTTTCCCTGCCACCGAAAACTTCTACTCCTGCAATACCGTCAATATTTTCAAGAACGGGTTTAATATCCCTGTCGGCTATATTCCTGATTCTGTCCGCACCCCCGGAGCCCCTGACCTGGAGATCCATGAACTGGCTGTTTATCTGATCAAGATCAATCCGGATGATATTGACATTGAATTCTTCCGGTAAGGTTTTAACGAGAAGACTGACTTTTTCCTGCAGCTTAAGATAGGAATATTTCAGATCTGCTTTCTGGTTATAAAATATGTAAATCGTACCGCTCCGGTTCGATACAGTTGATTCAATTTTTTCAACATTTTCAAGTGTTCCTATAACCCCTTCAACCGGGATAACTGCTTTGGCTTCGATATATTTTGGGTCGAGCTCGATCACAGAGCTTACCTGGACTATCAGGGTGGGCAACTGGGGATTAGGATATAATTCTACCTGAAGCCGCTGGTAAGAAACATAACCGAGAAGGGTAAGCCCTATAAAGAGCATACTTATGAAAACCTTGCGTTTAATTATAAAATCCATATCAGATCGTCAATAGTCAATCATTAGTTCTGTTTCTCCACCCTGAACCAATCTTTAATCGAGTCAAGGGCCCAATAGACGCTTGGAATAACAGCTAGTGTGAGAATAGTTGAAGTTATCAGGCCTCCAATTACTGCAAGTGCCATAGGTGATCTGAGGGCAGCACTCTCGCCAATTCCGAATGTCAATGGCAGAAGTGCCAGTATTGTTGTAAGACTGGTCATTACGATCGGTCTTATTCTTTGAGTTCCTGCAGCAAGTATGGCATCTTTTCTTGATAGTCCACCCACCCTGAGCTGGTTGATACGGTCGACGAGGATTATTGAATCATTGACCGCAATTCCTGCCAGCATTATTATTCCAATATATGCCATTATATTGAACGATTTCCCCAGGAGCAGGAAGATCCAGACGGACCCGACACCTGCCAATGGAATAGTTAACAGGATCACAAACGGATGTAGCAGGGACTCAAATTGTGAGGCCAACACCATATAAACAAGGACAATCGACAGTATAAGGGCAAATGTAAGATTCGACATAGACTCTTTTCTCTTTAATTCATCACCAGTGATCCGGAGCCTGTAATCTGTTGGCAGTACTATCTCAGACAGTATCTCTTCTGTCCGGGCTACCAACTGGTCGAATGCAGCATCTTTACGAACCATGGCATATACATAGCTGGTCTTGTTCTGATTGTTCCGGCTGATCTCTTCAGGGGCATTTACAACTTTGATCGAAGCAAGCTCACTCAGAGGCACTGACAGGCTTGATGTTTTGATGATCATGTTCTGGAGCTGGGCAAGAGTAATATCGTCCAGTTTTACTGTTATATCCTTCAACTCGCCTCCCAGGTCGAACTCTCCTGCCTGTGAGCCTGAAAGGTACGACTGCAGGTAACTGATTATGTTGTCAACGGATACATTATAATAACTGGCCCTGAACCGGTCGATTACAATATCAACTTCCGGTGTTCCTTCGTCAATGGATGTGGTAATATTGTATAGATCGGTAACTTCACCAAGTCTTGTTTTTACATCAAGAGTAAGGGTTTGGATCACATCCAGGTTTTCTCCGCTTACCTCTACAACAAACGGGGCTATGTCTGCCCCCAGGGTTGCCTGTAAAGCACTTTCCTCCCGGCTGAAATTCAGCTCAACTCCCTGTATATTACCAATTTTCTCCGTAATCAGATTAATTGCCTGGTCAGCAATTCTGGCATTCTCCCTGGTGAGGAACACCTTGATCATAGCTGTGTTTTCTTTCTGGAAAAGGGCCGATTCACTGCTGCCTGTGGTGGTAGAGGTACCAGAATGTGTATAGATCATTTCAACGCGGTCGCCAAGAATCGAGTTAATAATCTTTTCAACTTCAGCAGTTGTTTCCGCTGTCCTTTTAAGCTGGGTTCCTTCCGGAAGGGTAAGCTCTACTGTGAATTCCGATGATTCCGTTTGTGGCATAAACTCACTCCCAACCCTGGGTAATATCCATATTGTTGTCACTAGCAGAACAGCTGTACCTATTATTACCACTCCTTTTCTCTTAAGTATCATATCAAGAATCCTTGAGTACCAGTTGAATTCCACAGATTTTACTTCTTTAATCTTTTGCATGGGTCTTCCGAAGAAGGATTTCACTAGAAGGGGGATAACAAGTATTGCTACAAAAAGGGAGGAAATAAGGGAAAAGGCCACGGTCCATGCCTGATCCTTGAACAGTTCCCCTGATGCTCCATGCATATAGACTATCGGTAAGAATACAACAACAGTGGTGATTGTTGATGCAGTTATCGCGCCACCCACCTCAGCAGTACCCTCAATGGCAGCATCTTTAATTGACATACCGGCCTCATAATTTCTGAATATATTTTCAAGTACAACAATAGCATTATCAACGAGCATGCCTGCCCCAAGGGCCAATCCACCCAGTGTCATAATATTTATAGTAAGGTGGTTGAAATACATCAGGTTGAAAGTGGCAATTATTGAAATAGGGATGGCAATGCTTACAACAAGAGTGGTCCCAAGCCTGCGCAGGAAGATAAAGAGTACAAAGACTGCCAGCAATATTCCGATGAGAGCTGTATTTTTTACCTCTCCGATTGCACTATCAATAAACTTGCCCTGATCCTGGATGGTCACAAACTGATAACCAGGGAGTGCTTTTTTCAGATCTTCAAGGGTTTCGATGAGTTCGTCAACAGCCTTAACCGTATTGTATCTTGGCTCCTTGTATATAGAAAGGCCGATACACCTTTCTCCGTTTATTGTTACAATATTATCGGGCTCCTTATTGTAAACATAAACTTCAGCCACATCACGAAAGTGTACAGGTGTACGCAGGGATAGGTCCGATTGGCCTGCCGCAGTTTCTTGCTGACTGGCATTCAGCTGCCTGTAGCCAAGAATGACATTCTTCAGGTCTTCAACCTCCTCAATAACACTTACTCCCTTTACAACATACTTTAACCCAAGTTCGGTAATCGAGCCACCAGAAACATTCCTGTTGTAATTTGCGATTTGTTGTGAAATGTCATTTGTTGTAAGATCATAGGCATCGAGCAGGTACGGATTGGTTTTAATAACCACCTCGCTTACCTCTTGCCCTGAAAGCTGAAGGTCGGCGACACCCTCCAGCCGGATGATTTCATTACGGATATAGTTTTCAGCTGTCTGCCTCAGCTCATCCATGTTAGTTATCTTATCATGCTTTAACCCGATTATCATTACAGGCGAGGCATTGGGATCATACTGGGTAATGTTAAACTCGTCTATATCAGCATTCTGGCTGAAGGAGTTAATATCTTTCTGCAGGTCCAGGAAAGCCTCGTCCATATCCTTGTTCCAGCTGTATTCAACAATAATCCGGGCAGTGCCAACCATCGAAGTACTCGACACGTTGATTGCATCACTCTGACGCATCGCAATTGATTCGATCTGGTCGACAAACTGCTTTTCCATCTCCTCGGGAGGCCTTTCTCCGGCTTGGATCTCAACAAAGATCCTTGGATTGTTCAGATCGGGGAACAGGTCGGTTCCAAGCTTGCCAAATGAAATGACACCAAGAAGGATGATTCCCAGAATGAGCATCAGTATAGTGACGGGATGTTCAACTGCAAAGCGGGTTATTTTTCTCATTATAAACAATTTTAATGCTGGTTATTACCCGACACTCTATTTGACTATCTTTACTTTAGTATTCTGACCCAGCGTTTCAAATCCATCTGTTACAACCCTCTCGTTTACCTGAAGTCCTCGTATAACTTCAACCTGGTCGCTGTTGCTCAATCCTGTTGCGATGACTCTTTCATTGGCTACCCCACGATTTACAATAAATACGGTCATCCCTCTTTGTCTTGACAGTATTATATCTTTGGGGATAACAATAACTGAGTCCTTTCTGGCTGTTACAATATCAGATTTTACGAACATGCCTGGTCTCAGAAGCAGTTCCGGATTATTTATGGTTATATTTCCTTTAAATGTCCTGGTATCCGAATTGATCGCAGGTGAAAGCTGAGTAATTTTTCCCGTTAGTGTATCATCAGGCAGGGTATAGTTGGTAATTCTGACATTCTGGCCTACTTTCACGGTCTCAATATATTTTTCAGGCAGGTTAACATCAAGGATCATTTTCGCATAATCCATGATCTGAACAATAGGCGACCCCTGTGCAACCTCTGAGCCCTGGGTGTAAAAAGGAAGATCAGTAATTACCCCGTCAAACGGTGAGACAATTTTTGTCTTTTCCATTTGTATCCTGGCATTTTCAACCGTATACTGAGCATTAATGTAATTATATCCGGCGGTCTTTAGGTTGGTAAGAGTTACACCACCTTTTTCATATAAAGATTCCTGTTTCTCGAGTTCGCTTTTTGTAAGTTCCAGATTAAGTTCGTGAACCTCCAGCTTCACTCCATTTAAGAATTCTGCATCCTCCAAGCTGGCAATCAGGGTTCCTTTCCTGACCTTGTCGCCCAGTTGCCAGGTTCTGCCGGTGGCAGGATTATTTACAAGGAGGTAGGTGGCAGTTATTTCAGCATTCAGCTTCACATCGACAACAGGTATCACGGTTCCGGTTGTACTGATGAATTCTTCAATGCTTTTAAGTTTGATATCTTCAACAGATACCGGGATTTCTACATCCGCTTCCAGTCCCGGTTCCCGGTTGTTACATCCGTAAGTTAACAGGGTAACAGCCAACAGGAATAAAAGTGATTTCTTCATGACAAGATATATTATGTTAATTGTAATTTTCAAGTGTTGTTATCGGGGTCACCGGTTTGCCATTCTCAAAATCATACAGTGTCTGAATTTTTAGGTTCAGCAGTTCAAGTTTGTATGAAATAAGGGAGTTTGTATGTGACAGCTGCTTTTCAGATAGCTGGTTCTGATAAATAGCAAGATCCATACCGGTAAGATCACCATTCTCATATTTTTCAAGATTCAGTTCATAGGTAAGCTGTGCATTTACGACGTTCTGTTCAGCTATCCCGATCTGGTTCTTCAGATTTATCAGGTTGCGGAATACCTTCCTTATATTTATAATGATATCGTTCTGCTCCTCTTCAAAATTGATCTGTTGTGATTCGATTGAAGCTTCAGACGCCTTTATGCGTGATTTTTTCTCTCCCCAATCCCAGAGCGGTATTGTTAATGCTAATGACACCTGCTGGTTATCTGTTGGACTTTCGTAGATATTGGTAAAACTCTCATTGTCCCCAAATATACCTACAGAGAGATTGACATCACCTTTGAACTCATTCAGGGCCATGGTCTGTATGAGATCGAACTGGGAAGTTTCAATATCTATTTCTCTCTGCCTTAACTCCATCCTGTTAGCCAGGCCATTGTCAATGGCAAATGCAATATCAACCTCAATGGTATCCACAGAAATATCGGGGATAACCACGATATCATCAAAGAGGCTCATACCGATAAGTAATTTAAAATCATCCTTCGCATTTTCGAGACTTACCTGTTTATTCTCAACATCTGACCTTGATGTTGCCAGGTTCAGTTCAGCCTGGAACAATTCCTCACGGGCCGAAAGACCGGCATCAACCTTATTATTGATAATATCGTAGCTCTTCTTCATATTTTCGTAGGCCTCTTCAGCAATGATCAGGCTCTGTTGCTGTTGATAAACACCATAAAAATATTGTGCCACAGTTCTTTCAAGCGATAGCATCTGGATCGCATAGTTCAGCTGTGAGTTCTCAAGGGCCAGTTCAAGCTCCTTGATCTGCAGCTTTGTCCGGTTGTAGGTAAAAATTGGCTGGATGATATTTAATGACAGGTTATTGGTAAATCCCTTCGTCCTGGTATCGCTGAACTCACTATATGAGTCCTGCCATTGAAACTTGTTGCTTAAAGAGATCCTTGCATCTGTTGCCACAATTGGTTGAGTAACAGTAAACGCTCCATTGCTTGACATGGTTTCCCTGGTAAAGTATTCGGCAAAGAGATCGTTGAATTCCCTGTTATGGGTGTATTCAAAGGGATTTATTGAAAGAGAGAAGTTTGATTTCAGAGAAGCTCTTTGAGCATTCAGGTTTTCCTGGTTCCTGATCAGGCTTAGCCTGACCCGCTTAATTGATGGACTATTCTCTTCGGCTATTGCCATTGCCTGTTCCAATATCATTCCCTGTTGCGATCTGGCGGTTAGCCCGAACCCTGTCAATATCAACACTAGAATTAAGCACTTTTTCATCTGTTTAAAATTTTTGTCATGAAAAAATTTGTCAATAATTTTCACACATTCAGGAACAACTACTTTCAGTCGTTCTCACAAGAAAATTTTAATCCTCCTTCGCGTTCCGCTACGGCGGACGAGAAGTTATGGTTTAATACCATTTATTCATTCTTGTTTGCGAAAATTAATGCTATAAATTTTCATGTTCGTTTCATGTTCTATTATTTAAAGCTGTTTTGTTGTACCCATTTTATTGCATCACCGGTAACTGTTCTTCCTGTTGAGGCGTTGGTCATTATTACCGTGGCACTATCCGGAGATAAATAGTAGGATCCCAGAAGGTTCCAGCCATTCTCAGTATTGTCATATTCAAGGGTTATATCCTCATTACCATCATCATGGTATACATTGAAATGGATGTCCCGCATCGTAATCCGGCTTCTGTCACGGCCTCCACCCTGTACCCCTCCCGGTCCACCATCCATCATCATCCTGTTACCTCCCTGCATGGATATGTAGGTATAAACATCATAATAACCAGGTTCAGTAATTTTTGCTGTCCAGCTGATGTATCTTTCTCCTGCTCCAGCCTTTGTGTAAACAGCTGATTTTATGAATTTACCATAGTAATTGCTCTGGACAGTTTTTTGCCAGTATTCTGGAGCCCACCAGGAAAACATCTCCCGGTAGTCGTTCCCGTCCTGACGGCTGATATTAAGCCATGTCTTTAATTTTCCTGAAGATTCGGGCTGGAAGATCCTGAACCCGGGATCTTCATTATCAACAATAATTTCATTTTCTTCAGAAAGGGGAGGGATTCTGTCAAGTATTTCATCCTCCTCCGATTCTGAAACATTCCTTTCTTTCGTTATTTCCTGAATGGGCAGTGTAAGCTCTCCGGGATTATTGACCGAATAAAGGGTATTTATCATCATTGCCCTTGGTTGAGCATCCAGAATAATATTAATTCTTTTTGCCTGATTACCATCCACTTTGACGATCCTGTCCACCTGGTTTGGCTGCATGCCACGGCCTGCCATCCCAAAGGCTGAAATATTTCCACTGCTGCCTCCGCTTGTCGAAATGGTGACTTGCATTCCTCCGCTACCTCGCCCTCCTCCGGGTCCCATGCCTCCGGTTCTGAATGACACATTAAATAAACCCGGAGCATCAAGCGGATTGGACACAACAAAGGAGACCTTGTACCGGGTCCTGTTGTTGATTACAATATCAGTAGCTTTGATATCAGTGAAATAAAAACCTGGCTGATCCTTACCTTCAAACCAATCGGGTAAAAAAGGCATAATACTGAAGTTAAACTTTTGTTCAATAGCAGAACTGAATTCCCCGATCTCTATATTCCGGAACTTATTTTCCTCCACATATTTTACAAACCAATTATTAAAGTCATCTATACCGGCCTGCGACCTGATAAGGTTGAACAGATAGTCTCCCTTTACAGTAAGAACAATCCTGAGGGTATCGTTCGAAGGGTCAAGGGACAGAAGCTCCTTCAGGCTTAAATCCTTCAGGATTGTATTTGCTTTGTCATTCTCACTTAAACCACCAAGGAAACCCCTGGCCATATTCCCCGGATTGCTAACCTTCTGTAGATGTGTTTCAAATACAGCATTTATAACCGGGTAATCGTTTGAATAAAAGTTATTCTTAAAAAAATAGAAACTTGGCCCGAGAAGGTGTCTGCCAGGTTCAGCGATAGCGCTTCCTCTCCTGAAATTAAACTCATTGCTTGAAATGAAGGTATTCCTTACAAACTGGTTAAAAGCCCTTACCTGTAATTCCCTGTCGGTAGTAACCTGGTTGCTTCTTTCCATCCTTCTTTTTTGCGATTTGATACTTCTGTAAAAACCTGCACTGTTGATTGTGGCCAGTTTTTCCGGAAGAAGTATGAGAGATGGCTGCACATCGGCAAATGTCTGTGTGTTTTTCTTTGGGATCGACCTGAATTGGATAGGCACCTCCACAAGGGTTAATCTTCTGAAGGGATAATTAGTGCTGAAGTTCGTCTCAAGCTCGGTCATTACATTTGAGATAAGGCTTGAAAGTGTATCCGCAATTTCGTTCAAGTCCCTGTTGTAATAATCATGATCCTCAAAATAGAATGCAGTATAGTCAATTGAATCAACTTTTATGGTGGCACTGTTATACTTGCCTTCAATAAGCGACAGACCGGTCAGGGGTGTTTCATTGGTAAAAACTGAATACCCATTTTCCTGGCTTTTGACTCCCTGTGCAACTGCAACAAGATTTTCAGCAGGCCATACCTTCAGTGTATAGTTGGTGAAATCTACTTTTATTCTTGCCGGATTAGAGGGGTAATAGTTAAGCCCTGCAACAGGATACCAGCAGGCTTCAGCTGTGAGGAGTAAATAGTCCTCCTCAAGGAGGAGTTGTTTTTGATTGATCTGAAGTGGTCCGATACTATAGCTGTCATCTTTAATGTTACTGTTATACCAGGGATAACAGAATGCTTCGCTCATTCCTCCGGAATAAGTTACGGTAACCTTAATCCTTTCACCCGGCTCCACAGGTGAAGCAGCTGTAAGGATATGTCCCTCCCTGTTAAATGGTACCTGATCGTCATTGATAAGCATTGATGTGACAATTAATCCCGGGTTGAGCGAAAAAACTACCTCTTCAACCTGTTCATCATGGGAATTAATACAGGTGAGCTCAGAAGTTGCCGTTATCATTTTACCGGAGTGCCTGAGTATGATTTCTGCATCCGAAACGCTAAGGAAAAGCTTGTTCTCAAATCTACTGTTCAGCTCAAGAGTTGCTGCCTTGAGATTTTGCTCCTGCTTGTAATTATTGTAGAAGTAGAACCCAGAATACCCGGCACCTGAGGCAAAAATTATCAGAAGCGCTATTGAAATGGTCTTATGTGCTTTTGACTGGGGTAACCTCTTAAAGATCAGAACAGTCAGGAGTATAAACGACAATCCTGACAGAGTATACATCATTCTATGGGCAATTATTGTGTCCATATCTACATACCCGATCATCTGAGATTTGAAAACCGGCATCCCGAAAAGCATATAGTCAAACACTGATCCTGCCCTGAAGTAGAGATAGAACATATTAAGTGCCGCAAACCCGAGCAGGAGAAGAAAGGTTATTGACTGATTCCTGACGACCGACATCATTATATAGGCAAATCCAAGACTGAATATAAGGGTTGGCAATGAAATGATCAGCAGATGTGTAATATAGGAGGCAAAATCGACACTGGTATTCCTGGCAATAATATTGATGATAAGGCATACCAGCAGGATAAGCAGATTCAGTCCCAGAAAGAGTCTGAGAATCCCCAGCGATTTTCCTGTAATATACTCGAGGTTTGACATTGGTCTGGTATACAGAACCTCGTTGGTATCAAGTTTTTTATCTCTTTTAAGAAAATCGGAGGCAAGAAATACAATAATCAGGGCCTGTGCTATATTAATAAGGTAAAGATTCATGTGGGGCAGGGTCGAAGCAATAGATACTGATTCCCAGTCTTCATCCCCCACCGGGCTGAACATACCTATGTTAAAAAGAATAAGGATAAAAAGCGTTCCAATCGAGAATAATCTGAATAGCCAGCTTCTTCTGAGGGTTTTAGCCTCATACCTGGCAACTGTTCTTATATTATGTACGGAGATCATAATTGGTCGGAATTAAGAATTATCGGGGAGCCATTAAGCTTCTGTTCCATATAATATACATATGCATGTTCAAGATTAGGATCAATGGGACGGCAGTTGTAGCCTTCTATATTATCTGCGACAATTTGAACATCCCATCCTGTTTCGGTCGGTATCGTTGAGATTATGTTAAATTCCTCCTTTACCTTATCATATTCATAAGGAGTGAGACTAAGATTAAATACATGTCCGGTTGCTTCTGCTACAAGCTCGTCCGGTGATCCGGCAAATACCATTTCGCCCCTGTTTAATAATGCCATTTTCTGACAGGTTGATGAAATATCGCCTACGATGTGGGTCGATAGGATTATGGTAACATCGTTCTGGCTTAAGTCGGAGAGAATATTCCTGAATCGGATTCTTTCATCGGGGTCAAGCCCTGTGGTTGGCTCATCAACTACAATGATCTTTGGATCACCAATCAGAGCCTGAGCTATCCCCAACCGGCGTTTCATTCCACCGGATAGCTTATTTGCTTTTCTGTCTCTTGCCTCAAGCAGGCCAACTTTATTAAGCAACTCATCAACTAATTCGAGCCTTTTTCTGCGGTTCTTCAACCCGGAAAGAGCACCGGCATAATCAAGAAATTCCCATGTACGGAGTCGCGTAAAAAACCGGAAGTCCTGTGGAAGGTAACCCAGATAGGTGCGCAGCTTTTTTCTTACTTTGCTGATATCCTCTCCATTAATAAGCACCTGCCCTGAACTTGGTTTCATGAGTGCCACCAGGACCTTCATGAGAGTTGATTTCCCGGCACCGTTTGGCCCGAGTAATCCGAACATCCCGTTCTCAATATCAATTGTAATGTCCCTGACCGCATGATTCCCATTTCGGTAAATAACATTCAGGTCATTAATCTCAATCTTCATATCATTTTAAATTATGAGATTACGTGTTTAACATCCATTAGACTACATAAAGACGAGAAATATTTCAATTAGTCCTGCAAAAAGTGATTATAGAAATGATTATTTGAAACTTTAACATTTTGCGACAGTCAGATCAAAAATTTCAACAATGTAAAACTTATTTCTAATTTTGTGAAAGAATGTCAAGTGTTTTGAAAACCGGGATCAATAAGCGCAAAATAATCAACGATCCGGTTCATGGTATTATCTCCATTCCCGGCGATTTTATCTATGATCTGATTGAACATCCCTTCTTTCAGCGATTAAGAAATATCAGACAGCTGGGTCTAACGGAATATGTTTACCCGGGTGCCTCGCACAGCAGGTTTATTCACAGTCTGGGAGCTCTGCACCTGATGATAATGGCTGTCGATACCTTGAAGCAAAAAGGAATACCCATATCTGCAGAGGAAGAGGAGGCAGCCATGGTAGCCATCCTGTTGCATGATACAGGGCATAGTCCCTTCTCTCATGCCCTTGAGTATCATCTGGTTGAAGGTGTAAGCCACGATAAGATATCTGCTCTTGTGATGAAAATACTTGATGATGAGTATCATGGAAGGATTGGAATGGCGATAGAGATGTTTACCGGAGAGTATAACAGGAACTTCTTCCACGATCTGATTTCAAGCCAGATAGATATGGACCGGCTCGACTACCTGGTCAGGGATAGCTTCTACAGCGGTGTAGTGGAGGGTTCAGTAGGGTCGGACCGGATAATCAGGATGCTTAATGTACATCAGGATAAACTTGTGGTTGAGGAAAAAGGCATATACTCGATTGAAAAATTTCTGATCGCCCGCAGATTGATGTACTGGCAGGTATATATGCACAAAACAGTAGTTTCAGCAGAAAAACTATTATTGAATGTTATCAGACGGGTAAAGGAGATGGTAAGTGAAGGAATTGAAATAACTTCAACCCCTGCTGTGGATTTTTTTATCAGAAATGATCATGCGTCATTAAACCTTGACTCACTGAATGAGGAGAGCTTCCGGTTGGCCCAAACGTTGTTGAAACTTGATGACAATGAAATGATCGCATCAATCAGGTTGTGGTCGGAACATTCAGATCCTGTACTATCCGATCTGTCAAAAAGATTGGTTTCGAGATCACTCTTTGCAATAGAACTCGGGAATGAACCGTTTGATGAAAGTAAAGTGGATGGTTTCACTTCAATGGTGGTGAATAAGCTTAAGATAGACAGAGATATGACCGGATATTATGTTTTTACAGGTCAGGTATCTAATATGACCTATGCTCCATCGGAACCAAGGGTACAAATAATGAGCAGGTCTGGTAAATTGAACGAAATTACTGAAGTGTCTGATATGCTTGACCATAAAGCACTGTCAAAGGAAATAACGAAATATTTTTTATGCTACCCTAAAGAATTAAGAAATAATACTGAATAAATGATGAAGTTTACAGCAAAAACTATTGCCGAATACCTTAAAGGGGAGATCGAAGGAAATCCCGATGTTGAGGTTACAACTGTGGCTAAAATTGAAGAAGGCTTTGAAGGAGCGATCTCGTTTCTTGCAAACCCAAATTACGAGAAATATGTTTATTACACAGAGTCTTCGATAGTTCTGGTAAACAGGGATTTTGTTCCAGCCAAAAAGGTAAAAGCCACACTTATCAGAGTAGATAATTCGTACGAATCGTTCGCATCCCTTCTTACTCTTTATGAAGAGTCTAAACCAAAGAAGAAGGGGATACATCCAACAGCCATTATTGAGGGATCAGCAACAGTTGATGAGGTTACATATATTGGTGCAATGGTTTATGTCGGCGAAAATGTAAGCATTGGCGAAGGATGTATTATTCATCCTCATGCATCTATTGGCGATAATACCACGATTGGTAAGAATTCAATTATATACTCCGGTGTCAGGATTTATCATGACTGTAAGGTAGGGGATGATTGTATCATCCATGCAGGTTCGGTTATCGGTAGCGATGGATTCGGTTTCGCCCCGGTCGATGGAAATAATTATAAGAAGATTCCCCAGGTAGGAAATGTAATTCTTGAAGAAAATGTTGAAATTGGAGCAAACGTTGTTATCGACCGTGCAACAATGGGATCTACAATTATCAGAAAAGGAGTCAAACTTGACAACCTCATCCAGATTGCTCATAATGTTGAGGTCGGAGAAAATACGGTAATTGCGGCTCAGAGCGGGATCGCCGGATCAACCAGGATAGGTAAAAACTGCATGTTCGGGGGTCAGGTGGGAATTATAGGCCATGTAAAGATTGCTGATGGTACAAAGGCTGCTGCACAGTCGGGTATCAGCGGATCGGTTAAGGATCCTGATACTTTTGTGTACGGCTCACCAGCCTTTGATTTCAAGAACTATCAAAAATCATATATTATATTCAGAAAACTGCCTGAACTGAAAGAACGACTTGAAGAGATCGAAAGGAAAGTGGATTCAATTAATGAAGGCTGAAAGGTTGGGTCTGAATGAAATGGTTTGGTTTAAACCATGTTAGCACCGGTTTTTATGGTTTGTTCGAAAAAAAATTCATTTCTTTGCAGGCAAACAATTGATTTAAGCACTATAATATATGAGCATAAGAAAGCAGAGAACCCTTGCCAGCGAAATTAGCCTTACCGGCAAAGGTGTACATACAGGTATAGAGGTAACTGCCACCCTTAAACCGGCTCCTGAAAATCATGGTTATAAATTTTGCAGAGTTGATCTTGAAGGAAAACCCGTGATCAACGCATTGACCGACAATGTAACGGACACCTCCCGTGGAACCACCCTTATGGAGAACGGAGCCTCGGTGTCAACTATTGAACATATACTGGCAGCTTTTTATGGGATGAATCTCGATAATGTAATGGTCGAGCTAGATGGTCCTGAAGCTCCAATTATGGGAGGATGTTCTTTGAAGTTTGTAGAGGCAGTAAAGGAGGCAGGTATTGTTGAGCAGAATGTATTGAGGGACTATTTTGAGGTAAAAGAGAAAATTACGTACTCAGATGAGGAACAGGGAGTCGATCTTATTATCTACCCGGACGATCACCTGAGTGTAAATGTACTTATTGACTATAATTCGAAGATCCTTGGAAATCAGTACGCTGTACTTGACAGAAAGGATAATTTTGAGAAGGATATCGCCGGAAGCAGAACCTTCTGCTTCTTTCATGAACTGGAGCCTCTTCATAAGGCAGGATTGATCAGAGGAGGCGACCTCGATAATGCTATTGTCATTCTTGAAGAGGATGTTTCACCGGAGGAGATAGAGAGGATCGCCAGGTTATTTAACCTTCCCAAAATAACAGCACATACTGAAGGTATACTCAACAACACAGCACTTCGTTATCCAAATGAACCAGCCAGGCATAAGTTACTGGATCTGCTTGGTGATATGGCTCTGGTAGGACAGCATATAAAGGGAAAGATCGTAGCAACACGGCCGGGACATTCTTCAAATACCAAACTTGCAAAGCTTGTAAGGCAGGAAATAAAAAAAGCAAGGGCTGGTAAGGATATCCCCAAATATGATCCTAATAGTGAGCCGGTTGCCACAATTGAAGATATAAGGCGATTTTTACCCCACAGATACCCATTCCTTCTTGTCGACAAGGTAATTTATAAAGATGAGAGATCAGTTGTGGGGATTAAGAATGTGACGTTCAATGAGCTCTTTTTCCAGGGCCATTTCCCGGCCGAATCGGTTATGCCTGGAGTACTGATCATTGAAGCAATGGCACAGGTTGGAGGCCTGCTGATGCTGAATGCAATTGACGAGCCGGAGCTGTATTCAACATATTTCCTGAAGATTGATAAGGTAAAGTTCAAGCAGAAAGTTGTACCGGGCGATACCCTTATTCTTAAGCTGGAGAAGAGCGATGATGTCATACGTCATGGTATTTTTTCAATGTACGGACATGCATATGTAGGTAATAAGGTTGTTGCTGAAGGTGAACTTGTTGCTCAAATAGTTAAAAACAAGTAGTATGATCTCAAAACAGGCTTATGTCCATTCCGCTGCAAAACTGGGGAAGAATGTTACCGTTAAACCGTTTGCCTATGTGGCCGGGGATGTTGTTATAGGAGAGGGAACATGGGTAGGCCCGGGTGCAGTAATTATGGATGGGGCCAGAATCGGAAAAGAGTGCAAGATATTTCCGGGAGCAGTTATTTCAGCTATTCCTCAGGATATGAAATTTTCGGGTGAGAATACGACTGCTGAAATTGGTGATTTTACAACGATAAGGGAGAGTGCAACTATAAATAGGGGTACAGCGGCGACGGGGAAAACTGTTGTTATGAATAATTGCCTTTTGATGGCTTACTCTCATGTGGCGCATGATTGTATTATAGGTAACCATTGTATTCTGGTGAATAGTGTGGCACTGGGAGGTGAGGTCAGGATTGACGACTGGGCAATTATGGGAGGTATGTCAAGCGCTCACCAGTTCACTCTCATCGGGGCACACACAATGATCGCAGCAGGGACAACACTTCGTAAAGATGTCCCCCCATACATACTTGTTAGTGATTCACCTGTCGCTTTTATGGGTATCAATAAGATCGGTCTCAGCAGAAGGGGGTTTAGTCAGGAAAAAATTGAGGAGATACATAATATCTACCGGATTATATTTCAGAGTAAGAAAAATACTTCTCAGTCTCTTGCCTATGTACGCGAGAACTTTGAACCAACACCCGAACGGGATTATATCCTTGATTTTATTTCAGGGTCAGAAAGAGGTATAATCAAGGGGAAATAGAGCGTTGAGCGTTGAGAGTCCAGCGTTTAGCCCTCCTTCACTAAAGCAACGGAGGACGAAGCGGTTCAGTGTTTCGTGTATAAATATATGGTTTAGGCAGGTTTAATGTTGTTTAGCCTTATCCACGTCATCACACCATCACTCAGTCCCCGTCCCATCCCTGGGCCTTAAGTTCAGCCTGGCTTCCATCCTGAAGCGAGAGACTGTAACCCTCATCTTTACAGGTAAAATGTCCTACAATACTCAGATTCTCTGTCTCTTTTAGCTTTTCAAAATCAGTCACCGGGAAGGAGAGTAGCAGCTCATAATCTTCACCTCCATTAAGGGCAGAGATAAGAGGATCGATGCCAAATTCGTTACCGGCAGTGACTGTCTCCTGCAGGTATGGAATTTTATCATGATATAACCTGCAACCGAGGTTATATCTTTTTGACAGGCCTATAAGGTCAGATGCAAGACCTTCTTTAAGAACCCTTACAGATGTCGGTTTTATCTTCTGTTTCCTTAGTTCGTCGAAAATGTCTGTTTGGATTTCAGGCTTCAGCTGCCGCCCAACAACATATTCAAACCCTTTGAGCTGAGGCTGGGCACCCCCGGTCTCCTCAAATACCCTTCTTTCACGCTCCAGCAGTTGCAGACCCATATAAGCTGCTCCCAGGTCTCCGGTAACACACAGCAGGTCTGTAGCCGTTGGCACTGAAACTGAATTAAAATTCTTGCCGGTACTTCCTGTTGCGGTAATGCTGAGCGTAAGACCGGTAAGAGAGCTGTCGATATTTAAGTCAGCCATTTTAAGATCATAATTAAGGCAGGCATAATCAATCCCTTCGATTATTGTCTCAATGTCTTCCACAGTGTACCTGGTACTCATACCTATGTTAACAATCAGGTTTTCCGGTTTTCCTCTTTTGCTGTATATTCCTGCTATGGCGCTTATAACTGATTTATATCCCAGGTGCTTAAACGGGAAATAAACCATGCTGAAATGGACACCTTCAAACAGGACTGAAGTGCTAATGAGTATTTTGTCACTGGCATCGCCTGTCAGGAAGTTATTGCTGAATTTTTCCTTAATCCTCTGTGTCAGCAGATATTTTCCGAATCCCTGCTCTGCTTTCTTCTCTTTTTTTGCCATTTTGATCCTGTTTTGGGTCAAAGGTAGTTAAATGTGGTTTAAAAGGCTGAGAGATTGTGGAGGTTGAGAAGTTGAAGAGGTTAAAGGGTTTGAATAAGTTGGATAAGTGTAGAAATTTAGGAAAGTCCCGAAAAACACAAATTTACGATTTGCCTGTTTTACGAGCCTGCCTTCCGTTTAGGCAGGGATCCTCTTATCGAAGATCAGGGAGTTGATAGGATGGATAAAGCTGAAAAGGTTTAAAGGGTAAAAGGGATGTGGTATCCGGAAATTATGAATAAATCAAAAATCAGATAACACTGTTCGCTATTCATCATTCAATATTCCCGGATCTAAATGCTCACAATATCCCGTCCAAACGGCGTTAAGGCTACACTGGCCAGCTTAAAGTGCTGCATGCCGAACGGGATACCTATAATTGTAATACAGAGTAATAATCCGAATATCAGATGGGTGAGTGCAATCACCAATCCTCCAAAGATCAACCAGAGAATGTTCATAATTATATAAAGACAACCGGAGGAGCGAACATCAGACCTTGTCTCCATTCCAAAAGGCCACAGGGCAAGCATTCCCAGCTTCAGTGTCTGGACACCAAAGGGGATTCCGATTATAGTAATGATAAGCAGAAAGCTGGCCACAAAATATTCAATTGCTATGATAAATCCACCAAATAGCAACCATATAATATTACCCAGTATTTTCATTGTATATCCTATATGCAATTACTCCAGTATGACTCTCTTATCCCTGGGGTATTTTACGGTATATGTAAATAATAGCTCCCTGGATTCTCCGGCACCTAACTTTAATTCCCATTTTACCTCCCCGGTTACCTTATCAAGTTTTCCGCCTGATAGTTCCTCCGGCTCAACGGTGATATTGTTGTTTTGAGATACCGGCAACTGATCATATACGGTAATAGCTATCTCTTTACTCTTATTGTTTCTGACTGAAATCAGAAATGATCTGGTTTCCTGCCTGTTAACTCCGATCAACCTTGTTGTGGTAAAATCCTTTCTCTTTTCCCTCTTCAGGGTAATGCTATTATCTTTTCCAAGTGATATATTCAAAGTGTCTGATAACTGTGATGTGGAAAGATAGGTTTTACCCGTAAAAGTGTTTCCAAAATAAATGTTCGCCTCACCATCAAGGAGATTAAGTGATTCCCAGTCGGATATGTCAGCTGTAAGAAATGCCTCCTCTCTAATTTTGGGGACAGTTTTATATTTGTAGTCGGCTTCCACTGTAAGCCTTTGAAGTTCAATGAGGCTTATTTTACCATCGGAATTAACAGTTTGAGGTACACCGACATCAAATGAAAAACTGGTTGTGGCATCTGTAACCGCAACTGTCAATTCTCTTGAAGGGGGCTCAAAATATTCTTTATCAGCATCCGTATATGCAATCTCCTCCACCGCTTCAGCCCGCTGTGAGGCTTTAGATGCAACCCCGCTTACCCTTCCCTTGAGTGAAGCAGCTATCGGCTGATAGTAATTGAGGTAATAGGGGTAAAGTACAGGTAGGTTACCAGATGCAGAGGGTGAGGCATTGGAGAAGCTGATCTTCACATTTTTCCAATCTGATCCGCTGTTTTGCCAGGCATTTGCTTTATAGAATATACTGGCAGGTGCATCTACCTCCTCAACTCTTATATCGTAGGATGGGTACCATCCCGCATTTGTGACCAGGTAGCTCAGGGTCAATTTGCCATTAACCTGCCTTGGTGACGATACTGAAATCAGTACCTCCCCAATTGGCATTGCGGATTTGTTAATAATACCACTTATCTGGTTCTCGAGCTTTTGCTTTTGACTTTCAAGCTCTTTTATTTTACGGCTCATTTTCAGAATGCCGGTTCGGGTTGACTCTATCCCTGATACATACAGGTCTGTCAGACTTTTAAACTGTTCGGCTGTAAGATTCCTGTCATTGCCTGTTAAGATCCTGTTGGCTGTAAGAAAAGTCTCTTTCTCCCTTAGGATATCAATAGCTGTTCTCTCGTCTTCAATTTTTACCACCAGAGATGATATTTGTTTCCTCAGATCATCAACCTCAGGATCTTCTTCGGGATTTTCCAGAAAATTCATCTGGCTGTTAACTGCCAGTATTGTAAAATCCCCTTCACCTTTTATCTGGACGCTTGTTACATCAATATAAGGTGAGAGACCCCCGATCTTTGCTATCGACTCTCCAGGCGAAAACGAAACTGTTGCTTCATGGGTAATCTGGGCTCTGTCGGGGAAAAGAACCACATTTTTAATTTCAGCAGAAACATTTTTCTGAGCCTGACCATAAAGGCTGATACCCATTCCCAAAGTCAACAAAATTATTAAGTAACCTTTCATTTTTTTTGATATTGGTATTAACATATTGCAGCAAAGTAATAAAATTGCTTTGAACCGGGATACTTTCGCATATACTATTTTAATACCGATTTGCATTATTTTATTATTTTTGTGATGTTTATTTAGATTAAATCAAATTAGCAAAACAAATGATACAGCTCCTTGTTATGCTATTAGAACGCTGGTAGAACAGAGAAAGAGATATGGAAAAAGAGCAGGCTAAATTGTTGAATGAGGTTACTTCAGGAGATTACAAGTATGGTTTCTATACAGATATTGAAACCGAAACAATTCCTAAAGGCCTTGATGAGGATGTCGTTCGGCTCATTTCGTCAAAGAAGGGGGAGCCGGACTGGCTTCTTGAGTTCAGGTTGAAAGCCTATGCAGCCTGGCAAAAAATAAAAATGCCAAAGTGGGCACACCTGAGGATCCCCACAATCAATTATCAGGATATAATTTATTATGCTGCACCTAAGCAAAAAGCGAAACTGGAGAGTCTGGATGAGGTGGATGCCGAACTGCTCGATGCATTCAACAAGCTGGGAATACCGCTCGAGGAGCAAAAAAGATTGTCAGGAGTTGCCGTTGATGCTGTAATGGATAGCATTTCAGTTAAAACCACTTTCAAGGACACCCTTGCCGACCTGGGAATCATATTCAGTTCTTTCAGCGAAGCCGTCAGGGAGCATCCCGACCTGGTCAAGAAGTACATGGGGACAGTTGTCCCCTATACTGATAATTATTTTGCTGCTCTGAACTCTGCAGTTTTCAGCGACGGATCATTCTGCTATATCCCAAAAGGAGTCAGGTGCCCGATGGAACTATCAACATATTTCAGGATTAACGCGGCAAACACGGGACAATTTGAAAGAACCCTTATTGTTGCGGACGAAGAGAGTTATGTGAGCTACCTTGAGGGTTGTACAGCACCTATGAGGGATAAAAACCAGTTGCATGCTGCAATTGTTGAGATAATAGCTGAGAAGAATGCAGTTGTAAAATATTCCACTGTACAAAACTGGTATCCTGGTGATAAAAATGGTAAAGGCGGGATCTTCAATTTTGTAACCAAGAGAGGAATATGCAAGGGTGAGAATGCCAGGATTTCATGGACCCAGGTTGAAACCGGGTCTGCCATCACCTGGAAATATCCTTCCTGTATACTGAGGGGTGATAATACGGTTGGAGAATTCTACTCAGTGGCCGTAACAAATAATCGGCAGCAGGCAGATACTGGTACAAAGATGATACATATTGGAAAGAACAGCAGAAGTACAATTGTTTCCAAGGGTATCTCCGCGGGGAAGAGCGAAAATAGTTATCGTGGATTGGTTAAGGTATTAAAAAGTGCGACCAATGCACGAAACTTCTCTCAGTGCGACTCACTGCTTCTTGGGGATCAATGTGGTGCGCATACATTTCCATATATAGAGGTTGGCAATCAGACCGGCATAGTTGAACATGAAGCCACAACTTCTAAAATCGGGGAAGACCAGATCTTTTATTGTAATCAGAGGGGAATAAGTACCGAGGACGCAATAGGTCTGATAGTACATGGATATGCAAAGGAGGTACTCAACAAATTACCGATGGAATTTGCAGTTGAAGCACAAAAACTGCTTCAGATCAGCCTTGAAGGATCGGTAGGATAAACGGCGCATAGTGCATGGTACACGATAAAAGGAATATTATATAAACAAATCAATGAATCAACAAAAATATATGTTGCAGATCAAAGACTTAAGAGCCTCAATTGATGGTAAAGAAATACTGAAAGGCATATCCCTGGAAGTTAAAGAGGGAGAAATACACGCAATCATGGGTCCCAACGGATCTGGGAAAAGCACACTTGCTTCAGTGCTGGCGGGAAGAGAAACAGCAAAGGTTACCGGCGGAAAAGTCAAATACAGGGGTGAAGATCTTCTTGAAATGTCGGCAGAGGACAGGGCAAAAGAAGGGATTTTCCTGGGCTTTCAATATCCAATCGAGATACCCGGTGTAAGCATGGTCAACTTTATGAAGACGGCTGTTAATGAGCACAGGAAACACAAAGGACTTGAACCAATTTCGGCATCTGATTTTCTGAAACTGATGCGTGAAAAGAAGGAGCTCGTTGAAATTGAATCAGGTCTTACGAACAGATCGGTAAACGAAGGATTCTCCGGCGGGGAGAAAAAAAGGAATGAGATCTTCCAGATGGCAATGCTGGAACCAAAACTGGCTATACTTGATGAGACAGACTCGGGCCTCGATATTGACGCTCTCAGAATCGTTGCTAACGGAGTAAATAAGCTTAAAAGACCTGATACTGCAACAATAGTCATTACCCATTATCAACGCCTGCTGGATTATGTTATTCCGGATGTAGTCCATGTCATGTATGACGGGAAGATCGTTAGAACATCCGGCAAGGAGCTGGCAAAGGAACTTGAAGCGAAAGGATACGATTGGATTAAAAAAGAGGTTGATGCGTTGAATCATGGATAGGAGAACAGAAACACTAAACAGGCTTTCAGCTCTTTTTACCTCGAACAGGAGTAAAATAGAAAGCAATTCCTCAGAGCTCATCAACAGGTTCAGACCAAGAGCCATGGAGGAATTCCTCAAATTAGGGGTGCCCGACAAAAAGAATGAATCATATAAGTATACCGACCTCGGCTCCTGGTTCAATTCCAGGTATAGTTCTTATTTTCTGCCGCAATCATCCGATTTCAAAGCAGCTGAGAAGTTTTCATGTGATGTTCATGATCTGGATAGCTATGACCTGGTTCTTCTGAACGGATTTTATCCAAAGAAGAATGGGTCCCTTTCAGAACTCCCGGATGGGGTTTGGGTCGGAAGCTTAGCTGAGGCCTCAGTCAAATTCGGAGATCTTGTTGATAAGCATTATGCTAAGTATGCTGTAAATGTAAAGGATGGACTAATTCCATTCAATACTGCCCTTGCTTTTGACGGGGTTTTCATACATGTTCCGCAGGGTATGGTAATTGATAAACCAGTTCAGATAATAAACCTGGTCCATTCTAACCAGGATATCCTCGTACAGCACAGGAATCTGATAGTGGTTGAGGATAATGCCGATATATCAATGATTGTTTGTGACCATGCACTTTCACCACAAAAATTCCTTACAAATGCGGTTACCGAGGTGTATGTTGGAGCAAATGCGAGATTTGACATGCTCAGAGTGCAGAATGAGCATAACAACGCCGCAAAACTAACCCATACCTTTATTCATCAGGAGCGCGACAGTTTTGCCTCATCCAACAATATTACGCTTCACGGGGGACTGGTCAGAAACAGCACTTATCACAGACTCTGTGGCCAGGGAGCTGATTGCCAGGCAATTGGTCTTTACCTTGCAGATCGTTGGCAGCATGTTGACAATTTCGTAAGCATTGATCATACTTGTCCGGACTGTACGAGTAATCAACTTTTCAAAGGAGTACTCGATGATTTTGCGACCGGGGTATTTAATGGTAAGATTTATGTTAATAAAGGAGCACAAAAGACCAGGGCCTACCAGAAGAATAACAGTATTCTGCTTAGCGATGATGCCAGGATGGATACCAAACCTCACCTTGAGATCTATGCCGATGACGTAAAATGCAGCCATGGCGCCACAATAGGACAGCTTGATGAAGATGCCATGTTCTATCTAAGGTCACGAGGTATAAACAAGGATGAAGCGAAACTTATGCTAATGTTCGGATTTGCACATGAGGTGATTGAGAAAATCAAATTTCCGGCGTTGCGCGACAGAATCGACAACCTTGTTCTTCAGAGACTTAGAGGTGAACTAACGCGTTGCGCAACTTGTTCTGTTAAATGCGATAAATAAATCCTCTGCAAGTGATTGATGTAAACAAATTAAGATCTGATTTTCCCATATTGAATACCAGGGTATACGGTAAGAAACTTGTATACCTTGATAATGGGGCAACGACCCAGAAACCTGAAGCGGTAATACGCACAATTGAAGAGGCTTACAGGACTTATAACAGCAATATTCACAGAGGAGTACATGCCCTAAGTGATATTTCCTCAGAAAGATATGAAGCAGCAAGGGAAACTGTCAGGAAGTTTATTAATGCTGGCAGCAGAGAAGAGATCATCTTTACGCCAGGCACCACCGGCTCAATTAATCTGGTAGCCTTTTCCTTTGGCGAGCGATTTGTTGGGAAGGGGGACGAGATCATAGTATCAGAGCTTGAGCATCACGCAAATATTGTTCCCTGGCAGATGCTATGCGATAGAAAAGGTGCTCGATTGAAAGTGATCCCGATAAATGATGATGGTACTCTCGACCTCCATTCGTTCAAAAACATTATCAGCGAAAGGACCAGGATCGTAGCAGTTGCACATGTGTCAAATGCTTTAGGGGTAATAAACCATGTGAAGGAAATTGTCACTGAAGCTCATGAGCATAATATTCCGGTCCTGATTGATGGGGCCCAGGCTATTCAGCATGGTCATGTCGATGTCACAGAACTTGACTGCGACTTTTACGCATTTTCAGGACATAAGATTTATGGGCCAACCGGCATCGGGGTCCTCTATGGTAAGAGAAACTGGCTCGAAAAGATCCCTCCTTACCAGGGAGGAGGCGACATGGTTGAAAAGGTAAGCTTCGCGGGAACAACCTATAACGAGATACCATTTAAATTTGAAGCAGGTACTACCAATTTCGTAGGAGCGGTAGGATTATCAGCAGCTATAGATTACATAGTATCAACAGGGATTGATGACATTATGGCACGTGAAAGGGAATTACTTGACTATGCTAATAAGAAGCTATCAACGATCGATGGCATAAAAATATATGGAAATATAAAAGACAAAATTTCTATTATCTCCTTCCTCCTCAACGATATTCATATGTATGACGCAGGGATGATCCTTGATAAAATGGGGATTGCAGTGCGTACAGGCACACATTGTGCACAACCTCTTATGGACAGGTTAGGGATTGATGGTACTATCCGGGCATCAATCTGCTTCTATAATACTATAGAGGAGATAGACATTTTGCATGAAGGACTGTTATCTGTAAAAGAGATGATGAGCTAAACAATAATCTTATGACAATTAATGATATACAGGATCGGATAATTGAAGAGTTTTCACTTTTTGATGATTGGATGGACAAGTATAACTATCTGATAGAGCTGGGGAAAACCCTTCCGGCTATAGATGATAAATTCAGACATAAGGATTACCTGATCGAAGGATGCCAGTCGAAAGTATGGCTCCGTCCGGAACTTGCGGATGGGACGATCATATTTACTGCTGACAGTGATGCAATAATTACTAAGGGGATCATTGCACTCCTGGTAAGTGTTTTATCGGGCAGGGAACCGCAGGAAATTATTGAAACCGAACTCTATTTTATTGACAAAATTGGTCTTCGCCAGAACCTGTCACCAACAAGATCTAACGGTTTACTGGCAATGGTAAAAAAGATGAAGCTCTATGCCATCGCCTATGATGCCAAATTGAAGAGTGAATGATATGGGAAATACTGAATATCTGGAAACCGAAACCAGGATAGTAGAAGTACTCAAATCGGTGTACGATCCTGAAATACCTGTAAATATTTTTGATCTCGGGCTTGTGTATGAGATTGAACTGGATGAAGAAAAGATTGCCCATGTTACTATGACCCTGACAGCTCCCAGTTGTCCTATGGCCGAAATGATTGTTGAGGAGGTTAAGTATAAGGTAGCCGGAACAAAAGGTGTAAAGGATTGTAACCTGATACTTACTTTCGACCCGCCATGGGACAAAAGTATGATGACCGATGAAGCCAGACTTGAGCTTGGTTTCCTATAATATTTAAAGACATGTCGGAAAAGCAGAACCTGAGCAGGGCTTTAAAGGGAAAAGCTGAAGAACTTGGTTTTGACATTTTTGGAATTGCATGTTCTGATTATCTGACAGATGATGCAAGAAGGTATGATGATTGGATAAACAGTGGTCACCACGCCGGCATGGATTACATGACCAGGAACAGGGAGAAAAGAATGAACCCTGCTCTTTTAGTCCGGAATGCCCGATCAATAATCGTAGTCGGCCTGAACTATTATCAGGAGTATACACCGGTGATTGACAACCTTGTGTTTTCCAGGTACGCACTTGGAATGGATTATCACGTGATTATGAAAGAGAAGCTCCATCGCCTGTATAATTATCTTAAAGAAAGTTGCCCCGAAACAGATGGAAGAGTATTTGTAGATTCAGCCCCGGTAAAGGAAAATATATGGGCCAACAGGGCCGGGCTGGGATGGATAGGTAAAAACAGTCTTTTAATTAACAAAGAAATAGGTTCATATCTCTTCCTTGGAGTGATAGTTACTTCCTCGGAGATTGAATATAATGACCGGCCAACATCGGATCATTGCGGCAGCTGCAGGCAATGCATCGATGCTTGTCCAACCGATGCGATCGGGGCTGAGAGGACCCTGGATGCTTCAAAATGCATTTCATATCTAACCATTGAGCACAGGGGTGGCTTTAGGAATCAATCTGAAATAAAACTTGACAACAGGGTGTTCGGTTGTGACGCTTGTCAGGAGGTATGTCCATGGAACAGGAAAGCTGTTGCAACCAGTATTATGGAATTCAGGCCATTAAAGGAGATCCTGAAGTATAGGATATTTGATTGGTTGGATACTGATGAAAAGAGTTTCCATAGAATATTCAGATTATCACCGGTGATGCGGACAGGTTATAAAGGATTTATGAGAAACCTGAATTACTTACTGAATGAAATGAAGGGGAAAGAATGACCACTGGGAGTGTATCAAAGCATAAAAATTAGTCAATTTTTATGCTTTAAAAGTCAATCACAAAATCTCAACATAATAAATGGTGTTAAACCCAAGGGCAAGCCCCGGGGAACCGACCCGCCGACTGGTGGGGAGCTCGGCGTAGCCAATTAAACCATAACTTCTCGTCCGCCGTAGCGGAACGCGAAGGAGGATTAATAAATAGCTATTTATAAATTGAAATGTAATGCAAAAACAATTAGTATATGACTTTTGATACACCCCCTTGACAATAGTTGGAACAAAAGGTTGATTGAGTCTAAAATGTCAGGACATAATTACCGTAACTGCAATTTCACGCCTTTCGCGGGGACCGTCAAACTCGCAGAAGAAAATATTCTGCCAGGTAGAAAGAGCCAACTTTCCGTCAATAAGGGGGACTGACTCCGAGGGGCCCACTATACCTGATTTCAGGTGGCTGTCCCCATTATTGTCCTGATGGTCGTGTTCCCAGACACCTTGTGGAATTAGTTTGTTCAGAAGATTTACCACATCGGTTTGCACAGAATTGTCCCAGTTCTCCTGGATCATTATTGCTGCCGTTGCACCACGGGCAAAAAGAGATACCAGACCATTTTTAATCCCTGAGGCCATTACTATACTTTCTACCTGCTTAGTGATATCATATAGTCCGTTTCTCCTGTCGGTACTGATGCTGATGATTTCTGTCATAGCTGGATCTCACCTATTAAAATTAGGAATTTTTCTCCACATTTTTTTACCTTGCCCAATAATGATCGTATATTAATCAGGTAGCAAATCTTTATATCTTGATAGAGAAGGAAATATTGGAAGCAATAAAGGAGGGCGACAGTTTGGCTTTCAGGAATCTTGTAGAAAGTTATATCGATTTTGCTTACTCGCTGGCATTTAAGGTGTTGGGTGATACTGAAGTATCAAATGATGTGGTACAGGAATCGTTTATTAAGATATGGGAAAAGAGAAGGAGCATCAGATCGGATGGATCGTTGAGTCCCTGGATCAGAAAGATCGTGATTAATAAATGCTATGATCATCTGCGAAAAAAAAGGAGGGAGGCAGGATTCTCAAGCGAGAACTCTGGCAAAGAGGTTGAAAGATTAATTGGCAGTGAAACTTCTGACGGGGAATTTCAGGATCACGAATACAGCAAACTTCTCCATAGGCTTACTTTCACTCTGAGCCCAAAACAGAAGTTAGTATTTATGCTCTCGGAAATTGAAGGTATGTCGCATGATGAAATAGCAGAGTCAACCGGGTTGACAAAGAGCTCGATTAAAAGTAATTTGAATCATGCCCGTAAAAACCTGAAGAACAAAATTGAAAAACAGCTCAATTAATGATTATGACAAAGTATGATGAAATAATTAATAAGCTTAAGGGATTCTCTCCGGAGATCAGGGGCAAGGACTTTCATGTCCAAAAAATTATGGATCGGACCATAAGTATTTCCAGAGAAAGGAATTCAATCTACAACTTCATATTCGGGTGGTCGAATATTCTCTGGTTAAGAAGATCTCTGGCAGCAGCCTCTATTTTTATTGTCTCCCTGTTTGTGTTCCAGCAGTTTGTTATTGTAAACAGGATTGGCAGCCTTGAAAAGAGAATGGTTGAAATAAATACAGAGAATATCCTTGAGAACCAGAAAGAGAATGTAATAGTGAATGCCGCAATTTTCAGAATAACCGATGAAACCAATCTTACGGACAGCATAAAAGTTGCACGTAAAGATCTTAGAAGCCTGGTAGGATCCTACAGGGATCTTTTGAAAAGATATAACGAATTAGAGGATGAGATCAGGCATCAAAGGGGTGAAGCATTGATCAGTCCGGGATCAGATAATAATATTAAACTATAAGCTATGAAGAAAAAGATAATCAATTTTAACCTGATATCACTTTTCGCATTCCTTCTTTCCTGTGGAGGACCTGATGCACTGGTAATTAATACTGTTCATGCTGACGGTTCAGTAACGCGAAAGGTAATTCTTACCTACGACAAAGATGAGTTTGACCTTACTGACTGTCAGGTGCCCATTGACAGTACCTGGGCAATTGAGAAAAAGTATGAAATTTCAGATGAGGATGATACTACATGGACCCTCACAGCAGTCAAAGATTTTGCATCGGTTGATCTTTTGAATAATGATTACAATAATTATCCAGGATCAAATGAAGGGATGAAGAGGTGGGCAGAATTTGAAAGGAAATTCAAATGGTTTAACACAATTTACAGGTTTTCAGAAAACATTGAAAAAGCGCTTGACGGGATTCCTCCGGACCAGTTTTATACGACCGATGAACTGCATCTCTTCTATATGCCTGACGAACTTTTAGACGAAACAAGCAAAGGGCCTGATAGTACAATGATCAAGGATTTGGAAGAGAGAGCTGAGTCCTGGATGGCGAACAGCCTTGTCAGGGCATTTATACTTGAAATTGAGGCATTAGCTGAAAAGATCCCTGATTCTGAAATAGATATGGAGTATCTGAACACTAAGTCGTCTGACTTGGCAATGATGATCCTTGAAGACGTATTGAACGAATATGAGGTAATCGATAGTATTCTGGGGAAGGGATACTATGAGTCGCACCAGGTAGTGATTGATAGTGCCATGACAGTTGTAGAGGATCAGTTTGATGTGGCTTTAAGTACAGATAAATACCTGGTTCAGGCCACGATGCCGGGAGAACTTATGTCTACAAATGGATATATAGACAATGACGGAAATATCCTCTGGAAGGTTGACGGCGATTGTTTTCTTTCTTCAGATTATATAATGTGGGCTGAGTCGAAAACAACAAACTGGTGGGCATGGATTATTTCTGTCCTTTTCCTCCTGTTCGTGGCAACAGGCTTTCTGTACAGGATTAAGAAGAAATAAGCGGTGTGTTACTTGAATACACCCCCCTCATTCACTAATTGGAAACTGACTGTTTAGTAACGATAATCCGTTAAGATCTCCATCAATTTTTTTCTTGTAAAAAATATGCGACTTTTCACTGTTCCTATCTTAAGGTCGAGCTTGTCAGCAATCTCCTTATATTTAAACCCCTGAATATGCATCATAAACGGGATCCTGAACTCGTCATCCAGTGTGTAAATCACCCGCTCAATCTCTTTTGAAGAGTATTTTGATTCCGGCGACATAAAACCTGATTCCTGGGGCAGGTTGATAAAATATAGATCCTTTGAATTATCAATTATCGTATTCTCCTTAACTGAGCGTCTGTAATTATTAATGAAGGTGTTCTTCATTATAGTGAAAACCCATGCTTTCAGGTTTGTATAATCAACGAATTTATCCTTGTATGTGATTGCCTTCATAAAAGTATCCTGCACAAGATCTTCAGCCCTTGTATGATCTGCAGTAAGGCTTAGAGCAAATTTCATCATATTGTCTTCAAGACTAACCAGATTGTTGTTAAATTCTACCGCTGTCATCGTTTAATAATTTTGGATTTGGTAAATCAAATATACAAACAGAACAAAAGATAAACAAATCCTAATATCTTAAACTTAATTGAATCTAAACCTGATTTAATTAACTTTGGATTGTAAAGAACAGCATATCAAAAGAATAGAATACATTATTAAAAATTTCTTATAAATAATCAACTTCTACAGGCCATGCCATTTGAGAGATTATTACAATGACCGGGACTATTTTCACAGCTTTAATTATTGTCACTCTTTTTGTATTTTAGCATGATATAACATCTGTTCATGGAATTTGAAATAAAACTTGAATCTCAACCTGTCATTAAAGCCTGGGTCTTAAAACCTGCAACAGAGGCAACCGGTGTTATTATTTTTATTCATGGACTTGGGGACCATTTTGGCAGGTATAGCCGCTGGACTTCCAGATTCCTTGAAAAAGGTATCGCAGTTATCGCTGCCGACCTTCCCGGTCATGGCTTATCAGAAGGAAAGAGGGGTCACATAGCAGGTCTTGATGTAGTAAACCAACTTTTGGAAAACTTACTATCAGTATCCGGAAAAGAGTTCCCATCACAGTCAGCAATTCTTTATGGACATAGCCTTGGAGGACTTCTGGTATTGAATTGGCTCTACAGTAATAGTGGGAGTATTGAAAGAGCGATAATTACATCACCATGGCTTAAATTATCATTTGATCCTCCCAAATTAAAAATACTGCTGGCAAAAATCGTTAAATCAATACTGCCCGGGCTCATCCAACCAACCGGTCTTATCCCTGAATATTTTTCACATGATCCGGAGGTGGCAATAGGGTACAGGAATGATAAACTGACACATGAAAAAGTATCGGTCAGGTTGTTCTTCGACTGCTATATGGCAGCCAGAAAAATACTTGACAATCCGGGGGTCATCAAGTCCTGTATTTTATTAATTCATGGGGGAGATGATAAAATCACATCGCCTGACGGATCAAGAGAGTTTCATAAAACCTCTGGAAATACCACTTTAAAGATCTGGGAGGGGGGATACCATGAACTTCACAATGAGCTATTCAAGGATGAGCTGTTTGAGTTCATTATCAACTGGGTGGAGAATAAAAAAGTTTAAATGGATTTCAGGACCATTATAGAAATTTCTGACCCGGGATTTAAGATCGGATACAGTGACCCTGTCCTACTCATAGGGTCATGTTTTGCAGAAGAGATAGGCGCATCATTCGCCAGGGGGAAGATGGATGTCATAGTAAACCCGTTCGGGGTGCTATATAATCCATTTTCAGTTGCTGAGTGCATCGATCTTCTGCTAAGTGACAAACCCTTCTCTGAGAAGGACCTCTTTTTTTTCGATGGTAAGTACCTGAGCTTTAAACATGATACTTATTTTTCGTCTCCTGATCAGTCTGAGATGCTCACGGTGATAAATAATAGTCTGGCCAAGGCAAGAGAATTTCTTAACAGAAGCAGAGTATTGATAATAACTTTTGGTACATCATGGTTTTACAGGTGGCGCGAAACAGGCTCTGTAGTGGCGAATTGTCATAAAATCCCCGAATCTAAATTTATAAGGGAGCTGGCAGACCCGGCTGAAATGAAAAAAAATTGGGATAGGCTGATTCACCGGCTGCTTAAAAGATTCGGGAACCTCAATATAATACTTACAGTTAGCCCGGTGAGGCATCTGAAGGATGGAGCACATGGTAACCAGATAAGCAAATCAAATCTTCTTCTGCTTGTTAATGAGCTTATTGAAACTGACCCCAGAATCGGATATTTCCCATCCTATGAAATAGTCCTGGATGAATTACGCGATTACAGGTTCTATCAGGATGACATGATACACCCCTCCGGCTTGGCTGTAGGCTATATCTGGTCCAGGTTCAAGAGTGCATACTTTACTGAAAAGAGCTCCAGGATCTATGATGAAATAGCAAAAATATCAGCATCGACCAAGCACAGATTGTTAACAACTAATACCGTCGAGATAAAGAAATTTGCAGATTCAATGCTTAGTAAAATAAGGATAATCCAAAGTAAATATCCTCATATTGACCTCACCAGGGAGATACAATATTTCGAATCGCTGTCGTCAACTTGAAAATAATTCTGTTCCCGAAAGAACTTTCTAAAGAAATGATTTTAGACTCAAGAAACTAAAACTTGAAAAGTAGTTGATTATTGAAATAAATTGGAGCCGGATGGCATTCCTGGATCACTTGCTTGTATCCACAAGTATCTTTCTTACCATTTTAGTTTTATCATCAAACTCAATGGTAATTAAATAGATTCCCTTTTCTGCGTTGGTAAAGGTGATTTCAGTTCTGTATTGGGGGAAATTGAACTTTTCCCTGGTCACTTCCTGACCGATAATATTGGTCATTCTAATTGAAACAAATGATTTATCACTTGTCACTGTAAACCTGTTATTGAGTACTGGGACAGGAAATATCTTTAAGTCAACCTCTGATTCATCGGTAATGAATGTTTTTTCCAAGCCGGCTGAAGTAACTGTCTTATTCTGTGCTTGTACTTTAGTGGCGGCTCCAAACAGTAATAATATGAGAATTGATATAACTATCCTCATAATCATTTCAAAAATTTATTACTTATACGCAAATATCGTGCAAAAAGATACATTATGAAAGACATGAGGTTACATTAACAAAAGTTTAGCATATTCCAGATCGTCTGGTGTATCGATTCCAATACTCTCCCATTGTGTAACAACTGTTTTGATTTTGAACCCGTTTTCGAGCCATCTGTTTTGCTCAAGAGATTCTGCAATTTCAAGGGGCGATGGGGTTAACATACTGATCTTAAGTAATGTATCTGTCCTATAACCATATATTCCAATATGTTTAAAGTAGGCTGTTTCATTACCCTTACAATTTGAAACCGAGCTTTCGGTAAATGGAATTGCCGACCTGCTGAAATATAATGCATACTCATTCAAGTCCCTGACAACTTTTGGTTTATTAGGATTTTTCAGATCATCTAGATCAGTAATCTTCTTAACAAGAGTGGCAATTTCAACAGAATTATCATCAAAGCAACTGCAAAGCTGGTTAATCTGCCCGGGTTTTATGAATGGTTCATCGCCCTGGATATTAATAATGACATCTGGATTAAAACCCTGCTCGGATCGAATATAGGAAACAGCTTCAGCACATCTCTCTGTACCGCTTCTGTGATCGGCGGAGGTCATGATTACCCTGCCTTTAAAACCATGGACTACATTGGCAATTCGTTCGTCATCGGTTGCCACATACACCGATTCAAGTGCTGGTTTTACTTTTTCATATACCAACTGAATCATAGGTTTTCCACCTATTTCCGCGAGTGGTTTTCCCGGGAAGCGGGAGGAGGCATAGCGGGCAGGAATTATACCGGTGATCAGCATTTTATATCATTTTGAGATGGCTAAGTTACTAAAATTGTATTTTTCAATGTTTTAAAAAAAGATTAATTTCGCATGAATGAATAACAAGCCATGAGAGATCTTCAGAGCATTAAGCAAAGATTTGGCATTATTGGCAACTTTATTGGGCTTAACAGAGCTCTTGATATTGCTGTCCAGGTTGCATCAACTGACCTATCGGTAGTTATTTCAGGAGAAAGTGGTACAGGGAAGGAAATATTTCCAAGGGTAATCCACGCACACAGCACCAGAAAACATGGTCAATATATTGCTGTAAACTGCGGAGCCATTCCTGAGGGGACCATTGACTCTGAACTATTTGGACATGAGAAAGGCTCTTTTACCGGCGCTACTGATAGCCGGAAGGGATATTTTGAAGTTGCCAGCGGAGGAACCATATTTCTTGATGAGGTGGCTGAACTGCCGATGGGCACACAGGTCAGGTTACTGAGGGTATTGGAAACGGGTGAGTTTATCCGTGTTGGTTCTTCAAATGTGCAAAAGACTGATGTAAGGGTTATCGCTGCTTCAAATGTTGACCTGCAACTGGCTATACAAGGGGGTAGATTTCGCGAGGATCTGTTCTACAGACTAAACACTGTTCCTGTTCGGATACCTGCACTCAAGGAGAGAGGTGATGATATAATACTTCTCTTCAGAAAATTTGCTGCTGATTTTGCAGAAAAGTATAGAATGCCTTCTGTGAAACTGACTGAAGAGGCTGTTAGTGTATTACTTGGTTATAACTGGCCAGGCAATGTAAGGCAGCTTAAGAATATCACCGAGCAGATATCGATTATCGAGGGAACAAGAGAAATTGATGCTGCAAAACTAAAATCGTACCTGCCCGATTATTCAGTGACAAAACTTCCTGCAATAGTATCCAGAGAGTCAGGGGCATCATTCTCATCTGAGAGGGAGATCCTTTACAAGATCCTCTTTGATATGAAAAGCGACATGAATGATCTTAAGAAACTGGTTTTTGATCTGATACATGAAGATTCTACCTCTGTTAGAGTCAGTAAGTCCAATTCAGGAGCTATTCAGAGACTCTATAACGATAGTGAAAATATCCATAGAGATCAAGATCATAGATCCGAAATGATGAATATTTCTAAAGAGCACGAAGGGTCTGATATTCAGGATACTGAAGAGATTGTTGAAGAGTCGCTTAGTCTTGTCGGCAAGGAGATTGAGCTAATAATTAAAGCACTGGAGAAGTATAATGGCAAGAGAAAACTGGCTGCAGAAGAGCTTGGAATATCTGAACGAACGCTATACAGGAAAATCAAGGAATATGGGATTGACCAGTAAAACAAATCTTTTCAGTAAACTGAAAGGACCGGTCTTGATCCCGGTCATTATTATCCTTGCTGTAACCTTGCCTGGATGTAAGGTAACCTATTCATTTAGTGGTGCCAGTATTTCCCAGGCCGTGAAAACAATTAACGTCCAGTATTTCCAGAACAGGGCGAGTCTTGTTCAACCCTGGCTGAGTCAGTACTTTACTGATGAACTGATGGACAAGTGCAGAGCGCAGACGAACTTACAATTTGTAAATGATTTCGGTGATGTAAATTTTGAGGGCGAAATTGCTGATTATCGTACTCAACCTCTTACTGTTTCAGGCAATGCAACTGCCGCCATGAACAGATTCACCATAGCTATCAGGGTAAAATTCACCAACACAGTTGAACCGGAATTCAGTTATGACAAAACATTTTCAAGGTATGAGGACTATAGCAGTTCAAAGATATTAGGCGAAGTTGAACAGGAACTTTCAGAAAAAATTATTGAACAGCTGATAGAAGATATCTTCAACGAAGCATTTGTAAACTGGTAATCATTATGAACAGGGGTGATTTCATAAATATCGTCAGAGATCATGGACTCGTTGAGAATATTGAGATCTCAACACTTAATGAAATAGTAAATAGCTACCCCTATTGCCAATCTGCCTATACATTAATACTAAACTGGCTGTTCAAGACAGATAATATCGGTTTTGAGGAGAGGTTGAAAAAATCTGCTATATACATTGCCGACAGAAAGGTCTTGTATAATATCCTGAACAATAAAGAGATCACAATTGACCTTTCAGTTGATAAATCTCTGCAAGTTGAAACCTCCTCAGGACGAAGCCGCGAACAACTCCGGGCTGAAATCGAAAAGAGATTATCTGAAATTGAGATTGAGTCGGGTAACCTGGTCGATACCCGTCAGCAAGGAACCCGGTCAGACATAGATACTATCGGATCTTCAACGGAAAATCCTGCAGATTGGTCTGAGGATGATATATTGATTATTGAAGGATCGGTGGATGCAACCTCTGGTCATGAAATAACTCCACAGGATGTTGAACAGGCAAATCATGACGGAGGGGTTTTACTGGATATTGATTTCCCCCCTGCCTCAGAGGGAGAGGAGAGGATTATAACAGAAAATGAACTGATCGACAGGTTTATCGAGCTTGAACCCAGGATTGACCCAAGAAGGGAGCTTAATGAAGAACCTCTCAGGGATATAACCCCGGTTGATGAGGAAGTGAATTCAGGGCTCATTACAGAAACCCTGGCTAAAATCTATCTTAATCAGGGATATTATACAAAGGCAATACTTATTTATGAAAGATTAATCTTGAAATTTCCGGAAAAAAGTAGTTACTTTGCAACTCAAATTGAGAAAATTAAAGGATTTATTTCATAAAATAGAGAAAGATGGGAATATATATTTTTGTATCGGTACTGGTTATTATTGCCTGTTTTTTGCAGATATTAATAGTACTGGTTCAGAACTCAAAAGGTGGAGGTCTGGCTGCGAATTTTACATCGACTGGTCAGTCGATGGGAGTCAGGAAGACTGCAGACTTTCTCGAAAAGACTACCTGGACACTGGCAGTAGCGATACTTGTATTGAGCATTGCCGCAACAGCCTCCATACCAAGAGGAGAGCAAGAGCAAACCTCCAGGATCCAGGATCAGATAGAGAATGCAGTGGATCCCAATGCCATTCCAACATTACCAACTGCTCTACCCAACCAGCAGATTACAGATGAGGGTAACCAGTAGGCAAATGCAGTTGGGCTGTCAGAGAAATATTAATGTCAGTTTGTCATCGCACTAACATTTTTTCGCTATAATGTCTGGATATGACGGTAAAATATGTCAATTTATTATTTGGCATAAATTCTGATCAGGGAACTATGACGGTAATTTTAATGTTAAACTTATATTATGAATAAAATGGCAAAATTGAAAGGAAAAGTACTTGCAGGAAAAGTGCTGGTTAAGCCACATGAAGCAGAAGAAAAAACAGCTAGTGGAATAATTATTCCTGATAGTGCAAAAGAGAAGCCTCAACAGGGAACAATTGTCCTGGTTGGAGCCTCAAAGAAAGATGAAGAAATGGAGTTAAAGGCCGGAGATGTTGTTCTTTATGGTAAATATGCCGGACAGGAACTTAATATTGATGGCTCAGATTATCTACTGATGGCTCAAAGTGATGTGCTTTATATCGCGTAAATAAGCTAACTATAAAAAAAAACTAATATGGCAAAAGAAATTAAATTTGATGTTGATGCTCGTTCTCTCCTGAAGGTTGGAGTAGATAAGTTAGCAGATGCTGTTAGAATTACCCTGGGACCAAAAGGACGCAATGTTGTCCTTGAGAAGAAGTTTGGCGCACCCCAGATAACAAAGGATGGTGTAACTGTCGCAAAGGAGATCGAACTCTCTGATCCGTATGAGAATTTGGGTGCGCAAATGGTTAAGGAAGTTGCTTCAAAAACCGGAGATGACGCAGGCGATGGTACTACCACCGCAACTCTTCTTGCACAGGCAATAATTAATGTTGGACTTAAGAATGTGACTGCCGGAGCTAATCCGATGGAACTTAAGAGAGGTATCGACAAGGCTGTTATTGCAGTGGTTGCCAGTTTAGCCAAGCAGGCCAAGGTAGTTGGTGATGATCTTAACAAAATTGAGCAGGTAGCCCGCATTTCTGCAAACAATGATTACACTATTGGAAAGCTTATAGCTGAGGCCATGAGTAAAGTGAAGAAGGAAGGTGTTATTACAGTGGAAGAAGCCAAGGGTACAGAAACAACAGTTGAGGTTGTTGAGGGTATGCAGTTCGACAGAGGTTATATTTCACCCTACTTTGTGACAGATGCTGAAAAGATGGAGGCCGAACTTGAAAGCCCATTCATTCTTATTCATGACAAGAAGATCTCGACAATGAAAGATCTGCTTCCAATCCTTGAAACTACTGCACAGAGTGGAAAGCCTCTGATGATAATTGCTGAGGACGTTGAAGGAGAGGCTCTTGCAACACTTGTTGTTAACCGTCTGCGCGGTTCCTTAAGGGTTTGTGCAGTAAAGGCTCCTGGCTTTGGTGACAGAAGGAAGGAGATGCTTGAGGATATTGCCATACTCACAGGAGGAACCGTAATTTCAGAAGAGAAGGGACTCAAACTTGAGCACACTACTCTCGATATGCTCGGACAGGCAGAAAAAATTACTGTCGACAAGGAAAATACTACTATTGTTAATGGAGCAGGCGACAGTGAAGGAATTGGTGCAAGGGTTAATCAGATCAAACAGCAGATAAGTACCACCACTTCTGACTACGATAAAGAAAAATTACAGGAACGTCTGGCTAAACTATCCGGCGGGGTGGCAGTGCTATACATTGGTGCAGCCTCTGAGATTGAAATGAAGGAGAAGAAAGCCCGTGTCGATGATGCCTTGAGCGCTACCCGTGCTGCCATTGAAGAGGGGATTGTTCCCGGAGGAGGTGTAGCATACATACGTGCCATAAAGGCGCTCAATAGCCTCAAAGGTGATAATGAGGACCAGGCTACAGGTATTGATATCGTTAAGAGAGCTATTGAAGAGCCCCTGCGTCAGATTGCATTCAACTCTGGCAAGGAAGGCGCAGTAGTTGCCCAGGCGGTTAAGGATGGGAAGGATGATTTCGGTTATAACGCCTCAAACGACAAGTTTGAAAACCTGTATGGGTCAGGTGTTATCGATCCGGCAAAAGTTGCAAGGATTGCACTTGAAAATGCTGCCTCAATAGCAGGTATGTTCCTTACTACTGAGGCTGTTGTGGTTGAAAAGAAGGAGGATGAACCACCTATGAATCCTGCTGCAATGGGGGGTGGAATGCCAGGTATGATGTAGAAACTACGAAACGACATAGATAAGGAAGGTTGACTGAATGAGTCAGCCTTTTTTTATGCGACTTTTTTCAAAACACAAAAAGATCAAATCTTAGCAGAACCCTTTTCCTTTGCAGTGTAGAGGAATAATCCGAGTATTATGAGACCTCCTGCGATACCGATTGAATAACCTACCGGCAATGATAAGGCAAATCCGGCTCCTTTATTTGGTGCCACCAGAATATAAGTGATGCAAACTGTTGTAAGAAATGTTGCAGGTATAGAGATAAGCCAGTGATTCTTTTTCTTGAGTGCCAGGTACATGGCTGCTGACCATAGGACAATTGTGGCAAGTGACTGGTTAGAGATACCCACAAATTTCCATATCCTTCCAAACTCATCTTTAAGGATAAAGGTAAGCAGGAACCCGGTTAAAAAGATTGGGATACTTACCAGAAGCCTGCTTCTTATACCTGCCTGTTCAATACCGAGCATATCGGCAATCGTCAGACGGGCACTACGGAATGCTGTATCTCCTGAGGTTATAGGGCAGGCAATTACACCTACAATAGCAAAAATGGCTCCTGTTTTACCAAGCCAACTGTTACAGATCTCATTTACAACCCATGCAGGATCCGGGATAATATCCGGACTTGTGGAGAGAGGGTTGCTTAAGGTATAATTCAGTCCATGAACATCACCGAAATAGTTCATTGCCGCAGTTGCCCATATTATTGCCACTATACCTTCTGAGATCATTGCACCGAAAAATATAGACCGGCCCTGTTTTTCATTCTTCAGGCACCTGGCCATCAACGGTGACTGGGTGGCGTGAAAACCTGAAATTGCTCCACAGGAGATAATAATGAATAACATTGGGAATAATATATTTGTGCCGGGATCCAGATGAAAATTTGAGAATGACGATCCATTAATTTCCTGTAGGTGCAATTCCCCTGAAGCCGATTGAAATAGTATTGATCCACCAACTCCCAGAGCCATAATAAGCAATGACGCGCCGAACAGGGGATAAATTCTCCCGATGATTTTATTAATAGGTAAAAGCGTCGCCAGAAGATAATATGCAAAAATGAGATAAAGCCATATACTGGTATCAAGACTGGTGATAGTCTGTAACAGCTTGGCCGGGCCGGTAACAAATGCCACTCCTACAAATATCAGAAGGAGAAGTGTAAAAATACGGAGGAAACCTTTTATAGTGGCACCAAGATACTTTCCAACTATTTCAGGTAGACTAGCTCCTCCATTCCGTAGTGAAAGCATCCCTGAGAAATAATCGTGGACCGCACCCATGAATATACATCCGGTAACAATCCAGATATATGCAACCGGACCATACATTGCTCCAAGAACAGCCCCAAAGATCGGACCGAGTCCTGCAATATTCAGGAATTGTATCATAAAAATCTTCCAGGCAGGCAGAGGTATAAAATCGACGCCATCTGGTTTGGTGTATGCCGGGGTTTTCCGCACCGGGTCCGCCCCGAAAAATCGGTCTATGAATTTGCCGTACACGAAAAAACCAGCTATTAGCAGGAGGATGCAAACAATAAAAGTTATCATAATATTAAGCATTATGATTGGTTAGCTAAAAGTAATAATATTTTTAAATGGGGAATACTGACGAGCACTTTATAATAATCAGTGTAATATGTTTATTTGCTATATTTGCGCTGAAATCAAGCGGCGACCGAGGATGGATCACATTCGCAATTTCTGTATTATAGCTCATATCGATCATGGGAAAAGTACTCTTGCTGATCGTCTTCTGGATAGTACAAATACCATAGCTGAACGCGATCGAAAAGAGCAGGTGCTGGATAATATGGATCTGGAGAGGGAAAGAGGTATCACGATAAAAAGTCATGCGATCCAGATGAACTATAATTACAGGAGGACAGATTATGTTTTGAATCTCATAGACACTCCAGGGCATGTCGATTTTTCATATGAGGTGTCTCGGTCAATAGCAGCCTGTGAAGGAGCCCTGCTGGTAGTTGATGCAACCCAGGGAATCCAGGCCCAGACCATATCAAACCTGTACATGGCAATAGAACATGACCTTGCAGTAGTTCCAGTCCTCAATAAGATGGATATGTCAAGTGCCATGCCCGAAGAAGTTAAGGATCAAATTGTTGACCTGCTGGGTTGTGACAGGAGTGAAATAATTGAGGCAAGTGGAAAAACCGGTATGGGTGTTGATAGGATTCTCGAGGATATTGTAGATAAAATACCACCTCCAAAAGGTGATCCGGAAGCCCCTTTGCAGGCTCTTATTTTCGATTCGGTCTTCAACTCTTTCAGGGGCATTATTGCCTATTTCAAGATTATAAACGGCACACTCAGAACAGGTGATATGGTTAAATTTGTAAATACAGGCAAAGAATACGATGCGGATGAGATCGGAGTGTTGAGGTTACGTCAGGATCCTCGCGAAGTTCTCAGTGCAGGAGATGTGGGCTATATCATTTCAGGGATAAAAAACTCCAGTGAGGTAAAAGTAGGTGATACGATTACACATCTTAATAAACCGTGTAGCGGTGCTATTGAGGGATTTGAAAATGTTAAGCCTATGGTCTTTGCCGGAATATATCCCGTGGATGCTGATGATTATGAAGACCTCAGATCATCGATTGAGAAGCTGCAGCTAAATGATGCCTCGCTTACTTTTATTCCTGAATCATCCGCTGCCCTGGGATTCGGATTCAGATGTGGTTTTCTCGGTTTGTTACATATGGAGATAGTTCAGGAACGTCTTGACCGGGAATTCGATATGGATGTTATAACAACTGTTCCGAATGTATCATACAGGGCTTACACCACCAGGAATGAGACAATAGAGGTACACAATCCATCAGGATTACCTGCAGTTACAGCAATTGACAGGATTGAGGAACCATATATAACTGCACAAATAATTACCAAATCTGCCTATGTCGGTTCAATAATGAATCTATGCATCGATAAGCGGGGAACCTTTAAGAATCAGGTGTATCTTACAAGCGACAGGGTGGAGATTACTTTTGAATTACCTCTTTCGGAGATTGTATTTGACTTCTACGATAAACTTAAGAGTATATCTAAAGGGTATGCCTCGTTCGATTATCATTATTCATCATACCAGAAAGCTGACCTGGTTAGGCTTGATGTCCTATTGAATGGTGAAATGGTTGATGCCCTGTCAACCCTGATTTACAGGGGCAATTCTTATGACTTTGGAAGGAGGATGTGTGTAAAGCTGAAGGAACTGATTCCGCGACAGCAATTTGACATAGCTATCCAGGCCGCCATTGGAGCCAAGGTGATCGCCCGGGAAACGGTCAAAGCAGTAAGGAAGGATGTAACTGCAAAGTGTTATGGAGGTGATATAACACGTAAGCGTAAATTGCTTGAAAAACAGAAGAAGGGAAAGAAAAGGATGAGGCAGGTAGGTAATGTGGAAGTGCCACAGCAGGCATTCCTCGCAGTATTGAAAATGGATTAACTTACTCCATCAGCCTGGTATTTATAGATCAGGGTTTTTATTTGCAGATCAGTTTATATCCTTTACCGTGTACATTTAAGATTGAAACGGATGGATCCTCCTTCAAGTACTTTCTCAATTTGGTAATATATACATCCATACTCCTGGCATTGAAATAGTTATCATCAATCCATATGGATTTTAATGCAAAATTTCTCTCCAGGACTTCATTCATATGCTGACACAGAATTATGAGTAGCTCTGATTCCTTCGTTGTGAGTTTCCGTGGCGTTTTGTCGAATAGAAGTATCTGCGTTATAGGGTAAAACGTATATTTTCCAAGGTCATATTTATCTTTCACTTCGTTAACTGCAGTGCGTGTTCGCCTGATTATGGCTTCAATCCTGTAAAGAAGCTCTTCCATTGAGAAAGGTTTTGTGATATAATCATCTGCTCCTGCTGTGAATCCCTCAATAACATCTTTTTCCAGACTTTTTGCAGTAAGAAAGATAATGGGCACATCAACGTTCTTATCTCTTATTTTCCGCGCGAGCGTAATTCCATCCATCCTTGGCATCATTACATCAAGTATACACAGATCAAACTGATCAGCTTTAAACAATGCCCATGCTTCTTCACCATCAGAGGCGAGGATGGTGTCATAATTCTTTGCTTTCAGGTAATCACATAATAGACTACCCAGATTATTGTCATCTTCAGCCAGAAGGATCTTAATCATAGCGTTTCATTTTATTGGGCAGGATAATCTCAAAAGCTGAACCTCGTCCGGGGCTGCTGGCTGCATTTATTTTGCCATTATGCTCTTCAACCACCTTTCGAACATAACTCAATCCGAGACCGAATCCTTTAATATTATGAATATTACCTGTCGGGACCCGATAGAATTTTTCAAATATCCTTTTCAGGTCTTCCTTTTTTATTCCAATACCTGTATCAGAAATTATAATATGCAGGCTGCCGTGATCATCAGCTGTTTGTACCATGATCTCCGGTGATCCATTGGAATATTTTATTGCATTATCTATCAGGTTTGATATCATATTCGAAAAGTGTACCTCATCAACCATTAGAAGTGATGATTTGGAGGAAAAGTCAGTTTTTATTTTCCCTTGCCGGTCAGATATCTGGAGAGCGAAATTCTCTATTACATTGTTCAGCAAGTTATGAATATCGAGTTCAACAGGCTTGAGCCCCATGGTTCCTTTATCAAATACAGATGCCTGAAGGACCTTTTCGACATGATACTTCAACCTCATGCTTTCATCATAGAGTATTTTAGATATATTGTCAAGATTTTTCTGATGGCTGGAGATACTGTTATCGGACATCATTTGTGAGGCAAGAGATATGGTTGATATTGGTGTTTTAAGCTCATGAGTCATATTGTTAATAAAATCATTCCGTATCTCCGAAAGTCTTTTTTGCCGCATTATGATAATGATGTTTATCGCTGAGAAGAATATAAGCACTAACGTGATGAAGATCGAGGAGAAGCCCATGAATCCTACCTGCGACATCAGGTATTTCTTTTCTTTCGGAAAGTAAATGGTAAGCATATTTTGCCCCGGAACAGGATCATTTGGGAATAATTGACGCATATACTTACTCGATGATGGTCTGGGTGAAAATCCTTCTGTTTTAATGACAGCATTCCCGCCATCAGATACTTCATACTCATATCTGATATTGATGCCCAATCTTTGAAATTTACTGTAGATAAGGGCATCAAGATTCTGGTTGTCAATTCTCTCACTTAACTCAGGAATATCAGCCAGGATCCTTCCCATAATATTTTCCAGCAGAACGGTTTTATTATTCAACCTGCCTTCAATTCCTGCTCGTATACTTTGAGCTGATATCTCTGGAACCTCCCCTTCGGGAAACAGGAGATCGTCATCCGAATAAAAAATTATCTTTTGTCCCTCCCTGTTTACTGTTATTGAGGGATATTGATCAGGTGCACCGGAATACTCAAATAAACTCGATCCTTGCTGGTAGCTCTGAAGCTGACGGGCAAGTGGTGACTGTGAAGGGATAATCGCAACAACTGAATCAACGCTGGGGAGATTGATCTCCTCTATGATCCTGTTTATGGTTTCCTGTCTTTCCATGTCCAGAACTACAGCATCAAGGGCATTATTGATTAATACCCTGAACTGCTCATCCTTTGCAATAAAAGCATTTTTTATCCAGTATATCTGCACAAGAATAAGACCTGACAAGACAACAGAAAAAATTGAGGCGAGAATTATTATTGTCCTTTTCTTCATTTCCGGTCAAATCTATATTTGATTTCATCCATTTAACATTAAACCTGATCCAAGACAGGATAATATTATTATAACAAAAATATCCCTAATAATTTTATTTTGAGGGTATTTAACTTTATTTAACAACGCCCTTATGGAATATAAAATCGATCTTACTGAAGCAGATAAGAGCGTAATGTTCTGATAGTTAGTAACCTATAAAATGAAAATATTTTCAATATGGGTATATCAGCAGGAATATTGCATGACGAAAAAAAATATCTAACCTGAAATACTTTTGGCACACTATTTGAAATATATTGATTGAGGTTTTTTTCATAGGTTAGATTAGATTTGGGTTAAACAGAAACAAGGAGGTGGACATCACCTCCTTTTCTTAGAAGAAAGAATCTTACTTTTCATAATTTAGGGTTAGGTTTTAGGGTTAAGTTAGGAATGAGCGGAGACATGGATCCCGCTCATTTTTTTATATGCTTCTTCAGAACATCAATATCTCTCTGCTTGGCAGCATAGTAAATATGCCTTATGATCATCCTTGATTTGTTTTTCTCAACCCATGTGAGATTTATACGTATGGTACGTCCGTCTTTTAGAACAAGTATGGTGGTTTTCTGATGCGGAGGCATATAGATCCTATCAATTTCTTCCCACTTGTAGGTATGGTGAGACGGGAAAAATAGTCCGAAATAATAGGAGATTATTTCATTATCAACCTTGAAAAAATGCTCTTTATGTTTCAATGATGCCAGGAAAGCAATGAAAAAGATAAATCCACTAATTGAAAAAAGGACTATTGTAAGACCAAAGCTTGCATTGGAATCATGTTTAAAGATCTTGAGGTACAGATCCCAAAAACCGATTAAAGCAAATAAGCTTGCAGCGATCCATAAAAGAATTTTCCTTCCTTTTGAAAATTCCTCCTGTGATAATTTAAAATATAGGTCATCCATGGTTAAATGAATTTATAAAAGGACTTTTTCTTCCAGCAGGAAATCATAGTCCAATTGAAATACTGCTGTAATTTCTTTCAGATCTCTGGTTTTCCTGATGATTTCATCAACATCAGAGGTTGAAGAGATATTTTTAATAAACAGAAAATAGTCAATATTAGGAAATTTTCTGTTCAGGGGAAGTCGATTAGATTTATTACTTACAAGGTAATATATAAGGTCATTATATTCAGGAGAGTAGTGGAATCGTGTATACAGGTCTGTGCCATCGAATTGCGGTTCGGATGAAACCGGGTTCAGACTTTTGAGTTTAATATTCAATATGTTATTCAGAAGAAGAGAGATCTTATAATCAGCCTCTGCTGTTACGAGTCCCAGTAGGATATCACTGCTGTCGTACGATACATTAAGCTTATGCCTGGTCTTTTTTACCTGCGATCTCATATTTGTGGATTAACCTCATTAAAGGTAATAAAATAATAGAAATTATTCAATGAAGCCTATTCTTCCAATTTTCAACCAGGCTTCATAGGCAGCTTTCTGTTCGGCCTCCTTTTTAGATGAACCAGTCCCTTCACCAAATATTTCATGATCGATCCTTAGTACTGTGGTAAACAGAGAACTCTTATTGGTAAAGTCGTAGTCTTCATTATAGTTGAAACTGATCTGTTTATTATGCTTCTGTGCCCACTGAAAAACCTGACTTTTATAATCGGAATCGGTGGTTATTATCTTCTTCAGATCAGGATAATCGTGGAATAGGCTGGTTATTATGAATTTTCTGGTCTTTGAATAACCTTTGTCAAGGAAGAGAGATCCAATAAGGGCTTCAAGGGCATCACCATATAGGTACTTGGTGGGGTGGCTCTTATTTATATGGCTGATTAACAGATTATTAATTCCAATTATAAGTGCAAGCTCATTCAGCTGCTCCCGGTTTACCAGTCTGGCACGTATCTTGGTTAAAACTCCCTCATCAGCATCAGAATATCTTTGAAACAGGTAGTCTGAAAGAACTGCATCAAGTACCGCATCACCAAGATATTCAAGCCGTTCGTTGTTTATTTTATCCCCATTAGGGAGGGTATAAGTGGCCGACCTATGGATAAATGCCATTTCATAAACAGACAGATTTCCGGGCCTGAATCCAAGAATTTTCCTCAGGCGATTGCTGAATTCCCGTTTATCGAATATATAAGTGCCGTTATGCTTTTTTCTCAGAAAGGACACTAATCCTCGAATTTTCTTACTACTACAGAGGCATTATGACCTCCGAAACCAAAAGTATTACTGATCGCAACTTTTACATTGCGTTCCTGTGCCTTATTAAGAGTAAGATTCAGTTTTGGGTCTATTTCAGGATCGAAATTGCTATGATTTATGGTAGGAGGAACTATATTATTGTTTATCGAAAGGATTGCAGCTATTGCCTCTACTGCACCGGCTGCACCAAGAAGGTGCCCGGTCATCGACTTGGTTGCGCTGATACTCAGCTTATAGGCATGTTCACCAAAAACTTTCTTAATTGCAATAGTTTCTGATATATCGCCAAGAGGAGTTGCTGTTCCATGCACATTGATATAATCGATCTTCTCAGGAGTTAAGCCGGCATCCTTGATAGCTGCTGCCATAACCTTTTGAGCACCAAGTCCTTCCGGATGGGGTGCCGTGAGGTGAAATGCGTCGGCAGTCATACCGGTACCGGCCATCTCGCAATAGATCCTGGCACCACGTGATTTGGCATGTTCGTATTCCTCAAGAATGAGGGCTCCAGCTCCTTCACCCATTACAAAGCCATCGCGGGTAACATCGAAAGGCCGAGATGCAGTTTTGTACTCATCATTTCTGGTCGACATTGCCTGCATGGCATTAAATCCTCCGATACCTGCTTCATTAATAGCAGCCTCTGACCCGCCGGTTATGAATATATCAGCCTTGCCCAGTCTGATGTAATTGGTTGCATCAATTAAGGCATGGGTGGATGACGCACAGGCTGAGACTGTGGCATAATTCGGACCTCTGAATCCATATTTGATAGATAAGAGACCGGCAGCGATATCGCTGATCATTTTTGGAATAAAGAAAGGGCTGAAACGGGGGATACCGCCACCGTTTGCAAACCCTTTGATTTCTTTCAAAAAGGTATCTATCCCACCTATACCCGAGGCCCATATAACACCGGCCATGTCACTGTCAACTTTTTCAATATCGAGCCCTGAATCCTTTACAGCCTCGTCAACTGCAATATGAGCAAACTGGGAATAAAGGTCCATTTTCCGGATATCTCTTCTGTCGAAATAGTTCTTAGGGTCATAGTCTTTTAACTCACAGGCAAATTTAGTTTTGAAATGATTTGTATCGAAACGGGTAATCAAGCATGATCCGCTTACCCCATTCTTTAAACCCTCCCAATACTCATGAATATTCTGGCCAAGGGGAGTAAGTGCTCCCAAGCCAGTAACTACAACCCTTCTCATGTCTCTTTTTTTCTGTTTATGCAATCCTATTTTGCATTTTCCTCAAGGTACTTTATGGCATCTCCGACACAGCTAATGGTTTCTGCTGTATCGTCAGGAATTCCAATATTAAACTCCTTTTCAAACTCCATGATAAGCTCAACAGTGTCAAGAGAATCAGCACCTAAATCATTAGTGAAACTGGCTTCAGGCGTTACTTCTGACTCGTCAACACCTAGTTTGTCAACGATAATCTCTTTTACTTTTGCTGCAATATCAGACATAATCTCAAATTTTGGTTAATAATACATTTTGAACCCTGCAAAGAAATATATTTATACAAATATTTTCAAGCAATTTAGTGTTTTTTTATTAATATAGTTGAATGGCATTTTGGCAGTCAAAAGTATATGCACAGTACATATGTATGCACGGTAATGCTACATGGCACTTAATAGTAAGGTAATGAATAATATAGCTATTTTTGCATCTGGCTCTGGGACAAATGCTGAGAACCTGATAAGGTTTTTTTCGAACGAAAAGATTGCCAGGGTTGCAATGGTCCTTTCGAACAATCCTGAAGCATTCGTATTGGAAAGGGCTAAAAGGTTATCGGTTGAAACCTATGTTTTCGACCGGGACGAATTCTACACCTCAGGTAAGGTACTGAAGGTGCTTGCTGATAACTCAATTGATTTCATTGTCCTGGCCGGTTTCCTCTGGCTGGTACCAATGGATTTTATTCAGGCCTATAATGATCGGATAATCAACATTCATCCTGCGCTATTGCCTAAATACGGAGGTAAAGGGATGTATGGTGAAAGGGTTCACAGGGCAGTAATTGAAAATGGTGAGAAAGTGTCGGGTATTACGATTCATTATGTGAATAAGATCTACGATGCCGGCGATATAATATTCCAGGCCCGTTGTCAGATAGCAGAAGGAGAAACAGCTGATACGCTCGCAGCCAAGGTTCATGAACTGGAATACAAATACTTTCCTGAGGTGGTTAAGAAAATAATCAGGGAATTGAATAATAAATAAACTATTCCATTGAATCAAGGAGTTCCTTTATCACGTAACTTATCTTCCTGAATTTATCAATATTTTCATCAGAAACCGGACTAACAGGTGGAGCTTCCACCTTGAGAGGATCAACAGGGTAACCATTTTTATAAAACCTGAAATCAAGATGTGGTCCGGTTGATAGTCCGCTGCTGCCAACATAACCTACTATATCACCCTGTTTCATATATTTGCCAACAGTTATTCCTGTACCATAGCGGTTAAGATGCATATAGGAGGTAGTATAAACGCTATTATGTTTTACCTTGACTATCCTGCCTGACCCGTCTTGATACTCAGCCATTATTACACGCCCATCGCCGATTGAATAAACAGGTGTTCCAACTGCTGCAGCATAGTCGACTCCTTGATGTGGCCTCCTGATCCTGAGTATGGGATGCATCCTGCTGTTTGAATATTTGGAACTGATTCTTGAATAGCGCAAAGGAGCTTTCAGGAATGCTTTGCGCAGACTTTGGCCATCAAGATCAAAATAGGTTTCAGTATTATCCTGGATCAACGGGATTGCATAAAACTCACTACCGGAATATTTAAACCATGCACCATATATTTTACGTAACCCGATCCTGGTATCATCAACATACTCTTCATCATATATGATCTTAAACCGGTCGCCTTTCTGCAATCCGAAGAAATCTATGGTCCAGGCATATATCTCCGAAAGTTCAACAGCGAGTATCGGGTCGAGGCCTGAATTGATCATTGCATCCCAGAGAGAGGTTTCAATGGTACCAGATGAATACTTCAACTCACTTCTTGTCTTTCTGGTAATCTTTCTGACTTTCAGAGAATCAGTAAAGTCGAGGATGAAAAGATTTACCAGATCCTGTTCATATATCATATAGTCGGCACCGCCCCTGTCACCAGGTTCAACAAGAAGCATATAATTTGAACCTGCTTTCATGTTCCTGACATCAAAGGTGTCGCCTGAATTACTTATCAGATTATCAATATCAAGGTAGGTTATACCATACTCATTCAGAATTTCTGAAAGAAACTGGTTTCTGCGTATCCGGCCTCTTATTACTTCATATGTGCTGGTGTCAATTCCAAACAGAAGATGATCATCATGCTGTGAAATCAATAAAGCAGGCTTAATATCCGAATCGGGTGGGGGATTATATGCCTCTCGCTCAGTACATGCACTGAGAGCAAGTATTGACGCAACCAGATATATAGCCAGAATCTGTTTCATCATGCGGCTGAATGATCCTCTCATACCACTACATTAACGATCCTTCCAGGAACAACTATTACTTTTCTTGGTTTCTTCCCCGCGAGCCACTTTTCTGACCTTGGATCACTTATTACTGCCTCTTCCACCTGGTTTGGCCTGGCACTTGTCGGAAGAACTAATTTGAATCTTAATTTGCCATTGAACGATACTGGGTATTCGAATGTCTCCTCCTTAAGATACTCTTCATTTACTGCTGGCCAGGGTTCATAGGCCAGCGTGTTGGTGTTCCCGTAAATCTGCCATAATTCCTCGGCCATATGAGGTGCAAATGGCGACAGGATAAGCGCAAAGGTCATACCTGTGTCTCTGGTGATTTTACCCTTTTTAATAACAAGGTTCGTAAATATCATCATTGCTGAGATTGCAGTATTGAATTTAAGGTTCTCAATATCAGAACCAACCTTTTTAATTGTCTGATGCAATCCTTTGAGGACCTCACTATCCTCCTCTCCATCAACAATATTTTCCATGTCTGCAAAAAACCTGTATGTTCTGGTAAGGAATCCAAAAACTCCTTTAACTCCCTTATCGTCCCATGGCTTTGTTGCTTCCAGGGGACCCATGAACATTTCATACAGCCTAAGTGAATCAGCACCGTATCTGAGGGTTACATCATCGGGGTTTACAACATTCTTCAACGACTTTGACATTTTTGCCACTATCTGCTTAAGTTCTTCACCAGTCTCAGTGTGAAAGTACTTATCATCTCTCTCTTCAACCATATCGCCCGACACTTTTGCACCTGAACGGGTCTCATAGGCATATGCCAGTATCATACCCTGGTTGAAGAGTCTGAGATAAGGTTCATCGTGGGATACGATACCCAGATCAAACAGCACTTTATGCCAGAACCTGCTATAAAGGAGATGCAATACGGCATGCTCAGCTCCACCGATATACATGTCAACCGGCATCCAGTATTTTTCTTTTTCCCTGTCAAATATTTCACTGTCATTTCCGGGATCAAGATATCGCAGATAGTACCAGCATGAGCCTGCCCACTGTGGCATCGTATTGGTCTCTCTTCTTCCTTTCCGCCCATTTTTATCTGTAACAATTAACCAGTCGCCTGCATTGGCAAGCGGTGATTCGCCATTTTTCCCGGGCTGGTATTTCTCAAGGACGGGAAGTTCAAGAGGAAGATCCTTCTCATCAAGGAGTGTTATTTCACCATCTTCCCAGTGTATAACCGGGAATGGTTCACCCCAGTAACGCTGGCGGCTGAACAACCAGTCGCGTAATTTATAATTGACTTTGGCAGTTCCAAGATCCTTGCTTTCGAGCCAGTTGATGGTTGTGTTTATTCCGTCATCCTGATTCATCCCATTAATATCGAGTCCGCTGTTTTCATCTGATGAATTGATGTAAATCCCGTCGCCTGTCCAGCACTCATCGCCTTTAAGTATTTTATCCCTGAGGTTATTGTCGTCAGTAGCCGGATCCATAATGCAATCGATAGAAAGATTAAATTCCCTGGCAAACTCGAAATCACGCATATCATGTGCCGGAACAGCCATAATTGCACCTGTTCCGTATCCTGTCAACACATAATCGGCCACCCATATAGGGATCTTCTTATTGTTCACCGGATTGATGGCATACCTGCCGGTAAAAACACCTGTTTTTTCCTTGGCCAGGTCTGTGCGGTCGAGATCTGACTTCAGAGCAGCAGCTCTTATATATCTAATGACATCTTCCTGTTTATCAGTGGTGATTATATCCATAGTCAGCTCATGCTCGGGAGCAATCACCATGTATGTAGCACCAAACAATGTATCAGGCCTGGTGGTAAATACACTGAGGCTCTTATTAATATCTTCTACGGCAAATTCAACTTCCGCACCGGTTGATTTACCGATCCAATTTCTCTGCATATCCTTGATACCCTCCGGCCAATCAACCTCTTCGAGGCCATTAAGAAGTCTCTCGGCATAATTAGGGATTCTCAGTAACCACTGTTTAAGGTTCTTTTTTTCGACTGTGTTACCACATTTTTCATGGCTTCCATCCGCTAACACCTCTTCATTTGCACAGACAATATTACAGTCGGGACACCACCAAACCTTCGCCTTATCATAATATGCCATCCTTTTACTATCGATATACCCGGCGATTGCTTTCTTTCCCTTTGAAGCAATATCGTCAGGCACCTTGAGATCTGAGATATCACGACCTTTCCGGGCTTCCTCATCGAACCAGGTATTGTACAACCTGATAAATATCCATTGTGTCCACTTGTAATATTTCGGGTCGGTGGTATTGATCTCACGATCCCAGTCGTAGCTCAGACCCAGTTCCTTGATCTGACGCCTGAAAGTGTCACAATTCCTGTTTGTAGTAACGGCTGGATGTGTCCCGGTCTGGATAGCATACTGTTCGGCCGGTAGCCCAAAAGCATCCCAGCCCATAGGGTGTAATACATTGAATCCTTTCATCCTCTTGTACCGGCTAACGATATCAGTGGCTGTATATCCTTCAGGGTGGCCAACATGCAAACCGGCACCTGATGGATATGGATACATGTCGAGGATATAATACTTATTTGGATTTGAGAAATCGTCCCTGGTCCTGAATGTTCCATTCTCCTCCCAGAATGCCTGCCATTTCTTCTCTATCTCCCTGAACTTGTATTCCATGATATCGCTTGGTTTTCAACATATGATCCGGTGTGCGAAATTAGAAAAAACTTATCAATTATCACTATATGACGATCATTGAAGCATCAGATGGTTTAATCAAACATTATTCTTTGAAAAATGGACGGGGCGAGTTACTTTTGCAGAATCACACAGGTCCCGTAGTTTAACTGGATACCTGCCTGCCGGCAGGCAGGGAATATGAGGGTCTGGACTAGAAGTATTGTTTAATTGGTCCCGTAGTTTAACTGGATAGAATATGAGATTCCGGTTCTCATGGTAGGGGTTCGAGTCCTCTCGGGATCACAAGGTAGGCACAAGGTTCAGGGTACAAGGTGCAAGAAATCAGATAATATTTCAGTAAGAAGAGAGGACGAGAACAGCTGTGGCCGGGAGGTTGATACGATATTTACCGGTCATTGAAAACTGCTTTTCCCCTGAGCGAGTCAATAATTGACGCCTCCATCCAGTATATCGATGGATTGCCTGATTCGGGCTGATTATACAGTCCCTGAAGAAGGTTAAAAGTGAGGTTTTCCGATCCAAGGTCCATAAACCTGCGCGACATGAAGAAAATGTACCTTGAATCGCGTGTAACATATGCCGAATACTCTAATCCGTCCTCCGTATTTATTTTGTTTCCCATGTTTTGCGGTTCACTCCAGTTGTCATCCTGGTCCCTGAAAACAATGTAATAGTCGGTGCCGCCAAAGCTATCATCCCTTCCAACTACGGGAACTATTATATAACTTTCGTCATGAGCTACAAATGCATTATAGTGGTTTTGGCCACAATTAACCTGCTCAGGTAATCTTTCAGGTTCCTGTAGCAAACCATCTACCATTCTTGATCTGTATATATAGCTTGTCTGTGATCCGGTCTCATTTCTTGTGAAATATATTGTGCCATCCATGGTGAGTGAGGGATAAAACTCCGGCAAATCGGTATTAACCGGTAATCCCAGATTGCAGGGTTCACCCCATCCATCACCTAACCTGTCCATTACCCAGATATCCTGTCCGCCAGGTTCATTCCCTGACATCGGACGGTTTGATAGAAAATAGAACTTGTCACCATCATATGATAGAGCCGGTTCAATATTCATATATTCAGGATCTTCCATGTGCTGCATTACCTCAGGTCTGCTCCACCCTCTTTCTCCCCTTCGCGTCACCAGTATTGTGTAGTATTTTGATATCCGGGTTCCGAAATATATTTCATTCCCATCGGGCGAAATAGCTATGTCTCTTGTCATATAACCACCTGTAACAATACCGGGAGCAAATAGCTCAGGCTCATTGCCAGGTAACTTACAGCCCAGGAAGGGACCATCGGAAATCACCGTTGTCCCATCCTGGTTAATACATGACTGTAAGGAATATATAATGAAAGACAGGTATGCAGAAAAAAGGATCATTTTCATGGCTGATGGTTTGGTGCCTTATATAACGACCGGAAAAATCCTTTTGACCCTATGAATAAACATCTATCGAAACAGAATTTCAAAATAGAGATAGAAATATTATCTTTCAACCAGTTTTTCCGCCATGAAAAATTGCATGAACCAATCATACCAATACGACTAATTAATACCATGAAAAGAATAGCTTTCGGGTTGTTATTGCTTACAACTATCCTAACGGAAATATCATCACAGGATGATTTTCTTAAACCACTAAGGATTGATACCCCTCCTGTTATTGATGGCCTGATCGATGATGCCTGCTGGGAGCAGGCCCCTACTGTTACAGGTTTTAAAACATTTATCCCTGATTTTGGGAAGGAAATGAGTTATCCTACTGTTGTATATATGCTGTACGATGCAGAGAACCTCTATTTTGCCTTTAAATGCTATGATGATGAGACTGATAAAATTAAGGCATCGGTAAATTCCCGCGACAATATTGGTGCCGATGACTGGGTTTGCATTAACCTTGATAGTTTTAATGACCAGCAGTCATTATATGCATTTTATATAAATCCGAACGGGATACAGATGGACAGCAGGTTTTCTGCCGGGATTGAGGACCCTGACCAGGATTTTGTATGGTACAGCGCAGGCATCATCGATGAAGAGGGTTATATGATCGAAGTAAAGATACCTCTTAAGAGCATACGGTTCTCTAACAGCGAGCCGGTGGAAATGGCTGTAATATTTGAACGAAAGATAAGCAGGCAGGCTGTTCAGGGCATGTATCCTGAAATGGACCCTGCAAAGGGATTTGCATTCCTGACACAGATGAAACCTATGATTTACCATGATGTAAAACACTATAAGCTATTTGAACTGCTACCGGCTTTTACATATACTGCCCGGAACATCCATGATGAAGGGAAGATGAATAAAGATGAACGTACCCCAAAATTAAGCCTCACAGCTAAATACGGTATCACATCACAACTAATTCTTGACGGTACGATTAATCCGGATTTCAGCCAGGTTGAAGCAGACGCCGGTCAAATTGATGTTAATTTGAGATATGACATCTTTTATCCGGAGAAAAGATCCTTCTTTCTTGAGGGAAACGATATATTCAATTTTGCAGCTACTCAGGCGGATGAGCATGATCCTGTTCGAACATTCGTCCATACCCGATCGATCATAGACCCATATGCAGGTATTAAACTTAGCGGGAAAGCAGGAGACAGATTAACTCTGGCAACCCTGTATGCCCTTGACCGGATTGGTGACCTGGATGGGGATGGTAATGATGAAAGGGCCCATTTCCCTGTATTGAGAATGAAATACAAGATTGCTAATGACGGGTACCTTGGACTGTTATATACCGGAAGGGAGATGGATACTACCTTTAACAGGGTAGCCGGGTTAGATGGCCAGGTCAGGGTCTCTGAAGCAAGCAAGTTTGAATATAATGCTCTGCTAAGCAGTACGAGCCGAAATAGCGGATCTGAATCACAAACCGGCTATATGGCATCTGCCGAGTACAGTCATGATAGCAGGAATATCAATTATTCAGTTGGGGGTAAAAGCATAGGCACCAAATTTATTGTTGATCCAGGGTATTTCACAAGAGGTGGGATAAACTATATGAAATTATTGGTAAAACCGAAATTCTACCCGAAAACTGAGTTCATACAGCGGGTTGATGTGGAGCTGTTCTCCCGGCAGACGCATGATATAGAGTACAATATGTGGGAGACAGTCGATCATCTCGCCTCATGGATATTTTTTAAAGGGTCGACCTACATAAAGGTCAAGGCTGCTTATGCAACCGAAATATATCTTGGGGAGCGATTTAAAAAGGGAGGCTTTTACGGACTTCTGAGCAGCCAGATGGGTAAGAAGTTTTCAGCAGCAGTCCTGGTAAGAAATGTAGGGGCAATAAGATATACCGCCAATCCCTATCAGGGTTATAGCAATATGGTTGTGGCCATGGCAAATTACAAACCATCTGAAAAGCTACACCTGGACCTCTCTTTTACCTATACCGACTTCTTCAATGCCGTGACGAGGAATAAGGAATATGATTATTCCATAGCTAGAGGAAAGGTCACATATCAGATGAACAGATACTTTTTTTTAAGGGGTATAGCAGAATATAACAGTTACTGGAATAGCCTGTTGACAGATTTCCTTGCCTCATTCACCTATATCCCCGGTACTGTTGTCTATCTCGGGTATGGATCACTGTATGAAAGGATCCAATGGGAAAGTGGGGAATATATACCGGCTGAAAGATTCCTCGAAACAAAGAGAGGCTTATTCTTCAAGTGTTCCTATCTGCATAGGTTTTGAAGCAGGTTAGCCCCCGAGGAGTTCTGAAATCTCAACTATTGCACCAGCCTCAGACAGAGATCGCACCGGAGACAAGCCTATCAGGGATCTTGCCTCGTTGATTGTTTCGCTGGTTAATTTTGAAAAGGGTAGCAGCAATGATAATATTATTGCACTTTTGAGGGTGTTCCCTTTTGTCCGTATTGTTTTGACAGAACCTCTTGAGGGAAAGAAATGTATAAATGAGAGAGTATCAGGGAGTGATTTCAAAACCCATTGAGAATTATCAGTTAACATGATGATCCTGTAGCAGTCCGGGCTTTCTCCCACCCATTTAAAGTAGCTCTTTCGTGAAATCAGATTTTTAGTGTCCAGGGTTCCCTTAAGCTGTATCACTATATCATCTATTAGTAAAACCCCGGTATAGATATCAGTGACGGATGACCCGATCCTTTTTATCTCGTCCGTTACTCCGGATGATATCATATTGTATTTATCAGCAGGATTTTGCCGAATGAATGATCTGATATACCCCAGGTGATGCTTTATGGGATTGAAGTTGAAAGGTTGCGATATCAGGGATATACTATCCATAAAATAAAACTGTCCGGTACCACTGCATGAAGAAGGAGACCGGACAGCCATTAATGTGTAGACTGATTATCGTATATTTCTAATCTCGTCGACGTTTGTATTGGCATACATGATCTTCAGTGCATTAGCCTTTCTGAGAGACTGTTTGACTTCAACAACGATTCCCATTTTAGTGTCCTTGTCAACTTTAAGTGAAACAAGCATTTTTGCTTTATCAGCTTCGTCAAGCTGCTCTCTTTCCTGAGCAATAAAGTCCTGAATATCATCCACCTCTTTGAATGCATCGTTTAGCTGTATTTTTGGCTCGGAGCCAAATGTTGCCCGGAGATTCTGAAGTGGTTCGCCTATATATATAAAGCTTGCCAGTGACTTCTTCTCCAGTTTTTTCCCCTGCGTTGCCTGGGGTACAGTAACCTGTATTTTCAGTTCAACTTCCCTCATAACAGTTGTTGTCATGAAGAAAAACAATAGCATGAAAACTACATCGGGTAATGAAGCTGTGTTAATCTTCCCCACTCCTGATTTTCCGGTACTTCTTTTAAATTTACTCATATCAGTTCCCTCCTATCTTTCTTGGTTCGGCTTCCGATATCGGGACTTTGTAGTAATCGTCCACTGCCCGTTGCCTGTCTTCATCCAGTTCATCATAAGTGAGGCCGAAGGTGCCAAGTGATAACTCATCCTTAAGTTGATCCCTTGCAGCAAGCAGCTCGTTCTGGACGGCAATATAAACGCCATAGGTTGTCCCGATATCGTTCTGAAGTGAGATCACAGCATTCTTGGGGACTCTGACCAAACCGAAAAAATCAATATTCATATCAATCATTTCGGGCATCTCTGGCGCTTCATTGGGATTATCAATAAATTCCCGCGCAATTGCCCTTAATTCACTAATTTGGATTATTTCGCCCTCAACAAGAAGCAGGTTATTATAATTGACCCTTACCTCAAGAATATTGCGCTGATTTATCTGTTGGTCTTCAGGCAGTTCCTGGTCAGGATCAGGGATTGGTGGCAGCTTGCGTATCAAACCAGTATCAGAATCCATGGTGGTAGTAACCAGGAAGAAGATTAGTAGAAGGAATGCAATATCAGCCATTGATCCGGCATTGATTTCCTTTAATTCCCTTTTTGCCATATTAATTATTCATTAATCTCCCGAAGGAGAATTTAAAAACTCTACTTAAATACTCTTGAAATTGTTGAATAGAGTATCGACAGCAATGCCAGTCCGGCAAGAATATATGCTGTAAACATTACCGTATCAACAAATTTCAATGTTTGAGGAACATTATCTTTCCCATCGTAGAATGGCATATTAAGTACTGTGTCGTCTGCGAAGAGGTATGCAACAACAATAACTGCTGCCCCTGCTAAAAACGCAATCAGGATTATCTTTGTTCCCTTAGGATTGATTATGAAATTGATGATTGAGAAGATAATTGTAATACCTGCGGTAGCAAAGAAAAGAAAATATGCCCAAACAAGGAAAGATTGTGTGACAACTGGCTCCTCCAACCGGGTACCTACTGTATCGGGCTTCACGCTGCCAAAATAGAAGATTATTGCAAATACGACGGTAATTCCCATCAATACCCATGTAAGGATCTTAAGTATCTTACTTGATAGATTGGACATAATAACTATTTTTTAAGGTTATGTTTAACCAGTACATCTATAAGTGTAATTGAAGCATCTTCCATCTGGTTTGTCAGGGAGTCTACTTTTGAAAGAATAAAGTTGTAGAATACCTGGAGGATTATGGCAACAATAAGACCGGATACGGTAGTAATAAGAGCAATCTTAATACCTCCAGCAACAAGTCCTGCTGAAACGTTTCCAGCTTCTTCGATCTTGTCAAACGCATCAATCATACCGATCACTGTTCCCATGAAACCAAGCATGGGAGCAATGGCGATGAAAAGTGAAATCCATGAAAGATTTTTCTCAAGCAGACCCATTTGGACACCGCCGTAGGCAATTACTGATTTTTCTGCCATTTCAATACCCTCATCAGCCCTGTCAAGTCCCTGATAGAAAATGCTGGCCACCGGTCCGCGAGTATTACGGCAAACCTCTTTTGCTGCATCAACGCCACCATTTTCCAGGGCATCCTCTATACTCCTGAGAAGCTTGTCAGTGTTTGTGGTAGCAAGGTTCAGATAAATAATCCTTTCAATTGCGATTGCCAGACCAAAAATAAGTGTCAGAAGAATTGCGCCCATAAACTGAGCACCACCCTCGACGAATTTAATCTTGATTTGCTTGTGGAGTTCACTTCCACCCTGTTCTTCTGCAACAGTTTCAGTATCCTGGTCTCCAAAAGAAGTAGTCGCCTCTGCTACCTGCTCAACAACAGTTGTGTCTTGTGTCTCATCCTGAGCATAGGCATTAATTGATGCTCCGATGAAAAGCATCCCAAACACAGCTACAAATGCAAATAGTTTTTTCATGGTTTGTTTGTGATTTTAGTTATTAAAGTTTAATAATTTCTTAATAATATTGAGCAAATGTATAATTTTTTTTTGAGGGATTAGTCTGCCAGTCTTCTTTGTTATTAACTTTCAATCCAATCAATGTAAGCAGCCCCAATTATTTGTTCACAAAAAAGAGGCCACCATTTTCTCACTTTTCGGAAAGAGGGTGATTATTAATTATCCGCCATCTGGCGGATGATTCATGAACTCCTCCCGATATCTCGGGATTCGGTTCGAACCCTGCCGCTACCATCGAATCCCTATTCTCATCCTGGAATACTCCTGTCAAAGATTGATTTGATATTATGACAGTCTTATTCGCGGAGAGAGGGGGATTCGAACCCCCGGTACCCTTTTGGAGTACACACGCTTTCCAGGCGTGCCAGTTAAGCCACTCCTGCACCTCTCCAGTCATTTATACCCCACGGGTTTACAAGCATTTCAAAGAAATTTCAGGCTGCACAAAATACGAAAAAAATGTAAAAAAAAACATGCTACACAGTTATTTCTCCTTTTAGCGATTTTTAAAACATTCTTTTAATTAATTCGGGATCATTGCTGTTAGCAAGTAAGTACATCAACCTGGTAACAGCAGCCTCGGTTGTCATGTCTCCTCCGCTGATGACCCCTAATTCAAATAATCTCCGGCCTGTTTCATACATATCGGACATTACAGAGCCCTTTGGGCACTGAGTAATATTAATAGTAATACCTCCTCGCAGAACGAAATCTTTAATCTCCTTTAAGAACCATTTATGCGTTGGAGCATTTCCTGCGCCAAAACTCTCAATAATAAGACCCTTAAGTCCTGAAATACCCGCCACAGCTGATACTGTATTTTGGGATATTCACGGAAATATTTTCATAACCGCTATATTCTGATCCATTTGCTTTGCGGCCTCAAGGTTTCTCCTAACGGTTGGATAAAGGATCTGGTTATGGTTATATTTGATATCCACCCCGGCTTCAGCGAGAGGATTATAGTTTGGGGAATCAAATGCGTTAAAATGCTCGGTACTATATTTGGTGGTACGGTTTCCCCGAAGCAGCTTATTCTCAAAATAGACCGAGACCTCAGGTACTGCAGCTTTCCCGTTTATCCTGGCGCCTGCAATTTCTATTGCAGTAATAAGGTTTTCCCTTCCATCAGTTCTAATCATACCGATCGGCAACTGTGAGCCGGTAAAGATTACCGGCTTATTAAGATAGCTAAGTAAAAAGCTCAATGCTGATGCCGAGTATGCCATTGTATCGGTTCCATGCAGAACAACGAATCCATCATAGAGCAAATAATTCTCTTCGATTATCTCTGCAATCCTGATCCACATTTCGGGAGATACTTCGGAAGAATCAACCAGAGGGTCGAAGGCGATTGTATTTATGTTACTGGCTAATCTTTCTAATTCAGGTACCTGATTCTGAATATGATCAAAATTGAAAGGTACGAGCGAGTCCGACTGAGGATCATGAACCATTCCAATGGTACCACCCGTGTATATTATCAATATTGATGATGAATTTAATTTCACTTTAGCTAATCCTGCAGGTTAAAAAGGTCAATTGCATTTTCTGTGGTAATTCTAGCTATATCGTCAACTGATATTCCGGTCAGTTCCGCGATCTTACCGGCTATAAAAGGAATATTAGCACTCTCATTCCTTTTCCCCCTGTTTGGAACAGGAGCCAGGTAGGGAGAGTCGGTTTCAAGTATCAAGCTATCAGGTCCGATCTCTGATATTACCTTATCGAGTCCGGCATTCTTAAAGGTCACAATTCCTCCGGCACCGATGAGAAATCCAGTTTCGATAACCTGAAGGGCCTGCTCAACGCTGCCGGTAAAGGCATGAAACACTCCTTTCAGTTTCCCGGGACAATACTCAGAAATAATTTCAAGTATCTCATTAAACGATTCCCTGCAGTGGATTACAACAGGAAGATCTTCGGCAAGAGCGATCTCAACCTGGCTACGGAAAGCCATTTTTTGCACATCAATAAAGGTTTTATCCCAGTACAGATCAATCCCGACCTCACCAATTGCAATGAATTTTTCCCTGGCGATCCACTCCCTGACAGCATTCAGGTGATCATTATAATCATTTGATACGGATGTTGGGTGAAGACCAATCATAGGATAACAAATACCGGGGTAACGGTTAACCATTTGAAGCATTTTTCCAACTGAATAACGGTTTATATTAGGCAGGAGAAGTTTAATCACCTCAGAGTTTAAAGCCCTGCTGACTACCTCTTCCCTGTCATTATCGAATTCAGGCAGATAAAGATGAGTGTGAGTATCTACGAATTGCATTTGGATTCCAATGAGGCTGCAAAAATAAGAAACTAAAAAAAAAGGCAAACAAATGCCCTTTTTTTATATTCTATATTAATTGTTATACAACTCCTTGAGCGAGCATTGCATCTGCTACCTTAATGAAGCCTCCAATATTGGCTCCGTCAACATAATTAATGTATCCGTTTTCTTTGGATCCATATTTTACACATATAGCATGAATATCTCTCATAATTCCCATCAATTTGTTGTCAACCTCTTCGCGGGTCCAGGATAAGCGCATTGAATTCTGTGTCATTTCAAGTCCGGACACGGCTACACCACCTGCATTGGCTGCTTTACCAGGACCATAAAGTATTTTTGCATCAAGGAATACCTCAATAGCACCAGGAGTTGAAGGCATATTTGCACCTTCTGAGATAACAAAGCAACCATTCTTGATAAGCGTCCTGGCATCTTCTTCGTTGATCTCGTTTTCAGTAGCATTAGGCATTGCAACATCACACTTGATACCCCATGGTCTCTTGCCCTCGAAATATTCAACATCATATTTGCCGGCATATTCCTTGATGCGACCACGCTTCACATTCTTGAGTTCCATCACCCATTTCAACTTTTCTTCATCTATACCGGCCGGATCATAAATAAAGCCAACTGAATCAGAAAGGGTTACGACCTTCCCGCCAAGTTGAGTAACTTTTTCAGTTGCATACTGAGCTACGTTCCCTGACCCGGAAATAGCAACAACTTTACCTTTCATTGAATCTCCGCGGGTATTTAACATCTCCTCGGCAAAATAGGTAGCACCATAACCGGTAGCCTCGGGACGGATCAGTGAACCACCCCATTGGATTCCTTTACCTGTAAGAACTCCGGTAAATTCATTCCTGAGTCTTTTATACTGTCCGAAAAGAAAACCTATCTCACGACTACCAACTCCGATATCACCGGCAGGAACATCTGTATCGGGTCCAATATGACGGCTGAGCTCGGTCATAAAACTCTGACAGAATCTCATTACTTCAAAGTCAGACTTTCCTTTGGGATCGAAGTCAGATCCACCCTTTCCTCCGCCCATTGGCAAAGTAGTAAGGCTGTTTTTTAAAACCTGCTCAAAAGCAAGGAATTTAAGGATACCGAGATTTACAGTTGGGTGAAATCTCAAACCACCTTTATAAGGGCCAATTGCACTATTCATTTCAATACGATAGCCCTTATTTATTTGAATTTCTCCCTTATCATCAAGCCATGGGACCCTGAATAAAACAACCCTTTCAGGCTCAGCTATCCTTTCAAGAATCTTTGCATATTTGTATTTTGGGTTTTCTTCAATAAACGGGATTAGAGATTCGGCAACTTCCTGTACAGCCTGATGAAATTCATTTTCACCCGGGTTCTTGGCCTTAATTGCTGTCATGAATGTTTCAACTCCTGGGTCCATAATTTCTTGTTTTTATTATAATTTGTTTTTACAGGTTGACAAGTGACAAATTTAAAAAAATCGAAACTAAAAAAGAGCTTAAATATTTGCTTGAGGACAGGTGGACCTGAACAAATCATCTTCGGATCTGTAAATATCACATAAACAGCAATATAATTTCAGGTAGAATGTTTTACAACATACCTGTAAATATGACTTTTATCATGATTTCAGAGCATTTTTTTTCAGGTAAGTGAGCGGTATATATTACCAGGCAAATTTGCTATTAATCCTGAAAATTCAAGTCTGAGCAGAACAGGTGAAATCTGGTAAACAGGTTTTCCGGTAATACTACTCAATTCTTCAACTGACATCTGTTTATTTTTGACCAGCTGATCCATAATTTCACTTTCGATCGGACTGAGACTGAACGATATGGTTTTCTGTTTTATTTCGGGCTTTAAATCTGTCCTCCAATCCATAAAGTATTCAATATCTTCTGCTGACTCAATCAGGTATGCTTTTTGAGACTTGATCAGCATATTACATCCTTCCGAATACTTTTCACCGGGAAACCCCGGAACAGCGAATACATCCCTGTTATACGATGCGGCAATGTCGGCCGTTACCATTGCACCTCCTTTTATGCCGGATTCTATAACAAGAGTTGCATCCGAATAGCCGGCAATAATACGGTTCCTCTTGAGAAAGTTATTCCTGTCGGGGATAACTTCAGATGTGAAATCCGTAATTAAAGCTCCCCGGGCGAGCATATCCCTGGCAACCTGTATATGTACAGATGGGTACAATGTATTAAATCCATGCGCGAGCACTCCAATTGTCGGTATATCATACTTCAGGGCTGCCTTATGTGCGGCAATATCCACTCCGTAGGCAAGACCGCTAACTACAACGGCATCAGGATGATTCTCGGCCAGCCGCGAAATGATACGTGTAGTCGTTTCCTTTCCGTGACGTGTAATGTTTCGTGTGCCAACAATACTGATAATCTTTCGGGCTGTTGCATGAATATTTCCTTTGTAAAAGATTATTATTGGCGAATCTGGACATTCCTTTAGCCTTTGAGGGTAATCATCATCAAGGTAGAATGATACCTTAATATCATGTTTGTGAATAAAATCAAGTTCTTTTCGTGCGATCTCAAGGTTCCTGTGATCTATGATATAGGTAGCCATCCTGGTTCCGATACCGGGTATCTTCAACAGGTTACGGTATGATTCTGTGAATATATCCTGAACCTTCCCAAAATATTCCACCAGCTTTTTTGCACTGATATCACCTATTCCGGGCATCTTGGCCAAAGCAAGACCGTAAAGGAGCTCCTGATTATTCATGATGCAGTAACTGAGACAATATAAATATAGTTTAAAAAGTTTGAAAAGTTAAAAAAGCTGAAAAGGTTTAATTTGGTTTTTTAAGTCAGGATACTTGATTTTACTCCTTAATCTGCTCTCCTCTTTTGGCAGAACCTCTATGACGGTTAAAGTTTTTTAATAGACACAGGAAGGGTGTCAATCTAAAGCTGGAACGAACGGGTGCATAAAAAAAGCTGCCTTTCCGGGGCAGCTCAATTAATTCTTCTTATACAGCCTGTTATATACCCATATCAAGCATGGCATTGGCTACTTTCAGGAAACCAGCAATGTTGGCTCCTTTAACGTAATCGACATAGCCATCTTCAAGGGTTCCGTTCTGAACGCATGCATCGTGAATATTGGTCATGATCTCATGTAGTTTCCCATCAACTTCCTGGCGGCCCCAGCTAAGTTTCATAGAATTCTGAGTCATCTCAAGACCAGAGGTGGCAACACCGCCTGCATTGGCCGCTTTGCCCGGGGCAAATAAGAGTTTGTGTTTCTGGAATATTTCAATTGCTTCAGGTGTGCAAGGCATATTGGCTCCCTCGCAGACACATATACAACCATTGTTGACAAGATTCTGTGCATCTTCCTCATTCAATTCATTCTGGGTAGCGCATGGAAGGGCAATATCAACTTTAACCTCCCATGGATGCTTGTCGTCATGGAATTCAACTCCCGGGAATTCATTTGAGAAGGGTTTAACAATATCTTCATTTGTGGCCCTGAGCTCAAGCATATAATCTATCTTTTCGCCAGTAACTCCGTCCGAATCATAAATATAACCATCAGGTCCTGAGAGCGTAACAACTTTTCCTCCTAGTTCATTAACTTTACGTGCAGCACCCCATGCAACATTGCCGAAACCGGAAATAGCTACGGTTTTTCCTTCAAATGATTCTCCCCTTGTTGCCAGCATCTCCTTGGCGAAGTAGACACACCCGAAGCCTGTAGCTTCAGGCCTGATCAGCGAACCTCCCCAGTTGATCCCCTTACCGGTAAGTACACCTGTATGTTCACAGGAAAGTTTCTTATACATGCCGTACAGATATCCGATTTCCCTGCCACCAACACCAATATCACCAGCTGGCACATCGGTCTCCGGGCCAATGTATTTCCATAATTCGAGCATAAAAGACTGGCAGAACCTCATAATCTCTGAATCTGATTTCCCTTTGGGGTTGAAGTCCGAACCCCCCTTGCCTCCACCCATAGGTAGTGTGGTTAAGGAGTTTTTGAAGATCTGCTCAAAGCCCAGGAACTTCAGGATACTGAGATCAACACTGGGGTGGAATCTGAGACCTCCCTTATATGGCCCTATAGCATTATTGAACTGAATGCGGTATCCGAGATTAACATGTACATTCCCCTCGTCATCGACCCATGGAACTTTATAGGTAAACACCCTGTCAGGTTCAATCAGTCGGTCAATAATATTAGCATTTTCAAACTGGGGATTTTCGTTATAAACATCCTTTATAGACTCAAGGACCTCCTTTACGGCTTGCAAATATTCAACCTCTCCGGGGTGTTTTTTTTCAAGATCATTGAGTATTCTGTCTACGTTCATTATGGTAATATTTTGTTATTAATATTAGGATTCAAAGAGTGGGTAAAATTGGTCTAATAAATATCTAAAAAAAATGATTTTACTCATATCTGCTGAGTGTACTGGTCAAGCACAACGATCATTTTCTTGATTTCCTTCCTTGATAATGAAGTAATGTAAACAGGCGGATACTGTGCAACTCTCCTGTCAATCCTCTGCTGTAAGATCAGAGATCCAACAAGCCCGAGACAGGATCTTTCCATTCTGTATCCGGCAAAGTCTTTCTTCGGTATCTCCACTGAATTACGCTTCCCCCTGAACAGGCCTACCGAATAGTACCTTAATATTATCCTGGGGCCAATATCTGAGAAATATATATACTTATACCGGAAAATCAAGGGGTAAAAAGAAATGGCAAAATAGATGAAAATTAATGCGAAGGTCCACGCCAGATCCCCGAAGCCCAGGATAGGGAATTTTAATGACTTGCCATAGTAAGTGAAGTACAGGTAGATAATAAACAGGACCGAAACAATAAATACCCTGAGTCTGAGTCTTATGATTGTTTTGCCATTATCGAAGGTCATACCTGGAAGTTTAATACAAACCTAAATTAAAATTTTCATATAATAAAAGGCAATAAAAACACAGGTCAAAGCCGGTTTATAAAATCATCTCTTTTTTTTAAAGAACTCTTTCATCAGAGATTTGGCTTCGGAAGACAATACACCTTCCGATACCCGTGTTCGCGGATGCAGAATTGGTGAACCTGCAGTCCCGAATCCCCTTTTTTCATCTGAAGCACCAAATACAATTCTGCCTGCCTGACTCCAGAAAAGTGCTCCCGCACACATTATGCAAGGCTCAACGGATATGTAAAAAGTGCAATCTCCCAGATATTTACCTCCTGTAAAAGAGGCAGCTGCGGTAATAGCCTGCATTTCTGCATGCGCAGTCGGATCATTCAGGGTTTCAGTAAGGTTATGGGCCCGTGCAATTATCATGTTATTGCAAACCACCACTACACCAACAGGGACCTCGTCCTTACTGAATGCAATCTCAGCCTCCCTTAAAGCGGCCTTCATATAATGCTCATCGCTTCTTAAACGGGAGTGGAGTTCTTTAATCATAATGCAAAATTAGTAAAATGATCGGCTTTATGGTACAAAGCAGAGGGGGAGATACCATAGAACATGTATTGTAAGGAACCTCATGACCTGAATGTACTCAATGACCGGATAGCAAATCGGATCAGTAAATTGGATTTTACCATTGATAATTAACCTGTAACCATAAACCAATTGCCAACTTTTACCTATTTTTGACCCAAATTAAATAGTGAATCATGTATAGAACACATACCTGCGGAGAGTTGAATATCTCAAATGCCCGGCAAGATGTAACGTTATGCGGATGGATACACAAATCAAGGGATCTGGGGGGAATGACATTTATTGATATCCGCGACAGGTATGGGAAGACCCAGCTTGTATTCAATATGGAGAAGGATGACAAATTATGCCAACAGGCCAGAAAACTGGGAAGGGAATATGTAATACAGGTCAGGGGTAAAGTGGCTGAACGCAGTAATAAAAACCGGAAAATGCCAACAGGTGATATTGAGATCCTCGTTGATAATATTGTTGTTCTGAGTAAGAGCGATCTGCCACCCTTCACAATCGAGGAGGAGACAGATGGTGGTGATGAGCTCAGAATGAAATTCAGGTACCTGGATCTTAGAAGAGAACCTGTGAAGAGCAATATCCTTTTTCGCCACCGGATGGCACAGGAAGTTCGTAAATATCTGGATTCGAAGGAATTTATCGAGATTGAGACCCCGGTACTCATTAAATCCACCCCGGAAGGGGCAAGGGATTTTGTGGTACCATCGAGGATGCACCCAGGTCATTTTTACGCCCTTCCGCAATCACCGCAAACATTTAAGCAGCTACTGATGATCTCAGGATTTGATAAGTATTTTCAGATAGTGAAGTGCTTTCGTGATGAGGACTTCAGGGCTGACCGACAACCTGAATTCACACAGATCGATTGTGAGATGTCCTTTGTTGAGCAGGATGATGTCCTGGATGCTTTTGAAGGACTTGTAAAGCATCTTTTCAGGTGTATAAAGGGAATTGTGATAAAAGATACATTAATTCGACTCTCCTACAGTGAAGCGGTCGAAAAATATGGTACGGATAAACCTGATCTCAGGTTCGGGATGGAAATCACGGAGCTTACATCACTGGTCAAGGGAAATGATTTTGTTTTGTTTGACAGTTCTGAATACGTTGGTGGAATCTGTGCAACTGACTGTTCCGGATACTCAAGGAAAGAGGTCGATAAACTCATGGAGTTTGTCAGGCGTCCACAGATCGGAGCCAAAGGACTTGTGTATGTGAAGATCGAAGAGGATGGATCAATAAGATCTTCAGTCGATAAGTTCTACACGGAGGTTGAATTAAAAAAATGGGCAGGTGAAATGAATGCAGGAGCGGGGGACCTTTTACTTATTCTTGCAGGTGACAGGGGAGTAACCCTCACTGCACTGGGGGAGCTCAGACTTGAAATGGGAAACAGGCTTGAACTACGCGATCCCGATAAATTTGTACCACTATGGGTAGTTGATTTTCCGCTGCTTGAGTGGGATGAGGAGACGGAAAGATTTTATGCAAAACACCATCCATTCACATCACCTAAACCGGAAGACCTTAAATTACTGGAAAAAGATCCCATCAAGGTGAGGGCTAATGCTTACGACCTGGTTATCAATGGTGTTGAAATAGGAGGTGGTTCAATCAGGATCCATGATGAAGCTACCCAGAAGTTGATGTTCAAGGTGCTGGGCTTTACAGATGAAGAGGCGAGTGAACAATTCGGGTTCCTTATGAATGCTTTTAAATATGGCGCCCCTCCTCATGGGGGCATTGCCTTCGGCTTTGACAGGTGGGTGGCATTGTTCGGCGGCTCGGAGACCATCAGGGACTTTATTGCCTTCCCCAAAAACAATGCAGGCAGGGATGTCATGATCGACAGTCCTTCTGCCATTTCAGAGGAGCAGCTTAAGGAACTATCTCTAAAGCTGGACAGGAAAAATTAATAAATCCAGACATATCATATTTGAAATTATTTGGTATCTTTGATAATACCTGCCAATTGGCAGGAGAATCAGTAGCAATAATCAAATTGTTATACCATGAAAGGATATAAATCAAATATGATTACAAGCGTTATACTGTTATTATTTATGGCAGTATTAATGTTTGGGGTTTGCCAGCAAACAGCCTTTTCCCAGGAAGCTCAGGGCCAATTGCAGAAAACTTACATGATCAAGCTAAAGGATGGCGGTACAGTAACTGGCGTTCTGGTTTCGGAGTCTGCCACGCAGATCGTAATACAGTCTACTTCGATGGGGACTGTTACAGTCAGCAGGACTGACATAGACTCAATGACACTTTTGTCGTCAGGGGATGCTGAGAAGGGATGGTTTCCAAACCCGAATTCTTCGAAATACCTGATCGGGAGTTCGGCGATTGCCCCGGAGAAAGGTACAGGATATTACCAGAATACCTGGCTCTTCTTTAATTCCTTCAACTATGCTTTCACAGATTATTTCAGCCTTTCGGGAGGATTCGAGATCTTCTCGATCTTTGCCAAGGGAGACGGTCCATATGCATTTTATCTTAATCCCAAAGTATCGTTTAATGTTGCCGAGAACCTTTATTTAGGTGGCAATATACTTTATGCAAATACAATAAAGAGTATAGATGAGTTTGGCGGGCTCGGTACCCTGAATGCCTTTGCAACATATGGAAATAAAAATACCAACATCACAACATCATTTGGCTGGGGATTTTCCGAAGGTGAGTTTAGCAGTAAACCTTTAATAACAATATCCGGTATGATCAGGGCTTCAAGACGCATTGGGTTCGTAAGCGAAAACTGGCTTATTCCAGGGGTTGGCACCGATGGCTCATACTACGGAATGTTTTCATACGGTATCAGGTTCATGGGTGATAAAATATCTGTTGATTTCGCATTTATTAACAATCCTGATATAGCCGAGGAAATCGTTATTGGAATTCCATTCCTTGATTTTGTTGTTAATTTCTAGGGGAGCACAGTCAGTAGATCCGTTAGCGCTGAAAAACAATTTAGAACAGACAACTCAAGATTTCCCGGGTTGACTGTTTGCGTTTAGATAACTTCCCTCAATTTTCCTAGAGTTCGTAGAACCAGCCCATGATTGGGATAGGAAGAGGGATTGCCTCACCCTCAACAAATAAACCTGCCATTCCAATCTGAAATGAAGCCCTTTTTGTAGGCCTGTCGATTCTTATCCCAGGAACGACAATGCCGAATCTCACATCTTCACCAAGATATATAAAAGAGTCCAGAACAAAATGAGCTCTATCTCCAAGTTTTAGTAACATTGCCGGTGAAAGAAGCGGGGCTCCGCCCTCTCCGCTGATTCCTGCATATCCCCCTGAAAGATTAACATTATAGTCACTATTCCCGATCGTAATTGTTCCATACCCAAGAGCTCCGACATACCCAAAATCAACCCAGCTAAGGGTCCCGAACAGACCTCCAATGCTGGCATGCAGGTTCTCTGATAGCTTAAAAGAAAATTTAACTGTTCCAATTAATGGCATTGCCAACCAGGAGGTCATCGCTCCAACAGTGAAGTTGTCTGCTACTGCAAAATTAATGTCTGGGCCCCAGTAATTCGTCATGGCATACTTCTCACCCTTACTCATGGAGAAACCGTTTGTGGTCAGAAAATATCTGGTAGCAAACAGGTTGGATCCGGGACCGGATGAACTACTAAACGGCCTGATTTCCCGGATTTCATGTAAAGGGATAAATAGCCTCCCGACAGTCTCCGTTTCCAATAATATTTCACGATCATCACGTGAAATAATAAATCCAATAAACCTTGCTCCGTCATTTTTTATAACAATAACCCTGTCCTGCTGTTGAATACTTTCATTCAGCGGATCAACCTGTGGTAATGCAAGTTCGGGCAGTACAAATAACATTAGAAATATAGCTAATAAATAGCTGGTTTTATTTATTAGATTTCTCATAGTGAAACTTTTATTTGGTTAATAACTAGGTGGTTATAGTTATACAAATTTAAGAATTTTTTTTTGAATAATTTTTTTTTAAAGCACCATTAGAATAAAATTAATTATCTACAGCCTCTCCGATCAATGTAGCAGATGTACACTCATCTATTCTGATATTAGCATATTCGGCGGGTTTGAACGATCCTTTTGGAAATACAACAACCTTATTCTGTGAAGTTCTTCCGGAAAGGTGGTCAGGTGATTTTTTCGACACTCCTTCGACAAGGACTTCATATACCTTCCCAATATCCTGCTTCTTACTCTCTTCCGAAAGGCGGTTCTGAAGCTTGATTATATCACTGAGCCTGCGTGATTTGACTTCTGCAGAAACATCATCCTTCAGTTTCCGGGCTGCTTTAGTACCGGGCCTTTCGTTGTAGATGAACATATAGGCAAAATCAAATCCGGCCCATTCCATGAGACTCAGTGACTGGAGGTGATCATCCTCTGTTTCACTGCAATAACCGGCTATCATATCAGTTGATATTGAGCATTCCGGGATTATTCTCCTGATGGCTTCAATCCGGTCCATATACCATTCACGGCTATAACTGCGGTTCATCAGTCCGAGGATACGGCTGCTGCCACTCTGGGCAGGAAGATGAACATGTTTGCATATATTATCGTATGTTGCCATGGTCAGAAGAACCTCATCAGACATATCTTTAGGATGAGATGTTGAAAACCGTACCCGGAGTAGCGGATTAAAATCCGCAACCATTTTCAGGAGTTGAGGAAAACCTGTTTGCAAGCCATCTGAGTCCCATTTATATGAATCCACATTCTGGCCAAGAAGTGTTACCTCCCTGTACCCTGCTTCATAAAGCTCGCCCACCTCCCTAATAATCGTTTCAGGATCGCGGCTTCGCTCTGCACCTCTTGTATATGGCACCACACAATAAGCACACATATTGTTGCATCCCCGCATTATAGATACAAATGAGGAGACACCGTTCCTGTCCATCCTGACGGGTGAAATATCGGAGTAGGTCTCCTCCCTTGACAACAGCACATTTACCCCTTTGTGACCCTCATAGGCTTCACCGACCAACCGGGGAAGATCGCGGTAAGCATCGGGGCCAACAACAATATCCACCATCTTGTCAGACTCCAGTAATTGCTCTTTTAACCTTTCTGCCATGCAGCCTATTACACCGACAAGAGTACCCGGTTTCCCTTTTTTTATGTGCTTGAACAGATCGAGTCGCCCCCATACTCTCTGCTCTGCATTATCCCTGATTGAACAGGTATTTACCAGAATAAGGTCAGCATCATCGATCTTCTCTGTTACGCCGAACCTATTGTCCCGGAGGATTGAAACAACGATCTCACTGTCAGCCACATTCATCTGGCAGCCATATGTCTCTATATATACTTTACGGTTCATTATCATACAAACCACCTGAGGATAGGTTTGTTCAGAGAATGCAAAAATAGTTAAAAGGTTGGATATGTTGATCTGCCTTCATTAAAACTATGGCGGACACAGTAGGGTTGATATTCCTGCCTGAGGCAGGCAAGCTTTATAAACGATCTAAATTATGATATATAATTAATTTGATTTTCTTGCAAACCTGAAAATGGCGACTATTATAATAGCAATCAAACCTCCGCCGATGGTAAATAAAACGATTAAGCCGTTTACCAGCAAGCCGTAAGCCACGCCGGCAGACTCATTGAGATTAAAAAGCAGGAAGAGTTGAAGCACAAAGAAATGTGATGTCCCTATTCCACCGGGGCTCGGTATAGCCCATCCGATTGAACCTATAAACAAAGCAACCATGGCAAAATAGAAGCTAAGACCATCTGTAGATGGGAGTGCCTTGAGACAGCAATAATTAAGTACGATCATCAATCCCCAGATAGTTATTGTCTGTAAGGCAAAGTTGCGGTAACTTCTTATCCTGAAGGTCATCCTGGCAGTATCATACAGGTTCCTGAAGAAGCTCCTTATCTTCTCCCTGAGACTGAATTTTCCGGCCAAATACCAGGTAATGGCAGTAGCAAGAAGAATGATCAGGATAAATAATACTAATCTCAGCAAATTCTCAGTAAGATACCGGATCAGGTTTTTTACTGAAGAGGATAGCAATTCGTTTAATCTGTCAGACTCAAACAGGATAATCAGAACAACTCCTGCCACAAGCACCATAAGGTCATAGATCCTTTCTGATATAACTGTTCCCAGGCTCTTTGAGACAGCAATATCGGTTCGTTTCCGGAGTGTAGTGCACCTTACAATTTCACCAAGTTTTGGAGTGAAGCTATTTACAAAGAAGCCGAGCAGAAGTGAGTAGGATACATCTCTGAATCCAGGATTCTCTCCGGTGTTGGAAAGAAGCAGTTTCCACCTTAGTGCCCTCATAAAGAATACTGCTATAAGTAAGCCAACGCCAAACAAGATCCAGTTAATCCTTGCTGCCTGAAGGAGACCGCCAATCTCACCGATTGGTTTATTACGAAAAGTAAGATAAATGAAGAGTGTGGCAAATAGTACGCCTGATATTGTGTTGAGCAGGTGTTTATTCATACTGGCCAATGCAAAAAAATGAATGGCAAATATAATAATATTCCTATAACTGCCTTAATATATTTATCGGGATGGCTGAAGAAATTGCTGATTATATCATGCCTTTTCCCTTGAGCATTTCGTAAAACTGATTTTTATAGCTGTCGCTTACCGGAATTACTGCATCACCAATTGATATCCTGTTTCGGGAAACACTGTCGATCTTACTCAGGGCAACCATATAGGACTTATGCACCCGTGCAAAACTTTTTGGAGGCAAGATTGATTCCATTGTTTTAAAGTTCTGAAGGGTCATTATCTTCGTCTTTGTTGTAATAAGCCTGAGGTAATCGCCCTGTCCTTCAATATAGAGGATGTCTTTATAGAAAACCTTCTGAAGCCTGTTTTCTGTTTTCACAAAGAAATAATTCTCCAGTGGATTGGAAATAGTTACCTCGGAGTATACCCTGCTGGATAAGCTTGGCCTGAGTGAATTGTAAACCCTGTCTACCGCTTTTACAAATCTCTCAAACGAAATAGGCTTAAGCAGGTAATCTGCTGCAGCCAGGTTGAATCCTTCAACTGCATAAGAATCATGAGCTGTTGTAAAGATCACTTCCGGTCTTTTCGACAAAGCCTGAGCAAGCTGTATTCCTGTAAGTTCCTCCATTTGAATATCGAGAAACATAAGGTCAGTTTCGTTATCTCTCAGAAAATTGATCGAATCGAGGGCATTATCAAATGTTTTTACCAGTTCAAGAAACGGAACTTTGGAAATATAATCTGTTATAATCTCAAGTGCCAGGGGTTCATCATCTATTGCAATGCACTTCAGTCTCATTTTTAATTTTTTTTTATGATTTACATCTCAAAATGAGCTTAATAACATACCTGTCATCTTCAGTCCTGATATCCAGTTTGTGACAGTCGGGGTAAAGCAGTTCAAGCCTTCTCCTTGTATTTTGCATTCCGATACCCTCTCCGATATGGTTGTTATGGGGCTCTTTGAGGATATAGTTTACCACTTCATACTTTATTACCCCACTCTCTGCAGCAACAGTAAAAACAATACCGGGATTTGGCACCTTCCTTTTTCCATGTTTGAAAGCGTTTTCAGCGAATGATACAAGCAGCATAGGAGGGATAACGTGCGAAGAAAAATTGCCTCGTGTTTCAAATGCAATAAAATCCTGGTCCCTGGTCCTGAGTCGTTCAAGCTCAATATAGTTTTCCAGCTGTTCAACCTCCTTATCAAGTGGCACCATGTCTGACTTCGATTCATAGATCATGTATCGCATGATCTCGGAGAGTTTCATGACTGCTGCCGGAGCATCATCAGATTTTTTGTAGACCAGTGAGTAAATATTATTCAGGGTATTAAAGAAAAAATGGGGATTGATCTGTGCCTTCAGCAGCTCAAGCTCCAGTTTTTGCTCTTCAAGGGCTAGCTCAGTCTTTTCGCGTTTATCCTTATACCAGTATTCTGCAATTCTGACAAGAACAGCCAGGGCAATCAGGAACATCGTGGATACTGCATCAGAGAAAAAATGTTTGAATCCATAAAAACCATGTTTTGCGAAGCCCAGTTCAAATGACAGATCAATAAGATACATTGCCGCCGATTTGACAATATAGAGTAAAATTCCTGCGCCAGCATATGTAATGATAGTAGTGAAGGTTATTGGTTTTCCATATATTGACCTGGGTATGATTGCCAGAAAAAAAGTATAGAATACGATCAGATGAAAGAATGATGTCAGGGAATAGTAAATGATGATCTCTGACGGCATATCCTCAGTGGATGATAAAGCAATAAATAGAGGCAAAACAAGAATGAATATCCATGCAAAAAAGTGGATCGATATAACAGCAAACTTCCTCATACAGAAAAAAAGTATACCGGTTCTATAGTAAAACCGGAATCGGATTATCTTCGGTAAAATAACTAAAAAGGAGTAGTTGATACAAGTATTATCTGTGATAAGATAAAAATCTTCGGTGAATAGCTTCAAGTGGCTGACAAGAGTGTGGCCTCCTTTTTATCCCCTGTATCATATATTTCACAGATTATCCGGGCCTGTAAGTAGATCGCTTTTTAAATTCTGAAAGGAGTGGCAGATATTTGGTCAGTAATTAAATGAAATGGAAAATGTAGTTTATTAAGCAAAAAGAAAACTAACCAATAAACAGATAACTAAACAAAAGATAATCTATGAAAAGATCAATTATTATTCTATTTGCTGGATTATTCCCAATAATGCTTGCAGCTCAACCAGCACCGATCGGACAGGTAAGAGGGCGTGTGCTGGAAGCCGCGGGTAATAATCCTTTTGAGAATGTGACTGTTGCATTATACAGTTTACCTGATTCTTCAATAACGACAGGGGTGGCCACAGACAAGGATGGAAATTTTGTAATTGAAAACCTGCCTTATGGTGATTATTTATTATCTGCAACTTTTGTCGGATATAAGGGTAAAATCCTCCAGTTTAATCTCTCGGATAATAACAGCAGTATTGATCTGGGTGAAATAATGCTTGCCGAATCTGCGGAGGAGTTGGGTAATGTTGATGTGGTCGCAGTCAGGCCACAGATCATTTATCGTGATAACAAGAAGATACTTAAGGTACGTGAATTTCAGGATGCAGGCTCCAGCACTCTTGCAGAAGTTCTTGAGAATGCACCTTCTGTAACGCTTGATGCCGATGGGAACGTACTGTTAAGAGGAAGCGCAAATTATACCCTGTTGATTGACGGTAAGCCTGTTCCGGGAGTGGGAGTGAATATGCTCAGGCAGATACCCCCGGAGATGGTTGAGGATATTGAGATCATGACCAATCCTTCCGCGAAATATGATCCTGATGGTGTAACAGGAATAATAAATCTCATATTAAAGAAGCAGACCGAGGCCGGTATCAACGGGCAGTTAATGCTCATGGCCGGTCTGAATGGGAAGTACAATGGCGATATACAGTTCAACTACCGGAAAAACAAGGTAAATGCATTTGCCGGGGTTACAGGTACAAGTTATCAGACGGATGTCAAAGGTGATATATTCCGTGAAACCGGTGATCTTGTTACAGAATCTGAAGTACTGAACAAATTCAACCAGCAGACACAGGTAAATACCCTTGTCGGGAATATGGGGATTGACTTGACCCTGAATGATTATAATAGTATCACCATATCCGGACGTTTCGGCCCTCAGAAAGTATCTGCTGAACTCGACAACCAGATATCACGTATATTGCCTGATATTGATCTTACCGGTAATTTTAATTTTTCAAATGATCTGGGATTAGAAGGGATCTTTTATATCCCTAGTATTACCTGGGATCACAAATTCAAAAAAGAGGGACATAAACTTCAGGTAAATACCTTCGTCGGAGGATTTCAGGGCGATCTTACACAGAAAATGATTGAGGAGGAGACTGATGCTAACTGGAATTTGACAGGGATAATATCCGATGGTAAAAGACTGGTAAATGAAATGTCGATAAATGATTTCAGGGCTAAGGCTGACTACGAAAATGTTTTTGAGGGTAAAGGCAGATTACAGGCAGGATACCAGGCCAGGATCCTGAATGAAGAAAATTACTTCTCTCTGTCCAATTGGGATCTGCTTCTGGGAAGGTATATTGATGATCCGGCATCTAATAATGATTTCAAACTCAACCGGGTAATCCATTCTCTCTATATCACCTGGGGAGGAGATCTGGGTAAATTCAACTACCAGGCTGGTTTACGCGGAGAATATACTGACAGGCTGGTTGAGCAGAAAGTGACTGATGAGACTTATCTGTATGAGAAGGTTAATTTCTTCCCAAGTGGTAACATTACTCGCAAATTCAATGATATGATGCAGCTTCAGCTAAGCTACAGCAGACGGATAAACCGACCGGGAAGATTCAATTTGAATCCATTTCCTCAGTATGCTGATAACCAGCTGACTATAATTGGCAATCCGCACCTTAAACCGGAGTTTATCGACTCATACGAGCTGAGTTTCCAGGATCAGATGAAGATAGGTTTCTTTTCAGTTGAGGCTTATTACAGAAAGGTAAGCAATTTGATAACCAATATTCTGACAGCAGGAGCGGGAGGTATGATGAGCCAGGAATTCACAAATGCCAACAATTCTCATTCAGCCGGAACCGAGCTCATGATCAACATACAACCCGTTGCATGGATGCGGTTTATAATGTCAGGTAATCTTTATTATTATCTTCTGGATGATGAAATCATCTTCGAGGAAAATGATAATGAGAGTTTTGTGTGGACCTCTGACGCAACAACCGTTTTCCTTCCGACCAAGACAACAAGAGTAACTCTACAGGGAATATATAATGGTCCTTCAATAAACCTCCAGGGAACCCAGAAGTCTTCTTATATGATCAATCTCGGTCTCAGGCAGGAGTTGTTTAAACGCAAAGCTTCACTGGCTTTAAGTGTGCGCGACATGTTCTCAACATTCAGAATTGAGAATGAGCTAAAGGGAGATGACTTCAAGTCTACAATTTCGCTTAAACCTGAATCCAGGGTTGTGACTCTTACCTTCACCTATAATATTAACAATTACAGACGCAGATCAACTGACGACGACATGGAATTGAATTTTATACGATAGTGGTTAGTAGTATACAGGACATAACTCGGAGCCTGACTGACTCTCAATTGAGCGGAGCGGAGCACTAATTCCTGCTTCGCTCAATTCTTTAGGATTAGAGTTCAGGTTGATTATGAAAACCGCTTCTTATACTGGAGCGGCTTTCTAAGTTTCAATAGAATAAGAGTTTCAGGCGGTTTGGCTATTTTATAAGGTTCTTATTAATGTTTATTCCCTCTTCACTCATTAATCTTTCAACCTCATCAATTTTTTTTGGAGCGTTCTTAGACAAGACTTCATGTCCTGTTTCTGTTACCAGTACATCGTCCTCAATCCTCACGCCTAGTTCCTCTTCCCTAATATAGATGCCGGGTTCAATTGTAATAACCATACCTGGTTCAAGCTTACTCAAGTTAGCCCCCCTTGCATTAATTAAACCGATATGATGACCCAGCCCATGGTAATAATACTTTTTGAAATCGCTTTTGTCATTTATCAGGCCAATCCTTAGCATTCCCTCAGCAAGGATTTCATCCGCCTTTTTGCTTACATCACTAAAATCAACACCGGGAGCTATCATTTTAATGGCTTCTTCATTGGCTTTCAGTACAATTTCATATATATCCTTTTGTCTTTGGCTGTATTTGCCGTTAACAGGATAAGTTCTGGTAATATCTGCCCAGTACATACCATATTCCGCACCGATATCAACTACCACAATATCACCATCTTCCATTTTTCTTGAGTTTTCCATCCAGTGGAGGATAACCGAATTTATACCCGAACCGATGATACATGGGAATCCGATACCATGAGCGCCATTTATCTTATATATATATCGGATAATAGCCTGGAGCTGATACTCATACATTCCCGGTTCAATTGATCTCATTGCTTCCCTTTGTGCTTCTGCTGTTATGGTTACAGATTTTTGCAGTATTATTAGTTCTGATGCAGATTTTGCACCCAACATGGGAGATATTAATTCGGAAGGAGAAAGAATATCGAAACTTGCACCCATCTCTTTGACCTTTTTAAAGAACTGTTCATAATACGATAGAAAGCCTGTAGATGGAAAATGCCTGTAATCCATATAAACAATCCGGGGATTCTCTAAAAGAGCATTTTCAAAAAAGGTTTCAAATTCCTTGTTTGATCGTACATCATTAAACCTTAGGTTTTCTTTTGCCCCTTCTATTCCAAATCCGGGAGCATCCCAGTCAGCTCTGCGCTTATCGATAGGTTCAATAAATAGAATTTCCATGCCATCAGAACCTGTGCTTTCCCTTTTCAGAACCAGGTATACGTTTGGCTCATTAATACCGGTGAGATAATAGAAAAATCCCCCGAACCTTGGGATATTAAATAACCCAGACGGCTCTGCCTCTGTATGAAGTATCATTATACTGTTAGGTTTCATTTCTTCAATGACAGCTTTTCTTCGCAGCTGGAATTCTTTAACTGATTGAGCATTAATAGATCCAGAATTGGAGAGTATAGCAAGCCCAGCGGCTAAGGTTAATCCTAGTTTGAAATATGCTTTCATAATGAATAGGTTTTTAACCGGGCATCAAGTCCCGGTAATTAGTAAATAACTACTCCTGCTGCAAAAGAAAGGGAGCATTATGGTTTTAGGTTCAATTATAAAATAAACAAGAATATATCGCATAAAAAACTTTTTTATACCAGGTCGATATCTACATACCAGGAAAAGTAATAGGGTAAAACCAATTACCCGGGATATCACAAATTTAGAAAAAATCGGGCAAAAAACTGAATGATGAATTACCGCGAAAAGCTGAGTATCATCAATCCATCGGCTTGGAATAGCAGGTAAAAACACTATCAAGGTAAGAAATAATATTTTTTTGATTGAATCCCTGCGAGCGCATTGGCTTCGAACTTCGCCCCGGTTCATCGGGGCTACGTCCGACGAAGTCGCCGAACTCGTAAACTCGGTTCCCCGCTGCTTGCGGCGAGGAGCTTCAATATTCTTTTTTTTGGCAGATCAAAGATGATAAAAAAGAATCTATCCTCATGAATATTGGATAACAGAAGAGCCGGCTTTTTTGGAAAACCAGCTCTAATAAGGGGGGAATCTTAAATTTTCTATTGCTTAACGAATTTGCGTGTTATATAATGGGAATCACTCTTTAGCCTGATAAAATAGATCCCGCGTCTTATTTCGCTTACCGGGATCCTGTATTCCTTTTCTCCTGAAAGATTTAAACTCATTACACGGCTTCCTGTTATATCCAGAATCTCGATAGAGCCAACATCTGAAATATTTTGAAGAATAAGTTCGGTCGATACTGGAACCGGATAGATCTTCATTTGGGATGCAGGTTCGTCAATCAGAGAGGTAGCAATCTCATAAGTAATATAATAGGTTAGCGCAGAGCTCAAATCCTGGGAAACTACCACTATTGCAGCTGTCCTCTCAATCAGGGTTCCGGTGACATCAGTTGCATTATTTATCGTGACATCGGCATGCTCGTTTGCAGGGGTTGCTGTTATTGGTGGAGCAATGGTTGTTCCTGCTGAAAGAGCTACAGTATAAGAGAATGAAAGTGGGTCAAAGCCATCGACAGTAAATCCATCGACTTTGAGATCGTTAAGGGTTGCATCTTCGCTGAGCTCTGTCGTAAAGCTCCAGCCGTCAATTCCTGCAAGGCCCGCAAAGGCATTGTCAGCATAGTCGATTACCACACCGGCATCAAGTTCAATATAGTATTCACTACCTGTGGAGAATGGTAATGATGGTATAATTATCAGAAGCTGATCAGCAATTTGTAACCCTGTCTTGGCATTGAAATCAAATATTTCGAATACTGAATTGTCTTCGTTTCTGATGACCACGTTTCCTGAACCGGCAAATATCTCTTCGTCGAAATAGGCCATGGGTGTCATGAAGACAGATACATCGATATCGCTATTATCAGGAAAGGTCTCAAGTATTGCCGGAGGCAATGCATCCTGCAAATAGACTGTATATACAATATCTTTGAAGGAGGTATCTGCCACATCGTAAATTATGATATCAACAATATCAGTTGACGTAGCATTGGGTATTGTATAATCATAAGCCTCAAGTGTAGCATCAATGATAAGCGGTTCACCGGTACTTTCGTCGGAGAGAACGAAATACTCATCATGCGTACGGTCAAAACCTCCAATATAGATGTAGGCAATATTGGCGGATGACCACCCGAAGGTAATGCTGCTTCCTACATCATAGGTTTCTCCTGTAACAGGTTTTGTTATGGTAAGACTCCTTGCTCCGGTAGTTGTTGCCTCAAGAAGAACGGGAGAGGCCTGCAGATTAGGGGTGTCTGCCAGATCCTCGGCTGCAACGCAGATGTCGTATAAAGTTTCGGGGTCTGCTACAGCCAGGACCTCAATGACTTCTGTTTCAGCTTCACTAACCTCAAATGATCCGGAGGTACAGATGATCACATCAGCATAATCAATCCCTGCTTTTACCTGTTCGCTTGTTGGTGGAGTGGCACCATCCGGGAGTATGAGAAAATATACTATTCCGGATTCATCAAGACTTACATGCAGGTCGCACCGTTTATCCAGAATATTATCCAGGAAAGGATAGGTTGATGTCCAGACCGGAGGATCCTCATCCGGAGGTATAAATGTCTGATCGTTGTTTACCAAACCCTTGGTATGTGTAGCAGGGGAATTCCATGTGAAGTGGCTATAATCATTACCGGTACCTGAAAGCTGCATTGAGTAGTCGATCGGAGTACCGCTTGACTCCAAAACACCTATATCAACACTGAGCATACCAATTGCAGGTCCGTCAGTGGCAGTAAAAGAACCTTCATAGCTAAGGAACTGAATTATTTCTGAAGAGGGATTTACCAGAGCAATTCCATCGGGATCACCGTTCTGGAGCGGGATAAAAGAGAACCAAAGGGTACCATATCCGTTTTGCTGATCAGTAAGTGTGCCGCTCAGGTTAACGGTAGAATAAAATTCTCCTCCTAGCCCATTGTATCCTTTCAACTTCCAGCCAGCCAGGTCGGTCCCTTCAGGTCCTGCTATTTCTATACCTTCACCGGTATCAGCACCGGTATTGTCATAATGTATCTCATTGATAAAAACAGCCTGCGATAACAGCCATACAGGTATAAATATAAGATAAAGCAAGAGTAATAATCTTTTCATTTCCATTAGGTTTTAGCAAGTAATCAAATGCACGGAGACAGGGTAATACAATTTCGAAAAAAAATTGTTAAAAGTCAACTACAATGAATATTTCATCAGGAAAAAGTGACCAGGAGATGGAGTCACATTATTGAATGCCAGAAAATAGCTGCGTGAGTTGGACCCTGTTCCTGACATTGGTCTTTCTAAAGATATTGTATGTGTGATCTTTGACCGTCTGGACAGAGATATAGAGCTCGTCTGCAATCTCCATGTTAGTTTTCCCCTGACAGATCTCCTTTATGATCTCTTTTTCCCTACTGGAGATGCCATATTTCTGAAGCAGATCTTCAGCAGCATCAGTAATATCCCTGTACTCTGCTGCATTGCGGGAAAGATATGTCTTGGTCAGGAGGATTAGTGCAATATCGGATGCAAAGAACAGGAGGAGGAAATACAAACCAATAATGGTATGTAGATAGGTGAAATGAAGTGCAGCTGCACTAAGTGCTGCCAGCAGGGTGAGAAACAGGGCAAAGCGGCCAATAAAAACACGCTTCTCCCTACCGGCGATTTTAAAAGCGATTATTATGAGCATAATACTCAAATATAGCTTCACTCCTAATTCAATAGAGTAAAACACTATCCTTATCAGCCGGGATACAGAAGTAATATCAATTGACCTGCTATCAGGATCATATCTTAAAATAAGTCCATATATAAAGAATATAGCTGTAGCAAGAATAAAATATATAAATGAAACATATTGCGGGACCTTCCGGTTAATCAATTCATTGCAGGTTTTGATCAGCAGGTACCAGGCAGCAATAATAAATGGAACCCCAAAGAATGGAAGGGTCATTACAATTACTTCCATCTGGGATGATTCCAGGTCAAACTTTAGTAGGATTTCCCTGATAGCTAAACCGCCAAGAATACCATACAAACCAAATGTTAGATGGAGGATCTCATAATAGAAAAAACTGTTAAGAAAGTCGATCCGGTATAACTTCCTCAATCTTGAAAGAAGTACCAAAGCATAAGACCCACAGGCAATTGAGATAATGATAACAATAATGACAGCAAGCTGAAGCATTAAAATGTATTTATTACAAAAGAAAGAAAATTGTTACTGAGGCACAAATAAAATACAAGGGATAATTTCACTACTTAAGTAGGAATATTGAGAAATCCTACTTTTAGTGGATTGACTTTTACTGTTTACAGATGATATATTGTCCCCATAAACCAATAATAACATTTTGAAATGGAAAAATTACCAAATGAACTTGTTGCCAGAGCGGGATCAGCTTATGGCCACGGATGGAGAGTAATGAAAAAGAATTTTATTTCATTATTTCTCATATCACTGATAATTGTTGTCGCTACGGCACCATTCGTTTTAATTTCGAACATATCAGACATGCATCATGACCAGTTTGGTTTTATAGCTATGGCGATGGTATTCGGGCAACTATTTGTTATTGCGTATTCTTTGTTTGTAATGTCCCCGCTATCGTACGGGTCTAACTGGGTGTACCTGAAGGCAGCACGGGAAGAATCATTTGAGGTAACCGATATTTTTGATTCATTCAAATATTATCTTAATGTTGTACTTGCTTCGCTCCTTACAGGAGCCATTATCGGATTTGGTTTACTGTTCATTTTAATCCCGGGGATCATCTTTGCATGTAGGCTTGCCTTTGTGCCGTTCCTGGTTATGGACAAAAAACTGGATGCGGTTAAGGCTGTTGAGGAAAGCTGGAGACTAACCAAAGGGCATGGATGGAGAATATTCTGGATGGGGATACTTGCATTTTTCATAATTATTGCCGGTTTGATAGTGCTTGTTTTTGGCGTCTTTATTTCTGCAATGTGGATTAGTGCAGCATTTGCATCCCTCTATCAGGCTGTTCTGGAAGAAAAGGGAGAAAGTATTATTCTGAATGATAAACAGGAATAACTAACCTGCCCACCTTTTTTGTTTTCAAAATACCGGCTTCCCGCCGGTGTTTTTTTATTTGAGCCATTCAGAGTGTGTTACAGCATAGCGAAGAACGGAGTCCTGATTCAACACTACTGGCCCCGTGAAGGCGATCACTCCCATCTATAACTATGAATCCCGGCGAGCGCATTGGCTTCGAACTTCGCCCCGGTTCATCGGGGCTACGTCCGACGAAGTCGCCGAGCTCTTAAACTCGGTTCCCCGCTGCTTGCAGCGGGGAGCTTCAATTCCTTTGTCGCCATACTCCCTGCCTGATAAAGTCAGGCCTCTGGATAACAAATTTTGCCTGGCTGGTCTATTTACAGTTTTATTAAATAGATTAATTTTGCATCAGGTATAATAAAAATCAATTGAAATGTCAGGACATAGCAAATGGTCAACGATTAAACGCAAAAAAGGGGCGGTTGATGCTAAAAGAGGCAAGATATTCACCAGGTTGATTAAGGAGATCACTATTGCAGCGCGCGAAGGGGTTAGCGATCCTGATTCAAATCCCAGGCTCAGACTTGCTGTTCAGAATGCCAAGGGGGCAAATATGCCAAAGGATAATATTGAAAGAGCAATTAAAAAAGCAACCGGTGCTGACGCTACAAGTTATCTGGAATCAACTTTTGAGGGTTATGGCCCTTATGGGATTGCAGTTTTTGTTGAATCTCTTTCTGATAATAACAACAGAACCGTTTCCAGTATAAGGGCTGCGTTTAATAAATTTGGAGGCAGTCTGGGCACAAACGGATCACTAAGTTTTCTATTTGAGCGCAAGGCTATTTTTACAATCAGCAGAGAAGCAGAAATGGCTATGGAGGAGTTAGAGCTGGAACTCATAGATGGCGGAGCTGAAGAAATCGAGACAGACGAAGATGTTATTACCGTAACCTGTGCATTGGAGGATTTCGGAAATTTGCAGAGAAAACTGGAAGAATTGAATATTGAGGCAATGAGTGCTGAGCTTCAGAGAATCCCAAATGAGACAAAATCACTTGACCTGGAATCTTCAAAAAAGCTGCTGAGACTCATTGATGCACTGGAGGACGACGATGATGTTCAAAATGTGTTCCATAATCTGGAGATGACCGACGAGCTTGCTGCTGACCTAAGTAAATAGTACAGGCAGGATCCATAACCCATATTCAATATAAAATACTATTTTTGATACATGAAAAGAAGGGCTCAAATCATTATTTATTTCTTAATTGTATTTAGTTCGTTCACTTACGGACAGGGATTCCTGTGGACGAGGGAACTGGTAAATAATAATAATGACTTCAGGTCAGGGAGAGTTGAGGTGAACCAGGATTCAAGAATTGATACACTGCTGAACCGCCATATAAATGCAAATAAACAGTATAACGGTTTTGATGGTTTCAGAATCCAGATTTACCGCGGATCCGACAGAGACGCCCGTGAATCTGCAAATGAGGCCAAGGCAAAATTTCTGAATGAGTTTACTGGTATGGAAGCATATCTGATCTTTGATCCTCCAAATTATTTCAAAGTAAGAGTAGGCGATTACCGGACCAAGCATGATGCCTATCCCGATTTCATTACAATAAGAAAGAAATTTTCCAACGCCTATATAGTTACAGATAAGATCAATTTTCCTGATCTGGAAGAATAATTTATGAGTGACCGGATAAAACATGAGTGTGGTATAGCAGTGGTGAGATTGCTAAAACCATTGGAGTACTATATTGAAAAGTATGGTTATTGGGACTATGGGCTGAAGAAGATGTATCTTCTTATGGAGAAGCAGCATAACAGAGGCCAGGATGGTGCTGGGATTGCGGGATTAAAGCTGGGTGTAGATACTGGTAACAGGTATATTTTCAAACAACGATCAAATGAGACAAATCCTATACCAAGGGTTTTTGATTCCGTTTATGATGATATTGAAAAGTTATATGGCAAGAATAATGGTCGTTTGACAGAAGATGTCCTCAGGAATAACCCGTATGCATGCAATATTTATCTGGGGCATGTGAGGTATGGTACTTTCGGGAACTACAATATTGATAACGTACACCCTGTTACAAGGGTAAATAACTGGAGATCAAGAAGTATTGTTCTTGCTGGTAATTTTAACCTTACCAACGTAAAGGAACTCTTCAGCCATCTTATTGAGATAGGACAACACCCGATAGATTATTCTGATACGGTAACCGTTCTGGAGAACCTGGGCCACTTTCTTGATGAAGAGGTTGAGTCACTATTCAGGCAATACCGTGAAAAGGGTTACACCAAAAAGGAAATAACACCACTGATTGAGGCTAACCTCAATATTGAGAGGGTGTTATCAAATGCAAGTAAAAGATGGGATGGTGGATATGCAATGGCAGGCATGTTCGGACATGGTGATACATTTGTGATCCGTGATCCATGGGGTATCAGGCCGGTCTTTTATTTCACAAATGATGAGGTTGCTGTTGTTGCTTCAGAAAGACCTGTAATTCAGACAGTTTTTAACCTGAAAACATCGGATGTGAAAGAACTGGATCCGGGTGCAGCAGTAACAGTAAGATCAAACGGTAAAATTTGTATTGAAAAAATCCGGGAATCGGCAAATGTGCGGAAATGCTCATTTGAACGTATATATTTCTCCAGAGGGACAGATAAATCAATCTATCGTGAGCGAAAGATACTTGGTGAACAACTGACTGATAAGATACTCAAGTCAGTCGGTTATGATATAGACAATACGGTATTTTCATATATACCAAACACTGCCGAGAGTGCTTTTTACGGATTGATCAAGGGGCTTGAGAAATATATGAACAAGCATAAAATGAATCAGATCCTCGAGGCGGAAGGAACTCTTGACAGGGATAAGCTCAGGAAGATCATTTCAAAGCGGCCAAGGGTTGAAAAACTGGCTGTAAAGGATGTCAAGTTAAGAACCTTTATTACTGAGGATAAAGCACGTAATGATCTGGTTGGTCATGTTTACGATGTAACTTATGGTGTGATAAGGCGTGGAGTTGATAACATGGTAGTTATTGATGACTCAATTGTCAGGGGTACAACCCTGAAGAGGAGTATAATACAGATCCTTGACAAGCTTGATCCCAGGAAGATTGTTATAGCCTCTTCCTCTCCTCAGATCAGATATCCGGATTGCTATGGGATAGACATGGCAAAGATGGGCGATTTAATAGCCTTCAGGGCTGCGGTTGAACTACTTGAGGAAAAGGGAATGAGCGGGGTTATCAAGGAGGTTTATGGCAACGCTCTGGAGGAAATAACAAAACCTGTCGAAAAGATCAGAAATGTGGTAAAAGATATTTACGCCCCCTTTTCAGCAGACGAAGTTTCAGGGAAGATATCAAGAATGCTTAAACTTTCCACTATTAATGCAGAACTCGAAATAGTTTACCAGTCTATTGAGGGACTTCATCAAGCCTGTCCGGGGCATACGGGCGACTGGTATTTTACAGGAGATTACCCAACTCCCGGAGGGAACAGGGTGGTAAATCAATCATTTATCAATTACATCGAAGGTCGGGATGAACGGGCTTATTAAGGATATCCAGGGTTAAATTCTATCCCAGATCATAATCTTCACGGTAAGATTCAAGGTGCCTGTTAATTTTCTCAACATACATATCTCTGAGGGTGATCATTATACCGGTCTCGTCAACTCCTCCAAAACCCGCGTTATGAATTGTACCAAACGTTCTCATGGAAGGTGAAAGATTCATGTATGCATTGATAAGTGGAGGAATATTTTCGCCAAGCTTGCGAACCTCCTGTGACAGTATTTTATAATCATCTTTGTAATTATCAGAGGTAAAGATTAACTCCATCATGGAGAAGTCCATCTTGAGGGATATATCCTCAATCGGGACAACCAGTCTGTCGGGGTCACTAAAATGTTTCTTCATAAAATAGATGATCATACTTCTGGCCATCTCGTGGAAATGGGGATACATTGTTACCTTTCCAAAAAAATATTTAAGTCGTGAGTTTTCGATTACAATGGCGCCCAGGCCGTCCCATAGGTTGTCAAGTGCAAACAGACTTTTGCGTCCCATCGCCCTTGACTGATAGTCGGGTTGGACAAATGATCGTCCAAGTTCGATCAGGTAAGGGAGGTAGTTTGAAATAAAATCATCAGAAAAATGGAAAATAGAGTCTGAGGCCATGTCCTTATGATCAGGGATCTTGTTCCTGGCATCATGGATGAAGAATCTGTAACCACCTATTATTTCCCTGTTATCAGGATCCCATACAATTAGTTGTGTATGGGGAGCATCATCCGACAGGTCATAACCGTCGAGGTCAATTGCCTTACCTGTGCCTCCGCCAGCGGCCCTAAAGGTGATTTCCCTTAACCTGCCGACCTCATGCATCAAAGCTGGTGACTCATGTGAAGTAAAAAGGTAGACCTCATTATTTCCATAATTTGTCTTTCTGAGAAACCTATTCTTCGTCAATTCCTTTACAATTTCCCTCGTCGGCCGGGGGTCAACTATATTTTCCATTCTCTATTAATGATTTTCTCATGGATCGTACTCATTTCAGGCCCAAAAAAGTGGATAAGTAAATTTTTCGTTCAAAATTAAGAATTTATTTGGTCTGAGGAATAATATCTGCCAGTTCATATGATTTATCCTTAATCCAGGAAGCCCATTCAGCAGCTGATTTCGACCGATCGAATTTGCTCCAGGGTATTGGTTCCCCAAAAACGAGGTGCAACTCCTGTCCCTTTTGCCTGAACATCTCATTGGGAAGATAGATCATTTCAATATTTGACTTAAGTCCTATTGATTTTCTAAAGTTTGCCAGATTATAAAAAAATTCTGAGTTTCTTCCTGCAAAATATACCGGAACAATATCCCTTTTGTGTTTTATTGCTTTTGCCACAAAGTTCTTTTGCCATACCAGGTCTTTTATTTCACCCTTTCTTTTCCTGGAACATAACCCGGCAGGAAAATAGAGGATCTGAGCATCTGAAGCATATGCCTGGTCGATCAATAATACTGCATGCCGTGCCTGTGCCCCATGTTTATTTATTGGTAAAAAGATCCCGGACATATTGGCAATATTCAGGAGAATATCATTTACCGGGAATTTAATCTCTTTAAAGTATTTTGAAAGTTCAACGATAAATACCAAACCATCAAGTCCTCCAAGTGGGTGGTTTGAAGCGAAGATATATCGTCCTGAAGCAGGAATATTCTGTCTGTTATGCACATGATAGCTAATGCCCAAATAGGCTAAACCTGCCTTTACCAGCTCAATATTATCAAGATCCCCGTAAGTGCCAAGAAATTGGTTTAACTCATCTTCATGTACTACCTTTCGCAGGTACCTAATAACAAATCCGGGTACCAGTTTTCCAAGAGCCGGATTTTTCTCCCGAAGCACCCTTTTCAAATCGATGCGGATCGCATTGGGTTTACTCATTAATTGAATTTTAGTTTATCCAGATAGATAGTCAGTTCCACTTGCAAATTTATGAAAAAATGAGATTCAATTCGACTTCCCTGTTTAATCCAATCTTTTCATTTATGCATAAAATGGGATGATATGACTGGATATGAAAGTCTCCCCATGGATTAAAAGTTTTCAACAATGTGTAAAAAAATGGATTAAAGTGGGAGAAAGTGGGAAAAATTTATTATTTTTACATTCAAACTTTTATTGAAGCTATGGCCACATTTACAGGTGATTATAGTTGCAAGATTGATTCGAAAGGACGATTGATCTTTCCTTCGGCTTTCAAAAAGCAGATGGAATCTGTCTCCGGGGATCACTTTGTGGTCAGGCGTGACATTTTTGAAGCATGCCTTGTATTATTCACCATCGAGGATTGGGAAATACAGATGAAGAAAATCAGAAGCAGGATCAATCCCTATAACAGGGAGCATAACAGATTCCTTAGGAATTTCTTCAAGGGCACCGCCGGGCTGGTGCTGGACAGCAGTAACCGATTACTTATTCCAAAAAAACTGGTTGAACTGGCAGGGATAAACAAAGATGTGATCCTGGCTGGTCAGGATGGAAGAATTGAAATTTGGGCGAGTGAGAGATATGATAAGATCGACATGCCGGTTGATGACTTTGCGGATCTGGCTGAAAAACTTATGGGTGGTGATATACCGGAGGAGACATAGAAATGAAATACCATATCCCTGCATTACTTAAAGAGAGTATTGAAGGGTTGAATATTCAGCCCGACGGGGTATATGTAGATCTGACATTTGGTGGTGGTGGTCATTCAGCTGAGATTCTCAGAATCCTTGATAAAGGAAGATTGATAGCGTTTGATCAGGATGAGAGTGCGGAGAGGAATAGACCGGCTGATGACCGGTTTCTCTTTTTTAACCAGAATTTCAGGTTTTTGAGGAATGTCCTGAGGTATGCCGGAGTGGATTCAGTTGACGGTCTGATAGCTGATCTTGGCGTCTCATTTCATCAATTTGATAAACCAGACCGGGGCTTTTCGTTCAGGTACAATACTCCGCTTGACATGAGAATGAATAAAAACTCAAAGCGAATTGCATCGGAGGTGATAAAGAGTTACTCATTTGATGATTTGAAAAGGATATTATCTGAATATGGAGAGCTGAAAAATGCAGGCAGAATAGCCCGGATAATAGAAGATGCCAGGATTGAGAGCCCAATAGTCACAGCGGGTGATCTGGTCAAAGTACTGGAGGGTATTGTGCCTGCAAAAGGCGAAAATAAATTCTATGCAAAAGTATTTCAGGCGCTCAGGATAGAGGTCAACCGCGAAATTGAGTGTTTGAAAGAAATGCTCACCCAGAGTCTTGAGGTTTTGAAAGTGGGTGGAAAATTTGTGGTAATCACATATCATTCTCTTGAAGACAGGGTGGTTAAGAATTTTTTCAGGGCAGGGAATTTTGATGGGATTGAACAGAAAGATTTCTATGGAAACCTGATAGTACCACTCAGGCAGGTTAACAGACATGTAATCGTTCCTTCCGAGGAAGAGATAAAAGGAAATAGCAGGGCAAGAAGTGCGAAACTCAGGATTGCAGAGAGGATTTGATTATGGAAAATGAAATAGGAAAGGATAACCAGACAGGACAGACAAAAAATGAGGGATTCATAAAGAGCCTCATTAGTGGCACCCTTGTTAGCGAAAAGCTGGTACTTGGGAACCTGGGGTTTCTTGTTGTTCTGACTATCCTGGGGGCAATCTATATAGGTAACAGGTTTCATGCTGAGAAGGTAATCAGGAGGACTGATGAGTTACAGCGCGAAGTAAAAGAGCTCCGGGCCGATGCAATAGCAATTTCGGCTGAATTAATGTATGCAAGTAAGCAGTCGGAAGTGTCAAGATTACTTGGGCAAAGAGGACTGGATTTGGAGGAACTTAAAGAACCTCCTTATAAACTGGTGATAAAAAAATAGGGGATGTCGTTGCGCGATGAGATAATATGGCGTAGTGGGATAGTATATATTGTAATTATCCTGATCTCGGTAGCTATACTGGCCAGAATCATTGTCATACAGTTCGTTGAGGGGAAAAAGTGGGCAGAGTTGGGCCAGGAATATATTTATAAAACAGATGTAGTTCCTGCAAACCGTGGAGATATACTTTCAGATGATGGCCGCAGTCTTGCAAGCTCAGTGCCTTATTATACAATCTATTTCGATACAAAAAGCTCAGGGATGTCGCCAGAAACATGGAATAATGGCATTGATGGCCTTTCAGCAGGTCTGGCAAGAATAGTTGGACTAAGATCGGCTTCTCAATGGAAATCTGATCTGATTTCGGCACGTATGAAAGGGGAAAGGTACTATCTCATAAAGAGAAGAATAAGCCATTCTCAGTTGAAGGAATTAAAGGCACTTCCCATATTCAGGGAGGGAAGGTATAAGGGAGGTCTGATAGCTGAGACTGAAAACCGCAGGGTACTTCCTCATTTCTCTCTGGCAAGCAGAACTATAGGATATCTCACTCAGGGGGCGTCGGGTAACGTTGTTGGACTGGAAGGTGCCTACGACAAAGAACTTACAGGAATAAATGGATCGATGCTTAAACAGAGGCTTACGGGAGGAGCATGGATGCCAGTGAATGATGCGAACTACATTGAACCAAGGGATGGGAATGATATAGTTACCACAATAAATGTCGACATACAGGATGTTGCTGAAGATGCCCTTCTTGATCAGCTTGCCCTTCACAACGCCCATCATGGCGTTGCAATACTGATGGAGGTCCACACTGGTGATATTAAAGCAATTGTAAATCTCGAATTGGGGGATGACGGTGAATACTACGAATCGTATAATTATGCAATCGGGGAAAGTACTGAACCAGGATCTACATTCAAGCTGGCCTCATTCATGGCTGCTCTTGAAGATGGGGTAATTGATATTACCGATTCGGTTGATACAGGAACAGGGCAAGTTCACTACTATGATAAGACTATTTATGATTCCCACAGGGGAGGCTATGGGAAGCTCAGCGTAAAAGAGGTTTTTGAGAAATCTTCAAATGTTGGCACATCCAAATTAATCTACGAGAATTACAAGGACAAACCGGGAGAGTTTGTCGACAGGCTCTACCACATGGGGCTAAATGAGAAGCTTGGGGTTGACGTAAAGGGAGAAGGTGCACCTCTGATAAGATACCCTGGGGATAAATACTGGTCCGGGATTTCTTTACCGATGATGTCGCATGGATATGAAATCCAGCTCACACCGCTTCAGATACTGACATTTTATAATGCAGTAGCTAATGGTGGCAGAATGATGAAGCCTCGCCTGGTTAAGGAAATCAGGTATCACGGTCAGATCATTAAAGAATTTGATCCAGTGGTACTGAATCCGTCAATATGCTCAAAGCAGACAATACAAAAAGCCAGATTATTGCTAGAAGGAGTAGTTGAAAATGGGACAGCAACTAATCTCAGGAATGAAAATTATAAGATAGCCGGGAAGACAGGGACAGCCCAGATTGCGAACGAAAAATATGGGTACAAACATGGTGGAAAGGTATCTTACAAGGCTTCGTTTTGCGGCTATTTTCCTGCTGACAACCCCGTATACTCAGCCATTGTAGTGGTAAACGCACCATCAAGCCTAATCTATTATGGGAACCTTGTTGCCGGACCGGTATTTAAGGAAATTGCTGACAAAGTGTATGCAAACCACTTTTTCAGGACCAATGATGGGTCTGACATTGAGGATGCACCCAAAACACTTAATGGCTACATTGAAGATACACGCAATGTCCTTACCGAACTGGGAGTTGTATCGGTTAGCAGCTCAGATAATGTATGGGTGAGACCTGATTACGGAAATGACACAATAAGACTGAACGAACTTACAATTATTGATAACCTGGTGCCTGATGTTACTGGTATGGGCTTAAGGGATGCACTGTTCCTTCTCGAAAATTCTGGTTTGAAAGTTATCACATCAGGCAGGGGCAGGGTTGTAAGACAGTCAATAATGCCAGGGACAAGGATTGTTCATGGCACCACCATAAATATTGAACTAAGAATGTAAATGGTTGAACTGGGGAAAATATTGGACAATATCAAGTTGGCTGAATCCATTGGCAGTATGGATCGCAAAATAATGGCTGTGCGGTTCGACTCCAGAAAAGTTGGACCCGATGAGCTGTTTGTTGCTGCCAGGGGAACCCGGTTCGATGGACACGATTTTATTGATAGCGCAGTAAAAAATGGTGCATCAGTAATAATCTGTGAGGTACTGCCCGAAAAGAAAGATGATGCAGTTACCTGGATAAGAGTAAATGATTCTGCTAAGGCTCTGGGGCAAATAGCATCCAATTTTTTTGGAAATCCTTCGGGAGATTTAAAGGTGGTAGGTATTACAGGGACAAATGGGAAAACCACTGTAGCAACGCTACTTTATGAAACTCTCCTGGGATTGGGATTCAGGACAGGTCTTATATCCACTATTACAAACTTTGTTAACAATAAGAAAGTTGGGACAACTCACACAACACCTGACCCGGTAGAGTTAAACAGGCTCTTTAAAATGATGGTGGAGGATGGTTGCGAATATGCTTTTATGGAAGTGAGTTCTCACGCAATAATTCAGAGAAGAACTGAAGGGATCCATTTTGTGGGTGGCGTATTTACTAATCTTACTCATGACCACCTGGATTATCATGGTACTTTCGGTGAGTACCTGAATACAAAAAGAACATTCTTCGACAATCTCGGAAAGCAATCATTTGCCCTGGTAAATATTGATGATAAAAATGGTAAGGTAATGCTCCAGAATTACAGGGGGAAGGAATATTCATATGCCTTGCACACTATGTCTGATTATAAGGCCAAGGTCCTGGAGGACAGTTTTGAAGGCATGATGCTCAGGATAGATGCGAACGAATTATCAACCCGTTTTATTGGTGAATTTAACGCCTATAACCTTCTGGCTGTATATGCAGTGTCCAACCTTCTCGGGATCGACAGGACTGAAGCTCTGACTACAATTAGTAAACTAAAACCTGTTCGTGGCAGACTGGAGATAGTGCATTCCCCTTCCGGGACAATAGGAATTGTTGACTATGCTCATACCCCTGACGCAATTGAAAATGTTATTAGCGCCATTAACAGGATAAGGGGTAACGGAATGAAACTAATCGTTGTATTAGGAGCAGGTGGCGACAGGGACAGGTCAAAGAGGCCTGTAATGGCCCAGGTTGCTGCCGAGGGCGCCGACAGAACTATTTTAACCTCGGATAACTCCCGGAACGAAGACCCCGAAAAAATTCTCGATGAAATGATGGCCGGAATAAAATCCGGTATCAGCAAAAAGGTCCTCAGGATAACTGACCGAAGAGAAGCTATTAGAAAAGCCGTATCACTGGCCGGAAGTAACGATATAATACTGGTTGCCGGAAAGGGGCATGAAACCTACCAGGAAGTAAGAGGCAGGCGGTATCATTTTGATGATGTCGAGGAACTAAGAAATTGTTTTGAATGAATTGAAATTATAATCAATGTTCTATTATCTGTTTAAATATCTGGAAAGTTTGAATATACCTGGAGCAGGTGTTTTTGAGTATATCTCGTTCAGGTCAGCTGCTGCTATTATTACATCGCTAATAATTTCTTTGACAATCGGCAAGAGATTAATCAGGTACCTTCAGTTAAAGCATGTTGGAGAGGTTGTACGTGACCTTGACCTCGAAGGAAAATACCGGAAGGAGGGAACACCTTCGATGGGTGGAATCATAATTATTGCCTCCATTATTATACCAACTCTTTTATTTGCCAGACTTGACAATATCTACGTGATATTGATGCTGGTCACAACGATATGGCTCGGTTTTATCGGATTTATAGATGATTATATAAAAATTTTCAAAAAGAATAAAGAAGGACTTGCCGGCAGATTCAAAATCATAGGCCAGGTAGTACTCGGGCTTATAGTAGGAGTTACGCTTTTCGTTAGTGATGATGCAGTGGTTAGGGAGATAATACAAAAAGATGCCAGCAACCAAACGGTAACATCTCAGGTTATCCAGGGATCGGGAGAGCTTGCAGAAGATCAATATGTTACAAGAGATATTAAATGTACAAAAACTACTATACCATTTATTAAAAACAATGAATTCGATTATTCTTGGCTGGTGGCTTTTACAGGAAAGGAAAACAGGCAAGCGTGGGGTTGGGTGGTATTCGTAATAGTCACAATTTTTATTGTTGTAGCTGTCTCCAACGGAGCAAATCTGACTGATGGCTTAGACGGACTGGCAACCGGAACATCGGCAATTATTGGAGTTACCCTTGGAGTACTGGCATATGTGTCGGGTAATATCATCTATGCCGACTACCTGAATATAATGTATATCCCGAACACCGGCGAATTGGTCATATTTGCAAGCTCCTTCGTTGGTGCAGCGATTGGATTTCTATGGTATAATTCATACCCGGCACAGATATTTATGGGAGATACTGGAAGTCTTTCAATTGGTGGGATAATTGCAGTATTCTCAATAGTTATCAGAAAAGAACTGCTTATACCGATCCTGTGCGGAGTGTTCCTGGCCGAAAGTGTCTCGGTTCTGCTCCAGGTTGTCTGGTTTAAACGAACAAAAAAAAGATCTGGTGTTGGAAAACGGATTTTCCTGATGGCTCCCCTTCATCACCATTATCAGAAAAAGGGGTACCCCGAACCAAAAATTGTGATACGGTTCTGGATTATTGCAATTATTCTGGCTGTAATGAGTGTTATTACCCTGAAAATAAGATAAACAAAAGGAAATATTGAGAGGGATAAAGAATTGAAAAAGAGAACAGTCATATTGGGAGCAGGTGAAAGTGGAACTGGTTCGGCTCTGCTGGCACATTCAAAAGGAATGGAAGTGTTTGTATCTGATTCGGGAACCATAAAGGAGAAATATAAAGACATTCTGGTCTCAAACAATATTGAATTTGAAGAAGGAAGACATACCGCTAAGAAAATACTTAGTGCAGACGTTGTGGTTAAAAGTCCTGGAATCCCCGATAGCCGGGATTTTATAATCCGGCTAAAAAAGAGAAAGATCCCTGTAGTTTCCGAGATAGAATTTGCCGGTCAGTTTTCGAATGCCTTCAATATCTGCGTTACCGGAAGTAATGGCAAGACTACAACGACATATTTGATCTACTATATTCTTAAATCAGCAGGATTGAATGTCGGACTGGCAGGAAATGTCGGGAAAAGTTATGCAATGCAGGTAGCAACAATGCAGCATGACTACTATGTTATTGAACTTAGTAGTTTCCAGCTTGATGGCATGTACGAATTCAAAGCAGATATTGCCCTGTTATTGAATATTACAGCTGACCACCTCGATAGGTATAACTATAACATAAATGAATATATAGATACGAAGTTCAGAATTTGTAATAATCATACCTCAAAGGAATTCCTGATCTACTGGGCCGACGATCCTATAATAGGCAGGCAAATCGGGCAGAGGGATATCCCATCCGGATTAATGCCTTTTTCAACCGAAAAACATGAAGGCATGGCAGCTTCAATCATTAATGAGACACTTACCCTTAATATCCATAGTAAAACTGAAAATATTATGACTATCCACGACCTGGCATTAAAGGGGCGCCATAACACCTTTAACTCTATGGCAGCAGCAATAGCAGGGAAAATACTTGATATCAGGAATGAAACTATCCGACAATGTCTGTCAGATTTTCAGGGTGTTGAGCACCGTCTTGAGTCAGTTTTGTCGGTTCATGGGATCAACTTTATAAACGATTCCAAAGCCACTAATGTAAATTCAACCTGGTATGCTCTGGAATGCATGACAACTCAGGTTATCTGGATAGCAGGTGGTGTGGACAAAGGCAACGAATACAAGGAATTGACAGGCCTGGCAATGGAAAAAGTTAAAGCGATAGTCTGTCTCGGGAAAGACAACTCGAAGATAATTGAATCATTCCGTGATGTTGTCCCTACGATCATACAAACAACATCCATGGGTGAAGCGGTAAAGTCAGCATATTATCTGGCATCAAAGGGAGACTCAGTTCTACTCTCACCTGCTTGTGCAAGTTTCGACCTGTTCAATAACTATGAGGATAGGGGCAGACAATTTAAGGAAGAGGTAAGAAATCTATAGTAACATAATGAGCAATATATTCAGCGGGATATTCAAAGGTGACAGGGTAATATGGGGACTAATTGTGGTCTTCATAATTTACTCTTTACTTGCTGTATACAGCTCATCGGTAAGTGTGGCCTTTGCACGTCATGGCGGCAATACCACTTTCTTCCTTAAATCGCAAGGTGTAATGCTGCTGTTTTGCCTGTTTATTATTATTGTCACTTCACATTTACCATACAGAATATATGCCTCCCTTGCAGGATTCTTTGTTATTGTATCAGTCATATTACTTATTATCACATTAATATTTGGAGTTAAGATAAATGAAGCTGTCAGGTGGATAGAGATTCCAGGTACCGGATTCAGGATCCAGACTTCTGATATCGCAAAGACAGCACTGGTAATTTACCTCGCAAGGATGCTCTCAAAATACCAGCAGGAATTGAGGGATTTCAAGCTCACTTCCAGGGTTTTTATTGTTCCGGTTGCCATCATATGCATTCCGATAATGCCGGAAAACCTATCGACAGCCATAATGATCTTTGGCATTAGTATGATAATCCTTTTCATTGGACGCGTTCCCCTGCGTTTTATCCTTGCCTGGATCGGTATGGGAATTACCGCGGTCATTATTGTGGCTTTGCTACTTGATGTGGCAACCGAATCCAACAGGGTATCTGTCTGGAAGAGCAGGATTGAGACTTTTGTTTCCGGAGAGGAGGATAGCGATGCTAACTTCCAATCAAACCAGGCAAAAATTGCTATTGCTACCGGAGGCTTAATAGGCAAAGCACCTGGAAACAGTATCCAGAGAAATATGCTTCCTCAATCCAATTCAGATTTCATTTTTGCAATAATAATAGAAGAATATGGTCTGCTGTTCGGAGCATTGCCAATATTACTTGTCTATATGATTCTCCTTTTCAGGGGTGTCGCAATAGCACGAAAATGTGAAACGGCTTTTCCGGCATTTCTGGTGCTGGGATTAACGGTAATGATAGTTACACAGGCAATTATTAATATGGCTGTAGCGGTAGGCTTATTTCCTGTCACGGGGCAAACTCTTCCAATGATCAGCTGGGGACGGACATCAATGCTAATTACCAGTTTCTCGCTCGGAGCTATTCTGGGAGTAAGCAGAGTTATCAGGGCAAAAGCGGGAGAAGAGCCTCTTGATGAAGATGAAAAGGAAAATGTTGAAGATGGTATAATTTATGAAAATGCAACAACATAAAAGGATCATCATAAGTGGCGGAGGGACAGGTGGACACATCTTTCCGGCAATCTCAATTGCCAATGCAGTCAGGAAATTGGACCCTGATTCCAGAATAAAGTTTGTTGGAGCCAGGGGAAGGATGGAGATGGAGAGAGTGCCGGAAGCAGGCTATGAAATTGAAGGATTACCGGTAGCCGGATTTATTAGGGGGATATCACTCAGGAATCTCGAAGTTATGATCAAACTTCTTAAAAGCCTCCGCAATGCAAAAAGGATAGTAAAGAGTTTTAATCCTGATGCAGTCGTGGGTGTAGGTGGTTATGCAAGCGGCCCAATTCTCTGGATAGCAGCCAAAAGAGGAATTCCAACCCTTATCCAGGAACAAAACAGTTACGCTGGCCTTACCAACAGAGTTCTGGCCCGCAGGGCAAAAATTATATGTGTTGCCTATGATGGAATGGAAAAATATTTTCCCAGGGAGAAGTTACTTCTGACCGGGAATCCTGTACGACAAGATATAAAAGAGATGAATCGGAATAAGGAGGAAGCAATAGGATATTTCGGGTTGAAAACGGGTAGACCTGTTATTCTCGTTTTAGGCGGATCGCTTGGTTCCGGGACAATAAATGCATCTATAGCAGAGGGACTTGACAGGATCTTCGACAGTGGATTACAGATAATCTGGCAGACTGGCAAGTATTATTTTGAGAAGATGAAGTCGGTCTTTGAGAGTAAGGAAAGCAGGGATGGGATCGTGGTTCCTTTTATTGACAGGATGGAGTATGCATTTACTGCTGCTGATATGATTGTTTCAAGAGCCGGTGCAGGTACAATTTCAGAGTTATACATCGCAGCAAAACCTGTTATCCTGGTTCCGTCACCAAATGTGGCCGAAGATCATCAGACCAGGAACGCATTATCACTGTCATGCAAGAATGCTGCCATTCTGGTACATGACAGGAACGCTGGAGAAGATCTGGTAAATAAGATAATCGAATCAATTATCAATGAAGATCTGAAATCTGAATTATCGGCCAATATTTCACAAATGGCTATTTATGATGCTGATGTAAGAATAGCGGAACAGATAATCAAAATGGCAGAATGAGAGATTTTGAAGGCATACGGAATTTGTTCTTTACCGGAATCGGAGGCATCGGAATGAGTGCTCTTGCCCGTTATTGCCTTGTTGGGGGGTATAACGTTTTTGGCTACGACAGAGTGAAAACAAACCTGACAGAATCACTTGAGAAAGAAGGATGTACAATTGTTTATGAAGACTCCGTGGATCTCATCCCACGTGAGAGTATTATCAAAGAGAATACTTTGATAGTGAACACGCCTGCAATTCCTGATGATAACAAGATTCTTGGATTCTTCAAAGCGCATGATTTCATGATCTTTAAGAGATCCCAGATACTGGGTATGATCTCAGAATTAAGCCGTACCATAGCCGTGGCCGGAACACATGGAAAGACCTCAATATCAACATTAACAGCCCATTTGCTTAAACAGTCGGCAGTTGATTGTACAGCATTTCTGGGTGGTATCTCAAAAAACTATAATTCGAATTTCATAACTGGAACCGGAGAGTTTGTGGTCATGGAAGCTGATGAGTACGACAGATCATTTCATATGCTGCAACCCGAGACAGCAATAATAACTTCCATAGATCCCGATCACCTTGAAATATACGGTAACTACAACAACCTGGTTGAAGCATTTAATATTTTCACCGGAAAGATAAAAAGTGGTGGAACCCTGATAGTGAATTACAGGATCAAAGATAAGATCAGGGTTCCGGGGAATACAAAGATATACACATACGGGTTTGATAAGAAAGCTGATTTCACTATTCCATCTTTCAGGAGCGAAGCAGATGCGTACTATTTCCTGGTCGATTCGCCGTTTGGTAAACTTGAGGATCTGATTTCACAGCTTCCTGGTGCCCTGAATCTTGAGAATACCCTTGGTGCTATCTCGCTGGCGCTGATTTCGGGTGTTACACCGCAAGAAATTATGAAAGCCCTTATATACTATAAAGGAGTAGTGAGAAGATTTGACATCAGAATTAATAGTGAAAGGGTGGTATTGATTGATGATTATGCCCACCATCCTGCAGAGTTAAATTTTCTAATCGACTCTTTGAGGGAATTTTTTAAGGGCCGGAAAATAACAGGCATATTTCAGCCCCATCTCTATTCTCGTACAAGAGATTATGCCGGGCAGTTTGCAACATCACTTGACAGACTCGACCAGATTTTCTTGCTCCCGGTGTATCCGGCGAGGGAACTGCCAATCCCGGGAGTCGATTCAAACATTATTCTTGAGAAAATGAAGAACACAAAGAAGCACCTTCTCGACAGGGAGGAACTTCTGGCAAAAATAGAAAGTATAGAAACAGATATACTTGTTACAATAGGTGCAGGTGATATCGATAAGCTTGTTGACCCTATTGAGGAGAAGTTGAGGAGGAAAACAAAATGAAATTTATTGCTAAAATATGGTGGACTCCATTCCTGGTATATATTATCTGGATAACATCCTTCATAAATTCAAAGGTGGATAATATTGGCTGCAGAAGTATAGAAATAGAGATCAGAGATTCGCTGAATTATAGTTTTGTTACCTCGGATGATATATTTAATCTAATTCATAATGAGGAGGTTAAAGTGCTTGGCAAATCACTGACAGAGGAAAACATCAGAAATATTGAGCAGAGGGTCGGATCAATAAGAGAGCTTGGTAGCGCTGAGGTTTATATGACCCTGGATGGCGCTCTGCACGTTGAAGCTGATCAGAGGGATCCTGTAATGCGTATTATTAGCTCATACGGTAACAGCTATTTCGTTGATAAGTATGGTTTTGTTATTCCACAAGAATATAAATATACACCAAGATTGATAGCTGTTTCGGGTAATATTGAAGTACCTGATGGTTCAGTCAGTTCAGGTGATATCACTTCATTACCGGATAGTTCAATGCTAAAAAAACTCTTTTCAATGGTTATGTATATAAACAACGATGAATTCTGGAAGGGGCAGATTGAGCAGATATGGGTTAATGAGGATTGGGAACTTGAACTAATACCGAGAGTGGGTCAACATTTAATCCGGTTCGGATCCACTGAAAGAATGGAAGAGAAACTTAATAACCTCAAGGAATTTTACAAAGGGGTACTACCCCGTGCCGGCTGGAATATATACGGGGAAATTATCATGAAATATGATGGACAAATAGTATGTAAAAAAAGATAAAGTAAGTAAGAACCATATTAATCGAGTTATGAAAAAGAGAGAACAGTACGTAGCAGCAATCGACATCGGAACAACCAAGATTGTATCCATTGTTGGTAAGCAAAATGACAATGGTAAAATAGAGATCCTCGGGTTGAGCAAAGCTCCTTCAAATGGGGTAAAGAGGGGAGTTGTTCTCAATATAGAGGAGACTGTTGGGGCAATCGGGAAAACCGTTGAGGATGTCCAGCAGCGATCAGGTATTGCCTTCACTGATGTTTTCGTTGGAATAGCCGGACAGCATATTAAGAGCATGAAAAGCCGGGGATATATTAACAGGGATTCCTGCGACGATGAAATTACAAAGGATGATGTATTCAATCTTACTCAGGATATGCATAAGATCCCGATAGAGATCGGTGAAGAGATAATACATGTAATTCCACAGAATTTTATTGTTGACAGTGAAACGGGCATAAAGAACCCGATTGGAATGTGTGGCAGCAGACTGGAGGCGAATTTTCATATAGTGATCGGACAAGTTGCTTCAGCCAAAAATATTGAGAAATGTGTCCGAAAGTCTGGGCTTTCAGTTAAGGACCTTATCCTGGAACCACTAGCTTCCTCTGATGCGGTATTATCGGAAGATGAAAAAGAGGCTGGTGTGGTTCTTGTTGATATTGGTGGTGGCACAACTGATGTGGCGGTTTATTATGACAATATTATCAGACATACTGCTGTAATCCCATTTGGAGGCAATGTAGTCACTAAAGATATTAAGGAGGGCTGCTCAATACTGCAAAGGTATGCCGAGCAACTCAAGATCCAGTATGGCTCTGCCCTGGGAGATATTGCTCCGGAAGATAAGGTTGTATCTGTACCAGGTATAAGTGGCCGTGAACCCAAAGAGATATCCTTTAAAAGCCTGGCATATATTATCCAATCCAGAATGGAGGAAATAATCGATGCAGTTAACTTTGAGATTCAGGCATCAGGATATGCTGATAAATTGTCCGCTGGTGTCGTTATCACCGGAGGCGGAGCACTGTTAAAGCATTTACCCCAGCTTGTAAAATTTAAGACAGCAATGGATGTCAGGATCGGTCTGCCAAATGAGCATCTGACAGGGAATTCCAGAGAAGAGATCAATCAACCAATGTTTGCAACAAGTGTCGGGTTAATAATGCGCGGATTCGATTACCTTGAAACATATAATAGCAGCTTCAATGCCGGGTCCCGCACTGATGTTGAAAAGTTAAGAGTTGAACTGAGCGATGATGAAAGAGCGGATAGTTTGTCTGAGTATGATGATCATTCAGGCAAATTAACATGGGCCGAAAAATTCAAAAAAAGTCTTACGAAGATGTTCGAAACAGAAGATCAGAATATTAATTAATAATGTTTAAAGGGTCACTTACTTACAGTTTGTTAATTAAATTTAATTGAATAACCATGTCAGATGATCTTATGAATTTTGACCTCCCCGTTGAGAGGTCCTCCATAATAAAAGTTGTTGGCATTGGAGGTGGTGGGAATAATGCAGTGAACCATATGTATAATTTTGGAATCACAGATGTGAATTTTGTAGTGTGTAATACAGATGCACAGGCATTATCAAAAAGCCCCGTGCCTGTTAAAGTTCAGATAGGTGAAGACCTTACAGAAGGCAGGGGAGCAGGCAGTAAACCTGAGAAAGGGAGAAAAGCTGCCGAGGAGAATATTGAGCAGGTGATGTCGGCAATCGCCGGAAACACCCGGATGGTATTTGTCACTACCGGGATGGGCGGGGGAACTGGCACAGGAGCTACACCGGTAATTGCCAGAGCGTGCAAGGAGTCAGGATTGTTAACGATAGCTGTGGTTACCATACCATTCAGATCAGAAGGAAAGGTAAGAATTAAGAATGCAATAGAAGGAATAAGAGAGCTGAAAGATCATGTTGATTCACTGCTGGTGATAAACAACGAAAAATTGAGGGAAATATATGGCGACCAGAGTGTTTCAACAGCTTTTTCAAAAGCCGACGATGTCCTTACAATTGCTGTAAAGGGTATCGCTGAAATAATAACAGTTGCCGGGTATATCAATGTTGATTTTGCAGATGTTGAGACCGTAATGAAAGATTCTGGTGTAGCTGTAATGGGAACCGGGTCAGCTTCAGGAGAAAACAGGGCTATTTTAGCAATACAGGAAGCAATTACTTCACCATTGCTTAATTCAAATGATATTACCGGAGCAAAGAGTATCCTTATCAATATTGTATCAGGATTGGGAGACCATGAACTGACTATGGATGAGCTTGGCGAAATAACCGACTTTATATATGATGTTGCTTCAGATGATGCGCTGATTATCCGGGGCCTTTCCAAGGATGAAAGCCTTGGTGACAGGATCGGAGTAACGATCATTGCTACTGGTTTTGAGCCAAATAATCTGCTCCAATCCTATAAAACAGAACTGAAAACAGAAAAGGTCACCCTTAATACTGACAGTGAGCCTGTCGTGACACCATTGGATAACGTGCAGGAGCCACAGGTAATTGTGGTGAAGAAAAGGAAAAAACTTAATCTTGAGGATGAAGATAAAGACCAGGGTGTTCTCGAATTCGGTATTGTTCTCTCATCCTCTGGCGATGAATCTGCTAAAGGAGATAAAGAGGGGACCTTGAGGAAGATAAAGCATATGCAGAATATTCTGAAAAATGAAGGCTTATCGAACAAAACCATGAGCGATAATATAGATGAATTTGAAGATGTTCCTGCATTTGTAAGAAAGAATATTCAAATTGATAAATCAAATGAAAAGGATAAAAAAGAGGTCTCAAAATTTATCCTTACCGATGATGAAGAAGATGAACCAACGCTTCGTGAAGATAATGCATACCTGAACGATAATGTTGATTGATTTTTTTCCCCGCTGCTTTTTATTAATCAGAGGCAGGCCCGATTTTTGACGCCTGCCTTATTCCTAACATTATTATATATCTTTGGGCATCATGAGAGGGATCTTAATATATATGTTCCTGTTTTCGGTTCCTGCCTTTTTATATGCTCAGGTTGAGGAGGATAAGACGACACATACAACACGAGAGTTTGGCCTTTCAGATGATTTTTCAGAATTTGTTAGGCTGGAACTGGATACAGTAATTACAGGATTCCAGCAACACAGGATTATTGAGATAAAAACACCTTTTTTTATTAACCTGGGAAATTATGGTCTCCCGGTAGTGGAGATTGATTTTTTCAAAAGGACGACCTCTCCGGATGATTTCCTCTTCAGACACTATAAACCATATATGCATCATACTGGTAATGTGAGGTTTGTGAATACTCAGGTTCCATTCTCCGAATTGATATTTACCTTCGGTGCTCCACGTGTAACTTCAGAGCAGACTTTCAGTGTTCGTCATTCCCAGAATATTAATCAGTTTCTTAATTTTGGCCTTGATCTGGATGTGATTTACAGTCAGGGGCAATATAATTACCAGAAGGCTGATGATCGCTCATTTACTTTCCATACATCCTATACAGGAAAAAAATATGAATTCCTGGGAGCATGGAACCTTAATAATTTCATAGGGTATAACAACGGAGGGGTAGAGGACATGGGAAGCCTGTTGGATAGTGAGACCCGCGATATTGCCGTTAAGCTTGGGGAGCTTAATAGTTCGAGTACCACTTTGAAAAACAAAAGCCTGTTGTTTGTACAGAGATTTACAATAGCAGGGAGTGCAGTACAGCAAACTGATTCAACAAATTCAAGAAAAAGGGGTAATGGGTTTCGAGGAGTATTATCACATATCATTATATGGGAGAATAATAAAAGGTTCTATGCTGATAAGGATCCATCAATAGGATTCTATGATACTGCATTTATAAGTAATCCATTAACTAACAATGTACCAACCTATGATTCGCTTTATTCAAGGATCTTAACCAATACCCTGAGATTTGATTTCATGACAAGTGAGACTTCCAGGTTTCAGATTGGGGTGGGCGTTGGTGTTATGAATGAGCTAAATCTTTATAGTCAGATCATACCGACATTCGACACATTATTTTCTGATACTTTGCGATGGGATAACAATTCTAATGCGCTAATTGGTAAGTTATATAACAGAATTGGAGATAAATTTGGGTGGGAGGCTTACGGGAAGCTCTATTTTACAGGAATCAGGAGCGGAGACTTCAGTTTTAATGGTAAGATTACAAAACTGTTTGGATCTGATATAAAACGCTCTGAACTATACGCAAGGGGAGCATTTATAAATACTGGCCCTTCATGGTGGCAAAACAGATGGGGCTCTAATCACTTTGTTTGGGATAATGACCTTAAGAAAGAACTCCGCCTAAATTTTGGGGGTGGTTTTAGATATCATGCTGCATACGCGGATGTAAGTTTCGATTATTCTCTTATTACTAATTACATTTTCTTCAATAGAAATGCAGTACCGGATCAATATGACGGATCCATATCTGTTATCGCAATACGGTTGAATAAAAACTTCAGGTTCTGGAAGCTCAATTCAGATAATAATCTTCTGATTCAGAAGTCCAGTCACCGGGACATCCTTGACCTGCCTATGTTAAGTATCAGAAGTTCATTCTACTTCAATCATATGTTCCATTTTAAGTCAACAGGGGGAAAGCTTGATTTCCAGATCGGATTTGAAGCTGTCTACCATACTCCTTTCTATGCCTATGACTATATGCCTGCAACAGTGGTATTCTATAACCAGAACACTGTTAAATCAGGTAATTATCCATATGTTAATGTATTCACTAACCTGAAACTGAAAAGGTCCAGGTTCTTTATCTCTTTCGAACACCTGAATTCAGGATTGATGGGAAATGAATATTTTATTGTTCCCGATTATCCTATGCCTGTCAGAACCTTCAAATATGGTATATCATGGACCTTTTATAATTAATAAATATATTTATAATTGCACGTTTTTTTTGATAAAGTATATGTTTATGTAAAACTAAGATATTGAATATCAGGCTTATATGAATCCCTGCGAACGCATTGGCTTCAAACTTCGCCCCGGTTCATCGGGGCTACGTCCGACGAAGTCGCCGAGCTCGTAAACTCGGTTCCCCGCTGCTTGCGGCGAGGAGCTTCAATGATATTCTGCTTTATTGACATCCAGGATGTAATGATTAATGAATATCTTCAGGCTTTACTTAAGGATGATGGGATAGGCAGGGTTGCCACCCAAAATTCAGTTACAGCTTCTGCGAAAGTTGGAATAGGGGCAGTATCTGAATTTATCGGGATGGATAAACGAAGCATGACAAACAAGAACAGACAAAAAACAAAAAACCATTGACCTCTGCGATCCGGGAAATATCACCCTGGATACAAGAGTGGAAATATTTATATCGGTCGGACTAACCAATTGTAGCAAAGATGGAACAACGAGACTATATCCTCAGGGAGGTCGAAAAGATATCAACACTTATTCTAGCGCTTCTGGGCAGACTTCAAAGAATAACCGGAAAGAAACTTTTTGAACAGGAACGGGGTATTATCGATGAAGAGTTGCAGGATTCTTCAGGATTGACAATTGATCTGATTATTAGCTGCAGTAATGAAGAGCTCAAGGCCCTGCTTACACCAAAAGAAGGTTTTACATTCGATAACATAGAATTACTGGCCGACCTGCTCGTTGGATTTTCAGAATATATGGATACCGAAGAAATCCAGGAGGCTTTACAAAAGGCAATCTATATGCTTTTATGGATTGACAGGGAGAGTAAAACATTTTCATTGGCCCGGTATCTGAAAATTACAGATATTGAAGAGAGGATGAAAAATGGTTCAGGCCGATAATAGTTCTGCCCTATTGCAGTTAATGATTTTGTGCTCTGTTTGGGGTGGTTTTATTTATTTTTATGACAAATTCCAGTTTTTTTATTAATTATATTATGTTCATTTAAGTCACAATTAGCAGTAGGTGAATACATATATCATCCATATCACTGGCCTGGTTCAGGGTGTGGGTTTCAGGCCTTTTATATACAGAGTCGCAACTGAACTTGGACTGGCTGGGGAGGTAGAGAACAGGAACGATGGTGTTTATATTAGTATTAATGCCGACAGGAGGACGCTTGCTACTTTCATTCGCTATATCTGGGAAAGAGCTCCAGTGGCATCACATATCGATCATTTAGTGACAAGCGAAGGCAAAAACAGGCGATTCAGCTCATTCAGGATTATTAAGAGTGAGAATGTATCTGGGGAAATAACTGGTGTAAGCCCTGACATTGCTGTATGTGATGATTGCCTGTCTGATATGAAAAGCCAGGTCCATCGCATTAATTATCCATTCATTAATTGTACAAATTGCGGTCCGAGGTTTACGATAGTCAAGGATCTGCCTTATGACAGGGCAAAAACCACTATGCATGATTTTGCAATGTGTGATAAGTGTAAAAGTGAGTATACCGATATCCTTGATCGCAGATTCCATGCACAACCTGTTGCCTGTAACAATTGTGGTCCGGTTTACTCGATTGACACAGGAGATAAAGAGATGGTTGGCAACGCTTTGGCCCTGGAAGAATTAGTTAGGAAGATCAGGGAAGGAGGAATAGTTGCCTTAAAGGGAACGGGTGGTTTTCATTTATTATGCGATGCTACAAACGAAGCATCCGTACGTGAATTACGAATGAGGAAACAGAGAGAGGGCAAACCTTTCGCAGTGATGTGTGCCGATCTGAAGACTGCCCAGACATTTGCATTTCTCGATCAGGAGGAGAAATATCTATTATTGTCATGGCAAAGACCAGTAGTTATTCTCAGGTCGAAAAAGGAACTTGCCTTCTCTGTCTCGAACGGGCTTGACACTGTTGGGGTGATACTTCCATACATGCCTATTCATTATCTGCTATTTGAAAAATTACCCAATCATATAATAGTTTTCACCAGTGCTAATCTGTCCGAAGAACCCCTGTTAAGATCAAATGCTGAGGCCAGGGAGAGACTTTCAGGCATTGCAGACTTGATCATTACATACAATCGTGATATACACAACAGGGCAGATGATTCGGTAGCCAGCGTAATGGCCGGACAGCCCGTCCTCATCAGGCGGTCTAGAGGCTATGCCCCATCTTCTGTCAGAATTAAAATGGATGCCGAGGGAATTTTTGCTGCCGGGGCAGAATTGGCCAGCAGTTTTGCGATAGGTAAAGGGAAAGAGGCTATCCTCAGCCAGTTCATTGGAGATCTGAAAAACCAGTCCACTTTTGAGTTCTACAAGGAAACATATGACCTGCTTAAGCGACTTTTCAGGTTTACCCCTAAAATTATTGCCCGTGACTACCACCCTGATTATCTCTCTTCAGGATTTGCGAATTTCCTCTCCTCTGAATTTGATCTGCCTCAAATATCGGTTCAGCACCACCATGCTCATGTGGCTGCATGTATGGCTGAACATCACCTTGAAGAACCCGTTATTGGTCTGGGTCTTGATGGGGTAGGGCTTGGAACAGATGGCAATATATGGGGCGGGGAGATTCTGGTTGCCGATTTTCATGATTTTAAAAGAGAATATCATTTTGATTATATACCAATATTAGGTGCAGATAAGGTATCAAAAGAACCCTGGCGTTCGGCTCTTTCGTATATTATGAGATACATGGATGTTGATCAGGTTTTAGACAGGCTTGATTTTTCAAGGGATCTGACATCTGAACAGATATCAATGTACCGGCACGGGTTGGGAAAGAGAATTAACACACATTTGTATTCAGGTGCAGGCAGGTTGTTTGATGCAGTTGCAGTAATATGTGGTATCAGTAGTGTCAGCCTTTTCCATTCCGAAGCTCCAATGCGACTTGAGGCCAAAGCAGTTAAAGGCATCAAGGAATCATACGGGTACACAATTGAAAGTGATATAATATCATTTGGTAAAACAATTAATCAGGTTGTGGAGGATATACTTAATGGCAGATCTGATGGTGAAGTTTCAGCACGATTCCATAATACTGTAGTATTTTCACTTGCTGAGGCGGTTGAGAGAGTGGCAACAAAAACTAAATTGAACAGGGTAGTTCTGACAGGAGGGTCATTCCAGAACAGGCTCCTCACCGGGGGGTTAGCAAAATTACTTTCAGGAAAGAATTATCAAGTATATTTGCATAGAGAAGTTCCCCCCAATGATGGAGGAATTGCCCTGGGGCAATTAGCTGTTGCAGCTACAGGAACCAAAGGATAAATAAGCTGATGCCGATGCACGAGATGTCTATAGCTCAGAACATTATTGATATTGCAGCAAGTGAAGCAAAAAAAGCTGGTGTACGAAATGTTTTGGAACTAGAGCTTGAAATAGGGAAGTTGGCCGGAGTTGAATATGAATCACTTGAATTTGCACTTGGGATTTTAGCTCCGGGGTCAGTAATAGATGGTTGTAATCTGGTGATACATAAACCTGACGGACAAGCAGTTTGCTGTGATTGTGGATTCCGGTTCTTTACCGATTCTCACATCTCAACATGCCCTGAATGTAACTCATATTACTGTTCAGTTGACTGCGGAAAGGAATTAAAGGTAAAATCAATACTTGTAGATTAAATCAGAAAAAATGTGTGATACTTGCGGATGCGGAGAACCGGGTAGTAAAGCAGTGATAAGGCTGCCAGGTGAAAGCAATCAGAACAATCATGATCATAACCATGATCATGAACACGATCATAATCATCATGGTGAACGAAGAATATCGGTAGAGTCTGATATTTTATCAGCCAATAATTTACTTGCCGAGAGGAACAGAGGTTATCTTGAAGCAATGGGAATTCTCGCGATTAATATAATGAGTTCTCCGGGTTCAGGAAAGACCAGTTTACTTGAAAAAACAATAATAGATCTCAGGGATGAGATCAGCTTTTTCGTGATAGAGGGGGATCAGCAGACCCTGAATGATGCACAAAGGATTGAATCAGCAGGAGCCCCTGCAGTCCAGATAAATACAGGTAATGGATGCCACCTGGATGCTGATATGGTTAATAAGGCATTGAAGAAACATAGCCTTGAGAAAGGATCTGTCGTGATGATAGAGAACGTTGGAAATCTTATATGTCCATCACTTTTTTTTCTGGGCGAGAAGAAGCGCGTAGTAATAATGAGCGTTACAGAGGGGGAGGACAAACCAGTTAAATATCCTGCCATGTTTGAATCGGCAGACCTATGTCTGATAAACAAGACTGATCTTCTTCCATATCTCGAGTATGATCTAGGTAAAGCCATGGAATTCGGCAGGAAGGTGAATCACCAATTGCATTTTATTGAGGTTTCAGCAAAGACAGGACAAGGTATGGAGAGGTGGTATGAATGGCTACGTAATGAAAAGAGTTCAGTTTAGTCAGAAAAGTCTATTTATGGAACCTTTTAACAAAGGCCTCCACCTCAGGGACACCTCCCTGATAGACCAGGTAGCCATCAAATGGTTCACGCTCGGTTATCTCATCATTTACGGGAGTTAACATAATCCTCCTGACCTCTTCGGGATCATCAGCCTGTCCTAACGCCCAGCCCAGTTTTACCCACGCAACCTCGGGAAGCATATTCCCAAGTGGAATAACTCCTTTCTCTATCATATCACGTCCTGTTTCATATACGAACATATGAACATATCCCCAGATAGTCTGCAATGTCATAAAAACGGAAACGCCTTTATCCCTGGCCCGTTCAAGTGCAGGATATAGCTCCCGGTTTACGTGACCGAGTCCGGTGCCCACTATTATTATTCCCTTGTAACCCATATCTACCAGGTGATCCATGATTTCAGATTGCATATGCGGGTAATAATATAACATGGTAACATTCTCATTGAAGTATGGCAGGATCTTTACATTTCTGTCCTTTCGCCGGTGATTATACCTCTTCTTTATATGGACTATTCCTTCCCGTGTCACTGTTCCAACAGGAGTATCACCAATTGTCCTGAAGGTCGACCTGTAAGAACTATGCATCTTCCTTACCCTCGTTCCTCTGTGCAGAAATCCATATTCATCGGATGTTGGTCCGAACATGCATACCAGTACCTCAGCGATGTCACCATGTCCTGCCGCGTAAGAAGCATGAATAAGGTTTAGGGCTGCATCTGATGAGGGACGGTCTGAAGAGCGCTGAGATCCTACCAGGATAACAGGTATTGGTGAATCCTGGACCATAAAAGACAATGCAGCAGCCGTATGATGAAGAGTATCGGTCCCATGTCCGATCACTATTCCGTCAGCACCATTGGCAATTTCCCTTCCAATAGCTTTTGCAAGGGTAATATACTGGTCAGGGCCCATATTTTCACTAAAAACTGCAAACAGCTTCTCAGTGTTAATATTGCATATATCTGCCAGTTCGGGAACTGCACCGTATAATTCGCCCGGCGAAAAGGCAGGTATAACGGCACCGGTGCGGTAATCGAGTCGTGAAGCTATTGTACCGCCGGTCCCGAATAATTTTATTGTAGGTTTATCATCAGAATAGGGGAATTCTTTCTCCGGTATCTTGTAGTTTGCCTTCTTATATCCGGTCTCTACCATATCGGTTATTGTCAGGACATTTATACCGATGTTGTAACCTGTTTCGATCTTCAGCACAATGTGTTTATCATCATCGCTTTCCGATCTCGGTAGTACTGTGCCCCTGAATTTTCCTCTTGTCGTTTCAATCCTGGCCTGACCCCAAACCCTTATCTTATGCTTTTTAAGGATCTCCAGTGCTACTCCTTTATATCCCTGGAAAATATCTTCCGGCATATTCAGTTTTTTAAATTATTAACTTTTTCTTCTATCCTTTTCCTGAGATCAGCCAGATGAATGTTCCCTAAAGCTCTTCCCCTGATCTGACCCATAAGCCAGTTTACAGCAGCAGTGTCGCCTTTCCCGCCGCTTTCTTCCATGAACTTATTATAGAGAAAATCGACTGGTGCCAACAACTCTTCAGTACTCAGCTTTCTGTAATTCAGAGTAGTAAGAATCGATTCATACCTCATCTTCGGGTGATCATAAAGTATATTAATCATCGGCTTTGCAATATCCTCCTTCAGTCCGGCATTCTTTATATATCCGAACATACTGTAAATAATATCATAGGTGAATATTTTATGAGCCTTACGTTTGCCTTCAATATTCTTAAAGGTGTGCCCGAGGAACTTTCCAATATATCCTGGGTCAAACTGGTAATCATTAGCTATGTTTTCAATCAAGGGAACCTGGTTTTTACTCAAAATGTACTTAAAGGTATCTTCCGGTATGCCCCATTTTTTCATTTGCCTGAATCTCTGGAAAATATCTGCTGGCAGTATTTCTCTTATTGAATCTATATATTCCTCATCAAGTGGTATTGGCAGGGAATCAGTATCAGGGTACATCCTGTCTTTCCCGGGTAATACCCTCTCAAAAATTGTTGTTCCGTCAGGGAGGGATTTTCTTGTTTCATTTGGAACAACAGTGAAGGCCATGTCAATTCTTTCCCCGACAGTCTCTATGGCGGTAGGGATATCAGCATCAGGCCCCCATATTATTAATTGTGCATCTCCAGGTTCTGATCCAAGATACAATCTTATCTTATCCCATTTCTCATTGTCAAGTGTGGGTTCAAGCTCCTCGGAATGGATCATATTTGGTTTTTCAATACAGGCTATCACCTTAAGCCTTTCAGTAATTTCATCTGCAAAGATCTTTCCGGGTTGGGTAAAATGTGAAAGAATCCCCTCAAAATTTGGCAGGTTAACAGCTATAACCCTGAAATTATTATAAAATGACTGTTTGATGGGTTCAAAAAGCAATTCCAGATCTGTAATTTTAATTTCCTTAAACTCCGGTTTACTGCTTCTTCTACAGTTGCTTCTCTGCTGTAATATCTGCCGGATATTTAGAAGGGAATATTGTCTGAATGCCTCGTTATGAGATAAATTAGGGATCCATTTGTTATGTGCTACCCCTTTGACCTCAACCCTGGTACCGCCCCGGCAACTTACATTTACATCCTCGCGCCCTGCACCTATACCCGTCCTTACCTTCCCTGTACTTCTATTTAGAAATCTGATGTACTCTGCAGCTTCCGCCAACTCCCATGGTGTTTCCATATCCGGGTATGTTACAGTCTCGATCAGGGGCATTCCCAGACGATCAGTTTTGAATATACGCTTATGCCCGATATCTGATATCTCACGGCATGAATCTTCCTCAATACTGAGCTGGATGAGCCTTACTTTCTTGTTGCTTAACTCAATCTCCCCATCAACACCAAGTATAGCAGTGCGTTGGAATCCTGTCGGAATGCTGCCATCAAGATATTGCTTACGGGTTATGTGCACTTCGCCCACTATGTTAAATTTTGAAAGCAGGGATATCTCAAGAGCTATATCAAGAGCTTCCCTGTCGATTGGGAATGGGGGAGTGTCATCAACCTCATAGGTGCAGGAATTCTCGCTATTAATCCGGTATATAATCTCTTTACGAGTCTTGAATTCCATTAGTGCAGTACCGTCATATTCACCCAGTTCACTCAACGTAGGTCTCATGTGCCTTATTACCTCAGCATTATAATCTTTATCATCATGGTATATCCCGGCCGGGCAACGACAGAAGAGTTTACCGGTTGTATCAAGCTGCTGGTGAACTTCCAGACCTGATTTAAAACCGATACGTTTATAATCTTCCCCGGTTGCCTTTGAAAGCGATACATATCCAACGGCTTTCTTTGTCTCCGAATAATTCTTACCTGGGTTAAATCTTTTCATCTGGGCTACTTTCCTAATGCCAAATTAGACAAGAGATAGGACATATCAAACTCAGGGCCCGGGCAGCAAACAGGTCGAAATATAAGATTACAAACGTAAAATGCATTTTGGCAAAATATTTCAATGTATCTGAGCCCGCCTTAAACAAATTGATTCAAAAAGAGCAGATTTTTTTTTTTAACAGAATTGATTTTTTTATTGTCAGTTAAACCGGATGGCTTTTACGGGGGTGATTCTGGAGATTAATTGAGAAGGGATCAGAAGCATCAATATTATGATGCTCATAGTTCCTGCATTAAGAAGAAGTATATGAATCAGGTTTATGTTTATTGGTACAGTAGTCAGGTAATATGAGGATGGGTCCAGACTTATCAGACTAAATTTCTTTTGAATAAAAGCAAGCCCAAGGCCCAAAATATTCCCCCAGAGCAATCCTGTTGAAATAAGATATACCGATTGGTAAATAAATATCTTTCTAATCAGGTTATCATCTGATCCCAGGGCTTTAAGAATACCTATCATATTTGTTTTTTCCAGTATCAGGATCAGAAGGCCGGATACCATATTGAATCCTGCAACAAGAAGCATCAGGATAAGAATCACAACCACATTGGTATCCTGAAAATTCAGCCAATCGAAAATCTGGGGGTACTTGATCCTTATATTTGTTACTTTCAGTTGCTCCTGATCCTCAATGATTTTATATCCGATTGCATCCCTGACTTCAAATGTCAAAAGATCGATATCGTTGAAATTATCCACCATTATCTCGAAACCACTAATCTGATCCTCCTGCCATCCGTTTAGTCTTCTGATATGACCGATATCGCAAACTACGAAGATCTTATCCATCTCTTCAACGCTCGTTTCATAAATACCCTCAACTGTAAACACTCTGGACCTTGGAGGATCCTGAACAAAATACATTGCAAAGCTGTCATTCAATTTGAGATTTAGCATCACCGATATGATGCTCGAAATAATAACGCCATCTGACCTGATGGAATCATTCAGGTCGAGTACATTACCTTCAACAAGATTTTTTTTGAAGAAACTCCAGTCATAATTGCTGTCAACACCTTTAAGCACAACTCCCTGGATATTATCATCGGTCTTTATAATTCCGGCTTTAGTGCCGAATACCTGAATTTGACTGAATCTTTCATCTTCACGGATCTTCATAACGAACTCCTGATCAGAGGATATCGGTACGGTTTCGTAGGAATAATTTGAATCAAAATTCAATACCTGGATATGACCGGCAAATCCAACAATTTTATTCCTTATTTCAGTCTTAAATCCTGTAAGAATTGCTATAGCAAGGATCATAACAGCAAGTCCAAGTGCAATTCCAATTATTGCAATTAAATTGATCGGTCGGGAGAATGAGGCCCCCTTACTCCTCTCCCTGATCAGTCTTTTTGATATGAACGGCCCTAATCGCATAATTTAACTGCAATCAAAAGTAGTAATTTAATTAGAAGATTGTAATTGAACCCATCAGGGAAGGGATGAAAAAATGGAACTTTTCTGCTAGCTTTGCAAATTAAAAGAAGTATGATGGTCAAGTGGTTCATAATACCTGTTATGCTCTTTGCTGTCACTGGCTGCATTGAGGCAGGTGAAAAGAGAATTATACCTGCAGCAGAACAAACCCGTGATTATATTGATCTGTTAAAGGGTAAGAGGGTTGGTATAATGGCCAATCAGACCTCTGTGATTGGAAATGTTCACCTTGTTGATTCACTGCTTTCCCTGGGTATCGAAATAGAAAAGATCTTCAGTTTGGAACATGGATTTACCGGAATAATCGACAGGGGATCAGCTGTTTCATCCCATGTAGATTCGCGATCCGGAATACAGGTCATCAGTTTATACGGTAACAGGAAAAAACCGGCCCCTGAAGACCTGAAGGATATCGATCTTATTATTTTCGATATTCAGGATGTAGGAGTAAGGTGTTATTCATATATCTCCAGCCTTCAGAGATTGATGGAGGCATGTGCCGAAAATGATCTGCCCCTGCTAATTCTTGACAGGCCAAATCCTAATGGATTTTATGTTGATGGACCGGTTCTTGATACAGCATACCGATCCTTTGTCGGGCTGCAGCCGATCCCCGTTGTTCATGGGATGACTGTAGGGGAATATGCCCTGATGCTGAATGGCGAAGGACTTCTTTCAGGAGCCGTTAAATGCGATCTGATTATAATAAAATGTGCAGGGTACTCACATAACAGTCATTACACCCTGCCGGTCAGGCCTTCTCCGAATTTGCCTAACCAGGCTGCTGTTTTACTCTATCCTTCACTTTGCTTATTCGAAGGAACCCCGGTCTCAATTGGAAGGGGGACCGATTTTCCTTTCCAGGTAATTGGACACCCTGACCTGCCTGAAAGTGATTTTTCATTTACACCTCACCCTGTAGAGGGAGCTTCCAACCCGGTGCTCAAAGGGGTCGAGTGCCACGGATACGATCTAAGAGATTTTTTTGCCGGGGGGATTGTGCCGGCAGATCATATGGATCTTGATTGGCTCATCAGAGTCTATAATGAATTCCCGGATAAGGATAACTTTTTCACAGCTTATTTCAACAATATGGCAGGCAATAATATTTTGCAGGAGCAAATAAAGGCTGGCATCAGTGAAGAGGTGATCAGGTTATCCTGGCAGGACGACCTTAACAGGTTCAGAAAGATCAGGGAAAAATATCTTTTATATGAGTAAAGACGCTACTCAATTCTTCCCGGGTATACTTTAAGAGCTTCAGCCAGAGTTCCCATAGCATTCCTAAGGTCTTCTTTGTTAAGCACATAAGCTATTCTAACCTCGTTGGACCCCAATCCTGGCGTTGAGTAGAAACCAGAAGCAGGTGCAACCATTACAGTCTGATTTTTATACTCAAACTCTTCAAGGATCCACTGTGCAAACCTGTCAGAATCATCCACCGGTAGTTTTACTACCGTGTAAAAGGCACCTTTTGGCATGGGGCAATAAACTCCCGGCATCCTATTCAATGCCTCCACCATATAATCACGTCTGCTAATATACTCATTGTATACATTGGTAAAATACTCCGGGGGTGTGTCAATAGATGCTTCACCTACAATTTGCCCGAGTCCGGGAGGGCTTAATCTTGCCTGGGCAAACTTCAAGGCAGTCCCTATTACTTCTTTGTTTTTTGTCACCAGAGCTCCAATCCTGACCCCGCAAGCACTGTATCGTTTTGACACCGAATCCAGCAGAATTACATTCTGTTCAACACCTTTGAGATGCATCGCGGAAAAATGGACCTCACCATCATAGCAGAACTCCCTGTATACTTCGTCGGAGAAAAGATACAGGTCATGCTTCCTGACTATCTTGCCAAGTTTTTCAATCTCGTCTTTTGAATAGAGATAGCCTGTAGGATTATTTGGATTACATATTATGATTCCTTTCGTCCTGTTGGTTATTTTACTCTCAATTTGCTCAATAGGGGGTAGAGCAAAATCATTTTCAATGCTCGATGTAACGGGAACAATTTTTACGCCGGCTGTAGTGGCAAATCCGTTATAATTTGCATAAAATGGTTCCGGGGATATAACCTCATCACCCGGATTCAGACAGGTCATGAAAGCAAACAACACTGCTTCGGAACCCCCTGTGGTAATAAGCAATTCAGTATGATCAACATCAATCCCGTTGGATATATAATATCCGGCCAATTTTCTTCTGTATGACTCATTTCCGGCAGAATGGGAGTATTCAATTACTCTCGCACTTATGTTTCTGACCGCCTTCATAGCAATTTCCGGTGTATCAATATCTGGTTGTCCGATATTGAGATGGTATACTTTACGTCCTTTACTTTTTGCCACCTCAGCGTAAGGAACCAGTTTCCTTATTGGAGAAGCAGGCATCGCTTTGCCCTTATCAGATATTTCTGGCATGATTGCAGTATATTTTATTTGGTTTGTAACAAATTTAATCGATTCCACCGGGAAAAATCATTATCTGGGACATATTATTGAAAAATCCTGTCCTTATACAGGTCCAGTAACTTACTTAAAATACCAGGCTCTTCTTCCACTCACCAGTAACTTCAGCTCACTTAGTAAACAACTCTTTGCTAAACTAGCTGTTCCACACCTATTCAATATAATAATAATTCATATTTTTGCAGTTCTGAAACAATTGTCCAAAATGAATATACCTTCAAAATATGAACCTGCCCTGACAGAGGAGAAATGGTACAAAAAATGGTTGGAAGCAGGATTATTTAAGAGCATTCCTGATGAAAGGGAACCTTATGTTATTACTATACCACCCCCAAACGTTACAGGCGTGCTGCATATGGGTCATATGCTTAATAATACAATACAGGATGTTCTTGTGAGGCGGCAACGGATGCTGGGGAAGAATGTGTGCTGGGTTCCCGGAACCGATCATGCCTCTATTGCTACAGAGGCAAAGGTGGTTGCCAAACTGAAAGAAGAGGGAATAGAAAAGAAACAATTATCGCGCGACCAGTTCCTTAACCATGCATGGGAATGGACTCATAGGCATGGTGGTATCATTCTTGAACAACTTAAACGATTAGGTGCCTCATGCGACTGGGACCGGACCCTTTTCACGATGGATGATAATAGATACAGATCGGTTATAAGGGTATTTGCTGATCTTTACAGGAAGGGGCTGGTATATCGTGGCTACAGAATGGTGAATTGGGATCCGCTGGCAAAAACAGCTGTGTCGGACGAGGAGGTAATTTACTCTGAGGAAAACTCGAAACTTTACTATGTACGATATAATATAACCGGGGAGGAGGATTTTGTAATAATTGCCACAACACGCCCCGAAACAATTCTGGGAGATACGGCAGTTTGTATAAACCCTGCTGATGGAAGGTACAAAAACCTGAAAGGGAAGAAAGTAATCGTTCCAATGGTTGACAGGGAAGTACCGATAATTTTTGATGACTATGTTGATATGGAATTCGGTACCGGGTGCCTGAAGATAACCCCGGCTCATGATGCTAATGACTATGAAATTGGGATCCGCCATAAACTTGATATTATTGACATACTTAATGAGGACGGTACACTGAGCAATGATGCAGTAAAATTCATTGGGATTGACAGGTTTGAGGCCCGGGATCTTGCTGTGGAGAATCTTCAAAGATCCGGTGCTATTGTGAAAATTGAGGATTATATTAATAAGGTGGGACGCTCCGAAAGAACGGGAGCAGTGGTCGAACCAAGACTTTCAATGCAATGGTTCCTGAAGATGGAGAAACTATCAAAGCCTGCCCTTGACGCAGTACTTAAAGGAGATATAAGGATTCATCCAGATAAATTTGGGAATGTTTACAGGCACTGGATGGAGAATGTGAGGGACTGGTGCATTAGCAGGCAGCTATGGTGGGGGCACAGAATACCGGCATATTACTTTAACGGCAACAAATTTGTAGTTGCTGAAACTGAAGAGGAGGCTTTGCGACTTGCACAGGAAGAGAGTGGCAAACCGGAATTAAAACTATCTGATCTTCGGCAGGATGAAGATGTCCTGGATACATGGTTTTCGTCGTGGTTATGGCCGATAACTTGCTTTAACGGGATAATGGACCCGGATAGCCCGGATATGAAGTACTATTATCCGACCAGTGCTTTGATCACTGCACCGGAAATCCTTTTCTTCTGGGTAGCAAGAATGATCATTTCCGGTTACGAGTACCGTAATGAAAAACCCTTCAGTGATGTATACCTTCATGGACTGGTGAGGGACAAGCAGAGAAGAAAAATGTCGAAATCACTCGGCAACTCCCCGGAACCAATAGCCCTGATCGACAGATATGGTGCTGATGGAGTGAGGGTTGGAATGCTACTTTGCTCGCCAGCCGGGAATGACCTGTTATATGATGATAGCCTGCCGGAGCAGGGTCGTAACTTTGCTAATAAGATCTGGAATGCTTTTCGTCTGGTGAAAAGCTGGAAGATTGATAAGGAGATTTCCCAGCCGGAATGGTCGAAGGAAGCAATAGAATGGTTCGAAAGCAAATTTGCATCATCTCTTAATGAATACAATAAAGCGTTTGATAAATTCAGGATATCAGATGCGTTGATGATTGTTTATCGTCTTTTCTGGGAAGATTTCTCAAGCTGGTATCTTGAATCAGTAAAACCGGACTACAAGAAACCTGTTGACATTGAAACACAAGAATCAACTTTATCGTTTTTTGATAAGCTGCTCAGGATCATTCATCCGTTTATGCCATTTATTACTGAAGAGATCTGGCAATTGCTTACAGAAAGAGATGGTTCGGAGAGCATCATGGTTTCCAGGATGCCTGATGAAGCGAAAGCTGATAAAGAAGTTCTGAAGGCCTTCGGCCAGGCTAAACAAATTATTGGGTCAATTCGGACAATTAGAAAAGAGAAAGGGATACCGGTTATTGAAACACTTAAGCTTCTTGTCAAGGGTTCGGAATTCAAACCTGACGATAAATTTAAAGCTGTTGTATCAAGACTTTCAAGGCTCGAAAATATTACATTGACAGATAGCAAGCCGGAAGGAGCTGTCTCCTTTATTGTTGGGACGACAGAATTCTTTATTCCTACAGGACAGAAACTGGATCTGGCAGCTGAACTTGAAAAACTTGAGCAGGACCTGACCTATAACAGGGGATTTCTAAAATCAGTCCTTGCAAAACTGGGTAATGAAAGATTTGTCAGTAACGCTCCCTCCCATGTTGTGGATATTGAAAAAAAGAAGAAATCTGATACTGAATTAAAAATCAGCTCTCTTGAAGCAAGAATAGAAGAGTTAAGGAATCAGCAGCAAAACTGACAAACAGGATTGATTATCCGGTTACCTAAGGTAGTAACTTCTGGATATAGAAGTTCTCCTCAACCTTTACCATCTCCCAGTTTGAGTCGAGTATTAATTGCCAGCCATCACCTGAAATGTGATTTTTGTCTGTCTTAATTTCCCTGGCCGGCACTCTCATAAACTTAAGGTTATTGGAAACGAGACATCCGCCTTCATCTATAGAGAGTTTCCCCCAGTTGTCAGAAACCCTGAGCGACTGATATATGACACCTAATGAGTCAACCGGATCGATATCTTCAGGTTCAAAACTGAAATTCGGACTTTCAAGTTCGAGAAAGACCACAGGTTTCTCAGTGTATTGAACTATTCGCTTTCTTAGCCTGTCCCTTGTAGCCTCTTCACTTTCCTTTTCCTCCACCTGAATAACGTCAAGATCATAATTAAAGGCAAGACTTCCGGCAATGTCTCTGGATATCTCCGGAAGAGAGATAACATATGCTTCCCTTGTTAATTCCCCAAGATCCGCCATAGGGTCCTTAATAGTCTTGAAGTCAAATCCTTCTTCATTGAGGAGGTAGGCATATAACGAACCACTGGTAAAACCAAATGAGCGGGCATAGGATCTGACTGCATATAGCCTGTGAAGGTTTTCAAGAATGTGCTTCGTGTACGAATTGTGATCATCAGAACCCAGAAATGAATAGGTGAATGTCGTAAGCCCTTCATGAAATTCAAATTTATTTTCATCTTCTTTAAAACTGGGATACATCTCTCTTCGTGCTGTTCTGAAAACCAAAGCATCCCTGATAGCCTGCTGTCTTGTTTCTCCAAGAGTTCGAATTGCCCTTTCAAGGGCCTTCCATTCCAACTTAATGTAAAGTCTGGCTGTTTTTTCGTCCATATGGCTTGTATTATAATCAGCCAGATTGAGGTCGTTCCTTATCTGGAAGCAGTGAAACAAACCGTGAAGGCACCTTGTGATAATCCGGTATGGATCTTCTTCACGGGGTAAGGGAGCCATCGCAAACAGGGTATTTCCAAAATAGACTGCATAATTGCTGATAACCTCCTCGCGAGGGTATAAACCGGTATAGATACCATCTTTAGACTTCAGGATACCATCTGCATCGGGTACATTTGAATATACCCTGCGTGAGTTGTAATCAACTATCAATATCGGACCATAGAGGTTTTCGCCCCAAAGATCTCCATTATCCTGATTGCAGATTTCCTCTACTTTACTAAAATAGATGGCTGCTTTGTCAGAAGTAAAATAATCAATACCCGCTTCCCTTTTACAGCCCTCTAACAATGTGAATAACAGGATAAGATATATCACCCTCATCATGAAACATTTCCTTTTGTCAGCCAAAAATACTAAAAATCTTTTCAATTATATCAACTTTGGAGAAAAGGTAATCCGATAGTTGAACTGCAGCCATGATAAATCTGATTTGTAAAGATTTTGTAAATATTTATATTTGCTATCCCTGATTAAACTATGTAATTGTAAAGTATGGGCAATAACGAGATCATTATGAATCCAAATGAGCTGGTACAATACTTAAAGAAACCCGCCAGTCAGTTTACCAGGACAGATATAGTCCGGTTTATTGAAGCCAAAGAGATTGAGATGCTGAATTTCCGTTATGTGGCCGAAGATGGTAAGCTTAAAACACTCAATTTTGTCCTGTCCAGCCGCCAGCATCTTGACTCAATACTTACAATGGGTGAGCGGGTTGATGGATCAAGTCTTTTTTCATTCGTTGGCGCAGGGTCGAGTGATCTGTATGTTATTCCACGCTTCAGGACCGCTTTCGTAAATCCTTTTACTACCAGACCAACTCTTGATATACTCTGCTCGTTTTATGATTATCAGGGTAATCCACTGGAAAGTTCCCCGGAAAATATTCTGAGAAAAGCCTATCACAGATTTAAAGAGGATACAGGTTTAACCATGAAGGCTCTTGGTGAATTGGAGTATTATGTAAGATCCTTCAGAGATGATCTTTATCCGCTGATCGACCAGAAAGGGTATCATCAGACCAAACCTTTTGCAAAGTTCGAAGACCTCCGTATTGAAGCTATGGGTTTATGTGCCAGGGCCGGGTGCAGAATTAAGTATGGCCATTCCGAAGTTGGTAGTTTTTCACTGGAGGGTGACGATTTTGAGCAACAGGAAATAGAATTTCTTCCGGTTGAAGTTGACCAGGCAGTAGACCAACTTGTTATAGCAAAATGGATATTGAGAATGCTTGGATATGAGTATGGGGTTGAGGTTAGCTTTGCTCCGAAAATCACTGAAGGAAAGGCAGGAAGTGGCATGCATATACACATGTTGCTGGAAAGGGATGGTAAAAATGTTATTGTAGATAATGGAGCTATCAGTGATATTGCCAAACGAATGATTGCAGGGATTCTTGATATGTCAACTTCTCTTACTGCATTTGGCAATACAATACCAACCTCCTACCTGCGTCTGGTACCTCATCAGGAGGCCCCGACAAAGATATGCTGGGGCGACCGCAACCGGTCAGTACTGGTTCGGGTGCCGCTTGGATGGACAGGAGATCATAAAATGATTTCTGATGCAAATCCGCTGGAAGAATCTGAATCAAATGAGTTTGTCAGCCGGCAGACTATCGAATTCAGAGCCCCCGATGGATCTGCCGATGCTTATCTTTTAATGGCTGGACTGGTCGTCGCAATACAGCATGGCCTTGAACTGGACTCTGCTCTCGGAATAGCAGAAAAACTATATGTAGAAGTAAATATATTCAAAGAAGAGAATAAAGTAAGATTTGACAGTCTGGGCTCCCTCCCTGCCTCTTGTTTCGACTCAGCAGTTTGCCTTAATAAACAAAGGGAGCTCTATCAGAAAGGGAATGTCTTTCCTGCCGGCACTATAGATAATATTATCGGTAAGCTAAAAAGTTACAATGACAAGGATCTGAGTGAGAGGTTATACGGTAACAAGGAAGAAATTTCAAAACTGGTAAACAGATTCCTTCACTGTAGTTAGTCTTTATGAGTCACTTCAGTTATCTTCCTTGTGCCTGTTTTTATTGTTCCTGATATTGGCTGTTTTAATACTGGCATTTAACTCAAATCCTATTAGTAGCGTGATTGAGTTTAGATACAACCAAAGCAGGATTACAAGAATGGTACCCATCGACCCATATAGCTTATTATACTGTCCGAAATTATTGACATAGGCAGAAAACCCCAGCGATGTTAGTATAAATAACACTGTTGCAAGTGTCGAACCGGCTGAGATGAACCTGAATTTAGCTTTCCTCGAAGGGGCGAGATAATATAGAAATGAAATTATGAGGAAAAGTAATCCAACAATAATAATCCATTTTAATACCAGAAGAATATAATATACCCAGCTGGTTTGTAATACTCTCATATCAACAAGCTTCTGGACAATTACACTACCAAAAATCAATAAAATTGCAGAAACGGCAATAAGTAACATAACGATCAGAAGCAGAGAGAATGATACTCTCCTCTGTTCAACCCAGTTTCGTGTCTCAAATTCATGATCTGAAACAATAAATGCATGGATCAGAGCATGGATACCGTTGGTGGAAATGATTGCCGAAGCCAATAACATTACGGCCGGAAACAAACTCCTTTTCTGAGTGATCACCTCAACAATCGTGGATTCGAGTAAAACATAAGCATTTTCCGGTACTATGGTCTCAAACAGGTCGATAAGCTCTGCCTGGAAGTTCGGGATTGGAATGAAAGGGATCAGAGAAAAAAGGAAAAAAGAGGATGGAAGAAGTGCAAGAAGCATATTAAATGCAATAGATGAAGCACGTGTAACCAGGGCTCCCTTTCTAAATCCCCTGCCGAAGAAAAGGATAACATCATATATTGGAACCTTGTCAAACCCGGGAATGACAAGATTTTTAGCTCTTTCAATAAAACGTACAATATATTTGTTCTGGCCCCGGCTATTCATAAACTTTTAAACTCATATCAAGGCTCCTTATATGGTGAGTAAGTGCACCTACGGATATATAGTCCACGCCACACGCAGCATATTCCTGAAGAGTTTCAAGTGTTATCCCGCCTGACGATTCGGTTTCAAATCTCCCGGCAATAATTTTTACAGCCTCTCTGGTCTCTTCAACACTGAAATTATCAAGCATTATCCTGTCCACACCTCCGTGAGATATTATTGTATTCACCTCTTCCAGACTCCTGGCTTCAATTTCAATCTTTAAATCCCTGCCCTCCTTTATGAGGTATTCTCTTGCACGGCTGATTGCCTCAGGTATTCCACCTGCAAAATCAATATGGTTGTCTTTGAGCATTATCATATCATACAGACCCATTCGATGATTTGTTCCGCCGCCAAATCTGACTGCTTCTTTCTCTATTAGTCTCAATCCCGGCGTTGTCTTTCGCGTATCAAGAATCCGGGTGTTGTAGTTCCTGAGAGCATCAACATACCTCATCGTTTCAGTGGCTATCCCGCTCATCCGTTGAAGAAAATTAAGAACCAATCTTTCTGCTTGTAGCAGATTCCTGCTTGACCCCTCTACCTCAAAACCTATGTCTCCAGGTTTTACATTCTGGCCGTCTTCGATCAGGATATTTAAAGAAATTTCAGGATCAATCCTTTTGTAGACCAACCTGGCGATATTAACACCAGCCAGAATGCCATTGTCCTTTATTAATAATCTGGCTTTACCCGTAGCGCCGTGAGGTATGCAGGAAAGCGAACTATGATCTCCGTCACCAATGTCTTCAGAAAGTGCCCTGTCAATTAAATCATTAATTGTCTGTGGTGTCATCTTTCTCAATTCTTAACTGGTGTATAAGAGGTTTAGATTGTACAGTTTTTATCAGAAAATAGACCCTGAATGTACCTTTGTTTGTCCGCAAGGTTCCGATAGCATAGTATGCATCATTCTTACCACTCTGATGCTTGATCACAAAGTCGATGGTCTGATACTCCTTGAAAAACTCCCTTAATATATTTTGCGCAACACTTTTCTCGTAGAAATCCTCCTTTCCGGGTAGTACCAGTTCAACGGTCTGATTCAGATAAGCTTCCAGTTCATCTGCATTTCCTGCCTTGAAAGCAAGGGAAATAGATGCCGGGATCGGATTAGTCTGTGCAATCCCAAGTTGAAAACCTGACAGGATGATCAAACTAAGTATATATATTACCTTCTTCATTAAAATAAAGTGTTTTCCTGTAAGTCTGAATATTACAAAAATAGGCTAAAATAATCAATTCAGAAAACGGGCCTCCATTAGTTAATACCAGCAGGCACCTGAATATTTATAGATTCTCTTCGTAATTTTGTAAGTTTACCCTTAAACAAATTAATATTACCAAAGTGATAAATAACCTCAACTGACCCATGGTAATTGTTATCTTTCAAATCGGCAAAACAGACAATAAAAGCCTGGAGTCATCTATAAATGACTATTTATCAAGGATTAAAAAGATGATGGGGCTTGAAATAATTACTATTCCTGACCTGAAGAACAGGGGTTCACTACCTGTTGATAATCAAAAAAAGGAGGAGGCGGTCAGGATAATGAAGCATTTCAGGGATGGAGACCAGCTAATCTTACTTGATGAAAGAGGTGACGGGCAAAACAGCAGGCAATTCGCTGATTTAATACTCTCAAAAATGAACACAGGATGTAAGCGGCTGCTTTTCATTATCGGTGGACCATGGGGCATACATGAAGAATTGAGATCAAAGGCAAATAAGATATTATCGCTCTCGAAAATGACCTTTTCCCATCAATTGGTACGGTTATTGTTCGCGGAGCAGTTATACAGGGCACTTACGATTATCAACGGGATACCATATCATAATGACTAATTTACACCCGTTATTAATATGAATAGGAATCTATCAACGAAATTTTTGCTTATTTCCACTTTAATTGTGTTTATCGCGGCAGCTGTTGCCGACATTATTCACAATAGCAATATTAAGTACAGGTATGAAGTCTCAAAGGTAAACCGTATGATCATCAGGAAAGAGATTAAGGCTGCTGGTTACCTCGAAAAAATTGCTGAAGTTAAGGATGATAGTGTCGGTCTGGATAATGAGATGGAAGAAGTCATTAAGGAGGGCAATATAATAGCAGCCTACTATAGCGACGGTATACTTAAGGCCTGGTCAGATAATAGTTTCTTACTTCCGGCAGAATACGATACAACTCTGCTTAAAGAGCCATTTATCTTCCTGTATAACAGGTGGATGATATTGCATAAGCTCGAAGAGGAGAACAATGTATTTGTAAGCCTGGTGGTTATCAGAAATGATTACAATATTAAAAACGAATATATTGTACCAGGGTATGTTAAAGGACTTGGCTTGCCTGAAGGTTCGGGTTTTTCATTGATTGAGAATGTAGGTTACCCGGTTTATGGCGAATCAGGCGAATTCCTTTTCTCAATGACATTCGACAATAAGGAGAGGATTGTTACAATAATCGGTATTATTCCTGTTCTGTTATGGATGATATTTATCTTTTTAATTGTGTCGCTGGGCAACAGACTGGCATCATTTCTCACTTCCAGAAAAAACAAGTTATTGTCATTCCTGCTATTCCTGATCCTCAGTTCAACTATTTACCTTCTGTTTCTATTTAGTGACAAACCGGAAGTCATTAATCATCTGGGGATATTTGCTTCAGACAGGTTCACTCTTGGAAGCTTAATTCCATCTCCCGGACATATGCTGATTATTTCGCTTCTTTTTCTATATATGGCATACGGGTTTCACAGGTATTACCCATTACCTGATCAGGGCGGTGAAAAACCCGGCAGGGACTTTGCATGCATGGTATCCTGCCTGATTATTGGCGGATTGATCTTTATTTTATTTTCATGGATCTTATCAAAGTTCATAGCTGTATCCAATATCAATTTTGAGATCCATAAGATAATTGACCTTGACCAATTCACTCTTGTGGCAATTCTCTCCTCATCTCTCTTTTTTGTAGCCCTTGGCATCTATCTGCTAAGGGTAATGTATTCCTGCCAGAGGGTTAGTGACCGTTCAATCTTTATTGCTTCAGGAACTGCGGTTATTATAATGTTTCTCTTCTTTGCCTTAAGAGGTAAAAATCCTTTTGCCGAACTGGTAACTTTTGCCTTGATGATAGCAATTGCAAGACTGGTCAGAGGCTCTAGAGTCTCAAATTTAAATATATCCGTCCTTTTTGCAATTGTTTCAGCAGCCTATACCTCATATATATTACCCACCGAAACTAAAGAAAGGGAAACGAGGAATCTTGAGGTAATGGCGATTAACTATTGTACCGATAATGATATTTACGGCGAATCACTGCTCCTTGATCTTTGGGAGGAAATAAAGAGTGACACCTTGATCTCATCCCTGATGGGACTTGAATACTTCAGTGATGAAGACGTTGTAAATATCTATGACTATCTGGACAATAAATATTTCACTGACTATTGGGAAAACTATGACATGATCTATACCGTATGTAACAGTAGATCACCATTAAGACTGGAGAATAATCCAAATCTGGTAAACTGCTTCGACTTTTTCAGGGAAAGATCAGATTCCATGGGGATACCTTTGGCCGACTCAAACCTTGTATTTCTGAATAACCGGTCGGGCAGGGCCTATTACCTTGGCTCTCTTTATTATAAGAATACCGAAGGCGATACAAACGGCCTGTTTATAGAATTGGTAAACCAGGTTAAGTATGTGCAGTCAGGATATCCCAGGCTTCTGCTAAACGAAAAGTATCTTATACAACCGAAGCTCCAGGAGTATTCGGTAGCCAAGTATTATTCTGATACACTTGTTATCCAGACAGGTGCTTTCCCCTTTGAGCCGGTAATGAAATACCTTAATGATCCTGAGCGTGAGTTTGTGATGTTCAGGATTGGGGGGACAGATTACCTGATATATAATCATTCTCCTGACATAGCAATGGTAATTACGCGACCGTCAATCCTGTTTACAGATCATCTCGTAACATTTACCTACTTTTTTGTTCTGTTTTTCCTGCTCTATTTTGCATTTGGGCTGTTTATTATTCCATCCCGGATTGTAATATTTTCAGGATTTGATTTCAGAAAAAAAATACAATATGCGTTTATCGTTCTCCTGTTGGGTTCAGTAGTTGCAATTGGCACAGTTGTTATTATCCTGAGTATAAACCAATACAGGGGAAAACATCTCGATAATATTAAAGAGAAGCTAAGTTCGGTCTTTATTGAACTGGAGCATAAACTGGCACAGGAGGAGAGTCTGTCGGCTGACTGGAGTGGTGATGGATATGAATCTCTGGATGCTCTTCTGGCAAAGTTCTCAAATGTTTTTAAAACTGATATAAACCTCTATACTACCGATGGCAACCTGCTGGCAACCTCGCGACGCGAAATATTCGACAAGAAACTTACCAGTACAAGGATGGATTACCTGGCCTTTTCGCGCCTTGCTATCAGGGGTGGTTCTGAATATATTCACGAAGAACAGATAGGCAAGCTAAAATTCCTTTCAGCTTATACACTTTTTATGAATGAAAGGAATGAGGTACTGGCCTTCCTGAATTTACCATATTTTAACGTTCAGAGCCGCCTCACCGAAGAGGTTTCGAACCTTGTAGTTACCATAGTTAATTTTTCACTTATACTGATCGTGATCGCAATGGGGATCGCTGTATTTATCTCTGCCAGGATTACTAATCCTCTCAGTATGCTGCAGGAGGGGCTTGCTTCTGTTCGCCTCGGGAAAGTTAGCGAACCCCTTGAATATAAAGGGAAAGATGAAATCGGGGAGCTTGTAAAGCAGTATAACACAATGCTTCAGGAATTACATGAGAGCGCACTAAAACTTGCCAGGACCGAAAGAGAAGATGCATGGAGGGAGATGGCAAAACAAATTGCGCATGAGATTAAGAACCCCCTTACACCAATGAAATTGAATGTGCAGCAATTGTTTAAATCATGGGAAAATAAGGAAGAGGACTTTGAGAAGCGAATAAGCAGATTCTCAGAGAGTCAGATTGAATATATTAACAACCTCTCTTCAATTGCTACAGAGTTCTCTAATTTTGCCAGGATGCCCAGGGCTAATCCCAGTAAAACCAACCTGATAAGCCATATCAATAGTATTTCAGAGCTGTTCATGAATATAAGTAATATTAACCTTATGATCGATCTTAATGGATTGACTGAAATCATGATATATGCTGACAAAGAGCAGCTTAACAGCATGCTAACCAATATCTTAAGAAATTCCGTACAGGCAATACCGGCCAATCGAAAGGGATCAATCCATATTTCCGTGGAACAGAGCCGGGGAAAAGCACTAATGAAAATCAGTGATAATGGAGTAGGTATACCTGATAATCTGAAGGACAAACTTTTTGCACCTAATTTTACAACCAAATCCTCGGGCATGGGACTGGGCCTTGCAATTACCAAAAGAATTGTTGAAACAGCAAACGGGAACATCTGGTTTGAGTCGAAAGTAAATAAAGGAACAACATTTTTTATCGAATATCCTGTCCTGAATATTATATAATGCGTTTATGCATCTATTTTCAACGGCCTCCGTATAATAATCCGAATATGTCTGTTCTTCTGATTATTCACTTTGTTGAATAATTGTGGATTTTAATTATTTTTGAGAAGTATTGAGAACATAGTAGATGACCCTGGCCAGACCTAATTATATTATTTCCATAATTTCCTTCTTTTTTCTATTACCCTTAGCCGGTAGTATCGGAAATCTGTCCGGACAAATTTCCGGCGTAGTAAATTCATATGCCAAAGTTACCTCCGTAGGTGCTGATTTTGTTATTGTGGATGATGTTTCGGCTTTTGCAACAGGCGATACAGTCCTGTTAATTCAGATGAAAGGAGTAGGGGTTAGCAGCGTTTATAATCCGGCATTATTCGGAATTGAGGAAAGTTATAACGGACAGCCCGGGTTCTATGAGTTCATCCTGATAGAACAGGTGGAAACCGGACCAAAAAAGATAACATTCAGGAATTCTCTCATTGGTACTTACGACCCTACAGGCATGGTGCAGCTTATAAAGGTACCATCCTACGATGAGGTTAGTATTGATGGTACGCTTACATGTGATAAATGGGATGTCTCAAAAGGTACTGGTGGCATTGTAGCAATAATTGCCAGGAACAAGGTGAGTCTGAATGCCGGCATCGATGTTTCGGGGAAAGGGTTCCGTGGAGCAATACCTGCCTCTGTCAACGGTGATTGTGCGGATGTGTCAGGGGATAGCCTCTATTATCATACCAGTATGATGACAGCTGGCCGGAAAGGAGAGGGATTGGCAACACATATTGAAGGAGGAGTACTTTTAGATACAAATAAGTATGCAAAAGGAAAACAATATATTTCAACTGCCGGTGGTGGCGGAAATGGTCAATTTGCAGGTGGCGGTGGCGGTGGCGGATTTGGTAATGGAGGTAGCGGTTATAAGGAGGATTGTTCCGCAATCGGAGGTGGGAAGGGAGGCGAGGAGATAGTATATGCTAATTTGAGCGGAAGAGTATTTATGGGATCCGGTGGAGGTTCATCCGGCTACACGACCGGATCAGCTTCACGAGGTGGTAATGGCGGTGGAATGGTATTTATACTCACAGATACAATTGCCGGGAATGGCTTCACCATAGTGGTTAGCGGAGACAGTGCCTCAACTATTACAAGTGGACAGGCAGGTGCCGGGGGTGGAGGTTCAGGAGGATCGATTATTATTTCGTCATCCACCTTTGATCCCACAGATCTTAATCTTGTGGCAACGGGGGGTCATGGTGGCCATACTCAGAACTTTTATGGTTCAGGCGGTGGTGGCAGTGGAGGATTCATTTGGACGAAAACTTCGCTTTCAGGGAATATTACAACGAACATAAATGGTGGGTTGCAGGGTCGGATCGGCTATCCGGGGCTAAGTCGCGGGGGCTCACCCGGTGAGGGAGGGATCGTCAGAAACGATCTTAAACTTTTGCTCAACGGATTCCTCTTTAATTCCATTGTATCTACGGAAACATCCACTCAAACTGATTCAATCTGCTTTAACGAATATATCCCCGACCTTAAAGGGACAGACCCTGTCGGAGGAGCTGAGCCTTATACCTTTAAGTGGCAAAGAAGCTACAATGAAATAGCATGGACCGACCTTGCCCCGGTCAGCCGCGATCTTATCAATCATGGGCAGGAAACTGATACGGTGTGGTTCCGCAGGATTGTGACCGATTCAACTCCCATAACAGCTATGACCGACACTTCAAAACCGGTACTGTTTCTGGTTCAGCCACTTATTGCAGACAACCTGATCGGGTACAATGATACTCTCTGCTACGGGCAGGTACCGGCAACAGCCCTGGTACCGACAAATCCCGGACCCACCGGAGGGAACGGGATTTACACTTACATGTGGATCGACAGTACCCTTACAGACCCCGGCTGGCCCTCCTCAACAGGAATTAACACAAATTCAGACTATAGCCCGCCTGCATTATATGAACCAACATACTACAGGCGCGAGGTAACCTCAGGTCGATGTGTTGATACCAGCTTATCAGTAACGGTATATGTATGGCCTGTTATTGACCACGCATCAAATACTCTGGCGGCTGACCAGACAATATGTAACGACCAGCTGTTTGCCGACCTTACCGGATCATTACCTTCTGGAGGAGAAGGAGCGGGGAGCTACACCTACTTCTGGGAGAGCAGCACAGATAATATAAGTTTTGCTGATGCAGAGGGTCTTATCAATCTTCAAAACTACGACCCTGACGAAACATCACCGAACTTCCCGGGTGATCAGTACTACAGAAGGATTGTCAAATCAGGCTATAATGATGTTTGTGCTGATGCTTCAGATACTGTACACCTTAAGAACTGGCCTGATATCGGCGACAATATTATTTCACCTGACCAAACCATATGCGAAGGGGATATTCCCATCCCGATCACAGGCCTTGATGCAACAGGAGGCGACGGTGTACCTGCATATGTATGGCAGGATAGTATACGCGGTGATTTGCAATTTAATGACATTCCTCTTGAAAATGGAAGAGATTATATACCAGGCATGCCCCTGGCCGACACAACCTGGTACAGGCGCCTGGTATTCTCTTCAGCCTGTAACGATACGAGTAACGTCATTGTTGTTGAGGTTCATCCGGCTATAGTAAATAACTCCGCATCAACTATGTCATTAGTAACAGATACCACTATTTGTGAAGGGCAAACTCCTGCCACCCTTGTTGGCACCAGCCCTGGGGGGGGCACGGAAATATATGTCTATGAGTGGATGATAAGTTACGATAATTCAACATTCAATACGGCTCCCGGAACAGCTGACCAGAAAAATTACAGCCCTCAGGCACAGGTAAATACATGTTGGATATTCAGGAGAGTAATTTCAGGTGAATGTTCAACCAACAGCGATACAATAAATATTGTAGTACTGCCACCGATCTCCAACAACACAATAAGCGCTAACCAGACAGTTTGTTACAACACTCAACCACAGATGCTTACCGGATCAGATCCGCTGGGCGGAGACGGAAATTACATCTATCTGTGGGAAGAAAGTACAGATGATATAGCCTATTCTGCAGCCAGTGGGACCAATAACCAAAAAAATTATCAGCCCCCGGTTCTTACCAATCCAAAATATTACAGGAGAACGGTCTATTCCGGATTATCTGATTGCTGCCAGAACATTGGTTCATCAATTGCGGTCGGTATTCATCCATTACCAACCGGGACTATCATTGCACTGAAAGATACTACCTGTTCAGGAGAAGAGATCACGGTTAACCTGAACCTCACAGGAACTGCACCATGGAACATCGTACTGAATGATGGTACTGCAGATATATCATTTCCTGCAGCTACTCCTGCATATGATTTCAAAAACAGTCCGGTAAATAATTCCACCGACCCGTTTGCGACCTTCGATTATTCATTTGCTGGCGTAACTGATGCGAATGGTTGTGTAGCAACCAGCATGACAGGAGTCAGAACAGTCATTGTATATATGAATCCATCACCCGATCCGGGAAATGATGATGAAGTATGTGGACTCACATATACACTCCAGGCTACACCAAGTGGCTCATGGGCAGGTCAATGGTCGAGCTATTCTGCCATCCTGACGGCTGTTGCCGATTTGAACAGCAGCAATAACCAGATTGAGGTACAGGATTGGGGTATATGGAGATTCTGGTGGAAAGAGACCAACTGGCTGTGTGTTGATTCGGCCTCGGTAGATATAACCTTCTGGGAGCCACCTGCGCCTGCGTATGCAGGACCCGATTCGGTCCTTGTTCCTTTCGAATATGAGTTCCGGTTATTGGGCTCAGATCCAACGGTTGGGACAGGTACATGGTCGGTTGTGCTTAGCGGAGGCTCTCCTTCATTTGATGATGAGAACCTGGCAACAACATGGGTAAGAAACCTGTATAACGGGGGAAACAAACTGAAGTGGACAATTGTTAACGGGATCTGCCCACCCGAAGAAGATGAGGTGATTCTTACAGTCAAAACAATATTTATTCCACAGGGGTTCTCACCAAATGGAGATGCGTTCAACCAGACATTTAAGATCGAAGGTCTTGAATTTACAACCAATCAACTGGTTGTAACAAACCTGACAGGGGCAGTAGTTTTCAGGGCTGATAATTATTCCAGCGACTGGGAAGGTATCGATATGCAGGGAAGTGCGTTGCCTGATGGCACATACTACTATTATCTGACAATAGGAACTCCCGTGCCAAGGAAGTATAATGGTTTTGTGATTATTAAAAGATAGATGAAGGGTAGATTATTAGTAATAACGTTTATTCTTTTAATGACAGTTCTTGAATTGGCAGGTCAGACATATCCGGTTTACAGCCAGTACCTGCTTGACGGCCTGGTTATTAATCCGGCATATGCAGGCACAAGAGATGCACTAAGTACCACAATTCTTTACCGCCAGAAATTACTTGGAGCAGACGGATCACCGGTAATGCAATCATTTACAGCTCATGCGCCACTTAAAAAGGAAAGGGTAGCTTTAGGTATAATGGCTCATTATCAGACTTACGGTGTGTCACATAATGCTGGTGTTTTCGCACAATATGCTTATCACATTACAACCCGAAGAGGAAAATGGTCATTAGGACTAAAAGCCGGCGTCGACATGTCGAACTGCGACTATTCAAATGTGTCAACCGTCGTCCCGGATCCTGTCTTTACTGATGCGGTAACTTCATACATTCTTCCAAATGTTGGAGTGGGAGTATACTATTATAATAAGAAATTCTTTGCCGGTTTGTCCGTTCCCATGATGTTCAGTTACCGGGAGAACAGTACCCGCTCAGGTTATGAATTCTACCACGATTATAATAATTATGATTTTCTTATTTCATCAGGCGTATTGATCTCATTCAGTGAAGGATTCAGGTTTAAACCTTCCGTCCTGGTCAGATATTCTCCAGATAAACCTATATTGGCTGATATAAACGGGAATTTCATAATTGCCGATTTTGTATGGCTTGGAGCATCATATAGAGTAGGCGAAGAGGTTCTGGTTGGAATTGCTGAAATTCAGATAACCCAGCAGTTAAAGATTGGATACGCATATGAGTATAGTATGGGCGGCCTGAGTAGTTTTACCTCAGGTACTCACGAAGTGGGACTGAGGATGGAATTTGGTAAAAAAGTGAATGCAGCTAATCCTAGATATTTCTGAGAATGAAAGGCATCTTTGGAATTATATCATTTTTTATATTGATCCTGCCGGGGATATCTGTGAAAGGACAGGAGAATGAACTTTACAGGATCGACAAAGTACCCTTCAGTCTGAGAATGTTCAGTGAGATTTCACCTGTTTTAACTGATGATGGTATTGTCTTTTGTTCCGACAGGAAATTTAGCGTTGTGTCGAATATTGAGAATTTTAATGGTGAGAAAGTCTATAATATTTACTTCGCTTCACGAAAAGATACAATGAAATGGGGGAGTGCAAAGTTATTCTCCAGGGATCTGCAGTCCGGGGTTTTTGATGGCCCGTTCTGTTTTACACCAGATGGCAACCAGATATATTTCACGCGCAATATTGAGACAGGGAAGAGAGCCAGGAGATCAGGCAGTGAGAACAATTACGGGATATTCATCGCCGACCGGTCGGGTGAGAACTGGATAAATATAAGACCCTTTGAACATAATGACCCCCTTTGGAAGACTGCTCATCCCTTTATCAGTTCTGATGGCAAATATCTCTTTTTTGCCTCAGATATGCCGGGAGGAAGTGGCGGATCAGATATTTATATGTGCGAGTGGTTGAATGGCAGATGGTCTAATCCTGTTAACCTCGGACCTGAGGTTAACAGTCAGGGTGCTGACCTCTATCCCTACTTCAGCCAGACTCTGGAGCTATACTTTGCCTCTGACCGGAGCGGTGGTTACGGGGGACTCGACATATACTCCTCGAGACTTGATTTTGGTTCCTGGTCAAAACCGGTATTGCTTCCTGAGCCCCTAAACTCATCATCAAATGATTTTTCTCTGGTAAATGAATCCGGATCATCACGCGGATTCTTTGCATCGGATCGTGACCGGAGTGATGATATCTACAGGTTCACCTCTCTTATCATCAGGAAAAGTCAGTGCGATTCATTAATCACAGATAGTTTTTGTTATGAATTTATCGAGGAAAATGCTGTGAAGTTCGATTCGGTTCCATATGAATATGAATGGGATTTTGATGATGGAGGTAAAGCCCTTGGGGCCACATCGGAGCATTGTTTCGAAGAGGCTGGCACATATATTGTAAAACTTAATGTGATAGATAAGGTTACTGGTGATATAGAATACAATGAGGTGAACTATGTTCTGGATATAGAAAGGACCGAACAGGCATTCATAACCGCACCCGATACCGTAAGGGCCGGGGAGCAAGTTGCTTTTGACGCCGCCATGACCAATCTTCCGGGTTGGACCATCAGGAAATATTACTGGAATTTTGGTGATGAATCATTTTCAACGGGTTTGAATGTTAACAAAGTGTTTTCTGAACAGGGAGTATATAATATTCAACTAATAATAACTTCCGGACCTGATGCAAACGGTAATGTCAGAGAAACCTGTGTTTCAAAATATATTATAGTCATGGGAGTAGAGTAGATCAAAATAGATTATTTTTGCATTTGAGATGTGGAGAAAAGTTAGAATATTGTTAATGAATATGTTGATCGGAGTGGTCCTGTGCGGAGGCATGAATGCCATTGCCCAGCCTGTACCAGCCTTGGATGAGAATATTCCATACCTCATGACTTTTGGCAAGAATGGGGAGACCTCCTGGGGGGATGATGACTTTTCGCAGACATTCTTTTTTAAAATACCTCCAAATTATACCCGACCATTTTATATCAGGGTCTACGATCCGGACGTTGGCGGCAAGATTGATGAGATAAATGGATTCTGGGATACAAGGATGTCCTACTCTATTTATGGTGGTGCAGATTCATTTACTAATGATGATGCAAAAGGTATTCAGCCAACAGGTGAATACAGAAGCGGTACTTTACTTGCTTCCAGGATATTTGGCATGGATACCAGGTATGATGATGACTGGTACACATTCGGGCCTTTCAACCCCACGGAGGGAGAATTTGTTGAAGATATAGGAGGGTATGTATTTAAGATCATAACCGAGGGAGTGACAGGCGATGATGGTAATCTATACAGGTATTACCTGAGTAGGAGTGCGGATGAGAATACCCCTATCGAAGATGGTAACGCTTTTACCTATGAGTACTCCTTCCGGATGTGGAATGATTTGGTAAATATTGCCCACATATATCCATTTGTTGATACAGCAACAATTTACGTGAGACAAAGGAATTTCGATTGGGATGACGATGGTCTTATCAAAGTGGTTTCAAGTGTGAAAAAAGGATTCTATCAGGAGACATCAAATGAAGATGACTGGGCGGAAAGTAAGATTCAGATTGTGGATTCAGAGCAGAATGCTTCACTTGACTTCCAGTTTATTAAAAAGCAGGAATTCCTCGTCAGAAATAATAATGTGGTAATTTCAGTTGAAAATCAATATGGAGAGCTTTTACCTTTCTTCACAATACCAATTGGCGGAGTGCCTGTATATAAACCCAGCATCCGGGTAAATCCTCTAAAATAGAAAGAATTAATGGGAATAGTATCAAAATTAAAATACTGGATAATATCGACTGTCATATTATCCGTTTGCTCATTTATATCTTTCGGACAGACATATCACTTCAGAAATTATAATCCCGATCAGGGTCTACCGAACAGATTTGTATATACAATAAATCAGGATGATAAAGGTTTTATCTGGATTGGCACAGGCAATGGATTGACCCGTTTTGATGGATTTTCCTTCCAGACTGATGCTAAGGTTGATTCAGCTTCAACCGGAAATGCTGTAACCAGTCGTTCATCGTCAGACAAATCCCTGTTCTTTGGATTTAGCGATGGTAAGGTCTTCTGCTTGAAAAACAATAATTTTCTTGAAATTGCCGGAATTGACGCAAAACAGATTAATGATATTATAGAGGATCCCCAGAACAGGATAATTGCAGTAAGCCAGATGAAAGGATTGTTCAGAATAGATCCTGTTGACAATTATAATGTTCAGAAACTTGCATCCCCTGTCGACTACAACCTCTTCTCAGCAATATTTACCGCTACCGGTGATCTTCTTCTGGGAACCCAGCAGGGGCTGGTACTTTCAAGATTCCATGATGATGTGCTGGAACTTATTGATGAGACCGAAGAATTGAACTTTAGTAAGGTTCAGGCCATTGAAGAATTCAGAACCGGTAACCAGTACTTAATAGGTACGGAGTATGATGGATTATTCATGGCCTCAATCCAGAACGACAGTATCCGGTTAACAAAATTCGAGCATGAATTGTTAGGCGGGGCCAGAGTTCAATCAATAATATGCGATGGCGACATTGTCTGGGTTTCAACATTCGAAAATGGAACTCTGAAAATCAGCTTTGAACAAGGGAATAATAAGTTGCTTGAGGTAGAGCAATTCAACTCTGAGGCCGGTCTGGCTGGAAATGATGTAAAAACCCTCTATAAGGACAACGAAGGAAATCTCTGGATGGGTCTGTATGGATCGGGTGTATCAATACTTGGTTCCGATGCATATATGTTCTTAACTCCCGGGAATGGCAGTAATGAAAACAACATTGTTACTTTACTCGGGATCGATAGTTATATTTTTGCAGGCTCCCAACAGGGATATTATAAACTTAAGGAGGGGAGTGGAGAGGTTGTAAGTTACACTGATCTGAGCAGGTATGCGGGAATCTCGAAAATAAATGTATATCGATTTCTTGATGAAGGTTCGCTACTGATTGGTACGGATGGATCGGGCGTTTATGTTCAGAACCCGGATGGAAAAGTAAGCCAGTTTTTCAGATCAGCAAACAATCTTGAGAATTATATTAATGACATCAAAAGCGATGGCGACCTTGTCTGGCTGGCAACACATAGTGGAGTCATTGAAATAAACACAGAGACACTGGATAGCCGAAGGTTTACTACTACAGATATGCTACCTCACAATAGCATAAATCAGATCCTGCCCGATGGAACCGGCAGGGTATATGTTGCAACCCAGGGGAACCGGTTATATACTATTGACCCTGTAACCGGTGTACATTCCGGGAAAGCAGTTATTTATGGTGGTGCGAGAATTGAATTTCAGGCACATACCATTGACTCTGAAGGAAAGATCTGGGTCAGCACCCGTGGTTCAGGAGTTTTTTGCTTTTCCGGGGATAGTGTTTGGAATATATCCTCCAGAAACGGTCTGCTTAATGACTATTGCAGCAGTATAATGTGCGACAATACCGGAAGGATCTGGATTGGTCACGAAAGAGGCTTCTCTGTTTATGACCAGGAACAGGACCAGATGAGGACCTTCGTTGATATATTAATTGCCGGGGCCGAATGCAACAAAAATGCTATATATGAAACTGGCAGCGGGATTGTTCTGATCGGCACATCTGAAGGTCTGATGATATATGATCCCAGAAAAGATCTTTTTAGACTTAACCCGCCTGTCAGCAATATTCTTTCTGTAACCATTGATAATGTACCATATGCTCTGCAGGATTCATATGTACTTCCCTATAAAAACAGATATTCATTACAGATCGGAATTATTGGGCTATATTATTCAGATCCTGAAAAGGTTTACTATAAATTCAGGCTTGATAACTATGATAACGATTGGTCAGAACCAACCTATAACAGGGAACACACATACAAGTTGAGCGATGGGGACTATCGTTTCAGGATGATCTCGTATAATTTTGACGGAATATCTGATAATAATGAAGCTGGGTTCGATCTGCTGATCAAAAAGCCGGTCTGGAGAATGTGGTGGTTCATCCTTGTGGTTATTATTCTGCTCTCAGGCCTGGTAATGCTAATTATTTCAATAAGGGAGAGGGCCCAGAGGAAGGCAAAACAACAACTGGAGAATGAGCTTGCTGAAAGAACATCGGAGGTAATCGAACAAAAAGAAGAGATAGAGCAGAAAAGCAGGGAAATAACAGATAGCATTAACTACGCACAGCGGATCCAGGCAAGTCTGTTACCTCCACTTAATAAGCTGAATGAATTATTTAACGGAGCATTTGTTTTCTACCGTCCACGTGATATAGTCAGTGGTGACTTCTACTGGTTCGACAGGCTTGATGATGAAAGAGTAATTGTGGTTTGTGCAGATTCTACCGGCCATGGTGTCCCCGGAGCATTTATGTCGATGATTGGCTCTGCCCTGATCCAGGAGATTATAGTAAGAAAGGAGATCACCAGGCCTTCTGAAATACTGGCCACGCTCGATAAAGAGATATCTTCGACCCTCAACCAGGGATTGGATGAATCCAAAACCAGCGATGGCATGGACATGGTTGTCTGCGAATACAATACAAAAACGAGACTTCTTCGATTTGCATCGGCTATGCGACCGGTGATCCTGGTAATGGATGGGGAACAATACTATATCAGGGGGAACAAGAGTTCTATAGGCGGAGAGGAGCTGTTCGAAAAATACTTTGATGACCAGGAGTATTACCTCAAAGAAAATGACACCATATACATGTTCTCTGATGGTTATCCCGACCAGTTCGGCGGTAAGGCCGGTAAAAAACTTAAGATAATACGGCTTAAACAGTTAATAGACGAGATTCAGGATTTGAAGATGGATAATCAATGTATAAAGGTTGAGGATTATTTTGACAAATGGAAAGGTGAACTCGATCAGGTGGATGATGTCTTGTTTATGGCAGTAAAGGTTTAATCTGAATCAGTAACACACCCTCCTTCACCACTGAATGCTATCTCACAGCTAATCTCCTTGTTACTGAGGTTACCAGCCCTGTCCTTGATGTAAAACTCGTACATTATCGTATCATTATTGGTGAAAAAGAGATACAGGAAGGTTACCTCGACCGTTCCCATAATTACATGGTTCTGGCCGCTCCTCTCAATAAAGGGTATCCTGTAATCGGAGGGTTTGAGAACATCTGTGCTGTCGGTCATTTCAATGAATGATCCGTCAATCTTGCGATAACCGGTTATGAACAGGTTGGTTGTATCTTCTTCGGAGAATTCATTCACCTTTATCCCAACGTCACCATCTCCGTCTTCAAAGTAAAACTCCAGCTTTCCGGCCCTGGAAGGATTACCAAGAATATCTATCGAATCAAACATTACAAAACTCCTGAATTCAATCTTAGGCTCAGGAGGCAGATGCCTGAACTTGGTGCAGGCTGCCAGTATCAGTAGAGTGACAGCGACAATAATATATGTTATCCTGAAGATCATAATTTAATCATTACCTATCAAAAATCACACCAATATTATTATTTTTTTCTGAAAAAGATCCTGATAGGAACACCTGAAAAATCGTATTGTTCCCTGAGCCGGTTTTCCAGGTATCGCCTGTAAGGCTCTTTTACATACTGGGGAAGGTTACAAAAGAATGCAAAAGAGGGTGAATATGTTGGAAGCTGAGTCACATATTTTATCCTGATATACTTTCCTTTGGTGGCAGGTGGAGGATTCTTTTCAATTTCTTTAAGCATAAAGCTGTTCAACATGGATGTCTGGATCTTTCTTGTCCTGTTCTCATTAACAGTCATTACAGTTTCAAGAATACGATGGATCCTCTGCTTATTAATTGCTGAAATGAACAGGATCGGATAGTCGGTAAAGGGAGCTGTACGTTCCTTTATGACAGCTTCAAACTGTTTAAGGGTATTGTTATCCTTTTCAATAAGATCCCATTTGTTAACTAATAATACAAGTCCCTTGCTGTTCTTCTGGATGATGTGGAGAATATTGAGATCCTGCGATTCAATCCCCCTGGTGGCATCTATCATCAACAGGGAAATGTCGGAGTTTTCAATTGACCTTACAGCGCGGAGGGTAGAATAGAATTCAACTTCTTCTTTTACCTTCCCCCTTTTCCTTAAACCAGCTGTATCGATCAGGTAGAAATCATGATTAAACTTATTATAACGGGTATGGATCGAGTCTCTTGTGGTTCCTGCCACAGGAGTTACAATATTCCGTTCTTCCCCCAGGAATGAATTTACAAGGGATGACTTTCCTACATTAGGTCTGCCCACTACCGCAATTCTGGGGATTTCAAAATCCTTCTCGTTTTCCCCTTCAGGCAACAGTTGTACTACGCGATCAAGAAGGTCTCCGGTTCCACTGCCATTGGCAGACGAAATGGCAAAATACTCACCCAGTCCCAGTGCATAAAATTCAGCTGCATAGTGCAATCTGTCACTGTTGTCGACCTTGTTCACCGCAAGGATGACATTTTTTTTACTTTGTCTGAGAAGCTGAGCAACTGACTCATCAAGGTCGGCGATCCCACTCATTACATCAACAAGAAATATTATAAGATCCGATTCCTCTATCGCAAGAATCACCTGTTTGTTTATTTCACTTTCAAATATATCATCGGAATTTTCTACATACCCTCCGGTATCAATAACTGAAAACTCAACACCATTCCAGATTGCTTTACCATAATGACGATCGCGTGTAACACCACTCTCCTTATCAACAATAGCCTGCTTTGATTCAACAAGCCTGTTGAACAGGGTGGATTTCCCAACATTGGGTCTTCCAACTATGGCAACAATTCTACTCATTTTTTTATTTTCTCATTTAAGAAAAGAAGACACTATATTCCGGGATCAATAGCCAAACATTCTAAGACTTCTTTTATCATCTCTCCACTCTTTGCGGACTTTAACAAAAAGCTCTAAAAATACCTTCCTTCCGATAAACTCCTCTATATCCTTCCTTGCCTCACTTCCTACTTTCTTTAGCATCAATCCTCTGTGGCCTATAATTATCCCCTTCTGGCTTTCGCGGGCAACGTGGATAATTGCTCTTATGCTTGTAAGAGATCTCTCCTCTTTATAGCTTTCTATCTCAATTTCAACAGAATAGGGTATCTCTTTCTGGTAGTGAACCAGTATTTTCTCTCTGATTATTTCTGTAACGAAAAATCTCTCATGCCTGTCGGTGAGCTGATCTTTGGGAAAATATTCAGCTCCTTCAGGCAGCTTCTCCAGGATCATCTTCAGGAGGTTATCAACATTGAAGTTGTTTAAAGCGGAAATCGGCACTATCTGTGTTCCGGGAACCATCCCTTCCCAGAACTCATAGAGCCTGTCAAGCTTTGCCCCGGAGGAAAGATCAATCTTATTTATCACGATGATCTTTTCAACCTCCGCATCTAGAATCTTCCTGAGATATTGGCTGTTTTTATTCACAGATTCAATTACATCAGTGACATATATTATCAGATCAGCGTCGGATAGAGCACCTGATACAGCCTTCATCATCGACTCCTGGAGCAGATATTTAGGATTTAATATGCCAGGCGTATCTGAATATACGATCTGAAAATCATCGCCGCTTACAATACCCATGATCCGGTGTCTTGTGGTCTGCGACTTGGAGGTGATAATCGATAGTTTTTCACCTACAAGCGAGTTCATCAATGTTGATTTCCCAACATTGGGATTCCCAAGTATATTTACAAAACCGGATCTGTGTTTCATTCCAATCTCAGTTAATCCTGCCTCGTTTTAAGTCGGTTACCTCTTTCTCTGACAGGAATCTCCATTTGCCCCGTGGAAGATTTTTTTTGGTCAGCCCGGCGTAATATACCCGGTCGAGTTTCTTTACCCTGTAACCTAAAGCCTCAAATAGCCTCCTTACTACCCTGTTCTGCCCTGAATGGATCTCTATTCCCACCTGGGATTTATCCTCCGGATCGGGATAAGTGGCTAAATCGGCAAATACCTTATTTTCTTCTCCGATATCCAATCCCTCAGCAAGAGAGACAAGATCTGTCCTGGTAACAGGTCTGTCAAGAAATACATGATATATCTTTTTCCGGTTATGCCTTGGATGTGATAATCTGTCTGATAGCTCCCCATCGTTTGTCAGGAGAAGCAAACCGGTGGTGTTTTTGTCCAGCCGGCCAACCGGGTATACCCTTTCAGTACATGCATTACGGATAAGGTCGGTAACAATTTTATCGGCATGCGGATCATCAAGGGTGGTGATATATCCTTTTGGTTTGTTCAACAGTATATATACCTTCCTTTCTGAGCTCAGTTTCCTCCCTTTATGGCGAACCACATCGCCCTTGCCCACCCTGATACCCATATCAGTGACAACCTTGTTGTTCACGCTTATCTGACCAGCCTTTATCAACTCATCTGCCTCCCTGCGCGAACAGACACCGCTGTTTGAAATGAACCGGTTGAGCCGGATCATTCCGCCGGGGTCATTTTTCTTGAAATCACTTCTTTTCTCCCTCTTTATCATTGGCTTAAACTAATGGTTTGCAAAGTTACAATTATTTAACCAACTATTAATCTAAACCGGACATTCACCCTTAGGCCGCCGCAATTCATTATTTTTTTGCACCTTTGTGAAGTGCTGATTATACATGTCAAAACAGGCTAAACCAGACAAGCAAATGGCACTAATAAAATCTATCTCAGGAATACGGGGCACAATCGGTGGATATCCCGGAGAAGGATTGAGTCCGGTCGATATTGTCAGATTTACCTCTGCATTCGGGGATTGGATTAAATCAGGCAAAAGTGGTGAACCTATTCATATAGTTACCGGAAGGGATGCAAGAACTTCAGGCGACATGATAACAAGGCTTGTCACGGCCACACTCAACGGACAGGGTATAAATGTTATTGATCTTGGCCTGGCTTCTACTCCTACAGTCGAGATAGCAGTTGCAAGCGAGAAGGCAGATGGCGGAATAATCATTTCTGCCAGTCATAATCCCGGAAACTGGAATGCACTGAAGCTTCTGAACAGGAATGGGGAATTACTCTCTTCATCTGAGGGACGGAATATTCTTGATATTGCTGACGCAGGCAAATTCAATTATTGCGGGGCTGATGAAACAGGTTCAGTTAAGTCAGCTTCCGGCTATGAAGATAAGCATATTGAAATGATCAAATCGCTTCCTGCTGTTAACACGAAGGCTATCAGTGAATCAGGGTTTAAGGTTGTGATCGATTGCGTGAATTCTGTTGGAGGCATTATTATTCCAAAGCTTTTGAGAAGTCTTGGCGTGTCAGACATTATTGAACTATATTCGGATCCTACCGGTATATTTCCCCATAACCCTGAACCGCTGCCTGAGAACCTTGATGACCTGATAAGATGTGTGAAGGAAAGTGATGCTGATGTAGGATTCGTTGTTGATCCCGATGTTGACAGGCTGGCAATGGTTTGTGAGGACGGATCATTATTCAACGAAGAATATACACTTGTTGCATGCGCTGACTACATACTATCACTTAATCCTGGCAATACGGTTTCTAACATCTCCTCTACAAGAGCGCTCAGGGATGTAACAAATGTATATGGTGGGAAATGGTACTCCTCGGCAGTAGGTGAAGTAAATGTGGTTGAGAAGATGAAAGAGGTTGATGCGGTCATTGGAGGGGAGGGGAATGGAGGTATTATTTACCCGCCATTGCATTATGGAAGGGATGCCGTAATGGGTATTGCCCTGTTCCTTTCGCATCTCGCATCTTCCGGTATGAGATGCTCAGAACTAAGATTCAAATATCCACATTATGTAATCTCAAAAAATAAGATCAACCTCCTTGAAGATTGTGACCCGGATGAGCTGCTAAAACAAATAAATAATAAATTGGGTGTAAAGGTGACTGACCGGAGAGATGGATTACTTATGGAGACTGGTAACGGCTGGGTACACCTGCGCAAATCAAACACCGAACCAATCCTGCGTGTTTATTCAGAGGGCCCGGATGATCAATCTGCGGAAACCTTAGCCTCTGAAATCATAAAAATTGTTAAAAAGTTTAACTGATATCGATTTTGATTGTTGATATGGAATAATTTGTAATTATCAATTGTCAGATATTTAAATGCATATTCTATATATATTATTGTTAATTATTGTTAAAGAAGTATTAAATAATTAAGCAGTTACGATACTAAATTATAAAATTTGGTAATTTCGTGACCTGTAATTTTGAATCAAAAAAAACATACCAATAATGAAGAAAACACTGATTATATCGACACTGGTTGTTGTGGTAGCAATAATTGCACTGGTGATTGTTAATCGCTTAACCAAAAAAGATGATTTGAGTCTGCTTTATGCTGAGGTGAAAGCCGGTCAGTTTGAATTAATTGTTTCAACAACCGGTGAACTCCAGGCAGAAAATTCAACCGAGATCCGCGGACCTGAAGGACTTGGAGGAAGGAATATGAGATTCAGGGATATTACAATCCAGGACCTTATTCCCGAGGGAACCATTGTGAGAAAGGGTGATTACGTGGCAACCCTCGACCGTTCGGATGCTGATAATAGCTTTAAGGATGAACTCGACAGGCTTGAAGAGTATGAGACAAGTCATAATATCAAAAAACTTGACACCACCATTACTCTTGGCGACCTCAGGGATGATCTGCTTAACCTGAAATTCAATATGGAAGAAGCTGAAATTACTCTCGAGCAGTCGAAGTATGAACCACCAACCACGATAAGGCAGAACCGGATAAACCTTGATAAAGCTTCAAGAGCATTCGATCAGGCACAGAAGAATTATGTATTAAAGGTTGAGCAGGCCAGGGCCGATGTGAGGGAGTCTGAGATTGATCTTAACAAGCAGCGGCAAAAGGTAAAGGATATGGAGGTGTTGCTTACACAATTCAAGGTTATGGCCCCTGCACCCGGAATGGTAATATATAAACGGGAATGGAGCGGGGCAAAAAGAAAGGTCGGATCAAATATCAGTCCGTTCGACCCGGTGGTAGCCACATTACCTGACCTGTCATCCATGATATCAAAAACTTACGTGAACGAGATTGACATTAGTAAGGTTAAAGCAAATCAGGTGGTTAGAATATCAGTAGATGCTTTTCCTGAAATGAGCTACAGCGGAAAAGTTATTAGTGTTGCCAATATTGGTGAACAGCTTCCAAATACTGATGCGAAGGTTTTTGAAGTAATAATCAAAATGGATGAGGTGGACGATATTCTCAGGCCATCTATGACTACAGGAAATCAGATTGTTACAAGTATCTACACAGATGTAATGTATATACCTCTTGAATGTGTCCACGCTACCGAAGACAGTATCCCATTCGTATACACCAGGTCAAAGGAGCGTCAGATTGTTATGCTTGGTGCAGCTAACGAAAACCAGGTAATCATTGAGCAGGGCGTGAGAACAGGTGATCTTCTTTACCTGAGTACACCTGAAGATCCTGAAACATTTAAGCTTGCAGGAGAGGATCTGATCCTGGTAATCAAAGAGAGGCTGCGCCAGAAGAATGAAGAAACTGACAGACAACGCCGTGAGAATGAAATGAACCGCAATAACCAGCAAGAAAGGCAGATGTCGCCCGAAATGCTGGAACGATTCAATAATATGAGTGAGGAGGAAAGGAAAGCTATGGAAGAAAGAATGCGTTCCGGAGGAGGACAGAGAAGAGATAGTTCACAGCAGGGTGGAGGAGAACCAGATCAGCAGAAGGAAGCTTCGTCAGGAACAGTAACCCGTAATGAATAATTACACATTAGTCTTGCCATAATGATAAAAAGATATTTTCACGATATAGTGATTGCCTTTGAGGCAATCCTGGCTAATAAGCTTAAGTCAATTCTTACTGCCCTGGGTATTATATTTGGAGTTGCCGCAGTGATAACTATGCTGGCCATTGGAAAAGGTGCACAGAAGGAGATCCTGGACCAGATAAAAATGGTTGGAGTAAATAACATTCTGATCAGCCCCATAATCCAGACCGAAGAGTCATCTGAAGAGGAGGGTGAGAAGAAGCAGAATAAGTTTTCCCGGGGACTTACACTCTATGATGTTGAAGCAATAAGGACTGTGCTGCCTTCCGTTGACAGGATAAGCCCGGAAATATCATATAATTCAAACGTTGTTCTCAACGGAATGAAATACCCGGCAAAACTGGTTGGTGTTACGAATGATTACTTTCATTTGTATAACCTTCCCCGTGAATCAGGCGTTTACTTCAACGATTACCAGGAAGAGCACGGGATCCAGGTGTGCCTTATCGGTGCAAATATCAGGGCAAAATTCTTCAGTAAGATCGACCCGATCGGACAATACATAAAGTTTGATGGTGTATGGTTGAAGGTCATTGGTGTGCTCGAAAAGACAAATGTAAAGCTTACAGGTTTCGAAGAAACCGGCGTTAATGTTTATAATGATAATATATATATACCGATCAAGACCATGCTGCTCAGGTACCAGAACCGTGAACTTGTGAATATGAAACTTGCCACCGAAGCATCATCACTTCTGGCGTCAGGCGGTCACGGAAGAATGATGGGCCGTGTTATTAACAATAGTTCTGATCCTAATAACCAGGGTACAATAAACTATAACCAGCTCGACAGAATAGTTGTACAGGTAAAGGAAACAGAGCAACTTAATCCCTCGACAGAGGTTTTGAGTCGTATGATGCTGAGAAGGCACTCATTGGTCAAGGATTTTGAAATAACGGTACCCGAGCTCCTGCTTAAACAGCAACAGCGGACAAAGGACATCTTCAACATAGTTCTTGGTGCTATAGCCAGTATCTCTCTTATTGTGGGAGGCATTGGTATAATGAATATCATGTTTGCATCTGTCATGGAGAGGATAAAGGAAATTGGAACAAGAATGGCTATCGGAGCCAAGAAGATGGATATTGTTGTTCAATTCCTTTCCGAGGCTGTCCTGATAAGTGTAACAGGCGGCTTTATCGGTGTTTTTCTTGGTATTGTACTTTCAAAACTGATAAACGAGATAGCCGGCATTCTGACTATAGTTTCCCTGTTTTCTGTAGTAGTGGCTTTTGGTGTTTCAGCCGCGGTTGGAGTAATCTTTGGATATTCACCTGCCAAAAGAGCATCTGAAAGGGATCCGATTGAGTCACTCAGATACGAATAATAACTATTTCATACAATGAAAAGATCAATAATTTTTATCCTGATAATCAGTTTCGCTCATTTCTCTGTTCTTAAGTCCCAGGAAGTAAAAAGACTTTCCCTGGCGGAGGTGGTAGAACTTTCTGAAGAGCAATCACCCGACGCTATCCTGGCCAAGCACAGGTTCAGGGCCAGCTACTGGCAATACAGAACCTTCAAGGCCGAATATCTGCCCTCACTTACCCTTACGGGAGTATTTCCTGAATATAACAGGAGCTATGAACAGGAGTATGACTACTCAACCGGAAGTGAATTCTATGTAGAAAAGAACTACAGCAATATCTCAGGCTCTCTTTCACTCTCTCAAAACATAGGCATGACGGGGGGTAGTATATTTGTTCAGTCAGATATCAGGCGGTTCGATGATAATGTGTTCAGGGAAGATGGCACATGGCAGTATATTTCAACACCGGTCAGTATCGGACTGAGCCAGCCACTTTTCAGATTTAACGAGTTTAAATGGCAAAAGCAGATTGAACCGTTAAGGTATGAAGCGGCGAAGAAGACATACCTGGAGGATGTTGAGAATGTCCATCTGCGTGCTGTTCAGAGGTTCTTCCAGCTGGCACTGGCCCAGATCAACAAGGAGATCGCTGAGATGAACTATTCAAATGCGGATACACTCTATCGTATTGCACAGGGGAGATATAATCTGGGTACAATTGCTGAGAATGAACTTCTTCAAATGGAGCTTTCATTCCTTAATGCCGGAACTGCGAGAAATTCGGCAGAGATTAATTTACGCGATATGGAGTTGAGGCTCAGATCATTCCTCGGTTATAATGAGAGTATCAGGATAGAACTGAACATCCCAGTTTCAATACCGGATATTGAAATAGACATGAATAAAGCACTTGAGCTGGCAACAGCAAATAATCCCGAGATATTGGACCTGCAGCGGCAACTGTTGGAGGCATCAAGGGATGTTGCCGAGGCTAAAGCTGAAAAGGGACTGAATGCAAATATGAATGTAAGTTATGGTTTGAAGGGTGATGATGCAAAGATCCCGGGTGCCTATCAGTTACTTGACGATCAGCAGCGTCTGAGCGTGAGTTTCTCGGTTCCCATTGTTGACTGGGGCTTGAGAAGGGGCAGATACAGGATGGCTCAATCAAGCGAAGAGGTTGTAAAAACCCAGGTCAGACAATCGATAATTGACTTCGAGCAGAGTATCTTCCTTGATGTGGCACAGTTTAACCTGCAGGATGACCAGGTTCGAACAGCTGCCAAATCTGACACGGTTGCCGCTAAAATGTACGAGGTGACAAAGCAGCGCTTCCTGATTGGAAACGTTGATGTACTCGACCTGAATAATGCCGACACCAAGAAAGATGAGAACAAAAGGGCCTATATACAGGCATTACAAAACTACTGGACCTACTACTATAATGTAAGGAGGATGACTCTTTACGACTTTGAAAGCGACAATCCCCTTGAAACTGCCTTTGAAAAACTGATAGAGTAAACAGTTTGTAATAACCAGGGGATATAGGCAAAAGTATATAAATAGTCTGATATAAAGATCTCTGTTGTGGTTATCCTCCGGGGTGAGGAGGCCGATATACTATTCCATGTTTGAACCTCTTTTTAATACTCCTTCGCGTTCCGCTACGGCGGACGAGAAGTTATGGTTTGATACCATTTAATACTCTCCAACCAGATCATTTGAGAAAAAATTAATATCTTTGCCCGTCCGTTAAGCGGCATATATAACATCATGTAATAAGATATTATAAAACTTTCTACTCATGCAAAACAAGGGAGCTATTATTTTTCTGGCAATCGCTTTGGCGCTTGTGTCAACTTACCAGCTTTCATTTACAGGCGCCTCCTATAAGGTAAAGAAAGAGGCCAAAGAGTATGCCCAGGGAAACCTTAAACTGGAAGTTGCCTATCTTGACTCAATTGCATCATTGTCAAAAGATGACTGGAGATTTCTTGGGAATACATTTAAAGAGGTTCAGTCGAAGGAGATCAACCTTGGTCTCGACCTGAAAGGAGGAATGAACGTGATCCTTGAGGTTTCAGTTGAAGATATCGTCAGGGCGCTCTCCAATTACAATGCAGACCAAACCTTTAACCAGGCTATTGCACTTACCAGGGAAAAGAAAAAAGAGAGTCAGAGAAATTTTATTGAACTTTTTGGAGAATCATTCCAGGAAATTAACCCGAATGCAAGTCTCGCTGCAATCTTCGGAACAGTGGAACTAAGGGATAAAATTAATTTCAATACCACAAACCAGGAAGTACTGGATGTTCTCACTGACGAGACAGAAAGTGCCATTGATAATGCATTTAATATTCTCAGGAGCAGGATCGACAGGTTTGGTGTTACCCAGCCAAATATTTCACGACTGGAGGCAAGAGGACGGATACTGGTTGAGCTTCCGGGAATTAAAGATCCTCAGAGAGTGAGGGATCTCCTGCAGGGAACTGCTAAACTGGAATTCTGGGAAACTTACGAGAATCCGGAAGTTATAGGGTTCCTTATGGAGGCAAATAATATACTTTCGTCGTTACAGGAAGATCTTGCTGTGCTAAACAGTGAGGGGGAGGATACAACCGCTGCGGTTGAACAGGTCGAAACAGTACAAGATACTACCTCCGGAGAGGAATCACTTCTCGATATAATAAGCGATACTGCAAGCATTGGGGAACCTGCGACACGCGATGAATTCAATATACTGAATCCCCTCTTTGCCGTGCTCAATCCTGCTGTTTCAAGGGAGGGTCAGCCATTTCCGATGAGTGTGATAGGATACACTCATTACAGGGATACTTCAAAGGTGATGGATTTTCTGGAGATGCCTCAGATACGCGCACTTTTCCCCAGGGACATGATGTTTATGTGGAGCGCTGATCCATGGGATGGCGATGAGACGCTGAGTACCTTCGAATTACATGCAATTAAAGTTACGACACGCGACGGAAGAGCACCTCTCGATGGCGATGTTATTACCTCCGCAAGGGTTTCGTTCGGGCAGGCTGGTTCTGATGCCAAGGTTGATATGTCAATGAATGCTGAAGGTTCCAAAGTCTGGGCACGGATGACCCGTGATAATATAGACAGGTGTATTGCTGTTGTTCTTGATGGATATGTAAGGTCGGCTCCAAGAGTATCAACCGAGATCAAGGGCGGAAGCTCGGAGATCACAGGAGGTTTTACAATCGAGAAGGCTGAAGACCTGGCCAATATCCTTAAGTCAGGTAAACTACCTGCACCTGCACATGTGATTCAGGATACGGTTGTTGGTCCCACACTTGGTAAAGAAGCCATTAAAGCAGGTCTTACTTCATTCCTGGTTGCATTCCTTGTAGTAATGATCTATATGGTGTTCTACTATAGCCGGCGTGCCGGCCTCGTAGCCGATATCGCCCTTCTTGTAAATATGTTCTTTATTATGGGTGTTCTTTCATCACTGGGCGCTGTGCTTACCCTGCCAGGTATTGCAGGTATTATATTGACAATAGGGATGTCGGTTGATGCCAACGTTCTTATATATGAACGGATCCGTGAAGAACTGAAAGCGGGCAAGGGAATGAAACTGGCCGTGGCCGATGGCTATAAGAACGCCTATTCTGCCATTATTGATGCCAATGTGACAACACTTCTAACAGGAGTCGTGCTGTATGTATTTGGTACAGGACCTATAAAAGGATTTGCTACAACCCTTGTTATTGGAATTGTAACATCACTTTTCTCAGCTATCTTTATTACCAGGATTATCTATGACACACTCATAAAGAAGAATATTCCTTTGACCTTTGCAACGAAGCTGACTGAAAATGCATTCAAGAATACGAACATTGATTTCATTGGTAAGAGGAAAATATTCTATGTTATTTCCGGAGTGATCATAATTGCAGGTATCACTTCTCTGTTCATAAAGGGACTGAATCCGGGTATTGATTTTACGGGAGGCCGCACCTATGTGGTAAGATTTGAAGAACCTGTCTCAACAACGGAAGTTGCTTCGTTACTTGGTGAGGTATACGGCCAGGCTCCACAGGTTGTGGTCTTTGGTAATGAAAACCAGGTTAAGATAACCACAAAATACAAAATTGATGAACCTGAGGCCGAGGCCGAAGTTGAAACACTTCTTTATAACGGGCTGGAACCAATGCTCGGAGATGTTGATGAAGCAACATTCCTGAGCGACTATAGGCAAAGCTCAGAAACCGTTGGCCCAACTATTGCCGTTGATATAAAAGTTAAAGCGCTATGGGCAATTGGCCTGTCACTGATCATAATCTTCCTCTATATTGTCTTGAGATTCAGGAACTGGAGATTTGGTCTGGGCGCTGTGGTCGCCCTTATCCATGATGCCCTTATTGTACTGGGGCTCTTCTCGCTGGGGTATGGTATATTCCCATTTTCACTTGAGATCGACCAGGCATTTATAGCTGCAATCCTGACGGTTGTGGGTTATTCTATCAACGACACTGTGGTAATATTTGACCGTATAAGGGAATACCTTGGTATCTATCGCAAAAGAGGACGTACCGAGATACTAAACCGGGCACTCAACAGCACTATCAGCCGTACCTTCAGTACTTCTCTTAGTACATTTGTAGTACTTCTGACCATCTTCCTTTTCGGTGGTGAAGTAATTCGTGGATTCATCTTCGCACTTCTTGTAGGTGTTGTGGTTGGTACATATTCTTCGCTATTCGTTGCTACACCTGTTGTTTATGACTCCATACGTGAGGACGAAGCCGAAAGGGTACTGAGAGGTAGAAAAGTAAGCTGAGACACTTTCAACTTTTTCTATTTTTTCAATCCTGCCTGCCATGCCTTCGGCAGGATAACCTGCCGGCAGGCTGTTAAACCTGTTAAACCATATATTCATATTTCATTTTCTTTCTTAACTTTGCATCTGTAATTCCAAGGTAATGACACTGTTTTTATTCATAAGCGGCCAGGAAATATTCATAATAATGGTGGTGGCTCTTATCCTTTTCGGGGCGAAGAAGATTCCCGATATTGCCAAAGGCCTGGGTAAAGGTATGCGTGAATTCAGGAAGGCCACTGACGACATCAAAAGGGAATTTGATGAAAGCACAAGGGATGTACAAAAGGATATCAAAGATATTTCAGACACCGTTAAGAAAGATCTTAATGACTGATAGACTCCTTCCCCATAAGTAATCCTGAGAATGGAAAAGGGAATCCTGTTAATACCAGGTCTCATAATATTGTTGTTTTGTGGAGAATACCTGGTCCGTTCGAGTGTTGCATTTGCAAGTCACATGAGAATTTCTTCTTTAGTAGTGGGGTTGGTGGTTGTATCGTTCGGAACTTCAGCGCCTGAATTGTTTGTAAGCCTGGACGCAGCTATCTCGGGACATCCGGATATTTCACTGGGTAATGTCATCGGCAGCAATATCTCAAATATTTCCATCGTATTGGCTCTTACAGTAATAGTGATGCCATATGTGGTCAATACATCAGAGTTATTCAAGAACTGGGCCATTATGGTTGGGGTATCGATCCTGCTTTTCATCTTCCTCTATACCGGTCATGAAATTTCACGCCTGGAAGGAATCGCACTTTTAATAATCCTGGTTGCTTTCATACTTCTCTCGGTAATTAGCTCCAGGCGGGAATTAAGAAAAGATAATGCTGTTCATCTCCAGCCTCGGTTTTCATTACCGGTTTCAATTTTGATCATACTGGTTTCGAGTGCAGGACTGGCATTTGGAGCTGATCTGCTTGTAAAGGGAGCAACCGCAGTGGCCAGACTGTGGGGGGTAAGCGAACGTGTTATATCGGTGTCGGTTATCGCACTGGGAACAAGTTTGCCGGAACTCGCAACCTCCGCTGTGGCTGCATTGCGAAAGCAACGTGAAATTTCTATAGGTAATATTATAGGATCCAATATATTTAATATTCTGGCTATTTTGGGCATAACCTCTGCTGTCAGGAAGATCAGTGTATCAAGCTTCGCAAAGTTCAGCACGGATATTATCTGGATGATCGCTGTTTCTGTACTTCTTTTCCTGTTGATACTTCCGATGAAGGGCAGCAGGCTGGGAAGATGGAAAGGATTTGTGCTTGCCTCAGTCTATTTTGTCTATATTTATATTCTTTTCTTCCATTAGACGGGAGATTCGAATAAGATTGTTATGATAAAAGCTTCCAATATAAAAAAAGCATATGGTGATCTTCAGGTACTCAAAGGAATAGACCTGCATGTGGATAGCAGGGAGATCATCGCCATTGTCGGGCCAAGCGGAGCAGGAAAAACTACACTGTTGCAGATATTGGGTACTCTGGACAGGCCCGATGAAGGTTCCATTATATACGATGATGTCAGGATTGAGTCTCTAAAATCGAAACAGATCTCCAGGTTCAGGAATGAACATATTGGATTTGTTTTCCAGTTCCACCAGCTCCTGCCCGAATTCACAGCTATCGAAAATGTATGCATTCCGTCATATATAGCAGGTAAAACAAAGATAGAGGCAGAGAAAAGGGCTACGGAATTACTTACCTACCTCGGATTATCGGACCGGCTCGATCATAAACCGTCAGAACTGAGTGGTGGCGAACAACAGAGAGTTGCCGTAGCAAGGGCATTAGCCAATAACCCACGCGTAATCCTTGCCGACGAACCTTCGGGTAATCTTGATACTGAAAACAAACAGGAGCTGCATAAACTATTTTTTGACCTCCGGGATGAATTTGGACAGACGATAGTGATCGTTACCCACGACAGGGATCTCGCCGGCATGTCGGATCGTATAATCCAGATTAAAGACGGAATAATTATAAATGGGTAGGATGTACCGTTATAATGGCATTACCCATGATGAAATGAATGAGTTCCTCGATGAAAAGTACATTCATTACAACAACCCGGGATTTATTAAAAATGATCCTGTATCTGTTCCGCACCATTATACCAAAAGAGAAGATATTGAAATATCAGGATTCTTAACAGCCTCGATTGCATGGGGACGGCGCGATCTGATTATATCAGCCGCCAGTCAGCTGATGAATCTTGCAGGAAACAGTCCCCATGATTTTATCCTTAATGCAGATGATGAACAACTTGAAAGGTTCTCTGCATTTTACTACCGGACATTTAACGGAATTGACTGCACATTTTTTATCAGGTCACTTAAGAATATCTACCGGTACTACAACAGCCTGGAAGATATCCTGGTTGAAGAGATTGACGGGGGAGCCACTATGAGAGAGGCCATTATTCATTTCAGGGAGCACTTTTTCTCAATACCTCACCAGAGGAGGACACAAAAGCATTTTGCAGATATTGGAGGTGCTGCAGCAGGCAAGAGACTCAACATGTTCTTCAGATGGATGGTACGAAATGACGGGATGGGGGTCGATTTCGGATTATGGGACAGGATCTCTCCTTCACAGCTATATATACCGCTCGACCTGCATTCAGGAAATACGTCGCGAAAGCTTGGATTACTGAAAAGAAAAGCAAACGACTGGAAAGCTGTGGAGGAGCTGACGGATGTACTGCGCAGATTCGATAAGAACGACCCGGTAAAATATGATTTTGCCCTTTTTGGCCTGGGGATAAATGAGAAATTCTGAAACGGCGCTATCTTTTGCCAGGGATTATTCCTGACCTCGCCTCGTCGAGGCCGGATTCCTCTATTACCTTGATGTTCAATTGAGAAAGCTCATCAAGTACCGGAAGGTAAATTTCGGGAATGACAGGTCTCCTGACACCTGTGGCAGTTATCCTCCCGTCAAGGATCATTTTTGATGCAATAGCTGCCGGCAGGCCAACGGTACGCGCAATGGAAGTATTTGTAGCCGGGCTTCCATAATCAGTCATATGCGAACTGATCACCTCCCTCTTTCCACCTTCATGCTCCACGAGGAACAGATGTTGCAGCAGTATCATGTCGGACTCATTATCCTGAAGCATCATCTTATTGATCATGAGGTCAGATACTATCTGGAAAGCAGTTGACTCTCCATATCCCATCTCATTATTGCTGAATAGCCCGAGCCAGTCAAAAGCAACTATTGCAAGCGAATCAATTCCGGTTCCCAGCTGTTCGGCGACCCGCTCCTTCAACCGGCCCTTTCCCTGAGGAAGCAGACCCGAAACAAATTCGGCAAATGTCATTCCTGAGAAGTCCTTTACTTCATCGTCCAGCATCTTCAGGTTTAACATCGCATCAAGTATCTCGCACCAGCCTTTAAACCTGAACGTCCCCCTGTACATTGTCCTGACTTCATCAATACCATAGATGTCAATATAGCTGATTGAATCCCTGTTCGGATAAACTTCCATGTTTCCTATTCCGGGAAATTCATATGAAAACCTGTCCTTGAAAAGATCTCCTGGTTCTACCCTGACCTCCTTCCCGTCCTTCTTGTATCGGGCACTGTTTTTGCTGGCAAGGATTACCCCTTTCGGACTCCAGGAGAATTTATACCTGAACGGATTGCCGGCATATTCAGGGGAGGGAAGAGCTCCGCAAAGGGAATAGAACTCAATGATCTTGCCCCTCCTCCTGTGAACCTCATCAATTATCCTTTTGGCCGACATATGATCAATTCCAGGGTCAAGGCCTATTTCATTCAGTATAAGTACTCCGGCTTGCCGTGCCTCCTCGTCCATTGATGCCATTTCATCACATACATACGAGGTGGTGACCATCGGTTTTTTATATTTCAGACATACCCTGGCAATGCCGGGATGAAGACCGTAAGGAAGCAGACTTACGACAAGATCGGAACCCTTAACCATTTCTTCGAGCAGGCCTGTCTGGGTTGCTTCCCAGTAAACCACTACACCATTTTCATGATTATTCAGTATTTTCTCTGCATTATCACAGGTGTTGCAGGCCAGATTGATGAAGATCCCATTTTCAAGCAGATATTCAACCAGCGGTTTTGCAACCATTCCGGCACCGAGAACCAGCACACTTTTCATTTTGCGATTGTTTTGTTACCCGGGGCTTAATTACCCACGTTAAAATATAAAAAGCCTTTGACAGTTTCAATGATTAGTCTCATTATTTTACAATGTCCCGTCAATAGATATCAACAATAAATTAAAAGAACTTTCTTTAGAACCTGCAGCATTGTATCTTTGTTCTGGCCGGGAGGCTTACCACAGTGTTAATTAGTTGACGAACAGTGTTATAATGGCAGTGTCAAAACAGTATGTCGAAACGCCGCTTATGAAGCAGTACTATAGCATCAAGGCAAAGCATCCTGATGCAATTCTGCTATTCAGGGTCGGGGATTTCTATGAGACCTTCGGAGAAGATGCTATAAGAGCCTCCGGGATACTGGGTATAACTCTTACGCGAAGAGCGAACGGAGCGGCCTCCTATGTTGAACTTGCAGGATTTCCATATCATGCGCTCGATATATACCTTCCCAGACTTGTAAGGGCAGGCCAGAGGGTTGCTATTTGTGAGCAGCTGGAAGATCCCAGGCTTGCTAAAACGATAGTAAAAAGGGGTATTACCGAACTTGTAACACCGGGTGTCTCTCTTAATGACAATGTCCTGGAGCATAAGGAGAACAATTTTCTGGCTGCAGTTCACTTCAGAAAGACAATTGCAGGGGTTGCATTCCTCGATATTTCGACGGGTGAGTTTCTTGTTGCCGAAGGTACAGTTCTGTATATCGACCAGCTTCTTAGTAATTTCTCACCAAAGGAGGTCCTGTTTGAAAAGCGGAATACCGAAGAGTATCGTGATTCGTTCGGCTCCAAATACTATACATATAAGCTCGACGACTGGATCTTCACACTTGATGCTGCAACTGACAGACTGCTGAAGCACTTTGGGACAACATCCCTGAAGGGATTTGGTGTTAAGGGGATGGATTATGGCATAATTGCCGCGGGAGCTATCCTTCACTATCTGGATATTACCCAGCATGAAAAGATAGGGCATATTACCCGGATCAGCAGGATCGAAGAGGATAAATATGTATGGCTGGATAAATTCACCATACGGAACCTGGAGCTATTCTTCTCACCTTATGAAGGAGCCCGGACCCTTTTGGATGTACTCGACCATACTGTTAATCCGATGGGGGGACGGATGCTTAAGAAATGGATCTCGTTGCCGTTAAAGGAGAAAAAACTCATATCCGACCGGCACGATATTGTCAGCTTCCTTGTTCATAACGAAGAGGAGAGGGAAGAGCTGAGAAAGCAAATTGGCCTGATTGGCGATCTTGAACGATTGGCTTCCAAGGTAGCCACTTCAAGGATCAATCCGAGGGAGGTCGTTCAGCTGAAAAGAGCACTTCAGGCAATCAAACCGGTGAAGGAACTTTGTATGAGAAGCAGGTGCAATCCGCTGATGCAGATCGGAGAACAGTTTAATGAGTGTAAAAGTATTACGGAGAGGATTGACATGGAGCTGAATAATGATCCTCCGGTAATGATAAACCGCGGAAATGTTATCAGGGAGGGAGTATCATCTGACCTTGATGAGCTACGCAATATACTTACCAGCGGCAAGGATTACCTGATTGAATTGCAGACCAGGGAAAGTGAACGGACAGAAATACCAAGCCTGAAAGTAGGCTTTAATAACGTGTTTGGTTATTATATCGAGGTTCGTAATACCCACAAATCAAAAGTGCCTGAGGAATGGATAAGGAAGCAGACACTTGTGAGCGCCGAGCGCTATATCACAGAGGAATTAAAGGAATACGAAAGCAAAATACTCGGAGCTGAAGAGAAGATCCTGGCTATTGAGCAGCAGGTTTTCAACAACCTGGTGGTATCACTTTCAGAATTCATAAGTGCGGTGCAGCTGAATGCAGCTTTTATAGCGAGGATCGATTGTCTTTACTCGTTTTCGAAAGTATCAATTGATAACAGCTATGTCCGTCCGGAGATAAATGATTCGCTCAGGATCGATATAAAGGATGGCCGGCATCCTGTTATTGAGCAACAGTTACCTCCTGAAGAATCATATGTGCCAAATGATATTATTCTTGATAACGAGGAGCAGCAGATCATTATCCTTACAGGCCCGAATATGTCAGGTAAGTCAGCCCTCCTGCGTCAGACTGCCCTCATTACCCTTATGGCACAGGCAGGATGTTTTGTCCCGGCGAAAGATGCCAGGATTGGAATGGTCGATAAGATCTTTACCAGGGTGGGTGCCTCTGATAATATAAGCCTTGGTGAGTCCACATTCATGGTTGAAATGAATGAAACGGCAAGCATTCTAAATAATCTGTCAGACCGCAGCCTGCTGCTTTTGGATGAGATAGGCAGGGGTACAAGCACTTATGATGGTATATCAATTGCGTGGGCTATGGTGGAATTCCTTCATGAGATAAAGCATAAGCCAAAGACACTTTTTGCGACCCATTATCATGAACTCAATGAAATGGAGAATTCCTTCCCGAGGGTAAAGAATTATAATGTTTCGATCAGGGAACTGGATGATAAGGTGATATTTCTGAGGAAGCTGAAAAGAGGAGGTAGCGAGCACAGTTTTGGTATCCATGTTGCCCGCATGGCAGGTATGCCCCCGAGTGTTGTTAAAAGGGCCGGTGAAGTGATGGGTGAAATGGAACAGGGTAGTAAGGATAGTAAACTGTCAAAACCTGTTTCAGAGCTCGCCACAGGAAGGGAAGGTATGCAACTTAGCTTTTTCCAGCTCGATGACCCGGTACTTAAACAGATCAGGGATGAGATCATCGACCTGGATGTTAATAACCTGACCCCAGTCGAAGCGCTTAATAAGCTCTACAATATTCAGAAATTCTTAAAAAAGTAATCACGGGACACTATTAAAATGTGCTATTCTATATCCTTCTGGTCGTGGGAATTAACAAACAGGATTGTGCCAAGTTCATCATAACCCGTGAATACATCCAACTTCCCCTGACGCATCATCTCTCCATGGAATCCAATAAGCGTAAGCCCTGCATCTTTTGATCTCTCGTTGATCAGTTTCTTAGGCTGTATTTCCGGTTCTTCAATAATGATCTCGATGTTTTTATCTGTTATTGGCAATCTTCCCTCATCGATAAGTTTTCTCTTAATTGAGACCATCTCATCATAATGCTCGCTCTTGCATATCTCAAATATCTTTATATCAGATCTTTTCCAGTCGGGATGTCCTGAAATGATGAAACTAAGAAGGATCATAAGGTTGGAATTGTACTCATCTGTTGTTTTAATCCACAGATGGATCCCACTCCTGAAGTTTATCTTACGGCTACTGGAGGCAAGCACGCATATGTCAAAATTTCCGGCATTGATAAGGGAATAATTGTCAATTATTCCGTGGATATTTTGAGACTCATCCTTGTCAAATTCAAAAATAACCATATTATTCTCCATTCCTGCAATACCTGGTACCTGTATGGCCTGAGCTATGGCCGAGGTATATGATGGGGATATAATAGTGTCGACATACACATGATTTTCGATCTTATCAAATGTCTGGATAAGTCGCTTCATCTCCTCCTGTGCCTGGTCATGTGTCAATTTTGAGTAGTACCCTTCAATTCTGTGGAGGTATGTGCCAAAGCCATATTTATAGGATATCCAGTTCAAAAGCTTGAAGGCAGTGTCCCGTTCGAACGAATCCCTGGTGATGCAGATTGCACTGGGGCGCCATTCACGCTCCTTCTTTTTACTGCTCCTCTTCTGGATATAAACCTGAAGGTTCCTGTTAAGCTGGAATATTGCATTTGCAAAGATCGACTCGAGTCCCTGCCTTTCGCGGTGATAGTAATTTATGTATGCATACAGCAGTATCATTACAACTATTGCTGCTATGGCATATGGCGTATTTATCTTGAACATTACCCATAGTGAAATTATGAACCCTGTCAGGGAAAGGAACCACTTCGACCTGAAAGATGGCCGGTAGGAGGGGCTTGAACCGAAATGGTTAAGAAATGAAATCAGGCAGAGCGAACCATATGTGACCATGAAGAACATGGAGATGATACTTGCTACTGCATTGACATTCCCGAGAGCAACAAAGACCATCGCAATTACTACGGTTACCGTGGAAGCATTTACCGGTTCGCCGTCACTTTTTCTCCCTCTTGATAGCCACCAGTTTAGTTTGCCGGAAGGAAATGAACTGTCGGATGCAAGAGCCTGTAGCGTCCGGGGGGCAACCATTACCGATCCGATTGCTGAAGATATTGTCGAAGCTGCCAGACCGAGTGGTATGACAAAGGCCCCTCCAATCGCTATCTTGCTCATAATGAGCTGGTTGTTCAGGAGATCTTCGGCGGATGCAGAGATGGCTAGCTTATATACAATGAAAAAATAGATTATCATACCTGAAAACGTTGCAATAGTTGTACCTCGGGGTATTGATCTTGCAGGATTACGGAGGTCGCCGGATAATCCGACACCGGCAGTCATCCCGGTAAAAGCCGGGAATACTATTGCAAAAACCACAAAGAACTGTCCCCTGTTCCTGAACATTGCTGTTGAAAGGTCAAACCCGGAACTGGTTGCATGCTCGGTAGAACCCATGAAGAACAGAATGAGTGATACAGCCATGATTGCCACCACAAAATAGAGGGTTTTAACACCCAGATTTGCCCCTTTCTTCAGTATCAGGTAGCACAGCAGCGACATTGCCGGGATACTTATTACCTGTCTTGGCAGAACAAAATCATATTTTTCTTTTATAAAGTTGAAAAAGAATTCAAAAGCCTCGGTGAAAGCAATAACATAAAATGCCACGCTTATTGCCTGGGAGAGGAAGAGTGCTATCCCTATTGTTGCACCTATATTAAGTCCAAATGACCGGCTGATAATAAAATACTCACCCCCTCCTTCAACCCTTTTGTTGGTTGCAAGCTCTGATATGGCCAGGGCAGTGGGTATTGCGACCATATGACCCAGCAGGATGATTAATACCACTCCCCAGAAGCCCAGTGTACCAACAGCATACCCGAATCTCAGGAATAATATTGCACCCAGTATTGTTGATATGGCCGTGAAGAAAACAGGAGCTGTTCCAAATCCATTCTTTTTGCCCGTTGTCATAACATTGAATTATCTGTAAACTGCACGATGAGTATCTTAAAATTACTAAGATAGTATTTTGGTAATTACATATCTTCACGGATCTGATTTTTTTGGATAAATCAAAAAAGTGTTAATTTTGCATGCACATTTGCGGGAATAGCTCAGTTGGTAGAGCACGACCTTGCCAAGGTCGGGGTCGCGGGTTCGAGTCCCGTTTCCCGCTCAAACTAAAGAAGGCAGCGATTTATCGCTGCCTTCTTTAGTTTGATAGCATCTCCTCATCGGGTCCGATCCGCCGAAATGGCGGATCAATCCCGGCCATAACGTGTCCGATCCGCCGGGACCGCCACCCTCTTCTGCTTTACGCCCGGCCCTGAATGAGATACGAGGCTGAGTGGAAAAAACGCTCATTCTCTTTCTCAAGCTCTTTCATCTGCGGATTCATCCTATTATAATGTCCCTGAAGACCGTCTATCCCTTGTTGATCGAACTTACGCTTCCATTGATAATACAAACTCTGTGCAATGTCATACTTTCGGCAGGTTGCAACCATACCGTTTTGTTCTACTTCCCGTAAAATTTCCATTTTTTGTTCCGCAGTAAAGACTCTTTTTTTCTTCATAGCCCTAATTTAATTTTTAAGTTGAACAATCTACTAATCTGTTTTTAGTTTTTTGTCCAGCTATTTATGGGGCTAAGACATAAGAAATCATTGTTTTGCAACTACAATTTATGTAATTGTTGAATATTAAGCAACTGAACGATTAAATGTTGCTTACAATTAAACTTGACTTTGGTTTTTATATAAAATACCTTTGTAATTAAAGAAGGATAGTTGCTTCGAAACTGTTCCTTTTATGAATGAAAGTCAATTTTCTATTGATCATGTAATGCCTAATAAGATGAAACTTAAAATTTATCTTATTCTATTCATTCAAATTTTAACAATTAGATTTTTAATAGCAACCGAAGTGCCGTTAGAAACAGCCAAAATAGTTGCAAAAACAATCTATCTCCAGATGGCACCACCAACCTTGGGTATCAGTACCGAGGATTTTGTTATTTCCGAAGTATTTACATCTTCACAAGATGGTAACTTGTTATACTATGTTTTCAACATTGGTTCCGGAAATGGATTTGTAATTATTACTGGCCAAGATAATGTAATACCTGTTCTCGGGTATTCGTTCAAAGGAAAATATAAAGAAATTGGACACTCTCCGGCATATAATGAATTTATGGATTTCTTTAAGAAACAAATTATTTATGCAATTGACAAAAACCTGCAGCCCACCAATGAAATAACCGCAGAGTGGTCAAGGCTTAGCAAAGGAGAAATCAATTCACAAAAATCTCTTTTAACATCAGTCGGCCCTTTAACAGAAACTTTATGGGGTCAGGGTTGTTATTACAATTCTGAATGTCCCGAATGTCAACCTCCTCATTATGATTGTGATTGAGATCACACAGCGGTTGGATGTGTTGCAACAGCTATGGGTCAGGTAATGAGATACCATCAATATCCATATCATGGGAATGGCGATACAACATATCAAGATGGATACTACCCTATAACTGCTAATTTTCTAAGTACATACTATAGGTGGTCCCTGATGCCAATAGAATTTGAGGGAGAACCAGGGCATAACGGAGCTGAATTACTATATCATTGTGGAGCAAGTGTAGGAATGCACTATGGTGAACTTAGTTCTGCGGTAACTTTTAAAGCTGTATATGCCCTTACACGACATTTCAATTATGCAGCGAACGCAAAATACCTTGAGAAAGAAGATTATGAAAATCAATGGATTAGTATGTTAAAAAGTGAACTTAATGAAGGTCGTCCTTTAATTTACCGCGGATCTGGTCATGCTTGGGTATGCGATGGTTATGATATTTCTGATAGGTTCTCAATGAACTGGGGTTGGAATGGAGTAGATAATGGCTACTATTATTTAAACGACCTAACGCCAGAAGGAGGAGGTGACTATGGATTTCGACAAGCAGCAATCTTTAAAATACAACCACCTTCTTATGCCTCTTTTCCGTATGGTACAGGTTTTGAGAATGGATTGGATGAACATTGGATAGTGAGAGATAATTCAGATTATGGTCGTCTTCTTGTTACTACAAATTATTCACCCCATTCAGGAAGTTATCATTTGACGATGGATGTAAATGCGGCAGGCCACTATAACAGAAATGAAGCTTTATTACACCTGAATTTATCTGGTCAAAATAATGTTGGTCTTGATTTCTGGTGGAAAGAATTTAATGATGATGATGATAATTATGATGGCATTTATTTTTCAGATAATAAAGGGCAGACATTTAAAAAAGTTCATTCTCTTTCAGGAAATAACGGTACATGGGTAAAGGTATCACTTGATGTTGATCAATTGGCAAGCTCCTATAACTTGACACTAAATAATCAATTCGTTATCAAATTTCAACAATATGACAATGATCCTATCCAGTCAGATGGATTTGCATTTGATGACATTAATGTATTTGCTCCACCCGTTACACCTGATCTCAAGATACTGAGCCAAAACGTATCGCCATGGATTGTTTCTCCAGGTTCATCTGTAACTGCCTCATGCATTGTCAAAAATCAGGGTACAGGAACTGCCAGCTCCAGTACCCTTAAGTATTTTCTTTCAAATAATAAAACAATTAGCGGGGATGACGTTTATCTCGGATATGATCCTGTAAGTCAGTTAGTATCAGGAGGAACAAGTAGTGAAAGTGAACAGCTTACAATACCTGCCGAGACAGAAGAAGCTTTATGGTATATTTTATTTTATGCTGACGCTAATAATGAAGTGTCCGAGAGTGATGAAGAAAATAATGTAGGTTCCTTCAGAATCAGTGTAATAAATATGGGCCTTAAAACACTGATCTATCCAAATCCGGCTAATGATTATTTTACAATCAAACTGCCCGTAGAAGTTGAATCATCAACAATCACCATTTATACTTTAGAAGGGAAGCCTGTCAAGGAAGTAAAATTAACAGGAAGTATTATTCAGATAAGTACTGAAGATTTTGAATCGGGACAGTATATTATTCAAATAAGTATTTTCAATGAGAAAATCACTAAGCAGATATATATAATGAAATAATATGAATACAATCCCTTAAATTACAATTTGAACAAGAAATGATCAAGACCTATAAAATACTAATTTCCTTAATTGTGCTTGGTTCATTTGCGATCTCTCAAATTGGAGCTCAGGTTCCAAAATGGGAATGGGCAAAACGTTATGGGGGATCTGAAGGTGTTAAAGAGGGGAATTCTATTATTATCGATAATAATAATAACATATATATCGCTGGTAGTTTTTATACGGATCTAAAAATCGAAAATACAACCATTACTGCAACAAAATTCAAAGATCTTTTCATAGGCAAATTTGATGAATCAGGAAACCTGATTTGGATAAGGTCTGCAGGTGGACCGGTTGGTGACAATGCAGCATCACTGACATTACTTGACAATTTTCTTTACGTACTTGGTTCATTTGATTACCAAATTAGTTTTGGAAGTATCAATCTGCAGACAGACCTTACTGGCAGTATTTTCCTTGCAAAATATAATTTGGACGGAAACCTAATTTGGGCTCATTATGCAGGGCCTGGTGGCTCAGGTGCCTGTATTACACGTTTAAACATCATCAATGATAAAAAAAAGTATTTATACCTGAGCGGTTGTATGATACATGAACAAGTTAAAAGTAATATAGTCAAGAGTTCCAACGATAATTTATTCATTGCAAAATATGATACTACAGGAAGTCAGGTATGGGTAAAGCAATACGGGGGGAACTCATTTGCAGGAAGCAGATCAGTCGTTTACGATAATTGTGGTTATATTTATAACACAGGATATTTTAACGATACTCTTATATTCGGAGAAGCTCCTTTTACACAGGTAACATTGATTTCAAAGGGAGATAGAGATACTTATATTTCAAAACATGACTCTACCGGTAAAATGGTATGGGTAAAACAACTGGGTGGAGAATTAGCTGATGTATCTAACTCTATTGTTACAGATTCAATCAATGATATATATATAACTGGTTCATTTTATGGTACTGCTGATTTTTTAGATACAACTCTTATATCCAATGGAGAATGTGATGCGTATGTTTTAAAACTTGATTCATCCGGAAACAGAAAGTGGATAAAACAAATCGGTAGTACTGGTATAGATTTCGGAAGGTTTATATGCGTTGATCACACTCAACAACTATATTTTATCGGTAATTTCCAGAAGACAATTTCAATAGCTGATACTTTCTTAACATCCACCTCAACATACGAATATGCATCAAATGCATTTATTTCAAAGTTCAACAGTACAGGAGATTTCATGTGGGTAAAGCAAATTGGTAGCTCCTGGGATAGAATTAACGGTTTGATACCCATGGATAATGATATTGCATATCTTACAGGTAGTCTTCAATACACAACAGTCTATCTTGATGACATTATTCTTCCTCCTAAAGGTCCTGCCGATTTTTTCCTGGCAAAAATCAATGGAGCAATATCTTCAATTGAGGTACCAAATGAAGAATTCTTTGTAAAGTTATTCCCTAATCCAACCAAAAAGATTCTTAATATTCAAATAAATTCTAAACATCCCGATAATTTATTATTGGAAATTTATTCTATTACAGGGAAATTATATTTTTATAAACAGTTGTATATCAGTTCATCTGAGTTCCAGGAAGAGTTTGATTTAGGGAACCTACCAGGCGGAATATATTTCGTAGTCATTAAAGGGAATTTATTAAATAAAACAGAAAAAATCATAATTATTTAAACCCAAAGCTGTAAATCGTCAGCATAAAGTTTACCAGTAAAGATATAATTTTAAGGTGTGGTTTTGAACACTATGTTTAATTTTTATACCACACAAAAATGGAAAACAGATCAAAAAAGCAGACAGCAACCCAGGTTGTAAAAGAGATTAAAAGGCGGACCCGCCGGAAGTTTACTGCAGAAGAGAAGATAAAGATCGTATTAGAAGCAATGCGTGGTGAAGATACCATAGCAGCTATTTGCCGTAAATATGCTATTCATTCTAACAATTACTTCAATTGGAGCAAGGACTTTATGGAGGCAGGCAAACGTAGGTTGGCTGGCAATATAAAGCGTGAAGCCACGACAAGTGAAGTTCATCAGCTTAAGAATGAGAACATGGATCTGAAGCAACTTGTAGCAGAATTAAGCCTGGA
>DATKZO010000004.1:0-21301 GCA_035527935.1 Bacteroidales bacterium
AGCGTTAATTGATGAAATCATTGAAGAAAAAAGAAAGGAATTTTGGGGTGAAGGTATATATCTCAGGGATATGCTGCGAAACCAAATGCCTCTGGTAAGGGATGCAACCCATAATTATATATATAATTTACCGGCAAATTCTTGGGAGTTCATTTTTCCAATACCTGAATCCGAAATCCTGATTAATGTGAACATCGGTCAAAGTGATCAAAACCCGACATCAGGAGTATATTCAGGCAAATAGCTCAGTTTTTTAATTTAGGTTAATGGAGTGTTAATTATGCATGGCCGGAAGAAGAGCTCCGGCCATGTTTATTTTATGAAGGATTATTCATGATGGAGATTGTTTTGAAACCTGCCGGGATAAACTGATAATTTCCCTTTTACCCATTCTGATGTCCTGGAATTTGATAATAAGGGGCATAGCCTCGCTAACCTGATCCGATCCGATCTATCAAAGTGTAGACGGCAGGCGGCCTTCTGAAGAATTGTATTATCTTCCGGATGGTCACTATCAGTTAAATAACCTGGCCCGGGATCCGGCTTACAGGGAGGCTTTGAACTATCTCAGAGAACGGCTCGAAACTGAACAGCGGGAGACGAACGACCCACTATTCCTTGGTACTTTTGAGGAAGTATTCTATCCGAATAGCAGGAATTAGTAAAGAGACTTTTGAAATTAACTATATTCGAATAAAGACGTAGAATAGCTTAATCAATATTTTTTCATACATATACTATTAAGCTCTATAAAGTTCAGAGCCGATTATGTTTCTTAATATATTGAGGTGATATACATATTGTTGGTTAAGAGATATAACTTCAGAGTCTCCTGTTCAACCAGTAAATAAGATCTATGTTTCTCAAAACCTTTAGATCATTAATTTCCAGGATTAATGATGGTTCACAGTGCTCCTGTCCAACTAAGATAGTATATTAATCTGCTAAGATCATGATTTATGTTCCGGTAAGTTTCTATTACCTTCATAAACTATTAAGTAAATGAATCTGTTTATTAAATGTTGCATCGTATACTTTTATTGCCAGTAATCCTAACTTTCATTTCACTTTTAACCTGCCGGAATAATTCAAACCGGCAGCCGAATGTAATATTGATGACTATAGACGACAAAGGTTATAGCGGCTTGGAATGCCATGGTAATCCCATTATAAAGACTCCGGACATGGATCGGCTCTGGGAAGAAAGTGTCAGGCTGACCAGTTGCCATGCCACCCCTGCATATTCTTCGACAAGGGCAGCCTTGCTGACAGGAAGATATAACAATCGTACTGACGTATGGTACACAATAACAGGTAGAAGCGGAGTAAGAGAGGACGAAATAACAAGGGCTCAGCTCTATTCGGATAATGGTTATAAAACCGGCATGTTCGGCAAGCGGCCCCCGGGCTTTTCATACGCTGCCCGACCTATGGATAAGGGATTTAGTACAGCGGTATATCACGACGGCGGCGGAACCGGCAATACGCCTCACTACCGGGACAATGATTATTTTGCTGACCAGTACATGGTTAACGGGGAATATGTGCAGTTTGAAGGTGGTCGCAGGACGCCATGTTTTATCTACGGTCAGGATGGAGGAATGGACACGGGAATAGATATTTGTATGCTGACAGCACATATTGATATCCTTCCAACCCTGGTTGAGATATGTTGAAGGTACCTGATGATTTTCTTGTTACGAACTTCTTTAATATAGTTATTATGAAAAAGTATTTTCCCCTGCTCATAACAATGATTTTATTAATTGGTTGTAGTTCAACGGAAAAGGATAAAAAGTCTGACCCCCGTCTGCCTAATATTGTACTTATCCTTGCCGATGATATGGGGTATGGAGATGTTGGTTGTTACAATCCTGAATCAAAAATACCAACTCCTGGTATCGATATGCTTGCTTCGGAAGGTATTTTGTTTACGGATGCCCATAGTCCGTCTGCACTTTGTACTCCTACCCGGTATGGTCTCCTGACAGGCCGGTATTGCTGGAGAACGAGGCTTAAGCAGGGTGTAATACTTGGATATGACGAGGCCCCTTTGATTGAAAATGGCAGGTCTACCATCGCTTCCATGCTAAAAAGCAAAGGATACCACACTGCATGTATAGGGAAATGGCATCTTGGAATGAAATGGCAGACAAAGGAGGGATATGTTATCCAGGATGACCAGAATAACTGGAACAATGATCCTGTAATTTTCAGGGCGAATGAACAAAATATCGACTTCACAAAACCGATTGAGGGTGGTCCTGTTGATCTGGGATTTGACTACTTTTTCGGAACACTCGGATGTTCTACAAGTGATCCCCCATACTGCTTTATTGAAAATAACATGACAGTGGGTATCCCTTCAATCCCAAGCCCTGAAGAATACAGCAAATTGCCAGGCTTTGTACCGGGTCTAATGGTACATGGGTGGTCGCTCGAAGAGGTGGATCCGATATTCACCGGAAAGGCAATACAGTTTATAGAAGATCATCAGAACAGATCAAAGGATAAACCTTTTTTCCTTTACCTTGCTCTATCTTCGCCACATAACCCGTTCTTGCCTCCCGATTTTGCCAAAGGGAAAAGTCTGGAGGGCCCCCGCGGCGATCTGGTAACGGTGGTCGACTGGAGTACCGGCAGGATATTGGAAACTCTGAAAAAATACGAGCTGGAAGATAATACCCTTGTCATCCTAACAAGCGATAATGGGGCTATGAGAGGCGCCAATGGTCATAAGTCTTCCGCTAATTTCAGAGGATATAAAGGAGATATCTGGGAGGGTGGACATAGAATACCATTTATTGTTCGCTGGCCAGACAAAATAGAACCAGGAAGCACCAGCAATGAGATCATAAGCCTTACTGACATGTTTGCAACGTTTGCTAAGCTGGTTTCCTACAAGACAAGTGATAACGAGGGAGAAGACAGCTATGATATCCTGCCCGCTTTCCTTGGTAAACGACAGAATAGCTCAGATGACCGGGTCAGGGTATTCCATTCAGGTAGTGGAGTTTTTGCTTTGAGGATAGGACAATGGAAGCTTGTTGAAGGAACAAAAAGATCCGGATCAGGAAAACTCTCACTTACTGAATACTCATTAGGGATGACGGGTCAGCTGTATAATATGCTTGATGATCCCGGTGAAAGAAATGATCTCTGGTACAAGGAACCTGAGAAGGTAACTGAATTGGGCAAACTCCTTGAAAAGTGTAAATCAATGACAAAGAGTAACAGTATATATAACAACTGAACATTAATTATAATGATTAGTAACTTAACTATGAGATTTATCAGGATTTACCTTTTAGCAAGCATTATAATGCTTTCAACAATAGCTTCATACGTCTGGTGCCAGCCTGTGGAGAAAGATACCCGTAATAAGTCATATACCTCCACAACAAGGCTATGGTATAATGAGCCGGCATCATTGTGGACTGAAGCCCTCCCGATCGGAAATGGTCGTCTTGGTGCAATGATCTATGGCCGGACCCATGAAGAATTAATTAAGCTGAACGAGAATACGGTATGGGCTGGAGGCCCGTACAATTCAAACGGGGAAGGAGGTTACTTCTCCCTTGATTCAATTCGCAACCTTGTTTTTGCAGGTAAAGGAAAGGAAGCTGAAGAATTGTTTGAGAAAACCATGATGGGAAGGGATCGGGGAACAGCACCATACCAACCTCTGGGCAACCTGAGAATTATATTCCCGGAGCATGCCTTTACTTCAGATTACAAGCGTGAATTGTTGCTTGACTCGGCACTTGCCAGGGTTTCGTACAGGGTGGGTGATGTGGAATTTACCAGGACAGCTTTTTGTTCTGCCGTGGATGAGGTTATGGTTGTACGTATTGATGCCTCAGAACCGGGAAGTATTGACAGTTATTTCCAGTTGGAGGGATTAACAAATCCGTCAGGTACTCGTGATGAGAAATGGAGTATCTCCACTGAAGGGAATAATACATTGATATTGAAAGGAGTTACAAGGAGCTTCAAAGTTTCAGATAATCGATTGAATTATGAGGGAAGGATAAAGGTAGTGACGGAAGGTGGAGAGATCGCCATAATACATAAGGGCAACGAACCTTGTGTCAGAGTGAAGGGAGCAAATACAGTTACCCTGTTTATGACAGCTGCCACAACATTTGTCCGGTACAATGATGTGTCCGGAGATCCAGCGGCCAGGAATGATGGAGTTTTTAAAAATATTGTGAACAAGGGATATAAAAACATTTTATCTGATCATGTAGATGATTTCAGCAGGCTGTTTAACCGTGTATCGCTAAATCTTTCAGATAAGGAAACATTTGATATAACTACAGATAATCGCTTTGAATTATTCTCGGAGGGTAGTGATCCGAATTTTGTTGCACTTTTCTTCCAGTATGGACGTTATCTTATGATAAGTTCATCCCGTCCCGGAAATATACCGGCTAACCTCCAGGGAATATGGAACAAAGACATGAATCCTGCCTGGAATGGTGGGTTTACCACCAATATTAATTTTCAGATGAATTACTGGCCTTCTGATCTAACCAACCTGTCGGAATGTAGGGAACCGCAGTTATCGATGATTAAGGATATGTATGAGACTGGCAGCGAAACGGCAAGGCTTAACTTTGGCGCAGACGGATGGATCTTTAATTTGAATACAGATATCTGGCTTGCCAGTGCACCGATATATGGGGCTTACTGGGGGAGCTGGCATACTGCAGCCGCATGGTTTTGTGATGATCTCTGGGATCATTTCCTTTTTACCCTTGATACAGCATACCTGAAAGAGTATTATTATTTAATTCGTGATGCTGCCTTATTTTTCGACCAGACACTGGTAAAGCATCCGAAATACGGATGGCTGGTAACCAATCCTTCAGGCTCACCTGAAAACGGACCCGGGGGTGACCTTGCATGGACTTACAATCCGGACGGTTCACGTAACAGGCCAATTGGAATATGTGCCGGATCAACCTGCGATAATGCCCTGGTGGGTGAGTTGTTTGAACATTTTATTGAAGCTTCCACCCTGCTTGGTAAAGACAGGGGGTTGCGGGAGTCAGTGGCCAGGAAGAAAAAGCTTCTACCACCCTATCAGATCGGAAGGTTCGGTCAGTTGCAGGAATGGCTTGAAGATGTTGATCATCCTGATGATCACCACAGACACACATCCCATTTGTGGGGATTATATCCCGGAGTTTCAATTGATCCCTTAAGAACACCCGGGTTTGCTGAGGCAGCAAAGGTTACACTTGAACACAGGGGGGATGAATCAACCGGCTGGTCGATGGGATGGAGAGTCAATTTATGGGCAAGGTTACTTGATGGCAACAGGGCTTATAAACTTCTCACAAGACAGTTAATGCTTGTCGATTCTCCCTCTTATGGTGCAGGACCGGGTGGAACTTATGTTAACATGATGGATGCACATCCTCCCTTCCAGATAGACGGCAACTTTGGAGGTACGGCAGGTATTGCTGAGATGCTGCTGCAATCACATAATGGATACCTCGCTTTTCTTCCGGCCCTTCCGGATGTATGGCCTTGTGGAGAAGTAAGGGGTCTGAGGGCAAGAGGTGTGTTTGAGGTAAATATAGACTGGAAGGACGGATCATGGACTTCGGTAAATATTCTTTCAGAGAGAGGTAATCCATGTACTATAAAATCAGATAAGATATTCAGAGTATTTTGTGAAGGAGAAAGGGTCAGTGTAAAAAAAACAGTAGATGGTGAGTTCCGGTTCTTGACAAATCCCGGAAAATTATATAATATATATGCTGACCAGCACTATTTACCTGAAATTTAAAAACAAAATAATGAACCGTTTGAGGTTATCTAAGGCATGGGCAATTATTGGCATAGTATTGTTTTTCGCTTCCTGTACAGTATCAGAATCAGGTAACACTAAAAACACGGGGCCAAACAAATAACATATTAGGCAGGCAGAAGGGAACCGCTCAAAAAAAATAATAATGAAATGAAAACAAAATGAAAGGAGGTACGCAATGAATTCCAGGGAAATTAAAAGAGCTTTAATTATACTCCTGCTAATATGTAATCTCCCGGTCACATCTTCGCCAACAGTTGAGAAGAATGAGTACCGTGAACGCAGGGAGATGCTGATGAATCTGATACCCGATGGAATTACAATTGTCCTTGGAGCTAATACACCATTGTGCAACGAGCAGTTCTATCAGAATAATGATTTCTACTATTTTACAGGTGTTGAAATACCTGATGCCATTCTTGTTATGGATGCTGCTGCAGGGAATAGTATCATGTTCTTCAGTGTTGATGCCAACATTATCAGGGCACTTGGATTGCCTGAAGAAGTAATCGATGATCCTGTAAACGAAACCGGTATGGATATGGTGCTGCCACTTGAAGATTTTATTGAATGGCTGGGAAAAAGAATTGAAGAGGGGATTAATATCCATACAATTTTTTACCCTGAAGAACTGCCACGGGAAAACACAAAAGAGAAACGTATACTGATAGATAAAACAATGACCTCAAACCCGCTCGATGGAAGATTGTCCAGGGAGTTGCAGTTTGTAAAAAATATTGGAACCTGGCACCCGTCAGTAAGTATCAGCGACTGTTCTTCAATAATATGGGATATGCGAAGGATTAAGTCTGAAAGCGAGATCGGGATTATACGAAAAGCATGTGCGCTGAATGTAAAGGCCCATATGGCAACAATGATGGCTACCAGGCCCGGAGTACCTGAATATAGACTCGCCTCTCTGTTTGAATATACATGCAGGAATGGAGGTGCGATGGGGCTTTCATTCGAAACGATCATTATGTCAGATAAAAATCTTAACTACGGGCATTACTGGAAGCATGACGGAATCCTGAAAGATGGTGGGATTGTAATTCTTGATGCCGGACCTGACTATGAATATTATGATGTTGACATATCGACTACTTTCCCTGTAAACGGTCGGTTCTCAGAAAAACAGAACTATTATTATCAGCTGGCTTACGATATAAGCAGATTTTGTATCAGCAGCTATAAGCCGGGAATCACATTCGGCGAAATAGGACAGAAGGTAAAGAAATTCCTGTCAGATAAAGGATTAGATCCTGATGATCCACTATTCAGAAATGTGATCAGATACGCCGGATACAATCATACGGTAGGGCTTGCAACCCATGATCCTCAGGGATCGTTTGCCGGTCCTGAAGAAGTGCTGAAACCCGGATTCGTATTTGTATGTGATATTGGATTCAATACAAGGCTTATCAGTCCTGTGCCCGGAGAAGAAATAAGTATCAGGATTGAAGATGTGGTAGTGATCACCAAAGATGGTTGTGAGCTTCTTTCAGATGGATTACCGCGCTCGATACCGGAAATTGAAAAATATATGAACAAAAACAGAAAAAAAAATGGAAGCTATTAGATTAATTAATCCTTTTGCGTTACTACTTGCCTTACTTGCAGCTTTGATAATGTCCACCTCCGAAACAACTGGTCAGCAGATTGATGTATACTCCCGGCCAGTACAAATGGAAAGGAGTCATGACTTTGATGCTTTACACTACCTTACTGAAATAACATTTGATTTTGACAAGCAGATTTTTAAAGGCAGTAACAAGGTTACTGTCAGAGCATTAAGAAACGGATTCAACGAATGCATACTTGATGCAGGGGATAATATTACTATCATGGAGGTTGTTGATCTGCATGGGAATCAACTGAATTATAAACGGGAAGAAGGTAAAGTTGCAATAACCTTCCCCAAAGCAGTTAATTATAATGACACACTTGTGTTTAAGTTAATTTATTCGGGTGTTAATCCGGCTGGCTCTGATGACAGGAAGATATTCTATGAAAAAACGGCTGACAATCCACGAATGGTATGGTGCCCGAACTTCCCGAACAGGGTCAGGAACTGGATGCCATGTTATGATTTCCCGAATGACAAGGCAACTAACGAAATGATAATACACGTGAGGGATGGTCTAAAGGCAGTATCAAACGGCCGGCTGGTCAATGTAAAGGAGGATAAGAAAACGGGGTATACAACCTGGCACTGGCATCAGGGCCTGCCTCATTCAACCTATCTTTTTGTCCTCGCTATTGCACCTTATGTGGTATTTGAAGACTCCCTGGAAAATCTTCCGGTAAATTACTGGGTTTTCCCCCAGGATTCGGTTTATGCAAGAGTAGCTTTTTCAAGAACTCCACAAATTATCAAGTTCTATAACGAACTGTTTGATTTTGAATATCCATGGGAAAAATGCGACCAGGTTGCAGTTCCCACAATGGGAGGTGCAGCGGAATCTACTACAGCTACCTTGTATTCCCATAGTGTGCTCACCAATTTAGATCAAAAAGCCCTTAAGGACTATTCATTTGACAGGATAATTGCCCACGAAACAGCACATCACTGGTGGGGAGACCTTATAACCCTGCGAACATGGTCTGAAACATGGTTGAACGAGAGTTTTGGAACATATTCGGATTACCTCTATACGAGAAGTTTGAAAGGGGAGGATGAGGGAGCCCTTGACCTTGAAGGTAAGAAGAATGCCTATTTAACCGAGGCACATGAGAAATATATGAGGCCAATTGTATTCAGCAGGTACGAAGAAGAATCACCGGGACAGAATTTTGACCGTCATACCTACCAGAAAGGTGCATTGATGATGCACCTGCTGAGGTCTATGCTGGGAGATGATCTCTTTTTCAGGACCATAAGCTATTTCTTGCACAAGCATGCTTTCAAACCGGTTGATACTCATGATTTCATGATAGCGGTTAAAGAGGTGACAGGTCTTAATATGGATTGGTTCTTTGAACAGTTCTTTTATAAACCTGGCCATCCGGTTTTTGAAGTTACAACAAACTGGAATGAGGTTGATATGAAGCTAAGTCTCAATATCAGGCAGGTACAGGATACTGTTCATGGTATTCCATATGCATACAGGATACCGGTTAAGATAGGCTTTTATACATCTTCAGGTAAAACTGTTGAAGAACTATGGCTGACCCGAAGGGAAGAGTCATTTGATTTCAGCTTGCCGGGAAAACCTGAAATGGTAAAATTTGATGATGATAACACCCTTCTGAAAGAAGTTACCTTCAATAAATCTACTGATGAACTTCTCTATCAGCTTGAGAATGATGATGTTATTGGAAGGGCTCTGGCTGCAACCGAACTGGCTTCACATCAGGATAAAAAAAGAATACTGCCAGCGCTGGAGAGGTCTGCCACCACCGATCAATTCTGGAATGCGAGAAAGAGTGCACTCGAATCTCTTGAAAAGATCAATCCCGGTAAATTGGATAAGTTATGCAGGAAAATGGCATCAGATCCTCATTCGCAGGTAAGGGCTGCAACTATACGTTTACTAGGCCGGTACAAAAACCCTGCTGCTGTTCCATTCCTGAAAGAACGATTCCGTAAAGATGACAGTTATCTGGTGCAGGCTGAATGCATCAACTCAATTGCCAGCTGTGGGTCGGCTAAAGATATTGACTTTTTAAGAGAGGCAGGGAAGATAGCTTCTCCGCGAAATGTGATAGCAAGGGCAGCTGAAAGGGCTCTGGATAAACTTGATAGTACAAATGAATGATCATCACAGGCAGAAAAAAATAGCGGCGGATAAGATAAATCCTGTTTTTACGTAAACGTACACGAATTGGGACACGCTTTTCACAATCAGATAATTGAAAATAGTTACCAGATCATCGAAATTGACAATGCCTAAAATCTGACGATGGCGAAAGGATAATATTAAAATGTTGCCTTGATGGCAAGACAGGAAATTTCTATTCAGCATGGGTGGAGGGGTTTATGGTATTTGACTAAAATATAGTTTAATAAACTCAATGATAATATCGATGATTTCAAAATAGTATACATATAAGTTAAAATATTGATTGAATAGTCATCATTCATAAAATACCTTTATTTCATTATATAGATAGGGTGTTTTTTTTTAAAATGCTATATGTTATATACTCTAATTGTGTTTCAAATATATCCTTAAACCTTAAATAATTGTTATGAGAAAACTGATTCTTTATTTATTAATCATTGTGTGCTCGGGCCTTCAGGCCCTGGTAGCGCAAACTGTTACAGGAACTGTAACGAGTGCACAGGATGGACAAACTATTCCTGGAGTTTCCATTCACTTGAAGAATAGTACAACAGGTACCATTACTGATAATAACGGTTACTATTCAATTAATCTTCCCTCTTTGGAAGGGACCCTTGTGTTCTCTTTTGTGGGTATGAAGACAGTTGAAGTTCCAATTGAAGGTAATACAACCATTGACATTGAGATGATTGCTTCAATTATCGATCTTGATGAGGTTATGGTTGTTGCCTATGGTGCACAGAGAAAGGTAACATTCACCGGTGCGGCATCAACTGTAAAGAACGAAAAGCTTGAGAAGATACAGGCTACCAGTATTACCCAGATGCTGCAGGGGACAGCAAGCGGTATACAGGTAGTAAACCCTAACGGGCAACCAGGAAATACACCTCAGATCAGGATTAGGGGATTTAGCTCAATTAATGGCAATATGGACCCGCTGATTGTTGTTGACGGTGCCCCATTTGGTGGTTCAATAAATGCTATTGATCCCAATAATGTGGAATCTATGACAGTACTTAAAGATGCTGCTGCTACAGCCTTGTATGGTGCACGTGCTTCAGGCGGTGTTATTGTAATTACATCCAAATCCGGCTCCGGGATTGCCGGTACTACAAAGGTTGATTTTAAAGCTACCTATGGCGTATCTCAGCAGGCAACAGGCCTGTCACCAAGATTGAATAACAGGGATTATTATGAAGTACGTTGGGAAGCTATCAGGAATGGTTATATGGATTCAAATCCTGCTGCGACCATAAGCACTGCTAACCAGTATGCTCATGATAACCTGCTCGTTATTCTCGGTTATAATGCGTTCGATAAATATCCTTTGACTGCTGATGGAAAATTCGATGAGACGGCGAATCCTTTATGGACTGAAACCTGGGAGGATATCTTATTCCAGCCGGGACCGAGACAAGAATATCACTTGAGTATGTCCGGAACGACAAATGATGACTTAAGCTATTATATTTCATTCGGATATCTTGAAGATAAGGGAGATATGACCTTTGCACAATTCCAGAGATATTCGGCAAGGATAAGTGTCTCAAAAAGAGTAAATAAATGGTATGAGACTGGTTTGTCAGCATCTTTTAACCGTGGTATAAGAAAGGCACCATCTGCCACACGTACACTTCGTTATACCCTTGATATGCCTGATATTTACCCGGCCTGGGTCTGGGATATAGCAGCCAATGATTATTACAGAGATGCTGAAGGAAATAAAGTATGGGATATGGGTTTGAGTAATAATAATGGTTGGAGAAGAGGGACATGGACAGATACCAGCCCTCTGGCTGAAGCAGATGCTAAAACCAATCAGCTTTTTAATGACCAGGATAACCTTAGTACCAGAGGATTTGTTAATCTGACTTTATTACCTGGTTTGCAGTTTAAGAATTCCCTGAGTGCAGATTATGGTGCTTACGCAAGCTATACCTTCTGGAGTAATGTATGGAGTTGGGCAGCGTCCAGTGGAGGCAGCTCGAGCAGAAGCAAGACCAGGGATCTTACTCTTAATTTGACTAATCTCCTTACCTATGAAAAAACTATGGGAGATCATAAGATCAACCTCCTCGCAGGTCATGAGACTTATGCCTTGAATACCAACTTTGTGAGTGGATCAGCAATAGACTTCCCTCCTGGGATATCAACGCTTTATGAGGTTAATGCCGGAGCAACAATAACTGGTGCTGGCTCAGATGAGAATAATCACAGGATAGAGAGTTATCTGAGCAGGGTAGAGTATAGTTTACTGGAAAGGTACTATATTTCAGCAAGTTACAGAAGAGACGGAACATCACGTTTCAGTTCTGATTACCGCTGGGGTAACTTCTGGTCTGTCGGAGCATCATGGCGAATCTCGGAGGAAACTTTTATGACAGGTATGTCTGGCTGGCTGAATAACATGTCTGTAAGGGGCAGTTATGGAACACAGGGTAATGAAAGAATAGGAGGATATTACGCATACCTGGGGTTGTATAGTCTTGATTCGGATATTGGAAATACTGCATTCCATCTGTCAACACTGGCAAATCCTACTTTAAAGTGGGAAAGCCAGATGATGGCAAATATTGGAGTAGATTTGTCGATTTTTAATCGTATCAATTTTTCATTTGAGATATTCAACAAAACTTCAAAAGACCTGCTCTTCTTCCGTGAACTACCAATATCATCAGGTATGGGTGGCGTAAATGAAAATATTGGGGATGTTAAGAACACAGGATTTGAGCTTACTCTGAATTCACTCAACCTTAGCACTCATGGAGGACTAGTATGGCAGTCAGAGATCAACATGACTCACTATAAGAATGTTATTACAAAACTGCCAGCCAAAGAAATTTCAGCAGGAATGTTCCGCTATATCGAGGGAGTCTCTATCTACGATTATTATTTACGCGACTTTGCAGGTGTAGATCCGGTAACAGGACACAGCACTTACTGGATGGATAACTATGAACTTGATGGTCTTGGAAATCCGGTTCTTGACGCAAATGGAGATAAGATAGTGATCGGTAAGGAGATAACCGGTAACCTGTCGGAAGCATCATTCTATTATGTAGGTTCTGCGCTTCCTGACCTTATTGGTAATTTATCCAATACTATTACTTACAAGGGATTTGATCTGAACTTTAACTTGTATTTCAGTATCGGAGGCCAGCTTTATGATACAAGATATGCGCGTCTTATGCATGGTGGTTCCAGGAACAAGGCAGAAACTTTTTCAATTGATGCACTTGACCGCTGGACGCCGGAAAACACCGATACAGATATTCCTAGGGTAACAACCTATTCGGGTAAAGGTTCTGCGGACAGAGCTTCCTCAACACATTTCCTGCGTGATGGAACTTATGCAAGATTCAGAAATATCTCACTGGGTTATTCATTGCCATCAAGTATAACCTCAAGACTGCAATTGAGCAGGATTCGCATCTATTTCACTGCAGACAATGCAATAACTTTTTTCAAGTATAAAAAAGACGGTTTGGAACCAGAACAGGATTTTAATGGAAGTGTTAACTCATCTAACATGGGTGTATCCAGTATTATTTCTGGCGGACTGCAGTTATCATTTTAGTTTAACTCTAAATAATATTATGATATGAAACTTTTTAAGGAAAATATATCTAAGTCACTAATAAGTCTGACACTCATTGCCACTTTAATTATAGGGTGTTCAGAGGAATTTCTTGAGACAAAGCCTGGAGCTTCACTGACAAGCAAGGATATTTATACCCAGGTGGAAACAGCTGAAGCTGTATTAACAGGTATATACAGGCGTTGGCGTACATCCGGTAGCGATGCGAGTAGAACCGGCTTACACTCATTGATGTTGTGCAGGGACGTTATGGGTCCTGATGTAGTTGTTCTTGGTAGCTGGTGGGCTTCAGAAGCAGGATATGCTACCTATACCCAGGAAACTGGCAGGGTGAGATTTCACTGGGCTGAACTGTACTGGGCTATAAATCAGGTTAATGATGTTCTTGATAACCTTGAAACTATTGTCGGCACTGATGCTGATATTGACAGGCTGAGAGGTCATGCCCTTGCATTAAGGGGATATTGTTATTTCGAATTGGTTAATACGTATGCACCAACATATGCGATTGGAAGTTCGATGAAGGGAGTACCTATTTATTTGGAACCGACTACAGCTGAAACCCTTGGTAATCCAAGATCAACTGTAGAACAGGTATATACACAGATACTGTCAGACCTTACAACAGCAAGTAGTCTGATTACAGGTACAAGGGAGACCAAAGCCTATATGAATTCAAATGTTGTAGATGGACTTTTGGCCAGGGTTTACCTTACAATGGGCGATTATAGCCTGGCTGCCCAGAAGGCTGCTGCTGCAAGAGTGGGGTATGCTTTATGCGATGCTGCAGACTGGGGAGGAACTCTCAGAGATATAAGCAACGTGGAATGGATATGGGTTCAGGATAATAACGAACAGGAAAACGGGGGATGGACCAGTGTTTACGGTTGGCTACACAGTTCCGGTATAGGTGAAGGTCTGTGGGAAACCCCGGTTTCACTTGCTACAAGCTATTCTGCTACAGATATTAGAGGACAACTTTGTACCTTAAGTCCGGCAGGATTCTATAAAAATGACAAATGGGGTGACTATATTGATTATACCCAGGATTATCCTTATATGAGATCATCTGAAATGTACCTTATCGAAGCAGAGGCTAAAGCAAAACTGACTGATGATACAGGTGCACAGGATGCTCTTTATGCCATACAGTTCCGAGCTGATCCGAATGCAGTAAAATCAACAAATACAGGCTCGGACCTGATAGATGAAATACTTTTGGAGAAACGGAAGGAATTTTATGGAGAAGGTATTGTATTGCTTGATATGCTGCGTAATTCACTACCACTGGTGCGTGATGCCGGACACCCGGCAGGGATGTCCATACCTGGCAATTCATGGGATTTTATATTCCAGATACCTGAATCGGAATTCCTGATAAATAAGAGTATGGAGATTTCAACAGATCAGAACCCTGCAACTGGCATTATATCTAAATAATATTGTTCATCTATTGATTTAGGGTTAGATTTTCGGATTCTTTAAGTTTAGGTTAATTGAGAAGACCAGTCATAAATTTTGGCTGGTCTTTTTCATGTTATATCCAGGCTTGATATAACACATTTCTTCCTTCCCGCATGATATGGTAGAATATCTGATAAAGAAATGATTATAATATTATTTCAAATTATTCTCGGATTTGAGTCATGCGAAAAACCTGATGAAATACCTGTTTGGATGCCAGATATACCTCTGAAGTCATGTCGGGATTCAGAATTAAGTTAAGACCACGATATTCCCAAAACAGATGAAGAATGGTTAAATAAGGTGATAACCTTTGAGAATCATCTCACTACAATGCTTGTTTGTTTATATTCCTTATCCTGTCTGGCTTTTGCATTCATACAAATAAGTTCAGATCATATTATTTTCTTACAAATATGACAACCGGAGTCTGAATTTTCAGACTTGTTCATAATGCTACTTCAAAATTGGAGAATATTGGCGGTCAATTATTTGGTGAGGATTATCCTCTGATAAGAAGTGCGGAGATGTACCTGATTCAAGCTGAAACATTGACCAAATCCAAATAATGACCCTGCAGCTCGTCAGGTTTTATATAAGGTCCGATTAAGAGCTGACCCAAATGCTGTTATATCTGCAGCGGGCAAACAAGCGTTAATTGATGAAATCATTGAAGAAAAAAGAAAGGAATTTTTTGGGGAAGGTATATATCTCAGGGATATGCTGCGAAACCAAATGCCTCTGGTAAGGGATGCAACCCATAATTATATATGTAATTTACCGGTAAATTCATGGGAGTTCATTTTTCCAATACCTGAATCCGAAATTCTGATTAATGTGAACATCAGTCAAAGTGATCAAAACCCGACATCAGGAGTATATTCAGGCAAATAGCTCAGTTTTTTAGTTCAGGTTATGGAGCGTTAATTATGCATGGCCGGAAGAAGTCTTCCGGCCATGTTTATTTTATTAAGGATATTCAAGATGAAGATTGTTATGAAACCTGCTGGAATAGACTGATAATTTCCCTTTTACCCGATCTGATGTTCTGGAATATGATAATAATGGGTATAGCCCCGCTAACCTGATACGGATCGGATCTTTAATGAATTAGTGCTCGGTAAGAGTATAACCTGTAGGAGTTTATGTATTTTTTTATTCACCTGGCTATATTGGATTACTTTAAGTATGAACTATAGTAGATAAGCATGCTTTTGCTTGTTGTATAACCAACATGCTGTTAGACAGTAATATAGTAACTATTATATTTAAGAAATCTCTTGTTCAACAATTACTTCCTTCGTTATAGAATAGTTTTACCTGTATGATGTAATGACAAGATAGTATATATTTATGATAAATTTTTGATTTACATTCGGGTCATTTTGGACTATTTTTACTGTATAATTAAGAATGATGCCGTTTCTGATCTGTTAAATGGTTATGATATTTGCATTGCAGATCAGGGCAGACCAATAGGAATGGAATATATTGTAGCAAACTGTAAGTATCTTATTTTATCTAAGCAGAATAATTTAACAATATATTGTCACGTTGACGTAAATAACATAAAAAGAAGATATTTGATCAATTATAGATAAAGTCTAATATTATTGGATGTATATCTTGAATGTAAATATAGTTTACATTTTTAGCTGTTACGTTATCTAAAGTGCTAAACTTGTAAAAAAAATGGGAGTATCAGGAAATAATCAGGAATTCATAAGATATGGAACCAATATGTTTTGATATGGAACCAATATGTTTTAAAGTACCGAGGCAAAAAGAAGAGACAGTCAGGGTTGAGTATTGGGACCTTCCTTATTTCTATGAGCCCCTTCATTTTCACGAGGAGTGCCAGCTCACATACATTATTGAGAGTGAAGGTATACTGTTTATTGGTGATAAGCTCGATAACTTTAAAAAAAGAGAAATTTTCCTGATAGGAAAAAATCTTCCTCATGTATTCCGCAACGATGATAGCTATTATGTGCAGAAATCTCTCCATCGTGCAAGGGCTATCTCAGTCTTTTTCAGCATGGATGCTTTTGAAGCATTTTTTGATAAGATACCTGAATCATACAATTTACGGAAACTATTGACAAACTCTACCTATGGAATTCGCTTGGGAAAAACCGAATCCAGGACGATTGAACCATATATGAAAAAATTATTGAAACTTAATGGGTTACCCAGAGTATTTGAATTACTTGAGATCTTAAGGCTCCTTTCAATAAGCGGGGATGCGCATATTATGTCAACCAATACCAGGCTGGTACTGGAGGAAGAAGATAGCGTCAAGCTCAATAAGGTCTTTGAGTTTATCATGACAAACCATAGGAAACGGATAACACTTGATGAAGTAGCTTCTATCGTATGCATGACACCTACTTCATTCTGCAGGTTTTTCAAATCCAGAACCCAGAAAACCTTCACGAACTTTCTTATTGAAGTACGAATAAGCAATGCTTGCAAACTACTTACGGAGAAGAGTTATAATGTTGCCGAAGCATGTTATTCAAGCGGATTTAATAATATATCGAATTTTCACAGACATTTCCTGAAAGTTACTGGTATGACTCCCATTCATTACAGAAGGAGTGCTATTAAGCCGAAAGTGTCAGTTTATACCTGACTTTATCACCTCTTATTCAATATACTGTGTAAAATGGTATACAAATTTGATAATATGGTAGTGTAATCATATTACTCTGTTTTATAACTTTATCCTAATATGGTAAAATGTGATTACATGATCTATGTATGCAAGCGCAGGCAAAATCTATAGTTTGATTAAGCTGCAGGAAATTGACAACATAGCAAAATCCGATGCAGACCTATACATGTCGATATTAATAAACAAAGCAAAGGAAATTAGAATACTTGATTCAGAACATATTGAGTCATCGATCTCGGTTTAACTATTTAAATAAATAAAAAGTTGATTATTAGTGTGATAGTATTAAGATGTAATATCTAAACACATTGAAAATTACAGATAAGCAGCTTCTTTAATAACGAAAAACTTACATAATGAGCCCTTTCCCGGATGCACGAATATTAGACATCAACCTTAGTAGTAAGGAAGTTGTTAAGAGAACAATACCAGGTAGTATTTATCGTCTCTATCCTGGTGGCTCAGCTCTTGGAGTTTATTTAATACTTCAGGATATGCCTGCCGGAGTTGAGCCATTATCGGCTGAGAATATGCTTGTTTTCTCTGTTGCCCCTTTCACAGGATTGAATATAAGCGGATTGAGTCGTATGGTGGTTTCCACAAAAAGTCCACTTACCGGTACAATAGGTGACAGTCAGTGCGGAGGATACTTCCCGGTTTACTTGAAGGGGAATGGTTATGATGCAATAGTATTTCGTGGCAGGTGCGAAAAAGCTGTTTATGTTTATGTTGATGGGGATAAGGTTGAGATTAGAGATGCCGGCAAGATGTGGGGGCAGATAACCGGTGTGGCTGAAAAGCTGATAAGGGAAGATCTTGGTGAAGAAAAAGTAGAGATTGCACAGATTGGTCCGGCTGGTGAGAATCTGGTAAGATATGCCAATATTATTAATCAGTGTAACAGGGCTAACGGGCGAAATGGCACGGGTGCCGTAATGGGATCAAAAAACCTGAAAGCTCTTGTATTGAAAAAATCAAGAAACCTGAAGCCTTTCGACCCTGAGGCGTTTAAAAATATTGCCAGGACAATAAAAGAACGGTTAAAAGAGAATGAATGTGTTGCAGGGTTGGGTGAATTTGGCACCGATGGTGATCTGGAAGGCTTTAGTAAGGAAGGTTTCCTGCCTACGAAGAATTGGAATTCAGGCTATTTCCCGGAAGGAGCAAAAGCAATTACAGGAACCACGATGTCGGAAACAGTTTTGAAAAGCAGGGATACATGCTATGCCTGTGCCGTGAGGTGCAAGAGGGTTGTGGAGATTCCGGATCTGGTAGATCCCCTGTATGGAGGGCCGGAATATGAGACCTGTGGCACATTTGGCTCATATTGCTGCATTAGTGATCTGGCAACAATATGCCATGCAAACCAGCTATGTAATATGTATGGTATCGATACTATATCATGTGGTGCTACTATAGCTTTTGCCATGGAGTGTTATGAAAAAGGGCTTATCAGTGATGATGATACCGGAGGGATGAAACTAGACTTTGGTAACAAAGATATTATAGCACCAATTGTTAAGATGATCGCCAACCGCGAGGGTATAGGAAACTTACTCGCAGAAGGGAGTAAAAGAGCTTCGGAGAAGATAGGGGGGAAGGCTGAATCACTGAGTATCTCCGTTAAAGGGCAGGAATTACCTGCTCATATGCCACAATATAAACCGGCTGTTGGACTCATATATGCAGTTAACCCTTTTGGCGCTGACCACCAGTCGAGTGAGCATGATACTTTTATGGTAATGCCTGAAGACAGCAGGGAAAGGAAGAGGCTGGCGCAACTTGGCACTATTGCCGGATATGATAACCCGTTTGTGATTGACGATGATAAAGTCAGGTTCGCGTTCGATACTCAATGCTATTTTTCGATTCTGGATACTCTATGCCTGTGTCAGTTTGTATGGGGTCCCTGCTGGGAATTATACGGCCCGGATGACCTGATTGACCTGTGCAGATACGGGCTTGGATGGGAAACATCTCTGTTTGAATTAATGAGAGTTGGGGAGAGAAGGATCAATATGATGAGATACTTTAATGCCAGGGAAGGTTTTACGAAAAAAGAAGACATGTTGCCTGATAGATTGTTTAAACCGCTTATGGATGGTCCTTCGGAAGGCGTTCGGTTGGATAAAAATAAGTTTACCGAGGCGAGGGAACTCTATTATTCTTTTGCAGGATGGGACGAGGAAACAGGTAATCCATCCGAAAGTACATTAAGAAAACTATCACTCGGATGGCTATTGAAAATGAGGTAATTATGAATATATATGTTAATGACAAACCTGTTGAGATTTTAGAAGGTCTTCTGTTGGCAGATTTACTAAAAAGGTTAGAATATAAAAGAGCTGCTGTTATAATCAATGGTAAACATATTCAGATGAGTGACTATTCTTCCTTAATTTTAAAGGAGGATGATAATTTAAAGATATTTAGAATATTGGGAGGTGGCTAACCAGTATACGGCAATTACAGGAATTTAAGATAGATGAAAATATTCGATGTTATAATAATAAGGAATGGATTCAACAATAGATATACTAACATTAAAAAAATATTAAGATGACAATCCTTAAAGGAACTTTTACTGTACTTATTACCCCAATGACAATAGAACAGGATATTGATATTGAGGGATTGAAAAGTAATATAAATTGGCAGATCAGTAAGGGGATTCCAGGAATTTGTGTAGCGGGAAGTACAGGGGAATTTGCCAGCCTGACGAGAGAGGAGCGACTGGAAATTGCTGAAGTGGCGGTCAAACATGTAAATGGCAGAATCCCCTGTTTAGTCGGAACAGCTGCTGAATCAACCAGAGAGACAATATTTTATACAAAGCACGCGAAAGAAATTGGTGCGAATGGTGTGCTTATAATAAATCCTTATTTCTGCAAACCTTCATTTGATGATATATATCTCCACTTTAAAGCCATCTCTGAAGCAGTTGAAATTCCGGTGATGGTATATAATAACCCGGGCCATTCAGGTGTTGATATGAGCCCGGAGTTACTTGTGAAAATTTGCAGCCTAAAAAATATAGACTATGTTAAAGATGCCTCGGGGGATCTTAGAAGGGTGACCGATATTAAGAGAATGGCTAACGGTACGGTAAACATATTCTGTGGCGGAGAAGACCTTGCAATGCAAAATTTCTTATTGGGTGCAACCGGTTGGATTTGCGTTTGCGGTAACATAATACCTAAAGAGGCTAATCAGTTGTTAGAATTAGTGCAGCAAAACAGATTAGAAGAGGCTAATAAATTGTTCGACAGGTTTTTTCCACTGCTTGATATGCTTGAAAATTCCCCAAAAGCATTGCAATTGGTTAAAAAGTCACTTGAATTCATGGGACATCCTGCCGGTCCATGCCGTTTCCCAAGACAACCACTTTCTGAATCAGAATCTGAAAAACTAAAGAATCTGCTTAAGAATCTGAATATTATTTGATGCAGATTGTGGATACAAGATATTGGGCTCTGTCGCGTCTATGGAGGTAAAACCATTAATTTCTTAGTTTAGCAAAAACTAAACTCTTCATAATGGATACAAAAGGTCATTGCTTTCCAAAATCAATTATCATACAAGCAGTATATTTCAAGTTAAGGTTTTCGTTAAGCTATCGGGATATTGAAGAGATAATGCAAATAAGGGGAGTCGAAGTGGATCATTCTACCATACAGCGATGGGTATTTAAGTTTATGCCTGAAATAGAGATACAGATGAGAAATAGAAAGAAGGAAGTAGGTAAGAAATGGAGGATGGATGAGACGTATATCAAAGTAAAGGGGGTTTGGCGTTATTTATATAGAGCAGTAGATAAGAATGGAAATACGATAGATTTTCTTCTGACAAAACGCAGACAAAGAATGAGCGCTCAGTCATTCCTAATTAAGGCAATAGGAAACAATGGCACACCAGAGTTGATCAACATAGATAAAAGTGGTTCTAATAAAAGTGCA
>DATKZO010000005.1:0-17389 GCA_035527935.1 Bacteroidales bacterium
TTAATGTACCTGTTCGAAAGATCCCTGAAAGCTGTGCATGAGTACCAGGCTGATGATAAAATGCTTATCGGCGGCGAAAATCCGGTAAACTACCAGCAGATGATAATGAACCAGTTGTTCAGTACCAACATATTTACTTTAAATAATGCCTTTTCGGGCAGCTCATTAATTAAAAAACGAATGATCATGATGACAAAAAAAAGAAGTGGAAAATTTGCAGGGCTGAAGCTACTGCTTGTCCTGCCACTAATCCTGATGTTCTTCATGGGATTTTCATGCAAAAGTGAAAATATTGAAACCCTCTTACCCGCTGAAGAAATAAAAGAGGGATTGGAAACTAAATCACTGACAGGCGAGCTTGAAACCAAAGAGCTGAAGGATGTATTAGAGAAAGAGCAGATTATTGTATCCTATGACTTTAAAACATTGGACATCGTTTCAAATAAGGAGGTATTAGAGGAAAAGGAGATTTTTGTAGTAGTAGAAGAGATGCCTACCTTCATGGGCGGGGATGTCAACAAATTCAGGGAATGGGTACAAAGGAACGTACAATACCCTCCGGTTGCAAGGGAAAACGGTATTCAGGGCAAGGTGTTCGTAATGTTTGTTGTTAGGGAGGATGGTTCCGTATCTGATGCACAGATAATAAGAGGTGTTGATCCATCGCTTGACGATGAAACCCTGAGGGTGGTAAATTCTTCGCCTGCATGGGCCCCCGGGAAACAAAGAGGGGTATGTGTGAATGTTAGGTACTCAATCTCAGTGAACTACCAGCTTCAGTAACCTCAATCCTGACCAAAACCTAAGACGCAAGAGATTGCGTCTTTTTTTTATCCCATATCATTATCTTTGCTGCCATAGTTTACCCCGTACCCAAAAAAATGAACCTGCAAAAAAGAATAAATGCATTCGTAAGGCTCGGCAAGATTTTCCGCGATGCTGCCGGGGCTCATCCCGGATCCAGGCAGGCGAAGAGGCTCAGATCCGTAATGGAGGGTCAGTATAAACTGAATAAATGGTTCACTCCTGAGAACGTAATAAGGGCGGTGGCGGCGCTTGGCAGCATGCTCCAAAGGAACAAATTAGAGAAGTGGCTGGCAGGCTACAGTATTGAAAATGACCCTGACAGAAAAAAAATCATAGCTGTTGTCATGGCAGGCAACATGCCGGTGGTAGGGTTTCATGATCTGCTCTGCGTTCTGCTCTCGGGCAGCATATTAAACGCCAAGATCAGTGCCAGGGATCCGGAGCTGATAGCTCAAGTAGTCACCCTGCTTCAGGAGACAGATCCGGGATTCAGAGAACAGGTCATCCTGTCAAAGGATAACCTTAAAGGCTTTGACGCAGTAATAGCTACGGGCAGTAACAATACCTCCAGGTATTTTGAGTACTGCTACGGCAGGTACCCGCATATTTTCAGAAGAAACAGGAACAGTGTTGCAGTATTGGATAACAGTGTTTCAGAATCAGATCTTGCTCTGCTCGGTGAAGATGTTTTCAGCTACTTCGGACTGGGCTGCAGGAATGTATCGAAGCTCCTGGTCAGCAAGGACTTCGATGCCATGATACTGGCATCGGCATGGGATTCATGGAAAGGTCAGGCAAATCACACGGCATATGCCAACAATCTTAATCATTCCAGAGCCCTGTATCTTATCAACAAAGAGCCGTTCATGGATTTCAGCCATTTTCTTCTGAAAGAAAGCGCATCAATTTCTTCACCGGTAGGGGTCCTGCATTACCAGTCATTCGGTAACGATAAGGAACTTGAAGAAATCCTTGAAAGCCACCACGATCAGATCCAGATAATCGTAGGTAAAAAGCACAAAAAATTTGGCAGTTCTCAGTATCCTGAACCGTGGGAATACCCCGATAACAGGGATACCCTGCAATTTCTGACTGCACTCTGAATTTTTTTTTTGAATTATTTTACTTTTAAAAAAAATAATTACATTGCGTCCATGAAACCAAGAGTATGATGATATACAAATTTGTCGTTATTTCAGGAGAGGATGAAAATTTTGTAAGGGAGTTTGAGCTTCATGAAGAAAACAGTCTGATGGATTTCCACAATATTCTGCAGGATGAGCTGGAGTACGACAAATCCCAGATGGCTACATTTTTCACAACATCAACAAGATGGGAAAAGGAGGAAGAATTTACTTTGTTTGATATGGGTTCCAATACCACTGTAATGGAAGATGTAATAATTGATGATGTAGTCATTGAAAAAAACCAGAAGCTGCTCTATATTTTTGACCTTTTCAATGAGCGCGCTCTTTTTATTGAATGCACAGGAACTACAGATGAGGTCGATGACAGGGAATACCCGGTCTGCACCAGGTCGCACGGGATGCCGCCACAACAGGTTGTTCTCTCCGGATTCAGCACCAGGAATTATCAAGAGTCTGACTATCTTGAAGATGATCTGATCAATGACGGGGAACCCGACCTTTCTGATTTTGATAATATTGAGGATTTTGAAGACATTTAAAATCCGGGTTTAAGCTCCCGTGTAAGGATGCAAAAATCACTTATTGTACTATTAGGCCCGACTGGCATCGGCAAAACTGACCTCTCGATTGATATTGCGAAACATTTCAAGACTGAGATCATTTCGTGTGACTCAAGGCAATTCTATAAGGGGATGAGTATAGGTACAGCTGTTCCATCTGACCTTCAGCGTGCAGCAATTAAGCATTATTTCATTCAAGAGATATCACCATCCGCTTATTACAGTGCCAGCCTTTTTGAAAGGGATGTTATGGCGCTGCTACCTCAATTGTTTGAAAGTGGTAATATAGTCTTAATGGTTGGAGGATCAGGGATGTACATTGATGCAGTATGCCAGGGTATTGACGAAATACCCGATGTGGATCCTGAGGTCAGACTCAGGTATCTTCAGAAATACAGGAGAGAGGGCATTGAGAGTATCAGGGCCGATCTGCGCATCCTGGATCCTGAGCATTACCGAAAGGTCGATCTGAGGAACTATAAGCGGATATTGAGGGCTCTTGAAATATGTGAGACAACAGGCAGACCCTATTCATCATTCCTTAACAAGGAAAAACGAAAAAGGGATTTCATCGTTGCTAAAGCAGGTCTTGAGCTTAACAGGGATGAGCTTTATGACAGGATAAACCTGCGTGTAGACAGGATGATTGAAGCGGGCCTTGAAGAGGAAGCGAGGGATCTGCTGCCATTCAGAGAATTCAATGCCCTTAATACAGTGGGCTATAAAGAGATGTTTGAATATTTTCAAGGTAAAATATCCTTCGAAAAAGCCGTCGAACTGATTAAAAGAAACTCAAGGAGATATGCGAAACGACAGATCACCTGGTGGTCAGGTGACCAGGGGATTGCCTGGTTTCATCCCGACAGGTCTGACGATATTATCAGCTGGATAGAAGGTAAAATTGCCTGAGGGTGGGTTTTGTCAGATCCCAGAGAGTGACTTGAGGGCTGAAATAACCCTTCCAGGATTTTCATTACTGAAGATGGTACTTCCTACCACGAGCACATCAACTCCGGTAGCAATAAGTTTTCGCGCATTAGCCAGGTCAACTCCCCCGTCAACCTGTATCAGAACATCTGAGTTCTGAGCATCTATCATTCTCCTCAGGTCGCCAATCTTTTTATAGCTGTTTTCAATTAAATCCTGTCCTCCATAACCCGGATTGACTGTCATCAACAGGACCAGATCAATATAGGGCATAATGTTTTCCAGTAGTGAGACGGGAGTATGAGGATTGATTGAGACTCCTGCTTTCATCCCCAGTTTCTTAATATCATTGACGGTCCTGTCAAGATGCGGGCATGCCTCATAATGAACAGTCAGTATCTCAGAACCGGCATCCCTGAACTTTTGAAGGTGTCTTCCGGGGTTCACGATCATCAAATGGGTATCCAGGGGCTTCCTGGATATTTTGTGAATCTGGTTTATTATGTGGAATCCAAATGATATATTGGGTACAAACACACCGTCCATAACATCAATATGCAGCCAGTCGGCCTCGCTCTCATTAACTATATTGATTTCATCTGCCAGCTTGAGAAAATCAGCTGTCAGGATTGATGGTGATAACAGATGGTTCATCGTGAAAATTTTCGGTAAAGATAATATATAATTATATCGTTTTACCCGAGGTAAGTTTTCAGGATCTTACTCCTTGTCGTATATTGAATCCTTTTTAATGCTTTCTCCTTGATCTGCCTTACCCTCTCGCGTGTAAGACCCAACTCCTCCCCGATCTCCTCAAGTGTAAGCGGATGTTTCATCCCAATCCCGAAATAGAGTTTTATAACCTTTGCTTCGCGTGGCGAAAGCGTGCTGAGGGCTCGTTCAATCTCATATGCCAGTGATTCATTAATCAGAAGTTTATCAGGGCTGGGATTATCATCGCTCTGCATTACATCATACATGTTATTGTCTTCCTCACTGCTGATCGGTGCATCCATACTGACAGTACGGCCATTTGTTTTCAGCACATCCTTAACCTCCTCCGGAGCGACTTCCAGCACATCGGCGATCTCCTGTGCCGAGGGTTCTCTCTCAAATTCCTGTTCAAGGCGGGCAAAAACCCTGTTGATCTTATTTATCGATCCAATCTTATTGACAGGAAGACGCACGATTCTGGCCTGTTCTGCCAGTGACTGCAGGATAGCCTGTCTGATCCACCATACTGCATAAGAGATGAATTTGAATCCCCGGGTTTCATCAAAACGCTGGGCAGCCTTTATAAGTCCCAGATTACCTTCGTTAATAAGGTCAGGCAGCGACATTCCCTGGTTTTGATATTGTTTTGCTACAGATACGACAAACCTGAGGTTGGCTTTTACAAGTTTAGCCAGCGCATCCCTGTCACCGACCTTGATCTTTCTGGCAAGAAAAACCTCCTCTTCCGGTGAAATAAGGTCCACCTTCCCTATCTCTTGAAGATACTTGTCAAGAGATGGAGTATCCCGGTTAGTAACCTGTTTTGTGATTTTTAACTGACGCATAACTATATGTCTGGATATATCCCGGGTTAGGTGGATTCTACAATTTTACTAAAAAATTAAGTTATCAACAATAGGTTAATAACTTAAATTCATTCTAAAATAGCATCCAGATAGAGATATTTTAGCCTGAAAAACAAAATATTACGTTATTTAATAGGCGGTTATAACATTTTTTATGAAATTTGTGTTGTATAATATTCAGGATTTATTTATTATTGCACCGGTTTTTGCCGCAGAGATCAATGTATATCCTTGCGGGCCTGTTCTTGTATCTGAGGCAGGGTTTTTCTGGTAAAAAGTAAGAATCAACCTATTGTAAGCTAATTTCTTTTACATTTTTACATTTTCACATTTTCCTACAAGACAATTTTATTATGTACGACATTCTTGAGTTAAACAAAAAGCTTCTCTCTGAGTTGAGGGAGATAGCTAAGGAGCTTAAGGTCAAAAGGGTAGAATCACATCGCAAACAGGATTTGATATACCTTATACTTGATCAGCAAGCAATTGAAGGAGCCTCTGATAAGAATAAATCAGGGAAGGAATCCAGGCATCAGGAGGGCCCTGGACAGGGTGGCGTTTCCTCCCGGTACAGGTCAAAAAGGCCACGCACAAAAAATGAGGACAAATTTGTTAAGGTCAAACCTCAAAAAGCAGAAATACCCGGGTCGCAGGCACCTCCTGTGAAGGCAGATGAGACCAGCGGTGATAAAGTTGCTCCGGTCGGCTATCATAAGCCCAAAGATATATCCAGTGGTCTCATGACGGAGATACCATTCAAAAGGGACATCCAGCCACATGACAGGAAAAAAGGTGATGAGAGGGGAAAACCCGTACAAAAAAGAGAATTTGAAAACAGACCACAGTCTCCCGCAGACAATAGGGAAAAAGCTCCGGAAGCGGAGGCTGTTAAGGAGATCCCGGCAAAACCGCCGGAGAGGCAATTTGAGTTTGAGGGAATTATTTCCAATACAGGTGTACTTGAAATAATGCCCGACGGTTATGGTTTTCTGCGATCTGCCGATTACAACTACCTCAATTCACCTGACGATATATATGTATCCCAGTCGCAGATAAAACTTTTTGGACTGAAGACCGGTGATACAATAAACGGAACAATCAGGCCTCCCAAAGAGGGTGAAAAATATTTCCCGCTGATCAAGGTACGCGAGATAAACGGCAGAAGTCCTGACTTTATCAGGGACAGGGTTCCTTTCGATTATCTGACACCACTTTTCCCGGATGAGAAATTTACATTGTGCTCACCGGGCGAAGGAACACTCTCGGTAAGAGTAGTAGATATGTTTGCCCCTATTGGCAAGGGTCAGAGGGGACTTATAGTTGCTCAGCCTAAAACCGGTAAGACCATACTTTTGCAGGAAATTGCAAATGCAATTGCCAAACACCATCCTGAGGCATACCTTATGATCCTTCTGATCGATGAAAGACCGGAGGAGGTAACTGATATGGCACGCAATGTGAACGCAGAGGTCATAGCCTCTACATTTGATGAACCGGCTGAACGCCATGTAAGAGTTGCTAACATTGTACTCGAAAAGGCAAAAAGGATGGTTGAATGCGGACATGATGTTGTCATCCTGCTCGACTCCATAACAAGACTCGCACGCGCATTTAATACTATCTCACCCGCCTCAGGTAAGGTTCTCTCCGGAGGCGTTGATTCAAATGCACTTCATAAGCCAAAAAGATTTTTTGGTGCTGCACGCAATATTGAAAATGGCGGTTCCCTTACTATTCTCTCAACCGCTCTCACCGAGACAGGCTCAAAAATGGATGATGTGATATTCGAAGAGTTTAAGGGAACCGGAAATATGGAGCTTCAGCTCGACAGGAAGCTATCTAACAGAAGGATATTCCCGTCGATTGACATACCTGCATCCAGCACCAGACGTGAAGACCTGCTTCTCGACAAGAATATGCTCAGCAAGATCTGGATCCTGCGTAACTATCTTACAGATATGAATGCGGTTGAAGCTATGGAATTCCTGCGCGACAGGCTCCGCCAAACAAGATCAAACGAAGAATTTCTTATATCAATGAATGGTGAATAGGTATACCTGTTCACCTTTTTTTTATCTTTTATTGTTAATTAAATAACTGTTAATTACCGATGGGAACAAAAAAATTTATCACTTGTGATGGGAACCATGCTGCTTCTCATATAGCTTATATGTTTAGTGAAGTTGCATGTATTTACCCGATTACTCCTTCGTCACCAATGGCTGAACTCATTGATGAATGGGCTGCATTTGGAATGAAGAATATTTTCGGGGAAGAGGTTAAAGTAGTGGAAATGCAATCCGAAGCAGGAGCCTCAGGTGCAGTACATGGCTCACTTCAGTCAGGTGCCCTCACTTCAACGTTTACAGCATCTCAGGGACTACTCCTGATGATACCAAATATGTATAAGATAGCAGGAGAACTTCTGCCTGCAGTATTCCACGTAAGTGCACGTTCTGTTGCTGCCCACGCCCTTTCTATCTTTGGCGATCATGGTGATGTGTATGCTACCCGCCAGACAGGTTTCGCTCTTCTGGCAAGCGGAAGTATACAGGAGATTATGGATCTGTCAGGTGTGGCTCATCTTTCTGCCATCAAGTCAAGGGTCCCGTTCCTTCACTTTTTCGATGGATTCAGGTCATCCCACGAGATTCAAAAAATAGAAGCACTTGAAATGGATGATATGAAGAAACTTGTAGACACCACGGCACTTAAGAATTTCCGTGACAATGCCCTTAATCCGGAACATCCGGTAACAAGGGGAACCGCTCAGAATCCGGATATATTCTTCCAGGCTAAGGAGTCAGTGAATATCTTTTATGAACCTCTTGCTGATATTACTGCTGAATATATGGCTGAAATATCAAAGCTTACCGGAAGGGAATATAAACCGTTCACCTATTATGGTGCTTCTGATGCTGAAGAGATAATAGTGGCAATGGGATCAGTTACGGAAACAATCAGGGAGACTATCGATTGGCTCAACGCCAGGGGTGGCAAGTATGGACTTATTACCGTGCATCTGTACCGTCCCTTCTCATCAAAATATTTTTTCGATGTTCTTCCTGCATCAGTCAGGAAGATTTCCGTACTTGATCGCACAAAAGAGCCAGGGGCAGGGGGTGAACCTCTCTATCTGGATGTAAGGGATATATTCTATGACAGGGATAACAAACCTGTTGTCCTTGGCGGACGATATGGTCTTTCATCGAAGGATACAACCCCGGCAATGATAATGTCGGTATTCGAGAATATGAAGCAGAAAGAGCCTGTGAATCAGTTCACTCTGGGTATCATTGACGATGTTACCTTTAAATCGCTTCCGCTGCTTCCGGAGTTCAGTGCTTGCGACGAGTGTGTTTATTCAGCTAAATTCTATGGTCTCGGATCAGACGGTACGGTGGGAGCCAATAAGAACTCAATCAAGATAATAGGAGAAACCACCGATAAATATTGCCAGGCTTACTTCAATTACGACTCAAAAAAATCAGGCGGTGTCACTACCTCACATCTCAGGTTCGGCGACCTGCCCATCAGGTCGACATACCTTGTTAACACACCCGACTTTGTTGCGTGCCATGTGGTTCAGTATCTTGAGAAGTATGATATACTTAAAGGCCTTAAGAAAGGTGGAACTTTCCTTCTGAACTCAACATGGAGCAATGATGAGGTCGCTGAACGCCTTCCCGATAATGTGAAAAAGTACCTGGCAGAGAATGATATTAATTTCTATATGATAAATGCCACCGACATTGCTGAGGAAATCGGGCTGGGTAACCGGACCAACACCATAATGCAGAGTGCATTCTTCAAGGTTGCCAGGGTGATACCATATGAGAAGGCTGTTGATGAGATGAAGAAATTCATCGTTAAGTCATACGGAACCAAGGGTGAGGATGTTGTTAAAATGAACTACGCGGCCGTTGACCGTGGTGGTGATGTCATAAAGGTCGGGGTACCTGCCGAATGGAAAAACATTATACCGGAAAAGGAAAAATCAGATGAGACGTTGCCTGATTTTATCAGGGATGTCGTGCTTCCCGTTAATGCCCTCAAAGGAGATGATCTGCCGGTAAGTGCATTCAAGGGAAGGGAAGATGGAACATTCCCGGCAGGCACAACTGCCTACGAGAAGCGTGGCGTAGCTTTATGGGCGCCTGAATGGGTGCCGGAGAACTGTATACAGTGTAACCAGTGTTCATATGTTTGTCCACATGCCTCCATACGCCCCTTCCTCCTGACTGATGAAGAGGCTGCAAATGCTCCAGAGGGGATAGTTACCGTACAGGGTATCGGACAACTGAAGGAATATAAATTCCGCGTCCAGGTGAGTATACTCGACTGTAATGGCTGCGGTAATTGTGCCGATGTATGTCCTTCAAAGGAGAAAGCACTTGTTATGAAACCATTTGAAACACAGCTTATTGAGAAAGATCACTGGCTCTATATGCACAAGAAGGTTGGCTATAAGGAAACTGTTGTCGACAAGATGAAAACCGTCAAGAACAGCCAGTTTGCACAGCCCCTGTTTGAATTTTCAGGAGCATGTTCAGGTTGCGGTGAGACGCCCTACATAAAAACAATCACTCAGCTTTACGGCGAACGCATGATGATAGCCAATGCAACAGGATGTTCCTCAATATACGGAGGGTCAGCGCCGTCAACACCCTATACGGTAAACAAAGATGGTCACGGACCTGCATGGGCAAACTCGCTTTTTGAAGATAATGCTGAGTATGGTTTTGGAATGGCTACCGGTATCAACCAGCTCCGCGAGAGGATAGTGTTGAGAATGAAGGAGGCTATGAATAATGGTATATCCGGTGACCTGAAACAGGCATTTACAGAATGGATCGAAAGCAAGGAGGATGCAGCTGGTTCAAAAGCAGCATCTGAAAAAGTCATTTCTGCCTGCAAAAAAGATGGAAGCGCCGCATCAAAAGAGATATTGAGCCTGAAACAATACCTCATTAAGAAATCTGTCTGGATCTTTGGGGGTGACGGATGGGCATATGATATAGGTTACGGAGGTCTCGACCATGTAATCGCTTCGGGCGAGGATGTAAATATCCTGGTTCTTGATACAGAAGTATATTCAAATACAGGAGGACAGGCATCCAAGGCGACACCGGCAGGTGCTGTGGCCAAATTTGCAGCTTCAGGTAAAAAGATCCGTAAGAAGGACCTGGGCAAGATGGCTTTGGGCTACGGATACGTCTATGTAGCCCAGGTTGCAATGGGAGCAAGTCAGAGCCAGTATCTGAAGGCCGTCAGGGAGGCTGAAGCATACCCGGGACCATCACTTATCATTGCTTACGCACCATGTATTAACCACGGTCTGCGCGCAGGGATGGGTAAAACTCAGGCTCAGGAGGATAATGCAGTTAAAAGTGGCTACTGGCATCTCTACAGATTTGATCCACGACTCGAAGCTGAAGGGAAGAATCCATTCCAGCTCGACTCAAAGGAACCTGACTGGACCAGGTTCCAGGAATTCCTTATGTCTGAAGTAAGATACACTTCGCTGCTTAAATCCTTCCCGGAAGAGGCCCGGGTACTTTTCAAAACGGCCGAGGAGAATGCCAGGTGGAGATACAATTCCTATACGAGGTTAGCCTTAATGGAATACTAATATCGGATTTGACCTTACCGAGATCACATTGGTGCGGATATAACTTCGTTGAGCTCGCATTGGTGCGGATTTAACTTCGTTGAGCTCGCCACCCTTACAAGTGGCCCGGTTGTAATCCATGCCATCTCTTCCTTGCACAACCGTTTTTCGACCACGTTTAATATTTTTTATATTTGCAGTAAACTTGGTCACCATGGGACGTATAGTTGCAATTGATTATGGGAAGAAAAGGACAGGCATAGCAGTTACCGATCCTGCCAGGATAATTGCCACTCCGTTGGTTACTGTGAGAACCAGTGACCTTGAAAAATTCCTTATGGAATATACTGAAAGGGAGATTGTCGATTCATTCGTGATCGGTTACCCGGCCCAATTGAACAATGAACCATCCGAAATGGTTAAGTATATTGACCCCTTTATTAACAGGGTAAAAAAAATATTTCCGGGAATGGATATACATCTTGTGGATGAAAGGTTTACTTCGTCAATCGCTAAAAGGGCTATGATAGAAGGTGGTATGAAGAAAAAAGACAGACAGAACAAGGGCAATATTGACAGGATCAGTGCATCGCTGATACTTCAGTCGTTCCTTGAGCAGCAAAAAGCAAAGTAAGAGCCTGAAGATCATGGTATATCCAATATATGTATACGGGCATCCGGTATTGAGGAAGAAGTCTTCTGATATTGAGAGGGATGATAATGGACTCCGGGAGCTGATTGATAATTTATTGGAAACCATGTACAAATCTGATGGAATCGGACTGGCAGCCCCCCAGGTCGGGATTTCCAAAAGAGTATTTGTGGTTGATGGGTCCGCTCTCGGGGAAGATGAACCTGAACTGGCCGGTTACAAGAGGGTTTTTATAAATGCATACATCCGGGAACAAAGCGGCGATGTAGAGCCTATGACGGAGGGGTGCCTCAGCGTACCTAACCTGAGGGAAGAGGTGAACAGGGAGTCGACGATCAGGATAGAGTATTACGACGAGAACTGGGAATTCCATAATGAAATAATTGAAGGGTACAGGGCCAGGATAATCCAGCATGAATATGATCACCTCGATGGCATACTTTTCACTGATAAAGTAAGCCCTATAAGAAAACGTTTGCTAAAAGGTAAACTCAATGCTATAAGCAGGGGAAAATTTGAGGTCGATTACAAAACTGTTCTCCCAAACCAGAAGAAGAAATAATCAGGATTTCGTAACTTTATACAGCAAATCACTGCAAACGTGCTGTATAAAGAGATCCCATTCCTGCGGTTTACTGTCGCCATTGTCTGCGGCATTCTGGTAGCCGAAATGCTTCAGGCTGATGTTCAGCTATTTATCCCAACTATCCTGCTATCTGTTATAGTAATTATTCTCTGGTATCACAGGAATAAGATGACATCAACTCTTTTTGGGCTGACGGCATTCCTTTTTATTTTTCTATTCGGGTTTATTGATGGTAATATCCGCAGACAATCCCTTCTGACAGTTGGCCCTGGCAGTAAAGAGCTGACAGTCAGGATCAGTGATTGGCCTTCCGAAAGGGCCAGGACACTAAAGATCCCGGCAATGATCCTTGAACTGGATGGCTCAGAGGTCAGGAGCAGGCCAAATAATGTTATGTTATATCTCTACAAAGACAGCTATAATAATGATCTGGAACCTGGTGATGCAATAAAAATATATTGCGAACTTGCCGGAATTACCGATTTCAATCCCTCAGACAATTTTGATTATGCCAGTTATATGATCCGGAAAGGTTACAGGTACCTTGCCTTTATCAATACATATGAACCGATCATGGGAAAGCGAAAGGGAATAAAGGCAAATGCCCTCATTCTCAGAAAGAAACTGGCCACGCTCTATTATGAAAATGGAATTTCAGGTGATAATCTGGCTCTGGTATCAGCTTTAACCCTTGGTTACAGGGAAATGCTTACAGACAACATTGAAGATTCCTTTTCCAGATCCGGGATAATGCATGTACTGGCTGTTTCAGGTCTGCATGTCGGCATATTGAGCTTTTTTATTCTGGCTGTCCTTTCATTCCTAAAAGGTAAATTAGAGATACTAAAGTTAATCATCGTTCTGTTTGCTATCTGGCTGTTCGCTCTTGTAACCGGACTGAGCCCCCCTGTTGTCAGGGCAGCAATCATGTTTTCCATACTTCATGCAGGAAGGGCCGTCAACAGGCCGGTGAACAGCCTGAATTCGGTACTTGCCTCAGCATTCCTTATGTTAGTCATAAATCCCGGCCTGCTCTTCGATCCCGGTTTTCAGCTATCATATTCAGCTGTGATCTTCATAATTGTCTTTTACAGGGAGATGAATTCCATTGTTCAGCTGAAGTCCGTTATCCTTAAACGGGTATGGGAATTAACTGTTGTTTCACTGGTAGCACAACTGGGGACACTGCCATTTGTGATCTACTATTTTCATAGAATACCATTACTCTCTCTGGTGGCCAACCTGATGGCAATTCCAATGGCTTTCATAATTCTGGCGACCGGTTTTTTAATGATCTTAAGTACACTGGTGCCATTTATTACTCCATTTTTTGCATCTATTCTTAACTTTTCCCTTGAGTTTATGCTCAGATCTGCAACTGATATTTCGACTATTCCCTTTTCCTCAGTAAGTACTCCTTCAATAAGCATCATTGCATTTATTCTCTTTATAGTAACCGTTCCTGTTATTTCCGGTTTTCTTCTCAAGGATCAAAAAGTTCATCCTCACCTGGCCCTTTGTTTGGTAATATTATGCCTCCTTGGTTTATAAGCAGCAAGATTAAAAAGCTTCAGCCAATTAATTATTAATAAGATTTTCCCTAATTTGTAACCTGGTTTCTTTCTATTTTATAAATTTGCCATGTTTTCCCATAAACAAATCTATCAATGAGAATAGTAATTGCAGGAGCTGGAGAGGTAGGTACCCACCTTGCAAAGATGCTTAGCAATGAACATCACGACATTGTAATTATTGATCCTGAGGAGAGCCGGCTGAAACCGATCGATTCATCTCTTGACGTTATGACATGCCTGGGTTCAGCCACATCTGTTAATCTGCTGAAGGATACTCTGGGTAAAAAGACAGACCTTTTTATTGCTGTTGCCCAATTTGAGGATACCAATATTACTGCTGCAATCCTGGCGAAAAGACTGGGTGCAGTAAAAACGATAGCACGGATCGATAATCGTGAATATCTTGAACATTCTACCCGTGAGTTTTTCAGGTCCCTTGGTATTGATTCCCTTGTTTATCCTGAATTGATTGCAGCCAAGGAGGTGCTGGGATTGTTACATGAAACAGGCACTACTGAATTCATGGAATTTTCGGGAGGGATACTTGCCCTGTATGTACAAAAACTTGAGGGGAATGCACCAGTATTGCATCAGAAGCTCAGGGAGATTGCAGTTGCTCCGGAATACAGCCACTATCGTGCTGTTGCCATTAAGCGGAACGATGAAACTATCATTCCCGGTGGGGATGAGGAATTTGAGGAGGGTGATCTGGTATATGTGGTTTCAACCCGCGAGGGTATCCAGGACATGATGAAGTTCACCGGAAAGGAGAACTTCGTTGCAAAGAATATCCTTATCCTTGGTGGAAGCCGGATTGGCCGAAAAGTCTCCCTTTCCCTCCAAAAAGAATGCAATATCAAGCTTATCGAACAGGATCACGAGAAATGTATCGACCTCGCCGATGAACTTGAAGAAACTCTTATCATAAATGGTGATGGACGTAATGCCGACCTGCTTGTAGAAGAGGGAATAGCTAATATGGATGCTTTTGTAGCTGTAACAGGAAACTCGGAAACAAATATTCTGGCATGCCTGCTGGCAAAAAAGTATGGTGTGAAAAAGACCATTGCTGAAGTTGAGAATGTAGAATACATTAACCTGGCTGAGAACAGTGGAATAGATACCATTATCAACAAAAAGATATCAGCGGCAAGCAGGATCTTCCGTCATACCACCAATCCAAATGTGACCCAGGTCAAATGCATGACAGGAACCGATGCTGAGGTTCTTGAATACAGGGTTCCCGAGAATGCCAGGATAACCAGGGGAAAACTAAGGGACATCGGGTTCCCGAAGGGAGCTATAGTCGGTGGGGGAACACGCGGAGGAAAACCGTTCATTGCAACAGGTGATACAAAAATTGAACCGAACGACAGAATAGTAGTATTCACTCTTCCACATGCATTTGAGAAAATGTCAAAATTCATCCTCTAGTCCGCATAATGCTCAATAAGAGAATAATAGTCAGGGTACTTGGGGTCCTTTTAATGCTTGAAGGGGTATTCATGGCTACATCAATACCCGTGTCCCTGATATACAGGGATGGAGATATTATGCCAATAATAATCTCTTCCCTGATTACTCTCTCTGTAGGAATGGTAGTCTCTGTTTTGTTCCGTAGATATAATACTAATATCGGGAACAGGGAAGGATACCTTATCGTTACACTATCCTGGATAATATTCTCATTTTTTGGTAGCCTCCCATTCATTATTGGCAGTCATATACCTTCCTATACCGATGCTTTCTTTGAGACTATGTCAGGATTCACTACTACCGGAGCATCTATTCTCACTGATGTTGAATCGATGCCGCACGGGTTACTTTACTGGAGGAGCATGACCCAGTGGCTTGGAGGGATGGGCATAATTGTCCTGTCTCTTGCAATTCTGCCTGTACTGAAGATCGGGAATATGCAGCTTTTTGTTGCAGAGGTACCTGGACCAACACCCGACAAGTTGCATCCAAAAGTAAAGGAAACAGCCAAAAGGTTGTGGGCCATATATGCAATCTTTACAGTCGCAGAGGCAATACTCCTGAAGGCAGGCGGGATGGACCTGTTTGATTCAATCTGCCACTCGTTTACAACCATGGCAACAGGTGGTTACTCAACTAAAAATGACAGTATTGCTGCTTTCTCTTCGCCATATATCCATTATGTAATAACGATCTTCATGATTATAGCAGGTACGAATTTCACCCTTGCCTACTTCGGGTTTCATGGCAAACTCAAAAAGATCTTCAGGAATGAGGAGTTCCTTTTTTATATTGCCCTCCTCTCCTTTTTCATTGTTGTAGTGGCAGTGGTACTCCACTTCAGCAATGGCAGCGGGGTCGAAACATCGATAAGAAATTCAGCCTTCCAGGTAGTTTCCATTGTTACTACAACTGGCTATGCAACAGTTGATTTTGCATTATGGGGACCCTTTCTTATGCTGATAATCTTTGTGCTGATGTTCACAGGTGGGTCAGCAGGCTCAACAGGAGGAGGTATAAAGATGGTACGGTTGCTTCTTCTTGCAAAGAACAGCCGCCAGGAATTAATAAGGCTAATACACCCTAATGCGGTGATCCCCGTCAGGCTGAATCACAAGGCTGTGCCTCAGCCTGTAATATATAATGTACTGGCCTTTATTGTTTTCTATTTCTTTGTAACAGGGATAAGTGCTATGGTGATTGCTGCCATGGGATATGATCTCGGAACCTCTTTCAGTTCTGTCGCTGCCACCCTGGGTAATATCGGTCCGGGACTGGGTGATGTTGGGCCTGTAGAGAATTATGCTCACTTTCCTGATTTTGGAAAGTGGTTTCTTTCTTTTCTGATGCTTCTCGGAAGGCTCGAACTGTTCACTGTCCTGATCCTGTTTTCAAAAGCATTCTACAAACGATAGCGAGCTACCACTCCACCTCCCCTATACCCTGCCTGACAATCGTTGGTTCATCCCCTGTGCAATCTACAATAGTTGTTGCTTCATTATTTCCATACCCGCTGTCAATCACCAGGTCGGCAAAATCACGGTATTTTTCATAAATAAGCTCCGGGTCGGTGGTATACTCTATTATCTCGTCCTGGTCGTGTACCGAGGTGGTGATAATAGGTCGCGATAATTCTGCTACAAGATCAAGTACTACCTGGTTTGAGGGGATCCTGATACCAACCGTTTTCTTTTTGTCCTTGAACATCCTGGCTATCTGGTTGTTGGCCCTGACAATGAATGTAAAAGGGCCAGGAGTATTCCTCTTTATAAGTTTAAATATATTGTTATCCCTGATTATGGTATATTCAGCCAGCTGACTCAGATCGTGGAACATTAACGACATGTCCGGGTTTGAAGGATCAGTTCCCTTAAACCTGGCTATCTTCTCCATCGCCTTTACTGCCCTGATATCGCAACCAATAGCATAAACAGAGTCAGTAGGATAGATCACGATCCCGCCATCTGAAAGTATTTCAGCTGCCTGCCTGATATGCCTGGGATTTGGATTTTCAGGGTATATCTTTACGAGCATGTCACCTCTTTAGGGAAGCAAAGATAATAACTTGGTTGATTTGTTGATGCGTTGATTTGTTGATTTGTTGATGCGTTGATGTGTTGATGCGTTGATTTGTTGATGCGTTGATGCGTTGATGCGTTGATGCGTTGATGCGTTGATGCGTTGATGCGTTGATGCGTTGATGCGTTGATGCGTTGATGCGTTGATGCGTTGGGTGTTGGTGTGATGGTGTGATGGTGTGATGGTGTGATGGTGTGATGGTGTGATGGTGTGTGGAAAACTGTAAGAGGTGTAAAAACGAAAAATTGGGTAGTATCCTAAAAAGTGTGTCAAAGTAGAAATTTACATATATATTTTAATCTTTGATACATGGAAAGAAAAAAGAAGAAGGCTGTTGGTAAGAATAAAGAGCCTTTTGATTACGAGAATTTTGAACAAGAAGCCATTGC
>DATKZO010000006.1:0-35154 GCA_035527935.1 Bacteroidales bacterium
ATATCAAACCAAAATCCCCTCAGCTGAATGGAAAAGTTGAACGATCACACCGAACAGATCAGGAAGAGTTCTATCAGCTTCTTACCTATACAGATGACGTTGATTTGAACGAAAAATTGAAGATGTGGGAGCATTTTTATAGCTTTAACAGACCTCATGGAGCTTTTGATGGAAAAACACCCTATGAAGCATTGAGAACTACATTAAAACAAACAGGTTTTTGTGCCTGAAAAGCTGAAGTATTACACAATGGGGTGCATTAAAGATGAAATTCGATGTATTGTTATGAAAAATCATGTTGACTTCAGCCAACCGCCAAAGAATAATCTGCCAAAATTTGAAGATGAAGCTGATATAATGGAGTTTTCATCTAACCTTATAATTACTAATCATTTTTGTTTGGTAGTCCTGATAATATCGTACATTTGCGCCCTAATATAAATAAATGGAATTTAAAGACTTAGGGCTGCATAGAGAAATTCTAAAGGCAGTTGATAAACTCGGGTTCAGAATCCCCACAGAAATACAGGAAAAAGCGATTCCAATACTTTCATCAGGTTCCAAAGATCTTGTTGGATTGGCTCAGACCGGAACAGGGAAAACAGCTGCGTATGGACTTCCATTAATACAGCATACTGATTTCAACAATAAAGATACCCAGGGTTTGGTGATTTGCCCGACCAGGGAACTTTGTATGCAAATTACCAAAGATCTGGAGGCATATGCGATATTTCAGCATGATCCCAATATTCTTCCGGTATATGGCGGATCAAGTATCGAAGAACAGATCCGGAGGTTAAAAAAAGGGGCACATATTGTTGTTGCCACACCGGGAAGGCTACTGGATCTGATAAATAGAAAGGTAATAAGGCTGGGTACGGTTCAAAGAGTTATTCTGGATGAGGCGGATGAAATGCTCAATATGGGTTTTAAGGAGGACATTGATGCCATATTAGATCAGACCCCTGTCAATAAAAGGGTATGGTTGTTTTCTGCGACCATGCCAAAGGAGGTAAGGCAGATTGCCAATAACTATATGGAAGATCCAGTTGAGATAGTTGTGGGAATACAGAATAGCTCAGCTGCCAATATTGAACACCTGTACTTCATGATGAAGGAAAGAGATCGGTATTATACACTTAAAAGGATCCTCGATTACTACCCTGATATCTTTGGCCTGGTATTTTGCAGGACCAGAAGAGAAACAGGAGCTGTATCAGAAAAACTTGAGAAAGAGGGATACAATGTAGTAGCATTGCACGGTGACCTGTCGCAGCCGCAAAGAGATGCTGCCATGAAAAAATTCAGGGAGAGAACAGCAAGAGTACTGGTAGCTACTGATGTAGCTGCAAGAGGCATAGATGTAGATGACATAACCCACATAATACACTATAACCTGCCCGACGAAGTAGAAAATTATACACACAGAAGTGGCAGAACTGCCAGGGCCGGGAGATCAGGTTATTCAATCGCTTTAATCAACACCAGAGAATTAAATAAAATTCATCAGATCGAAAGGACGATTCAGATAAGATTTGAATATACCCGGATCCCTGATGCAGAGGATATTTGTGAGAAACAAATGTTTGCCCTCATGGACCGGGTAGTTAAAACCCCTGTTGATGAGGAGGCTATTGACCGTTACTGGCCGGTTATATACAGGAAATTAAAACATCTTTCCGCTGAAGATATCGTATTGAAGTTCATTTCAACAGAATTAAATACTTTCCTTAATTATTATAAGAATTCCGGCAACCTGAATGCAATGCAGGAAAAAGGGAATGAAGGGAAATTTACCGATAAAAAGAGTAAAAAACCGAACAGAAATCTTGCCGGTACTACCAAGAAATTTTTTATCAATTTAGGTGATAGGCAAAAAATGAATAAAGGAGCCCTGGTGAGACTGGTTTGCACCGAAACAGGTATTTCGGGCAGCCAGATAGGGAGGATTGATATCCATCCCGGGTTTTCCTTTTTTGAAGTAGATGAAAAAGCAGCGGGCAAGATACTGCCCAAGATTGAAAAAGGAAGCTATGAGGGGAAAACATTTATCGTCGAATTATCGCAGGAAAGGGAATCGCAGAGAAAGAAAAGTAAAAAGAAAAGACGGTAATCAAAGCTCCATCATTACTTAACAAAATTAAGAGCTGTCGTAGTGTAATCAGTCCATATTGCCAATATTTTCTTTAATTGAAGCTCCTCGCTGCAAGCAGCGGGGAACCGAGTATACGAGTTCGGCGACTTCGTCGGACGTAGCCCCGATGAACCGGGGCGAAGTTCGAGGCCAATGCGCTCGCCGGGATTCAATAACAGGTTGCTGAAGATTGTTTATCAAAATCCACAGAAAGCAACAGCAATTTCACATTTCAGAGATATTTACAATTTACTTATATTATGCCTGCATAATAAATTCGAATAATGAAGGCGAAAATAATTCCATTATTACTCATTACACTCTTAATGTTTTCTAACCTTTCTTTTTCACAGGAGAGAAAAACGACAGAACTAAGTACAGGATGGAAATTTTCAAAAGGCACCAATGAACTTGCATATCAGGCAGAGTTTGATGATTCTGATTGGCAGAACGTTAGTATTCCTCATGATTGGGCAATATAAGAACCATTTATTATTAATGGAAATGGAAACACTGGAAAATTTCCATGGAAAGGTGAAGGTTGGTACAGGAACAAACTAACCATCCCAGATAATTTTAAAGGTAAGAGGCTATATCTGATATTTGATGGAATTATGGCCTCCCCCGAAATTTATCTGAATGGACAGCTTGCAGGTAAGTGGGATTATGGCTACAACTCTTTCTATATTGATATTACTGATTTTGTCGATTATGATAATGAGAACTTATTAGCCATTCATGCTGATACCAGGAAACATGATAGCAGATGGTATCCGGGAGCAGGTATCTATCGGAAAATACAAATGATTGGCGTAAATCCCATCCATGTTGATATCTGGGGCACATACATCACAACACCAATTATTAAACCACACTACGCCGATGTACGAGTTGCCACAACAATAAACAACTTTTCCCGGGTGGAAGCTGAAATAAGGGTAAAACAGATCATTCTTTCCATTGACAAAAACAGGCTGGTTGAGAAAGAGATCACCGGGAATATTGCCGGTGATTGAATCCAGTATATAACTGTGAGTCAAAGCTCACCTGCCGTTATTGAGAGCCTCTCGATAGCGGTCAGTTGTAGTGCCATATCAGAAATTTATCCGGCCCTGCGTTTAACAGAGACAGGAAAACTTAACGAAGTCCCCTGTTATGCCAAGTGAAATCGAAATCCGGCAACAAGACATAGCCACAATAATATATAGGAGAATTAGGCTGATATTAGTATATTTGAGTACAGGTAAGATTATATTGGCATACACCGGTGAAAAAGGTAGTTTCTTCGAACTGCAATCGTTCCATACACCAAACGTAGTGAAACAGTGTACTATAATTAACAGAATAATGTATGACTAAATCAAGCAGCACTATTTCAAAGAAAGCAGGACTGCCCCCGGGTGCCCTCATTCACATTGGTGATCATAAGACCGAGAAGGTAACTGTGTCCATAATCAGCTATAACGCTGAAAACTTATACGAAACCACTTGCAAAACTACAGAGGATTGCTTCCCCTTCAAGGTGAAAGACAATGTTAACTGGATTAATGTGGACGGCCTCCATAATATCGAGACCATAGTCTCGATCGGTAATAATTTCGGACTGCATCCCCTTTTACTTGAAGACGTTCTCAACACCCACCACCGCCCTAAGATGGAGGAATTTGACGATTACATCTTCCTCACTCTTAAGATGCTCAGTATCAGTGATGTTGACAATTCTTTAGGCTCAGAGCAGGTCAGCTTCGTACTCGGCAAAACATGGGTCATCTCTTTTCAGGAGAAGGAAGGAGACATCTTTGATGGATTCCGCGGCCGGCTGCGTGAAAGCAAGGGAAATATCCGCCAAAAGGGAGCGGACTACCTGCTCTACCGCCTCATTGATACAGTGGTGGATAACTATTTCCTTGTCACAGAACACATCAACGATGCCACCGTAAAACTGGAAGAAAAAGTACTCCACACTATGGACAAGGAATCCCTGCAAGAAATACAGCACTTAAAAAAACTGCTGATCAATCTTCGAAAAGCTGTAAGCCCTTTGCGCGAAGCAGTTTCTGCACTCGAAAAGGAAAGCATTGAGCTTATTCATGAAAGCACGACCCGTTACCTGCGTGACGTTTACGAACATATCATACAGGTAAACGACTCAATCGAATCACTTCGTGACATGCTCGCCAACCTCATGGACCTCTACCTCTCAGGCGTAAGTAATAAGATGAATCAGGTTATGCAGGTACTTACGATCATCGCGACTATTTTCATACCCCTGACTTTTATAGCAGGAGTATATGGAATGAATTTCGATTACATACCAGAACTTCATTGGAAATATGGATACTTTGGAATATGGGGTGTCATGCTAGCAGTTTTTATTGTTATGATTTTTTATTTTAAGCGAAAGAAATGGCTATAAGATTAGGAATGAAATACAGGCAGTAATTATATTTCAAATTTTAACGCATATTCCGGAAAACAACTTTCACACAGGGGGTCAAATGAAGAGGGCTGAATAAGTTTGGCCAAGAGAAATAGGATTACTGTTAGTTTTATGAAACCAATATGTTGTCCTCATCTGTTTTTCAATCCCTCACTAAAATTCTTTGATGGGGAGAATAATCTTACAATTATTGAAAGATCGGAGATTTGAATATTCCGGTTACTGAAGTGATCACCTGTTTCAATGAAGCCGGAATAGTTGACAATATAATCATCAGGGATCCATGTGGATTGAGATATTTTATTCCAACTTTTAATATACACCGGGATACTGAAATGAAATAATTTATGTAGTTCTGTGAATTGTTTCATCTAACACACCGAAAACCGATGTGAAAAGGACAATTCCGCTGAAATTATTACAATTCTTAATCTATTGAATATCTGCAACTTAAATTCCTTTTATTAAAAAAATGCAATTTAATTCAAAATAAACGACTACATGAACTGAAATAACACTACCTTTGCACTTTAAAATTATTTTATTACAATGAAAAATGGTACAGTAAAATTCTTCAATGAATCTAAAGGATTTGGATTCATTATGGAAGAAGATTCAAAAAATGAGTACTTCGTTCATGTTTCCGGATTAATTGACGAGATTAATGAAGGTGACGAGGTAGGATTTGAATTAAAGGAAGGTAAAAAAGGATTAAACGCAGTAAACGTTAAAGTAATTTAATATTTATTCTTAAACTTTTTTTCGATTAAAAAGCCTGTTAAAATTGACAGGCTTTTTTTTTATATCTATTCAATTGCTGATTGCGAAAATCCTTTCATATCATTCTTTTCGTCAACTATCCCTAAACAAGTGCCAGCAATACCATATGAAGTAACTAAAATGCAAAACCATCGAAATTTGGAGCAACCGGAATAATCTATGATCAAATGCCCTCGTCCAAGTGGACTGTACTACAGCAAGGTTACGATTATGTAACTACTATTGGACATAATACTACTAATATTGAATTAGGCTTTTCGTACCATCTATAAAAATTGCCATTTTAGACGCTACTAACCCTCAGGTATGACCAACAACTACTTTCACCCGAATTAAACATCACTCATGCCGGAACATATAGCTTCAGGTATTATTGTATAATAACAGGTCAATCTGCAGATAAAAATGGCTGACAAGATTAAAGGATACCTCTTCGCTGTATTAGCTACACTGGCTATGGCCAACGTTTATGTGTTCAGTAAAGCCGCCCTCAATGAATTATCGTTATATCAGTTTGGAGTATACTGGTTCGGATTAGCTATCCTGTGGAATCTGATCTATGCAATCCCTGCAGGCAAGATCAGGGTTGCCAGGGCACTTGGGATAAGAGAGATAAGAATCCTGATTGTGATAGGTATAATTGAACTTATCGGTACAACCCTCTTCTTCCTGTCGATAGAGGCTACTACCGACCCGGCTATCATGTCCTTTCTTCAGAACCTGGTTCCACTGTTTGTTATTATTATGGGTGTTTCGCTTCTCGGTGAACGATTCACTCTCATTCAGGCCATTGGAGTGGCTGTCACCCTTTCGGGTGCGGTTGTAACCAGCTTTACTGGTAACGTAGCCGGTGAAGGGTTATTTGTTCCTGGTACGTTTTACATGATCGCTTCTACCTTTTTCCTTGCTGCCAACATGATAATCTCAAAAAAATATATCAGGAAACTTGACCCGGGCTTACTCAGTCTCAACAGATCCATTTTCCTATTCGCTCTGGCTTTAGTTTTGATGATTACCACTGGAGAATCATTTTCAATTTCAGGGAAAGCCCTTTTCAATTCATTGGCAGGATCTCTGCTTGGCCCGTTTCTGACTGCTATATCCACCTATACCGCTCTGAAGTTCATAGAAGCTTCAAAATCCACGATAATCCAGAGCTCAAAGGGATTATTTGTAATTTTAGGGGCCTGGGTCTATTTCGGCACCATACCTGAGAGTTTCCAGATCCTTGGAGGCATACTGACAATATTAGGTGTAATAGTACTCATCACCGCCCGTGACAATAACTAGCTGCAGATCTACCTGAAAAACCAATCTCCTGCCCTGCTGCCACCGTCAGGGATGCTAGTCTTTAGTTCCAACGAGGTCGAGCATAAAAGCATACTCAAGTGCAGTGGTCTTCAGCCTTTCAAACCGTCCTGAAGCGCCGCCGTGTCCCGCAACCATATTGCACTTCATAACTAACAGATTGTCATCGGTTTTCATATCCCTGAGCTTTGCAATCCACTTTGCAGGTTCCCAGTACTGCACCTGTGAATCCCAAAAACCTGTAGTAATCAGTATATTAGGATAGTCAATTGTTTGAACCTGGTCATAGGGAGAATATGACAGCATATAATCATAGTACTCTTTTTCCCTGGGGTCGCCCCACTCATCCCACTCAAATGTTGTGAGTGGGATTGTTGGGTCCAGCATAGTGGTAACAACATCGACAAAAGGCACTCCTGCAATCACACCTTTAAATAATTCAGGTTGCAGATTAAGTATGGCTCCCATGAGTAATCCTCCTGCACTGCCTCCCTGAGCAAACAGTCTTTCAGGGCTGGAATATTTTTCATTGATCAGGAATTCAGCACAATCATTATAATCAGTGAAGGTGTTTATCTTCTTAAGCAATTTGCCATCTTCATACCAGTAACGTCCCATTTCACTTCCTCCCCTGATGTGGGCGATGGCATATGCAAATCCACGGTCGAGCAAACTTAAAATGTTTGAATTGAAAGAGGGGTCACGCGAAGCGCCATATGATCCATATGCATAGAGCAACAATGGTGATTTGCCATCCTGTATAAATCCCTTCCTGTAAACAAGTGAGATAGGCACCTGGGTGCTATCATCAGCAGTTGCCCAGAGTCTTTTCGACTCATAGTTCTCCTTGTCAAAGCCACCAAGTACCTCATCTTCCTTCAATAATATCTTCTCTTTTGTCCTCATATTGAATTCAAAGACGGAAGAAGGGGTTGTAAGTGATGTATATGAGTATCTCATATTTTCCGTTCCTGCTTCAGTACCACTTCTCAACCTTGCTGAATATACCTCTTCGTCAAATTCAAGATAATAATCGGTTCCGTCGGCCATATTGAAGACCCTGAGATTATTCAGTCCGTTAATCCTTTCACTCACTGTCATGTACTCATCAAACAGTTCAAATCCCTGTAACAGGACATCATCACGATGTGGTATAACATCTGTCCAGCTATCTTTACCTGTATTCCTCTCCCCCGTTTTCATAAGCTTGAAGTTAGATGCTCCTCCAACATTTGTCCTTATATAGAAAGAATTACCAATATGGTCGATTGAATACTCATGATTGACTTGTCTGGGCTCAAACATCCTGAAGCTGCCATCAGGGTTATCAGCCTCCAGTATCATAGTTTCAGTTGAAAGGGTCTGGTCGTTATTGATCACCAGGAACTTCCTGCTTTTAGTCTTGCCTACCCTGGTTGTAAACTCTTCATCCTCCTCGAAGTAAACAACGACATCTTCCCCAACCGGCCGACCCAGTTTATGCCTGACAATCCTTTCGGAGCGTAGTGTTTCCGTGTTCTTACCAACATAAAAGAGGGTCTTGTTATCATTAGCCCACGTTGCACTCCCAGTTGTGTTAGTGATAACGTCTTCCATCGGGTCACCAGTTGCCAGATCAATAAAATGAATATCATATCTCCGACGACTAACATAGTCGACACCATATGCCATAATATCGTTATCGGGACTGATACTCAACCTGGAAACAGAACAGTACTTCTTTCCCTCCGCAAGTTTATTCACATCAAGAAGGAGTTCCTCCTCAGCTTCAAGAGAGCCCTTTTTTCTGTAATACAACGGATACTCCTTACCCTCTTCATATCTGGTGTAATAGTAATATCCGTTTTCGAGATAAGGCACAGACTCATCATCCTGTTTTATCCGGCCTTTCATCTCATTAAATAGTTTCTCCTGAAGCGTTTCTGTATGGCCGAGCATTTTATCAAGGTATTCATTCTCAGCATTCAGATAGTCCAGTACCCTCTTTGTTTGTTCATCGGGTACTTCAGAATTCTTTTGCTCATCACTCAATCGCATCCAGTAATAATTATCTATCCTGGTATGGCCGTGCATGGTCAGTTCTTCTGGGATTTTTTCAGCTACCGGTGATAAAACTTCAGATTTTGGGTTACAACTGAAATAAACCAAACCAACTATTACAGCGAGGTATAAAACAGCTCTTTTCATCGCAAAAAGGATTAAGGATTAATGTATAAATATAAGTATAAACGAATTAAAAGAGAACCAGTGGCAGCAAAATCTTATTGCATCTGGAAAGCAATTGCAACTGTTCCTTTCCCTGTATGAAGACCAAGAGAGGGCGTTACGTTAGAGATAAATGACGGATCCTTACCTGTAATTGATTTCATTTCATTAATGAAAAAATCTGCATCCGATCCACTGGACACATGGGTAATAGAGTACCCATAGAGAATCCGATTACCTATTGCTTTTCGCACATTCTCCAGTACTTTTCTTCTGTTGGAGTTATAACTGAAGGCTTTCTGGAGTAGCTCAGCCTTCCCCTCTGGTCCGACTGAGATCACTGGTAACAGGTTTAAGGCTTTAGCCACACGGCCTTTTAGAGGGCTAACCCTTCCGCTTCGAACCAAATGCTCAAGGGTCCGGATACTTACAAAGATAGCGTAAGGCTTAGCCCTTTCGCTTATTGTTGATACTATCTCATCATGTGTACTTCCACTATCGATCATCTCGGCAGCTCTTTTTACAAGCAGTCCAAGTCCACCGGAAATGCTTACGGAATCAATCACATCTATCCTTTTACCTGACTCACCGGCAATTTTCTCTGCGGCCTGCAGACTGCTGTTATATGTGCCACTGAGTTTTGAAGCTAAATGAATGGCAATCACCGAGTCGTAGTTGGTTACAAGTTGCGAATATAGATTCATAAAACTATTCCTGGAGGGTTGTGAAGTTGATGGTGGCTCTGCCGAAAGCTCCTGTAATCTGTAGAATTCATCTGACTTAAGGGTCAGTCCGTCAAGGTAATGGTTACCGTCAACAACCATATTGATGGGGATCTGGTAGATCTGGTATTTAGATATGATTTCCTCCGGCAGGTCACAGGTCGAGTCCGTCACAATGGCTATCTTGTATTTACGGGCATATGCCGACTCATACTGTTTTACCATGTCCTCCACCTTTTGAAAAGTTACCTTTCCAGCCGGCCTGATATCAATAAAAAGGTCAGCTGGTTTGTTGGTATGGACATGGATCCTTGACTTCCTGGATGATCCGGCTACTACTACAGAATCGCCATATTGTTCCAGGATGCCCATTAACCAGTTTTTATCTATATTTTCTCCCTCTATCATTGCCTCGGTGCAATATCTCATTTCCGGTAACTGGTCAGGGACTTTTTCGACAATCATTCCTTCCTGTGTCTCAGCCGACAAAGCAACTATCTGCTTAACATTCTTTCCTCTAAGCAGATCCATCATACCCTCAAGAAACAGTACAAATCCTTTTGCTCCTGCATCAACGACATTCGCTATGGTCAGTTCGGTTAGTTTCATGGTAGTTTCTGAGAGAGACTTTGTTGCTACCTCATAAGATTCGGAGATAAGTTTGGTAAAATCATCGAACCTGTGTCGCTGCTCATGTATAAACTCCACCCACTCCCTTATTACAGTAAGAATTGTGCCCTCAACCGGATGTGCTATTGCTTCATAGAGATACTTTATTGATCTTTTCAATGATTCCGCAAATTCACTGATAGTAATATCATGGCAATCAGTAATTTCCTCACTGAAACCGTAAAGGAACTGGGCAAAGATAATACCTGAGTTTCCCCTGGCTCCCGTAAGTGCAGCAATACCGATTGCATCAGCAGTGACCTTGAAGGAGGTGTCGGGTTTAAGTGAATCGATCACTGTCCTGATAGTTGATGCCATGTTGGTACCTGTATCAGAGTCGGCCACGGGATAGACATTTATCCTGTTAATATCAGCCTGATTATCAATAATATTCTTTGCACCTGCAAGGAACATATAGTAGAGATTCTTTCCGTTTATACTTTCAAGTTTTTTCATTCAAAATGAATAAAAAATTACTCGGTAAATATAATATATATTTAGATCACCCATTCATAACCTTTCGTATATCATTCAATCTCCTTCATTGATAGCTGTATCCTTCCCCTGTTTAGATCCACTGATATTACCTTCACCTTTACATGTTGATTGATCCTGACAATCTCGTTTGGATCCTTCACATAACCTTTACTCATATTTGAAATATGCACCAGCCCATCCTGCTTTACCCCAATGTCTACAAAGGCTCCAAACCGGGTAATATTGGTGACAATTCCTGGCACAACCATTCCCTCCCTCAGTTCCTCCAATGATCTTACATCAGCAAATTTAAACTCCCTGATCCTGGTCCGAGGGTCTCTGCCCGGCTTGCTTAATTCAGCCATAATATCTGTGAGGGTTGGCAAACCAATGCTTCCCTCAACATACTCTTCAAGTATAATTTTTTGTCTTATATCCTCATTCGAGATCAGTTCATCTGCTTCAACACCCTGGTCTGATGCCATTTTCTCAACTATATGATAGCTCTCCGGATGTACAGCGCTACTGTCAAGCGGATTGGATGCATTTCCTATCCTGAGGAACCCGGCGCACTGTTCATAAGCTTTCGCTCCCATCCTCTTTACATTCAGGAGCTCGTCTCTCGACCTGAAAGGACCATGCTCAGACCGGTACTCCACAATATTTGCAGCTAGCTGCGGACCCAGTCCCGATACATAGGTAAGCAGGTGTTTGCTTGCCGTATTCACTTCAACTCCAACTGCGTTGACGCAGCTCTTAACAACTTCATCAAGAGTCTGCTTCAATTTTCCCTGATCAACATCATGCTGGTACTGGCCCACTCCTATTGATTTCGGATCTATCTTAACCAGCTCAGCAAGAGGATCAATAAGCCTCCTGCCAATTGACACGGACCCTCTTACAGTAACATCGTGGTCAGGGAATTCGTCCCTGGCTATTTTCGAAGCAGAATACACGGATGCACCAGCCTCGTTGACTACAAATACCTGGACTTCAGTATCAAACTTTATCCAGCGAATGAATTCCTCCGTTTCACGGCTGGCAGTCCCATTTCCTATAGCAATTGCTTCAATCTTATATGCATCCACCAGGCTTGATATTTTGCGCACCGACATTGCAGTCTCATTCTGCGGAGGATGAGGGAAGATCGTTTCATTGTGCAAGAGGTTTCCGTGCTTATCGAGACATACAATCTTACAACCCGTACGATATGCGGGATCTATCGCCAGTACAGTTTTTTCACCCAGGGGAGAAGCAAGGAGTAGCTGTCGCAGGTTTCCTGCAAATACTTTTATAGCCTCATCATCAGCATTATCCTTGGAGAGGTTCCTGAACTCAGTCTCCATTGATGGTGCCAGTAATCTTTTCCATGAATCCCTTACAGCTATCTTAACCTGTTCTGAAGAACGGTTATCACCACGAACAAACAGATCTTCAAGCAGTTCAATGGCTCTATCCTCATCAGGTATAACAGTTAACTTCAGGAATCCTTCATCTTCACCTCTTCGCATTGCAAGGAGCCTGTGTGATGGGCATTTCTTTAACAATTCATCCCATTCAAAATAGTCACTATACTTTGCCCCGCTCTCCTCTTTGCCTTTCACCACCCTTGATATTATTTTTGCATCTTTCTCAAAAAGCCTCCTTACTATTTTACGTGCCTTTTCATTTTCGTTGGCCCATTCAGCAATGATATCCCTGGCCCCCTGAAGGGCTGAATCTATCTCCTCCACTTTTTCATTAAGATAACCGGCAGCCCTATCTTCAGGCTCCATTATATTCTGCTCCATAATTTCTTTCGCAAGAGGTTCCAGCCCATTCTCCCTGGCTACTGAAGCCCTGGTTTTTCTTTTTGGACGGTATGGCAGATATATGTCCTCCAGTTCGGACAAGTTAACAGCAGCCTGAATACTCTCCATCAGTTCAGGGGTCATCCTATCCTGTTCCCCAATGGATTTTATAATTGCCTCCCTCCTCTTCCCCAGTTCAATCATCTTTCCATATTCCGCCCTTATATGAGAGATCTGAACCTCATCGAGGCTACCAGTCATCTCCTTGCGGTAGCGACTGATAAAAGGGATTGTAGCTCCATCTTCCAACAGCCTGATGGAATTTTCCACCTGCCACTCCCGATGACCCAGATGGCTGGCAATCAATGATATATAGTTTTGCTTATCCATTTACTATTCAATATAAAGGACTAATCCCTTTAGGTACTCACTTTCGGGATGATAAATATTCACCGGGTGATCAGGTGGCTGCCCCATCTGATGGATCACCCTTACTTTTCTACCGGTATTTGCTGCGGCTACAAAAACAGATTTTCTGAAATTCTCCTTACTAACCACCTGTGAGCAGGAAAAGGTGAACAGGATCCCCCCTTTCTTTATTGCCTGTATAGCTTTCATATTTAATCTTTTATAGCCCTGCAGGGCGTTATGAAGGACGTTGTTATGTTTGGCAAATGCCGGAGGGTCAAGAATTATTACATCATACCTATTTTCGCAATTATCAAGGTATTCGAATGCATCAGCTGCAAAGGCACAGTGCCTTTTATCTTCAGGAAAGTTAATCCCGATATTCAGGTTAGCCATTTCAATGGCCCGGGATGATATATCAACCGTATGTACGGTTTTTGCATTGCTCATTGCATATACTGAAAACCCTCCTGTATAACCAAACATATTCAGTACATCCCTGTTGGATGTAAAAGATTCGACCAATTTCCTGTTTTCCCTCTGGTCGATAAAAAAACCTGTCTTCTGGCCATTTATCCAGTCTACCTTGAAATTGTATCCGTACTCCTTCACTACCTTAATATCCGAATCTCCAAGAATAAAGCTGTTTTCAGCTTTCAAGCCAGCCTTATATGGAACTGTTGACTCACTTTTGTCAAATACTGCCAAAAGATAATCACCCATCAATTCCTTTAATACCTCTGCCACAACTTCCCGTGATCTGTATATCCCGGCTGAATGGATCTGCATCACAGCTACACCATCGTAATTATCGATGATCAGGCCAGGCAATCCGTCCCCTTCAGCATGAGCCAATCTGAACAATGTTGTATCCTGATTATCAAAGTAACCCATGCTTTTCCGGTATTCTATTGCAGCAGATATCCTGTCAAAATAGAATGACCTGTCGATTCTGCGATCGGAAAAATCCATTATTCTTACAGCAATGGATCCCGGTTGGTAATGACCTACAGCCAGAGAGTTATCCTTGTTGTCAAATACTTCAACCTCATCTCCTTCCCCGGGATTTCCGACTATCTTTTTTATTGCTCCGGAAAAAATCCAGGGATGGTATCTATGAACAGATTGATCCTTTCCTGATTTAAGAATTATTTTTACCCTTTTTGTCATGTCTGACAATATTACCTTTTGCGGATCAGTTCCATGTATATCTGGTGGCATACCCATGCATCAGTAGCTGCATAAGAAATTTGTGCGTCGGTCAGAACAGGGCTCTCCCAGTTTGAAATCTGCTGGCGTTTTGAAATTCTGAAACCCAGAATAATTGCAGCCAGTTTTCTTAATCCTGCACTTTTTATACCATAATCTCCTACCAGTTCCTGCAATTCTACAAAACCGGCAGGCTTAAATGATGAAAGTTTTTTCAGGCCTTTTACATCGTCATGAATGGCAACACCAACCTTAAGCAACCCGGGATCCTCCAGAACCCTTTTTAATAAATCGGGTAATCCCATCAGGTGCAGGCGAAAAAGATAGACTCTTTTTTCGTTGGATAATTGAAGAAGGGCCACCCTGTTTCTATCCCCTTTCCTAAAACTTGGTTTTGTTTCCGTGTCAAATCCTACAATTCCGGATTTGATAATGTCGTGAATTATCACATCAAGATCTTCGCTGTTATCAACAACTGTGATCTCACCTTCATATCCTCCAACGGGGTAATCTCTCAGCTCTTCACCTGTTATATCATCCCTGTAATTATTCTTTTTCATCGCCAAGATTATCCTGTCTTTTGGTTATTATCCAATCCGACGTATCAATATTCCCCGGATCAAAAGCTTGTTCGTCCTTCCTGATTCCTATCCTGTCCGGTTCCAGGAGAGCATTATGGACTGCCCGCAGTGTATTTACAAGCTTCTGGCCCCAATAAAGCCTGAAGCTTTCATTTATCTCCCAGATTGAATCATTCATTATTTCAATTGTCCCTATCCTGTACCTGACCAGAAAATCTTTCAGATCCTGGTAAATATCTGATAAATTCTCTGATATGCTTCCACAGAATTCCTCTCCATTATTAATTGGGCTTTCACTGATTACTTCCTGATAGTCATTTGCCTCCCCAAGCCTGCTAATAACAATAGTATGCAATCTGTTCCAGTCATCTTCCGAGACAAATTTCTCCAGTTCTTCTTCATTTATCGGTTCGACCGGGGGAAGTGAGACTGATTTTATGTAGAGCAGCGGAAGCAGTCTCTGCATGATCTTAAGGATCTGAATGCCTGTAAGTTCAGAAGACTTTTCGAGCAGATTGCAGTATTCATTGGCAACAGCGGTAAACTCTATTACCTCTCTTGAATATACCATATCGTCAATGTTCTCCATAAACAAAACTCATCCTGCAAAATTAACATTTAATCCCGAAATTCAGGTAAAGAAGAATTGAAGGGAACCAGCGGTCCTGCAAATAACAGTGTTCAAATGTTTATTGATTCCAGATCAGCTTCTGGTTATCATCGATCAGTATCTTATCATGATCAAGTAACCATCTTAACACTTTGATCGTCTTATCTTGATCCCCCCCGATGGCTTTAACTACCTGTTCTGAGTCTGCCGATTCGCTCTCCAGAATAGCTTTTATCCGTTCAAGGATCAGGTCAAATTCATATTTGCTAAGGTCAAGCTCATTTCTTGTCATGCATACATCACATTGTCCGCACCTGGCAATTTCCTCTCCAAAGTAATCGAGCAGAATTGTGATCCTGCAGCGCGTTGACGAAGAGACATAGTCGAGCATTCTGTCCAGTCGGTCGACATATTTATCCTTAACTTCCTGGTAGTTCTCATTGGATATCAGCAATGATTTTCTGTCGAGACGTTCTTCGGTAAAGATAACCAGGGCTGTCTTCTTTCCGGGGACATATTTTATAATATTCTGTGAACTCAGGTGAACCAGAAACTTATATACATTATCTCTTGTTAATCCTGTTTTCTTTGAGAGCAACTCTTCGTTTACCGGTACATACTCGCTGAACATACCTGTATATGACCGAAGGACAAGTTTTATAAAACCATCGAGCGAGGCATTGGCAACCTGGAATTTATACAAATCATCCCTACTTACAATGAACATCACTCTGGAGGGATTATTTAGTTCTTCAGTTAACTCAATATAACCTTCGCGCTCCAGGAACTTGATGCTGTTGAAAGCTTCACTTACAGGAAGCCGGTAATGCGCAACAAAATCAGCCAGGTTAAAATCATACACATTGTTTTTTCCACTTCCAATCGGGATCTGAAGGAAATTGCACAGAAGTTCGTAAACATCCTTTATCCTGTCAACAGGTGGAAATGCTGTTCGTATCCTATCCTTTGACCTGCTGATATCTGCATCATTATAGAGCTGCACTGCCCATGCTTTATGGCCATCACGTCCTGCCCTCCCGCTTTCCTGAAAATAGGATTCGATTGAATCCGGTATATCCCAGTGAATGACAAACCTCACATCAGACTTATCGATGCCCATTCCGAAAGCATTGGTTGCTGAAATAATCCTAATTTTTCCTGTAGTCCATGCATGCTGCTTCCTGTCCCTGAGTTCCCTGCTTAATCCTGCATGATAAAAATCGGCGGAAATTTTGTTTTGAACCAGGAATTCGGCAATCTCTTTTGACTTTTTTCTGCTTCTGACATATATAATACCCGATCCATATACCTTCTGAACAGTGCGTAGCAGATAGCCATACTTATCTTCAACGTTTCTAACAAGATAAATCAGGTTCTTCCGTTGAAATCCTGTTTTCAGAACCCTTTTATGTCTGAAACGTAGTTTTTCCATAATATCCTTTACCACAACAGGTGTAGCAGTTGCGGTCAGTGCAAGGAACGGAACACTTTCCCCGATCAATTCACGGAGTCCGGCTATCTTTAGATATGATGGTCTGAAGTCATAGCCCCACTGAGATATGCAATGAGCTTCGTCAATAGCAACCAGGGTTACGTTCATCCGTGGAACCCTGTTGCGGAATATTTCTGTTCCCAGCCTTTCTGGTGACACATACAGGAATTTATAATCGCCATAAATGCAATTGTCGAGACTGATATTTATCTCTTCCCTCATCATCCCTGTATGTACAGCCATAGCCCTGATACCCAGGTCCTGTAATTTACCCACCTGGTCCCTCATAAGCGATATGAGGGGTGTTATTACAAGACATAATCCATCAGAGTCCATGGCAGGCACCTGAAATGTCAGCGATTTGCCACCCCCAGTCGGCATCAGGCCAAGGGTGTCGTTGCCTTCAGTTACAGAACGGATGATATCTTCCTGCAAAGGACGAAATGAGGTATATCCCCAATACTTGGTGAGTATTTTTTTGAATCTGTCCAGGTCATCCATTGGAACCTGTTTCATTAATTGATTTAAAGAGATCGGGTAGCATTTTTACCGGGCCTTTTACAAAAGTAATAACTGTAACTCAATTTTTTACAAGCATTAAAAAATAAAAGAGGTCGCTGCATCCTCTCGTCAAAAATTTGTATCTTTGCCAATCAAAAAATTAAATCTACCTGGTTATGTCATTTCTAGAGGATAAATTACAAATTGAAGGGATCACTTTCGATGACGTATTGCTGATACCCTCTTATTCTGAGATACTTCCGAGACAGGTTAATATTGGGTCAAAGTTCACTAGGAACATTAGCCTGAATACACCTATAATTTCAGCTGCGATGGATACAGTTACAGAAGCTGATCTTGCAATTGCAATTGCCCGTGAGGGAGGAATAGGTATTATCCATAAGAATATGACTATTGAAAAGCAGGCACAACAGGTAAAAATAGTTAAAAGGGCGGAGAATGTAATGATATTTGATCCTGTTACGATCGGAAGTGAAGCTACTGTTGCTGACGCATTAAGTCTCATGAGTGAGTTCATGATAGGTGGTATACCGGTTGTAGAGAAGGATAATGTACTTGTAGGTATTGTGACCAACAGGGATCTGAGATTTGAAAGTGATATGACTAAGAAGATATCAGAAGTAATGACCAGAGAGTTGATCACCACAAATCAGGCCGCTGATCTTCAAGATGCCTCAGCCATCCTCCAGAATCACAAGATAGAAAAACTGCCTATTATCGATGAGAATAGAAAGCTGGTCGGGCTTATCACCTATAAGGATATTACCAAGGCAAAGGACCGGCCTTCCTCCTGCAAGGATTCAAAAGGAAGGTTACGGGTTGCGGCTGCCATTGGTATTTCTGCCGATACATTTGAAAGAGCTGATGCTCTGGTAAATGCTCAGGCTGATGCACTGGCAATTGATACAGCTCATGCCCATACAAAAAATGTGATCAATATCCTCAAAGAACTTAAGAAGAAGTATCCCGGTCTTGATGTGGTAGCAGGTAATGTAGGCACAGCAGAAGCAGCCACCTTGCTTGCTGATGAAGGTGCCGATGCCATCAAAGTTGGTATCGGCCCCGGATCGATATGCACAACAAGGATTGTGGCAGGAGTAGGTATTCCGCAATTATCAGCCATTTATAATGTTGCAAAGGCTCTTAAAGGCAGGGGTATCCCGGTAATTGCCGATGGGGGTATCCGATACTCCGGTGATATTGTAAAAGCACTGGCAGCAGGTGCAGATACCATAATGACAGGCTCTCTCTTTGCAGGTGTTGAAGAATCTCCCGGCGAGACAATAATATACAATGGCCGGAAATTTAAGTCCTACAGGGGAATGGGATCTATTGAAGCAATGCAGTCTGGCTCAAAGGACAGATATTTCCAGGATATAGAAGATGATATAAAAAAGCTTGTACCCGAGGGTATTGCGGCGAGAGTTCCATATAAGGGAACATTGGCTGAAGTTATTTATCAACTGATTGGGGGATTGAGGGCAGGCATGGGTTATTGCGGCGCTGAAACCATTGAGATGTTAAAAGAGGCAAAGTTTGTAAAAATAACCCACTCCGCTATTATTGAAAGTCATCCACACGATGTAACTATAACCCGTGAAGCTCCCAACTACAGCAGGTAGATCTGAATGAAACCTGAAGTATATGATATTTAGACGATTCTCTTTTATTACAGCGGTCTTAATTTGCCTTACTTCAACCAGTGTAACGGGGCAGGAAAGAACAGTTCTTCTGACTGTTAACGGCCATGATGTTTCTGTTGATGAATTTGAATGGCTGTATAAGAAGAATAATTCAGGCATCACCAGCAGTTCCATCGATGAATATATGGATCTATATATTAATTTCAGATTGAAGGTGGAAGCAGCCAGGGAAGCCGGGATTGACAAGACAGATGCGTTCAAAAAGGAGCTTGGAGGGTATAGAAGACAGCTTGCCAGAAGTTACCTCACTGACCAGGGAGTTAAAGAAGAGCTTTTGAGAAGTGCCTACGAGAGATCGAAGACAGAGATAAATGCCTATCATATTCTTGTCAGATGTCCGCAGGATGCAAAACCTGATGATACTCTTGCAGCCTATAGTAAGGCAATGGATATCCGTGAGAGGATAAGGATGGGTGAACCATTTGAATCAGTTGCTAGAGGTGCTTCCGACGATCCATTTGTAACTATGAATGGCGGAAATCTGGGTTATTTCTCTGTTTTTCAAACACCTATTGCATTCGAAAATACTGCTTATTCGATGAGTGTGGGAGCCCTCTCAAAGCCTGTCAGAACAGCCGATGGATATCATATAATTAAGATTCAGGATCGCCGGCGTGCGTCAGGAAGGATCAAGGTGGCACATATAATGCAGGCCACCCCTGTCGGAGCTGGAGTAGAAAAGAATGCCAGGGCAAAGCAGGTTATCGACAGCCTCTACAACTTATTAGTTAACGAAGGCGCTGATTTTGCCCAACTTGCAAAAGATAACTCAGACGATTTAGGTTCTGCTTCCAACGAAGGGGAACTCCCATGGTTTGGTCCGGGGGAAATGGTCCATGAATTCTCTGAATCATCCTTGAGGCTAATGCGGGATGGTGATATCTCTGAACCGGTAAAAACTGTATATGGATGGCATATCATAAAGAGGATAGACAAGCAGTTGCCCCGGTCCTACGACGAAGCCCGCAACCTTCTTGAAAGCAAACTAAACCAATCATATCTCGCTACTCAGAGTCGAAAATCCTTTGCAGCTAAGCTTAAGAAGGAATACGACTTCCGGCTCAATGATCCCAACCTCAAGTGGTTCTACCCTGTCGCTGATTCTGCATTCCGGTCTGGTGGATATATTAACGGCATCAGCGATGTTCCAGACAGAATACTTTACTCTTTTGCTGATGTAAAATGCTCCATGAAGGATTTTACTGATTATATTCGAAAGAAGGGATCAAATGTGACTGCACGTGACTCAGTCATTTTCATTAATTCCCTTCTGGAGATGAGATCGTATGATGACCTTCTTGCCTACGAAGATTCTATGCTCGAGGTAAAATATCCCGAATTCAGATACCTTGTTAACGAGTTCCATGATGGAATTATGCTATTTGAAATTTCTGATAGCCTGTTGTGGAGCAGGTCAGTAACAGATTCGAGTGGTTTGAGAGCATACTATGAAACCGTGAAGGGTGATTTCCTGAAAGAGCCCTGGGTGGAGGCAAGAATATTTACCATTGTTGCGGCAGCAGGAAAGAAAAAGACGAAGGAACTGACGAAACTAATACGCAATAACCTCGACAAAGAGGGAGGTGAAATTTCTATCCTTAATGCTGGTATTGACAAGGGTGATACACTGATCACTATAAATCATATAAAAGCCACACATGGTGAAAACGCAGTCACGGATAAAGTAAAGTGGTCAGTGGGAGTTCATACCCTTAATGAAAATTCCGGAACACATATTGCAGAGATCTTAAAGGTAAACGAATCGGAATACATGGACTTTGAAGAGGTAAGAGGCAGTTTATCCGTAGATTATATTGAATACCTTGAAAAGCAGTGGATCCGGCAATTAAGAGACAGGTTTACCGTTATATTTGACGAATCATTATTTAACAATTTAAAGCAAAAGTATCATTGATGAAGAAAGTCCTGCTTTTTGTATTCGCGGTTTTAGTAACAACATCTTGCAGAGAAAACCAGCCACTTAATAACAGGGTTGTTGTAGCAAAGGTCGGAGAAAAGTATCTCTATCATGATGAGATACCCGCACTTTTTAATAACAGCCTCAGTCGTGAAGACAGTATCAGTATAGTGAGAAATTATATCGACAGGTGGATAAAGAAAGAGCTTGTTCTTGGCCGTGCCGGGGAAAACCTGTCGGTGGAGTATATCTCTGAGATTGACCAGAAGCTAGATGAAACAAGGGCTAACCTGATGATCTACCAGTATGAGCAACAGATGATGCTCCAAAGGATGGACACGATAGTTGGCAATTCGCAGATTGAGTCATATTATAATGATAATATTGCAAGATTTAACCTCTCCTCATCACTTGTCAAAGCCCAGTTCATCAAGATCCCGGTTGAAGCACCCAATATTGACAGAGTGCAACGCTGGTACCGGTCAGACTCACAGGAAGATTTGCAGAGTCTCGAAAGCTATTGTTACCAGTTCGCTGAAAAATATGATGACTTCGGAGAGGAATGGATAAGGGTAATATATCTTTTAAGGGAGCTTCCTGAAGATATCGGAGATGCTGAAAGATTTATCAGGAATAATCGTTTTTACCAGACTTCAGATTCATCATTTCATTATTTTGTAAATATTCGTGATTACCGGCTTAAAGGAAGCGTTTCACCTATTGAGTTTGTTGAAGATGATATAAGGAATGTGATTCTTAATAACAGGAAACTTGAGTTCCTCAAGGATCTTGAAAATGGGATTTATAATGAAGCTCTTAAATTAAATGCTTTCAAAATATACTAACCGGGGCCTCAAAAAAAATGAACTATAAAAAAGTTTTAAAAAAGGATAATTACATATCATGAATAATTTAAGGAGAACAGCACTGGGCAGTTTCATCATAATGGTTATATCGATTTATGCCTACCCTCAACAACTTGTAGATGCCGTATCTGCCATCGTGGGAGATGAGATTATTTTGTTATCGGAGGTGGAGAGTATTGTAATGACGCAAAGGAGTATGGGAGACAGGACACCTGCCGACAGGTTACGGTGTGAGGTTTTTGAGGATATGCTAATTCAGAAGCTATTCCTTGACCAGGCCCGCATTGACAGTATTGAAATCACAGATGATGAGGTAAACAGGGAGCTTGATATGCGTCTGAATAATTTTATTATGAGAGCAGGTTCAGAAGAAAACCTTGAACAATATTACAATAAGAGTATGGTGGAGATAAGGCGCGACCTGAGGGATATGATCAGTGATCAGTCACTGACTGCGCAAATGCAATCCACTATTGCAAGTAAGATTGAGGTTACCCCTGCCGAGGTCAGAAAGTTCTTCAACAAGTTACCAGAGGATAGCCTGCCAATCCTGCCTGCAAAGGTTGAAGTGAGCATTATCCAGATAGATCCGCCCAATGCAGAACAGGACAAACTTGAGGTCAGGCAGAGACTGCTCGACCTGAGGAGAAGAATCATTGAGGGAGAAAGTTTCAGAGCCCTGGCAATCCTCTATTCTGAGGATGAGGGAACCGCTAGCCGGGGCGGAGAAACAGGTCTTGCGCCTCGCAGTGCCCTTGACAAGGCTTACGCTGACGAAGCCTTCAGCCTTAAGCAAAATACAGTATCAAGAGTTATTGAATCCCAGTTTGGATTTCATATCATTGAGCTGATTGAGAGGCGAGGTGAGATGGTTAATTCAAGGCACATACTCATGAAGCCTAAGGTAAAACCGGATGAGGCTGTAATTGCCATTAACAGGCTCGACAGTATAGCTGATCTGATAAGAAAGGATAGCATGACATTTAATATGGGTGCCATGCGGTTCTCAACACATAAAGACAGCAGGATAAACGGTGGTAAATATGTTACTCCTGATTCACGGGAAAGTCTGATTGTAATTGATGACCTCCCCCCCGAAATGTATATAAAGGTCAGGGATCTTGAAATAGGTGAAATATCAGAAGGGTTCAAAACCAAAGATGAAAAAGGGTATGAAGTCTTCAGGATAGTTCAGCTCAACAAACAGACCACACCGCATAAGGCTAACCTGAAGGATGATTTCAGCTATCTGCAGGAGCTTGCTCAAGCCAACAAAACGGCCGGGATTTACATGGATTGGGTGGCTGAAAAAATGAAAGTTACATATATTAAGATTAGTGACGAATTCAAAACATGTAATTTCGCCAATGAAGGATGGCTGAAATAGTGAAAATCAGATTCTTGCTTCTACTCCCACTACTAATTTTCCCCTCCCTGTTACCAGCACAGGAAAAGAATATACCCGGAAAGAAGAAAGTGGAGATACTCCATTCGGATGAAGGATTCTTTGAGGGAGATCTGAGAAGGCTTCGCTTTAATGTCAGGTTGAAACACAAGGAGACCTATATGACATGCGATAGTGCTCATTACTATGAAAGTGCTGATCTTGTGAAAGCCTTTGGAAACATTCATATTTTCAAGGGCGACACACTTCACCTGTACGGACAGCACCTGATATATGATTCCAGGGCTGAAACAGCTGAAGTGAGCGATGGCGTAATCTTTATTAACAACAAAACCACTCTCTATACAGACCATATTTTCTATGATATGGCCAATGAGGTTGCCAGATATGAAACAGGGGGTAAGATCCTTAACGAAGATAATGTGCTCACCAGCAAAATAGGTATTTACTATACCAAAGAGAATATTCTCAATTTCAAGGACAGCGTCATGCTGGTGAATCCTGATTATACAATGTACTCTGATACACTGGTTTACAATACAGAAACCGAGATAGCATTTTTCCATGGGCCAACCGAGGTTGTTGGCGACAGTCTGCGTACCAGATGTGAAGAGGGGTGGCATGACACCAGGAATGAAATCACATTGTTGAAAGGAAATGCCAGGGTCGACAACTTAAAACAGATCATCACAGCTGATTCCATATATTATGAAGCTGAAAATGGCTACGGGACAGCCTTTTTCGATGTGACAATATCAGACCTCACCAGGGATGTCATCGTAAAGGGCAATAAGGCCTGGTACTATGAAGATCCTGAAATGTTTACAATTACAGACTCAGCCCAGTTCATTCAGGTTTCCGACGGCGAATTCATGTATCTCCATGCCGACACCTTGAAATCAGTGGTATCAGCAATTGATTCGGCCAATGACAAAAGGCTTCTGAGGGCATGGTATGGTTGCAGGTTGTTCAGCGATGATCTGCAGGCAAAGTGTGATTCAATCTCCTACTCTTTAACAGATTCCGTGATTAAGATGTATTATGAGCCGATCCTATGGTCTGAAGATAATCAGCTGACAGCCGATTCAGTATTCCTTTTCACCGAAAACGATGCCATGGAAAGGATGGAATTGTACAACAGTGCTTTTGTGATTGAACAGATTGATCCCGACAGATTCAATCAGATAAAGGGGAAGAACCTTACAGGCTATTTCAGGGAAAACAAGATCTATCTTATTGAGGTACGGGGAAACGGGGAAAATATTTACTACGCAATAGAGAATGAACAGTTAATGGGTGTTAACCAGTCAACTTGTGCCAATATGGATATTTATATCGAAGATGGTAATATTAAAAGAATCTTTATGCTCTCCAGCCCTGAAGGCTCACTGGATCCACCACTCCATATTTCTGCTTCGGCCAGAAAACTTGACAATTTCAACTGGCTCGAAGAACTTAAACCAAAGGACAGGTACGATATTTTCAGAAGAAAAAAGTAATCGAAAAAAAGAGACCGCAGCCTCTTTAATATTAGTATTCGTCCTCGTTAAAAAAGAAATCATCCTTACTCGGGTAATCGGGCCAGATATCCTCGATGCTTTCGTAGACATCCCCTTCATCCTCTATTTCCTGAAGGTTCTCGATTACCTCCATGGGAGCACCTGACCTGATTGCATAGTCAATTAGCTCATCCTTAGTAGCCGGCCAGGGTGCATCTTCAAGTTTTGAGGCTAATTCAAGAGTCCAGTACATTTTCCTGTTCTTTCGTGTGTCAAATAAGAGTGTGCAAATAAATAGTAATTATTTTAATAAAACAACACAAAAAAAAAAGAAAATTTCTATGGAATCCATTTTGCTTCCGGAGTCCCCTTCTCAGAGGCCATTTTCCTGCCCAGGACAAACAGATAATCGGACAACCTGTTAATATATTTAACTATCAATTCCTGTACATTCTGCTCTCTATCAAGTTTTAAGATGACCCTTTCGGCTCTCCTGCAAACAGTACGGGCTATATTTGCATAGGAGCCTGCAGGATCTCCACCAGGTAAAATAAATGAGGATAATGGTTCCAGCTCCTTCTCTATTTCATCAATGGAACTTTCAAGCAATCTGATATCAGCCTCAACAGGTGCTTTCATCTTTTCGATCATGGCCCCCTTTCCCGCTGCCAGTAAAGCTGCACAGTGCATAAGTTTACCCTGAATAGTGAGCAATAATTCTGTTCTGGAACTGTTTTCCGGGATAGACCTCAACAATCCAATCCAGCCTATCAATTCGTCTACCGTTCCATATGCATCAATCCTGGGATGATTTTTGGAGATCCTCTGTCCCCCTGCCAGTGAGGTAGTGCCATCATCACCTGTCCTGGTGTATACCTTCATTAGTTGCCGGTTATTTCATCTCTTGCCACCTCTCCATCCTTCAGCCTGATGATCCGCTGTGCATTTCTGGCAATATCCTCCTCATGAGTAACGAGAATAATGGTATTTCCGTGGTTATGAATTTCCCTGAGAAGGTTCAGGATGTCGAGAGATGTTTTACTGTCAAGATTACCTGTTGGTTCGTCGGCGAGTATTATAGAGGGCTTATTTACCATTGCCCTGGCAATTGCCACTCTTTGTCTCTCACCCCCTGATAGTTCATTCGGTTTATGTGCCATCCTGTCGGCCAACCCAACCAGGTTGAGCATCTCTGTGGCCAGTTTTACCCTCTCGGACTTTGGTAAACCTGCATATATAAGTGGTAATACTACATTCTCAAGGGCAGTGTACCTTGGCAAAAGGTTAAATGTCTGGAATACAAAACCAATTTCCTTGTTCCTGATCTCTGCCAGCTGGTTATCTTCAAGTTTACTTACATCGGTGCCGTTCAGGATATATATACCCTTTGTAGGGGTGTCAAGACAGCCGAGAAGGTTCAATAATGTTGACTTCCCTGAGCCAGAGGGTCCCATAACAGCTACATATTCATTTTTATTTATATCGACCGTTACCGACCTCAAAGCCCTGACAATGACCGTTCCAACCTGGAAATTCTTTACAATATCCTTAATTTCAATTATTTTTCTCATAATGGTGGCTTAAAAATTATCCGAAAATAGTCTATTAAATTCAAATTATAAAACATCAATAATTAAAATATGTTAATATCGTATAGTGACATCCTGCTTTGCAATATCTTCAATGAAAAACAGGATACCCATCCTTAATATATCAACGGAAACTGACACCTCTGAAGAATTCTTAATTTCCCTCCATCCTCTCTCCATCCCAGGGGTCAAATGGATGTCATCAAGAATTATTATTGTATCCTTGCCGGCATTTCCCAAAAGAAGGCTGAAATACCTGAGTAGAGACTCTTTTCTGTGATCCCCGTCAATAAAAATCAGGCCGGGTCCGGATATCTTTGAAATCATCTTTGCCAGTTGTTCATCAAAACTTCCCTGATATTGTCTTACATTTTTTGTACCTGCCCTTTGGAAGGTCTCGCCTGCCATCTCTGAAATATTCTTGCATCCCTCAACTGTATGGACAACTGATCCCGGTGCCCCAAGGGCGAGGTACAAAGTGCTTATCCCAAGTGATGTACCAAGTTCAATAATGGGCCGACCATTTATGGTTGACGCAAAGCGCGACAACAAACTTCCATATTTTCGTGATACAGATGAATATCTGACTATATCGGATATCCCTTTAAAGTAATTCTTTCCTTTCAATGAACCAGCTCCCAGATCAGACATCTGAATGATCCGCTTGTCCTTTTTTAGTTCAGATCTGATCTCTTCTACCTTATTGACAATTTCCGGTGCAGTTTTATTCTGGATTATCCCGGTAACAGTATTAAAAATAAAAGGACTGTAAATCCTATGCCCTCTCCTGTGACCTGATGTAAGAAAATATTCGATTGCCCTCGATGCATGGAAATTATTCATCTTGATGCGGATTGGCAGTTTTATTAGGTGAAAGTCTCAAAATTAAGTATTTTCGGAATGGGAATAAAAATTTGCCTGGTATACCAGCCCGGATATGTCGAAAATACTTGATAATGAAATCACATATTTAAGCGGGGTCGGACCCAAAAGAGCCGAACTGCTGGAGAAAGAACTACATATAAGGACATTCCGGGACCTCCTCTACTTTTTTCCTTATAAATATGTTGATCGTTCAAAATTCTATACAATAGCTGAAATCAATACCAGTATGTCAAATGTCCAGATCAGGGGAGAAATTGAAGGCTTTTATTCAGAGGGAGGTGGAAGATCAAAAAGACTGACGGCTATATTCACTGACCGCACCGGATCGGTTAAGCTTGTGTGGTTCAAAGGTTTAAAGTGGATAACAGACAGCTATAAAATTAAGAAAGAATATATTGTATTCGGGAAACCTACATTGTTTAATGAAACCCTCAATATTATTCACCCGGAAATAGAAGACCCTGAAAAAACAGAAAAGAAGATAAGCTCAGGGATCCAGGCACAGTACAGCTCAACAGAGAAACTCAGGAATAATTATCTCACTTCAAAAACTTTCAATAAGCTTCTTGGTAATCTTTTCAGCCAGCTTATTTACAGGGTAGATGAAACATTGCCTGAATGGTTCATCACAAAGTATAAACTGATGAATCTGCATGATGCTCTGTTCACCATGCACTTTCCCAACAGTTACAAGGATGTTGAAAGAGCCAGGTACCGGTTAAAATTTGAAGAGCTGTTCTATATCCAGCTTAATCTATTCAGGTATAAAGCACAAAGGAGTGAAAAGTTCAAGGGATTTGTCTTTCCGCTTGTTGGCCGGAAGTTCAACGATTTCTACCACAGGAATCTGCCGTTTGAACTTACAAAAGCCCAGAAGAGGGTAATAAAAGAGATCCGTAAGGATCTTGGATCAGGAAAACAGATGAACAGGCTGCTGCAGGGTGATGTCGGAAGCGGTAAGACACTCGTAGCCCTTATGAGCATGCTTATAGCCATTGATAATGGTTACCAGGCCTGCCTGATGGCTCCCACGGAAATACTCGCCATGCAGCATTACGATACAATAAACAGGCTGATTGAAGGGCTGGGTCTGAACCTGAAACTGCTTACCGGCTCTACCCGGAAATCGAAACGCATTGAAATTGCGGAAGGCCTTGAAAATGGTGATCTTAAGATTCTTATAGGTACACATGCGCTCATTGAAGAAAATGTTATTTTTAAGATGCTCGGACTTGTAATTATTGATGAACAGCATCGATTTGGAGTTGCCCAGAGGGCGAAGCTGTGGAAAAAAAACCTCAATCCTCCTCATGTGCTGGTGATGACCGCTACTCCGATACCACGGACACTTGCGATGACCTTATATGGCGATCTGGATGTTTCAGTTATAGATGAATTGCCTCCCGGGAGGAAGCCAATCCGCACGCTTCACTTTACCGATTCGGCAAGACTTAAAGTGTTTGGGTTCATGAGGGAACAGATCAAAGCAGGGAGTCAGATCTATATTGTCTATCCTTTGATCAAGGAATCAGAGAAAATGGATTACAAGGATCTGGAGGATGGTGTCGAAGCCATTTCCAGGGCATTCCCTGCCCCTCAATACGCAATATCAGTAGTTCATGGCAGAATGAAATCATCCGAGAAAGAGTCCTCGATGAGATTGTTCAAGGAAGGTCAGGCACATATCCTGGTTGCTACAACAGTAATCGAGGTTGGGGTTGATGTACCCAATGCTTCGGTTATGATAATTGAGAGCAGTGAGAGGTTCGGACTTTCACAGCTTCATCAACTCCGGGGAAGGGTTGGCAGGGACGCTACTCAATCATTCTGCCTGTTAATGAGCTCTGACAAACTAAGCAACGAAGCCAGCAGGCGGATAGAGATTATGACCTCCACTACCGATGGTTTTGAGATAGCTGAAGCAGATCTCCAGATACGTGGTCCCGGTGATATTGAGGGAACTCAACAGAGTGGAATTGGATTTGATCTGAAGATCGCAAATCTTGGCCGTGATGGACAGATTCTTGAATATGTACGCAGAATTGCAGAAGGGATAATAGCAAATGACCCATACCTTGAAGATCATTCAAACCAGGAACTTAAAAGACAACTGGCTAAGCAGTCCAAATCGGAAAAGGACTGGAGCGTGATAAGTTGAAGGTCTGCGCATATAGTCTATTCTGTTCCGCAAAGTCGTAAGGACACAGGCAGATAACCAGTTACCTTATTTAAAATCGTACTAAATAAGTTTTGCCGTCTTAAAAAGTTATATTCGGCATAAATAATTTAAGGGGTAATTATAATTTTGAGGCAGCAAAACAGGCCACTACTGATTTATGGAAGAACTTAATTCTATTGAACACACAGGGATCGTGCAATCTATTGATGATAAGCATGTTAATGTGGAAATTATGACTCATCCCTCATGTACAGGGTGTATGGCCTCCGGTATTTGCGATGTGTCGGGGAAGGACAAAAAAGTGATCAAGGCACTTCGCACACTCGATGTAAAACCGGGTGATCATGTTATGGTCATGATGGAGAGATCAATGGGTCTCAGAGCCTTATTCCTGGGCTATCTGCTTCCATTCCTTATAGTAATATTCCTCCTGATACTCCTGACATCGCTGGCTGTAACTGAATTAGTTGCAGGTTTGTCAGCTTTACTTTCCCTTGTTCCATATTATCTGGCTTTATACCTGAGCAAGGAAAAGATCAGTAAGAATTTTTCATTCATTATTAAAGAATCAGATTAAATGAGTTCAACAGTTCTGTTTACCATTATCTCATTAAGTGTCCTGGGCCTGTCGGCAGCACTAATTCTCTTTTTTGTTGCCCAGAAGTTCAAGGTATATGAAGATCCCCGGATCGATGAGGTTGAACAATCCCTTCCCGGTGCAAATTGTGGCGGATGCGGTTTTGCCGGTTGCCGCAATTTTGCTGAAGCGCTGGTTAAGGCCGAATCCTTCGACGGGTTGAACTGTCCTGTCGGTGGAAATGAAACCATGTCTAAAGCAGCTGAAATTCTTGGGAAGGAACCGGTAGAGGTGGAGCCGCGTGTTGCAGTGGTCAGATGCAACGGGACACCTGAACATCGTCCAAGGACAACTCTTTATGACGGAGTGCCTGACTGTACAATTGCCAACAATCTGTATGGTGGAGAGACCGATTGCGAATATGGGTGCCTTGGCCTTGGAGAATGTGTCGAAGCCTGTGATTTTAACGCTATGTTTATGAATAGTGAAACAGCTCTTCCGGTCATAATCGACGATAATTGTGTTGCCTGTGGTGCCTGTGTGAAAGCCTGTCCAAGGAACATTATTGAACTCAGGAAAAAGGCAAAAAAAGACAGGAAAATATATGTATCCTGCATTAATGAGGATAAAGGCGGGCCAGCAAGGAAGGCCTGCAGAGTTGCCTGTATAGGATGCAGCAAGTGCTTTAAGGTTTGCACATTTGATGCAATCACAATGGACAACAACCTTGCATTTATTGATTCTGATAAATGTAAGTTCTGCAGGAAGTGCGAACCAGAGTGCCCAACAGATTCTATTCTGGAGCTGAACTTTCCACCGAGAAAAATAAAGGAAGAAACTGAAGTAGAATTAAAATCCGAATAAAGTGTCGAAAACATTTCCCAGAGGAGGTGTTCATCCGCCTGAAAATAAGATATCAGCCGACGCTGTAATAGAACAGTTGCAGTTGGCTGAACAGGTTATAATCCCAATAGCACAACATATAGGAGCGCCCGCCTCACCAGTTGTCAATAAGGGCGATGCTGTGAAGGCCGGACAGATTATCGCGACAAGCCAGGGATTTGTTTCGGCCAATATACACTCATCGGTATCGGGTAAGGTTAACAAGGTTGACAAGGTGCTTGACTCAACAGGCTATAAGCAAACATGTATAGTAATAGATGTTGAAGGAGACGAATGGGTTGAAAATGTTGACCTGAGCCCTGAAATAAAAAAGGAATTTGATTTTTCCGGTGAGGAAATTATCAAGAAATGCTCTGATATGGGCATCGTTGGGATGGGTGGTGCAACCTTCCCATCACATGTAAAACTCAGTTTGCCGCCCGGAAAGAAATGCAATGTACTAATAATCAATGGAGTCGAATGCGAGCCTTACCTCACCTCCGATCACAGGTTAATGCTTGAGCGGGGAGAGGAAATACTGATCGGAACAACTATACTGATGAAGGCGCTGGGTGTAGATCGTGCGATGGTGGGAATTGAGAACAATAAACCTGATGCTATCAGTCATATGACCCTGCTTGCCAGCGAATTTAAAGGTATTGAGGTCCATGGTCTGAAGGTGAAATATCCTCAGGGGTGTGAGAAACAGTTAATAAAAGCACTGATTAACAGAGAGGTTCCGTCCGGAGGATTACCTATGGATGTGGGTACGGTTGTTCATAATGTCGGGACAGCATTCGCTGTTTATGAGGCAGTACAAAAGAATAAACCGTTGATCGAAAGAGTAGTAACCATAACCGGGAAAGATATTCCAAGACCTGTTAATCTGAAGGTCAGGATTGGTACTCCATTGACAAAGCTGGTGGAAGCTGCCGGCGGGCTACCCGAGCAGACGGGAAAGATTGTGAACGGAGGACCGATGATGGGTAAAGCTGTCGGTTCGCTGGATATACCGGTAACCAAAGGCATTTCCGGTCTGGTCCTGATAAACGAAGCAGAAGCAAAAAGAAATGTTACAGGTCCATGCATCAGGTGCGCGAAATGCATTTCCGCCTGTCCGATGGGTCTCGAACCATATCTGCTGATGACCCTGACGGAAAAAGGATTTAAAGAGAAAGCCGAGTCAGAAAGGATCATGGATTGCATGGAATGCGGCTCATGCAGTTACATATGTCCTGCAAACCGACCCCTGCTTGACTATATCAGGCTGGGTAAATGGTTTACAGGCAAGATAATAAGGGAGCGAATGCATAAATAATATGATTGTTACTGTGTTAATAAAAGAATATGAATAACCTGCTGAGAGTGTCGCTTTCACCTCACGAACAGAGTAAGGAATCGACCAGCAAATTGATGTTCGGTGTTGTGATCGCATTGCTGCCGGCATTGTTGGCGTCTGTCTGGTTTTTCGGCCGGGCAGCCATACTGGTTACCGCAGTTTCTGTAGCCTCTTGTGTGGTCTTCGAATATCTGATCCAGAGGTTCCTTATTAAAAGGGAGCCCTCTATCAGGGATGGATCAGCCGTGGTTACCGGTATCTTGCTGGCCTTTTGTCTTCCGGTGAATCTGCCTGTCTGGCTTATAGTACTGGGAGCATTTGTTGCGATCGGGATCGGGAAACTGACCTTTGGGGGACTGGGTAGTAATCCTTTCAATCCGGCTCTTGTTGGACGGGTATTCCTGTTTCTTTCCTTCCCGGTGCAGATGACAACGTGGCCTGTCCCTAAAGGTTTTGCTACAAAATATGCCGATGCAGTTACAGGAGCAACTCCCCTAAGCATATTGAACGAAAACTATGACAAAGTAGCTATCGATCAGTTAATGACCGACAGCCAGGCTGGTTTACCAGGTCACATGCAGGCGTTCTGGGGTGAGATGGGCGGTTCACTTGGTGAGATTGCTGCCTTTGCCCTGGTTATCGGATTAATATTTATGCTGATACGCAAGATAATTACATGGCATATCCCGGTATCCATACTGGGTACTGTTCTGTTGTTCACCGGGATTCTCTGGCTGGCCAATCCTTCGGATAATGCTGATCCTTTATATCACCTGCTTACAGGTGGACTTCTTCTCGGGGCAATATTTATGGCAACCGATTATGTAACTTCCCCCATGTCGAGCAGGGGTATGATAATCTACGGTGTTGGGATAGGGATACTAACTGTTCTGATAAGGAGATTCGGTGCCTATCCCGAGGGAGTCCAGTTTGCAATACTGATCATGAATGCATTTACACCCTTAATAAACAGTTATGTTAAACCCGCAAGATTCGGAGAGGAGGTGAATCGTGGCTAAGAAAGAGTCAACACTTTCCAACATGCTGGTTGCCCTCGTGGTGATCACATTTGGTGCTTCAGCAGCACTGGGAGGCATTTATGAACTGACCAAAGAGCCAATTACAGCCGCAAAACTGGCAAAAAAGAATGCCGCTATCAGCGAAGTGATCCCCGAGTTTGACAATGTTCCCAGTACTGAGGTTTACAAAAAACCTGTTGATGGAGATACCCTTTATTTCTATCCCGGGAAAAAGGGAGATGATTTGGTCGGTACAGCTGTTGAGAGTTTCACCAACATGGGATTCTCAGGAGATATTAAAATAATGGTCGGACTTCTGCCCGATGGCACAATAAATGGCGTGTCGGTACTTGAACATAAGGAAACTCCCGGGCTTGGCGATAAGATGGATAAGAAAAAATCTGACTGGAGCCTTCAGTTCCAGGGCAAAGATCCTGCTAATTTCAGGGTTATGGTGAAGAAGGATGGTGGCGACATTGATGCTATAACCGCTTCGACAATCAGCTCAAGGGCATTCTGTGACGCAGTTACCCGCGCATATGATGCATACATGGGAAAGAATTAACCTGGATATGCACTAATTATGAATCAGATAAAGAACTTAACAAAAGGATTTTTCAAGGAGAACCCGGTATTTGTACTTTTCCTGGGACTCTGCCCTACCCTTGGAGTTACAACCACTGCAATTAATGGTATAGGTATGGGACTGGCAACAACTTTTGTACTGCTGATGTCGAACCTTGTGATCTCTCTCATGAAAAACTTTATCCCTGATAAAGTAAGGATACCTTCATTCATTGTGATAATAGCATCTTTTGTTACCATTGTTGAGCTTATACTGCAAGCATATCTGCCATCCCTTTTCGAGGCACTTGGCCTGTTTATCCCACTTATTGTGGTTAACTGCCTGGTTCTCGGTCGGGCTGAAGCATTTGCATCAAAAAACGATCTGTTCACATCGATAATTGACGGATTCGGAATGGGCCTGGGATTCACATTTGCACTGGCCCTCCTGGGAGCTGTAAGGGAGTTGCTGGGTTCAGGATCTATCTTCGGTTTCAAATTCATAAATGGTGACGGAATCCTTATTTTCATTCTCTCACCCGGGGCCTTTCTTGCTTTGGGGTACCTGATTGTGATGATTAACAAAATTAACAGGAAAGGAGCCTGACCGTGGAATATATAATAATAATTATATCGGCAATATTTGTAAACAACATCGTTCTCAATAAATTTCTTGGTATCTGTCCTTTTATCGGCGTTTCAGGGAGGGTGGAGACCTCTCTGGGTATGTCGGGTGCAGTTCTGTTCGTAATGACTATTGCCACGCTAGTAACCTACCTTATCCAGCATTATATCCTTGACACTCTCAGAATTGGATTTATGCAGACAATAACCTTTATCCTGGTTATTGCCTCTCTTGTTCAACTGGTTGAGATAATCCTTAAAAAGGTAAGCCCATCCCTGTACCAGGCTTTAGGCATTTTCCTTCCACTTATAACAACCAATTGCACTGTATTGGGAGTTGCCATTATGTCTGTTCAGCAAGATCTGAACCTGATGGAAAGTATCGTATTTGCTATTGCCAATTCGATTGGTTTCGGTCTTGCGCTGGTTACTTTTGCCGGAATCCGTGAACACCTCGAGCTTGCTGAAGTGCCGAAAGCCCTGAAGGGTGTACCAATCGCCTTTATCGTAGCAGGACTTCTGGCTATGGCCTTTCTGGGATTCACCGGGATTGTTTGAGAAGCGAAGGGCACAGGCAATAAAAAGATTACATAATAGTTTTATGAAACTATATATTAAATCACTACTGTTTTGATGTTTAAAAAATAAGTTCTTTGAAATCCTTTGTAGATAAGAGTTACAGCGATTTTTAAAGCTCAAACGATTTGAAACGATAGTTTTGTTAAAAACAAGACTATCAAATGAATCGAGGGAAATAT
>DATKZO010000007.1:0-78480 GCA_035527935.1 Bacteroidales bacterium
CAACATGAATTTGTGTCTGGTCCGTACTATTTCTTTCGCCCTTTTCTTAACAAGATTATCAATACTTTTCATTTTGCCTTTTTTTATATTTACACATAACAATTTAATGAAATATGTGCATGAAGGTCTGACGTACCTACATGCTCACCGCATTTTTCGAGGATCCTTGCCCTCATATCGGGTTCGAAAAAATTATAGATCAATTCTACAAAATCGAATCTGCCATCCTCAATGGCGGTTCCAAGCACCTGTTCCATTGATTCATCAGGGTTGTCAAAATAGCTGCTGCCATGACACGATACTCCGGTAAATCGCACCTTCCCTTCTTTCTTCAGCTCCTTAATTGCTGCATGAAAATAGCTGTTCCTGATATCATCCGAGCTCAGGGCACTATGGATCATATATCCATCTATATGGTCAGTCTGAAGCCGTTCAAGACTTTTATAGAAACGTGATTTAACTTCTGTCTTGGAGGTAAAAGGTCCCGAGCTGGATTGAATTTTGCTTACCAGGAAGATCTTATCCCGTTGATAATCTTTCAGGATATTCCTGATTTGCCTCTCATGGTTACCGTTAGAATAAACCTCAGATGTCTCTATTAAGTTAGCACCTCTGTCAAGCATCGCCTTTAATACGCTGTCTTCCCTGAATGTTCCACAACTGATATCCGAAACAATGAATCCCGTCCGGCTAAAAATCCGGTAATCTTTTATCTGAGGTCCTGATGAAATCTGGTTATCACTTTTGGCACCAATAGCTTTTGTCCCCAGGATACCTGCGCCCAGAACAGCGGCGGAGGTTCTCTTGAGAAATCTTCTGCGATTAAGTTTTGGCCTGATCATGATCTTTCAATTTTTCAGTCCGGATTTTTGAGAGCATGCTCTGCTTCCCGGATTAAATCAAGTAACACAACCTGAATACCCTGCCCTGCTTCAACTCATGCCGGAACTTCAACAGATCATTAGGCTTGCCGGGCATTTGATTTGGTTGTGTTTGACCAGATAAATTTATACTATGCATCTATTAAATCCCAGGAAATATTGTTGAGTGGTTCTGTGGAGACATTGGGCATTGCAATGGCAACATGAAACGCATCTCCTAAATACCTTTTTGTGATCATCATCTTTAGTGCTATTTTTATGGAACATCGATTCAATAAACAAAACGCTAGGTGATGGCCTTAACAGAATTAAACGGTGACCAGGCTTTTGCCTGGGGCGCCCTGGCATGTGGAGTAAAACTTGTTACCAGCTACCCGGGGTCGCCCAGTTCGGGGACCGTGGAGGAACTGATCAAACTGGCAGGAAAGCATGACATCTATGTGGAATGGTCAACAAATGAAAAGGTTGCCATGGAGGTGGGAATAGGGGCATCCATCGCAGGTTGCAGGGCACTGGTATGCACAAAAAGTGTCGGAATGAATGTGATGATCGATCCCCTTATGGCTCTTAATCTGACTCCTGTCAAAGGGGGACTGGTGATCCTCCTTGGAGATGATCCGGGGGGCTACAGCTCCCAGAATGATCAGGATACCCGGCAAATTGCTCAAATGCTCGAGATGCCAGTTATCGAACCGGCTGCTCCTGCCGAGGCATACGAAATGATACAGGAGGCCTTTAGAATATCAGAACAATTGAATAGCGTAGTGATCATAAGGGAAACCCGGAGCTTTACACAACAACTGGAGCAGGTGTCCATGGCAAATGAGCCATACCCTCAGGTCAATCTGGGTTTTAAAAGGGAACCATTTCGCTTTGTCCCTGTCCCACTGAATGCAGTGGGAAAGCATAAGGAGCTGCACGATAGACTTATACAACTGGGCCGGTGGGCTGATGGCCTTCATTATAATCGTATTGACGGCGCCGGGGATTATGGTATTGTGGGAGTGGGATTTGCTTACCGGAAGATCATGGATGTTTTGGGTGATCAGTCCCGGCAGGATGTTCGGTTGCTCAAGCTGAGTTCCATCTATCCTTTGCCTAAGAAGGTTATTTCCGGATTTTTCAGTGTTTGTCGGAAGATCCTGGTGTTTGAAGAGAATGAGCCCTTTGTTGAGATCCATATAAAAGCACTGGCTCATGATCTTGGATTTGCCGGCAGGGTCTATGGAAAGCAAAGCAATAATGTCCACAGGGAGGGTGAACTCTACCGCTGGCAGATCACGGAGGCACTATCAGGGTATCTGCCCGGGTTTACACCTGCAGGGAAATTCCTTGAAGAGAACGAAGCACAAGAAAGGCCCGATAAGGAAAGTCATTGCAGAGGATGTGGTTACGGTGAGATTCTTGATAAGCTCGAAGCAGCGGCAGAGAGTACAGGGCAGAAGCTGGCTGTTATAGGTGACCCCGGGTGTCTGGTAACGGTGGCAGAGCGACTTGATGCCAAGTTTGCCATTGGTTCTGCAGTAGGTGTTGCAGATGGATTGAGTAAAGCCGGTTGTGGTGAACGTGCGGTGGCAGTTTTTGGCGACTCTTCCTTCTTTCATACCACCATTCCTGCAATATGTAATGCTGTTAGTAACCGCAGCGATATTCTGATGGTAGTTCTTGACAATAAATCCTCGGCAGCTTCCGGACATCAAACCAATCCCGGTGTGGCAAAGGATGCTATGGGCAGGGAGACCACTGCTTTGAGTATTGAAAAAATAGCCCGCGCATGCGGGGTGAGATCAGTATTCAGTGTTGGACTTGAAGATATTGATTCACAGCTACCGGGATTATTCAGGGACGTTCTTGGCAGCCGTGAGCTCACTATGATAATTATACAAACACCTGTACCAGTTCACTCATGAGGGCGCTTTTCATAGGTTTCGGCTATATCACATGCGGCGCTTAACCCGCAACACGCAATATTCCCCGGGTTGAACCTGCCTGCTGCAGACAGGTTGTTTCGTATTATCATTTGCCTGTTCTCCGGATAAAGGCACTCTATGGAGATATTCATTAATTCAGAGTTTAGGCAAATCTGACGGATGGCAGGCAGGATGACCATTCTAAATGAAATCCATTTTAAAACCATAGTCTTCCGGTGAGAGGCTATTCACAAAAAGATCAATAAGCCTGACCTCATTGTCCTGATCAATGGATTCATCAAATGAAATTGGGAAAAGATTGATTTGTTTCCTGTTCGGTTCTTTTATAAACAAGTTAACAGGAACAGAATCAAACTGAAAGAGGCAGGTTTACACCTTATTAACAAACACTGGAGTTTTTATCCTTCCTATTTCCAATTGGACATACAGAGATGCATAATCCACATATCCGCATATCTACATTAAGTCTTTGTTTTGCTAATTCCCCGCATTTTTCCCTGCATTTGTGTGCATTAAAAAAAGAATCCCTGTGTACTTTAATATTCCATGATTTCCCGTTTGCAGCTTGGGCCGGGCATCTCTCAACACATACATTGCAGTTCCCACACCTGCTTTCTTCAATTGGAAATGAATCCGTATCAGGTTTTTGATTAATCAACAGGCTTACCAGTCTTAAACGGGGCCCAAATTCTTTGGATAGAAATAAATCTGTTTTCCCTATCCAACCGAGTCCTGCTCTTGTTGCTACCATTTTATGAGAAATATCAACAGTAAGGGTTGGTAAATACCTTTCAAATTCCTTTGAACTTATAGAAACAGTCGGTTCTATAGCAATTGAATCAATACCTGTCTTTAGTAATTCTTTTTTTATTTTTTCAGCTATCTCCGCCAGTTCTTTATTAATTTTCATGTAATGGCTATAATATTCTATCGTTGGGCCATTTGCAATAGCATTGATAATGTTGTCATCCAATCTTTTTCCAACAGATATTCCAAATCGATATTCACCGAATTTTTTATCAATTAATCCGGTCAGGTCCGCAGTTCCAAAGATATATTCATCTAAAGGGCATAAATTATTTTTTAGTATATCTCTTATCATACAACGGCGATCTTTTTTATAGCTGCAACTTGTATGTAAAGCTACGAAAATTGAACTTTATCCGCGGTGAAAAATATTTCCTGTTGTTATGAATACAACAAAAAATTTACTGACTCACGATAGAAAAATTATGCATAATGCAGATCAACAATATATTAGAAGTGCAACTCACAACAGATAGATATCAAATATGCATGACTTAAAAACAAATTCCCGGCAGGTTATTTAACTTAACATTACCAAGTCGGTTATTAAAAATCATTTAAATCAATCATTGTCTATGCCCAAATCAATCCTTTCACTTCGCCGATTCTGTAATATCTCAGATTGTATATTTGGATTAGACTCCAAATGGAGCAACTTTGATCTTTTATCCGGCATACTGGTCAAAATTTACAGATATGAAGAAGATTTATTGTTTTTTAGCAGGAATAACCATTATGGCAACGATAGTTGCCCAGATCCCCGGGGCCTTCAATTACCAGGCCGTTCTGAGGGATATAGGGGGAGAAGAAATAGTCAATACTCAGGTCGGGATGCAGGTAAGCATCCTGCAGGGGAGCGAGACGGGGACAGTAGTATATATAGAGTCGTATACGCCCACAAGCAATAATTTTGGACTGGTAATCCTTGAAATCGGGAAAGGGACAGTTGTTAGTGGTGATTTTGCATTAATTGACTGGGCTGCAGGTCCGTATTACCTGAAGACAGAACTTGATATCTCAGGTGGGACAACGTATGAATATTTAGGTACAAGTCAGTTAATGAGTGTGCCCTATGCCCTGCAGGCAAAAAATGCTGAAAATGTATTTAGCGGTGATTATAATGATCTGGATAACTTGCCTGATTTTACCGATTGGGATATAGACGCCAGTGATGATTTCAATGGCAACTATGGTGATCTTGATAATTTACCGGAATGGAGTGATTCACTGGATACGCATGTTGAAGATGCGGTTTTTCTTGAGGGAGTCGTGGAGTCCGGAAACCTCCTGACATTTGATGGGGTTAACTGGATTGCCAGGGATATAGTTCTGGGGAATACTGGAGGAGGTCAGGCCTTTAACAATCTCCAACCCTACCTGGTAATGAACTACTGTATCGCCCTTATGGGAGTCTACCCCGCAAGGGACCAATCAGAACCTTTTCTCGGAACTATTGCATTGTTCGGATTTTATTTCAACCCACGTGGCTGGGCTAAATGTGATGGACAATTACTTTCAATCGCTTCGAACCAAGCTCTTTTCTCACTGTTGGGAACATATTACGGTGGTGATGGCAGGACGACTTTCGGACTGCCTGATTTAAGAGGACGGGTTCCGATACATATGGGTACCGGACCCGGCCTGCCAGCTTATAATATTGGCCAAAAGGGAGGTACACCCACAACTACTTTTGTTGTACCCAATCTGCCCCTACATACTCATTCTGTTAGCTATGAATAGGTGAAGAGATACCGGCTGGTGATTATTTCACTATGTATTTCTGGATTCATATGCACAATAACCGGGCAAATATCCGGGCCAGATAGCTCACAGGTATCTGCGAGCAAGCTCAATTATTGGGCATATGATTTGCTTGATCTTCCGGATTTAAGGGGAGATCTGCCTGGGCGGCCTATAATAATAGCAGTGGTTGATGACGCATTTCGTTTAAGCCATAAGGATATAAAAGATTTTGTCTATCAAAATCCCGGGGAGACGAGGAATAATCATATTGATGATGACGGAAACGGGAAACGGGACGATTCCCGGGGTTGGGATATATCAGATAATGATAATGATGTGAGTCCGCCGGCAGGAAGGGGAAATGAGTATTTCCATGGCACCTTTATCTGTGGGAGTATTATTACAATTCTGGAACGATGCTATGGTAAAAATGCATCACGATATTTTAAGATACTTCCGGTTAAAGTGCTATCCGACCATGCGGATATACCTTTCCTCCAGAATGGGTATATGGGAATTGAATATGCCATCGGGCAAAATCCGGATATCATTTGCTGTGCATGGAGTGGGGGAGAACCAACCGGAACACACCGGGACATTATTGAAACAGCACATAATAAGGGTATTGCTATAATTGGATCAGCCGGTAATTATTACTCGGAAAGGGTTGATGCCCCTTCAAATCTTGAAGGAGTTCTGTCAGTGGCCGGTATCGATACCATTCTTAGGAAAACCAATGAATCCAATTTCGGGTCGAGGGTTGATATGGTGGCCCCGGCAGTTAAGGTAAGAGGCTCTTACCCCCTTGCTGATAATGCTTACTTCTATGGGGGCGGTACATCAGGAGCAACTGCGCTGGTTACCGGTTGTGTAGCTGTTCTTAAATCTGTCAACCCTGGTGCTTCTCCACAGGAATTATATGACGCCCTGATCAACACATCCGTCCCGGTAGATGATCAAAATCTATCCTATTGCGGAAAGTTGGGTGCCGGATTTCCTGATCTGTCTGAGGCTATTGATTACCTCAGGGATCCGGAAAACAGGAATACACATTTCAACCCTGTGCGACCTGAAGGCAAACTGTCTATAAATAGCAAACTATCGAATGGTTCCTGGGATATTGCCCCGGCGGGAGCTTACGATGGATTTAATTTTAGAATAATATCTCATGGTAAGTCCTCTTTGAACCAGTCACTGAGTTTTTACGCAGGCGATTCATTATGGATTAAAGCCTCAATCGGTGAATTACCTCCGGAATTGTTTGTCCCGGGCGATAAGATTCATGTTGAATATAAAAGAACCAGGAGATGGATAAGGAATCCTGTTGAAGTAGGTTACTCAGCTCTGACAATTGACTCGACCCGTCTTTATTGCGGCGATATACAATATTATACCATACCTGAAGGTGAGATCACGGACGGAAGCTTTGCTAATGATTATGCGAATGGCTGTTCATGTAAATGGCAGATAATAGCCCCTGAAGGTAAACGCATAACATTTGAGTTTGTCGAATTTGACACCCAGCCTAATACTGATTTTGTATATCTGTTCGATGGTGAATCTACAATACCTGGCAATATTATTGCAAAATTCAGTGGAACCCATACCCCTCCCGAGGTAACTTCGCGCACCAATAAAGCACTTATCTGGTTTGTTACGGATTCAACTGTTACAGGTGAAGGATGGAAGCTCTTTTACCGGATCGTGGATTGAACAGATCTATTTAAGTTATTAATGATATGATCGGTTCAGTAACAAAATCAACCTGCAACCCTTACGATCCGCCAGCGGCAGATGTCAGGATCATCGACTTGCAACCTGCAACCCGGACCTTACGCATTTGAGCCTCTCACGGGACTCGAACCCGCGACCTGCTCATTACGAATGAGCTGCTCTACCAGCTGAGCTAAAGAGGCGTATTGAATATCGAAAACCTAAGGTAATAAATATTAGTAAATAAAATAATCCTGAGATCCTTCAGTCGCTTTGTTCATTCAGGATGAAAATATTAACAATTGGGGTCTTTGACTCATCGAACACCGAACCGAGGCCGGCTTTACCAGACGAGCGCGGCGACTTTGTCAGACGAAGCCATAGGCGAAGTCTGAAGCCAATTTAGAATTAAGAATAGAAAAAAGCCGGCACTCCGCCTTTGCCAAAGCTATGGCGGGCAAAGCCAGCGCTCATGGCCAATCTTATAATCTTATAATCTTATAATCTGATGTTGCCTTAGTACAAGGAGCTCCTGTTTTTAATTATGACAAATTAATGCCTATGTGCGAAAGTGCAACGGAAGAATTGCTGACAGATATGAATAAGAAGCTACCAAAGTTGATTACAAGGTTGATAAAAAGCTTTAAAGCACACCCCTATATTGCGCAAAAGGAGATAATTATATCTGATTTGATAAATGGACTGCCGGCACAGTGTAAAACCGGCCCTCACACCACGTATCACCTTTCATAAGAGTAATCTTTAGGATTAAATTATAAGACAATGGTCACATACTAAAAGGGTAAGACTCTAAACCTGAGATGTTTACACCAGTTTCTATTTAATGTAAATAGATATGGATTTATTGGAATGCCTTTCTAAATCCATGAATAGTTTGATAACCAGGTAAAACCTGATATAAGTTCGAAAAGCTTATCAGAACTGTGGTTTTCCCGGATATTTTAATGTTATCTGTGGTAAGCAGACACAAAAATCATAATACCGGATAAAAGTGTTATCCAGATACATACCTTCCTGAAGGTGACTACCGGTAGTTTCTCAACAAGCTTTCCACCGAGCCAGGTGCCGGCAAGTAGTGCGGGTAAAAGTATAAGAGCGAAAGTAATTACCCTGAGGGTTACAAGCCCATTAAAAAAGTAGCCAATAAAAGCCACTGAGGTGGTAAGCAGGCTGTACAAGGAGAATGTTACCCTGAATCTGGTTTTGTCAAGCTCCAGAGAGGTGAGAAAAAGAACCATTGTGGGGCCGCCAATTGAGAATAATCCACCAAGAAATCCGCTTGTCAGTCCTGCTAAAATACGGGCGCGTATAATATTTCTGATTTTGAACCTGTAACCTGAAAGGAATGCAATTGCCAGGGCTACCAGAACCACGGATAATATTTTCTTTAAAAAAACATCTGAAAGTACCGGAAGAAGCATCGCTCCTGCAATTACGCCAACTACACCCAGGGATGAGAGAAGAATCTCATTCTTAAAATGTTTAGTGTCAGGATTCTGCCAGACAATTATTGCCGAAGTAATAAGGTTGAAAATTGTAATCAGGGGGACCAGAAACTTAAGAGGAAGGAAGAATGACAGCAATGGCATTGAAATCAATGCCAGGCCAAATCCGGTTAATCCTTTTACCGTAGAGGCAACCAGGATGATAAAAAATGCAAAAATCAGATAAATAGGCTCCATCGGCCGTCATTTGTCTAAAATTACTCTGGATAATTGAGACATAGCTTTTGAAAGTGAATATAATATGTTAAATTGCTTTAGAAATAGTATAAAATATATAAGATGACAAAGGAATCATTAATATTAGATAATCTGAATTGGAAAATACTTGAAGAGTTGCAGGTAAATGCAAGAATTTCATACAGCGAGATTGGTCGAAAGATTGGACTTACCGGACCTGCGGTTGCGGAGAGGGTTCAGAAACTGGAAGATGCCGGTATAATTATGGGGTACAGGGCCGATATTAACCTATACAGGATAGGTTATTCGCTGACAGCTATTATAAACGTGAGAATTAATGCAGGAAGTATTCATAGCTTTCTCAAATATCTTAAATCTGTTAAAGAGGTGTATGAATGCAACAGGGTAACTGGTTCCAGTAGTATGGTAATTAAGGTAGCGATAAGAGAGCCAGTCGAACTCGAAAAACTGGTAAACAGCATAATTGAATACGGTAGCCCAACAACTTCAATTGTCCTGTCTACCCCGATCGGGCATCGTGTATTTAGCAGGTAAAACTGTCAGATAATAAACTCTTGAAATCATGAAGAATAAAATCATCCTCATATAATTCCGGGATTCCTGGCCCATTGCATATTGGAGGTAGTAACATTATTGAATATGGACTCATTGGGGATAATTTAGATTTCAAAGGCGATTGGATTATCGAAACATGAAGACAGGTTGAATAATAAATATATGCCCTGAAAGGGCAATGAAAACAAAAAATCTTTATAATGAAACTAATAGGAACAACCATGTGACAAAAAAGAACCCAATCGGTTTGCATGGGGCAAGGAGCATGGAGCAGAGGAACTTGGAATATCGAATATCCCGGCCTGCCGGCTGGCAGGGATTAACGAACTCCGGTTTACGGAGTAAAAAAAATCAAAAATCCCTGATCGGTGTTACTTTCGGCGAGCTCGCAATACTCGTCCCGATAAGTCGGGACTCACGTTGCCCGGTTCGTAAATCAAGAGATCCCGCCTTTGCCAGGGCTATGGCGGGCAAAACCAGCGCCCATATCCAATCTGATAATCTTATAATCTTATAATCTGACAATCTTCAATCCACTCTGAAACAGCCTCCGGGCTCAACCCGGCCAGTCCAGGCTTATTCTTCTTGTTATAACCATTCAGATCATTGGCCAGTTTACCTGCGTACTACTATTTGATTTTAACGAATCGATGGTACTCAACATTTACTATTCCCTCCCATTGGACTGTATCAGTCTTCATAGCATCATTGAACAATTGATGATCATGAATAATATCATAAGTCTCCTGATCTGGCCAGAATCCTTCGACCATGAACCTGATATCTGCAGTATCCTCCTGAATCAGCCATAATTTATATCCGGCATCTGGATATCCAATCTCATCAATGGCTTCATTCATTAAGGTAAACGCTTTAAGCATAACAGATGGGTCAAGGCCAACTGTATCCTGAAAATAACTTACACTCTGCAGGGTATTTTCAATTTTTGCCGGTTCTTCAGTTTCTTTTACCTGGGTATTACAGGAGATTGACATAAATGATAAAATCACGACCATACCAGCGAAAACGTAAAAAGTCTTTCTCATATTTTTTGGTTTTTGTGGTTAATTGCAGCAAGTTACGATCTTCCCGGACACGAGTCAAGAAAATCTTATTTGTGAGACATATAGGGGACTGGAATATCTAATATCCCAGACTGCCGGCTGGCAGGGATTAACGAACTCCGGTTTGCGAAGTAAAAAAAATCAAAAATCGTTGATAGGTGTTGCCTTCGGCGAGCTCGCAATCCTCGTCCCGATAAGTCGGGACTGAATTCTGCCAGTCCCAGTTAATCATTTTTGTTGAATCCCTGCGGGCGCATTGGCTTCGAACTTCGCCCCGGTTCATCGGGGCTACGTCCGACGAAGTCGCCAAGCTCTTAAACTCGGTTCCCCGCTGCTTGCGGTGAGGAGCTTCAATCCATCATTTCCTTGTGCAATTTTAGCAATTTGATAATTTTAAAATAAACCTTATGTTTATACCACTCAGAATACAATTAGATTTATTATTCATGCATTATGGCAAAAGAAAAACTTGAGGAACTCAGTTTGGAGAAACTAACCAGGAGAAAGAAATTTGCTACTATTTGGCTAGTAGTAATGCTTGTAGTGTTAATAATCGATATTTCATTATTTTTTTATGATTTAATTTGGGATAATAATTTCAATCCTGGTCTTCTTGGAACCATAGGGGCTATTATAGCCGTAAGTGCTCCGATCCTTATTGTTAAAAAGAAAATTAATGAGGAGCTTAAAAGAAGAGAAGACAAATAGGGCACAAAAATAGTCCCAATCTGATTAGGAGGTTTATAGAGTTGATAAAGTTCATAAAGTTGATGAGCCTGCCGCCAAAAAGGGTGTAATGGGGCCATGGTGTAAGGGAGCAATTGAGTTGTTTAATATTGAACCGAGGAATCCGCCAGGTGACGGAGATGATCCCGGCAAAATAAGTGAGTCAATATCGATTGCCTTCGGAGGCAAAGGATAAATGAAATTTGATTACCAAATCAATAGCGAAATGTGATAAATAAAAAATTAGAGAATTGGAAACAATTTAATATCTTTAGAAGAACAGATCGCGCTTTTAATGGGTATATACTCTGGATGAACATGAATAATAAAAATCTGTTTCAGACCATTCTTTTAACGATTTTAATTTTAATTCCTGTAGATAGCCTTGCACAGAGAATAGAAAATGTTCATCCTGATATAGCAGGAGAGAAGATTCATATATACTACGATCTGCTTGGTATTGCAGCTGATCAGTCTGTAATTGTAAAAGTATTTATGTCGACAGATGGCGGCAAAACTTATGGAGAACCCCTAAAGAGCGTTGCCGGAGATGTCGGAGTGCTTGTTGGTCCGGGTGAAAACAGGTGCATAATATGGGATGTGTTTGAGGATGTGGATGAGCTGGTTAGTGTCAATGTTAAATTTAAGGTTAGAGCTGACCTTCTGCAATCTGAACAATATGGTCAATTACCAGAGCGTAAATTCAAACTGGATTTGAATGCAAATCTGGGATCAAAGGGTATTCTTGATTCTAAGTCATTTGGTTTCAATCTGAAAGGGGCAATTTATTTAAAACAGTTAGGATTGGGATTGAGAGCAGATTATTACAAAACTTTTCGTGAAGAAATTAATTATTCTGATTCTAACAATAATTATCCGGATACTGGATTTTACTGGGGGTATGCTGGCGGAGCAATAATTGAGTTCGACTTAATTCGAAATACCAAATATTCATTATACCCTTTTTTATACGTTGGGCAAACAAAGATCATGTATAAATATAACCCGGAATACAAAAAGGATGAGTATTTTAAGTATACTATTTTTGGTAGTCTCGGGTTGGGATTAGATATCAATATTGTTAAGTTTTTATACCTCGGAGTGGAACTCGAATATTATTTATCTCCCTGGTTTGATGTTGTACCATCGGAAGATCCTGATGAAGGGTTAGATGGATTTTGCATTGGGTTTGTAGTAAAATTTGTCCTAAATCCGGGTTAATACAGGCGATGAACTTTAATTCATTGAAAATAATTATATTATTCATGGTCCTGGTGACTATAGACCGTTCTTTGCTTTGCCAGGTAGAAGGAGAAAGTAAAGTAACAACTATCATTATTAAAAAGCCGGGAATTTCCAAATCAGGTAATGATGCTTCGGTTGACAGAAATATCAGGGACATTGTTCCCCCGGAGATAAAAATTATTTCACCACGGGTTGATACCTTATTCACCGCTCATATTTCGGCATCAAATATCTATTTGATCGGCAGGCTTACAGACGAGTCTGGTATCCAGTCACTACGGATAAATGATGAAATTATTGCTACTGATGAAAATGGTTTTTTCCAGCAGACATATAACCTGGTAGATGGATTAAATGTTTTTAAAATTGATGCAACCGATAATTTTTTAAACTCTGACGTTAAATTACTCTCTCTGTTGAATATTCCTTCAGAAGAAATCCAGGTGACTTCTGATGAGTTCAATTATGAAGGGGAAAGTCATGGATTGATAATAGGAATAAATAACTATAATGATCCTGCCCTGATTGATCTGGATAATCCAATTGCCGATGCAACTTTATTATACAGCACTTTAATTGGTAATTATATGTTTGATCCTGAGAATGTCACTCTCCTCAAGGATCCGACCAGGGCTGACATAATTAAAAAACTTGACGAACTAAGCTATCAGCTGACAAAGGATGATAATCTGATCATATTCTATGCAGGACATGGATCCTGGGATAAGGAAAAAGAGACAGGATTCTGGTTGCCTGCTGATGCTGATAAATTCTCTTCAGTTAACTGGATCCGAAATAGCACAATACAGGATTTTGTCGATGATATTGATACAAGACACACTTTATTGATCACAGATGCCTGCTTTGCGGGCTCAATATTTAAATCCAGGGGAGGATTTCCGGATGCTTCTGTTGCTGTGAATAAGTTGTATTCCATGACAAGTCGAAAAGCCATGACAAGCGGGACATTGGAGGAGGTCCCTGATAGAAGTGTATTCCTCGAATTTCTGCTGAAAAGACTTCTCGAAAGTGAAAAAAAGTATCTGTCGGCCGGTGAGCTATTTAATAGTTTCCGGGAAGCTGTTCTGAATAATAGTCCCAATATCCCTCAATACGGAGTTATTCAAAATACTGGTGATGAAGGCGGCGATTTCATTTTTATTAAACGATAATTTCTGATATAACTGAAGAAGAGGTTCTTTGTCCCGGAGGTGGATAAAGTTGAAAAGGTTGATAAGGTGTGAATGAGTGGTGGTGTGTTGGGGTAATAGAGTAATGAAGTTAACAAATCAACGAATCAACGAATCAACAAAGTTGTTGAGGCTGTAAAGTTGTAAAGTTTACAGATTGTAAATCGTCAGCATAAAGTTTACCAGTAAAGATATAATTTTAAGGTGTGGTTTTGAACACTATGTTTAATTTTTATACCACACAAAAATGGAAAACAGATCAAAAGAAACCCAGGACCCAGGACCGTGAGCGAAGCGAACAAGGAACAAGAACCAGAAGAAGGGATACCCACACCCAACCCCTCCGAGGAGGGGGGTCTGGTTGAAACCCTAAACCCAATGCCCTTTGCCCTCCGCCATGAGCCCTTTGCCCTCCCTCCGGTCTCAGACCTGGTAGATCAAACTTATTCTTCTAAATTCTCTTTTTCAGTTTCAGGTTTTGGTAGCCATGTAACAAAAGAAATTTTCCACTCACCATCTGCTTTTTCAAGAAATGTAATTTGTATGGTATTCATATTGACCTGCTCCCCATCATATTCACCTTTCCAGATATTGTCACATATTGACCATGCAGTATTGCCCGTTACCTTTACTATCTGATTTTCTTTGGAGATTTTGACTCCACTTAGATCCATGTCGGCATTTTCTTTGATCCAATCGAGAGACTTGCCTATCTCATCCCAGCCAGAGGATATCTCATAGTTATCAAGGCTATAAGATAATCGTACCGTATTTTCATCATTAAGGTAGGTTGACATAGTGCCGTCAAAATCCCCATCACGGGCAGTTACAGACTCATTCAGAATTACATTCATTATTGCCTCCTTTTCCTTTTCGAAATCTATTTTCTCCTGGCAGGAGGATGCAAACAGGCAACTTAGCAGGATTCCAATTATAATACGATTCTTCATGATTTATAGGTTTTGTGGTTAATTACAGCAAGTTACGATCTTATTGAATATGAGTCAAGAAAATCTTGATAGTGAGACAAATAGGGGACAGGTTGATAGAGTTGATAAAGTTGAAAGTTCAGCCTGCGGCTTCACAGTTGATCAGGCTAAGCCTTGTTGAGTTCAAAACAAATCAACAATCTTATAATCTTATAATCTTATAATCTGATAATCTGATAATCTTTAATCTTCAATCCACTCCCCAACCATCTCCGGACTCAACCCCGGCAGATCGAGTTTGTTCTTTCTCCGCCCGCCGAAGCTTTCTTCGACCGCCGGAGCTTTTGCGTAGGAGGTAGCGAAGGTGGGTTCTTATACCCATTCAGATCATTGGCAAGCTTACCGGGCTTTTCTACCTCTTTCAAAGGAATATTTTCAGCACATATTTCTTGGCATTTCTGAATTGTGCAAGACAGGGATTAATAATAGACATACTTCCTTTCAAGGATGATTTTCTGACCATCTTTAAGTGTTATAGTGCATGTCAGCCAGTTATCCATATCATCATAATCAGAGTATTCTACTTTCCAGTTGTTGGTTACACCTTTGGAATTTTCGAATTCAACGGAGGTGTTGAACCCTTTTTCATTATACGAATATTTTGTTGTTGAAAGAAGAGAGTCAGGACTGAAATAAATTTTTAGTGCTGTTGTCCGGTTATTTTCGTCAATATCATAGTACCAGGTCCTGGTGTTCTCCCCCAGTGAGTTGAATGTTTTAGATTCTCTGATGTAGCCATCAGGGTTGGTTGCAAATGTATAAGAGGACATCAACGTGTCTACTCCTGCCCTATACTGTTTAACTGATTCCCAATGGTTATCTGTATCAAAGGTAGCAATGGCGTATGTATACTCGGCGTTACCACGGATATTGGTTACTTTGACTATCAATCCATTTTCAATCTCAGTTACCCAGGATCTTGTTTCATCAGGAGTATAATAATCGTCATTCCTTGTTAATTTACCCTCTTCATTGAAATAAACAGTGAAATCACTTGACCACTTGAGGCTATCCCTGTCTGATCTTGACAGTGGTTCTCCCTTGACAAAATCACTGTCCCTTTCAACAGCCCAGAAGCATTGTTCATTAACCGATTTGATCTGTCCGTTCAGAAACTCAGGGTAATTTCGGAATAATGTAAATTCATACAGCGCAGTAGTTCTGACTGGTTCATCATTCTTGCATCCGGAAATAATAAATGCAAATGCTGAAATAAATAAAACTAGATTCTTCATTATAGCAGGTTTTGTGGTTAATTACAGCAAGTTACAATTTTGCATGACTCCAGTCAAGAAAATTTTGATTGAGAGACAAATAGGGGACAGGTTGATAGAGTTGATAAAGTTGAAAGTTCAGCCTGCGGCTTCACAGTTGATCAGGCTAAGCCTTGTTGAGTTCAAAACAAATCAACAATCTTATAATCTTGAATCTCATAATCTTATAACCTTATAACCATTCAGGTCGTTTGCAAGTTTCCCCGGTTTTTCAACCTCCTTGAGTTTTTCAACCGAATCATAACCAAGTGCCATAAGGGATTCTACCCACTCTTCAGGAACACCCAGTTTCATAAACTCAGCTCTCAGCTCTCCCCCCCTCCGGCCTTATTTTAGCCTTCTCCGCTAGCCGGTAGATTGGGCTAAAAAGGTGCGGCAAAAAACCAAGTTAAAGATGAGGCCAATTTGGTTGGGAGGGGATTGGTTAGTTTCTTGGTTGGGATTAGGCACAAAGATAGCTAAGCATGTATGCAGGGGCAAACCTTTCACAATCGTAATACTCACTTTTGTTTCTTCCTGAAAGTATAGGTAGTATCAGGTGGCACTACTACAAGCATTTCCAGATTCTCCCCGTTGCGGGTTACTTCCAGAGAAAACTCCTGGCCGACTTTTGCCTCATCCCACATTTTTATTATTTTAAAATAGTTGTTACCATCAAATTTGATTTCATTAATTTTATTTATTCTATCACCTGGTTTGCAACCAGCTTTTTCAAGAGGACTGTTATTATCAAATCTTTTTATTATACAGCTATCAGAATTAATGTCCATTATGAAATTCATTCCACCAGCAACTATTTTATCCGCAACGGGTTCTACCTCTTCAAAAACTTTTAGCAATTCCGGGAAATAACTTCTGAAACTAGGGTATTCATCTCTGTGGCTGCAATAATAATCCATCTTCTCCCTGAAAAAAGGTAGGAAAAGGAATTTTCTGCTTTCATAATAAGAATTATAGATCTCCTCAGCCTCTTCAGGAAAACCAGCCAGTTTATTTAGGAAGATTTCTCCAGTTCTTACAAGATGTTCATGGCATACAGTTGTCCATTCCCCATAGGCTTGTCTTCTCATATCTTTCTTCATATATTCAAACAGAGAGGAATATGCATTAAGTTCCTGCTCGAAATCATATACGACAGGATTTACAAATGAATGTCCGAATTCGTGAAAAATCAATATTCTTAATAGCTTTGGCTCAAATACTGGTAGACCCTGGTCAATACTGTGTGGCCCACCGAAATAAAATGCAGTTTTTCCCTCTTCTCTCTCTAATTGGTATCCATAACCACCTAGAAACAATGGGACTGGAATAAATACAAAATCTGATATTTGGCCTCCGTAAAAATCCTGCATAAGCTTTGTATATGCAGTAAATGGAATTTGATTATTAATTCTGTCAATAAACTCAGTGTAAAAACCCTGTTGTGAGGCAAAGAATTCTTCAAAACCTGTGTCCTCGATGAACTGATTCAGTAGCTGAACCATTAACAATAAATTTTTCTCCCCACCACCCCGTTCAAAAAGCTCTTCGGTAAAAGGTATAGCTATCTTCATCTGTGGTGGATATGAAAGATGCATCATGGCTTTAGGTGGTGCGTCAAAAGACCATCCAAGTTTAAGATTTTCATTAAACCACCTGACCGCATCGTGGTCTTTATAGGCTTGGAAATACAAATTAACCTCGTTTCTATACCTGGAATCAAATTTTGTAAAAGCACCATATTCTGGCCAATCGGAAAGGCTCTGGATTACTGACAGTAGCTCGATCCTGGGATCTAAAAGTATCCGGAATGCGGTTTCCTGAGAATGCAGAAACGGGATAAATAAGATGACGAACACTATTGGCAATAAAACTTTTTCTTTCATAAACTTTATTTTAGTCTGACACCTAAGTAGCCTGTAACCAAATCTATGAAGAAACTTAATTAATACAGGCGGATATTATTTACAAATGTAAGTTATCCAGAATCCTCTGGTTGTTAATAGCCAGTTAATTGAATGTTAAGGAGATTCGTTTTCTGATCAGATAATTAATTTTTTAATTTATTGTTCGGTTATTTTAGTGGTACAGTCTGTGATATTAATTATTCTTAAAAATAGTGTAGGGGAATTGACATTATATCACAGAGAGTTTATTACGTTTAAGCCAATAAATAAGGAAGATCTTGAGAAGGTGCTATCTACAATCTATTTTGAGAAACTGGAAAATCAATAATTTGATAGAAGAAAAGGACATATAGATGACAAAAAAGCCCTAATTCTGGTGATTGAGGCCTAATCTTTAATCTTTGAATCTTGAATCAGATGGCTTCTAACCACCCCGTCCCGATGAATCGGGACACCCCTCCTTTCTGAAAAGGAGGGGAAACCTGGAACTTGTAACCTGCAATTATAAGAATGGGATCCTTCGCTCCGCTCAGGATGACAACCCTTAAGCCTTACGCCTTAAGCCACTCCCCCACCGTCTCCGGACTCAATCCCGGCAGATCGAGTTTGTTCTTTTTCTTATAGCCGTTCAGATCATTAGCAAGCTTACCCGGCTTGTCTACTTCTTTAAGTTTCTCAACCGAATCATAACCAAGCTTGATAAGCGGCTCCACCCACTCTTCAGGCACTCCCAGTTTCTTAAACTCCGCTCTCTGCTCTCCGCCCTCATCTATCCGCCCTCCCTCCGGCCTCATCTGCGGAAAGAAGAGGACATCCTGGATGGATGGCTGATTGGTCATCAGCATAGTAAGCCGGTCGATACCGATTCCAAGTCCGGATGTGGGAGGCATGCCGTACTCCAGCGCCCTGACGAAATCGAGATCGATAAACATTGCTTCACTATCTCCCTTCTCGGAGAGCTTATGCTGCTCCTGGAACCGCTCCATCTGGTCGATAGGGTCGTTAAGCTCCGAATAGGCATTACAAATCTCCTTCCCGTTAATGATCAGCTCAAACCTCTCGGTGAGCCCGGGGTTATCCCTGTGCTTCTTTACAAGAGGCGACATCTCGATCGGATAGTCTGTAATAAAGGTGGGCTGAACATAGCTACTTTCACATTTCTCCCCGAAGATCTCATCAATAAGCTTCCCCTTGCCCATTGACGGATCGTGCTCCAATCCGAGCCTGTCGCACACACCGCGAAGCTCATCCTCGATCATGCCGCTGATATCAATTCCAGTATTTTCCTTAATGGCATCGACCATGGTGATCCTCTTATATGGCCGCCTGAATTCTATTTCGGTATCACCGTAGGGCAATTTTGTTTTTCCATGAAGGTCAAGGGCAACCTTTTCGATCATCTCCTCCACAAAGCCCATCATCCAGATATAATCCTTGTAGGCCACGTATATCTCCATTATGGTAAACTCCGGGTTGTGCGACCTGTCCATCCCCTCGTTGCGAAAATCCTTTGAGAACTCATATACCCCCTCATAACCACCAACTATCAACCTCTTCAGGTATAGCTCGTTGGCTATCCTCAGGTAGAGTTTCATATCAAGGGCATTATGGTGGGTGGTAAATGGCCTTGCTGCAGCACCACCCGGAATTGGCTGAAGAATAGGGGTTTCAACCTCAAGGTATCCACGGGAGTTGAACAGTTCGCGCATCGACTCTAAAAGTTGAGTCCTCATCCTGAAAACCTCCTTTACCTTTGGATTTATCACGAGGTCAACATATCTCTGGCGATACCTCATCTCGGGGTCGGTGACGGCCTGGAACTGATGACCCTCTTTCTCCTTGACCACCGGCAGGGGCCTTATCGATTTGCTCAGTATGGTCATACCGGTGGCATGCACTGTGATCTCACCCATCTGTGTCCTGAAGACAAATCCCTTGACTCCGATGATATCACCTATATCAATAAGCCGTTTAAACACGGTATTATAAAAGGTTTTATCCTCTCCCGGGCAGATATCATCCCTGGTGATGTAAACCTGGATCCTGCCCTCTGAGTCCTGGAGCTCGATAAAGGAGGCCTTACCCATTATCCTACGGCTCATGATCCTTCCGGCAACTACCACATCCTGGTAGTTCTTCTTTTTATCGTCGAATTTTTCAAGGATCTCTTTTGAAAAAACATTCGTTTTGTATTCGGCTGCAGGGTATGGGTTAATGCCAAGTTCCCTGATCTCCCTAAGGGAGTCTCTCCTTATCTGTTCCTGTTCACTAAGTTGCATGCGGACCTTTTTTTAAGCTAAAAAGATTTCTGTAAAAATAGGAAAAAGGTTGATAAAGTTGAAACCAGCAAATTGCAACCAGGAGAAGGGGATTCTTCGGTCGCTGCGTTCCCTCAGAATGACAGAACCTGCAACAAATCAGAAAACTATTTTCCCCAGCTCATCAAGCTGCTCAGCAGTAAGTCCTTCGGGTTCCAGCCCGGCATTCCTGCACATGAAGAATATCTTTGCAGATTTAACAAGGATATCGATTACATCAAAGGTCTCGATCACATCCGCGCCAATCGAAAAAACACCGTGCTTCTCCCACAGGGCTACATCATGGTTCTCAAGCGCCCTGAGTGTTTTGGCAGCGATCTTGATCGATCCCGGGGTTATATAGGGTACATATCCCACTCCTTTAGGAACGAAAACCTTTGTTTCGGGATGCATCCCCCAGAACAGGTTATTCAGCCTCTTTTCATCACAGAACTCTCTTACCTGGGTTAAAGCGATCAGCTCACTCGCATGGGTATGGATCACAACCTTTTCATCTGTTCCCCTTTGCCTTATCATCTGGTGAATACTGAGGTGGGTCGGCAGCTCGGATGTAGGCATAAGATTGATTGCTGAATTTTTTTTACCGGAGATGATATAATAACCCACACCCTCATCATCGATCCTTATCATCAATGCATTCTTCACAGGTTTATCTGCCAGGTTCCGCATCCGCTTACCGGTACCGGTAACAAAGAGACAGGTCCTGCTGAGTTCAGGATAGCCAGTCTGTAGTTTAAAATAGGGATAGTCGGCAAACCGGGGGATATCGTCAGTCAGGATATCATTAAGGTTGACAGATATGTTACCAGCATTTCTTTCGGCCCATCCTCTCTGCCACAAAAAACGGGCAACCTCTGCGACTTCAAGGACTATTTTCCGGAGGGTTCCGTTTGAGTTTATTATCTCTTTCATTGAGGCAAAGGTAGGTAAGCCGGAGAGATTATGCAACAGACATTAATCGGGATATATTACCTCGGTTCTGTACTTTACCTTCTCTCTTGCCTGTTCGGGACTCCCAACCAGACCGCAGGCAGATTGTACAAAGAATGATGCTCCCGTGACGGTTGTCTCTTGCCGGTTAATGACCTTCAGGGGTACGCCCGCGGCATTAGCCCTTAACCGGTTCCAGAGCCTGTTCCTTGAACCGCCACCTACGCAAATTATGCTATCGGTGTTAAACCCACCTGCCTTTTCAAGTGCCTCCTTCCCCTCTGCCAACCTCCTGGAAAGGGCTTCGAGCATTGCCCTGTATATATTGCCCCTGGTAATATCACCGGTTAAACCGGTGATCAGAACCGAAGCATCACTTATACCTTTATCAAAGAGGTGAGGATCGATCTTCAATCCGGAGCCTCCGGGGGTAGTATTTTCTGCCTCACTGATCATTGTCTCATAGTGATTCTCACTTATATCACAGAAGTAGGTCTTTTTAATCAATTCCAGAACTCCGGAGGCGATCCATTGATTGCCAATGTTGTAAAGGCCGGGGATCGGATCGAATTCGGTTGTAATGGAATTCTTCATCTGCCCGCTTCCTGGTTTGCAGGAGGATGACCTGACCATAAGGATCTCCCAGGTACCTGAGCTAAGCGCCGGCTGGTTAACACCGGCACCTGATCCGAATATTGCAAACTGGGTGTCATGTCCTGTGGCCACAACAGGTGTCCCGGCCGGCAGGCCTGTAGTTTTGGCAGCGGATCTGGTCAGGGATCCTGTAATGCTCCCTGGTTCAACAGGCCTGCCAAAGAGCTCTTTCGGAAATGATATTGCATCCAGTATCTTATCAGAAAAGTCTCTGTTAATTGCTGAAGTCATCATACTGGTTCCTGCCATTGTTATGTCATTAACCATCTCTCCTGAAAGCAGGTAGAGAAATATTGATGGTGCAAACAGGAACCTGTGAGCTTTGCCAATCAGTTCTGGTCTGTTCTCACTGAGCCAGATAATTTTATTAATGGTATTAAAACTGAATGGATATGTGGCCGACTCAGCATATAGTTCATCAACCGGAATATACCTGCCAATTGAATCCATGACCGGCCCTGTGCGCTCGCACTGCCATGATATCATGGGGTATAAAATTTTACCCTTGCTATCGAACAGGGTGCCATCGACTCCAAACGTGGTAACGGTAACACCAATGATATCATGCTCAGGCAATCCTGCGACAACCTCCCTGGATGCCCTGCACATCTTTTCCCATATCTCACCTATATCCCATATCCTGTATTCCGGGTAGAAGGGGTCGGGGCGGGTGCAATTTGGATATGACATAGATTTAAATATGTTCCCCTCATCATCAATGGCTACTGCCCTGATGTTTGTTGCACCACAGTCCATTACAACGATGTACTTTTTATTGGCAGGCATCTTTCCTAATGATAGTTATTAGTTGTTATGTAACGGTTAAATTCTTATTGGAGAGTTGAATAGGTTTAATGTCAAGGGTATACCTCATTTCCGTGTACCCTGAACCGTGCACCTTGTACCTATTTATACAACGGCCCATAAGTTTTACAAGCCCTGTAGTCACTGCCTTCAGGATCCATCCCAAAGGCATTCCATGTACTGGGTCTGTAAACAAAATCATCAGGTATATTATGCATACACACAGGGATCCTTAACATGGAAGCAAGGGTGATCATATCAGCACCGATATGACCGTAGCTTGATGCACAGTGGTTGGCACCCCAGCCGGCCATGACCGAATATACATCCCTGAATGGTCCCTCGCCTGTAAGACGGGGAGCAAACCAGGTTGTCGGCCATGTTGGATTAGTCCTGTCGCACAATATCTTATGCATCTTCTCAGGCAGCTCTACCGTCCAGCCCTCAGCAAGTTGAAGCACGGGGCCCAGGCCTTTGACCAGATTTATCCTGGAGATGGTTAATGGAATCCCGCCCCTGGTATCAAACTGGGATGAGAATCCGCCTCCCCTGAAATATTCGGTAATTGCCGGTGGCCACTGGGTTGCCTCAAGACAGGCTCTGGCATCATCAGGGGTGATATCCCAGAAGGATTTTATCACCGGCCGGCCCTCAGCTTCCTGACGCCCTGAAAAATCGAGTGCTGATGCACCCGAATTGATCAGGTGGATTATGCCATTTTCTGCCTGTGAGTCCGGTTTGATACCGGTAACCCTGGTTATTGCCTCAGGGCTCCAGTATGTTCTGATATCGGAGAACATCTGTGCACTGTTTGTCAGAAGGTAACCGAAGAGCATGGGAATCCCGTTAAGAGAGTCGTTTTCTGTAGCTACCAGGTATGGTGCCCTGACACCATTCCAGTCGAACGAGGAGCAGAGGATCGCTTCCATGAAGTCGCCGTTAGGCATATGATCGGTCCACTGGCGCTGACCCTGGAACCCGGCAAGTATGGCATTATGTCCAAGAGCCTCCTCCCCCCAACCAAGCTCTTTCAGACGGGGATTACCAACCATCAGGTCGCGTGCGATGATTGTCATTTTTACTACTGTATCCCACTCCTTTTTCTTTTCATCAGGGGTTTTAGGTGTCCTGTTAAGATCGGGTCCCTCTTTACAATATTTCATCGTCCAATCCAGGGCTTTCTCGTATTCCTTCCCATCGTATATCTTTCTTTCGATCCTCCGGATAAATTCAGTCATATCAATATATTCATTCCTCATCCCAAGGTATTCCCGGAAGAATTGGTCGTTGATGATCGATCCGGCTATCCCCATTGAAACGCCCCCCATCGAAAGGTATGATTTGCCCTTCATGTAAGCCACAGCAATTCCTGCCCTGACAAATCTCAGTATCTTCTCCCTTACATCATCGGGTATTGTCCTGTCTCCGGCATCCTGCACATCTTCTCCATATATACCAAAGGCAGGCATTCCTTTCTGGGTGTGACCGGCCAATGCAGCTGCCAGGTAAACGGCCCCGGGTCTTTCGGTGCCGTTAAAACCCCATATAGCCTTTGGCATCAATGGGTCCATATCGATTGTTTCACTGCCATAGCACCAGCACGGGGTGACAGTGAGTGATAGACCAACCTCTTCTTTCCTGAATTTTTCAGCACACATGGCTGCCTCTGCGACTCCGCCAATGGCAGTATCAGCAATCACACATGCCACCGGTGATCCAACAGGGTACTTCAGGTTTGACGAGATAAAGTTTGCAGCATTTTTTGCCATACCCATCACCTGTTCCTCAAGTGATTCCCTGACACCCATCATTCTGCCATCAATTACCGGACGGATCCCAACCTTTGGAAGGCTCCCGATGACCCATCGATGATCTTCGTTTATCTGGAAATAATGATCTGACATTTTCTTCTTAATTGGTTTGGTTGATTGTTGAAAAGTTTATAAACCAAATATAAAGATTTAAAATCGCATTGATTCTGACGGTGCGTTCATTTTTTAAAATCACACCAGGCATCAAAGTAAAATTTGGTAGGTTAACATCTATATTTTAGTTACATTTATGAGTCCATTAAAGGAAATGAATGCAAGGGCATAAAGCACAGAATAACAACAGATTACCACACTGGATGAAAATGCAGAGAGCAAGTGGCCCGAACTATGCCAGGGTTAAAGGTTTGGTAGAGAGGAATAAACTGCATACAATCTGTACAAGTGGTAATTGTCCCAATATTGGTGAATGCTGGAATGCCGGAACGGCAACCTTTATGATACTCGGGAATATATGTACCAGGGCATGTAAATTCTGTGCTGTTGCAACAGGAAAGCCACTGGCCCCGGACCATGAAGAGCCTGCCAGGCTGGCTGAATCGGTAAAACTGATGAACATCAGGCACTGTGTTATTACCTCTGTTGACAGGGATGACCTTCCCGATTCAGGGGCACGGTTCTGGGCTGAGACAATCACAAAAGTCAAAGAGTTAAATCCCGGTATCACAATTGAGACCCTGATCCCGGATTTCAATGGCGTTAAGAAGGACATAATGAAGGTAATAGAGGCAGGTCCGGAGGTGATATCACATAACCTTGAAACTGTTGAAAGGCTCACTCCCGTTATCAGAACAAAAGCGAAGTACCGAAAAAGCCTGGATGTGATCAGATTCCTGAGTGAGAATGGAGCGAGATCAAAATCGGGAATAATGGCAGGTCTGGGTGAAACAGACCAGGAGATATACCAGACGATGGATGACCTTTTGCAGGCAGGATGCAAGATATTCACAATCGGGCAATATCTCAGACCAGGGCATGATCATATGAATGTAGCAGAATACATTAAGCCTGAAAAATTTGAAGAGTATCATTTGGTGGGATTGAACAAAGGATTTGAGTTTGTTGAGAGCCACCCTCTGGTAAGATCGTCGTTCCATGCAGAGAAACATGCCGGATGAGATAAAGCAGGGCATTCGTAAAGACTATATTAGTTGTGAAGCAGGTTGTAAAATTTGAGGACATAGGACTTAAGGAATACAAGGAGACCTGGGGTTACCAGGAGAAATTGTTCAATGAACTGCTTGGTACAAAGAGGGAGATGAAGGGTTCAGGCGAAGGGCAGAAAGAGACATTAAACAGATTGATCTTTGTTGAACACCCCCACGTATATACACTGGGGAAGAGTGGATCAGAAAACAACCTCATGCTGGATTATATTCAGCTTCAGGCTAAGGATGCAACTTTTTTCCGGATTGACAGGGGGGGAGATATTACCTACCATGGTCCCGGGCAGATAGTTGGATATCCGATCTTTGACCTGGAGATATTTGGGTTGAGCCTGAAGGACTATATTTTCGCACTTGAGGAGTCAATAATCCTTACTGTTGGCGAATTCGGGATTGAAGCGGGCAGACTCAATGGTGCAACCGGTGTTTGGCTCGATAGTGACAGCCATGAAAGGGCAAGGAAGATATGTGCTATCGGGATCAGGGCCAGCAGGTATGTTACCATGCATGGATTCGCATTCAATGTAAACACAAACCTGGATTATTTTAACTATATCAATCCATGCGGCTTTACAGACAAAGGTGTTACCTCTCTTCAGAATGAACTCGGCGTTGTGCAGGATATTAAGGCTGTGAAAAAGATCCTTAAGGGAAAGCTCGAAGAAGTGTTCAGGATAGAATGGGTAAATTAGGAGCTGAATATGGATAAGAACTGGATATACAAGGAAAAGCCTGATGCAGTTGTTGTAAGGCAGCTCATGGACCGCCTGGAAGTAAGTGCCCCGATTGTCAGACTTATGGTGCAGAGAAGTATTACCACCACCGGAGAGGCCGATGCATTCTTTTCACCCAGGCTCGATAACCTGCATGACCCTTTTATGATGAAGGATATGAACAAAGCTATCGACCGGGTATCCACTGCTATCGGCAGGAATGAAAAGATACTTATCTATGGCGATTATGATGTTGACGGAACAACGTCTGTAGCATTGCTTTATTCATTTCTGAAAAGGTTCTATTCAAATATCGATTACTATATCCCGAACCGTTACCAGGAGGGTTATGGGGTATCTTCAAAAGGCCTTGACTATGCACGTGAGAATAATTGCAAACTGGTAGTTACACTTGATTGTGGCATCAAGGCCATTGAAAAGGCCCTGTATGCCAGATCACTCGGTCTTGACATGATAATCTGCGACCATCATTTGCCCGGAGATTCAATACCCGATGCTGTAGCTGTGCTTGATCCCAAACAACCCGGGTGCAGCTACCCATACAAAGACCTTTCAGGGTGCGGGGTAGGATTCAAACTGATACAGGCATATTCAAGGTTAAATGATCTTCCCTTTACAGACCTGATTCCCTACCTCGACCTTGTGGCAGTAAGTATTGCATCCGACATTGTTCCCATTACCGGAGAAAACAGGGTAATGGCATATTATGGTCTTCAGCAGCTTAATAAAAATCCAAGGATAGGGCTCAGCAAGATCATCAAAGAGTCTGAGATCAAAAAGGTAATATCGATCGAAGATGTAGTTTTTAAGATCGGTCCAAGGATAAATGCTGCCGGCAGGATGGAATCTGGCAGCCGCGCCGTTGAACTGCTCATTTCTGAAAACGACAGTCTGGCCGGTGAGATCAGCAAGGAGATCAATGATTGTAACAAGGAAAGAAGATCAGTCGACCGTCTCATTACAACTGAGGCTCTCCGTATGATCTCCTCAGACCCCAGGCAGGTTAATTCAAAAACAACAGTATTATATAATCCTGAATGGCATAAGGGTGTTATCGGGATAGTAGCTTCCAGGCTTATTGAGACGCATTACAGACCGACGGTGATACTGACTGAATCGAATGGATTTGCAACCGGATCAGCCCGGTCAGTTGCCGGGTATGACCTTTACCAGGCAATTGAAGGATGCAGCGATCTTCTTGAGAGTTTCGGCGGGCACATGTTTGCTGCAGGTCTTACACTGAAAAGGGAGAATATTCCGGATTTTATCAGACGATTTGAGGAGATAGTATCAGATACTATCTCCGATGAGCAGATGATACCGCGGGTGGAGGTTGATCAGGAGATCGACTTTAATGAAATAACAGATTCATTTTATTATAACCTCAGCAGATTCCAGCCTTTTGGCCCTGAAAACATGGCTCCGGTATTTGTTACCAGAAATGTATATGATACAGGGACCGGCCGTAGTGTAGGGGCTGGCGGTGAGCACCTTAAGCTTGACCTGTGCAGCGAAGCCAGCGGAACAACAAGCTTTCCGGCTATAGCCTTCGGGCAGGGGAACAGGGCAGACCTATTTACAAATGGCAGTCCGGTCAACATAGCATATACCATAGAGATGAATGAGTACAAGGGACTCAGGAATTTGCAGCTAAATATTCGTGACATAAAGACATCTGCACCTAAAGATTTACAATAATTTGCACCTTCAGCTCATTGCTGATCTTTTCAGTATTGGAGTTATCTTCGGACCATGTGCATCCGTATTTTAGCCGGAGTGAAACACGGCTCCTGTAGTCATAATCTGCCATTATATATGTTCTGGTACCACTGTTGAAGAATGGTGATATCACCGGGGAATACAGAAGATCATCTTCCCAGGTGTAGATACGGGAATCATAATCGTCAACATTGAAAAGGCAGCACCTGAAAATAAACCTGAGAGGCACAGAATGTAATGTATAATTCACTGACTGATAGCAAAGGAATCCGTTACTTTTTAAGGGTGTCAATTGATTTGTCTGAATACGTGTTGTCAGTTTCAGCGATTCAGAAGGGTTAAGCACGAGACTGATCCTTCCGCTTGTAAACTGGTTGTACCCGGTTCTCTTGATCCCGGTTTCAGGCATATAGTAAAATGGGGATCTTTTATAGGTGAATTCGGCAATGACCTTCAGGACTGACTCTGGTTCGAACCTGACCGACAATCCATATCTGACCGATCCGGATGGTGGCTCCGAATAACCTGTGTACCAGTGGTTATTAAAGACCAGTATTCCGGTACCAAGACTGGTATAAGGTGCAATTTCACAAAAAATATTTGCCAGGAAACTTTGTCTGAAATTGTTAACTGTCTCTTTCCCAAACAGGTTACCGTGAAAAGAGTTGTATCCCCTGCCTGTATTGGAATAGAGAAAATTGATCTTAACCCGGTTTACAGGGATTAACCTTACTCCCTGTATCATAGCAAGTCCCCCACCAGGATTGGCAGCATATTCGCCATAAATATAGGTTTTCTCCAGAGTCAATACATAATCTGTTGAAAAGGCAATGTTCCTGTCGCCATTGAAATCATAATATTCCGGTATGGACCCATCAGTAAGTACCGGAATCGAAAACCATGAACCGGAAGCTGAAAAACCCAGATATAACCTGCCAAAAATTCTGTTTATATTCAGTCCGGCCGACTGTTCGCCTATCGCATCTTTTCGTGCCAGAGACAATCTTGAATTATGCAACCCGTCATCGGGGAAGTGTGTAATATATCTTTCCCCGTCCGGTCCCTGATCAGTTGCAGCATCTATAATATTGTCAGAGACATATGCATGAATATTATAGTTTCCGGCCCTGGCTGAAATTGCCAGCCCCCTGAAAAAGTTATTCTCGTTTGTCGAACTATAGGGAAGCAATGAGTTGATCCCTTTCATAGGGGTTTCGACCAGAGGTGAGGTGCCGGCTGAATAACCGGTCCAGGCGATCAGTCCCTGGCCTATCCTTACCTTGAAATCACCCAGGGTCAGGCTTCTGACCAATCCTTTCCCGTTATACCTTATATATCCGCTGATAAAATCCGGCAGTACATTTTCATCAAATAACTTTTCACCCTGGTCTTTCTCGGCTGTGAGACCCAGTGAGACAGGGCCGGAGCTATAGGTCATTTTAACGAGAGCTTTGATCATGCTGCCCGGGTAATCGTTGTTGCCCGACTCTTTTATTATAAGATTGGTCAAAAGCCTGTAAATACCGTGGTAATCATACCCTGAGGGTGAAGGGCGGTCGCCCAGTCTTATAAATGGGGAGATGAGTGATGCCAGTTCCGCATCAAATCCAGGTATATATGATATCTCATAAGGTGATATTATTTTCCCTTTAATCCTGGTGTATTCGACAATACTTCTGACCTGGAACATTGTCAGGAAAAAGAGCCTGCCTATTTCTGTTTCGTCATTACTGTTTATATCAACAGGATCCTCAAGCAGACCTGAGAGTTCATCATTCAGATCTGTAAGCAGGGTGTTTTCCGGATCAAATGATGCGTTTGACTCCAGATAGTTTGCTAGCACGGTCCCTGATGATGTCACCTGTCCTGTCACTTTTACGATAAGCATCATCAGGGCAATAAATATTGATGCCCTGATCATAATCTACCTTATAAAAATGACAATAGATAATGAAGGTGTCAGTCCCAGGTTCTCATGGGTAATAAAACCCAGATTTGCCTGTATTACACGGCCCGAATAACCCAACCCGAAACTATAGCCCAGAGGATTGGACATAATACCCCCTCTGAGAAACATATTTTCTATTGGCTCATATTCCATTGCAGCCCTATAGACATTTGTACCGGTATTGTTGTATTCAAACTCTACCGTGGTCATGAATGCCTGTGAAAAGAAGTAAGATGTACCCAGCCTCATTATGGTTGGCATATCATACTCTCTGATGGAATTAGGCAGAGGGTTATAGATATGTAAACCAAGGCTCAGGACAGGGATTGGTTTATAGAGCAGACCAGCCTCGAAAGTCAGCTCATTAGTGTTCTCATAATCGGTTGCAGCCCTTGTGGAATAAAGGTCAACCTGCACTCCGGCAGCGATATTGGGACCAAGTTTCATTCCATACGACAGTCCTGCAGTATGGTGGTTATACTCGGAATACCCATAGTATGAGTATACTCCTCCCAGGGAGCCATAACCTGAAGGATAGATAATGGCAAAAGTCTTATTACTCAGCTCGGCTATACCAAACCTGTTATCCTGGTTAATTCCCAGGGATAGTTTACGCATGAAGCCAAGTGATGCCTGATTATGAAACGAGGACCAGAAACCATCGGTAGCAATGCAGGTATATGCAAGGCCAGCCTGGCGGGCCCCGGCCGTTAGAGTGTAAGGATTCTGAGAGTGCGCGGGAAACGTTATCCCGGCAATGATTACAGCAAAAAATAATTTAGGCAACGAGAGTTTTACTTTCATGATAAAAGATTAAACCATCAACAAGTTATGAAAGATTGGAAATAATTTCAAGTCCCTGATGGTGATTTATTCATCAAGAAAGGATTTTAGTTCGTTTTATACCCGAACTTAACTCCCTTTAGTTCCTGGTTGGCCTTTACAATTTTGTCTTTCAGGGTCTCCTTAAATCTGGCAATTTCACCCGCAACTGCTGAATCACCGACTGCAACTATCTGTGCTGCAAGGATCCCTGCGTTCTGTGCTGCATTGACCCCTACAGTAGCCACTGGAATTCCGGGAGGCATCTGAAGGATTGAAAATATAGAATCAATCCCCTCCAGAGAGGCTTTTATAGGCACTCCTATCACAGGAATTGTTGTCATCGCTGCTATAACACCAGGCAGATGAGCTGCCATACCTGCTGCTGCGATTATTACCTTGATACCACGGGAGGCTGCGCCTCTGGCGAACTTTTCAACCTCTTCGGGAGTGCGGTGTGCCGAAAGGGCATTCATTTCAAAAGGGATCTTAAAATCGTTCAGGATAATGGCGGCTTTTTCCATTACCGGAAGGTCGCTGGTGCTACCCATGATGATACTTACTTTTGGTTCCATCAATATGCTGGTTTTTAAATTTGATCATTCCCCGGACAAAAATAAGCCATATATTTTATATTTTCGCAATAATTATTTCTTTCCCAAATCCTACCAGATGGATCGAATAAAAATACTGGACAAAACATTTGAAATCTTCATCCCGGGTGATAAAATAAAGAAAAAAATTGCCGAACTCACCCTACGGTTAGCCAGTGATCTGAGGGGAGAGGATATTGTCTTCCTGGCTATATTAAACGGATCATTCATGTTTGCTGCTGAACTTTTAAAGAATTTCAGCCTGCCCTGCAGGATCTCATTTCTGAAACTTTTTTCTTACTCAGGCACCGGATCAACAGGAAGGGTGAAGGAACTGATCGGATTAAATGAAGATATTGGAGGGAAGGCTGTTGTGGTGATTGAGGATATTGTTGATACGGGTGCAACACTTGCCAGGATTGTAAGTGACTTAAAGAAAAGGGGAGTCTCATCGATAAAGGTGGTTACCCTTCTTCTCAAACCCGATGCCTTTACGGGTGATTTGTTTCCAGATTATATAGGATTTGAGATACCAAATGATTTCGTTATCGGGTATGGACTCGATTATGATGGATACGGGAGGAATCTGGATGGAATTTTCCGGATAATCGAATAAAAAATGATTAAAATTAGTTAGCTGATGGTAAATTTCTTGATCTTCGGACCTCCCGGGTCCGGTAAAGGAACACAGTCGGTACAACTGGCTGAAAAGTATAGGCTGATTCATCTTTCAACAGGCGATATGCTCAGGGAGGAGACTGATGCCGGCAGCAACCTTGGAAGAAGGGTGGAAGCAATTATGAAAAGTGGTGAACTTGTCCCCGACGAGGTAGTAATTGAATTGATAGCAAATCAAATTGACAGCAACACCGATGCTGCAGGTTTTATTTTTGATGGTTTTCCAAGAACGGTCGATCAGGCTGTAGCTTTAGGTAAAATGCTCTCTGACAGAGGACAGGATATAGCAAAGATGCTTGTGCTGGATGTTGAGCATGGAGAGCTGGTGAAAAGGTTATTGTCGAGAGCAGAGCTCTCCGGAAGGTCAGATGATCAGGATGTGGAAATTATTGAGAACAGGATTGCTGTTTACAGGCAGAAAACAGAACCTGTTGTAAATTATTATATCGGGATGGGTAAATACCAGCCGGTAAACGGAATGGGTGAAATAGCGGATATTTTTGAACGGTTATCTGAGATAGTGGAAGAAAATATCTAATCAGGAATGTCAGGATCAAACTTTGTTGATTATGTTAAGATCTTCTGCAGATCGGGAAAAGGTGGAAGTGGATCTGCCCACTTGCGGAGGGAGAAGTTTGTTCCTAAGGGAGGTCCTGACGGAGGAGATGGGGGACGAGGTGGAAATATCATACTAAGAGGTGATGAGCAGCTCTGGACACTGCTGCATCTGAAATTCCGCAAGCACATTTTTGCCGGACATGGATTGCCGGGGGGCGGGTCAACGAAAACAGGTGCAGACGGAGAAGATATTATTATCGATGTGCCACTTGGAACTGTGGCAAAGAGTGCTGAAGCGGACAAGACCCTCTTTGAGATTACCACACACGGAGACCAGAAGATTCTGGTGCCTGGTGGTCGCGGTGGTCTTGGAAATGTGCATTTTAAATCCGCAACTAATCAGACACCAAGATATGCGCAACCCGGGGAGCCAGGCTCTGAAGACTGGTATACTCTTGAATTAAAGGTACTTGCTGATGTGGGGCTGGTAGGTTTTCCAAATGCCGGTAAGTCTACCCTCCTGAGTGTGGTCTCGTCTGCAAAGCCTAAAATTGCCAATTACCCTTTTACGACTTTAACCCCCAATCTTGGTATAGTTGGCTACCGTGATAACAGGTCATTTATTATGGCCGATATCCCGGGTATCATTGAGGGAGCCCATGAAGGCAAGGGGCTAGGGCACAGATTCCTGAGACATATTGAGCGAAATTCGGTATTACTATTTATGGTGCCTGCCGACAGCAAGGATATAATAGATGAATACCGGATACTAGTTAATGAACTGGGACAATTCAACCCCGAGTTACTTGATAAGAAACGCCTTCTTGCAATAACAAAATCAGATCTGCTCGACGAGGAGCTTATGGATGAGGTCAGGGATTCTGTCAGCATCAGACCCTACATCTTTATATCATCGGTTTCCGGGTTTGGGATCGATCGGCTAAAGGACCTGCTCTGGAGGTTATTGAATGAAGATTAACCATAAAAGGATTAACAGGATAGAAAAAAGAATGATTATATCATTTATCAATGCTTGAAAAAGTTGACCAGTCGTTGTTCCTCTTTCTGAACTCATTTAATTCACCATTCTGGGATGAATTAATGTGGTTTGTGAGTGGCAAACTGACCTGGCTGCCCTTATATTTTTTTGTACTTATACTAATAGGGATTAAATATAAAAAGAGGATCCTTATTATAATTCCGATCATAGTTTTAACAATCACTGCCAGCGATCAGCTATCGGTGCATGCTTTTAAAGAGGTCTTTGAAAGATTAAGACCCTGTCATGAACCTGAGCTTGAGGGTTTGGTACACATTGTAAGGGGGAAATGTGGAGGCGAGTATGGTTTTGTATCTTCTCATGCAGCAAATTCCTTCGCTGTTGCTCTCCTTTCATTAGCCTTGCTGAAGAAGCGATGGTACAGCATTACTATCATTGTCTGGGCCACGCTTGTAGGCTATAGCAGAGTGTATCTTGGGGTGCATTACCCGGGTGATGTAATATGCGGCGCTTTGCTGGGGATTATCATCGGGCAGGGGTTCTGGTTGTTATATCACCAGATCGACAGAAGATATCTGACATTTGACCGGTCTTCATAATAAGAGGGAAGGGTTATGTTAATTGCAGATACAAACAGGTTCGATCCTTTTTTTAACATTGCTGCAGAGGAATATTTTTTCAGGCAATTCAAAGAGGAAATATTTATGGTGTATATAAATGACCCTTCAATAATAATCGGGAAACACCAGAATCCCTATGAGGAGATAAATCTAAGATATGTAATTGATAATAACATCCCGGTAGTGAGGAGGATATCAGGGGGTGGAACAGTTTACCATGACAGGGGGAACCTTAATTTTACGTTCGTCCGTAACAGCAAAGATGGCCGGCAGATCAACTTTAGTGAATATGCTGATCCGGTTGTTAGATTCCTGACTTCAAAAGGGATAAAGCCGGAAATGGGAGATAAGCATGAAATAAGGGAATCAGGCCTTAAATTTTCAGGCAATGCTGAGCATCTGTTCAGGAACCGTGTATTGCACCATGGGACTATTCTATTCTCCTCATCAATTAATGACCTCAGGGAATCGCTTGCAAGAGGTACAGGCAGATATAAGAGCGGAGCTGTTCAATCGAACCGAACCAGCGTCGGGAATCTGACCGGAAAGCTTAGTGGTATAGACAGTACGGCTAATCTTAAAGAGCAGATGAAAGATTATATATTATCAACAAATCCGGATTCGGAAAACTATCATCTGACATCTGATGATAATAATTCCATTGAGGATCTTATCAGCACAAAATATAATACATGGGACTGGAACTGGGGTTGGGGACCGGAATACACTTTCAATAACAGGATGGATTTAGGGAATAATGTTATTGAAATCAGTCTCAAAGTACGCAGAGGGATAATAATATCATGTTCTTTTTCAGGGTATGATAAACTGAATGAGATCGCAGACAGACTGAAAGGTGTCAGGCACACTTTTAAAGATATCAGTGCCTGTTTTGAAGGATCAGGGGTAGATTTGCCGGATGAACTGATTTATAAGTTTTTTTAAAGTTGCAGCAATGAAACTATTCTAATGGAGAGAGATGATGTAAAGAGATATTACGAAAACAGAAAAAGGCAATTTCAGGATCTGTTCCACAATGAAAAAAGGATACTTCTTTATCTTTCGATCCTGAGATCAGCCATTTTTATTTCAGGCCTTGTGGTTACCATATTACTGTTCAGAGAGGGGATCCTGGCTGGATTTCTCTCTCTTGGATCCTTCGCATCTCTTTTTGGGATACTCCTGAAAACATATGCTGGCAGATCATGGAACATGGAATTCTATTCAAAACTGATCATTCTAAATGAAAATGAATTATCCGGTCTTGCTGGTGATTTCTCCTTCTTTGATGCCGGAGACCGGTATTCAGATCCCTCACATAATTTTTCCCATGATATAGATTTGTTTGGACCTTCGTCGTTCTACCAGTATATCAACAGGACCTGCACGGATCAGGGATCTGACCTACTTGCAGGGTGGCTTGGTGATCCATTTGGAATAAGAACCGGATTCGATAAACGCAGGGAAGCAATCAGGGAGCTGATCGCTTTACCGGAATGGAGACAGAAGTTCATTGCCCTGGGAATGGTAAACAGGCCAGGTAAAGAGGATACTGAGAAATTCAAGGCCTGGCTAAGTGAACCACCAGTATTCAGTGATAGTAAATTCTTCAGGGTGATGATTTATCTGCTTCCTGCTATCACAATATTGCTTCTTTTGCTCCTTATCTTAAACATGGTGCATTACACTCTTTTTGTATTCCCGTTCCTTATTGATCTTTTAGTGGTCACTGTAAAACTGAAGGATATAAATCGTATTCACCGCCTGGTTTCAAAACAGTACAACTTTCTTTCGACGTTTCAGTCGCTGATTGCCCACCTGGAGAACAACCCTTTTAACTCTGAATTCCTTAGTGAGTTGCAGGGGGGGTTGTCGGGAGAGGGCATCTCAGCTGTTAAAAGGGTTAAGAAATTATCCAGGATCATCCAGGCTTTTGATAACAGGCTGAATATGATTGTGGGTGTGATCATTGACGGACTGTTCCTATGGGATTATCACTGTATAATAAAACTTGAGAAGTGGAAGGAACAGGCCAGCCACCTTTTGCCAGTATGGTTTGAGAATATTGGTATTGTTGACGGATTGATAAGTCTTTCAGGATATGGATTTAATAATCCGGATTACTGCTTTCCTGATTTGTCTGATGGATCAGTTTACCTGGATGCCCGAAATCTTGGACACCCGCTGTTACCGTGGGAGATAAGGGTATTGAACGATTTTAATGCACCATGTAATGGGATAATAAATATAATTACCGGCGCTAACATGTCTGGGAAAAGTACATTTCTGAGGACGGTTGTGATTAACCTTGTGATGGCTATGATAGCTGCTCCGGTTTGCGCCACGAGGTTTTTATTTACCCCCGCAAAGTTATTCTCAAGTATGAGGACATCAGATTCACTCTCTGAACATGAGTCCTACTTTTTTGCCGAATTGAAAAGGTTAAAGTTGCTGAAGGAGGAGCTGGAAAGGGGGACTAAGATATTCTTTGTCCTCGATGAAATTCTGAAAGGAACAAATTCAAAAGACAAAAGTGAAGGATCATGGTTATTTATTGAAAAGGTTATTATGTATGGTGGCACGGGCCTTGTTGCGACGCACGATATTCTGCTGGGCAAACTCGCTGAAAAGTACCCTTCAAATGTTATGAATAAATGCTTCGAAATCGATATAGAGGAGGAGGATGTTAATTTTGATTATATCCTCAGGGAGGGTATTACAACCAGGATGAATGCTGCCCTGCTGATGAAACAGCAGGGTATAATAGACTAGGCTGTCTTAAATTTTTTAACAATACCCTGTTATGGCAATAGGCTGATTAACAATTGCTAAGCCATTGAACAATTTTTTTTTACCTCGCTAAGCATTTTAGAAGCTCCTCATTGTTGAAAAATCACTGAATAACCAGGCCTTGTTTTGACTATATTTGCCGAAAATCCGGTATTATGGTTGTTAATTATTCGGAAGAGCACATAAGGACTCTTGAGTGGAGGGAGCATATAAGGCTTAGGCCTGGTATGTATATCGGTAAACTTGGAGATGGTTCTTCACAGGATGATGGGATATATGTACTCCTGAAGGAGGTGATGGATAACTCGATTGATGAGTTTATGATGGGCAATGGAAAAAAAATAGATGTATCGATCACAGAAAGGGAGGTTATTGTGAGGGACTATGGTCGGGGTATCCCTTTAGGAAAGGTTCTCGATGTTGCCTCAAAGATGAACACCGGAGCCAAATATGATTCGAAGGCATTTAAAAAAACTGTCGGGCTGAATGGTGTTGGAATAAAAGCAGTAAATGCCCTTTCGAAAAGTTTTGTTGTTACCTCGATCCGTGACGGGCAATTGAAGGAGGTGGAATTTGAATCAGGTACCCTTGTGAGGGATGATAAGATTACCGGGACCGACAAGCCCAATGGTGTTATCACAAGGTTCCTTCCGGACAGGGAGATGTTCGGAAACTTTCACTACATAGCTGAACACGTGGAAGTAATGATGAAGAATTATGTCTACCTGAATGCAGGTTTGGTAATAAACTTCAACGGTGAAAAATTCCTTTCGAAAAATGGCCTCCTGGACCTTCTTACTGAAAACATGGATAAAGAGGGGCTATATCCCATTGTACAATTAAAGGGGGAAGATATCGAGTTAGCTTTTACTCACGGCAATTACTATGGGGAGGATTATTACAGTTTTGTGAATGGCCAGCACACCACACAGGGAGGAACACACCTTTCGGCCTTCAAGGAGGCATTCGTTAGAACTATAAGGGAATTCTTTAAGAAAGATTTTGAACCCTCCGATATAAGGACCTCAATTATCGCTGCCATCAGTGTTAAGATAGAGGAACCGATTTTTGAATCACAGACAAAGACCAAGCTTGGCTCAAAGGATATGTCACCGGGCGGGCCCTCGGTCAGAAATTATATATCTGAGTTTGCGAAAAAAAGTGTGGATGATTTTCTGCACAAGAATAATGATATTGCCCAGGTCCTGCTTAAGAAAATCCAGGATTCAGAAAAGGAGAGAAAAGCAATCTCCTCAATTAAGAAGCTGGCAAGGGAAAGGTCGAAGAAAGCCAGCCTGCATAATAAGAAACTTCGTGATTGCAGGATCCATTACGACAGCAATCATGATCACAGGCTTAATTCCACAATATTTATCACAGAGGGGGACTCGGCCAGCGGATCAATAACAAAATCCAGGGAGGTAGAGACCCAGGCTGTATTCAGTCTGAGAGGGAAACCACTTAATACATATGGCCTTACTAAAAAGATAGTTTATGAGAATGAGGAGTTTAATCTGCTCCAGGCGGCACTGAATATTGAAGACGGGATCGATAATCTGCGATACAATAATGTAGTTATTGCAACTGACGCAGATGTTGATGGAATGCATATCAGACTTTTATTGCTTACCTTCTTTCTCCAGTTTTTCCCTGAGCTGGTCCGGAAAGGACATCTCTATATTTTACAAACGCCTCTGTTCAGGGTCAGGAACAAGAAGGAGACACGTTATTGTTACAGTGATTCTGAGAGAGACAGGGCTGTCAGGGCGTTAGGGGCGAATCCTGAAATAACAAGATTCAAAGGGCTGGGGGAAATATCACCTGATGAATTCAAACACTTTATCGGTAAAGATATAAGGCTGCAACCTGTGAAAATGAAAAGAGATGATTCTGTACAGGATTTCCTCGATTTTTATATGGGTAAGAATACCCCTGAGCGGCAGGATTTTATTATTGAAAACCTGAGATTTGAAGAAGATTTCGTTGAATGACCTTATTGTCAGATACCTACATAGAACATTAAGAAGGAGTTGGAGTATATGGATGAAAAAGATCCTGGAAAATTGGCAAAGAACGGGTCCGGCAGGGAAAACAGGGCAACCACGAGTGGTAATGGTAATGGAAACGGGAATGGTAACATAAAAAAAGAGATACATAAGGTTACTGCCCTTTCTGGTATGTATCAGGACTGGTTCCTGGATTATGCCTCATACGTTATTCTCGAAAGAGCAGTTCCGCATATCAGTGATGGATTAAAACCTGTTCAGAGAAGAATTCTGCACTCCATGAAGAGAATGGATGATGGGAGGTTCAATAAGGTTGCCAACATCATTGGTCATACTATGCAGTTCCATCCTCACGGGGATGCTTCGATAGGGGATGCCCTTGTTCAGCTCGGGCAAAAAGAGCTTCTCGTCGACACACAGGGGAACTGGGGGAATGTTCTGACGGGCGACGGGGCTGCAGCACCCAGGTATATAGAAGCACGACTATCGAAATTTGCAATCGAGATAGTATTCAATCCAAAAACAACAGATTGGAAACCATCTTACGATGGTCGGAATAAAGAGCCATTAACCCTGCCTGTAAAATATCCATTATTGCTTGCTCAGGGAGTTGAAGGAATTGCTGTTGGGCTGGCGTCAAAGATCCTGCCTCACAACTTCAATGAACTTATTGATTGCACAATAAACTATCTTGAAGGCAAAGATTTTGATCTTTATCCTGATTTCCCTACCGGGGGCCTGGTTGATGTGTCAAGATATAATGATGGATTGAAGGGGGGCAATGTCAAAGTAAGGGCCAGGATTGAAAGAAGCGACAAAAAAACACTGACAATAAGGGAGATCCCCTACGGTAAGACCACCTCGAGCCTTATCGACTCAATAATAAAAGCAAACGACAGGGGAAAAATCAAAATCAGAAGGATAGACGATAATACAGCAGAGAATGTGGAAATCGTTATTCATCTCGTCCCCGGGGTATCTCCTGACAAAACTATTGATGCACTCTATGCATTTACTGATTGTGAATTCTCCATATCGCCAAATACATGTGTTATTTACGATAACAAACCGGAGTTTATTGGTGTAACTGAGGTGCTTATTCGATCGGCTGACTCTACAGTAAATCTTCTGAAACTTGAGCTCGAGATACGCCTGGATGAACTGGAAGAGGACTGGCACATGTCATCGCTTGAAAAGATCTTCATTGAGGAAAGGATTTATCGCGACATCGAGGAATGTGAAACATGGGAGGCTGTCATTGAAGCTATTGACAACGGGCTTGAACCCTTCAAAAAGAGACTCAGGCGTGAGGTAACCAGGGAGGACATAGCTAAACTTACAGAAATAAGGATCAAGAGGATCTCCAGATACGATGTAAACAGGGCAGAGGAACATATTAAGGGAATTGAACTGGAGATAGAAGAGGTTAAGAACCATCTGAATAATATCATACCCTTTACCGTCAATTATTTCAGGCAGATCAAGAAGAAATATGGTACAGGCAGGGTACGATTGACCGAGATCAGAAGTTTTGATACGATTGAGGCAACAAAGGTTGTCGCTAATAATGCCAGACTTTATTTGAACAGGGCCGAGGGATTTATTGGTACCGGCCTTCGAAAAGATGAGTACCTGTGCGATTGTTCCGATATTGATGATATTATTGTGTTCCTGAGGGATGGCAGATATCTGATAACAAAGGTGGCCGAGAAACATTTTGTGGGCAAGAATATTCTATATGCAAATGTTTTCAATAAAAACGACAACCGGACCATTTATAATATCGTATATCAGGATGGGAGGGGCGGCAAGATAATGGTGAAGAGGGGTGCAATAAGCGGAGTAACACGCGACAGGGAGTATCATATCACCAGGGGTACTGAAGGATCCAGAATCCTCTATTTCAGTGCGAATCCCAATGGTGAAGCGGAGGTGATTAAAATCTTTCACAAGCCCAAGGCCAGATTGAAGAAACTGACATTTGAATTTGATTTTAGTGAACTTGCTGTAAAAGGCAAGGGCTCGCTGGGTAATATACTAACACGCAATGCAGTTCATAAGATAACCTTGAAAGAAAAGGGACTATCAACGCTGGGAGGAAGGAAAATTTGGTTTGATGATTCGGTTAACAGGCTCAATGCTGATAACCGGGGTCTTTTCCTGGGCGAATTCAGTGCCGATGACAAGATCCTTGTGATAGCCAAGGATGGTAAGTTCAGGATGACAAACTTTGACCTTTCCAATCATTTTGAAGATAATATACTTCTTATAGAGAAACTTCGCGAGAACGTTGTATATTCTGCGATATACTGGGATGCTGACCAGGGATACTATTATGTTAAACGGTTTACACTTGAGGAGTCGGAGAAACCACAGACCTTTATAAATGAGAACCCGGAATCGAAACTTATCAGCCTGACAGAAGTTGAGTATCCCAGGTTTGAGTTACAATTCGGGGGTAAGCACAAAGACAGGGAAAACGAGATTATCGAGGTAGCCGAATTCATAAATATAAAGAGTTATAAAGCTAAAGGGAAGCGCTTAACCAACTACAGTGTTGAAAACATACTTGAAATTGAACCGGTAATAAAAAAGGAATCGGAAAAACCTGCTGTAGAAGAGACCGGAGAGCAGGAGGCCGGTAAAAAGAAAGAGTTAAAAAACGATCCGGCTCAGATGAAACTTGAGTTATAGACTTTCGGGGATGATTGTATATCTTATAGGTTTTATGGGATCGGGGAAAACTTCGGTTGGCTTGAAGCTGGCCAGGAAACTTAACCGTGAGTTTCTTGACCTTGATGAGATGATTGAATCAAATGAAGGGAAATCCATTGGATTTATCTTTGAAGAAAGGGGCAAGGAGTACTTCAGGAAGCTTGAAGCCAAATATCTGAGACAAACCGTGAATTTTGAGGATATAATAGTTGCCTGTGGCGGAGGCACACCATGTTACCATGATAATATGGATTTTATGAAGTCCAGTGGATTTACCATATACCTCATGATGACACCCTCTGCCCTGAAAAGCAGATTGGAATCAACAGGCAATAAAAGACCTCTGATAGCCGATATGGATGAAAATAAACTGCTTAAGTTCATTGAAAGGAAACTTGATGAGCGCAAAATATGGTATGAGCAGTCGCACCTTATTACAGATGGGCTGGATGCTGATATAGACCAAATCGCAGCTATTGTTCTGAGTCAGTCTCCCTGTACTCCCTGATAGTGTCGATCTGAAGGTATCGTGAAAGGTAATTTGTTCCTATATAGAAAGGTATAGTATCCAACAGTGCGCTAACCATTTTGAAAACATAATTCGAAAGGATCAGAATGATTATTGCATGAATGGCTGTCCTGCCGGGTTCAAAAGTAATGGCACTTTTAGCAAATAACCAGGTGATTGTAACCACAGCGATCGAGTCAACCATTTGACTGGTAAGTGTGCTGCCATTATTCCTTAGCCAAAGGGCTTTCCCTTTTGTAAGTTTCTTTATTAAATGGAAGATATGCACATCGACGAACTGAGCTGTAAGATAAGCTATCATTGATGCGATTGTAGCTCCAAAGGTCCACTGCCTGATCTGAAAAAATGTCCTTTGCGAATCTCCAATCAGAGGGAGGTTATCAGGTCCAAGTTCGGGGTGCGGCGGTAATGTTCCGCCCAGCCAGAGGATAAACAAGACCCAGATATTGAGAACCAGTCCTGTCCACACTACCATTGTTGCCCGCTTCTTTCCGTAAAGCTCACAGATAAAGTCAGTGCAGAGGAAGGTAATTGGATAGGGTAGCACGCCTACAAAGACAATAAATGGTATGGTCCTGCCGAAAAGTGTAAACGATAAATCGATCTGGCGCGAAATGCCCAGAATATTGAGAATAGCAAGTGTCCCAAGAAAAAAACCGGAGAGAACAATAAATACAGCTTCTCTCCTTTTCTTTATAACCTCATCATCGACATTCGACTGACCAAACATAAGCTAAAGTTATAGATTTATTATTTAATTCAAAATTTATAAAAGGTGTCATTCTTTTTAGACAATTGGCCATTCAGCTTTAGTCTATGACACCGAATATAGTATATTGTTTCTCCGGGGCAGCGATCAATAAGATGTACCAAATGCACTTATGGAACTGTTGCAGCCCTCCATTTAAAAGCAAACGTGTTGGTAGAGTGTAAAATTATTCATAAATTGGTTAACTTTTAAAAGAGGCCGGATGGGAAATAATCTAGCAAAACTCTTTGGTATTGAACAAGAAGAAAAAGGATTAATTACTACACTCCTGATCCAGTCAGTGTTCCTCGGAATATTTTACGGTGTCTTCAATATTACTGCCCACTCCCTTTTCCTGGCTAAATTTGATGAAACTATTATGGCCAGGGCCTATATTCTGTCTGGTCTGGTTGGTAGCGGGCTCACCTATTTATACACGGTTCTCCAGTCAAGGATGAGGTTTCTGGGATTCTCTGTCCTGAACCTTTTATTCATCCTTATTTTAACACTCGGCCTGTGGATATTGATGGCAATGAGACCAGCAGACTGGGTCATATTCGGTATCTTTATTATGCTTGGACCACTTAACCTGCTGGCACTGCTGGGATTCTATGGTACAACCGGCCGTCTATTTACACTCAGACAGGGTAAACGTCTTTTCGGTATTATTGATACCGGCCTGGTTGTAGGGGTGATTTTAAGCAGTTTTGCCATACCGGCTCTCTTATCCATGAACATGCAAACAAGGGATATCCTGCTCATTAGCGCTATCAGTATTCTTGCAGCTGTAATAGTCCAGGGGGTTATAGGCAGAAACTATAATGATATTATCAAAAAAGCAACTTCAGGCGGCGAAGTCAAGGCTGGCCTGTCGTTGTTCAGGAAGGACAGGTACATAAGGACGATGGGCTTTTTTATCGCCTTCTCAATGGTAGTTATGTTCTTTGTACAATACTCCTTTATGGCTGTAACCAGGGAGCGGTTTCCTGAAGAGCAGGAAATGGCCAATTTCCTTGGTTTGTTTGAGGGTAGTATGATGGTATTTACCCTTCTGATAAAGACATTTATTTTCTCATATCTGATCAAGAACCAGGGACTAAAAACCACCCTGGCGGTAGCGCCTGTCCTTATTGCCATATTCACTCTTGTCGTGGTTGTAATAGGTACAACGAGGGGATTTACGCCTGAAGCTTCAGGGTTCATGCTGTTTTTCCTGATTCTTGCTATCAGCAGGTTATTCTCCAAGGCAATGAAAGATTCAGTTGAAACCCCGGCATTTAAGGTGCTTTACCAGACTCTTGACGAGAAAATCAGGTATGGTGTGCAGTCGGCAATTGATGGAACAGTTAATGAAATAGCTGCTCTGACATCCGGTCTCATCCTCTCTGGACTGGGAGCCCTGATGTTTGTCAAGCTGATTCATTTTTCCTGGGTACTGTTTGCAATACTGGTAGCCTGGGTATTCCTGGCTATCCGCCTCTATAGCGAATACCGACGGTCTGTTCAAAAGTCACTTGAAAGCATTGACACCTCAGAGGCTGAATCGGCAGGAACACAATTTGAAAGCACCAGCACAAGAGCAGGTATTGCCCTTGAAATTCAGAACAACTACTTCTCGATAATCAATGCCAATGGATACCTTGATAAGATCCGGTCGAACAATATGTTCATAGAGGCGATAATAAACAAGGCTGAAGATACCCTTAATCCTGATATGATTCCACTGTTAAAAAGCATCAGTAAGTTTACAGTGACAGGCGACCTGCAGAAAAGGATTGACACACTGATAGTTATCCTTGAGTCAAAGATATCCGAAATAATCGCCTGTGATGTTAATAAACTGGCAGACTACATGGGAAGCGCTGAAGACAGAAGAAGGGTTGTCAGAGCTCTGTATGCATCTGGGAAGCAGCCGGTAATTACTGATCTGCTACGACTGATCAGGGACCAGGATGCAGGAATAAAGAGGGAGACAATTTTTTTAATCGGCAGACTGGGGATCCGGGACCTTTTACCTGAAGTTTGCGATTGTCTTGATAATCCTGATATTTCAGCCGACGCCTACAGTGTGTTAAGATCATTCGGCACAGAAGCATTCGATGCCTTGTCAGCATATTTTTTCAGATCTACAGAAAGGACTGATGTAAGACGTCTCATAATCAGGTTGTTCGGAGAAACGGGAAGCAAGGATGCAATTGACTTTCTGTTACCAAGATTATGGTCAGTACGCAAATCATTAAGAAAAGAGGCGGTAACGGGGCTGTTAAATTGTGGGTGTATCCCCACGCAGGAAATAAATGACAGGATCAGCCAGGACATCCAGGATGTGATCGGCCTTATTACATGGAATATATCTGCCGGGCTGACTTTAAAGCAGAACGAAGATAAGGTGCTTGGTTCGGTCCTTAAGGAAGAAACTCAATGGTGGTACGAATTCCTGTTCGATCTCCTGTCACTGGCTTATGATAAGGCTTCGTTTGATAAGATCAGGGAGAACCTTGCAAGCGAAACAGTTGAAAGCGTCAACTTTGCACTTGAGATGATTGATATTGTGGTTGACGATGCAATCAAACCACGGCTTACATCGCTTCTTGATGTTGTGTCTGATGAAGAGAAGATTAAAAACCTGTTCCAGTTTTACCCGGGTAATATACCGATCTATTCAGGACTGGTTGAAGACCTCGTAAATAAAGATTATAATCATATTTCGATATGGACAAAGGTATGTGCCCTTAGGAGCCTCTATAATATTGACAGGCCGGAAAATATTGATTTCATAATTGCACTGCTATTCAGTCCGGATATTATTCTCAGGGAGGAGGGAGTGCGTTTTATCAGAGAACACTATAACGAAGTCTTTGAGAAAGTAGCTTACAGATTACCTGCTAAATACAGGCCCCACCTTGATGAGATACTTGCAGGAGAGATACCAGATAAGAATGAGATTTTCAATAAAATTGAATTCCTGGTTCATAGATTCCCGGGGATACCAGAGAACAGCCTGATATCGCTGGCAGCGGATATGATATTCATTAACAAGCCTGATGAATTGAAATCGCAGTATCTCGATAATGATTTCATAGCATGGTCGGCATCAGAAGCAAAAGAGGAGAAGGTTTCCTTTTTCAATTGGAGCGACCTTGACAAGAAATTCGACAGCAAGTCAGCCTATCCCAGAATAGAATATCCTATATATATACTGAGAACCAGGACTCTGGCACAATTAATATACCATGAACCAAAGTTTATAAGCAACATACTGGTTACACTGGAACAAACCTGACAAAAATTATGACGAAGAAGCAGACAACCATATTCAACCAGCTTATCCTTAACGTGATAATACCAACATTGGTGGCACTCATGGTTATGGCAGGGATCAACTTTACAAACACCAAGGCCCTGATAACCAATTCCAACGATGAAAAAAACAGGATCATTTCGAGTGAGATTACCGAAGTACTTGAATTTCAGGAGCTGGCGGTCTCTATCATAGAAAGGAGCATGTCGGGAAGAATGAATAATCTTTCTGACGCTATTGTAAATGACAAACTGCGCAACACATCGAATATCGAAACTGTCGACCTATACAGCATCAGAAGGCAGCTGGAGATGGATCCGCGAACTGAGGATATATATATTATTGACACCAATGGGATCGTTGTAAACACTACATTTGAGAATGACCTTGGATTCAGCCTTTTCAGCATAGGAGAAGAGCATAAAAACCACCTGCTTCATGTATTTGATACGGGAACTTTTGTGAACACCAGGTTCGCTGTTGAGGCATCAACCAAGAAACCACGTAAGTACACCTACCAGGCTACGCACGACCGTAAATATATTGTCGAACTGGGAGCCTATTCTGATGAGGCAGATGAGGTATTAAATACGATCGAAAAAATAAAGACAGACATCCTTAATGATAACCCGGGAATAGTCGATCTTGAGATCTTTTTTATGGCTGATACGATTTTCAGCCTGAATAGGCAGGCAGTGGTTTACGACGATAAGCGTGAATTACTCATGGATACATTTATCAAAAGGGATACCACATCTTTGTTTGAAAGGACAGGCAGGTCATGGTACCATTACCAGTATATTTTTATGCCACGAAGAAATTCGCTTCTTTACAAGGGATCTGTTATAAGGATAATTTCAGACCGGACATCTGAAAAAATGTTATTAAGGCGGGAACTGTCAAAATTCCTTGCTCTTTTTGCTATAACAATGGTAGTTGTTTCATTCCTGATCTACCGCAAGACAAAGGTTATTACATCCCCCATAAAAAAACTTGTTGAAAATGTTGACCGGATTACCGGTGGCCACCTGAGTGAGAGGGCTGAAGTTGCAGGTAATAATGAGATTACCAGGCTATCTGAGAAGTTCAATATGATGATAGATGAACTTGAGAAGTATTATAATGAACTGGAACAGATGGTTCGCGACAGAACTGCTGAAATCGAAAAACAGAAGATGGAGATCGAGGCGCAAAGAGATGTTTTACGTGACCAGAAGAATAAACTTTTCGAAAGGAACACCCAGTTAAAAACAGCCTATATTGAAATCGATGACCAGAAAAGGCATATAATGGACAGTATTTATTATGCCAGGAGGATACAAACAGCTATTCTGCCATCCGATGACTATATAACAAAATATTTTAAGGATCATTTTATCCTATACAGGCCAAAAGATATCGTGAGCGGTGACTTTTACTGGTTTCAAAAAGTTGAGGACAGAATTATGATAGCCGCCGTTGATTGCACCGGACATGGTGTGCCAGGGGCATTTATGTCCATAGTCGGATATAACCAGCTTAATCATTCGGTTAGTGTGAAGAAGGCCCGGACTTCAGATGATATACTGAATAATCTGAACCAGGGGGTGGTACAAACCCTGAGTGAAAACATTCATGAATCGAAGGTCATGGACGGAATGGATCTTGCCCTGCTGGTATTTGATGATAAATTCACCCGGGTTGAATATTCGGGTGCAAATAACGCCCTGATCCTCATCAGGAATGATGAGTTATTGCAGTTCAGGCCCGACAAGTTCCCGATCGGTGCATATGATGGTTACCGTAAACAGATATTCACACGAAACGACATTGAATTAAAAAAAGGAGATATGTTATATATCTATTCTGACGGATATCCTGATCAGTTTGGCGGACCGGACGATAAAAAATTCACAACCAAGAAATTTAAGCTGCTTCTGCAGGAGATTAATAGACATCCTGTTTGGGAGCAACATGAAATACTCAATACCAAGCTGGAGAAATGGATGGGAGAGGGTGAGCAGATAGATGATGTACTCGTAATAGGTATTAAGATATAGTCCTGATAGAGAAATACTAGATATGGCAAAAGATGTTACTGAAAAAAGCCCAGGTAAACCCGGTATAGATAATCCTTTTCCGGGTCTGCGCCCTTTTACTCCTGCGGAGAGTCATCTGTTCTTCGGCCGGGAGGGGCAGAGCGATGAAATTCTTATAAAGCTAAAAAAGAACAGGTTTGTTACCATTATCGGTTCCTCCGGAAGTGGTAAATCATCACTTATATATTGCGGGATTATTCCGAGACTTCAAAGAGAGAGTATTGAATCAGGCGTGAACTGGAAGGTGCTCAGCATGCGGCCAGGCAATGATCCTGTCGGTAACATGATCCAGATGTTCCTTAACGGGAATGATAACCAGGTTATTGATGAAGGCAAAAGATCGGAAATTAAATCATTGTTAAAAGCTGATCCTGATGGATTGCTTAAGACTATAAGGCAGGTAAAGGCATCTTCATCAGAAAAGGTTCTTATTCTTGTCGACCAGTTTGAGGAGCTGTTCAGGTTTAGCAGCACCAGACGTGAAGGGGCTGCAAGGAACGAATCCAGGAATTTTGTAAATCAGATTGTAAACGCTGTAAATAAATCTGATGAAGGGATAAACATCATCATCACCATGAGGTCTGATTTCATCGGTGAATGTGCTCATTTCCAGGGACTGACCGACCTTATTAACAACAGTAATTATCTGGTTCCGCATATGGCAACTGAAAACTATCGCCAGGCCATAGTCGGACCGGTTGAATATGCAGGTGCAAATATCGAACCGGAGCTTGTTGAGACACTTCTTCTTGAGATAGGAGAAAGGACTGACCAACTGCCTGTTCTGCAGCATGCTTTAATGAGAACATGGTCGCACTGGCAGAGTATGAAACATCCTGATACACCTGTATCAGCTACAAACTATGATGCGGTTGGCCAGATGGCCGAGGCTATGTCGAGACATGCTAATGAGGCGTATGAGGAGCTTGATGCCAGAGGTAAGGAGATATGTGAAGTATTGTTCAAAACAATCACAGAGAAGGGGAGCGATAATAAGGGAATAAGGCACCCGACAAAGGTGAAGACCATATCTGCCATAGCCAGGTGTTCAGTTGAAGAGCTGCAACAGGTTATCAATGTGTTCAGACAGGCAGGAAGGTCATTTCTGACCCCGGGTACTGGAATTGATTTGGATGCCGAATCGGTAATCGATGTATCACATGAAAGTCTGATGAGGTTATGGAGCCGGTTAAGCGAGTGGGTCGACGAGGAGGCATCATCGGTTCAGATGTACCTTCGTCTTTCAGAAGCAGCCGAGATGTTCCAGGAAGGGAGAACCACCCTGTGGAGACCCCCTGACCTGCAGCTTGCTCTTAACTGGCGAAATGATAATATGCCCACCCTTACATGGGCCGAACGATTCAACCCGGCTTTCGAAAGAGCCATGGTTTACCTCCGCACAAGTGAAAAGGAGTTTCATACTGAAGAGGAAAACAAGATAAGGGCACAGAAGAGGCAACTTCGCAGAAGCCGGATAACAGCCATGATCCTGGGTACAGCTGCAATAATTTCAGTTTTCTTCATGTTGTACGCCTTTGTAAAACAGATGGAGGCTGCCAGAAACTTCGAGAGAGCCGAGGCGGAGACGCAAAGGGCAACACTACAACAGGGAATAGCTGAGGCACAGGCTGATACTGCCCGGATAAATGCTGACCGGGCAGCCCTGAATCAACGACTGGCTGAATTAAACCGCGATACGGCTGAAATAAATGCAGAAGAGGCCAGGCGCCAGGAACTGCTCGCAATAGAATCTGCCCTCGAAGCTTTGAATAATGCAGAGCTGGCCCAAAGGAATGCGGTTATTGCCAATGCTAACAAAGATACCGCAGTAATGAATGAGCAGAGAGCAATACTGCAGGAGAGGGAAGCCACCAGGCTAAGAATGGTATCGATAGGTAAGCAAATGGCGGTAAAATCTATTCAGGTAACCGGACAGGGAGATCTTCAGGCACTGCTTTCATACCAGGCATATAAATTTAACTCAAGAAACATGGGAACCCCTAATGATGCTGATATATATATGGGGCTTTATAATGTTGCCAAAAAATTCGGAGGTGCCAATTACAAGACCTTTGAAGGCCACACGGGGTCGGTCAAGAGTATTACCTTTAATCCTGGCCAATCGGTCTTTTTTACGTCAGGGGTTGATGGAAAAGTTTACAGGTGGGATAGTGGTAATGAAGGGAATCCGCAGACAGTATTTGAAGGGAATGAGATCATGGAAGTGATCAGCTCCAGCCCGGATGGCAGATTGCTGGCCTGCGGCAGCGACCGTGCCGCTATCAGGATCTTCCCCCCTGCCGGAGGCGTTGCTTATGAACTCCAGGGTCATACAGGGAAGATCAAATCACTGGTCTTCTCACCCGACGGGAATTATCTCTACTCTTCCAGTTTAGATGGACAGGTTCTTATCTGGAACGTGGAGACACGCCAATCGGAGCAACTGTTGACGGGTGAAAACGATGTTATTTCACTTGATATATCGAGATCAGGGAGATTTCTTGCCGGGGCATTTGATAATGGGACTATCTGTGTATGGGACCTTGGCGACGGAACATCACCAGATACGGTTCCCTCTAATAATGGAGAGGTTGACGTGTTGCGTTTTACTGATGATAATCTGCTTGCAATTGGACACAGAAACGGTATGATAGAATTGTATGATGTGGAAAATTCAGTATTAAAAAATGAACTAAACGGACATAATGCAAGGGTGAGTGATATCAGGTTCAACAAATCCCTGGATCAGATGGCAACCAGCAGTACAGATGGATCAGTTAAGATATGGAATATGACCGATCTTACTGAACCTCCTATTGCTTTTAATGATAATAATGGGTTTGTTCTTGCACTGGCATTCAGTCCAGACGGCAAATTACTGATTTCGGGCACTAATTCCGAGGAAGGTAACCTTGTAGCCCGTCCCTCTCATGCAGACTATATGGTACAGGATATCTGCAGTATTCTTACAAGAAATTTTACCCAGGATGAATGGGACCGCTATGTTGCACGGGATATTGAATGGGAAGAGACCTGCAACAGCCAGGAACTTAGCATCAAGGTACAGGAGAAAAAAGGTAATTAATTATTAATTTAAATAACTGGCGGGTCATGATTCGATCAGTACTAATATTTCTGGTAATAATTTTTACGGCAGGATCGGGACTTAAAGCCCAGGATTGTGCCGTAAAACTTCGTGAAGCTGAAAACAGCTTTAACCAGGGGCGTGTTGAAGAGGTGCCAGGGCTTCTCGAATCCTGCCTTGAATCGGGATTCACCAGGGAAGAAGAACTATCGGCCTATAAATTGATTATCAGATCATATCTTTTTGATGATAAAACAGATCTGGCTGAACAAACAATGCTGGAATTCCTGAAAAAGCGCCCTGAATATGAGATCAGCCCGACCGATAATGCTGATTTCATTTATCTTTTAAGCCAGTACAGGATTAAACCAGTAATTCAGGTTGGCCTGCATGGAGGTATGAATTTTTCATATACCATGGGAAAGACCAGGCAGTCTGTCTCAGGTGATCCCTTGGGATCGGAATATAACTATGACAATGGCACAATTCTCCTGGGTGGTAATATCAGATACCCGTTTAATGAAAAAATTGAAGTCGGTATCGAAATTAATTATACTGAAACAGCGTTCAGATACTCAGAAGAATTTCTGTATTACGGATTGGTACAATATTTTGAAAAGCAGAGAAGAGTTGAAACTCCGGTTAATGTTTATTATTCTCCATGGCATCTAGGCGGATTTATACCGTTCTTTAAGGGAGGCTTTGGGGCTGCAATTATTTTGTCAACGGATGCAAGGTCAATATTTTCAAATATTGATCTAAACAATCCTTTTGAAAATTCAGGTGTCAATGAGAACCGCGATGATCATAGAATCCGGACGGATTATATGCTGACTGCAGGGTTTGGGTGTAAGTATAAGCTGCCATCGAGCTATATCTTTGTAGACGTAAGTACAAAATTAGGGCTACAAAATCAGGCAATACCTGGTATACCCACCAACCAGGAATTGTATTATTTATATACAGATGATAAGTTTCATTTAAACTCGTTAAACATTAGCATGGGTTACATATATATATTTTATAAACCTCAGAAAATAACCCAATAAATCATGAGACATTGCAGTGCAATATTCACGTTTCTTTTAATGATAATCTGCTCATGTGAGAAACTTCCTGAAAGAGGGACCTTTGAATATCCATTACTGAAGTACCATGGTGATGCCTATATTGATATAGGAAAGAGTATTACGGAAGTGGAAAATGGATACGCCTTGTGTGGAAGACTAACTGTTATAACCAGAGGAACTGCCAGCACAGGTGGTGTAATTATTGACTCATCTAACGTAAATCTGGGAATAATCATAACAGATTTATCCGGAGACCTTAAGCAGAGAGCTACTTCTGAACTGCCAGGCTTTGATGAGGGGAACTCCATTTGCAAGCTTAATGATGGGTCCCTGGTTTGTACCGGTGAGGCAACAGTCATAGATGATAATGGATCAAACAGGGAGATATTGGTAGTTAAGACGAGTAATACCGGGAATAGGGAATGGATAAGAACTTATGGCGGATACGGTAACCAGTCAGGGAAAGAGATAATAGAATGTAATGATTCCGGATATCTTATTGTTGGAACAACTGATACAGAAAACAGTGCCGTAGGCTTTGGTGCAGATAATCCCACGGGAAAGATGAACGTCTACCTTCTGAAGCTGGATTCTCAGGGGGATAGTATCTGGTCAAGGTCATACGGTTTTGAGGGAGATGATTTTGGAGTAAAGGTTAGGAGAGACATCGGGGACAATGGATACATAATACTTGCCATGACTGATAACTCCGAAACAGGACAGGCCCAGAATAACATATTATTATTCAGGATAAACAATGTTGGTAACAGTACAGGAGCTAAATCATTCGGGAGTACCGGCAATGATTCCCCATCCGACCTTCTGGTCATGAATGATGGTTACTTAATCCTGGGAGCCAGCGGACCGGATATTGACTCTAATACGGAGATTCTCATCCTGAAATTAGCCACCAATATTTATTCTCAACCACTGTTTGAAAGACGGATAAATCCTGGGAATAATGTCATAATTAATTCAATCTGCAGACACCCTGACGGATTCTATATCATTGGAGGTGGAATAGTATCTGCAGGTACAGAAGATATGCTGTTCTATTTTATTGACGAAAACGGAATGGAAGCTCATGCACCTCATATTCCTGAAGGAGATGGCTCGCAAATAATATCGGATGTGATAGTTGATTCGGAGGGGAGTATTGTAGCTATTGGGACCAATGATTTTGAAAGCAGCTCACTGATAACCTTCTATAAATTCAAGCCACCAATATTTTGAGCTGTTTCAAAGGTTTCCTGCTCCTTAGAGCTATATTGATAAACCTATTTCAGTGAAATGAAAAAAATGGCCAGATGAAACGAATAATTACTTTTTTATGTTCTCTCATGCTTTTAGTATTGAATTTAGAACTGGAAGCACAGATTTCTGATGTGTCGATTATAGGATTCTTTACAGAGGGAAGTACAATAGCAGGGTACTACACATTATCACCATCAGATACTTTAACAAATCCTACCTTCCAATTCGATTGGTTTGTTTATGATGACGCGACATCTCTGTCATCTGATTCGACATTTGCTCTCACTTCCAGCGAGGTGGGCGAAAGGATGTTATTCATGGTTGTCAGTATAAATATTTATGGAGATAAGGACACAGTATATAGTCCGGTGAGCCCTGTTGTGACCTCTAACAGCAAACCAGTTGCTTCAAATATCTCAGTTTCAGGAGGGAAGAAGGTTGGCAATGTTCTTACTGGATTATATGATTATTATGATGCAGACAACGACGTGGAGAATGGATCACTCTATGAATGGGCAAGGAGTCCTACTTCCTCCATATTTGACGCAGTTACAATCGCCGGAGCAGATGAGAGGGCTTACCAGCTATCTGTCAATGATATTGGGAAATACCTGTTCTTTGGTGTCACACCGGTTGCTCAGACTGGTTATACGACTGGTGACCAGTTAATAAGTTCAGCTCATGGACCTGTTATTCCCCTGGTTACAGATGTCTCAATTATAGGTGATATAATTGAATATGATACTGTTGCAGTTTACTACACAATATCACCATTAGATCCTTTAACAAACCCTACCTACCTGTACAATTGGTTTGCCTATGGTAATCCAACTTCACTATCGTCTGATTCGACATTTATACTCACCTCCGGCGAGGTAGGTGAAAGACTGTTATTCAGGATTATCCGCGAGAGCGTAGCAGATGCATATAAGGATACAACCTATAGCCCGCTTAGCCCGGTCGTGATTGCCAACAGTATGCCGTCGGCTTCGGCCGTTTCGGTGAGCGGTGACAAAAATGTGGGTGATGTGGTTATTGGGTCGTATGATTATAATGATGTTGATGGCGATATTGAAGATGGTTCGGTTTTCGAGTGGACCATCAGCGCAACAACTGACATCGGAGACGGAACAGTTATAGGTACTGCAACAGATAATGCCTACAAGATACTGAACACAGATCAGGGGCAGTACCTGTTCTTTAGCGTAACTCCAATTGCCAAAACCGGGAATACTGATGGGATCAGGGTCTCAAGTTCGGCATTTGGGCCTGTAAATAGCGCCCCCGTGGCCTCTCTGGTAACAATAGACGATACCAGTCCTGAGATTGGGAACATGATTACAGGATCCTATGTATATGATGATGTTGACGGTGATTCTGAAGGTTCTTCTTACTTCAGGTGGTTGAGAGATGGCACCGAAGAGATTACCGGGGCTAATTCCAAGACATATACTGTTACAAATGACGATGCCGGAAGAACCCTGACATTTGAAGTAACGCCCGTAGCCGGCGACGGTTATCCCGATACTGGTATTGCGGCACAGAGCCCTGCAACAGATGCTGTGCCATTTTCTGGTCTGCCACAGGCCGTGGACGTATGTATTTCAGGTATCAATAGTGTGGGACAAAAACTTACCGGGTACTATGAATATGTATATCCTATCCGCGAAGAGGGTGCAAGTTCTTACCAGTGGTACAAGAATGGAGAGTTCATAGAAGACGCTACCTTGAAGCAATATACTCTGTTAGCCGGGGATATTGGAGCAACCATCGAATTTGGAGTGGTACCAAGATCGAAAGCTCCTAAAATACAGACAGGACTTGAAGCAAAAAGCGCTCCTTTGGCGATAATCAGCCTTTTAACCGATAACCTGAGTGTTGCTGACCCACCCTTAACATTAACTGCTGTCCCTGCAGGAGGTGTTTTCAGCGGAGAAGGAGTGTCAATCGATCAGTTTGATCCATCAAGCGTGAATCCGGATGACAGTCCTTTCACAATTACCTATTTGCTTTCACTGAGCTATGACTCTCATACTTGTGTGCAACAGACAACTGACGAGATCAATGTCAGATCAGTAACAACCTATTTTGACAGTTTTAAAAATGTTTATTGCTATGACAACGGATTTGACACGATTATAGTGAAGAACATACCTTCTGATGCAATAAACCTGCAGATGACACTTACCAATCCGGCAGCCTTGATTAGCAGCCCTAACGAAAGTACCTTTGTTATTGATCCGGCAATCTTCGGACCTGGAGATAAGCAGGATTCAATATACTTCTCATATGAGAGTGGAGTATCATTTATTACTATCTACAGACCATTTATTATTGACTCTGTCTCAACTGTTCTGACATTCCAGAACCTGGAAGTTTCATACTGCACCGATGCGTCAGCCAGATATATTACTGTGGAGGGTGTCTACCCGGCAGGAGGCAGCGGTATATGGACCAGTAGTCTTATTTCAAGTTCATCCGTAACATCAGCCGTATTGAACCCTGGCCTTGTTGAGCCGGATGCTGCATATCCTCTTGCATATCAGTATCGTTCCCCGATGGGCTGTTACAGTGCAATAATTTCTGAAAATGTTGACGTACATGATTTGCCAGATCCTTCTTTTGCGATTGATCCAACCTACAATGTGGATGGAGGTCCGGCAACAATTATACCGGTGCAAAGCGGCGGCACATTTACCGGGGCAGGAATAGTAGAGGATGATTTCTATCCTGATCTGGCAGGTGTCGGCAGCCACGAAATCAGGTATTCAATAACTGACGCAAATAATTGCTTTGCCACGACAACCAATAACACCATTGTACGGGAAGCTCAGGGAACAATCGAGTCATTGCCGGCGGTAATATGCTATAATGATACAACCTATAATATTGAGATTAACGATCTTCCGTCAGGGGTCACTATAGTTGGTTATAGTAACAGTAAAGAGGGGCTTAAAACTACAGGTGCAACTACTGCCGAATATTATATACCTGAAGTAGGGGCTGACTATGATACTGTTAAATTTTCATATATATGGGATGGAGTCGATTATGAGCTCACAAAAATAGTATATGTTGATTCAATCGGGAAAGTGGAAATAATAGGGCTCAGAGACTCCTATTGTGAATATGAGGGAGATATTAATCTCAGGGTTTCTGTTGAGAACTCTTCCGGTACCGGTAATTTCACCTTTTCCGGACCCGATACTTCATTTGTAAACTATGGCGTAATAGCAGATATTTATCCCTATAAGACGCCTCCTTCAGAGACACCTTACGTTCTGACATATACTCATGTTTCATCGGTTCATAATTCCGGCTGCCGCAAAATGGTAATCAAAGATGTCTATGTTTACCCTCAACCAGTCATTCAGATAATAACTGACAGGGAAACGGCTAACTTTGAAGAGGAACCCTTCGCACTTGAGGGGGAACCTGTTGATGGATTATTTACAGGGGATGGTGTTTACAAAGATGGATCAATTTATAGATTTAATCCCCAGATTGCAGGATTGGGATATACTGATATCACCTTTTCATATGTCGACAACAATAGCTGTTATTCTTCCCTGACAACGTCGATCCTTATTGCGGAGGCTAAAGGAATAATTGAAGGTGTCGATCCCAATAATCAGTATTGCTATGATGGTGGAATCGATACCCTTACTTATACGAATTCAAATCCCGGATGGAATCCAATCTCATTCCAGGGACCAGGAATAACGAATATTGAAGTTAATAAGGCAATATTTGATCCGGAAGAGGCAGGTAAAGGAGACCATACAATAATGTATAGCTATTATGATTCTGTATTAACGCGGTTTGATGTCCTGGCGAAGCTGAAGGTTGATTCTGTTGGTATGGTTGAAATAATCAATCTTGATCCGTTCACAGAGTTTTGCAATAATATTGAACCGATTGAGTTATTTACATCCAAATTAGGCGGTGTCTTTACTGGCCCGGTTGATGACAATTTTCTGGATCCCTCTCTTGGATTAGCGGATGTTGATGTGACATATACATACACAAACAGCACTTCCGGGTGCAGTACTTCAGTCACAGTCCCAATAAGGATAAATCCGGCCCCATCAGTATCATATACAGTCGAAGATGTTTGTATTGATTTCCAGGGGGACACAACCCGCTTTGTGAATACTACATTCTCTGCCGACCCGGTAGCCACATGGGCATGGAAATTTGGAGACCCCGGAATTTATAACGAAAGCAATCTCAAGGATCCCGGGCATGTGTACTCTACCTACGGACCCAGGCTGGTAATGCTTACAAGCACCACCATAAATAATTGCGTCAGCATGGTTGAGAAGAATATTGATCTCGGCTTTAAACCTGTTGCCGACTTCTCTTGGCAAGGCGATTGTTTTCATCCTGATGATTCACTGCTGCTGTTTGACAAATCGATATCTACTACACCAATAACTGGTTACAACTGGAATTTTTTCGATGGGAACACCCCTTTGACAACAAGTGAGGTCAAGTATCCAAAGAATGCAGTGGGATCCTTCAATGTTGAATTTATAGTATTTACCAATTATGCCGATTGCCATGACACAATTACAAAGGAAGTATATATTAGACCAAGCGTGCTTATAGGCAATGACCTCTATTTTGAAGATTTTGAATCAGGAGATAATGGCTGGAGGGCAGGTATGGGTGAGCAGACAAACCAGTGGGCTTTTGGAACACCCGACAGAGTAACTATAGATGGAGCATCATCAGGGATCAATGCCTGGTATACGGCATTTGATATTGCTAATCAGCAGGAAGCAGATTATTCAGTAGAAAGTCCATGCTTTGATTTTACAGGTATTGAGAGACCCATGATTTCTCTCGACATATGGAAAAGGTTTGACAGGAACAGGGATGGTGCCTCACTGCAATATAAGATTGGTGACAACGGAACCTGGAAGCTTCTTGGAAGTTATGAGGATGGGATTAACTGGTATAATTCAGTTGCAATAAATGGTACGCCGGGAAATCTCTCAATAGGCTGGACCAGTGTAGGCGGTCAGGATACCGGATGGGTTAATGCAAGAAACAGGTTGGATATCCTGAGCAATAGAAAAGATGTGAAACTCAGAATTATATATGGCTCTGATGGTACATCAAACGAAAATGAGGGTATTGCTTTTGATAATGTCAGGATTGGCAGCAGGGACAGGGTAGTACTTCTTGAGCACTTTACCAACTATAATGATCAGGATAACAGGGAAGCCAATGAACTCTTGAAAGAAGTTGTTGAGGGTACTCTCAAAGACCTTGTCACCTTACAATATCATACAAATGTCCCGGCCTCAGATCAGTTCTATTATGATAGTGAGGCAGATATAAGTGCCAGGATGCTCTTCTACGGTCTTGCTGATGCTCCTTACTCATTTGTGGATGGTGGAATCAATGATCAGTATGCATTTGAATATGAGTGGTTCCTCTCGAATAAGGTTGACTCTCTTGACATATTCAAAAGAGGAATGATTGAAGCTCTGTTTGACATTGATATAAATTCGGAAGTGTCGGGAGGAGTATTATCGGTAAACGGGACCATCAAATCTCTTACAGATATTAATGTTGAGAATCTGACACTCTATATTGCTGTAGACGAAAAGGAAGTAAGCATTGTGACAGGACCTAATGGTGAAACAACTTTCTATAACGTGTTTAAAAAGATGCTGCCTGATGCCGGAGGAGTTGATCTGAAAAAAAGCTGGACAAAAGGAGAAGAGATTGATTTCACGGGTTATAGCTGGATAATTGAAAACATCTATGATGCAGGCGATATAGAGATCATTGTATTTTTGCAAAACAACCTCACAAAAGAGGTCTATCAGGCAAAATCAACGGTTGAGATCAATATTCCGACAGGACTTCGTAACTTGTTGATGGATGAGCCAAATATACAATTTGCCATTTACCCGAATCCTGCTTACCACGATGTCGTTGTTTCGTTCAGGGAAGCCCTGGATGAAGATCTTACCCTTAAAGTATATAACGGAACAGGGCTACTGGTAAGAACTGAAAATATCTTCAAGGGAGATTCACAATTAGCCCTCAATGATCTTAACCTTCCTGAAGGGATATACATTATAAGGCTTGAAAAATCAGGTGTGACAGCAGGATACAAAAAACTGATAATTACCAAAAGATAAATTCCGGGGAGGTAACCCATAGATCATTTTTATTACCTTTGCATACTTTACATCGTGTCATTAGGCACGATGTAAAGCTTTTTGTAAAATAATATAATGTATTGATATATAGATGAATAGAAGGATTTTGCTAATGATCCTTGATGGATGGGGCGTGGGAGACGGGTCAAAATCTGACGTAATAAAGTCTGTTCCGACGCCAAATATGAACAGGCTTGCTTCAAAATACGCAAACTCTCAGTTGCTGGCATGTGGAGAGAATGTCGGATTACCTGACGGGCAGATGGGAAACTCTGAAGTAGGTCATCTGAATATAGGCGCCGGCAGGATAGTGTACCAGGACCTGGTAAAGATAAATAAATCTGTGGGGAGTGGAGATATCCTGAAAAACAAGGAGCTGTCTGATTCATTTATGTATGCTCGTGAAAATGGAAAGCAGGTCCATTTTATGGGACTTCTTTCAGATGGAGGAGTACACTCACTCGACAGGCACCTTTATGCCCTCTGTGATATGACACTTTCATTCGGTCTTCAAAAGGTATTTATTCATGGTTTTGGAGATGGACGAGATACAGATCCCAGAAGTGGCAAAGGTTATTTGAAAAACCTTCAGAAACACCTGGAAAATTCAAATGGGACAATTGCCTCATTCGTCGGAAGATATTATGCAATGGACCGCGATAAGAGATGGGAGAGGATCAGGGAAGCACATGATATGCTTGTTCATGGAAGGGGAAGGAAGACAACAAATATCGTTGAGGCAATTCAGGAATCATATAACGATGGGATCACTGATGAATTTGTAAAACCGATAGTTGTAACTGACGGATCAACCAATCCGGTCGGCAGAATAAAGAAGGGGGATGTGGTGGTATTCTTTAATTTCAGAAACGACAGGGCAAGGGAATTGACCATTGTCCTGACGCAGAAAGATATGCCTGAATATGGAATGAGTACACTTCCTCTTCACTTCTGCACAATGACACCTTACGATGAAACTTTTAAAGGTCTCCATATTCTCTTCCCAAAAGAAAATGTTACCAATACGATGGGTGAGGCTCTTGCAAAAGCTGGAAAAACTCAGCTTAGAATTGCCGAGACGGAGAAATATGCCCATGTCACCTTCTTCTTTTCAGGGGGACGCGAAGAAGAATTTGATAACGAAAACAGGATAATGATCCCGTCACCTAAGGTGGCCACATACGATCTGAAACCGGAGATGAGTGCCTATGAGGTCAAGGATGCAATAATGAGTGAGATACAAGGTCATAAGTATGATTTTATTTGCCTCAACTTTGCAAATTGTGATATGGTAGGCCATACCGGAATTTATGAAGCAATTGAAAAGGCTGTTGTGGCCGTAGATCAATGCGTCGGAGAAGTTATCGATGCAGCAATTGATAATCAGTATGAGATCCTCATAATTGCGGATCATGGGAATGCCGATCATGCCTTGAACAGTGATGGCTCACCGAACACGGCTCATTCACTTAACCCGGTGCCCAGCATCCTGGTTTCCGACAGGTTCAATACCATTAGAAACGGGATACTTGCCGATGTTGCACCAACACTGTTAGAGATGATGGATATTAGCATACCTTCAGAGATGACAGGTAGATCTTTAATTGAATGATCCGGCTGCTATGTTATCCCTTGGAAAAACGGTGATCTCAATGGACATCTTCGAAAAGAAATTCTGCTGTGACCTTATTCAGTGTAAGGGAGCCTGTTGCTTCCATGGCGACTCAGGAGCACCTCTTGAAGAGTCAGAGGCAATTACTCTGGAACAAATATGGCCTCGCATCAAGGGGTCACTCCGTACCGAAGGGGTAACTGCTATAGAAGATAAGGGGACAAGTGTGATCGATCCCGATGGCGATCTTGTAACACCCCTGATTGGTAAAGAGGAGTGTGCATATGTCCTGGTTGAAGATGGTATTTACAGGTGTGCAATAGAGCAAGCATGGCAAAATGGTATTATAAACTTTCGTAAACCATTATCCTGTCACCTGTTCCCGGTAAGGATAAAGAAATATGCAGAATTTGATGCAGTGAATTATGAAGAGTGGAAAATATGCCGGCCAGCTTTTAAAAAGGGTGAAGCAGAGAATGTGCCAGTATACAGTTTTTTGAAAGAATCACTGATCAGGTTATACGGACAAAAATGGTATCGGGAACTGACAAAAGTTGCGTCAGAGCTTGAAAAAAGAAACTGGAGAGAAAGATAATTACCCTTAGAACAGTTTTGTATCTTTAAAAATATAATAGTCAAACAATAACAAAATGGAAATAATCAGGAATTACATTGAAGAGAACAGGGAGAGGTTTCTTGAAGAGCTGTTCGATATTATCAGGATACCTTCGGTTAGCGCAAAGGAAGAAAACAAAGATGATATGGCGAAAACTGCTGAACACCTGAAGAATTCGTTGCTTGATGCTGGAGCTGATAAGGCAGAGGTTTTTCAGACTGATGGTCATCCGGTATTATTTGGGGAAAAGATCATTGACCCCGGACTACCCACAGTGCTGGTTTATGGACATTATGATGTACAGCCGGCCGAACCTCTTGAGCTCTGGGACAGCAAACCTTTTGAGCCTGTGATAAGGGATGGCAAGATATGGGCAAGAGGTGCAGATGATGATAAGGGCCAGCTGTTTATGCACATCAAAGCATTTGAAATGATGGTAAGAACCGAAACTCTTCCCTGCAACGTTAAATTCATGATTGAGGGAGAGGAGGAGATAGGATCCGTTAACCTGGAGAAATTCTGTGAGCCGAACAGGGAAATGCTTAAGGCCGATGTTATACTGGTATCTGATACTACTATGATCGACCAGAATACGGCATCAATTACCACAGGCCTGAGAGGGTTATCATTCATGCAGGTTGAAGTTACCGGAGCCAACAGAGATCTGCATTCCGGATTGTACGGAGGAGCAGTTGCCAACCCATGTAATGTTTTAAGCAAGATGATTGCCTCACTAACAGATGATAAGAATCAAATTACAATCCCGGGATTCTATGATGATGTACTTATCTCTTCAGACCAGGAGAGAAGTGAAATGGCAAAACGACCATTTAATGAGGAGGAATACAGGAGATCTATCAACGTTGATGCACTGGTGGGCGAGGAGGGATACTCGACCCATGAACGATTGGGTATACGTCCTTCACTTGATGTTAACGGTATATGGGGAGGATATACCGGGGAAGGGGCCAAGACCATACTTCCGTCGAAAGCAAATGCCAAGATCTCGATGCGCCTTGTGCCCAGACAGGATGCTGAAAAGATAGCCCGGCTTTTTGAAAAGCATTTCAAATCAATAGCTCCGGCGGGAGTAAGGGTAAAAGTTGAATATCTGCATGGGGGTCAGGCATATGTTAGCCCGGTTGATATTGACGAATATAAAGCTGCCAGCATGGCAATGGAGGAGGTATTTGGTATGAAACCGATTCCAGTCCGTAGTGGTGGGAGCATACCGATAATATCAGCTTTTGAAAGGATTCTTGGAATTAAATCGATCCTTCTTGGATTCGGTCTCGATTCAGATGCTATTCATTCTCCAAATGAAAACTATCCCCTGCTTAATTTTTTCAAGGGAATAGAGACAATACCTCTATTCTACAAGTATTATGCTGCGATGAAAAAAAGCAATAATGCCTGCCCGTAACAAATAGTTATTCCTGAAACCAGGTAGGGATTTATGAGATAAAAGAAGCAGGGAGCCTACTTCTTTCTTACATTTACCAGCTCGATGCGGGTGCCGGTAACCTTCAATATCCTTATTAGATAGGATTTAATTTCAATAACCTCGTTAACACTGGGGATACTTTCATGATGATTAAGTACAAGCCCGGCCAGGGTTTCATAATCATCGGCATCAGGTAGTGACAGACCATATTCTTCATTAATATAGTCAATCTGAAGGCGGCCGGAAAAAAGATACTCATTATCACTAAGCTTTCTTTCGGTAAGCTCGACAGAATCATGTTCATCTTCGATGTCTCCGACAATCTCTTCCATGATATCCTCTATTGTTACCAGTCCTGATGTTCCACCGAATTCATCAACAACAAGGGCCAGTTTTTTATTTTCTTCAATGAATATCTTAAGAAGCTTATTGGCTGCCATACTTTCAGGCACAATGGGCAGTTTCCTAATCAGGGAGCTGATATCATCCGGGGGATTGAAGAGATCCCTGAGCCTGAAATAGCCTATTACTTGGTCGATTGAGTCCTCATAAATAAGAATATTCGAATGGCCTGTTTCAATGAATGTATGCTTCAGTTCTTCAAGGCTGGAGTAAGCAGGAAGGGCAACAATCTCGGTCCTGGGGATCATACAAGCCCTCAGTTTGATATTTGAAAGATCAAGAGCCTTTTGAAATATCCTGATATCCTGTTGCTCCATGTCTGTATCACTTTCATATTGTGTTGTTTCATTTATAAGATCATCAAGATCAACTTTGGTGAATACCTTGTTATACTCTTCGATGAAGGCCTTTTCGCCGAAAAAAAGTCTCAGTAATCCATTTGTCAGCTTCATTATTAAGACAGTCAAAGGATAGAACAAGCCGTAAAAAAAGAGTGTAGGCAGACTTAGGTTCCTGAGAAAAAAATTGGGTGATATCCTGAATAAGGCTTTTGGAAAAAACTCAGCCAGAACAAGTATAATGAGTGTAGAAATTATTGTTTTTATTAGCAGGATCAGAGAGTCGTTCTGAATAAAGGAACTAAAAGCAGGCTCAAGAAGCGTAGCGATTAAAATGCTGTACAATACAAGAGCGATATTATTCCCTATCAGCATTGTAACGATATAATACCCTGGTTTCTTGAGGAATATTGAGACTATTTTTGAGCCAAAAGCTCCTCTTTCCCTGTCAATCTCTATTCTAAGCCGGTTTGATGCAATAAACGCAATCTCCATCCCCGAAAAGAATGCTGAAAGAAGAATCGTAACCAGAATTATCACGATAATGTTCATGATACAAAGTTAGTTCTTTTTTCTCTGGATATGTCTGAAGAAGGCCATCGCTAATGATATCACTCCCATTAGCACCAGGATCAGGTAGCGATTACCGCCATCGGTTATCCTGTTATGGATAGCTGCCGCGATACAGATGATACCGATCACTAACCAGGCTACTTCGAGTATCAGCAATGTTCGTTTACTCATCATCAAAATATAAGGTTGCCTCAACATTCTTAATTTTCCACTTTGAGAATCTGGGATCCGATTCAAGCCCGATACCCGTGATTATCTGGTCTTGCTGGGTGATCCGGACAAATTTATCGGTATGGATAAGTTTTTTCTCCTCATCCCAGAAAAGTAATTCTGTTTCGAGTACCTCTCCCTTTTCATTCACTGCTACAACACTGTCGCGGATCTCCCAGAGTTTCTGTTTTTCGAGGTACTTTGCATACCTGGATGATAGCCAGGCTGAAGGCTCACTGGCTCCGTCAAAAAAATTGACCAGCAGCCCTTCCCTGAACACAGAGTAAGGCTCTTCCATTTTACCATAATATTCCATTATTGGAGCCTCGAGGGTGAGCTGGAGCAGTGCTGAATCACTGTAGCTTGTCTTAAATTCAATAACCGTCTGTGTTGGTTGATCATATCGGATTGAAGAATTAATTATTTCGATCTTCTCCCGGCATGAGAAAAATATTGCAGTCCAGGAGACCAGAACTGCAATATAGATTATTTGTAATATTTTGTTTCTTGAATACAATCTATTCTTTCCTGAAACGGACAACTGTGTTTTCATTAATCCAGGTCCCAACAGAATAGCTGGTTCCTTCTTCAATAATACCCCGGAAAAAGCACTCACTTTTTGTTGGGAAAAATCCTGAGATCTGTCCAATGGTTTCATTGGTCATATCAGTAAGAGAAGGATCAATCTGTTTTGCCATGTTTAAATAATCAACTGCTACCCAGTACACTGTCTGGTTATCGAAATCTTCCTCAAATGGCTTTATACTGGCATAAACATTACCCACAAGCATATAGGGGGTGCCTCCCTTGGGATCATTTTCAATGGCCATCTTTGCATAATCACGTGCTGCTTTGTAGTCTTTGTTGCCGAGACGGATGGATGATACCTTTGTGTAATAGTTAGCGATCTTGAATTTATCCTCCTCCAGCTTAATTGCCTCAAGGTAATATTGTTCGGCTTTTTCATAATTCTTTTTATCGCTGTTCATTTCGGCAAGATGATATGCTGCCACTGCCGATTTTTCATACTTATAGAGATTCTCCGCTGCAGTATAGTAGAGCGCCTCGTCATTACATCTTGCGGATTCAAGCAGTACAAGTACCTTCTTAAGCAGAACCGGATCATCGGGATGTTCGGCTACCTTTGGAGTAAAGTATGGTACGAGCCCTTCACAGGTTCCTGCGCCACCACTTCTGAAAATGGCTTCAATATTTTCTTTTGCCGTTAAAAGTGGTTCCGGGTTTCTTGAATTAGCTATCCTCGTGTCAAGCTCATCACAAAGCTCACCATAAATATTGATTACCTCTTCATTGGATAGAACTTCCTGGTCGAACAACCTTTGAGTGGAGGCCATATATACAATCATGTATTGAGAGTTTATTCTACGCTTATCAGCTTCAAATCCCCTGTTTAAGCTTCTGTGAGCTCGTCGCAGAAACTCAGGATCTTCTGATCCGATATCCCAGAGGTCAGAGCCTCTTCTTCCCTGCACTTCTGCTTCTTCACCGAAATAAATTATCCTGGCATCATATACCATATTCAATGTATCAATATATGCCCGGTTGCGGGTCTGCCTGAACAATGTCTTATACATCCTCACACCATTTATGTATATGTTCTTGGATGAGGCGGGGCACTCGTTGAATGCTTGACGCCAGAACCCCAGCGCCATTTCATAGTTGTCCTGGTCATAATAAGTTTTATAAAGTGAAAGGTTTCTGAGGCAATTAGCGCTATCCTGTCCATGTCCGTACTTGCTACCGTCCTCAATCCCTTTTTGCCCGTAGAGAGGAATTATCAACAAGGTAAGTAAGCCAATTGCTATAAGTCTGTGTAATCTTGCCTTCATCTTTATTTGGTTTTGTTAATAATATACCTTTTTTAAGAACCAGTTATCGTAAAAGTTGAAACTGACTCCTAAGTTAAAACAACGTTCGCTATGTAATCCGTTCTCGTAAGAACCACTTCTATTTAAATATTCAAAATGAACATTTATCCTGGATTTGGTCCTGTTCAATGGTAGACCTGCTCCAAAAGTGATGCCAATCTCCTTAAGTTGTTCGCTATTTATCATTAAATGACTGTCTGTGATATGACCGCCTAACCTGTATTCAACCCTATTAAGGAAGTTAAAATTAGCATATTTTGATGGAATTATTTCAACTCCGAAAGCAATTGTATTGCTATTAACCAGATAACTCTCGTAACCAAAGAAACTGCAATCTTCCCAATTGGCCATCCTGTAATCCGCTGCAACAGTGAAAAAATCTCTCTTCCCGAAAGCGAAACCGATTCCAATTGTCTGTGGAAGAGAGGCATGTGCGTCTTCATTATTCACATATTCAAGCGTATCATTACTTAATTCAGTACCTGCATATGATGTATACTTACTGAAAATGTTCTCGTATTCAGCTTTATAATCCTTCCTGGTTGTGAAAGTAAATCCGGCCGTTGAAAAGAAATCATTATTGAAATCAACAGTATATTGAATGCCATAGTTAAAATTGAGACCTCTCAATAGTATCCTTTCTTTGCGGAGATTATGATAATAATTATTGTCATCAAGGAAGAGGTATACATTTTCCCTTATCAGCTCACCAAAAAGAAATGACACGGTTGCTCCTACTGATAATCCTTTTACCGGGATAATACCGAGGCCAGCGAAAACCTGGCTATAACTTCCTCCCCCTTTATGTCTGTTTTCAGTTTCTCCTATTATCGGGTCATACTCAGGATCATCCTCGGTGATAGTTGAACTTATATTGTAGTAACCACTACTGTATGGGATAACTCCTGTGGCAAATCCAACTCTTTTACTGAGTGGGAATGCCATAGCCAGATGATGAAAATTCATATCATCGGAGAAGTATGATTCTTCTGATGTTACGAGATAGTTGACCTGGTAGTCGAGACCGAAATCGAATACAAAGGAATTTGTGTCAACAGCGCTGAACGAGGCAGGATTCAGGAAATTTACTGATACCGGGTCCCTTATTGCTACTCCCGATCCACCCATGCTCCTTATCTTAAATACACCCTGAGGCTCAAGAGTCCCGGGACCAAATCTGGAATATGGAGAATTAACCAGTTTCTGCCCGGTCACAACAGGAGAAATGAGTATCAGTATGGAGAATATTTTTAAGATCCTACGCATTACAGCTTAATAAATAGTTCAATCCTTCAACAATAAGATCAGGTTCAAAAGTAAATGAAAATTTAATATGTCCTGAAAGAACTTCTGAATCTCCTCCAGTCATAATTACCTTTAGATCTTTATATCTTTTATCAAAAGTGCGAATATACTCATTTATTTCAAAAACCAAACCAAGCTCCACACCCGCCCTTATTGCTGATTCAGTGTCATCTCCCAGTAATTTAAAATCAGCCTTCGGATAAATAAGGGGTAATCTTCCGGTATAGCGGTTCAACGCTTTGAATCGCATTGACAATCCGGGAGAAATATTACCTCCCATGTATTCACCTGCAGAGCTTAAAAAATCATAGGTTAGAGCAGTCCCTGCATCAATTATCAAAACGTTATGCGTCTTCCACATATTGTATGCCCCTGCAACAGATGCAAGCCTGTCGGTTCCGAGGGAAGAGGGTGTTTTATAATTAATTGAAAAAGGGAACCTGGATTCTGATGACAGAAAATGGACGGGGATCTTCAGTGAAATAATTTCTGATTGGTTTTCGTCCTTTCGTGGCGAAACATCAGAGACTATAATTGCATCCAGATCATGCGTGCCTGTCAGCTCAATGACCTTAGATCCTGGCGCTCCTTCAATCCTGAAAAGAGCTGCTATCTCATTATCTTTAAAAAGAGCCAGTTTGGATGAAGAATTACCTATATCAACTGCCAGATTCATAATTGATTGACAAAATTATTAAAAATGATCATTTGAAATGTAATAAAAAAGTTAAAAAAAATGTAATTTACTTTTCTGCCCATACTAAGCAAATGAAAAGTGGTACTCGAGAATACCCTGAAGCAATTCTGTTGCAGACCTGATATTGATTACCTCCTTTACTTTTATTGAAAGTCTTGTTTCGGTGTATCTCACGCTGATACGGGAAGAGTGTTTGTTTACATAGTTTACCAGTGAAATAAATAACCTGCTGGAATAGAAAGCAGAATCCGGATCGGTAACGAATTGACAAATCAGCATTTTTTTCTTCAGGATAACCTTTTCGATTGCCAGTTTAATAGCTATCTCCCGGAGCTTGACAACACTGAATAACTCAACTGCAGGAGGAGGGAGAGGTCCGAACCGGTCAACGAGTTTCGACTCAAATATCTTCAGTCCATCGTTGCTTACAATCTCATTCAATTCCTTATATAGTCTTATCCTTTCAGAAATATTTGAAACATAATCGTCAGGGAACATGATCTCCAGATCAGTCTCTATCTGACAATCACCTACATAGCTTTCCTTTCTGGTATCAACGCGTGCCCCACCTTCTTCTTTTTCGTTTAAGAGGGCTCTAAACTCTTCAGTCTTTAATTCCTGCACAGCCTCCTGAAGTATCCTCTGGTATGCTTCGAAACCAATATCAGCTATGAATCCGCTCTGTTCGCCACCGAGGAGATTCCCTGCCCCGCGGATATCAAGGTCCTGCATGGCTATGTTAAAACCGCTTCCAAGATCAGAGAACTCTTCAATTGCTTTCAGTCGCCTGCGGGCTTCGTGGGTTACTACGTTCAGTGGTGGAGTCAGAAGGTAACAGAATGCCTTCTTGTTTGACCTGCCCACTCTCCCTCTAAGCTGGTGCAATTCAGATAAACCGAACTGATGTGCGTTGTTAATAAAAATAGTATTGGCATTTGGGATGTCAAGCCCTGACTCAATTATCGTTGTAGCAATCAGAACATCATAGTCGCCGTGAACAAAATCGAACATGCTGTTCTCGATTAACCTGCCCTCCATCTGTCCGTGTACTATTGCGCATTTTATTCCCGGATTGATCCTGTTAATAACCGTTTCAATCTCTTTTATGGTCTCAATCCTGTTGTGAATGAAGAAAACTTGTCCGTTCCTGCTTGTTTCATATTCAATACCCTCTTTAATAATCTCTTCATTGAATCCATGCAGTTCAGTTATTATCGGCATTCTGTTAGGGGGGGCAGTATTTATTATTGACAGGTCACGAGCACCCATCAGTGAGAATTGTAATGTTCGTGGTATCGGAGTAGCAGTTAATGTCAGGGTATCCACACTGGTCTTTAGTTTTTTTAACCTCTCCTTTAGAGAAACACCAAACCTTTGCTCCTCATCTATGATCAAGAGGCCAAGATCTTTGAACTTCATCTCCTTCGACACAAGTTTGTGAGTGCCAATAATTATTTCTATTTCGCCATTGGCCAGTTTCTCAAAGATCCTTCTCTGGTCTGCTGGCTTCCTGTGCCGGCTGACATACTCAATATTCACAGGGAAATCCTTCAACCTGTCATTGAAAGTCTGGAAGTGCTGTAAGGCCAGAATGGTTGTGGGAACAAGAATAGCTGTCTGCTTATTGTCTGCTGCCGCCTTAAAGGCTGCCCTGATAGCAACTTCTGTTTTGCCAAAACCCACATCACCACAGATCAACCTGTCCATGGGGTGTCTCTTTTCCATATCCTCTTTTACAGCATTGCTGGCTGCAAGCTGATCAGGTGTATCTTCATAAATGAATGAGGCTTCAAGCTCTCTTTGAAGATAGGAATCTGGCGAAAATGAGAAACCTTCAACTGTCATCCTTTTTGCATATAGCATTATGAGGTCCCTGGCAATATCCTTGACTTTTCTTTTTGTACTGTTCTTTAGTTTCTGCCATGCTCCTGATCCGAGCTTGTATATTCTTGGCTCAGTTGAATCTTTGCCTTTGTATTTTGAAATCCTGTGCAGGGCATGAATACCCACAAAAAGAGTGTCATTGTTCTTGTAGACCAGCTTTATTGCTTCCTGTAATTTGCCGTTAATATCAATCTTTTCGAGGCCTCCAAATCGTCCGATGCCATGGTCAATATGCACAACGAAATCGCCGGGATTAAGTCCGGTGAGTTCTTTTATAATTATGCTCTCCTTACGTGTAAATGCCCCTCTGATCCTGAATTTGTGATGTCTGTCAAATATCTGGTGGTCTGTATACAGGCTGATTTTGAGATCTTTGTCGGTGAATCCCCTGTGAATGTTGATCAATACGGGTTCGAAAATTACATCCGGTCTGACTTCGGTAAATATATCCTTAAGCCTCTTTATCTGAGTTTCACTTTCCGATACCAGGATATTCTTTATACCAGTTTGGGTATTATTTACCAGTTTTTCGCCCAGCAGTTCAAAATTCTTGTTGAACACCGGCTGAGGTTCAGTGTTGAATATTGCTGTATATGAAGGGTCAAACAAAGCTGAGGGGGATAACTGCACAAGCCTGAAACGGGCTATCTCTTTTTGGAAATGGCTTCCGCTAATTGCCATTTTGTTTTTTTCATTAACTGGCTGAGCATTACTATCGGTCCACGCTGATTCATAGATTGAATTAATCTTACTGCTGATATAGCTGAGATCCTCACTCCAGATCACAGATGACGGCGGAAAAAATTCGGGAAGGGTCTCAGCAGTCTCCGCAATGGTCATATCCTGAACATTGGGGATTATTGATATTTCTGACAGCCTCTTAATTGATAACTGGTCATCAGTATTAAACGACCTTATGGATTCAATTTCCTCACCGAAGAAATCTATCCTGTATGGAACGTCTGACGAATAAGAGAATATGTCGATCAGGCTGCCTCTTATGGAATACTGTCCCGGTTCATACACGAAATCCATTCTCTGAAAATTATATTCGTCCAGAATCTCATTCATGAACTCCATAGAGAGTGCATCTCCCTCCTTCACTTTTAGAGTGTTCTTTTTCAGACTCTTTTTACTGATCACCTTTTCCATGAGCGATTCGGGATATGTGACCACGATGCATTTCCGTTTTCCGGAGGCAAGGAAGTTCATAGCCTCAGTCCTTAAAACCAGGTTTGAGGCCTCTGTTTGCCCGTACTGGATCGATCTTTTATAAGTAGATGGAAAGAAATAAACGCTATCATCTCCGGCTAGTGATACAAGATCATTAAACAGATATGCTGCATCTTCTTTTTCTTCTGCAACTACCAAATGGGTCGTCTGTAATTTACAGAAGGCTGCAGCGATAACCATTGATTTCGAAGACCCTGACAATCCCTCAACTGTGGAGCAGGTTGGCTCCTGTTTATTCAACTGGGTACACAGGAGTTCAAATTCAGGATGATTTAAGTAAAGCCTGCCAAGATCTTTTGAATCCATTCAGAGGAGAATTTAGGCAGGTAAAGTTAATAATTGATGGCAGTGAATCAAATAATACTATACTAACCAAATTCACCTATAAATCCCTCAAGTTTTTCCACCATTCTTAAAGATCCAACATAATAGGGGATTTTCTGATGTGGTGAATCGGGCATAATTTCCAGAACATCCCTATACCCATCTGAGGCTTTCCCTCCCGACTGCTTTGCGATAAATGCCATGGGGTTACACTCATAAACAAGCCGAAGCTTACCGTTCGGATAACTTTCGCTCTGGGGATAAAGGTAAATACCACCTTTGAGGAGGTTACGGTGAAAGTCAGATACAAGTGATCCGATATACCTCGAAATATATGGTCTGTTTGTTTTGCTGTCACGTTCCTGGCAGTACTTGATATATTTTTTTACTCCATCAGGGAACTTAATGTAATTGCCTTCATTTACTGAATATAAAGTCCCATTCTCAGGTGTTTGCATCGATAGATGTGAAAGACAGAATTCACCGAGTGCAGGATCAAGAGTAAATCCATTTACACCCTTACCTGTTGTATATACCATCATTGTTGACGATCCATAGATTATGTATCCTGCGGCGACCTGGTCTTTTCCAGGCTGGAGGAAATCTCTCGGCTCAGCCTCCTGACCCCTTTCAGAAAGTCTCTTGTAAATAGAGAAGATTGTACCCACGGAAACATTTACATCAATATTTGATGAACCATCCAGAGGATCAAGACATACTATATATTTACTGTTTACAGCAAATTCATGCGTAAATGTGATGATATTCTGATTCTCTTCGGTAGCCATACCACAACATTCACCACTTGAGCGGAGCGAGCCAATAAGTACCTCATCGGCATAAATATCCAGCTTATGCTGATCCTCCCCCTGGATATTAACACTGCCTGCCCCCCCAAGGATATCGGCCAGTCCCGCCTTCCTGATTTTGCTGCTTATCATCTTGGCAGCAGTTCCTAAATGATGAAGTAATCTTGAAAACTCACCTTTTGCAGCAGGATACTCTTTCTGCCTCATAATGATAAAATCATCAAGGGTTGTGATATTGTAGCTTTTCATAGTAATCTGGTTCAAACGGTTCTCAAGGATTAAAAATACAAAATGGGCAGCTGAAAAAAAAATGAATGTTAGCCGAGTTAATCCGGAAAACTCTAATTTTGTTAAAATTCTTGAAATGATAGTATATAAATTCGGTGGTGCGTCGGTGAAGGATGCGGAGGGTATCAGAAACCTGGCTGAAAGGGTTAAGGGAGTTGACGATGAGCTTGTTGTTGTTGTTTCAGCATTTGGAAAAACCACCAATGCGCTTGAAGGAGTGGTCTCCGCTTCTCTTGAAGGAAAAGAGACAGAGGGACTGATCGATGAGATTAAAAGTTATCATAAAGAAATCACTGATAATCTCTTTCCTGATAATGACAAGGTCAGATCATTTCTTGAGGAGTCGTTCTCAGACATGAAAAAATTTCTTGAGAACTGCAAAGATACTGATTACGATTTCGTATATGACCAGGTTGTGTCACTTGGCGAGATCTGGTCAACTAAAATAGTAGAAGAGTGGTTAAAACTTTCAGGGGTTGACTGGCGCTGGATCGATATTCGTAAACATCTTATGACCGATGAGCGTTACCGGGATGCAAGTATATTATGGCCAGAGAGCAGCATTAGACTGCAGTCGGCATTAAATTTCAATGAGGCCAGAAAATATATCGTGCAGGGTTTTATCGGAGGAACATTGTCAGGAAACTCAACGACACTTGGACGTGAAGGATCCGATTATACCGCAGCGATAATAGCGAATATCATGGATGCCGAAAGCGTGGTAGTCTGGAAAGATGTTGATGGAGTCCTGAATGCTGATCCGAAATGGATGTCAGATACATCCTCGCTGCAAAATATTAGTTACAAAGAGGCTGTTGAAATGTCCTTTTCAGGAGCCAAGGTGATACACCCAAAAACAATTAAACCTCTGCATAATAAGGATATACCCCTGTATGTGAAATCCTTCCTGAATCCTGGCCATCCGGGAACACTCATTTCAACAAATGAGAACAGGATTGACAATATCCCGGTTTATGTCAAAAAGGAGAACCAGGTGCTTATCTCTCTGATTCCCCGTGATTTCTCTTTTGTCATGGGAGATCACCTGGGTAAGATCTTTGGTTATTTTGACCGGTATGGCATAAAGGCCAACCTTGTTCAGGCAAGTGCAGTCAGTCTTGCAGTATGCGTTGACAATGACAGGGGCAGGATCAAAGAAGTTTCCAGGGAACTGGGAAAAGAATTCAAATTATTGTATAACGATAATGTAGAGCTTTATACCATCAGACAATATAATAGCGACTCTATAAACAAGGTCTCAAATGGGAGGTGTATCCTTGTTGAGCAGAAAACCAGACGTACACTGAGGCTTGTAGTAGGATCTTAGCGTTTACTGTCTGTCGAAGAAAGGACTCTTTGAAGTTGCTGATAAAGGAATCCCGTATGCTATCTTCACCCCGGGATCAAAATAACCAAGGGACATTGCAGCCTGTCCTACCGTGTACATAATCCGGTTATCAACCTTGTGAGCCATAGCAGTGCTTACTGCTGACCCTATAGCTATACCCAGGTCTCCGGTATTGAACACACAAGGAACATCAGGCCTCTTCCTTTTCTCGTCGCAGTTTTTAAATCCACACATCCCGCATTTAACCAGACCCAAAGGATCGATTGAGGTGCCAAAAAGAAGGACAACAGTAGTTAGGAGTATATTTTCCGCATCCCTGTGAAAGAACTGCTGATCGTATTCATCCCCAATTTCATGCATTCTGGTGGCGAGTTCCTGTATAGCGATTCCTTCAGCCATCATCATCGAGAGCGTATCTTTACCCCTTCCTTTTGGGGCAGTGCGGGCAGCTATCATCATCTGAACAGCTATATCCCTCAGGCTTTCGGGCAGGATATCCTTTTCGGGCGTAATACTCATATATTTTATTTAAGGTCCAGTTTAAATGCGGCTTTGTAGCCGATAAGCGTTCCGTCTGCAGGATCTCTTGTTTCATAACCCAGGACGATTGACATCACCTCTTTCTCGATCTGCAAGGTTGTCTTATTGAAATACCATTTCTCGGTAAACTGGATCTTGCCGATATTTTCGCGTTCAAATCCAGGTACCTGCTCCAACTGCTCAAGGTCCTTTAGCGATAACTTGTCGCCGCTATGGTATTCGTATACTTCTATATCACCATTGTAGATTGCATCAAAGATGGTGCTTACCATTTCGTCTCCCTTATATCCCGATAGCTTTTCAATCTCCCAGGGATCATCCTGTGAGGGCACCTTAATTATTACATCATAGATAATATTATCTGCCACCTCTATAAACTCATCTCCGGTTCTTGCAGCAAGTTCTTCGGTTGAGGTGTTCTTACATGATATCGTGAGCATCAGAATAACTGAAATTGTCAGTATATATTTCATATGATTATCTCTTAAAAGTTAATAATTCTCCTTTTTGATCATCACATATCTTGTTATGGTCCCAGACCAGGTTTCCATTAACGAAAGTCATATCCACCTTCGAACTGAAGGTCTGTCCGTCGAACGGAGACCAGCCACATTTATACATAATATTTTTCCTTCCAACCTCCCATTTTGATGCCGTATTTACCAGGCAAAGGTCAGCTTTAAATCCCTCTCTTATGAAACCCCTGTTTTCAATTTTGAAAAGAATAGCCGGATTATGGCACATCTTCTCAACGATCTTTTCCAGACTAATTGTTCCATTGTGCCATAGTTCGAGCATAGCGACCAGCGAATGCTGGACCAGCGGACCACCTGAAGGTGATTTAGTGTATTCCTTTCCTTTCTCTTCAAGTGTATGTGGAGCGTGATCTGTTGCTATAATATCTATCTTATCATTATTTACAGACTCGATCAATGATTTCCTGTCGAAAGCTGTTTTAATCGCCGGATTCCATTTTATAAGTGAACCCAACTGCTTATAGTCTGTATCGTCGAACCAGAGATGATGAACACATACCTCAGAAGTTATCTTTTTTTGTTGAAGTGGTACAGCATTGTCAAAGAGACCGGTCTCAGCAGCGGTTGACAGGTGAAGGATATGGAGCCTTGTATTATACTTCTTTGCAAGGCTTACCGCAAGCGATGAAGATTTATAACAGGCCTCCCTGCTCCTGATGAGAGGATGGTACTCTATCGGCAGGTCATGTCCATATTCTTCAATATACGATCTCAGGTTATTCCTGATAGTTTCTTCATCTTCACAATGACAGGCTAAAAGGATCGGAGAACTGGCAAAGATACCAGCCAGTGCCTTCTCATCCTCAACAAACATATTTCCTGTAGAGACACCCATGAATAGCTTTATTCCGCATACGGTTGACGGATCGACCGCCTTTATTTCCTCAATATTGTCGTTTGTGGCTCCAAGATAGAAGGAGTAGTTGGTAACAGAAGAATCTGCCGCAATACCCCACTTCTCCCTGACCAGCGCATTGGTTGTGGTCTGAGGGAGAGTATTGGGCATCTCCATGAAAGATGTCATCCCTCCGGCCACCGCTGCACGAGACTCACTGTGAATGTCGGCCTTATGAGTCAGACCCGGCTCCCTGAAATGAACCTGGTCATCAATAATGCCGGGCAGCAACAATCTGCCGTTAGCCTCAATAACATTAACATTGTTAGGGAATGCTACCGGTTCATCTTCCCTTATGATCCTGCTAATGACTCCATTCTCAATCAGAATACTCCCAAAGAACCTTCTATTCTCATTAACGATCTCAGCCTGGTGTATCAGTGTTTTCATTTGTTTGATATTTCTACTGGCCAGTTCGCTTATATTTCCTGAAGAAGCTCCTGAATTTCATCTTTATAACTCCCCATAATGCTTCGTTGAAGATTCCCCCGCTCATTTTTGAAGTTCCAAACCTCCTGTCGGTAAAGACAATGGGTATTTCAACAATTTTGAAACCAAACCTCCATGCTGTGAATTTCATCTCAATCTGGAAAGCATATCCCACTGACCTGACCTTATCCAGATCAATAGTTTCCAGGACAATCCTCCTATAGGCTTTAAACCCGGCAGTAGTATCTTTTACCTTCAGCCCGGTTACTATCCTTACATATATTGATGCTGCATATGATATCAACACTCTGCCAAGGGGCCAGTTCACTACATTCACCCCCGCTATATATCTTGATCCGATAGCCAGATCGGCTCCATTCATACATGCTTTATGAAGTCTGGTAAGGTCGGCCGGATCGTGCGAAAAGTCGGCGTCCATTTCGCAGATTATATCGTAACCCTTTTCAATAGCCCATTTGAATCCTGTAATATAGGCAGTCCCAAGTCCAAGTTTTCCCTCTCTTTGGATCAGATGCAGGTTCCCAAGATTTTCAGTAAGCCCTTCAACAATATCCCCGGTCATATCCGGGGAATTGTCATCCACTACCAGAATATCAAAGCCTATTTCAAGTTCCGAAATAGCATTGATAATTGATTCAATGTTCTCCTTCTCGTTATATGTTGGTATAATAACCAGATTCCGGTTCATCAAACAAGCTTTCTAATTGCGAAAATACGCATTTAGGGTTTAATTGCAGTAATATTAACTTATTTTTAACTAAGAGTTGTTCGCCAATAATCACATAATCAATCCTTTGATTTGGGCAGCAAAAATATTTTTCTTTCTCCGGGGAATATTATTTTGAAGTTATATTATTATTATATAATTTTGCACCCACTTTTGACGATAAAGTTCTTTCAAGATATTATTTGAGGTTTTTCTGGGGAGTGCTGCCTTGAAGCAGCACAGTGGATGATTGAAAAGACTGGAAAGAAGATAATTCCCCGGAAAAATTCTCAAATTTTTTTTGACAAAAATTGACAAAAGTTGTATCTTTGTCGCCCCACTAATTTGTGTTTGCGATATTTGAGATAGTTTTATAAAAATAAAGAGTTCTTTGATTAAATGAAGCACAAATCCAGGCTTAAGTACAACAAAAGCCACGAGTTCAAGGGGTCTTATCTTCGAAGAGACAACAGATATTTTTTACAATGAAGAGTTTGATCCTGGCTCAGGATGAACGCTAGC
>DATKZO010000008.1:0-10630 GCA_035527935.1 Bacteroidales bacterium
AAGGCTTAGTTCCGGTGTGAAATTTTCAGTACTTTTGTGTATCATTGTATAAAGGGGTTTTTTGTTGTAACAACTTTAAATATAACTATTTAAGTTATAAATAAAGAACAAAATCCCCTTTTTTATGAATAATACAGGTTAGAATAAATGAACGTAAAAGAAAAACTAACACAGGCAAAAAAGCCCCTCTTCACCTTCGAGCTGCTGCCCCCTCTCAAGGGACACAGCCTTGACCGCATATACAACGCCATTGAAAGACTGCTGGAGTTTGAACCTGCCTATATTAATTTCACTTCGCACAGGAACGAGGTGGTGTACAGGGAGCGTCCCGATGGACTGATAGAGAAACGGACCATCAGGAAGCGCCCGGGCACAATTGCCATGGCCGCAGCAGTCAAATACAAATATAATGTAACAGTAGTCCCGCATATTCTCTGCGGCGGATTCAACAGGGAAGAGACCGAGAATGCCCTTATAGAGATGAATTTCCTGGGAATACATGATGTGCTGGCACTCAGGGGAGACCCTCCCAGGGGATCAAGGGAATTTATTCCCGAAAAAGATGGTCACCCCCATACATCTGAACTGGTAAAGCAGATAAAGGATATGAACAGGGGAATATACCTTGACCGGATTGAGAACAGCATACCCTCGTCATTCTGCGTTGGCGTAGCCGGTTACCCTGAGAAGCATATTGAGTCAGCAAACAGGAAGGCTGATATTGAGAAGCTGAAGATCAAGGTTGATGCAGGGGCCGATTATATCGTGACCCAGATGTTCTTTGATAACGCAAGGTTCATAGAATTCAGGGATGCATGCCATGAGGCCGGGATTGATGTTCCGATAATCCCCGGCATAAAGCCAATATCAGCTCTTAACGATGTAAACCTCCTTCCACAGACCTTCAGCATCGACCTGCCACATGAACTGGTGAGCGGGCTTCACAAATGTAAAACCAACGAACAGGCCCGCATAGTTGGTATCGAATGGGCTACCATGCAGTCAAAAGATCTGCTTAAGTCAAATGTACCGGGGATCCATTATTATACCCTGGGAAGGTCTGACAATATCTGCAGGATTGTTAAGGCTTCCTTCTAATGCTCCGCATTAAAAGTTGAATAGGTTGAATTAGTTTATTGAGTTGAAAATCTTCTCCCATTCCCCGATTTCACGAGTGTAGTGAGGGAAATCTCCCCGTCGCGCGAATGCGTGACTCTCCCACTCTCCGCCTCTTCCCCTCCATCTCCCTTCCTTCTTTGCCCTTGGCCCCTGGCCGTTTTTAAAGTCCAAACTCCCTCTTTATAACATCCACATAATCAAGTTTCTCCCAGGTAAACAGTTCAACCTCAAGCTCAAGCTTCACAGGATCACAGTAAGGGCATTCAAATATTTTGGTTACAGTTTGCGTTTCCCTTCCCATATGTCCATATGCAGCTGTTTCTGAATATATAGGATTTCTGAGCTTAAGCCTCTTTTCGATTGCTGCCGGCCTGAGATCAAAGATCGATAAAAGCTTTTCCGCGATCTCCCCGTCTGTCAGTTTTACCATGGCTGTTCCGTAGGTGTTAACATAGATACCCAGCGGTTCGGCAATACCAATAGCATAGGATAGCTGGACAAGGATCTCATCGGCAAACCCGGCAGCTACCAGGTTCTTTGCAATATGGCGCGCAGCATAGGCTCCCGAACGGTCCACCTTCGAGGAGTCCTTACCCGAGAAGGCACCACCTCCATGCGCCCCGCGTCCGCCATATGTATCAACGATTATCTTTCGTCCTGTTAGCCCTGTATCGCCATGAGGGCCCCCAATAACAAATTTACCTGTCGGGTTAACATGAAGGATGTAATGATCATCAAAAAGATTCCGGATCCTGTCAGGGAGTTTTTCTACCAGCCTGGCGATCAAAATATTCTTTACATCAGACTTGATGGCTGCCAGCATCATCTCATCATCATCATCAAACTCATCATGTTGAGTTGAAACGACAATGGTATGCACCCTTGCCGGATTGTTATTATCGTCGTATTCGATGGTTACCTGCGATTTTGAATCGGGACGAAGGTATTTCATCACCTTCTTCTCCCGCCTGATGGCAGCCAGCTCGATAAGCAGCTTATGTGCCAGGTCAAGGGCAAGTGGCATATAATTATCTGTTTCCCTGCAGGCATACCCGAACATCATCCCCTGGTCCCCGGCACCCTGTGCCAGCGGATCAGCCCTTACCACTCCCCTGGTGATGTCGGGCGACTGCTCGTGCAGCGCATTAAGCACACCACATGAGTCGCCCTCGAAGCGATATTCCCCTTTTGTATAACCAATCCTGTTTATCACATCCCTTGCGGTCTTCTGTATATCGACATATGTGGAGGTCTTGACCTCCCCGGCAACGATCACCTGCCCCGTGGTGACAAGAGTTTCACATGCTACCTTGGCGTCAGGATCGTAGGCAAGTATCTCATCAAGTACTGCGTCTGATATCTGGTCGGCTACCTTGTCGGGGTGGCCTTCAGATACCGATTCGGAAGTAAATAGATATCCCATTATAAAAATCTTTTTTAGTACAACAAAATGTAACAGGATTGGTTGATTGAATGACCGGAGAATAGTCAGCCGTTTTAGCATTTTTTCCCTTGTGGTTGCAATCAGCTCAAATCTGTCCACAAAATCACATACAAAGGAAATGAATTTTTTTGAAAAACCAATTTATCACCTACTGGTTGTCGCAGATCTCCCCTTGAACCCCGGTAGTGTTAGCTGGTAGCGTCATATGCCACGCCCCGGTGTCACGTTATTTGCTCCTTACGTCGCGTAATTAGGCAGAGCTATCCCTTATTGAAAATTTATAATAAACATTTGAAAGTCAAAATAAATCTTGAGCAAAATTTACACACTAACGATCGACGTCTTTGTCAACCGTAGCCGGCAAATGCCGGAAGAGGTCGACTCTCCCATTCCTGACTTTTCCCAATCCCCGTTCGTGAATCCCGGGTTATCGGGATGAACGAGCTCGCCCATTCTCCCCCTCAACATATTTCCATAACCTGTAATACACAGAAAACACTTACTGTCAATTCCCTCCCCGTCAACCGTAACGCTTGCCTGTCAGTTCACCTGCCGGAGGCATGGCAGACAGAAAGTGGAGGTTGACTCTCCCCCTCTCCCCTTCCCTGTTTTTTCCCCTTCGTCCTGTACCCCATACCCTTTGCCTTTTATCCCTTCCGTTCAATATTTTTGCTTAATTTTGACTGTACAGAATCACCCGCATGATAAACCTCAACACCATCTATTTCCGCTCACCACGGATCGTGGCACGCAAAACGGGCGACGAATATGTGCTGGTCCCGGTAACCAATCAGATAGCAGACATGAAATCGGTCTATACCCTGAACACTACCGGTGCATTTATCTGGGAGCAGCTCGATGGTGTAAAGAGTGTCAGGGATATCATTTCGGAGGTGGAAGAAGAATTTGAGGTTGACGGCAAGACAGCACTGAATGATGTCCTCGCATTTTTTCATGACATGAAAGATTATCTTATCATTGTCGAATGAACCATTACTCGCTCAATATAGCAGGCTATACTATTCTCTTTAATGCATTGATCAGGGGAGTAACGCTTGCACCCTCCCCTTCGCAACTATCGTTCATTTACGATGAGGAGGATTACGACCTGGTAATTAACGTGAGGAGGTCGAAGGTTAAGATGCCGCATGGAACCAGAACGGTCTTCAGGGCACCCTATGTTGAGGAGATCAACGGTGTGCCCGCGAAGAAAAAAGATAAGTTCTGGACCGTCCTGCAATATGGTGATTATATCCTGATACGTACCTCCTTCCCGATGAACGACCAGTATCATGAAGCCCTGGTTTTTGTGCGCCCGGGAGAGAAGTCGTGGGACCTGGTCATTGACACCCCGGTCTCCGGGATCAACCCTTTCATCTATCCTCTCGACGGACTGATCCTTTACTATCTCACTGCACTGAATGGTGATATTTTTATTCATGGCTCAGGGGTGAAGTATAATAACAGGGGCTATCTCTTTACCGGAAGCTCAGGAAAAGGTAAAAGCACCATGGCCCGTCTCTTCTCAGAAGCAGGAGCTGAGGTTATTCATGACGACAGGCTAATAATCAGGAAGAGGGGCAATAAATATTTGATGTACAATACACCCGTTTATCCTGATGAGCAAAGCAGCAGCGCTGAGCTTGCTGCTGTATATCTTATAGAACATTGTAAAGAGAATATCTCTCTCACACTGACCCACACCGAGGCTATCGCAGGATTGATGTCGAACTGTATCCAGCATCACTGGAGCCCGGAGCATATCGGTACCCTTACCGGCGCTATCTTCAACCTTGTAACCGGTCTGTCGGTACGGTCACTTAAATTTGCCCCTGATCAGTCGGTTGTAACCTTTATTGAAAATGACGAATAGGCCTGCCGGAGATAAGAAGGTTCTGAAGGAGTTTGCCTTTGGCCTGCTGAAAGAGGGCACATCCGTACGGATCATAGCCTCCGGTTACAGCATGTATCCCTCCATTAAACCTGAAGACATTATTATTATCCACCCAATCCCTGATCCCTTATCCCTCATCCCCGGTGAAATAATTGCCTGGCAGCGTGATACTGACTTTGTGGTTCATCGCCTGATACATATTGCCGGATACAATAACCGGAAATATTTCCTCACCCGCGGCGACAGCTCCCTTTCCTCCGACCAGACTATCGGCCCGGACCAGCTCGCCGGTAAAGTCACCTCGATCGAACGTCACGGCAGAACCCTGCCCCGGCTACCGAACGCCTTCATCCCCGAATGGAGATACGGTCTTAACCGGAAAAAAGTATGGTTCATTGTAAGAATTAAGAAGGTGTTTTCTCTTTTGAGAGGGCGTTGAAGGAGGGGGAGAAGGGGAGAGATTTCACTCGCTTTGCTCGTGAAATCGGGGAGAGGGAGATTGGGAGAGTCACGCCGCTGCCTGCACCAAAGCAAATGATTTCACAGATGGCGTGACGGAGAGGGAGATTGTGTTGTGGAAACATCTGTCTTTTTCATATATTTGATATTGTCTTGCTGTAAAGTCAATTATTATGAAAATCATTAACTCCCACCGGGGAACTGGAAATGCGTCAGTCAAGCTTTGATACTCCCTGGAAATTATAGAAAAATCAAATACACTTTTTAACGAATAATTATCTGCCTTTTGATCTCTCCCACTCCCCGTTCGCGAATCCCTGGTCCCCGGGATGAGCGAGCTCCCCGTTTCCCCCCTCACCGTCAACCGTAACGCCTGCCTGTCAGTTCACCTGCCGGAAGCATGGCAGACAGGAAGTGAAGGTTGACTCTCCCATTCTCCCCTTCCCCGTCTTTTCATTTGCATCCGGCAAATGAAAAGACTCTCCCACTCCCCCACTCCAATTAACCTACGGATATCTCTCCTTCTGCTTACCATAAAGCACACTATACTGCCCCCTGGATCTAAGCAACTCCTCATGTGTGCCAAGTTCTGAGATCCTGCCATTATCAAGTACTGCTATCCGGTCTGCAATGCTTACGTTGGAAAAGCGGTGACTTATCAGCAGACAGGTCCTGCCCCCGGAGATGTCCCTGAAACGTGTAAATAGCTCATACTCTGACCCGGCATCAAGAGCCGAGGAGGGTTCATCCAGTATCAAAATCTCGGATTGTCTGTATAACGATCTCGCAAGGGCTATTTTCTGCCACTCACCCCAGCTTAATTCCCTGCTGTCGTCAAACAGCCTGCCCAGTATCGTATCGTATCCCCTTGGAAGATCTTCAATGAACGAATGTATGCCTGCCTTTGCTGCCGAATCATGAAGTCGCTCTTTATCGGAAAGGTTTCGGATATCACCGGCAATTATATTTTCGCCGGCGCTCATATTATATAGCATGAAGTCCTGGAATAAAACCGAAAATATCCTCCGGTACGACAATGGATCAATATTCCGGATATTGTGACCATCGAACAGGATGTTGCCTGCAACCGGGTCATACAAACGGCAGATCAGTCGTACAAGGGTTGTTTTGCCTGCACCATTGGCACCAACCAGGGCAAGTGTCTCTCCCCTCTTTAACTCAAGGTTGAGGCCCGACAGTACATCCCTGTCCGTTCCGGGATACCTGAATTGAAGGTTTTTTATGCTTATTGCCTTTTCAAACTTTTTCACTTTTATAACTGGTGGTAATGCAACCACCCTTTCCTCAAGACCAAGGAATTCGAAGACATCTGAAATAAACAGGTTATCCTCATACAGCCCTGCCATGGAACCAAGAAGCTGCCGGAGGAAGGTCATACCCATCCTGAAGGCAAGAAGGTACATGGCAAGGTCGCCAAGTGATATCCATGAATCCATTGTCTGTACGGCAATATAATAGATCGCCACCAGCACTGCCAGAGCCTTGAAAAGAGCGGATATCAGTTCGATCAGTGAACGTTTCCTGATAATCCTAACCTCCTCTTCCTGCTGCTGATCGAAATGCTTCCTGAAGATACCTGTGAAGTATTCCCCTAAACCAAACAGCCTTAGTTCCCTGGAGGGCCGGTCGCCAGTGAGAAGCCAGTTGAAGTAGGCAGCTTTGCGGGCTATGGGTGACTGTTCCCTTTTGAAATTATACAGTATGTCTGCAAATCGTACCCGTAGCATTATGCCCGGGATATTGGCGATAACCAGTATAGCCAGCAGCCAGATATTGAGAAATGCCAGCAGACCGGCCATAAGGGCCAGGGAGAGCCCGCTCCTTAGCAGAGATACTAAATTATTGACAATGGATGAAGGCCTGTAGGGGGCTTCCCTTGAGGCCCTGGAGAGTATATCATAGTATTCGGGGTTCTCAAAATGCAGCAGATCCAGTGACACCGATTTACTGTGTATGAGCCCGAACATATGCGATTCAACCCTGTATGATTGCTTCTTCTTAACCAGGTTCCCCAGTGATTGGAACGATTCTTCCAGGAAATATATGACAGCTATTATGATTACCATGAATATTACCATCCTTGAGCTTTCATACGACCCTGTAGAGGCCGAAACCGTAATGGCATCTATCAGTTTCTTAATGGACCATATAAGGGCAAGGGGAAGAATACTACTTATTAGGGAAAGAAAAGCAGAGCCCGCTGTCCATGTGGGTGCCGCCTGCATTACAAGCTTTATTGCCTTTATGAAAAGCTGAATCTTTTTCATTGGAAAATTAGGTTAACGAAAGATAATAAATTTTATGGTCAATAGATTTTTATAGGGTCATAAGGTAGAGACTGGAACCTGGAGAGGGAGATTGGGAGAGTCACGCCGCTGCCTGCACCAAAGCAAATGATTTCACGGATGGCATGACGGGGAGGGGGAGATTGTGTTGTGGAAACATCTGTCTTTTTCATATATTTGATATTGTCTTGCTGTAAAGTCAATTATTATGAAAATCATTAACTCCCACCGGGAACTGGAGGTGTATCAAATAGCCTTTAAAACTGCCCTGGAAATATTTGAGATTTCAAAGTCATTTCCAAATGAAGAATTGTATGCTCTGACAATTCAAATCCGTAAGAGCTCAAGATCAGTTCCTGCTAATATTGCAGAGGCATTTAGAAAAAGGCGATATGAAAAAGCATTTGTTGCTAAATTATCTGATTCAGAAGGCGAAGCTGCCGAAACTCAGAACTGGCTCGACTTTTCATTAGCGCAAGGGTACATAACCAATGAAACTCATTCCAGACTGGATTCAAGATATGAGCAGATCCTTAAAATGCTCGTATCCATGATGGTAAATCCACAAAAGTGGTCTATACGGACATCCCGGATTTGATTTTCACTTCACATTTCCCCATCCCCGTTCGCGAATCCCTGGTCCCCGGGATGAGCGAGCTCCCCGTTTTCCCCCTTCCCCGTCAACCGTAACGCCTGCCTGTCAGTTCACCTGCCGGAGGCATGGCAGACAGGAAGTGAAGGTTGACTCTCCCCCTCTCCCCTTATCCCATTCTCCCCTTCCCCGTCTTTTCATTTGCCGGATGCAAATGAAAAGACTCTCCCGCTCCCCCACTCCTCAAAAATTAGTATCTTCACCCATATGGATTCCAGGCTATCCCCGGTTGAATACCTGCTAATAAGTTTGTGCCGATTGTCCTTCACCGGCGACCAGGTATTGCGCATTAAAGAACTGGTCCGCCAGGTGCCCTTCTGGCCGGAGCTTACAGACCTTATTAATGAGCATGGCATCAGTGCCCTGATATATTCAAATCTGAAGGATCTGGGATTATTGGATCAGGTTCCCCGCCTACAAAGGGGAGTATTGAAACAATCACACCTCATCAGTCTGACCCGTAACACCTACCTGCTCGACAGGTTTACGGAGGCAGCGGCACTGCTGGCCAAGGAGGATATCAGTCCCGTGGTTATGAAAGGGCTTGCCATGGAGCTCACTGTGTATGGAAATGCCGGACTGAGACAAATGACCGATATAGATGTTATGATCGACCGTGAAAGGTGCATGCATACCCGGAGGGTACTCCTCTCAAAAGGATTCAGGTCAGCCCCGTTGAAATCTCCCCTTTATGCCTTTATCCTTCAATGGTACGGAAAGCATTTGCCTTCACTCTATAAGGATGATTTGTCGCTTGAGATCCATCATAACCTGTTCAACTGGGATATTGATCTTAACAGGTGGTTTATTTCAGAATCATCAACAATTCTGATAAACAATGTAAAGCTCAGGATCCCTCCGCTTAACCTGCATTTCCTGTACCTAGTAAAGCATCTTGACTACCATGAAGGTAATGGGGAATCCCAGCTAAGGTTATACACCGATCTTTACCTGTTAGCCGACAGGTACAGGGAAGAGCTTATAAATGATGAGCTCTTCCTTCTGGCCAGGAAAGCAAGGATTGAATATACTCTTTATGCAAAACTTACCCTCCTTAAGCATTTCTGGGGTCTTGTCTTTATTGATGTACCTAAGCCTGGCAATTGGAACAAAGTTCTGAAGGAATTCCTCCATTTCCTTAACAACCCAAAAGGCAATCCGGTCAGTAACAAACCTGAAAGCTACCGTGAAGTCATAAAAAATATCCCCGGCTTTCACCGTAAGCTAATATTCATGCTTGGAGATCTGTTCCCGTCGATGACATTTATGAAGCAACGTTACAAAACCAGAAATCGCCTCTTCACGATTTTCTACTACCCGCACAGACTTGGAAAACTTGTTTATTTGCTTAAAGGCCCTAACTATAATTCAGACTCAAATACAGAAATCAAGCATCCATGACTATGGTCAGAGCAGAACGTGTAAGCCCGTAACCTGGAACCTGTAACTATCCGGAAATTGAAGCTCCTCGCCGCAAGCAACGGGGATTGCGCTCGCAGGGATTCAAGCACCAGGCGCCCGGTACTCCAAATAAACAATTCCCCGTAACTTCTCATTCCATAAGCCTTCATTAATTAATCCTCTGGTCTTATCTAATAAAAGATTCCATAAATCACAAAAGTCTTTGTTTTAATCCTGAAAAATATAAATTTGTCGCTGCGAATTATGTTGTATTACACACAAACGACAGCATTACAGTTGTAGCACATTAGAGAAGTCATATGTATTATTATTGTCATGGGATACAAGTTGCGGGTCGTAGACCCAGGCGCCCCGAAGATATTATCGGGGTCAGCGGAGTTGTGATTCGCAGGTTGATGACAATATTTAGAATTATATTAGATCTTTATGATAAAGGAAATGGCAACGATAAAATCTCTTGAGGAGCTGCAGGTCTGGAAACATTCAAGGGAGCTGGTGAATGAGGTTTATAGAGGACTGGATGGATGTGATGATCATGCTTTCAGGGACCAGATATGCAGATCGGCTATATCGGTTATGAATAACATAGCTGAAGGTTTTGAGAGAAACGGGAACAGGGAATTCATACAATTCCTGAAGATATCAAAAGGATCAGGAGGAAAGTTGAAAAGTATGCTTTACCTTGGAGAGGACCTTGGCTATTTCGATAAAGAAACAGCCTCTAAACTGAGAAACGATATTGACAAAATAATATTTAAAACAGGAGGCCTGATAAAGCACCTGAAACAATTTAAAACAAGAAAGATATAACGCGCTTCGCCCATCTAATCCTCATGATAGAAATATCTGGTTGAAAGTTTGTCAGTTCCCGGTTCATCTCCTTCTGCAGTGTTGCTTACAATGCTAACAGCTGCTCTTCGCATCTGGTCCTTCAACCCATAGTCATTGACAATCGTACCTTGATTTGTCAGTTTGTATATTTTTAAAAAGGTCCTGGGCGCGATGCCAAATGCGTAATTCTTCAAATTTTCCCATAAGGAGATCAAAAAAGTGAGACATTTATACTACAATTTACAAAATCTTACAAAATATAATTTTCTGCTATCCTCACACCTTAATCCTTGAATTTAAGCATCTTCCGTGCACCGTGTGCCATGTGCCCCGTATCGTTTTCGTCAGAAAATTTTGTCTTCATGTTGTATAACATGCTCCAAACCTTCAAAAGTGGCCCCGACCTTTCCGAAATTGCTAATAACTACGTCTGATATCCGTACTTATTAAACCTGAAAATTGATAAACCTGGTATTTCATAGATCTGCCGGTGTTGGCACTCA
>DATKZO010000009.1:0-30528 GCA_035527935.1 Bacteroidales bacterium
CTAATGAATCAGGGGTAAATCCAGATAAAAATTGGAGAAATTCCTTCCCCAAAGGCAAATCGTAAAAACTTTCAGAGAAAAACAGGAGCAAAAAATCAATTTTTGTGCCTAATTTTAAGTTTATGAATTAATCAGGTTAGATAGTTACTTGTTATTGTTAAAAACAAGCGTTGGTAAAAACCGAGCGATCCTCAACGGATTTGGAGCTTTAACTTATACTTGATTTGTAAGTAAGTCGTAGGTTCATTAATACATGAAAGAATATTGCCTTTCGTGACAAGAAATATTTATGTTATACAACATATGAACACATAAGAAAATCTTACTTTTTTAATTTCTGATTGAGGAAGGGAAACAAGTGTATTGCAAACTGAGCGGAGCAAATTTGCAAATACTCTTGTAAGCAGTGGCAAAAAAAAGGGAGGGGAATAAGACAAACCGAGAATGAGGGAGAATGGGCAATTGAGCAATAGATGCTTTTGTAAAACACTGAAACAAAAGGAGATATTGCGAGATTTTAGGGACCAGCCCCGTGAAATAAGATTTGATCAACAATTCTCTTCATTCCAGTTACGAAGCCTGTTCTTCAAGAACATTTTACCATAGTGAGTCTTTAAATACTTCTCTCTTTTGATAGCATCATATTGGTTGATACAGGCTTCGTAATAGATTAGTTTAAAGGGTCTCCGATTCCTGGTAGATTGAACCTCACCATTCTGGTGTTGATCAAATCTTAATTTCAAATCTTTTGTATAACCGGTATAGTGTTTACCGTCTTTTTCACTTAACAGCACATAAGTAAAATACATAGAACAAAGATAAGATTTGAAATTATTTCACCGGGCGGGGGAGCGGCTATTTAGTCCTTATGTATAAAAAGCCTTAGGAAGGTTAACTTAGTATTGCTAATAACAAGTGTAACCTTTAAAATCCTAAGGCTATGAAAAGTACTACAAAATTAGACTTTACCGGGCAAATTATCTATACCGGATTAGACGTTCATAAAAAAAACTGGTCTGTCAGTATTCACACAAAAGATTTTGAACACAAAACTTTCAGCCAGCCTCCGGATCCCCAAGTCCTGGTGAGTTATCTTAAGCGGACCTTTCCAGATGCAACATACCAGTGCGTTTACGAAGCTGGTTATTGTGGTTTTTGGATTCATGATGCTTTATGTAAGGAGGGCATAGAATGCATCGTAATTAATCCGGCCGATGTCCCAACCACAAATAAAGAGAGGAAGCAGAAGAGGGACAAGGTAGATTGCCGGAAGCTTGCCCGTTCTCTGAAAAACGGAGACTTGATATCCATTTATGTTCCTTCCAGAGCAAATCTTGAAGACAGGATGTTAATGAGAACCAGGGTTAAACTAATCGAAAACAGGACACGCTGTAAAAACCGGATCAAAGCAGTATTAAGTTATTACGGAATAAATATTCCTGAAGAGATGGACACCGGCAAGTGGTCTAAAAGGTTTATTCAGTGGTTAAGATCAATCGATTTTGAACAAGAAACAGGTAGGTTGGCCCTGGATACATTTTTATCGGAGCTTGCTGGTTTAGAAAAAATCTTAAAGACTATAACTGATAAAATAAAACTTATGAGTAAAACAGATAGATATGCAGACAGAGTAAGAAATTTAAAGACAATTCCCGGAATAGGCCTGGTAATTGCTATGACGATACTTACAGAGATTGAGGATATTAACCGATTTAAAAAGATTGATCAATTATGCAGTTTTATAGGACTGGTTCCTAATGTTTACGCAAGTTCAGATACTGAACATATTGGAGCGATGACAAAGAGAGGAAATAATTGGCTTAAGACAATGATCATTGAAAGTGCATGGATTGCAGTAAAGAAAGACCCCTCATTACTTCTTTACTACCAGCAGCTCACTAAACGAATGAAAAGTAGCAAGGCAATAGTGAGAGTAGCTAGGAAATTGGTAAACAGGATGAGATATGTTTTAAAAAACAACCAGCCATATATTCAGGCAATATCTGTATAAACAAAAATAATGGATAATTAAAAACTATAAGATCGATAAGATACAAGGGGAAGCGTATTCATTATGTTGCAGCTTTTCAGGAGAGAATGCCTGCTTTTATTTAGTCTGCGCCCCCTTAAACTATAAAACATAATAAGAGAAGTTGCAGCTCAATACAGGATGTCTGCTAATAGAAGCATGGTTTTATAGCTAAATAATATTCAATTAAAGAGATAATAAATATGGAAAAATTCTAACTTTGAAAATAATATTAACCTCCCTAAGACATTTTATCATAGAAATATAATGACTAATTATAGGCAAAGGGGTTAAAGAAAGATAAAAGATAAAAGGAAAAAGATAAAAGTATTCAGTTCACTCACGTAAATTGCTATTATTCAGTGCTTTAGATACAATAAATTACACTTATACTAATTATAATCAAGCATTTAAGTCAGATTAATATATTTCTATTTAACATAATATTAGAATAGGACCAAAAACCAAGGAATAAGGGTGGTACTATAACTTGTAGCATGTTTAAAACAATCGCCTGGAAGGCGAACCTTCTGAAATCAACATTCCTTGTTCGATATTCGATATTCAAGGACTCTATAAACTTTATCAACTTGATCAACGTTTTAGATCCTTCGGCAAGCTCAGGATGACAAATCCTAAACCATTAAACTTCTCAACTTCTAAGCCATATTCTGGTTAATGGTACGATCCATAATCAAATAATCAATTCTAATGAAGTTAAAACCTTACGCCTTAAGCCTTGTGCCTTGCGCCGTTCTATTTAATATAATATTCAATTATAGCTGCAAATAAACGCCTGTGCGTTGGCAAAGCAAATTGCGTTGGTTGGATTACCAGGAGAGTGTATTTGATCGGTACGACGAAGCCGGCAGCGTTTATTAGCCGCAAATTGCTTTAACATAATATCGAGCCGATATGGTCCTGGCAGCCCACATCTGATATTATGTTAAATCCGGCAAAAGCGCCGGATACGCAATTTGCTAACCATTTGCCTATAATTAATATTATGTTAAGTAGAAAAAATATATCTATCCCCCACAGCAGATAAACATAACCTATCGCATTATTTTCGCATTTCACAATTAGCATCATCCCCTTCGCATTAATAAAAAAAAAGCGGAACCGGATGGCCCCGCAGAAATGCGTTACATGATTAGCTTCTACCTGTTCTCCATCTCGGCAAGCTTTGCCATAACCTCATTGTACTTATCGTTCATTTTCAGGCGGTAATAAAGTTCTTTCAGGCTGGTGAGAGTATCAATATCATCAGGACGAAGCTCTCTTCCCTTCTCAAACGGAGGTACGGCCTTTGCAAAAACATCGGTTGCAACCTTAACAGCTTCGTTATACTTGACATTGTCCATTATCTCATTTGCTTCATTAAACAGGCCGGAAGCCTTGTTGTAATAGCAAACACCCAGGTTATACTGTGTTTCAAAGAATTCACTGTTTATCTCTATAGACCTCTCAAGAGCAACAATTGCTTCATCATATTTCTCCTGCTTGAGAAGTAATACACCCTCGGCCCAATACAAGGTATAATTATCAGGATCGGACTCCTTCGCCATGGTGATATAATCATAGGCGTTCTCGTCCATTTCGTTCGCGAGATAAAACTGAATAAGCTGAAGCAACAGGTTCTGATCTGTCGGGAATGCTTCAAAGGCTGTAGTCAAGGTTTTTTCAGCATTTACAAGATCATTTTCTGCAACAAAGCCTTGATACTTAAGTATATAAGATGTCGTACCCTCGTATCCCATCTCAATACTGCGGTCAAAATAGGCATTTGCATCGTTGTATAACCCGGAATTGTATGCTGCCAGCCCTGCATTAAATATAACGGCAGTATCAACTGTCCCTACATAAATATCACTGCCCTGTAATACGATTAACTCCTCAAATGCCTTAAGTGACTTTTCATATTCCCCCGCATCAAATTCTTTAACCGCCCAATCCAGAAAATCATTTGATAATTGAGGTAACTGCAAAATAACAAGCTTTTCCATTGAATCCTTATCATCAAGTTCGATGGATTTCTTATAATTATCATATGCAACCATCAGTATATCATCATACATAGCTTTGTATTTGTCATCATTTGTTTCATACAATGCCTGTGCAAGCCTTCCTTTGGCGTAATATGTCTTTGGCCAATCCTTCGTTTTCTCATGTACTACGGCAGCATCAATGGCATCCTTTGCCTTATCAAGGTTACCTGCATCTATAAAACTCAAACCGCTGGCAACTTTTCCCTTTTGAGCAAATGCACCGATCGATATAACTGCTATAAGAAGTGAAAGAATAAATCTTTTCATGTTAATAAGTTTATAAGTTTAATGTCAAAACAGGATTCAAAATTAATATTTACATAATAAACTTCAAATACTTTGCCAATTTAGTCAATATTTTCTACAGCATCTTCAGGATTGATCATATCACTAACTGTATCATCCTCATTTACATCTACCTGAGCCACAGAGGCTATCGAATCAGCCTCCCTGAGGTTGATAATTTTCACACCCTGGGTGGCGCGTCCCATAACCCTTAAGGAAGAGACCGGAATCCTGAGCATTGTCCCTACCTGGGTAACGAGCATCAGGTCATTACTGTCAGTAACGGCCTTCAAAGTAACCAGCTTTCCAGTCTTCTCAGTAATATTGATCGTCTTTACTCCTTTACCTCCCCTGTTGGTTATCCTGTAATCTTCAGTATAGGATCTCTTTCCAAACCCTTTTTCTGAGACAACAAGAATATTTTCCTCTCCCTGCTCCACATCAAGGGTAACCATTCCAATTACCCTGTCATTTTCATTTCCCAGAGTTATGCCACGTACTCCTGAGGCTGTACGACCCATGGGCCGGACGGCTTTTTCGGGAAAGCGGATAGCCCTGCCCGACTCAACAGCCATCATAATGTGATGCTTACCATTCGTCATCCGGGCTTCCAGAAGGGTATCACCATCACGGACAGTAATAGCATTTACACCATTCTGTCTCGGGCGTGAGTATGCCTCAAGTGATGTTTTCTTTATTATTCCTCTGGTTGTGCACAGAACGATGTAGTTGTTATTAATATACTCCTCGTCACTTAATGTCTTCACCCTTATAAAGGCCATTACCGAATCATCAGGTTCAAGGTTCATCAGGTTTTGGAGTGCCCTTCCTTTGGAGGTACGGGTACCCTCTGGGATCTGATATACCTTGAGCCAGAAGCATTTACCCTTCCTGGTAAAGAAGAGCATGGTATTGTGCATTGTAGCAATATAGAGATGTGCAAGGAAGTCTTCATCCCGTGTTGTGCTTCCTTTTGCTCCTATGCCTCCCCTGTTCTGACGTCTGAATTCAGTTAGCGGGGTACGCTTTGTATAACCCATATGTGAAATGGTTATCACCATCTCCTCATCTGCATAGAAATCTTCAGGGTTGAATTCTTCGGCACTGGGCACTATTTCTGTCCTCCTTTCATCACCATACCTGTCCCTGATCTCTACCAGCTCATCCTTGATGATCTTCATCTGGATCCCTTCACTTTCAAGTATACTTTTCAGCCAGTCTATCTGTTTCTTTATCTCTTCATACTCTGAGTGTAACTTATCCTGTTCAAGACCGGTAAGTTGCCTTAAACGCATCTCAACAATGGCCCTTGACTGTGCATCTGAAAGCTCAAACCTCTTCATTAACCTTTCCCTTGCCTCTTCAGGTGTCTTTGATGCTCTTATTATTGTAATGACTTCATCAATATTATCACTGGCAATTATCAGACCCTCAAGAATATGAGCCCGTTTTTCAGCCTGTTCAAGTTCGAAACGTGTGCGCCGGAGTACTATTTCATGCCTGTGATCTACAAAATATCTGATCTGGTCCTTCAAGGTAAGTGTCCCGGGTCTTCCTTTGACAAGAGCAATGTTATTTACACTGAATGAGGTTTGTAGCTGCGAATACTTAAAAAGATTATTTAAAACAACATTGGCTGTTGCATCTTTTTTGAGGATGATCACGATCCTCATTCCTGTACGGTCCGATTCGTCATTGATATATGATATCCCCTCCAGCCTCTTTTCATTGATAAGATCAGCTATCTTTCTTATCATTTCGGCCTTGTTCACCTGGTACGGGATCTCAGTCACTATAATAGAGTCACGTCCCGAATGGGTTGATTCAATTTCAGTCTTCGACCGTACAACGATCCTCCCTCTTCCTGTCTCGAAAGCATCCCTTATCCCCTGCTCCCCGTAAATTATGCCTCCTGTGGGGAAATCAGGACCCTTAATGTGCCCCATCAACTCATCAATACCAATATCTCTGTCTTCAATATAGGCAATTGTAGCATTTATTACTTCGGTGAGATTATGGGGAGCCATATTGGTGGCCATCCCGACGGCTATACCAGATGCGCCGTTTATCAGCAGGTTTGGTAACCTGGTTGGTAAAACGGTAGGCTCCTCGAGAGAATCGTCAAAGTTAAGCTGGAAATCAACTGTTTGTTTTTCAATATCTGAAAGTGTCTCCTCAGCAATCTTCTTTAGCCTGGCCTCGGTATATCTCATTGCTGCAGGACTGTCGCCATCAACAGATCCGAAATTTCCCTGACCGTCAACCAGTGGATATCTGAGTGACCAGGTCTGAGCCATCCTGACCATCGCTTCATAAACCGATGAATCGCCGTGAGGGTGGTATTTTCCAAGAACCTCCCCTACTATCCTTGCTGACTTTTTGTATGGCCTGTTTGACATGACACCAAGCTCATACATGCCATACAATACCCTCCTGTGTACAGGCTTAAATCCATCCCTGACATCGGGCAGTGCCCTTGAAACAATCACAGACATCGAATAATCGATGTATGCCGATTTCATCTCCTCCTCAATATTGATCTTTATAATCCTCTCTTGTTCTGACATTTACATAAATATTTACCTGCTTATAAAGAATTAAATCCTACTCATAAAAACTGCGTACAAAAATAGTTATTATTTGCCTATTATATGCACCATTACGGGCCTAATTTTCAACAGACTTCTGTTAAAAAGAGGCATGCTATTTGCATTATCTATTATGCTTTAAAAATGGCCGCCAAAAAGGTTTTTTTATGTACTTTTGTCAAGAGTGATGACATATTGTCCTGAAAAGCGCAGGTGTTTTTATTCAGACATTAAAATTTAAACATGGATTCAAAATTTTCACAAAAAGTTAAAGATATACTCACCTACAGCAAAGAGGAGGCAATAAGACTTGGGAACAGTCATATTAGTCCGGAGCATCTTTTCCTTGGCATACTACGGGATGGTGAAGGCTTTGCAGTTGACATCCTGATAAACCAGGGCGTTGACCTTGCCGTGCTGAAAGGCTCAGTCGAAAGGAGTATCCGGGTAGATGATCCCATTAAGATATCTGACAGTGAAATACTGCCACTTCTGAAGAGCACTGAGCGCATATTGAAACTTGTGCACCTTGAAGCAAGGGCACTGAAAAGTGAAGTGATTGATACTGAACATCTTCTTTTGGCCATACTTAAGGAGGAAAACTCCTTTGTAACACGATATCTTTCTGAAATGAATGTGGATTACCAGACAGTAAGGCAGCTTGCTGAGACCGATAGTCCTATGCCCAGAGCCGATTACCCAAGGGAAGAAGATGATGATGACACAGGCTTTCAGCGCGGAGGCTCAGGCAAGGGAGGGCAGACTGGAGGGTCACAACATTCAACAAAATCATCCAGTGATACTCCCGTGCTGGATAATTTTGGCATTGATCTGACCAAGGCTGCAGAGGAAGGCAAACTGGATCCTATTGTCGGTCGTGAGAGAGAAATAGAGCGATTGGCTCAGATACTATCAAGACGAAAGAAGAATAACCCTGTTCTCATTGGTGACCCTGGTGTAGGTAAATCAGCCATTGCAGAAGGACTTGCACTGAGGATCACTCAAAAGAAAGTTTCAAGGGTACTTTTCAATAAACGTGTTGTTACACTTGATATGGCCTCCATAGTTGCCGGTACCAAGTACAGAGGGCAGTTTGAGGAGAGGATGAAAGCCATTCTGAATGAGCTTTCCAAAAATGATAATATTATCCTTTTTATTGATGAAATACATACCATTGTGGGTGCCGGAGGTGCAACGGGTTCTCTTGATGCTGCCAATATGCTAAAACCGGCGCTTGCAAGAGGTGAGATACAATGCATCGGGGCAACCACCCTTGATGATTACAGGCAGCATATCGAAAAGGATGGTGCTCTTGAACGTCGCTTTCAAAAGGTTATGGTTGAGCCCACAACTATTGAAGAGACAATTAACATCCTCCAGAACATTAAGGAAAGATATGAGGATCATCACAACGTAAGCTATACCGAAGATGCTATTGATGCATGTGTTAAGCTGACCAACAGGTATATCAGCGACAGGCACCTTCCCGATAAAGCAATAGACGCACTTGATGAATCTGGTTCACGGGTGCACATTTCCAATATCGTGGTTCCGGAACGGATTCTGAGTCTTGAAGAAGAGCTTGACGAGACCCGAAAGGATAAGATGAGCGCCGTAAAGAACCAGAACTTTGAAAGGGCTGCCAGTTTCAGGGATAAGGAGAAAGAGCTCCTTGACCTTATTGAGGCTGAAAAGAAGAAATGGGAGTCAGACCTTGCTGAAAACAGGGAAATTGTTGATGAAGAAAAAGTAGCTGAAGTTGTGGCAATGATGACCGGTGTTCCGGTACAGAGAATTGCGCAGACAGAGGGGAACCGACTGATCCATATGGGTGAGGAAATGAAGAAAAGTCTGGTCGGGCAGGATGATGCCATCAGTAAAGTGGTTAAGGCAATACAAAGGAACAGGGCTGGCCTTAAAGACCCGAACAAACCAATCGGGACCTTTATTTTCCTGGGCCCTACTGGTGTTGGTAAAACACAACTGGCCAAAGTACTGGCCAAATATCTGTTCGAAAGTGTCGAGAACCTCATCAGGGTTGATATGAGCGAGTATATGGAAAAGTTTTCAGTTTCCAGGCTGGTAGGGGCACCTCCCGGATATGTTGGTTATGAAGAGGGAGGCCAATTAACGGAGAAGGTAAGAAGGAGACCCTATTCCGTAGTTCTGCTTGACGAGATAGAAAAGGCTCACCCCGATGTATTCCATATATTATTACAGGTTTTGGATGATGGACAACTTACCGATAGTCTCGGGAGGAGAGTGGATTTCAAAAATTCCATAGTGATCATGACTTCCAATATCGGGACAAGACAACTGAAAGAGTTCGGGGCAGGGATCGGATTTGATTCATCGACCAAAATGAGCAGCAAAGATGAATATGCCAAGAGTGTGATACAGAAAGCCCTGCACAAAACTTTTGCACCGGAATTTTTGAACAGGATCGATGATGTAATTATTTTCGGCTCATTAACGAAGGAGAATATTCACCAGATCATCGATATCGAGCTTAGTGGCTTGTTTGAAAGAGTTCTTTCACTCGGTTATAAGATAAAACTGTCCGGTGAAGCAAAGGACTATATTGCCGAAAAGGGATTTGACACCCAATATGGAGCAAGACCTCTTAAAAGGGCAATTCAGAAGTACCTTGAGGATCCAATGGCTGAGGTGATCATTAAATCTGACCTTGAAGCAGGCGACGCGATAATCGTTGAGCTGGATAAGAAGAAAGAAGAGATCAAAATGAGAGTCAGTAAGGGGAAGAAAGAGAAACCACCTGGCAACAAGGACAGCAAGGAGCAGTTAAGCAATGAGTAATAAAAAATGGTGCCCGGGAGGCACCTTTTTTTATTGTTCAGGATGTTTAAAAGGTATAGATAACCTGCCTGCGAGCCGTCGCCACAGGCAATGGCCGCAAGCTGCCGCTGAAGCTTTAGCGTAAGCGTCCGGAGACCGGCAGACAGGATTTGGTTTTACTCCTTTTTATTATAAAGGGCTGTTGCCAGGATAGGCACCATAAATACAACCGCCCATATGAGGTATCCTGCACCCGGCCAGTGTTGAAATTTAAAGGTACCTGCCGCAAATATCAACAGAAGCGTTATTCCCAGGATGATCATCACATAATCCCTCTTTTTCCAGAATAGCCAGATAATTCCCAGAATAAAGAATATAATGTTTCCGCTCACAAAAACGATACCGGCTCCCGGCCAGTGCAGTATTTTGAAAATTAAACCGATCACAACGGCTGCCAGAGCCAGATAGGTGAGAATTGTCAATAACTTTTTCATAGGTCAGATTATTGGTTCAATACAAATGTATGAAAAAATCATGATACTTAAAGGATTCACACAAACTCCCCCATAAGGTCAAATTCACCTGCATCAATAATTCTGACAGTGACAAAATCTCCAGGTTTATGATTTGATCCTCTGTCAGCTATTATGACCTCCTGGTCTACCTCCGGACTGTCAAACTCAGTACGGGCAGTAAAATACCCTGCATCCTTGCTGTCAATCAGCACATTGAACTCCTTCCCAATCAAATCCATGTTCTTCTTAAGTGATATTTCCTGCTGGACAGCCATAATGATACCGGCACGCTCCCTTTTGACCTTTTCTGGTATTTCATCATTGTAGTTATCATACCCATAGGTACTTTCTTCATGGGAATATGTAAAGACACCTAAACGCTCGAACCTGTACTCTTCAACGAATCTGACCAATTCCTTAAAATCCTTTTCCCTCTCACCAGGATGTCCTGTGATAAGGGTTGTTCTGATCGCTGCAGCCGGCAGATCTTCCCTGATCCTGTAAAGAAGATCCCGTGTCTCCTGCCCGTTGTGACTGCGCCTCATTTTACTCAGAACATAACCGGAGATGTGTTGTACAGGCAAATCAATGTAGTTGCATACTTTCGGTTCGCCCGCCATAAGCTGAAGGATCTCCAGCGGGAAATTGGCAGGGTACAGGTAATGCAGACGGACCCAGTCAATGCCATCAATAGCTGTAATCTCTCTCACAAGTGGTTCAAGCATCTGCCTCCCGTACAGATCCAGTCCATAGTAACTTAGGTCCTGCGCTATCAGGATGAGCTCTTTTACACCTTTTTGCGCAAGTATCCTGCTCTCATCAATGAGATCCTCTACCCTTCTGCTTATATATTTTCCCCTGATTCCGGGAATCACACAAAATGAGCAGGTGCGGTCGCATCCCTCACTTATTTTCAGGTAAGCGAAATGACCCGGCCCTGAAAGTATTCTGTCAGAATAAAGATCATCCCTGAATTCCGAATTAAGCTCATTAAGCAATGGTATAATATCGTTAACACCGAAGTACTGATCAACTTCAGGAATCTCTTTTCTTAGATCATCCTTGTATCTCTCAGAAAGACAGCCCATTACATATAGTTTTCCAATATCACCTTTCTCTTTTGCCCTGATAAACCTCAGGATGGTGTCAGCCGATTCCTCCTTGGCATCGTTGATGAAGCCGCAGGTATTGATGATCACAATGTCTGATGCAATGTTATCACTGTCAAATTCAACATTATAGCCATTGTATGCAAGCTGTTTTACAAGTTTTTCGGAGTCTACAACATTCTTTGAACAGCCCAGGGTGACTATGTTGATGGATTTGGACATGGGGAAGGTTTGGAAACGGGTTTAAAAAGTTTAGCAGGTTTATCGATATATACGGCAGGGAATGCCCGGTCAGAGAGGATGGCAATTATGAGAAAAGGGAGTCCACAAATTCATGCCTGTTGAACAGCTGCAGATCATCGAGCTTCTCTCCAATGCCGATATATTTTACGGGGATCCTGAACTGATCGGAGATACCAATAACTACCCCTCCTTTTGCCGTACCGTCGAGTTTGGTAATTGCCATTGCAGTAACCTCTGTAGCAGCAGTGAATTGCCTGGCCTGTTCAAAGGCATTTTGTCCTGTCGAACCATCCAGTATTAACAATACTTCATGGGGAGCATCAGGTATGACTTTTTCCATTACCCTTTTGATCTTTGAGAGCTCATTCATCAGGTTGATCTTATTATGAAGCCTCCCGGCAGTATCTATAATAGCCACATCATAGCTGCCCGACACTGCAGATTCAAGAGTGTTGAACGCAACTGATGCAGGGTCAGATCCCATATTCTGCTTTACAAGCTCCACACCTGCCCTGTCGGCCCATATCTGAAGTTGTTCAATAGCAGCAGCCCTGAAGGTGTCAGCAGCACCTAACAGCACCTTCTTACCGGCAGTCCTGTACAGATGAGCAAGCTTTGCTATCGTGGTAGTCTTCCCAACACCATTTACACCCACAACCATAATGATAAATGGTTTTGCAGGCAAGTCAGATGTGAAGTCGCTTACCCCGGCCGACCTGTTCTCTTCAAGCAGCGATGCGATCACCTCCATTAATATGGTATTCAGTTCACTTGCATTAAGGTATTTATCAGCTGCAACCCTGCTTTCGATCCTTTCAATTATCCTGACAGTGGTATCCACTCCCACATCAGATGAGATAAGCACCTCCTCCAGGTTATCCAGAACCTCGTCATCAACCTTTGATTTTCCGACTACCACCCTTGAGAGTTTCTTAAAGACACTTTCCTTGGTCATTTCGAGTCCCTTATTCAGATTCTCTTTCTTATCCTTACTGAGGAAGCCTAACAGCGCCATTTAATATATATTATTAAAAGGACAAATATAGAAAAAGCTCTCTTCTAAGCAGAAGAAAGCCCCAAATATTGTTTGATTAGAGTTGTTATGAATTAAAGAAATCCTTGATGTGGTCGTTGTGAACCATTTCCTCCTTAAATATGTAGGCACCGGTCTTTTCTGATTTTGTCATCATAATACACCTGGTAAAGCTTTTGCCTTTCCCGGTCTTCAGCGCTGCAACTACTTTCTTTGCCATATCCAGAAATTTATTTTATTTCCCTGTGAAGAGTATATTTTCTTAATATCGGATTGTATTTCATCCTTTCAAGACGGTCAGGTGTATTCTTGCGACTCTTGGTGGTTATATATCTGGATGTGCCAGGCATTCCACTCTCCTTATGCTCTGTGCACTCGAGGATCACCTGAACCCGTATTCCTTTTCCTTTTTTAGCCATTCTGATCAGGTTTAGTAATTAGCGATATATCCCTTTTCCTTAGCATCCTTAAGGGCATTGTGTAACCCTTTCTTATTGATCAATCTAATACCGGCTGCAGAAATCTTTAGTGTGATCCACCTGTCTTCCTCGGGATAATAGAATTTCTTTGAGAAAAGATTAGGATAGAACTTTCTCTTAGTCCTTCTTTTTGAGTGAGATACGTTATTCCCTACCATCACCTTCTTACCGGTCAGCTGACATATCCTTGACATCTCTATCTGTTTTAAATCTCGGTAATCACCAGTTGTGAAAATCGAAGCGCAAATTACGTGATTTTTATTTAATTATGCAAATTATATTCCTATCTTTATTTAAGCTATTGAAAACACCCCTCTACGCTAACCTGTAATTTGCTCCCTGAGCATGTTCAAAGCCGCCAGGGATGCTCTCCTTATGTTAATTTCCCTGTGGTCGCCAAAAGTATATTTACGGGTAATAACAGATTTTTCGGAGGCTACAGCAATCCATACAGTCCCAACAGGCTTGTCAACTGTTCCCCCATCAGGTCCGGCTATCCCGGATGTGGCCACTCCCCAATCAGTACCATACTTTTTTCTTATCCCCGAAGCCATTTGCTTTACGATATTCTCACTTACTGCACCATAACTGGCTATATCTTCTTCGGTTACTGACAATTCAGAAATCTTAATTCTGTTGTCATATGCAACTACTGACCCTGTAAACCAGGATGAACTACCGGGTACCGAGGTGATCATATGTGCTATATTCCCGCCAGTACAACTCTCAGCGGTACTGATTGTCATCGACTTAGCCTTAAGAAGCCTGCCTGTTGCCTGCTCAAGGGTTTCCCCATCATACCCGTAAATATATTGTGGAACAATAGCTTCAAGCTTTTCGACCTGCCTGTCAAGTTCTTTCCGGACGACAGATTGATCCTTACCCTTTCCGGTGAGGCGAAGCTTAATTATTCCGGAAGTTGGTAAATATGCAAGCTTTATGTTATCTGGCAGTTGTGATTCGAATACCGTAAGCAACTCTGCAAGTCTAGCTTCAAAAGTCCCGTATGTCATTACTAATCTGAATGATATAAAATCAAGATTAAAGTGATCTTTTACATTAGGAATGACCTGATTGATCATAATATCCCTCATTTCATAAGGGACTCCCGGCATGGAGACAAGGACATGTCCCTCTTTTTCAAACCACATACCCGGTGCCGTGCCCATCCGGTTAGGCAGGATCTTGCAACAGGCAGGGACTTCAGCTTGTCGACGGTTATTTTCATTAAGGGTAAGATCCCTTTTTCGCAGCAGCTCCTTCACGGAAGAAAAAACCTCTTCATTGAATATCAATTCTGTCTCAAAGTATTCTGCAAGGGCAGGCTTGGTTATATCATCGCTTGTTGGCCCAAGCCCACCTGTTACAAGTACCAGGTCTGACCTGTTCATTGCCTCATCTATTGATTTTAGTATATGCCCTTTCTCATCAGATATTGTGGTTATTTGATAGATTTCAGCTCCCAATGAAGTTAACTCAGTAGCCATCCAGCCGGAATTGGTGTCGACGGTCATTCCTATAAGAAGTTCGTCGCCTATCGTGATTATTTCGCAAGTCATTTACTGTTGATTTGTTGATGCGTTGATTTGTTGATGCGTTGATTTGTTGATGCGTTGATTTGTTGAATTTATGGATTGCATTCGTAAGCTATTTCAACCTAATAAACCTGCTGAACTTATATTTGTATGCAAAGATATTTTTTGTAAGTTCAGCAAGCAACTTAATCAGGGAATAATATGGATAAAGAAAGAATTATTGTAAAGGTGGAAGAATATGTCAGGAGCTACCATGCCACTGCTGAGGCCGGCCATAACTGGTGGCATATTGAAAGAGTCAGGAACAATGCCATGTATATTTACAGGTATGAAAAATCAGGTGATCCTTTTATTATTGAACTGGCTGCGCTCCTGCATGATATTGGAGATCATAAGATTGATTCGGAAGCTGATGGAAAGGGCCTGGTCAGTGAACTGCTTGGCAGGCTGGGTGTAGAAGATTCGATTACCAAACATGTTACGGGAATAATGAAAGAGATATCATTCAGGGATAGCTACGGTGCAGCAGTCTCAAAGTCACCCGGGTTAATGATTGTCCAGGACGCAGACAGGCTTGATGCCATAGGTGCAGTTGGAATTGCAAGGGCTTTCAGCTATGGAGGATCAAAAGGTAATGAGATATGGGTTCCCGGTCTTGAACCATCTCATTTCAATTCAAAAGAGGAGTATGCTGGCACCAAAACCACTACGATAAACCATTTTTATGAAAAGTTACTGCTCCTGAAGGACAGAATGAATACTGTCACAGGATCTGCTCTGGCAAAAGAGCGCCATGAATTTATGGAAAGGTTTCTGGATCAGTTTTTCAGGGAATGTAACCTGGGAAAGAATGATTAAAGGCTGTAGATAATAAGATAAAAAATTGAAGATTTAAGTATATTATCTATTTTTGCTGATTATTGCGGGAGTAGCTCAGCGGTAGAGCATCAGCTTCCCAAGCTGAGGGTCGCGGGTTCGATCCCCGTTTCCCGCTCAATAATAAGAAAAGGCTGATTTTCAAGCCTTTTCCTATTATACATTTACCACGCTCTGAAACCGTGAACCATGCGCCTTGTACCGTGTGCCCATGCCTTCGCTACCTCCTTCTCCTAAGCTTCGGAGGTCCAAGAATTCTATGGCAGGCAAAGCATGCACCGAAAGCTACCATTCCGTCGGCCACTCTCCTATTCCATCCTTGAAGAACTGAAGATGCTCAAAATGAGGTTTTACCCTGTCTTCGATTGCGAGCAACTCATCTGCAGTCAGCGGTTTGAATTCCTGCGCTATTTTAATGTTTTCTTCCAGCTCAGCAATCTTATCAATACCAATTATTATTGTACTTACAGGAAGGGTCATAACATAATCCATGGCTTCTTTCATGGTGATGATACCGCCATGATCGAAGATCCTGTCCCGTGCAGGTATTTTCATACCAACTATGCCTATCCCCTGTTCAACAGCAGTTGGCAGGAATTTTTCAATAAATGAATTATAATGTTTATCTGCTGCATTTATGGCTGCCAGCACATTATCAAACTGGTACCTGCCGGCCATCATGAGGAGAACTTCAGGATCTTCGTGACCTGTAAAACCAATATTCTTTACCATTCCTTCGGCTTTGGCTTTCTCCATCGCCTTTATAACACCGCCTTCTTCGAAGAAGCTATCTATGATCGGCTTTTCACTTTGCCTGACATTATGTACCTGCCACATGTCAAGATGATCTGTCTGAAGGTTTGTCAGGCTTTTTTCAAGCAGTCGCATTGAACCGTCATATGTACGGTCATGAGTTTTTGAGGCAAGGAATACTTCATTACGTCTGGTTTTCATAACCTGTCCGACATTCCTTTCACTTGTACCCATAGCTTCGCTCCTGGAGATTGTATCAGTGGCTCTGCCGTATGCGGCAGCAGTATCAATATAGTTGATCCCCAGATCAATTGCCTTATTGACAATCTCAACTGCCAGTTCTTCCTTACCCGGGGTTTCAACAGTAGCCTGGCCACCCAGGCTGTAAATTCCAACCATATGCCCGGTCTTACCCAGTGGTCTTAACGGAAGTTTGCCTGCCGCTTTTGCAGGGGAACAACCGGTTAACAGGTCAAGAGGGCTAATTACCGTAGCAACCGCTGCTGCGGCAGCCATTTTCTTAAGGAATTCTCTTCTTGAATTAGTGTCGTACTTGTTCATGACAGAGGTTTTTTTTAAGTAAATATCTGATTAATCTGCAATATAAGAAAGAAACATCATCTGTAGCATGATGTTCAGGTTAAATTGAAGCAGAAAAGAGTTATTCAAGATTCTCCAACCGATTGAGAAGCGGTGGATGGGAATAGTAAAAGAAAACAAAAGCAGGATGGGGATTCAGATTACTTAGGTTTTTCAGTGACAGCTTTTTCAAAGCCGATGCAAGATGTTTGCCTTCATAAACATCACCGGCGTAACGATCGGCTGAAAACTCATTATGCCTTGAGATATAATTCATGAACAGGCTGAGAATAAGCGATATAGGGCTGTAGACCAGAACAAAGGCCAGAAGGCTGATATGGAATGATGATTCAGATGCACCCAGCGCTTCGGTAAGCATCCTGTTATTAGAGAATATTGAGAATATATAGAGCATCAGTCCTGTCTGCACAATCCCGCTGGCAAGCATAAGCAGTGAATGCTTTTTCCTGTAGTGGCCAATCTCGTGAGCCAGCACCCCAACAATTTCCTCTGTGGTCAGGTCTTCGATAAGAGTATCATAGAGGACTATCCTCTTTTTTGGCCCAAGCCCCGAGAAATAGGCGTTTGCCTTTGTACTTCTCTTTGATCCGTTGATGGTGTATATGTTGGATAGTTTGAATCCGGTGGAGATAGCCAGTATCTCAATTTCATCTCTTAGTTTCCCCTCTTCCAGAGGTTTTTGCTTATTGAACAGCGGTACAATCAGGTTTGCATAGAATATATTCATAAAAACAGAAAAAGCAGTTATTACGATCCATACATATACCCAAAAGTATTTCCCTGTTTCATAGAATATCCAGGTGATCAGTGCAATAACAGGAATGCCCAGAATGATCCATAAGAAAAGTCCTTTAAGCTGGTCAAAAATAAATGTGGCTGAGGTGGTCCTGTTAAATCCAAACTTCTCTTCGATAACAAATGTTCCATACCATGAAAAAGGTAAACTCAGACAGTTGGAAGCCAGTCCGATTATCGCGAAGAAGAGTAATGTCACCAGGATCTGGCTTTCAGTCACTGATCTGGCAAGGCTGTCAACCCATGCAAAACCTGACAGAAACAGTATCAGCAGGATAGCGATCAGGTTTACTGTGGAAGAGACATTGCCAAAGTTGGTAGTTACCCTGAAATATTCCTGTGATTTGCTATACTTTTCCTGATCAACCAGACCGGTAAGTCTATCCGGTACCTTTGAAGACCACATCCTGATATTCAGAAAGTCGAGAAAGAGCCCTGTCAGATGACTCAGGACTATAATTGCAATTATTATCCAGAATAGTATATTAAACATTCAGGCATATAAATAAAAAGACAGGACGCCGAGGATTGGAAGAAAAATGTGGAATAAAAATGTCTCGCTGCATCTCCCCGTGCTGTATGCGTCCTGTCGAATCGAAATATCGTAAATATCTTTTTATAAAACAACTTTTTATTGATCAAAATATCACAAAAAGCATAAAATCAGGTTAACATCCCACCGCAAACCTGTATAACCTGCCCTGTTATATAGCCTGACATATCTGAGGCAAGAAAGAGGGCAATCTGAGCAACATCTTCCGGTGTACCGCCCCTCTTCAGAGGTATCTTGTCAGTCCATTCCTTCTTAACAACATCAGCCAATTTATCGGTCATTTCCGTTATTATGAAACCAGGTGCAATAGCATTACATCTGATATTCCGGCCCCCGACTTCCCTGGCGACGGTTTTGGTAAATCCTATCATACCTGCCTTTGATGCCGAATAATTACTCTGACCGGCATTCCCTGATATCCCCACGACAGAACTCATATTAATAATTGAGCCGCTGCGCTGTTTCATCATGGTACCGAGCACCCCTTTGGTATAGTTAAAAACAGATTTAAGATTCACCTCCAGTACCCTGTCCCACTGTTCCTCCGACATCCTCATTAAAAGGGTATCCATTGTTATACCGGCATTGTTAACAAGGATATCGATGGATCCAAAATCTTCTGCTACCTTTTCCGCAACACGCTGAGTCTCTTCAAAATTGGCAGCATTAGAGACATATCTTTCCACTCTCGCTCCCAGCTTTTCACACTCGTTACATACCTCACAGAACTCAGCATCATCGGTAATGTTGGTTATGGCAATATTTGCACCCTGTTTTGCAAATTCAATGGCAATTGCTCTTCCAATGCCTCTGGAAGCACCAGTGATCAGTGCTGTTTTACCCTCTAATAGACCCATTTTTTATCATTTATAACACCACAAAGGAAATAATCATTGATTAAATGTCAAAATTTGTTGTTGAGTCGTTGAGTCGTTGAGGGATTTAAATGGTCATAAATGTAGCTAATCAATAATTTACTCCACCACCCTGTTATTCCCTCACCATCTCATATCTCATATCTCATATCTCACATCTCACGTCTCATCCCTGCGCCCATAACCTTTAGCCTTCTTTAGCACTTCTGCCACAGTCTTGCCAATATCAGCAGGTGACTCAACCACATGGATCCCGCACTCCCTCATGATCTTCATCTTTGCTTCGGCAGTGTCTGATTTTCCCCCTATGATTGCGCCGGCGTGGCCCATTCTTCTTCCTTTGGGCGCCGTCTGGCCGGCAATAAACCCAATTACCGGCTTTTTCAGATTATCTTTTATCCAGTATGCAGCATCTGTCTCCATGTTACCGCCAATCTCCCCGATGACTATTATCGCTTCAGTATCCTTGTCGGCCATCATCAGCATAACTGCATCAAGGGTTGTTGTTCCTGCGATCGGGTCGCCTCCTATCCCAATACAGGTCGACTGTCCCATACCAAGCCTCGATACCTGATCTACTGCTTCATATGTAAGAGTACCTGAACGACTGATAATACCGACACTACCCTTTTTATGGATGAAACCCGGCATTATACCAACCTTGGACTCGCCAGGTGTTATAATACCAGGGCAATTAGGGCCAATCAGTCTGCAGCTTTTCCCCGAAAGGTATTCTTTTACCATTACCATATCTGAAACCGGTATCCCTTCCGTAATTGTAACAATTAATTCTATCCCGGCATCTGCCGCCTCCATAATGGCATCAGCAGCAAACGGTGGAGGTACGAAAATAACACTTACATCGGCCCCGGTAGCACCGACTGCTTCTCTTACAGTGTTAAAAACCGGCCTGCCGAGGTGCTCCTGACCTCCCTTTCCCGGGGTTACACCACCAACTATATTGGTACCGTATTCAATCATTTGTCCGGCGTGGTAGCTTCCTTCACTTCCGGTAAAACCCTGTACAATAACCTTCGAATTACAAGTTAACAAAACACTCATGAACAGATAAGATAATTTATTATTATATAAAGACAGAGAGCCATCCGGCCCGCTCAAAATTACATAATTTTATAACAGCATTTATTATCTTTACATGATTAATAGTCCCGGGAATGGAATTTATTGAGCCAATATTATACATAGGAATCTCACAAACATTTTTTGCAGGGCTCCTCATTGCCACCAAGAAACCGATTAGCACAGCCAATCGCCTGATGGCTGCCCTGCTTTTTATGCTTTTCTTTGATCTGATATTTGCCCTGGTTAAAATCAAGTTCATCATTTTCTATTCTTTTCCCTTTATTGCCTTTACCTACGGACCGTTGCTCTTCCTGTATGTAAGGTGCATGACTCATACAAGATTAAAATTCAACTGGCTCAACCTGCTTCATTTCATTCCATTTATAGTTTTTTTTATCATATCGGTAATATTCAGGAGCGACAAGACCTTTACCGACCTGGCCGGTTATTTTGTGGCCGACAGGTACATTTCCGTACGGATTGTATACAGCGTTTCATTCTTCCTGTCAATCTCAGCATATAGTATACTGGCATTCGTCGAGATAAGGAATCATCAGAAACATCTAAAGGACCTGGTATCATATACTTCAGCGGTTATAACGCTTAACTGGCTGAAAATTATCTCAATAAGCTTCTATGTAACATATATTATCTTCTTTATCCTGGGAGGGCTTAACTTAATTGTTAACTTCCTTCCTTTCGATCCGTATTACACAATATTTATCTTCGTGGCACTGTTCTCATTCATTTACAGCTTCTATGCTGTTAAACAGCCTGTGCTTGTCGGGATAATTGCCCTGGATGATGATGAGCCCGGCCAGAAAGATGCTGAATCAAGCTACAGGAGAAGTGGATTAAAAGGTGCCGGGGCGGAGAAACTTCTCAGTAAGCTGATCGACTATATGGAGACTGCAAAACCATACCTTGACCGCGACCTTAGCATTCAAGACCTTTCTGTTGCTACCGGGATACCCAGACATCATATTACCCAGGTGCTGAACGAGAATTACAACCGTAACTTCTTTATGTTCATAAATGAGTACCGGGTGAACGAAGTAATAAAACGGATGAAATCACCCGAGTACAGGAACTATACAATTCTTGCCGTCGCATATGATTCAGGTTTTAATTCCAAATCAACTTTCAATTCAATATTTAAGACACTGACAGGCCTTACCCCTACCCAATACAGGGAAAAACAAGTTTAAGCATCTAAATAGTACGGGACAGGTGGTTCGGACAGGTAAATTGCACCTATCTGGTTCGACTTTCATGGCTAGGACGATTTTCTCCTCCATGATATGTTCTTTTGCCTTATATGAACGGGCAAATGAGACTCAAAATATTAATTATTTCATGTTTTTTCACACTGATTGCAGCTTCTGCTTTCGGGCAAAACCTGTTTGAAAGCTACACTGCTGCAGGGGGTCAATCCGGATATAACCTGAATGGTTTTGTACGTGGCGGGCTCTATGCAGGTCTTGATCATGACAATGCTGTATACCTGCCAAATTCGTTTTCTGATTTGTCACTTAAAGTAACGGCGGGAAATGGACTAAAATATAAAGCATTTGCTGATGTAAGATTGAGACTGGGAGCTGAATTCGGGTCACACATTGAGAAATTATGGTTAAATGAGGGATGGGTAGCTGTTTATAGCAAATGGCTGGAGCTTGTAGCTGGGAAGCAGATAGTAAAATGGGGTCGTGCCGACATGTTTAATCCTACCTCAAAACTTAATCCAAGGGATGACCTCTACAGGTCGCCCGATCGCGGGGACCTTGACCTTGGAAATATGATGCTCAGGGTACGGGTATCCCCATCAGGTTTCCTGTCTCTTGAGGCTGTAATTGTTCCTTTCTACTCCCCGTCCGTTATGCCCACTAAAGTAATGTCTGTTCCGGCATTTGTAAGGATTGAAAATCCGGGAACCATCATAACGGATCCGGAGGCCTTAAGCTATGCAATCAGGAGCGATTTCCATTTCAGGGGAGCAGATGTCGGGCTATCCTGGTTTGACGGTTATAATCCATTACCGGGAATCAGGTTTTCAGGTATTGATATAAAGAACTGGGGCCCTCCTGTTGAAGCTGAAATATTGTTGCGGGAAACTCCCTACAGGATAAATATGTTTGGGTTTGATGGCGAAGCTTCCCTGAAGGGCACGGGATTCAGATGGGAAATGGCCTTTATGAATCCTCCGGAGGATAACTCAGGACCGGAATATGTTCCGTTACCGGAACTGAACTGGGTTACCGGGATCGACAGGTCATTTGGAAACTGGCACATCGGGATTGAGTATTGGGGGAAGCATATTGGTGAATATTCAACTCCGGAAGTCAGTCCATCGTTTCCTGAGGCGGATATGCTTGAGATATTTTCTGCTTTGGCGCCGGAGGAGATATCAGCCATGATCAGACTCCAGATCTCTTCGTTTAATCGATTATATAACTACCAGATCGAGGAATATTACCATTCGGCCGGGATACATCTGTCAAGATCTGGCGGTACTGATCTATTCCGGCCGGAGCTCACGACAGTATACAATTTTACAACCGGTGAACTGCTGCTGATCACTTCAGTCAGGATAACTCCGTCTGACGGGATATCTGTTACCGTGGGAGGAGAATACTGGCAGGGACCGGAGGATTCGCTATATGACATGATACACCGCCCGTTGAACGGCTTATTCATAAGCTTAAGAGCAGACTTTTAACAAATATTATATATGACAAAGATTATACTTAAATACAGGTGGATGATAATAGTAATCTCATTGATCCTTGCCATGGGAGGTGCTATGATGATACCGGGCATGAAAACAGATCCCGATATCAGGAACTATATCCCTCCAACTATTGAATCCAGATTAAATACAGATATCATTGAGAAGGAGTTCGGAGTGCAGGATATGATCATGATACTGTTCAGGGACAGTCTTATCCTTACTGCTGAGAACCTGAACCGGATCAGGCAGATCGACAGAATGCTGGGACGGATGAGCTACATAGAAAATACTATCTCATTGTTCAGCACGAAGCGCATTTATGGCGAAGAAGGAGCAATGATCGTCGACCCGGCTGTTAAACGAATCCCCAGCAGTAAAGAGGAAATTGAAAAATTAAAAGATGACCTTTCGGATAATCCTCTGGCCATGGGGGTAGTTGTATCAGACGATTTTTCCATGTCAGTGATAGCTGCCACAATCAATCAGCAAATACACGAAGAGGAGTTGCTTGCAAGGGTTGATTCAATTGTTGCTGAATACCCGGGTAGTGCAGAGGTTCTGTATGGCGGTCTGCCTTTTATCAGGAAGTACATTATGCATGATGTACGAAGGGATGGGCTAATCCTTGTCCCATTGGCACTGTTGATCATGCTGGGCTTTCTCTGGATAGTCTTCAGGGAATGGAAAGGAATGGTGCTTCCATTTGCCATTGTCATCCTCTCGATAGCAATAGTCATGGGATTGGTGCCTCTGCTGGGCTGGAAGCTTTCAATTCTGAGCCTCCTCGTACCAATAATGCTGATTGCGGTAGCAAATGATTACGGAATCCATATGATAGCCAGGTACCAGGAGATCAATGTACCATCGAATAATGGAAGTATGAATACAATTGTACGCGACGTGGTAAGAAAACTTAGAAAGCCGGTCCTTTTTACGGGACTCACCACGATAGCAGGGATCCTTGGATTACTTACCCATTCGATAATACCTGCACGGCAAGTAGGTATTCTTGCAGCTGTCGGAGTTGCAATCGCAATAGCCTTGTCACTGTTTATGTTACCGGCCTGGCTCTCCTTGCTCAGAAAGGCATCACCCCGGCAGTTAAAGCCTGAATCCGGTAAGGGATTTCTTGACCGGTTACTACACAGGGCAGCAATAATGATAACTGCCAGACCGGTGAGGGTGCTTATCATTTCAGGTTTGATAACGCTTATTTTCTCTACAGGGATATTCCTGATACGCGTTGATGGAAACATGGAGAACTTTTTCCCGTCAAGACATCCGGTAAAAGTGTCGTCAGAGCTGATAAACAAAAACTTCGGAGGGTCGCAGAGTATTTCCCTGATGGCTGAGGGAGATTTCATGGATCCGTACTATCTGGCTTTTCTTGATACCTGGGGCAGAGACCTGCTGAATATTGAGGGTGTTGGTAATGTATATTCCATTTCAAAGGTAATCAGGGAGATGAGCAAGGCTATCTATGATGAGAATGAGTATGGCTATGATATGATACCCCGGAGCAGGGAGGCAGTTGCACAGTTGATTGAACTATATAATATGAGTGGTGACCCGGATGATTTTGAGCGGCTTGTTAACTTCGACTATACAAAGGCTCATATGATAGTACGACTCGAAAAACCTGAAACGGAAGTAGTTAATGCGGTCCTGACAAGACTGGATAAACTCACCGGATCATATCAGGATAAAGTTATTAAGGGGGGATACGCATTTATTATGTCAGAATTTGCCAGCAAGATAGTGCGTGGTCAGATCAGCTCCCTGATTTTTGCTGTTTCAGTTGTGCTGATACTGCTGATGGTAATTTTCAGGTCGTTCAAAGGGGGACTTATCTCTACCATTCCAATTATTGCATCCCTGGTATTCCTTCTGGGATTTATGGGCATAGCGCGAATAACACTTAATTCAGCCACGGCTCTTCTTTCATCCATTATGATCGGGGTTGGGGTTGATTATACCATACACTTCATCTGGCGATACAAATCGGAACTCAGGGACGGTAATTACAAGGAGGCAGTGTATAAAACGCTTACCACTACAGGACGGGGAATAGTGTTCAATGCTTTAAGTGTGATGACAGGGTTTTCTGTACTCATGTTTTCAGGATTCACATCAATTAGGTTTTTCGGCTACCTGGTGATGATCAGCATAGGTATATGCCTGATAAGTGCTGTTCTGGTAATACCGTCACTGATGCTTGTGTTTAAACCGGGATTTGTTGAATCCAATATCAAAACAATTAAATTTCAGAACAAAAAAATCATTAATCTTATGAGACGTGCTGTTATGATAATAATAGTAATACTTGGAACCACTGTTCTTTCTGCTCAGACCTTCTCTGCAAATGAAATAATGCAGAAAAGCAGGGAGGTCATGAAAGTAGATGCATTTGAGGCGGTGTCGTTGCTGAAGATCAGGGATTCTCGTGGTAACACAAGGGAAAGGACCAACATAACCGCTTCAAAAAGTTTTGATGACGGTACCGTGAAGCGGCTGATAAAATTCCTGGCTCCTCCTGAGGTCTCAGGAACATCAATGCTTATATATGACTATGACCATGGACAGGATGATATGTGGATATATCTTCCGGCTCTGCGCAAGACAAGAAGAATTGTCAGTTCAGAAAAGGGCAAGAGCTTTATGGGGTCAGAATTTACAAACTCGGATATGTCATCACCCCCACCGGAAGATTTTGATCATAAGCTGGCTGCCACACAGGATAATTCGTTATGGGTCATTGAAAGCGTCCCTGTGGACACTGAAAAGGAGGACGAATATGGATACGGCAGAAAGATCAGCTATATTTTTAAAGCAAATTTTACTCTGAAAAGGATGGAATTTTATAATTTTGATGATGAGCTGTTTAAAGTCATAGAGGTAAGGGAGCTTGAGAATACCGGGAATGGGTCCTTTATGATCAAACATATGACTGCCGAGAATATAATTAATGGCAGGAGCTCTGAGATAATAATGAAGGAGATCAGAACAGGTTCACAGATTGATGAGAGCCTGTTCACCTTAAGTAACCTTGGGCGTTAATGAATTGCATACTGCTGATATTCTATACCCTGGTAATCCATTGCGGTGTAAACACGAATGACAGCATACAGAAGCAGCCCGGCAAAGGGCTGACAGTAAAAATCAAAGATGTCCGCAACCACCAGGGCCTTGTAAGGATCGGGTTCTATTACGACAGGAAAGAGTTCACTGATAATCCCTCCGGATCCTATGCTTTCCGAAAAGATACACTTTCATCAAATGCTCTTGTTTTCACTCTTAAAGGAATTCCTGCCGGTACCTATGCAATATCTGTTCTCGACGATGAAGATGAGGACAATAAGATGGACTACAGAATGGTTATCTGGCCGGATGAGGGCTTTGGATTTTCAAATAATCCGATGATCAACCGCCCTGTTAAACCTAAGTATGATGATATCTCTTTTGATTATAATGGCGGGGATATGATCGTTGAAATAGTAATTGTTTACTTTTGAGGGATGAAATGAACGGGGTTTTGTCAGGTTAGAGAACTATATATTATAATATATAATTATGTGTGGCATCAGGAGTATTGTAACCAGAAACCAGTAACCAGTAACCTGTAACCTGTAACCTGTAACCTGTAACCTGTAACCTGTAACCTGTAACCTGTAACCTGTAACCTGTAACCTGTATAATGACAATAAATCATGATTACATAATAGTCGCTCCTGCAACAGGCGGCGGAGGGGCAATAGCAATAATCAGGGTCAGCGGACCAGGATCACTTGAGCTGTGCGACAAGATATTTAAAGCCAGGGGCAGTTCAAAAAAGGTTTCGGAACAGGATGGTTATACTTCTATATATGGAGACATTGCTGGGAATGATCAGATAATTGATGATGTTATTATAAATGTCTACAGGGCGCCACATTCATACACCGGTGAAGACTCGGCCGAGATAAGCTGCCATGCATCACCATATATACAGCATAAGATCTTGCAGTTACTGATCAGCAACGGGGCCTCCCCTGCCCGACCTGGTGAGTTTACACAGCGTGCCTTTCTTAATGGCAGGATGGATCTTTCACAGGCTGAGGCAGTGGCTGATCTGATTGCATCAGAATCTGAAGCTGCCCACAGGCTTGCCATGCATCAGATGCGGGGCGGTTTTTCAGGGGATATTAAGAAACTTCGTAAAGAATTACTGCACTTTGCTTCACTTGTCGAGTTGGAGCTCGATTTCAGTGAGGAGGATGTTGAATTTGCCGACAGGGCCCGGTTGAAGGAGTTGGTAAAGAAGGTGAAAGCTATTACGGATTCGCTGGCTGAGTCATTTCAACTGGGAAATGCAATCAGGAATGGCATTCCGGTGGCTATTGTTGGCAAGCCCAATGCCGGAAAGTCAACACTCCTGAATGCAATCTTGAAGGATGACAAGGCAATAGTTTCTGACATACCCGGAACAACACGGGATGCTATTGAGGACACTGCCACGATTGACGGAATACTATACAGGTTCATCGATACGGCCGGGCTGAGGGAAACATCCGATCGTATAGAGACCCTGGGTATCAGGAAAACATACCAGAAGATCCGGCAGGCAAATATTGTTTTGCTACTCACGGAGGCAACTGATAGTCCTGAAACAATCCATAATTCTGTAAAGGCAATCAATGACCAGATAAAGGGGACCGGTAAGAAACTAATACTGGTAATAAACAAGACTGACCTTGCCGGAAAAATCCATCTGGAGAATATTATGGAGACCCTGTGTCCTGAAAATGAGGCCAATTGTATATTCATGTCAGCACTGTCCGATGAGGATGTAGCTCAATTGAAGCTGCTCCTTGGTAAAATAATTGAGAAAGAGCGTCTCACGGAGACAAACAGTATTGTAACCAATATGAGGCACTATTATGCGCTAAACAAAACCTCAGAGAGCCTGAACCGCGTTCTGGAAGGTCTTAAGACAATGGTGCCTGAGGATCTTATTGCGATGGATATAAGGCAGGCAATACATTGGCTTGGTGAGATCACCGGTGAGATTACCACCGATGAGATCCTGGCCAACATTTTCAAGAACTTTTGTATCGGAAAGTGACCGGCACAAAACAAACAAACAGCAAACAATTAGCAAACGTACACAAAGCCTCAGTTTAAGGGGCTTTAATAATGTGGTGTATTTATACGTTAGCAGAAAGTGGGACACAAAAAATCCTTAATAGTTCCCCAAAAGCGGAATGGCAAGGTAAAGTGACAGAAGTGTCAATAATCCTTAATGCAGCGAACAGAAAACCCGATTGAACGGGAGTTGCTGTACACGTTGGCACTGCTACTGGTGAAGAGCAGTTGCCGCGAGTTAGTACTGACTACGGTACTTGACCAGTAGTAGCCGCTGGTACCAACTGCGGCGAGCGAACCATCGTAGATTTGGCGGTAGCCTGCTACGGGCAATTTTATAGGCGAGGCATAAGCACCAGCTGCGTCTGGTGAACTCCAACTTGCTATTTCTTCTTCCCACTCAGTATCTGTAGGGACTCTAAAACCAGTTGGGCAAGGGTTATTGACCCCATTTACTCCCTGCCATAGATTATCGTTTTGCGGTGAACGCCAATCGGAAGGGGTAGTTGTTGGTGTAATAAACAGTGCATGACCCGGTGTATCTGTGTCTGACAGGATGCTGGTTGTGCCTGATGTCCTGATTTGATGCCCATCGGCTGCTCTTCCCCATTGGTATATATCACCATAGGAAGCTGAGTTTATGCTGCTTGTGGCTACCTGGCTTGCACCTAAGTTTTTGTCCATCCATATCTTACCAGTTGTTGGGTTGGTTACTGTTGAAACAGCTGGCGTTACTGAATTAGAGGCAGAACTTGGTGCACTGGTTCCAATTACATTTGTGGCAGTTACCGTAAAAGTATATGCAATTCCATTGGTAAGACCCATTACTGTAATAGGGCTGGCAGTACCGGCGGCTATAAAACCACTCGGACTTGATGTTACCGTGTATCCGGTTATAGCAGAGCCACCATCACTAACCGGTGCTGTAAATGTTACCGTGGCCTGCGCATCTCCTGCTATGGCTGTACCTATTATTGGCGCATCCGGGACAATTGGAAGTGTTACAGAATTTGAAGCAGAGCTTGGTGTACTGGTCCCAATTGCATTTGTGGCAGTTACCGTAAAGGTATATGCAGTTCCATTGGTAAGACCCGTTACTGTAATAGGGCTGGCAGTACCGGCGGCTGTTAAACCATCCGGACTTGATGTTACCGTGTATCCGGTTATTGCTGAACCCCCATCATTTGCAGGTGGCGTAAATGTTACCGTTGCTTGTGCATTACCTGCTGTAGCTGATACACCTGTTGGTGCATCCGGAACAGTAGCATCGCTGGTAGAAAAAGTTAATTCGTTTCCATAAGCTGTTCCAATGCTATTTGTTGCATAAGCCCTTAAATAATATATAGTACTGGCTGTAAGTCCCGTTATTGAGCTGGCAAATATACCCGTCGATGCACCATCAGTAGTATGACTTCCTGAAGCCACAGGATTTGTTATTGTACTCCAACATACACCCCTCGCTGTTACTACAGCTCCTCCGTCGCTTGTAATATTTCCTCCACTTGTGGCTGTTGTCTGGGTTTTCGCGGTTGCTGCAGTGGTTGTTAATGTTGGTAATACAGCACCTAAACCCATAACACATCGAATAGCTTTTGCATCGTCTTTATTGTAGTCGCCAATATAAGCTTCAGTGTTCTCAGTACGTAACATAATACATCTGGAGCTATAACTATTCACTGATGTTGAGGTAAGAAATGCACCATAGGTACCCATGCCATAGAAGCTTCCGTCACTATTTCGGTAACCGTGTGGCAATCCTGTAAAACCACTTGAATTAGTAGCACCAACATTGCTGTAATTCCAATGGGAATTACCTGCCTCCTTAAGTGGACCTCCGGCAATGCTTTCACCGCCCAGATAATCGATAAGCTGAGTCCACTCGGAAATACTTGGAACGTGCCACCCAGTGGGACAAACACCCTGAATGCCGCTTGGAATTGCAGCGCTACTGTTTGCACCATTCATTACAGCTGCCCATGTATATAACCTGCCATAGGTTACTGCATTACTTTCAATATCTTCATAAACGAACATATATTTTGTAGTATAATCATTAGATATTGATCCGACACCAGTACCATCGATAAGTGGTGTCCCATCCGCATAATGGGTGGTCTTTAGATTTTCTTTCATCCAAACCTGGGTACCAATGTCAATTGTATTGTATACATTTCCATCAATATCGGTAATTGTTGTTGAAGGAGTTGAAGGTGTTACTGAATTTGAAGCAGTACTTGGTGTACTGGTCCCAATTGCATTTGTGGCAGTTACCGTAAAGGTATAGGCAGTTCCATTGGTAAGTCCGGTTACTGTAATAGGGCTGGTAGTACCTGCGGCTGTTAAACCATCCGGGCTTGATGTTACCGTGTATCCGGTTATTGCTGAACCCCCATCATTTGCAGGTGGCGTAAATGTTACCGTTGCTTGTGCATTACCTGCTGTAGCTGATACACCTGTTGGTGTGTCCGGAACAGTGGAAGCTGC
>DATKZO010000010.1:0-188623 GCA_035527935.1 Bacteroidales bacterium
CGAGAATAAAGATTCTTACTATTATCACCTGGCTGGTATCACTCAACGAGGAGACTGGAAAGCTTGGATATTGTTCATGCTCGATGCTATAGAAAAGACTTCAATTAATACCCGAAATCTGATCTATGATATTATTAACCAGATGGATGAAACCCTTGAGTATGCAACATCAAGAATCAGCTGGTATAATAGAGATGTTAACGAAGCTATTTTCAGTCAACCCTACATCAAAGCAAAAACAATTGGAGAAGTTCTGAGAAAGAGATCAAGAACGACTATTACCAAGTATATGGGTGAACTTGTTTCAGCAGGGATCCTAACGCCGAAAAAAGAAGGACTGGAAGTTTATTATTTAAACGATGACTTACTGAGGATCTTAGGAGGTTAATAAAGTAATTAATCAGTTTAAGTAATCGTACCAATACTTTCTTAAAAAAAACAAAGAATATCTATAATAAATTAAGAAGGTTTTCCACTGTCTTCTTTACATCAAGGGCAATATCAAGGTATTCTTTTGTCTCGTCGACCTCCGGTACATAAAAGTCGTCCGGATACCTGACTGCAACTCCAAATTCTGTGAGGCTTTTAAAATCAAAGTGAAAATTAACTTTATCAATCTTCTGACACTCCATCAACAGAAAATCGACATCATGAGTACTTGGAAAATCAACATCATGGAAAATCAAAAATGATTTTAAGTATTTTTCTACTGCCTGTTGGGCATGAAAACAAATTGTGCTGGTATAGTATTCAATACCTGTCTTTGCAAGATTTTCCATTACAGAAATATCTTCCCTTGCTCTGTAAATCCAGTTATTCAGGTATTCTTCTTTAGGGAGGTTCATAACATTATAGCTTCCTTGATAATGTTGCGTATAATGTGACCAGGCAGCCTTCTCTTTTTCTCTATATCTTCCCTGTTCTGAATCAATATATCAGATCTGATACCATCTTTAAGAAGATCCTTCCGGATTCTTGTTCTGTAAGAAATCTTCTCTTCAGAGGATAGTTTTTGATCTGTTACAATTAGAATATCATAATCACTATCAGAAGAGGCGCTGTTTCTCGACCTGGAACCAAATAACATTACTTCCCCGTCCGGGAAATATCCTTTGGCTACAGCCTTTATTAACTCACTGACATTACGGTTATTCTTCATTTGTAACCTTTTAATCAAAAGTACAAAATATTTTATTCATCTTCCTTTAAAACTTGGATAATAAGCTTGGGTTCTGTCGCATCTATTGAAGTAAAACCATTAATTTCTTAGTTTGGGCAAACTAAACTCGGCATAATGGATACAAAAGGTCATTGCTTTCCAAACCGTAGCGAACCGACCGAAGAGAGCTCATGACCGGAGGGAATAACATAGCGTAGCTCAACGAAGCTAAATCAATTATCATACAAGCAGTATATTTCAAGGTAAGAATTTCATTAAGCTATCGGGATATTGAAGAGATAATTAGAATAAGAGGAGTAATGGTAGATCATTCTACTATCCAGAGATGGGTCTATAAGTTCATGTCTGAAATAGAACTCCAAATGCGAAAGAGAAAGAAGAGGTAGTGGGTAAAAGATGGCGGATGGATGAGACATACATCAAAGTGAAGGGAGTCTGGCGCTATTTATATCGAGTAGTTGATAGAGTTGGACATACGATAGATTTTCTTCTGACAAAGCGTAAACAGCGTATGGGCGCTCAGTCCTTTTAAATAAAGGCAATCACTAGTGGGTACTAAATTATAAAAATCGTTCTTTGAAATTATGAGTTTATCGCATTTGTAGCGTTTTTTTATAGCATTAAACTATCATTGTTTAGTATTGTAAAGGAAATTTAGGGTTAACTAAATTAATATGTAAAGTGAAACCAGGATTATCAACAAAATGTGTAAGGTTTTTCTAGGACGAGACACAGAGCACCTATTACCGGACTAAAGTGAACACCTAATATCGGAATAAAGTGAGCGCCGGAAACCGGAACGGAAACATCACAATATCAATGCAGAAAGATGATAAAAATTAATTACAAACAGACTGCTCACCTCAAACCGATTTGGAGTGATGGTTACATCCAATTATTGCACTAAGTAAACACTCTTTGGCAACACAAGGCAAATGAATTGCATTAAAGCCAACATGGTGGAACATTTTCTCTCAGTATTATCCATTCTTTCAAAGAAGGTGCCGTGGCAACCAGCGAGCCAAACCGAGGCAATCCCCATAGGCTGATTTCCGGAATTTAGCTCAAACGGGGCTTCATTACTGGTTGCTACGCACCATATGAAGCCCTATTTATTAGCTACAGTAATTTTGTCCAATTGTTTTGATATCTCTATTGCCTCCGATATTATTTTATCAGGATAGTCGTTGAGTTGCAGGATCCTTATTGCATTTCTGGTTTTTAATTTGCCATGTTTGAGTTTAAAGTCAAAATCAACCGTCTTATTGTCCACTTGTTCACTAAAATGGTACAAATCAAATTCTTTGTGAAGCAGATCCGTTAACTCAATATCATGTGTAGAAACAAACACATGATTATTTTTGCCATTCAACGTAGAGAGTACTGCTTTACCTGCTGAGACCCTCTCAACTGTGTTGGTCCCCTTAAAGATCTCATCAAGCAAAAACAGGTTTGCATCATTTGTCTCACATTTTTCCAACATTTCCTTTATTGTAAGCACCTCCTCAAAATAATAGCTTTTATCGTTCATCAGATCATCACTTATCCTTATTGCTGAATAGATTCTTAATCTTGGCAGGCTAAATTGACGTGCGAAACATGTATTTAGAGTTAGTGCTGTTAATGCATTTAATCCAATTGTTCTGATAAAAGTAGTTTTACCTGACATATTGGATCCGGTTAACAAGACTGATTTAGTATTAGTCTGTATTGAGTTTGAAACACAATTAGGAATTAAGGGATGGTAAATATCTAACCCACCTATTGATTTATTACCCGAATCAAAATCGGGAAGACAATAAGAGTCGAGGCTTCGCCTCAATGAATTAATTGATATTAACGAATCAACATAACCGACAAAAGAAAATACGTTGTCAATTTCACTTCTTTTGGTATCCAATTGCTTTAAAACACCGAATAAGAGAAGAGGCTCCAGTAAAAATAATGTTTTGAAAAACTCCAGCATTGCCCAAAATGCAATTTCTAAATCACTATCAAGTTTGACTTCAAGTTTAAAAAATGACATCCTGTTTCTTACCTTATCAATTATTTTTATTGACGTTGGTAAATCTTTGGATATATCTTTAAATAGGTCATATCTAATGAGTTCTTTGGCGATTCCATTTAATCTCAATAACTGAGGGATTGAACCCAAATACTGATAGAGGTTTCTTTTGTTCCAGTAATGAACACCCATGTTAGCTATGAAAACTCCTATCAGAATAAAAATCAATTGAGGATTAAATGGCAGTAGTATTATTGAAAGTAAACTTGTAAAGGATAAAAGTCGGATTATGAAATACCATTTTGGTGGTTTTAAATGTTTATCCTGAAACAATGATGTTAGGTAGTAGGTGTCGTTCTTCACCAATTTATTTAAGTGATATTGAATGTCTAAACGTAGATCCTGATTTTTATCCAGTTCCCTAATTAATTCCTCCTGTAAAATGAATCTTTCACTATTTGCCGGTATAGTTCTTAAGGTATCGTAATAAAACTGTTGCCCTACTTTTGATGTTGTTCTGTCAATAAACATAAAGAATTCCTGAAAATCCAGGTCATTGCACGTTTTATCTGAAAGAACCTGAAAAGATTTGGTTTTATCCTTTTTACGAAAGTACTTTTCAATCAATTCGAAATCAAAGGAATCATCTTTTACCTTTCCAAATGATCCTTTTAATTTGTCCCTTGTTTTCTTTTTTTTATTAAACATTATTCAATGGTGCTACCTGTAATTATTGTGACTTACGGTCGGCGGCATGATTTGTTGTCGGTTCCGAGTCACCCGAATGGTGCGTTTTTATGCTTAACCCCGTGCTTCAGACCAGGGCTGGTCAACCGTCTTACCGTTATGTTTTTGTCAGTTCGTTATTTAACTATATTGAGATTCATATCTTTAGAACCCCTGTTGCCTGTAATTGTTTTCTTCTTTTTATAATCCGTTAAGTTAGGTTTTTTAGCTTAACTTTCAGTCTGGAGAAAGGTGGCAGTTCCTGGTTAATTTCTTCGGTAATACGTTTATTTTCGGGAAAGGAAATTAAAATTATTTAAGAATACCAACCGCTATGCCGGCAACCGGTGATACTCCGGAAAAATCAAAATTGAACCAGTCTTTATACTTCGTAAAACCATCTTCATTATTATATTTACTCATTCTGATATTACCACCTGCAAACAGGTCAACAGTGAGCACTTTAAAGAGAGGTACTTTCATACCAAGGATGACACCTCCCGCAAAAATATTCAGATGCTGGGTTATCTTCTTATCTACTAATTCCTCCACCCCGGGCTCAACCTCCTCCATTTCCCTGTAATTTCCGGTTATGACCATTTTCCTATACATAAGCTGAGGTGCGGCATATAATCCAAGTGGTGCTTTTTGCCTGTTTGGATGATTAGCAAGCAAATAATTTCTAAACTGAACATTCAAACCTCCTCCGGCCATCACCTCCCCTTCATAGAAAGTATATGAGTCGTTTTCCTTATTGAAAAATGCAAAAAGCTGATTTGAGAAATAGTAATTTGATATCCCCCGCTTGGTTGAATAGGTTGCCATTCCAGCAACATTTACAGAAAACCTGCTATTCAGAATCCTTTCGTAAGATATATAAAAAGTACCCTCAAAAAGTCTGACAGGATCCAGCATTATTGCCGATTTATTATCAGGTATAAATTCCGGTTCCGGTTCATAAAGCACCTGAGGCTGAAGTTCGACATGACGATCAGGCTCTTGTCTGACCTTTAGCAGAGAGTCGATCTCCTTTAACTTTTGTGTGACCATTTGTGGTTCAAAATCCATGGAATTTATCTTATTACCTATTTCATTAAGTTTAATATCAAGCTCTTTAGGTTTTGCTTCCCAAAGCTTTATTTTCAGATCGAGCAATTCCAGCTTCGAATCCAGAAGTTGAAGTTTTACATCCAGCATTTGAGACTTTTGCGATAAAGAATCCTGACCATAGGATCTATTTAATGAAAACACAATAAACAATAATCCAATGATCAGCAATGGTTTACATAAGTTTGCTTTCATAATGGTAAGTTTTAAGGTTTGACTTAGACTAAAAATATCTTTTGAAATATGAGTTATTTAATGGATAAAATTTGATATTCAAGTTGTTAGGTTTTTTTCTTTTCCGGTTTTCATTCTTACATATTTGCAGGCTGTGACGAGATATTTGCTCAAATATCCTGCCAATTTTGCATACCACCCGGTAGTCAGTATTGGGGAGAAATTGATCTGCTATGTCTTGCTGCCTGAAGAGAGCGACCAGGGCACCTGTCACACATTTCATTACCAAAACCTGATCATTCCAAAAATATAACCGTAGTAATTATTCTTTACTTTAAACTATCTCATTATCATAATAATGAAATATCTATAACCCTCTGCAATTGCATCCTGCTTTATTACTGTCAAGGCCCCAGTACAAGATTACTTGCAATGACACTCTATCATTAGGCTGACTGGTTCGGTGCCCGATCTGACCGTTGTACTTGAGAGGAGTATAGCGACGAAATGACCTGCTAATCCCAATACTCAACTATCTTAATCACTAAATGTTAAGTATTACAGATGCCTTAATTCTATTATCACTTATTTATCCCGAATGTTTACATTATAATAATGTATAATTGTTATTTGAAAGTATAGGATTAGCAACTGTTAGTTCGTTTGCAACTCCAGGGTGGAAATATTTACCCCAACCCTGTAATTAGAATACAGGTCTTTAAAATTGTATAACAGTATTACCTGGTATTTTCAAACAGGCTTCTGACCGGAAGGTTATGTTTTCCCCTTGATGTAACTTCCGGGTTTGTATCAAGCTTCAGCATTTCTTTCATATTCCCAATTTCGAAAGCAGTCAGATAGACCAGCTTCGTTACCTTAAGCATTTTCTTATAGTCGATATACCCGAGAATATCCTTTGGAGTATGGTAGTCGGGTGTAAATCCACAGAAGAACCAGACAGAAGGTATTCCAAACCTGATATGAGGATACTGGTCGCTCCTGAAATAGACCCTCTGGGGGTGCGTCAGGTTTGAATAGAGATAATTGAACCCAAAGTTAATGTTGAATGCCCTGTTTACCCTATGAATTGCAGCATCAAGCTCCGAGCTTAGCAGATCAGATCCAACGAGGAAGAGACTGTCGGTATGGTTCCTGCCAAGCATATCCATATTAAGGCAGGCATTGATCTTTTCAACGGGAACAATACTGTTATTCACAAAGTACTGCGATCCGATAAAGCCTCTCTCTTCCCCTGTAAACCATGCAATAATAACCGATCGCCTGGGTGGGTCGGCCATAAGCGCCTGAGCAATTTCAATCAATGCAACAGTTCCGGTTCCGTTATCATCTGCCCCGGCAATGATCTCCCCATCGCTTATCCCAAGATGATCGTGGTGAGCACAGATTACAATATATTCATTCTTAAGTACAGGATCGGTACCCTCGATAAGACCAAGCACATTCCGGGTTGTTGTTCGCTCAACCTTGACTTCCACATTGAGATGAACCTTTGTATCTGCACACGTTTTCCCGGAAACCTGCTCGCCTCTCCTTACTGCATAGAACAGATCAGCAATCTCTTCTTCAGTAATGCCAAGTATTGCTGATGCCACAGGATGGCTGATATCTGCCTGAACAAAGGGAATGGCAGGACGGGCAGGCCTGTTATCCTCTGCATTCTGACCAGGGGCAGGTCGGGGGCCTCTTAGCTGTGAATCATAAATTATATCCATTCTGCCACTGGGTATTTCAGCAAATATTTTTTCACCATTTCTTTTCCTGTTTTCCCTTTCAGGATTTACAATAACTAATACTGCTGATGCTCCCCTGTTCCGTATCTCCCTTGTCCTTGAACTTAACCTGTATGAATATGTTGATCCAAGGGCAAAGTTATTATCAGGATGCTGCTCGTCCATGATTACCACAACCTTCCCGTACAGGTCTAAATCCTTCAGGTCGTCCCAACCTTTTTCAGGATTTACCAGGCCTAGCCCAGCAAATACAACATCTCCAAAGCAGGATACAGTCTGACCAAAATTGCCGCCGAATGAGTCTTCATAATAAAAAACCTCTTCCCCATCACCCGTAATAATCCTTAACCTGGTATTTGGTCGAAGGACAGAAGAAACGCTAATTGGAATTGTTTGATAGTAGGAGCCGTCGGGTTGAAGCGTTTTCAGTCCGGCCTGCTTCGCCCAGTTGCCAAGATAAAGAGTTGCAATCTCCAGTTCAGAAGAGGGTGTTTCCCTTCCACGAAATTCATTCGCCCCAAGAAACTCAAGGTGGTAACGTAATTCATCCTCCGTGATGGTCCGCAGTCCACCATTCTGACCAAAGGAGACGGAACCGTTAACAGTCGATAGTAATGCAATAAAAATTAAAAAGTAATTCCTTAAATATCTCATAACGGTTTTTGTTAGTTTACTGTAGTGAATTAATATTAGTCGCTGATATTATAAACATATGAATTTAAAATAAAGATATTATTTTGAAAAACATAACAAACACATAGATAGCATGTTAGTAAACATGTTCCAGGATAATTATAATTGATTATTATGGAATCCGGGACTGCCTGCCTAATCCTTGCCGGACGCTCACGCTAAAGCTTCAGCGGCAGCATACGGCCATAGCCTTTGGCGGCGGCTTGCAGTCAGGGAGTCAGGGACTGTGGTGCCGACAGGTGAATAGAGCCTATGAAGCTGACAGGGTTGATATGGTGATGCCCGGACAGCAGTCAGGGAGTGTGGGAGTAGCGGACGAAGGGGGTGCCTGAGGAAAAATATATTATATTTTATTATAATACTGATAATCTGATAGATGCGGATTATTGGAAAAATACAAAATGCCTTATAATGCTGAGTCAGAGAAAGTGTTGCGATCAACTTGTTCTCTCCAGTAGCGGTGGGTGCTCTATTTAAAAAGTTTTACCTTCACTGCAGCAGGCCCCTTTTGCCCCTTTTCTACTTCAAAGCTAACAACATTACCCTCCTTTATTTCCTCAAGTAGATTATTTACATGTACAAAAACACTTTCATTTGTTTCCGAATCCCTTATAAATCCATAACCTTTCGACTCGTTAAAAAAGGATACTATTCCCTTTCTTACAGGGTCGGGTTTTTGAGAAGGGTCACCTTTAGGAACACTGATTTCTATATCTTCCAGTTTGGTTTCCCTCTTTTTACCGGTATCAGGGGGAGTGGAAGTTATCATTCCATTTTCGTCGACATAGGCAATCATGTCGTCCAGGCTACTTTTTTTCTCGCTTTCTTTTCTGGCCAGCCTTTTCTTCTCTTTTTCTTTTCTTTTTTTCTCTTTTTTGTTTCTTACTTCCTTTTTGTTGAATGTTTCCTGTGATCTACCCATAAATTATTTTTTACCTTATTAATTAATTTTTTTTCTTAATAAGGCCGGTTGGCCTTTAATACTCTAAAAAAGCATATTTCCCTTTCAGCAGAATTTTCAATTTGTATAATCCCCTGCTTCTGATTTGCCTGACGCGCTCGGATGACATATCATATTTTAAAGCTATATCGTTCAGCGAATAGATTGGGGAACTGCGCAATCCGAATGACATGGTTAATATCGTAGCTTCCCTTTCGGTAAGCTTTTCTAAAGCCCGATTAATGTTTGTCACAACAGATTCCTTCATAATATTGCTATCGGGCGAAGGAATACTACCTGTCTGAACAAAATCATACAAGCTAAAATCATTGTCGGCATCCTGCGAAAGTGGCATGTCAAAAGAAACCTGCCGTTTTTTTATGTCGTTTGCCATTTTTACTTCGTCGTTGGTCAAATCGAGGTACTCGGCAATTTCAGCATCGGTTGGTTCCCGCTCAAATTCCTGTTCGAGATAAGGAATTGCCTTTCTGATTTTATTAATCGACGAAATCCTGTTTAATGGCAACCGTACAATTCTGGTTTGATCTGAAATAGCCTGGATAATTGACTGGCGGATCCACCAAACTGCATATGAAATAAACTTAAAGCCTCTCGTTTCGTCAAATTTTTTGGCAGCTTTAACCAACCCAAGATTACCTTCGTTAATTAGATCGGGAAATGATAAACCCTGGTTCTGATATTGTTTAGCCACTGAGATTACGAAACGCAGGTTGGCAACAACCAGCTTCTCAAGGGCATCGACATCCCCTTTTCTGATACGCCCCGACAACTCAACTTCCTCTTCGGCAGTGATCATCGAATACTTGCTTATCTCCTGAAAATAGTGAACTATCGATTCTTCGGTTCGCTGGGTTATTTGTTTTGTTATTTTAAGTTGCCGCATTGAAATTTGTTTTTATTATCTTGTTTGGCCTGCCGGTATTATTTTGTTAGTCCTGCAAAAAAAATACTACCTGTTGAAATTTCAGAAACATTTCCCTATTAGCTGTTGCCGATGGAAGCACTGACAAAGAAATACCGATACCCATTCCTCCCTGAATGAGCGGAGCGGGTATTTGAATATCTCAGATATCAAATGATCTCAAAATAAAATATTTAATTTACCGGTTTAACATTAAAGGCAACCAGCCCCTTGTCGCCCTTTTTGGTTTCGAAAACAACTTCCTGATCGGGTTGCAGTCCACCAAAAGAATTAATTAAACCAGTTCGGTGAACAAATATATCATCGCCATTCTCCGATTCAATAAATCCAAAACCTTTCACTTCATTGTACCATTTTACCTTTCCTTTTGTCATAACAAATTATACTAATATATATTAAAATTGCTTTCTGGGTTTTGCCTCATTTACAACCATTTCCCTGTTTTCCAAGGTGGTACCATTAAGCTCTTTAATTGCTTTGTTTGCTTCAGCCTGATCTTCCATTGTGACAAAACCAAAGCCTTTACTTCTGCCACTGAATTTATCGGTAATAATTTTTGTAGAACTTACAGTTCCATACTTTTTGAATAATCTTTCCAGATCATTTTCATTTACCTTAAAATCAAGGTTTCCTACATAAATGTTCATTTTTTATAATTTTAAATTGGTAATTAACTTATCAATACAAACGTTTTGTTCTTCTTGATAAATTTTTATTAATTAATTGATCTTATGGTGCTTATCTTATAATATTTTATATTAACGTTTAACTGGTGAAAGTGGACTAAACAGATAATTTCATCTGTACAAGCATGGCCTTCATAAAAATCTGTTCTTAAAAAGTTAAAAAAATGGGATTTAAAAAAGAGAGCAGTGATGTACTAATTGTGAGAAGGAATCAGTAAATTAATGCGCAAATTCTCAAATCTGAATTTTTAGCAAAGATATGCTTTTATTTTCAGTGTCTTGCTATTTATCTGCCTTTTTCCAAACCAGAAGTATAACGAAATACTCATTTAATCATAGCAACAGACCAATCTTGTATGAGATTTACAATTAAATATGCCGCGCTTTGTGGCACTCATATTTCTGAACAAACTTTCCGTTTTGAAAATTTGAAATCAATTCTGAATGAATCCGGTTACAGTTCCATTAAATCAGGGGTTATAGCTTCGATTGAAGCTCCCCGCCGCAATCCGCGGGGAACCGGGTTTACGAGCTCGGCGACTTCGTCGGACGTAGCCCCGATGAACCGGGGCGAAGTTCGAAGCCAATGCACTCGCCGGGATTCAACAATATGTAATTATCAGTCTGCTAAATATTCATACTGTCGGCGACCCAGACAATATCATTTGTGACCATAGGCAACTTGATACTGTAAATCAAAGGAACAACTACTTTACTGTATACAAGGTCAAAGATTGATCATCCTTGATATAAATTTTATTCCCTGATACTAAAGGATGTGCATATGTTGGCGTTTCTGCAACCATGATCAATGCTATTTGCCTGTAGGAATCAGTTGCCGGTTTAAACACTACCAGATTCGAAGTGCTTGAGAGAGCCAGCATCACTGAGCCGGCATCAATAACTGATCCGAAGTCCCTGTGTCGGGTTGTATCGGCCCAGGCTGTTTCACCATTGGATGCGTTCAGGCAGTACAGATATCCTCTGTCGGAAAATCCAAAGAGGAATCCATCCTTTAATACAGGTGTATTGTAGGTTGTTCCAATGGTAGGATTTCTCCACAGCTCACCAACAGAATAGTCGTTCCCTTTCTTCGTGATATTTACAGCCCTGGTCCCGAGGCCCTGTCCGCTGTAATAGATCTCATGACCATCGATTACCGGGCTGGAGGAATTATAATATCGACTTTCCGCCGGGGTAGGGATTTTCCATAGCACCTTACCATCGCTCACTGATAGCCCCAGTAATGTTTTGTCGGTCTGCATTACAACCTGCTTAAAATTATCAAAAGTCATTATATCAGGTGATGCATAGGCAGGCCCATCACCTTCATGTTTCCATACTATCCTGCCAGAGGCCAGGTCAAATGCAATAATAGCTGCGCTTTCCGCTCCTCCCAGGTGGGCCAAACACATATTATCAATAACAACGGGAGACATCCCTGTGAAATATAAAGGTACCATATTTGCATAATCACTGTTACGCCAGAGCAGCTTCCCTGATTCAGCGTCGAGGCATGAAATTATTCCTGTAGCACCAATTACAATTACCTTTCCGTTGATTACAGTTGGTGTACTTCTGGTTCCGGGATGTCTGGCAGCAGGTCCGGTTACCTCATCTGCCGGATAGCTATTCTTCCACATTATCTTACCGGTTGATGCTTCAAGGCATTGCAGGACCTCATTCCCCTCCTGCCGGGTAAAGACATATAATTTTCCTTTCGCCAGCGCCGGTGTCGCATCACCAAAACCCACATTGATCTTCCACTGTTGAGTCAGTTCCTCCGGCCAGGTTGCCGGAGCTTTAAATCCAACTACCTTGCTGTCGCGGTTGGATCCCCGCCACTGAGGCCAATCCTGTCCTAAAGCAGAGTTTAATCCTGGAAGAATGAGCAATAGCCCTGTCGCGACGATAATTTTGATTCCCTTTTTCATGATTCAAGTACATTAAATGGTCAATATTTACGGAGCCATACAATATAAGAAAAAGGTAAGATATGCAATTATAACCTGATATAATTAACTTAAGTCAAATTCTTGACAGTTTGTTCCAAACCTTTCCCCGTCCCGAATGTCACCTGTCAATGATGATTTCGCGGGAGCCTAAGCATAAAAAAGTCTGTTTTTCCCGATTTCCAGAGCGGTGAGATTTCCAAATCCGCTGCTCTCACCATATACACATCCGGTATCAAGGTTTATTACCGATGGATTATGCTGAAGACTTTCCTGTAAATCCGACAACTTCTGTGGTCTGTGCCCGTGAACAACTATCCTGTCCTTTAACTGCGGGGATCTATAATCGAACCTCCTGTCCCATAGCATGCTTTGTTCATCACTGAAAGGATCATCAATTTCATCATTGAAACCGCCATGAACGAAGATATAATTGTCATGAATATGGTATTTTGGCAAAGATTCAAGAAACTCGAAATAACAGGTATCGATATCTCTAACCGAATTAACTTCAAAACTTGACATTGTAGCACCGCCACCGTTAACAATCCATCCAAGCGTATCCATTGGATTATTTCTTGCCCGGAGCATCATATCTTCATGGTTACCCATCAGCGCAATTATATTAAATCCCTCACTCCTTAGCCCAATTATATAATCAAGAACACCTTTACTGTCAGTCCCGCGATCGATATAGTCGCCCAGCATGACAAGTTTGTCATCTTTTTGAAGTTTAATCCTGTGCTCAACAAGTTCATATAACTTATCGAAACAACCGTGAATATCTCCTATGGATAGTAGTCTTTTAATTGTTGATTTGCTTAAATAACCCGGTTACTTCACATAAATAGGATACAGGTCTTTGGGGACATTAATATATTCTATCGTGGAGAGGTCGGCCGGGCCCAATCCCGGTGCATCAACTTCAAAAATTGCACCTGCAAGACCATTTTCATAAAAGCCCCTTCTGAAATGAACTCTTGATTTCAGGGATACAATATCAATCTCATTAATATCTATCCCAAGCCCATTAAATATTCCGGCTGTTGTAACCTGGTGTAATTCCGGGGTTATTATTACCCTGTTATTTTGACCAAACCGGACTACAGCTACCTTCCCGAGTCTACCATACCGTTCGAAGTACTCAAGAATCCCATTTATATTCACAGGATTACCGGCATATTCATCAGCATATCCACCTACATTAACATTCACTTCATCACCCTTTTCAAAACCGGACTCCGTCAGGCTTTCAATTAACAGCTTATCGGCAATTGTAGCTATACAGAAATTCTCTGCTCCCTGATTGATCAACTCTTCAAGAATGTGTGTTGAATTACCAGTCCTGTCGCTATGGTCTGCAATTACAACAGGTGTTTTCCCGGTCTTTGCAGCTTCAATACTTAAAGCTACACCTTCCCTGGTTTTTGGCAGAACCTTACCTGCGAAGACTTCACGCATTCTCCATATATAATCATTCATATCGTCGGCAATCTGATCGGCAAGATCCTGATCATTATTTGTAATTACCATTACCGTAGCCCCTACATCAGGCACGTCAGCATAGGCAAATCCGAAAGCAACGGAAACATATACACCAGGCATCCTTTCTTCCCATCTCCTGGCCCTTTCCATTATCTCCATTGCCGGAGACACACCGGTACCCTGAAAAACACTCGGGGTTATTACCCCGGGCTTACGTGTAGCCATAACCGGTGTATATTCTCCTTTTAAGATCTTTATCATCAGTCTGGCTGCCCTTTCACCCTGGTAAAATGAATCATAATGCGGGTATCTTTTAATAATGATCACACCATCGGCAGCATCCGAAAGCTCATGGTCTTCATTGGCATGAAGATCGAGGGTAACCAGTATTGGAATATCCCCTGCAACTTTCCTGATCCTTCTCACCATTTCAGCCTCAGGCTTCGGTACTCCTGTCACAGCCATGGCACCATGCAATGAAAGGTATATCCCGTCAAGGTTCCCGTCTTTTTTGATATCATCTGCAATACCGCCTGCATATTTATCAAAAGCCTCCTGTGTAATCCAGCTGCCTGATGATCCGCCAACAGCACCTCTCGGCGAGATCAGCCCTATCAGATCCACTCCGCCATACTCGACCGATCTTGCAACAAAGCCTTCTATATATTCATCTGCCTGAAGGACATCGTCTCCTTTAAGAGGAGGACCCCAGTACTCAAATTCTGCTATCCCCGTTGGGTTGGGACAAAAGGTACATGTCTCATGTGAGAATGTAGCTATTCCAATCCTGTAATTTTGAATCTGGTTGCTATCTCCACATGATAGCAGAATAACAAATAGTAACAGAATCAGAGAAATCAATCTTAGCTTAGTCATAGGTTTAGTATTTAAGTCCTACAAGTTATATAAACAAAAGCTCTTTTGCACAGGTAACAGTTACTATATTTCTCTATTTTGTATATATTGTACATTAAACCAATTTCCCAATACCAGCATAACTATATAGTCTTAAGCCAATAAATCATTATTCGATAATTATCATGAACAGATTAAAGAAGATCCTTCTGACCTTAATTGCATTATTTATTACTGCAGGTACGATTATATACGGGCAGAACCGTTACCCTGGAGAGAAATGGGATAAGGCATCCCGCCCGGAGGATTCCGGATTCGACTCCGGAAGGCTACAGGAGGCAAAAGATTACTCAATGACTATAAATACAGAAGCTGTAGTAATAGTAATTGAAGGAATGATAGTTGATGAATGGGGTAAAGTAGACACAAAATTCATGACACACTCAACAAGAAAAAGTTTCCTAAGTGCTCTGTATGGAAAATATGTGATGAACGGTACCATTGATCTTGATAAGACATTCGCGGAACTCGGGATTGATGATGAGCCGCCACTTTCCGAAATTGAGAAACAGGCAACGCTCCGTGATTGCATAAAAGCAAGGTCGGGTATATACCACCCGGCCCTGTACGAATCGGAGAGGATGAAGACGCTGAAACCTCCCAGGCATACAGAGAAACCGGGAACTCACTGGTATTATAATAACTGGGACTTTAATGCTCTCGGTACTGTCTATGAAAAACTTACTGGCAACAAAATATTCAAGGCCCTTCAGGAGGAGATCGCCAATCCAATCCAGATGGAAGATTTCACGGCCGATGATGGATGGTATGTTACCGGGGAGGAATCGATCCATCCTGCCTATCCATTTGTAATTACAGCACATGATATGGCCAGATTCGGGTTATTAATGCTAAGGAAGGGCAACTGGAAAGGGAACCAGATAATTCCGGCCGAATGGGTCGAGGAAAGCACCAGGTATCATTCGGATGCCGCTTTGTATGGCAGCGATGGATATGGTTACATGTGGTGGGTAGCAAGGAAATACAATAAATACCCGCATATCCCCGGAGTGGATCTTCCTGAAGGCACTTTTGATGCCAGGGGAGCTGGTGGCCACTATATAGTAATTATCCCCGAATATGATATGGTTGTGGTTCACCGGGTGGACACATCCAATCCAAATAACTCAGTAAGTTCAAGCGAGTTCGGGAGGTTGATGAATTTAATTCTTTTGGCAAGAGAGTGAGATTAGCGTCCTAAAATCCCTGAGGTTCTGTCATTATACGGGTATATCCTGGAGATTTCAAAAAGCATAATTTATTTGCATTTCTTGTCGATTCCGATTAGTTTGTAGTAGAATTTTTCTCTATTACCTGATACACACCCGGATCATGACTGAGCAGGAAACCTTCTTTGCACCGGCTGAAAGAACAGACATTGAATCAGGTGTAAAATCCCATAATCTTGTTTATGAACATGGATACATAAAAGATCTCTTTATGGCGATGCCAGATGTAGCTGCAGTACTTAACAGGGAAAGGCAAATAGTATATTGCAGCGATGTTCTTTTATGTCTGTTATCTGGCAAGGATTATTTCGAGGTGCCCGGTGCCCGAAGTGGTGAAGCTTTGTCATGCATACATTCGGCAGGGAACGAAGCAGGGTGTGGAACATCAGAACATTGCAGGCATTGTGGAGCTATGAACGCAATCTTCAGAGGGTAAGAAACTGAACGAAAAGATCGAAAAAGAATGCAGGATTATCCTTTACCTGATTCATTCATCTAATAATAATCAATTTGGATCCCAAGCCAAACTTCCAATGAGTCTATTATCCTTTCCTTCTCATCCAGATCTGCAATTTTGACTCCATGGTCTTCCCCTTGCTGTACCACACGCAGAGCGTTCGTTTCCGGATCAGGATCAAACATTGCAGCCGACCATGGATCAAGCTCACCATAAATATATATTATATTATTGCCATCGGTTTTAAGCCAGCTATTTATATCAAGAACAGTTGAAGGATCATAGTCTGGTGAAACATCAGCAGTCACAAAGAATTCAGCGCCAGGATCAGTGACAAATGTTAAAAGGTCCGATAAATGTGCCGTTGAATATGCCGGGTATCCGTTTTCCTTGAGTGCCTGGATATAATATGGATTGTAATAGTCCATGTAGTAATCAGAGAAAACCCTCACCCAGAGAACATTATCAAGGTGGTAAAACATCTCATCATATGTTGCATCGTCTCCGGGAATATCATCAATATCATAATTATGAAACTGCCAGAATGCAAAATGATACTCCAGTATACCATATTCAAATGCTTCATCAGGGTTGAGCGAGAGAATATAGTTGTTTTCAGGAAACCAATTCACAAACCTTGGCATGATACTATCTCTGGCCTCAAGCAGCCTCCTTTCAAAATTCTTGAGTTTTTCCCTGGTTTCATAATCTCCCACATTCTCCATGAATGTTATGAACCTCTCATCGTGGGTACCAAAAACTATGGGTGCCACGTAGGCTATAGTAACATCTACATCATCAGGATAATATCTACGGTGAAATAACGATGTCTGACCTCCTTTACTTGCCCCTGAGCTGATCCATGATCCCGTATAAATCCCCTTAAGCAAAGTGACAATGTGATGATGGTCAGTAGCTGATTGCCAGATGTTCAGGTAGTCCCAGTCAAGCGGGTAGGGCTCTGATCCCGGGAAAAAGCGATGAACAACCATCAGCATATTTGTTCCCAGTAATCCTGCAATCTCCTGTGTCGACCATTCTGTTGCACCGTAACCGGATGGTCCGAAAACCATAGGCATCTCAGTCCCAGAATGATGCAGGTAAGCGGTCTGTGTAAAGGTTGGTCCGTTCGGATTATTGTGATCAAGTAGCTGGGTTATCTCAAGTTTAAAGGCTTCATCGTGCCCATAAGGAGGTGTAATCGCGGTTGCTGTGACCCCTTCAAGATCATTGAGCTTCTCAATCAATGTCCGGGTGTCGGGCTGAGGCTCCTTCTCGCAGGATGCTAATAATACCATTAATATAAATGCAAGGAGACTTTTTAAGTACCTCATAGAGTTCATATGTATATATTTGATTGCGGTTTCATTTCAATGACCTTATAATTGATCTTCTACCCTACCCGATTGTCTGCTCGGGGCCGGTCACGGCGAAAGCCTGCTGTTGAGCATAGATTTTGCGCCGCCCGAACGACTACAATGCAATAATTGAATAACAATTTTCTATATATTGATAATCAACAGGAACATCATGTTTGCTGTTTACTTTCGTAATATCAGAATCCTGTTTTATAGTTCAGGAGTTCGACCATATTGCGTGATCATTCTTTTTTACTAATTTAGGTATGTCAAACTAACCCGAAACTTATCAAATTAATATGAAAACCGCAATTAAACTTACTCTGGCATTGCTGTTTACGGTCAATGCTTACAGCTCTGACGGATCTGTTAAATTCATGTCAGATCCGTCACTATCGCCTGATGGCAAGACAATAGTATTCTCCTACCAGGGTGATATATGGAAGGTAGATGCCAGCGGAGGAACTGCCTATCGCATAACGGCTATGCCCGGCAGTGAAACCCTGCCAAGGTATAGTCCCGACGGCAACTGGATTGCCTTCAGCGGTAACCAGGACGGGAATGCCAATATTTATGCAGTGCCTGTAAACGGAGGTGAAATAAGCCAGTTGACTTTCCATCAGGCGTTTGATTATATTGATTCCTGGTCATGGGACTCCAAATATATCTACTTTACCTCAGGCAGATCAAATAGTTATTCAGCGTACAGGGTCAGTATAGAAGGGGGTACACCTGTCAGATTATTTTCTGAACATTACTGGAATACAGCCCATTTCGTAATACCACATCCTGTTACGGGAGAATTTATTTTCTCCGAGTCAGGCGAGAGTTTCAGAAACAACAACAGGAAGAGATACAAGGGGGAAAATAATCCTGATATCAAACTATTTAACGAGGAGACCGGTGATTTCAGGCAGCTTACTGATTATGAGGGTAAAGATCTATGGCCTACATTAAACAGGAGTGGGGATCTCTATTTTGCCTCTGATGAAGGGACAGGTGAATATAACCTCTTTACATTTCTTGGTGAGAAAAAAGAGCGTTTAACCTATTTTGACTCATCGATTGGGCGTCCCCAGGCAAGCGCAGATGCCAATCTTGTTGTATTCACTCTCGATTATGAGATTCATTCATACAACACAGAAACGAGGGAAACAAGAAAAGTACCTGTGAGTATTTTTGGCAACAATCCCCTTAAAACCGAAATAGCTTTTAATACCGAAGGTGAAATAACCGCATATGATGTTTCACCTGATAACAAGAAGATCGCATTTGTGTCAAGAGGAAGATTATTTGTCTCCGACATAAAAGGAAAGTTTATTAAAGAGATAAGGACCGATCCTTTAGAAAGGGTTATTGAGGTGGTGTGGGTCAGCGATAATAAGAACCTTGTTATATCGAGAACATACAGGGGATGGCCAAATATATTCAGGATATCTGCCGACGCCAATTCGTCTGAGATCCTGGTAAATGCATCCGAAAAGACTGCCCGGTTGCTTTCAGTCAACTCAAAAAGGGACAAGCTGGTATATTATTCAGGAAAAGATGAGTTGCGATTACTTGATCTTAAGTCATTCAGCGATAAGCTTCTTCTAAATGATGAGTTCTGGTTCAGGGGTACAACTCCCCGGTTTTCATATGATGACAGATTTGTATACTACACGGCATACAGGAATTTTGAACAGGATATATTTGTCTATGATCTTAACGGAGGCAAAAAGATAAACCTGACAGACACATATCTTACAGAGAGTGACCCATTCTGGTCACCTGACGGTAAGTATATATATTTCGTTGCTGATCGTACCCAGGCAAGTTATCCCAGGGGAGGATCGAATACTAAACTTTACAGGATTCCCGTACAGAAATTCTCAGAGCCCTTCAGGTCGGATGAGATCACCCGGATACTTGAGGATAAAAAACCAACTACAGCAGGCTCGTTTGCAGATATTGATACTTCTGATCTTTTAATGAGATGGGAGTCCCCACTCAGGTATGGTCCGCGACAGTCAAATCCATATGTCATAACCAGGGATACAGTGACATCGGTCCTGTTTACCTCGACGCATGAGGGAAGCCCTGGACTTTACAAGCTTACCCTCAATCCTTTCGAAGAAAACAAGACGGAAAAGATAAGTGGGATTTCAGGAGGCGAAATTGTCAATTCAGGAAAAGATTTTTATGCGCTATCAGGAGGGAATATCTACAAGCTTAATCTAAAGGGGAATAAGACTGAAAAAATAGAGATAAAACACAATTTCATAAAAAATCTGGCTGAAGAGTTCAGGCAGATGTTTTACGAGGGCTGGACTATCCTGGCTGAGAATTACTACGATGAAAATATGCATGGGACCGACTGGCCAGGGATGAGAACCAAATATGAGAAATTCCTCGATGATGTTACCAGCAGGGAAGAGATGAGAATTGTTATGAATGATATGCTGGGAGAACTTAATTCATCACATATGGGTTTCAGGTCATCGGGGGATGAGGAAAAACTTCATACCAATCTGATATCTGCGTCAACAGGTATATTATTTGAAAAAAATGATCCATATAAGGTTAGCAGGATAGTAAACCTCTCTCCTTCTGATAATATCTATACCAATATCAGTAAAGGGGATATCCTCAATTCCGTAAATGGAGTCCCTGTTGACAGGGCAAGTAGCAGGGAGAAGTTTTTATTGTTCCCTGCGATGCCAGAAGAGATTACACTGGAATTGGTCCGGGATGGAAAGGTTATTGAGACAAAGATACATCCTGCCACCTACAGTACGGTCAACAGATTGCTTTACGATGAATGGATAGCCAATAACCAGGCAAAGGTGGATGAATTATCAGGGCAAAGTATCGGATATGTATATCTTAAGGATATGTCAACAAGAAGTCTTGACCAGTTTTTAATCGAGATGACATCAGAGGAGGTGGATAAAAAGGCGATAATTGTGGACCTCAGATATAATACAGGTGGCAATATACATGATGATGTACTTAAGTTCCTTTCGCAAAGGCCCTACCTGAACTGGAAGTTCCGTGAGGGGATGATATCACCACAACCGCATTTTGCACCATCGGGTAAACCAATAGCCCTGCTTGTGAACCAGCAAAGTCTGAGCGATGCAGAAATGACTTCAGCCGGTTTCAGGGAGCTTGGACTTGGCACCATTATCGGCACCGAAACATACAGATGGATAATATTTACTACCAGTGCTTCCCTGGTCGACGGTTCGAGCTGCAGGCTACCTGCATGGGGTTGTTATACCCTTGATGGTACTGACCTTGAATTCAGTGGAGTAGAGCCAGATATCTATATCAGGAATAGTTTCATCGACAGGGTTAAGGGTTCAGATCCACAGCTTGAAAAAGCAGTCGAGGTCTTGAAAGAAAAGATCAAATAGCAGGTTGAGTTACCAGTGCCGTAAAGATCAGGAAAATCCTGAGATAGAATTAACGATTAACAGGTATGCGAGTAATTTATTGCCATTAATAATTATTTGTATTTCTGAAGTATATTAACCAGAAGCATAATATTTTCCTTTGACTCCTCATCCAGGCCGTCCCTGCTGATCTTTTCTGAGTTAACATCGCTCAAAAATTTACTCATCAGGAAATTACGGGGCAGTCCATTTTGTTTTATGTATTCTGAATTGCTTATGGTAATCCCCTCCCTGTTATGCAGGATATGATTCTTGAAATCGAGCGTTGAAAAAATGTCTTCTGCGTTTGCGAACTCCTCAGGCATTAGAATGATCTTTTCTTCCTGTCCCGGTTCATTGGTAAATACTATTTCCCTGAGATGTCTCCTTATCCCTCGCTCTTCATCGTTATTAAATAGAAGGACAGCAAACTTCATCCCCCATCCCATTAGTATGTTGCACATTAATGGTATGGATGAGAAATCAGTAGAGGGAATGAAATGAATTGAACCTTTATAACCGGCAAGTTTGAGGGCAGCGCTCATTAGATAGAATGAACCTATATTATTGACGATAATATTGAACTTATCAACCGAGAATTCCTGGTTCCCGACAGGATTACCCATGATACTTTGAAGTGGTGACAGTGTATCAGGTGATGCATCAGCCAGTCGGGCAGCATCGAGCACAATAGTTGTGCTGCGCTGGTTCTCTATATCATCTCTCTGTATGGCAAGGACCCTGTGAAGTTTATTGATATCAACCAGGTGCGGTGAATGTGTCGTATAAATTACCTGGATATTATCCTTGATATCTTCAAAAACTTTAAGAACATCCTCCTGAGCCCTTGCATGCAGGCTTACACCGGGTTCGTCAACCAGTAATATGCTTTGTTTTCTTTTCCTTTCCGATGCTGCCATCAGCTCAAGATAAAACGAAAGGAACCATCTCACTCCCCTGCTTCTTTGCTTGGGATACAGTCGTTCTCCTTCATCTTTCACCCAGAACTCCAGGTAGGGTTTTCCGGCCTTTTCGCCGTGACTGGTACTGTAATGATCCAGTTCAAAATTAATCCTTATTTTATTTTGCTTGCCTATATGCTGTTGCCAGAAGTCCTGAAAATCAAGGGTTAATTTTGTATTAAGATTTTCAATTTTCTGCTTCAGTATCCTGGTTGACGATTGCTGGAAAAAGGAGTAATCAAGCTGTGCAATTGTAAGAAAGTTTCGGGCTGCCTTATATCCCTCAACCTGCTCATTTTCAGTAATAATATCCTCAAGATCGACCCTGTTTGGCAAAAGACTGCCAAAATCTTCAAATATCTCAAAAACCGGGATATCTTCTAAAAATAGCTCCCCCAGTTTCTGAATTGTATAACCAGAGTTCCTTGCCTCCTCCCGGGCCCCCACTTCCCATAATGCCTCCTCGGCCGACCGTCCATCAAGGAGTATTCCGCAAACCATTGTTTGCATATCCAGTTTATTCCTTGCCTCTTCTAATTCCGTAGTTATTTTTTTATAAGCCCTGAGGACTTGTTCCCACTCGCCACGTGACATTTCCTGCAGGGTAGGACCGGAAAGAAGGGTCATTGTCTGATGGCGCTCTTCAAGTCTTGATGAAATTTCTTCCAGTTCTTCAATAAGATCGGCCTTGTAGATCTGTAGTTTGTTCCAGCTGCAAACCGCATTCACCAGCTCTTCTTTTTCAGAGAGAAAACCTCTGTTCTTCTCCAGTTTCTCTTTTTCCCCGGCAAGTTTCTCCCTGTATTCATCCCATAAAGGATTATCTGAACTTTTCGCATCCTTCACTTTTCTTTTGAACAGCTTCATCCCTGATTTACTGGGTTCATCTGCGAGTTTCAATTCAAGCTGTGAGATAATTCCCCTGCTGGTTTTGATCTTTTCCTGAGCCACATTTATATCATGGTCAAGAGCCCTGATCTTCTCATTTATTTGATCAAGTTGTTCCCTCCTCGACTGTTCAACGGAATCAAGGTAATCAAAGATCTCATCACCAATTGAAATTTCAGAACTCAGATCGGCTTTCCATGATCGAACCAGAGTGAGGGTATTCAGGCTGCCGGTAAGTTTCTCGAGTTCGGGACCGGGATCAGTTATCCTTGAAGCGAAATACCCATCCGGTACATCAAATTTACAGCTTACCTCCGGAAGAGAAAGATCACTTCTGAGTATATCTTCGTCTATTTCACCCTTTGAAAATACCAGGAGTCCCTCCAGGATTGATGTCTTTCCTGATTCGTTCTGCCCAATAAGACAGGTAATATTGTCCGGCGATATACTTTGCCAGCCTGTATCTACTATTGACCTGAAATTACGTATCCGAAAAGAAATTAGTCTCATTGGGGAGATCTATGTTTCAAAACCGAGTACAAGAATATCATCAATCTGCATTGTTTTGCCCTTCCAGTCATAGAATGCATTTTCGAGATGCTCTTTTTGCTTCTCCATACCCAAACCTGATACTGAAAGCAGCAGTTCCCTGAAATTCTTGGTCTTAAATTTCTTATTTGTTTGTTCACCAAACTGGTCAGGATAGCCATCAGAGAATAGATAAAAATGATCTCCTTCCCTGGTTTCAATCCTGTGGTTTGTGAAGGATACTTCCTCAAGCGGAGCAATTCCAATTGGCATTTTATCCTGTCGGATCTCAGTAAGTTTCCCATCCCTTATCATGATCAAGGGTCTGTTCGCACCAGAAAACTGGAGTACTCCGCGACAAGGTTCATAAACACAGAGTCCTATATCAATACTGTCCTTCTTTTCCGCCTCCACGCCTTTCTGATCCAGGGCCACCATGATCTTTTCTCTCATACGGTTCAGTATTCTGTTGGCTCTTGGAATATCCCTCAACTGTAGTATCTCATTTAAAAAGCTAATACCCAGGATCGATAACAGAGCACCGGGAACTCCGTGTCCGGTACAATCGCCTGCAGCCAATATAGTATAGCCTGCGTTCTGGTACGCATAGTAAAAATCGCCACTGACAATATCCTTGGGCAGATAGATTACAAAGTGATCCTTGATTATACCTGAAAGCAAAGCAGAGTCAGGCAGGAGTGCCTGCTGGATCATACCAGCATACCTCAAGCTGGAAATATGTTCATCCATTGCCTGGAGGAACATAATCGTATCAAAACTCCCCCTTTCTTCAATCATACTCTAGCACGATCACCGTCAATAAGATGTTAAATATAATAAAAAATTACCTAAAAGATTACAATATTAATCGCATTTGACCATCTTATGCCAGTGTAACAGCACATTATAAAGTAGCCGGATGAAAGGAATAAAAACATATGTGCATTTTGAATTGTTATAAACAGAAAGGAATTTAGTATGACCGAGCTGGAACTTAAAACAAAGAAAACCGGATGGGTTGTGGTACTTACAGCTTTGGCAATGGCTGTGGAAATTGTATCTGGAATACTAACAGGTTCAATGGCCCTGCTTGCTGATGGTATCCATATGGGATCTCATGTACTGGCAATTGGACTAAGCTGGATCGCCTATATTTTCGTAAGAAAGTTGTCAGATAATGACCATTTCAAAGGGAACAGCAGGAAGATCCTCTCACTGTCAGGTTTCACAAGTGGACTGTTCCTGCTCTTCTTTGCTTTTTTCATTATTGCTGAAGCAACAAGACGATTTTTCAATCCCGTTGAGATTGAATACAGGGAGGCCATTATAGTAGCAATAATCGGTTTAATTGTAAATATTATTAGTGCCGCGCTCCTTCACCACGATAAGAAAACCAGCGATAACAATATCCGTGCGGCCTATCTGCATGTACTTGCCGATGCCCTCACCAGCATATCTGCAATAATTGGCCTTACAGTCGCAATGATATGGAAGATCGCTTACATTGATACCGTTGCCGCAATTATCAGCTCCCTGGTTATTATTCGCTGGTCGGTAGGCCTGTTGAAGGATTCGGGACAGGAATTGCTGGACATAAGTAAATAAGGGATGAAAACCAAAGTGCTTCTATTCTTATAGTTTTCGTCGTCGGACATGTAACGGAACTCTGCTTCCGGGTTCATCTTTCAAAATTCCATACTTTTCTATCTTTGCATTCTAATTCATGCCCGGAAAATGGTGTCAGTTGAGGATATAAGTGTTGCCTTCGGAAGTTTTGAACTGTTGTCAAATATTTCATTCGTGGTTAATCGCAGAGACAGGATTGGCCTGACAGGTAAAAATGGAGCCGGTAAGTCAACATTATTAAAGATAATTGATCAAACGCAGCAACCAACTTCAGGGAAGGTGACTATTCCATCCGGAACCACAACAGGTTTCCTTCCACAGCATGTAACGGCTTCAGATACTACGACCGTAATGAATGAGACTCTGCATGCATTCGGCCAGCTTAACAATATCATCAAAAAGATCAGGCAAATTTCGAACGAGCTATCATTTAGATCCGATTTCGAGTCGGTATCATATATTGAGGCCTGTTATAGTCTGACTAACCTGGAGGAGGAGTATCGAATTAACGGAGGTGATAATTATTTGGCTGAGACAGAACAGGCTCTAACAGGGCTCGGATTTGAAAGGAGGGACTTTACAAGACCTACAGCTGAGCTTAGCGGTGGATGGCGGATGCGAATTGAACTGGCCAAGATATTACTCGGGAAACCTGATTTACTGCTTCTTGACGAGCCAACAAATCATCTTGATATTGAATCCATTCAATGGCTCGAGACCTTCCTGAACAATTATCCGGGTGCAGTTATTCTTGTATCACACGACCGTGCATTCCTGGATAATATCACCAAAAGGACAATTGAGTTATCACTGGGGAAAGCATATGATTACAAGGTCTCATATTCCAGATACCTTGAGCTCCGGAAGGAAAGACGCGAACAGCAACTCGCCGCATTCAGAAACCAGCAAAAGATGATTGAGGACAGGGAGCAGTTTATCGAAAGATTCAGGTATAAAAACACAAAGGCAGTTCAGGTGCAGTCCAGAATAAAACAACTTGACAAACTTGAGCGAATAGAGGTAGATGAGGAAGATATCTCAGCTATAAAAATCAAATTCCCCCCTTCCCCCAGGTCAGGGACAATAGTAATAGAGGCTGAGAAACTATCCAAATCATATGATAATCTTCTGGTCCTCGATTCTATCAACTTCATTATTGAAAGAGGTGAAAAGGTTGCCTTTGCAGGAAGGAATGGAGAAGGCAAGACAACATTTTCCCGTATTATTGCAGGCGACCTCGATCATACCGGATTATTGAAAAGGGGACATAACCTGAAAATTGGATATTGGGCGCAGAACCAGGATGAACTGATGGATGAGTCCTTAACTGTATTACAGACAATTGATAATGTTGCAACCGGCGAAATCAGGAGCAATATTCGCAACATACTGGGTGCGTTTCTTTTTGGCGGTGACGATATTGATAAAAAGGTCAGGGTACTGTCAGGTGGAGAGAGATCCAGGCTGGCACTGATAAAACTGCTCCTTGAGCCATATAATCTGCTTGTTCTGGATGAGCCAACAAACCATCTTGACATGAGGTCAAAAGAGATACTGAAACAGGCTCTGGTAAACTATGATGGCACGTTAATTGTTGTGTCACATGACAGGGATTTTCTCGACGGACTTGTTGGTAAGGTATATGAATTCAGGAATAATAAAATAAAGGAGAACATAGGTGGGATCTATTATTTCCTTCACAAGAAAAAAATTGAAAACCTCAGGGATATTGAGAAAAGGCAAAAAGAGCTGAACAAAAAGGATCCTAAAGGGCTCTCAAGCTCAAAGAAGCAATACCTTGAGAAGAAGGAGCATGAAAAGAAGTTAAGAAAATCCAGAAGATTACTGAACGAGATAGAGAACGAGATCGAAAGGATTGAAAGATCCAAACTCATGATGGAGAAAGCTATGAGCTCTCCGGGAAGCCCTGAGCTAATGGAGAAAAGTAAATTTTATTCTGATTATGAAAATCTGAAAGGGGCGTTGGAGGATAAAATGAAAGAGTGGGAGAATATCTCAGACAATATTGATGAACTTGAGGATTATTTACCGGAATGAGTGAACCAGTCAAAGAGGTCAGCTATAGAATTCATGCATATGAAACTGATACGCAGGGTATTTTAAGTATACCTGCACTGTTTAATTACTTACAGGATATTGCAGCATGGGCAATTGATGCCTATCCGCTTGACTTCAGGAAATGTCACAGATTGAAAGCTGCAGGGCTTAATTTCCTGTCCGGATCATTGTATGGTGACGAAGTCTGTGTTCTTGTAGCAGAGACCGGAGAAAACCTGTTTGACCACTCCGTTTTCAGAAATAATGATGGCCGTGAGCTATGCAGACTGAGGATCGAATGGATTAGTTGAGGTATTGATAAACTTTATTATTTTTACTGAAGTAGTTTAAGAATGAGACCATTCAAATATATATATATCATTTCAGCGCTGGCACTGTTTTTAAACTCCTGTGCTACTGTAAATGAGATCTATGATCCGAACGATCTGTCGTACCTGTATAATCCCCTGAAGAATCCAATTCATCCCGGTTACCACATCTTTAATACAAGTGGGGATATATCTATATTATCGATAAGATTCTTTTCAAATGAACTTTTTTTCAGCGAGGCAAATCCTGAAGGAGTTCCCAAAGCCCAGCTTGTTGTTATTTACAGAATCTTCAATATGAGCCTTGGAAGGGTACCGATTGACACAGGGATTATTAATATAACGATAAGGAAAGAACCGGACAGAAGATATTACTCCTATAATTTCCCCCTTAAATCACAATGGGGCTCGAAATATGAAGCAGAGCTCGTGGTCAGGGATGTCATAAGAAACCTCAGGGTACAGGCTCACCTGCCATTTGACAAAACAAGTGAGATAAACAGGTATAGCTTCAAGGTGCTAGGTCATTTTGATAAAGAAGAAGTATTCAGCCCAGTCCTGCACGAGCATGAATTTGTCAATATTCTGTACCCAAGAGAAAATATTGACACTATCTTCTTAAAGTATTACGAACCATTTGACATCATTCCAATTCCCCCATCCATGCTTCTGCCTGAAATGGAAATCGATACACGACCCGTAAATACCGTATCAATACCATATTCGGATACACTTCCGGTTATGTTCCCGGAAAGAGGGGTTTATCATTTTACGCTTGATACCAACAGCCTTGAGGGATTTACCTTTTTCAATTTCGGTTCGGATTATCCGGGGATGCGTAATCCGGAGCCCATGATCGAACCTCTCATTTACCTGATAAATGAAGAGGACATGAATGAGCTTAGGAGCAATCCCTATCCGAAGATGGCTCTTGATGATTTCTGGCTGAAAATTACCGGGAATATTGAACGGTCAAGGGAACTGATAAGGATCTACTACAACAGGGTGCTTTATGCCAACTATTTTTTCAGTTCTTACAAAGAGGGATGGCGGACCGACAGGGGGATGATATATATTATTTACGGACCTCCGGATAAAGTCTATAAAACAGCTGATGGTGAAAGATGGGGTTATCGTAAGGCAGAGGTCAGGTCCGGCTGGGGAACGAGGTATAAAGTTGATGATGACTACCTCTACTTCACCTTCAGGAAACGCGAGAATCCTTTTTCCGACCAGAATTATACTCTGCTGAGAAGCGAAACCATAACAACCTACTGGGAGGTTGCTATCAGGACATGGAGGTCAGGGGTCGTATTCAGGCTCGATAATCCCCTGGACATTTGATATGAATAATGAGAATGATCTGATATTTGGCCTCAGACCTGTAATAGAAGCTATAAAGGCAGGCAAATCTGTTGAACGCATACTTGTAAGAAAGGGTCTGCAGGGATCCCTGTATTATGAACTAATTAATCTTATAAGGGAGAGAGGGCTCCCATACCAGACGGTTCCGGCAGAACGGTTAAACCAGGTAACAAGAAAGAATCACCAGGGAGTAGTGGCCTGGATCTCAGCCATCGAATTTCATGATCTTGAGAAGCTCCTGCCACAGATCTTCGAGAATGGTGATGATCCTTTTTTGCTCATGCTGAACGGTATTTCCGATGTAAGGAATTTTGGTGCAATTGCCAGAACAGCGGAGTGCTTTGGAGTACATGGTATTATTATTCCGGAAAAGGGTATTGCAAGAATTAATGCCGATGCTGTAAAAACATCCGCTGGAGCCCTTCACAGAATTCCTGTATGCAGGGTTAAGAGTCTTGTCAAATCCCTTGGTTTCTTAAAAGATTCCGGGCTCAGGATAATCGCTACCACTGAGAAGAGCAATTCTCATATCTATGAGCATGACCTGACAGGGCCTTCTGTGGTGATAATGGGATCAGAAGATCGTGGAATAAGCCGTGAACTAATGGAGCTTGCTGACTACCGGATATCGATCCCAATTGTTGGCATGACCGAATCATTAAATGTTTCTGTCGCTGCCGGAATAATTCTATATGAGATAATGAAGCAGAGGCTTCAGGCTATCCGATAGTGGATTTTATCCTTCCGTCAAGTTCTCCCTGATCGGCTGTAAACGAGGCCAGCCCTGCAAGATTCAGCAGGGTGTCAGGTGCAAGGAAGTTATTCCGTATTAAATCCGCCCAGGTTGCATGAACAGGTATCTTACCTGCATTCATAATGTTTTCAAGGTCTTTATTACTGAGTGAAGGGAACATGTCAGCATACCCCGCGTTGACCATTTTGCGTTCAAGCTCTTCGCCGGTTCCCGGAAGGTTCGAGCCTATATCCTCTGACAGTTTCATCAGCTCCCCGGGGACCTTCCAGAATTTTATTATACCCGAAGTAACCATATCATCCTTTGTAACCGGGCTATAGTCCTGATCAACCTTTGATTCAAAATTGCCGGATAATTTAAGCCGGCCGGAAGAGGCAACTTTCGGAGGTATTGTTAAGACATCCGTTCCGGCAAGATATTCCAGTTGAACATGATGCCGTAAACTGGCAGCAATTAGCCTGGTATTAAAACCATTTGCTTCCCTTACCCTGGTGATGATCCTCTGTGTCTCGATTACAGTCTTTTCTCCTGTCCAGTCGCCATCACCAAGGTTGTTATTTGCGATATATGCCCCGATCCTTCCCATGAATACGTTGAGATAATCTGGACGAGCAACATGGACAGTGAGAGCATTCTGCCTGGCACTGAACCCAAGTGTGAAATTGATTTTGACACCTTTTTCCTTCAGTTTTCTGGCACCGATCAGTCCCGAAGAAGTAAGAGGTACCTTTATTATGAACCTGTCAGGATTTATCTCATGATATCTCATCCCGTAGCTTACAATGGCATCTATATCGTGTGCTGTGTCAGTATGCAGTTCTACACTAACATACCCTCCAAACCTCTTTACCAGCCGAAGTCCATGTCTGGCGTTAAGGATAAGGGCTATTTCCTTAACCTGGGTATTGAAGTCAAGGGATGAAACCAGCTCCCTGGTACGTGATATATAATCATCATAAATACCCTTCTGGATCACCTTATTTATCAGGGTGTTATTTGTTGTCAGTGCATCCATTTCAGAGGTCCACACCTCTTCGGCCTCTTCGATGTCGCCTGTATCAAGCCATATCGCGGTACCTGAATCTCTAAGTTTTGACCAGAAAGGGTCACTGTGGGCTGAAAATTCCCGATCGTCTACACCGGTGAGAATATACTCCCTGATCTTTTTTTGCATACCCGGGTCTGTCATATATTTTTGTTTAAGGTTTAATTAATGATTTAAAGTCATCTCCTGTTGGATCCTGGAATACCCTGAGATCAAATTCAGGGATGACTGCCAGAAGATGGTCAAAAATATCTGCCTGAATTGCCTCATAGTTAGCCCATGCCTGGTCTTTGCTGAAGACATATATCTCGAGAGGCAGACCCTTATCAGATGGGTGAAGCTGCCTTACAAGAAATGTCATGTCATTGTGTATCTTGGGGTGGTTACGAAGGTAAACTTCGACATATGCCCTGAAAGTTCCCAGGTTTGTCATCCTCCGTCCATTTACCACAACTGAATCATCAATACCGTTCTCTTCATTGTACTTGCGCAACTCGGATTCCTTTCGTTCAATATATTCCTTCAGGATCATTATCTTTCCCAGCTTTTCGCGAAGTTCCCGGTCAATAAATTTTACACTTTTCATGTCCAGATTAATGGCCCGCTTTATTCGTCTGCCTCCCGATTCCTCCATCCCTTTCCAGTTATGAAATGACTCCTGTACCAGTGCATGGGTAGGAACAGTGGTAATGGTCTTATCCCAGTTCTGTATCTTTACCGTATTCAACGAGATATCAAGTACTGTCCCGTCTGCACCCCTCGAAGGCAAAACGATCCAGTCGCCTACCTTCACCATTTTATTTGCTGAGAGTTGGATACTGGCAACAAGTCCCAGAATTGTATCTTTAAAAACAAGGATTAGAACAGCTGCCATAGCTCCCAGTCCTGCCACCAGGGTACCTACTCCCTTATTGAATAATAATGCAATTGATAATATTATAGCTACCAGTGATACAAATATCTTAACAAGTTGAACATATCCTTTTATATGTCTGTGTTCAGCTATCGGAAGTGTCAGGTATATCTTATGCCAGGCATCTATAAAAGCGTAGAGAAAAAGGATACCGGCAATGATCATATAGAGATATGTCATTTTCTGGACCAGGTTAAGCCAGCCCTGATAGTCAGCCAATACCCAATCAGCCATTGCCCATATTACAATTGCAGGGGCAAAGTGCGATAAACGTGTAAACAGGTGGGACTCAAGAAAGATATCATCCCATGTAAACCTGGTTTTTCTCACAACTACCGCTATTACCCTGTCAATAATGAATCTGGCGATAACGTATGCAAGCCAGCTAAGTAAAACAACAAGGAGCCCAATCAGTATTGTTCTGAGAAAGATTGACAGGTTTTCACCCAGTCCCAGGTCCATGAAAAGATCCTTTAAGAACAGCGACAGATCAAAATTTTCAAGCATAATCCAGATTTATTTCGCCCCAAAATTAGGTAATTTATGTAAGAATGAGAATAATTTATTGTTAGCTTTACTTCTGAAGAATCCATAATAGTGAAAACTGATTTTATATGAAAAAGCTTGTACTGGTCATTCCCCTTCTTTGCACACTTGGCACTTCCGCACAAATCAAATTCGATGATTATTTTATTGATAAAACACTTCGTTTTGATTTTATGCTCGCTGGTGACCACGAGTCGGCCACTGCATACCCGGTTGAAATGAAAGAGGAACCGTACTGGGGCGGATCATTGGAAAACCTGGTTGATCCCTTCAATTATGGAAATCTGAGGTATGAGATTTTTGACCTGGAGAGTGGTAAGCTTATCTATTCAAAAGGATATGGTACACTTTTCCAGGAATGGCAGACAACAGGAGAGGCGAAAAGTATGGAGCGCAGTTTTTATGAAGTGGCCACCTTCCCGTTCCCCATTAAAAAGGTGAGATTTGAACTCAAAAAATTTGAGCGGGATGGCTCATACAGCAAAGTGTACGAAACGATCATTGATCCGGAAGATTACTTTATCAGAAAGGAGCCTGTGATGAAAGCCGGATACAGTAAGGTTGTTGATGCGGGAGATCCTCACAAATGTGTTGATATTGTATTTATTGCCGAGGGTTATACCTCTGATGAGATGGATAAATTCAGGGGCGATGTGGCACGTTTGGCCACGATACTCTTCAGTTATAAACCTTTTTCCGAGTACAGTAATAAAATCAATATTTGGGCTGTTGAAGCAATATCGGATGAATCCGGAACCGACATACCGGGTGAGGGTATTTACAAAAGAACAGCTCTTAACAGCAGCTTTTACACTTTTGATCTTGCCAGGTACCTTACCACTTTTGATATAAAGTCTGTCAATGATTATGCTGCAGCGGTTCCGCACGACAACATAATGGTACTTATCAACAACGAAAGATACGGAGGGGGCGGAATGTATAATTATTATAGCGGGACAACCTCTGATCACTCGCTTACACCACAGGTATTCACACATGAATTCGGACATGGATTTGCAGGCCTTGCTGATGAATATTATTCTTCGGTTGTGGCCTACGATGAGTTCTATCCCTTAAGTATTGAGCCGTGGGAGGCCAATATTACCACTCTTGTTAATTTCGGCCGTAAGTGGAAGGGCTTGATCGATGGCCTCACACCTACCCCCACCCCTGCAACAGATGAATACTCAGATGTGGTTGGTCTCTTTGAAGGGGGTGGTTATTCGGCAAAAGGGATCTACCGACCACAGCTCAACTGCCGGATGAAGAGCAATGAGGCAGAAGCCTTCTGCACTGTATGTGAACGGGCTTTGAGGGAGATGATAGAGTTCTACATAAAATAAATTTGGCTACTTTACTGCCCATTCATGCACTCCGCTTGAGAATTCCTTATCATCAGTGACCCTGCTCCTGTTAGCAATAGTAGGTGCAGGGAATGGCCGGGCAGCATTATTTGACTGAGGCAGCCAAACCATCATCTGTCCCGGGCCACGATTATTCCAGAGGTGATAAGGAATCAATGTAACATCCTGTATTTCAGATGTTTCAATCTCGCCATCAAGGTTGCGCTTCACCTGTCTCCCTTTTGTTATTATTATTTGAGTCCCGTTCAGTATATCCTGGTTAAACTCTGTATTGAACTCAGCTTCTTCCCCGAAAACAAGGTTCAGTATATTTCCCTCAGGATTATCGGGCCATTCTGCGCAGAAAATCAGCGGACCACGTTGTACTGCAAACCGGTCATTATCGGCCTCGACCCTTTCATCAGCTATCACTTTGCGAACCGGCATGGGGAGCTCAAGTTCCATCCTGTCACCTTTTTTCCACTTCCTGGTAATGTTTGCATAACCACCAGAAACATCAAGCTTCTTCTTTTTACCGTTTACCCTGATTACCACCGGCGAATTACCGGCATCCGTAAAGATATAGAGGTCACCCGGAATTGCTTCTTCCCTTGCCCATCCGGGGATGCGCAGTTTGATTGTGTATCTGGCCTCAATGGCAGGGTCAACCTGTATACTGATATCTCCTGACCAGGGATAATTAGTTGTTTGTGTGATAGTTACCTCATTCCAATCCATATCTATAGTACCGGTATTGGCCAGATACATATTAATAAATATTTCATCCCCTCTTCTTGCATAAACGTAGCCGGGCACAGAGGGGATAAACCTGGTAATATTGGAGGGACAGCATGCGCAGCCAAACCATGCCTGTCGTTCATGCCGGCCCGTTGATTCAAGGACATTTGGATAGAAGAACCGGTCACCCGATAGGCTGACACCTGACAGCAGGGCATTATAGAGTGTTCGCTCCAGAACATCAAGGTATTTTGACTCGCCATGGTGAAGGAACATCCTGTGATTCCATAAGACGTTTGCAATTGAAGCACAGGTTTCGCAATATGCCGACATATTGGGAAGATTGAACGGATCACCAAATCCTTCATTACCACCCGACGCTCCAATGCCTCCCGTAACATACATCTTGGAATGCACTATATCCTTCCAGATCTTGCTAATGGCATCCACATAGGCCTCATCCTCAGTGAGGGCTGCAACGTCTGCCATACCGGTATACATATATCCGGCGCGAACCGAGTGACCAACTGCTTTATCCTGATCCACCACCTTCTGGTGCGATTGTGAATATTCCTCACCATCAGGTCCCCTCACATCGAGAAAGAACTTGGCAAGGTTGAGGTATTTCCTGTCGCCCGTAGCCCGGTATAATTTTACAAGGCCGATTTCAATTTCCTGATGACCGGGGTAACTTTCAAACTTCCCCCAGCCAAAGTCATTATCCACCAGTTCTGCTGATTTCAGTGCAATATCAAGGAATTCACTCTTTCCGGTAGCCTGGTAATGAGCCACTGCTGCCTCGTACATATGGCCAAGGTTATAAAGTTCGTGGCTAAGGATATGTGTTTTTTCCCACCTTTTGCCTACCCAGGGATGAGAATCATCTCCCATGATAGTGCGGTAGGTATATATATAACCATCCTCCTCCTGGGCAAGGCCAATCTTAATAATGAGTGAATCAATGGTGGCTTCCAGGTCCGGATCGGGAAATGTTTGAAGTGAGTAACTTGCTCCCTCAATTATCTTGAAAACGTCTGAATCATCGAACGGGTAGATAGAGCAGAACTCGCCTTCTGCCAGTCCGCCTGCTATCTCGAAGTTTTTAATCCTTCCCGTGATGGTTGATTGCTCAATGGCTATCGGGATCGTGATCCTATGATTTATTTCAATTTTTGGCCCCCAGAAATCATCCGTCACCCTCACGCCGGTAAATGGCACCGGGGTGATGGGCATATTGTCTTCAATCTTCCCGTTTGTGTTGCAGGATGACAGGGCCATTACCAGCAGGGATAATCCCGCTAAATATTTTTTCATACTATTTAATGGATTTTTTAATATTCTTTAATCGTTTCATTACATCATTCTCACCCCTTCCAAAATAATCGTGCAGGATCTCATACTCCCGATACAATCTGTCATATACTTCCACATTCTCAGGAACCGGGATATATTCCTCATCTTTTAGTTTAGCCATTACTTTTGCAGCCTCAACTATGCTGTTGAATCCGCCTCTCTCCTTACCTGCGGCCACTGCACCAAACATTGCCGAGCCAAGAGCCGGTGCCTGTGGTGAACCCGATATTTTTATTCTCCTGTTTGTAACGTCAGCATAAATCTGCATTATCAACGGGTTCTTTTCAGCTATTCCGCCTGCAGCATAAAGTTCATTTACCGGTACTCCATTTTCATGGAATGATTCTATAATGATCCTGGTTCCATATGCTGTAGCTTCTATCAAAGCCCTGTAGATCTCTTCCGGTTTGGTAGAAAGAGTAGCCCCTACCAGCATTCCGGTCAGATCAACATCCACCAGGACACTGCGATTCCCATTCCACCAGTCGAGTGCCAGCAGGCCACTTTCTCCAGGTTTCAGAACCGAGGCCTTTTCCGTAAGCAACCGATGTATATCTATTCCCTTCCGGTTTGCCTCGTCCACATAATCAGTTGGGACACAATTCTCAGTAAACCATTGAAAATGGTCTCCAACGCATGACTGGCCAGCTTCATAGCCATAGAATCCTTTAATAATGCCATCTTCAACTACCCCACACATGCCCGGCACTTTCTTTTCGCTCTCCCCAAGTACCATATGGCAGGTTGATGTGCCCATTATCATGAGCATTTTCCCCGGGGTTGTAATCCCAACCGCAGGGACAGATACGTGGGCATCAACATTTGCTACTGCAACGGCAGTACCCTTTAGCAATCCCGTTAGCTCAGCAGCAGAGTCGGTTATTTCACCAGCTTTGGTTCCAACAGGAAAAAGTTCAATTGCCAGCTTTTCCCCTGCAATATTTTTCATCCTTGGATCAAGTGAGGCAAAAAAATCTTTACCCGGGTACCCTTTATGCTTATGCCAGATAGCCTTATAGCCTGCAGTACATGTATTTCTCTTTTCAACTCCTGTGAGTTGCCATATAACCCAGTCAGCTGCTTCAATAAACCTGTCAGCCGCTTCATACACATGCGGAGCCTCATTAAGGGTCTGCCATACCTTGGGGACAAGCCATTCTGAGGATATCTTGCCGCCATAGCGGGGAAGGAACTCCTCTCCCATCTTTTCTGCAATCTCATTTAGCCTGTTTGCCTCGTTCTGCGCAGCATGATGCTTCCATAACTTTATCCATGCATTGGGTTCAGAAGAAAATTCCTCTTTCTTACAAAGAGGTACTCCCTCATAATTAACCGGCATAACCGTACAGGCTGTAAAATCAATCCCTACACCAATAACCTGCTGCGGATTTACCTCTGCTTCCTTCAGCACTGTTGGAATCGTTTCTGCCAGTACCTTCATATAATCATCAGGATGTTGCAGTGCCCAGTCGACACCCAGTTTTGTGCCATCCGGGAGTTGCTCATCCATAACTCCATGCGGATAATCCAGAGCTGACGTTGCAACTTCATCTCCGTTGCTCACATCAATTAATACGGATCTTCCTGAGAGGGTGCCGAAGTCCACGCCTATTACATACTTGCCCATTATTTATAATTGTTCTGTTATGATCAGTTTACATTGATAATCAATTCGTCAGGCTATTTCCTTTTCTGACCATAATATGCTCTCCTGCCATGTTTCCGATTATAGTGTTTATCGAGCAGATAGTCATCAATAGGATCATTCCCGGCGATTGTCATTGATACAAGAGCAATTTTTGCAACCTCTTCAAGGGCTATTGCGTTGGTTACTGCTTCATCAGGATCCTGCCCCCAGGCGAATGGTCCATGGTCGTTAACTAAAACACCTGGTATCGCAGAAGGATCTATCTCCCTGAACCTTTCCATAATCACCTTCGCGGTATTCAGTTCATAATCCGATTCTACTTCCGCGTGTGTAAGCTTCCGGGTACAGGGGATATCTCCGTAAAAATGGTCGGCATGTGTGGTACCCATCGCCGGAATGTCCCTTCCCGACTGAGCCCATCCACAGGCGTATGGTGAGTGAGTGTGTACAATTCCTCCGATGCCCGGAAGACTTCTGTAAAGTTCAAGATGAGTTGGTGTATCTGAAGATGGATTCAGTTTACCTTCAACCTTTTCACCATCAATATTCACTACAACCATATCATCAGGTTTCATCTCATCATAATTTACACCTGATGGTTTTATTACGACCAGGCTCTTTCCCCTGTCGAATCCGCTTACATTTCCCCATGTTATAATTGCAAGCCCGCTTTTAGCCAGGTGAATATTGGCTGACCAAACAACCTCTTTAAGTTCTGATAGCATAAGCACCTATTTTAAATCATTCATGACCATGTCTCCCGCCGGCACCTCATAACTAAGCAGAGCCTGGCAATTTTCAACTTACATCAAGATTGAAATAGAAGCCCTGCCGCCTGAAATCCTCATAGTTTGCAGGTAGAAATTTGTAATAATAAGCTCCCCTTTTTGAAGTTTCTTTCTCCTTCTCCTCGAGTTTCTCCAGCAGGTTCATTGAAAGTATCTTTTTCCGGAAATTCCTTTTATCTATTCCTCTCTGGTAAATTGCTTCATATAGATCCTGCAGCTGTACCAGGGTAAATTTTTCCGGAAGAAGTTCAAATCCTACAGGTTTTATCTTTATCCCCTCCTTTAGCTCCCATAATGCCCTGCTGACCATTTTCCCGTGATCAAATATGAGTTTCGGCAATCTTTTTATTGATCTCCATGTAGCAGCACTTGATTCTTTCATTACAGGATCAATCTCATGACTTTTTATCAGGGCAAAATGTGATATGGTAATTACTCTTCCTCCCGGGTCGCGGTCTACTTCGCCATAGGCATAGGATTGTTCCATATATACATTTTTAAGCCCTGTGAGCTGGTGCAGAACCCTGCAGGCAGCATCAAGTACAGCCTCATCTTTTCTTACAAATCCACCCGGGAGGCTCCATTCTCCCTTTCCCGGATCAAATAATCTTTTAATCAGCAATAGTTTTAACTCTTTATCGGCTATATCGTAACCGAAAATAATGCTATCAACAGCTACGAGGTGCTTATCTTCTACCTGGTAAAATGAGCTCATAGAATGTGTGTTAAAAAAAAGAAATAAACAAACAATCTTATATCTAAAGACTATATTAACTCTTGCACCTATCTTATTCCATCAATCAGGTGGTAATAAATCTCATTTTGCCTGAGCTGGTTCTTCAGGTCAACTAAACTGGTATTCACATCTATCAACAAGAGCTCAATTCCTGCCATGGCAGCGAAGTCCTCAAGATATTCTGTAGTTAGAGACTGCGTAAACCCTGTATGGTGTGCACCGCCTCCAAGTATCCATCCTGCGGCTGCAGTTTTAAGATCAGGACAGGGCTTCCACAGAACACTGGCGACCGGTAGTTTTGGCATCTCGGGACATTTGATCACCTCTACAGTATTCACCAGCATTCTGAACCTGTTACCCAGATCAATTACTGAGGCATTTAATGCTTTCCCGGGTGCAGTCTTGAATACCAATCGTGCGGGGTCTTTTTTTCCTCCTATACCAAGAGGATGTATCTCAAGCCTTGGTTTACTCTCGGCTATCCCGGGGCAAATCTCAAGCATGTGAGCACCCAGTACCGACATATCGCCCGGTTTCAGGTTATATGTATAGTCTTCCATAAAGGATGTCCCGCCTTTCAATCCCTCTCCCATCACCTTCATTGACCTCACCAGTGCTGCTGTTTTCCAGTCTCCTTCAGCTCCAAAGCCATATCCTTTCGCCATAAGTCGTTGAACTGCAATTCCCGGTAACTGAGGCAATCCATGAAGATCTTCGAAAGTTGTAGTGAAGGCCTTGAAACCCCTGTTAACCAGAAATATCTCCATACCTATTTCAATCTTTGCTGCATCTCTCAGGAAGTCAGAGTTTGCGACTTCGGGACTAACCAGGTATTCCTCCTTATATTGAGTAATCAATTTGTCAATATCAGCCTCTGATACCCTTTCTACTTCCTGTACCAGATTGCCCACTCCATAACCATAAACAGCATAATTAAAAGTAGCCTGTGCAGTAACCTTGTCGCCCTCCGTAACAGCTACGTCTCTCATATTATCCCCGAAGCGAGCTATCTTCATTTCTGCTGCATCACTGAATGCAACGGCTGCCCTTGCCCATATTGCAATTTGGCTGATTGCTTCCCTGTCCTGCCAGTGCCCTACAACTACTTTCCTGTTGAGCCTGAGCCTTGTTACTATGAATCCAAATTCCCTTCCCCCATGAGCCGACTGATTAAGATTCATAAAATTCATATCAATCGAATCCCACGGTACATCACGATTGAACTGGGTATGGAAGTGGAGGAATGGTTTACCAAGTATTTTCAATCCTCTGATCCACATTTTTGCAGGGGAGAATGTGTGCATCCACATTATAAGACCCACACATGATCTGCTGTAATTGGCCTCCTGGCACAAATAAAAGATTGCATCAGGCGTGGTTACTACAGGTTTGAATATAACTTTCAACGGAATCAGATCTGAATTGGCCAATGATTCGGCTATAACTTTCGAATTTTCATCAACCTGCCTGAGCGTCTCATCACCATAGAGGTGCTGACTACCGGTAACAAACCATAATTCTCTTTCCTTATATGAATCCATTTGATTTGATTTGTATTAGTTTTTAATTACCTGCTACTTACCAGAAATAGATATAAAATATTACTATAACCGATATTATTATTAGTGAGTTAACTACATCCCAATTGTTCCAGCTTGCTCTGGTAATCGCTCTCTGTTCAGGAGTAGCAGATCCAAGATAAAGCCCCTGGATTGAAGCTATTTGTGCTTTTTCTGTAAACAGACTTACCATGATCATTACTAAGATTACTATCACGAAAAGTACTATTTCATAATGAAGCCAGTTTGGCGCTACAAAAACATTATAAATCAATCCTTCATTGTTTAGCCCGCCGGCAAAAACTTTTAGTGCCAGTCTTGTCATCCCTAGGATGAATCCGGTTACAAGTCCGGTAATACCGGCAGCCGGTGTTGTCTTTTTCGATATAATACCAAGAAGGAATACAGCTGCGATACCCGGTGCCAGTAGCGACTGAACGTCCTGCAGGTAGGCATAAAGAACTTTGCCAAGACCCTTCATTACCGGTATCCACAATACTCCAAGAATTACAACAACTGCTGTTGCGATGCGACCAACTGTTACCAGTTGCTTCTCGGGGGTATCGGGTCTGTACTTTTTATAAAAGTCGACCGTGAACAGGGTCGCAGATGAATTGAATAAAGAGGCCAGAGAACTCATCAGTGCAGCAAGTATTCCACCCACGACTATACCTTTGAAGCCCAGAGGCAATAATTCCTTAACCATTACCGGGAATGCCGTGTCTGAGTCAGATAATGTTATTATTCCTTTCTGGTTCAAAGCAAATGCAATCATGCCAGGAATTAGGAAAATAAATACCGGAGACAATTTCAGGTAAGCTCCGAATATTGAACCCCTTCTTGACTGGGTCTGGTCACGGCCTGATAATACCCTTTGAACAATAAATTGATCAGTACACCAGTACCAGAATCCTATTATAGCAGATCCAAGAAGAACACCGGTCCATGGGAGTTCAACATCTTTTGATGACCTTACCAGTGTTGTCATAGAATCACCGAACTCGTTCACAGGAACAACCCTGCAAATTTCCATCATCTCACTCCAGCCTCCCAGTTTAACCAATCCTATTACAAGCACTGCAACTGATCCAATCAACAAGACGGGTGCCTGGATCACAGATGTGTACAGAACAGCTTTCATCCCGCCGAATACCGTATACAGACCCGTCAGAAGAACAAGTCCGATTGCACTTATCCAGAAGAAATCGATCCCGAACATAGACTCAATTTCGAATACCTGCTTAAACACAATACCTCCCGCATATACTGTAACAGCTACTTTGGTAAGCACATAGCTCACAAGCGATATTATCGAGAGGAATGATCTTGACTGTGCATTATATCTTTTTTCAAGAAATTCGGGCATGGTAAAAACACCGCTCCTCGCATAGAATGGTACAAACAGCCAGCCAAGTACCAGAATTAGCCATCCATGCATCTCCCAGTGAGCCATGCCCATACCGCTGGATGCCCCGACACCGGCTAATCCCACAAGATGTTCGGATCCAATGTTGGATGCAAATATAGATGCTCCTATTGCTATCCAGGTTGCATCCCTTCCAGCAAGAAAGTAGTCGGAAGTTGTGTCGTCTTTCTGACGTACAACCCAGATAATGATACCAAGTAATCCTAAACAGAATAGACCCAGAACAATCCAATCAATGAGAGTCATAATATCATTTCAATTAATCTAATAATATGTCAAGTCACCAGTCTCCGTTTTGTTTGGGAAGATCATACATATGAGAAGATCATACCCGATACCCTCAATCGAGTTAAGAATATTACTCGCGTTGCTATAACCTGATTTCCCCGTGATTTTACCTTTATTTAAACAAATGTACTAAAAAAATATTAACGTACATATTACACTTAAACTTTTTTTCTATCTTTAATAAGTATTTTTATAATGTTGTGAATAATCCATTCCCTCATCACTGGGAAAAGCAAATATTTTAACCTGAATCATCAACTTGTAAAGCTTAAAAAATGAAAAATCAATTACCTTTTACCTCATTAATAATACTTATAATTCTGGCATTTTCAAGCGGATGCGACTTAATAGAGGAAGATTTTAGCGGTAGTCTTATTGACAATCTTTTATGGAGAGAGATTGGGCCTGGCACTTATGGAGGAAGGATTTCAGACATAGAGGTAGATCCTTCTGATCACAACACGATATTTGTCTCACCATCGACCGGAGGGATCTTCAAAACAACGGATAACGGTTTAACATGGAGAGCGGTTTTTGATAAAGCCGGCACTACCCTCTCTATAGGGGATATTGCTATATCTGAGTCAAATCCCGACATCATGTGGGCCGGATCGGGAGAAGCCTCCGGAGAGCAAAGTCCTTCCAGTATTGGTGATGGAATTTATAAATCGACAGATGGAGGAGAGAGCTGGGAAAATATGGGACTGAAGGAATCAAGACACTTTTCGAAGGTAGTAATCCATCCGGAAAATCCTGATATTCTATTTGCAGGAGCTACCGGCTCACGATGGGGTGAAAATGATGAACGCGGGGTGTTTCGAACAAAGGACGGCGGGGAATCATGGGAAAAGGTGCTATTTATTAACGGAAATACCGGAATTTCAGATGTTGTCATGCATCCCGGCGGGAAAAGGATATTTGCCTCCGCCTGGGAACAAAGAAGGAGTGCATGGGCTCACGTTAGAATGGGGCCGGGCAGCGGACTTTACAGGTCGGATAACGGAGGTGACAGCTGGACAAAGGTAACTGATGGATTACCGCAGGATAATATAGGCAGGATAGCCCTTGCAATCGCACCTTCAAATCCTGATGTAATGTATGCATGCCTTGAACATGATTCACTTGGTCTGTTCAGATCAGATGATGGTGGATCAAGCTGGAAAAACATGTATGACAGGGTACGGACCTCATACTGGTACGGAAGGATATATGTTGATCCAAATGATGAGAATAGGATCTGGGTAATGGGAGTTAATGTAATGGAATCAACTGATGGAGGGAAAACTTTCAATCGGGTAGTGATGAGAGGCGTTCATGTCGATCATCATGTCGTATGGTTTAATCCTGAGGACAAAAACCACATTATCCTGGGGAATGATGGTGGTTTGTATTTTACTAACGACAGGGGAGGAAGCTGGGACTTTGTGGCAAATATACCGATTGGCCAGTATTACGATATCAGCATTGACAACAGGGATCCTTACTGGGTATATGGAGGCTTACAGGACAACGGTGTCCGGGGTGGTCCGTCCGGATCTGCAACAGGCAGACCGGTAACTAACAGTGATATAGTTTTCGTAAGCGGGGGTGATGGATTCTATTCGGCTACAGAACCTGCTGATCCCTTCATAGTGTATGGAGAATCTCAATATGGTGGTATAGTAAGGTTCGATCATAACTCCGGTGAGAGGGCAAGGATTAAACCGCAACCTGAAAATGAGGGTAATGAGTACAGGTTTAACTGGAATACCCCTTTCTTTGTATCCGGACATGACCCAAATTCTCTGTATATCGGCGGAAACAAGATATTCAGGTCAAATGACCGGGGAGAATCGTGGGAAACCATAAGCCCCGATCTCTCGAGAAATCTATATCTGGATACGATTCTTGTTATAGGACAAAAACCGGTACTCAAACCCTACTGCTCAGTCACTGCCCTCGCTGAGTCACCTCTGAAAAGAGGGTTGATATATGCCGGTACCGATGATGGTAACCTGCATGTTTCGCTGGATGATGGTGTGACGTGGAATGACCTTACTTCTAAAATTCCGGCTCCGCCAGATAGGTTCTTTACCAGGATATTTCCTTCAATGTTTGATGAGGGAACTGCATATGTAGCCTTCGGAAGGTTCTATGAGGCAGATGATCTGAGCCCCTACCTGTTCAAGACAACTGATTATGGTGAAACATGGAGAAGTATTAAGGGTGATATGTCAGATAAAGCAATAGTCCTTGGATTCACAGAACATCCACTCAATGATCAGCTGCTTTTTGCGGGCATACACAATGGCCTGTTGGTCTCCAATAACGGTGGGGAAAGCTGGTCAAGGATCAATGGCCAGCTACCATATGTTGCTGTCAGTGATATAATTATTGAGCCAGCCTCATGTGATCTTATTCTTGGGACATACGGCAGAGGAATATGGGTTCTTGATGATGTATCATTTCTTGCGCAGGTTACTGAAGAGGTGTTAAGTTCCGAAATCTATCTTTTTGATCCATCTGTAGTGACCAATAATATCTGCCCGGATTCCATCTTCACACCCGAAAAATTCTATTATGTGGCACCTGAGAGTGAACCTGGATTGCGTGTTACCTTCTATCTTGACGATGAACCTATGTCTGAAAAGAAGATGCCGTTAATCAGCCTGAAGGGCAATAATAATGAGATTATCATTAAAACTGAACCTGATGCCAAAGAGGGATTTAACAGGACAATCTTAAATATTGAGGATTTGCCGGCCGGGGAATATATCATTGAGCTGTCTCTTGGTAAAAAATCTCTTTCGAAAACTATTGTGTTATAGCATCTGACCAGGTTAGTTTACTAATTAAGGCGCGAAATCACTTTCACGCCTTAATCTATTGGAATCAGATAGTTCCTTTCTATTCCACCCTGTCCCTGGAGATCAGGTAGTATATTACCAGACCAAGCCCTCCAAACAGTAATATCATTGACGGATAAGATGCACCTTCATGCATTCCCAGTATTCCGGCAAAATAACCCATAGCTACACCCAGTCCTAATCCGATCAGGAATAATCCAACTTTAAGGACACTGAAGAGCTTTCCAAATGTACTTGCTGGTTTGCTCCCTGTCTTAAACAAACTTGCATCAGCACCTTTTTCAATTAATGCAATACGTTCCCTGTTTCGCGTGGTATAAAACATATAGAATATGCCAAATATCATCGCAAAAGCTATAAATCCTAAAAGAAGCCACATGATAGTAAATTTTGATTAATAATCTTATTCTTTACACCCTTAGACTGATCCTTTTGACCGGAGGTTACAATGTTTTTATTTTTTTTATGTCTTTATTTGTGTAACCCGGATTAATTAACCTGCGTCTAATATTGAGATGGATTATAAGGGAGATACCTGCTATATCAAGAAAGTGCTTATTGGTAACCGTCAGGCGTTTGCTGAATTGGTTAATCGTCATAAGGACAATGTTTATACCCTGGCCCTAAAAATATGCGGGAATCCTGAGGATGCTGAAGAGGTTGCTCAGGACTCATTTATCAAGGTATTCCGTTCATTGAAATCATTTCGGTTCAAAAGCAGTTTCCCAACCTGGCTTTACAGGATAGTATATAATACTGCTATTACGCGCGTGAGGCAGAATAAGACTGATGTTCTTAAGATTGAAGACTTTCCGGTGGATGCGGTTGACTTCCTGAGAGAGACCATAGATGACCAATATGCCGAAATGGAATATAATAAGGCGCTGCTCAGTTTTGCCTTGCAGAAGCTTAATCCTGACTACAGGGCCCTCATCAGTCTGCACTATTATCAGGAGTTAAGTATAGATGAAATTGCCACTGTTTCTGGATTATCCCGTTCAAATATCAAGACAAGGTTGTTCAGGGCAAGAAGCAGAATAAAGGAAATTATTAATGGAGTAACTGAAAAAGAGGTATATCAGCATGAAAGAATCCTGGGATAATGACAATAAGATGTTAGAAGAACTCTTAAGATCAACCGGGAGTGAAAAAGCACCTGCCGGATTCACCTGTAACGTTATGTCAAGGATAGAGGTTGAGCCATTTTACCGCCCTCCTCTCTACAGCAATCCCATAAGCCGCCTGTTCAGGGTTGGGTCGTTCATAGTTTTCATGATATTAATAACTGCAGCCATTTTCTCCTCAGGATCGGCTAACTCTCAATTCATGGCACCTGCATTTGACTGGTTGGGAGGATTGACGAATATACCTGAGATGCTTTCTATACCCGACATTTCACTTCCTGAAAAACTAAGGTCGCTGCCATATATTGTATCAGCTGTTCTGTTGCTTTTGATCCTTGATGGTCTGTTCAACAAGCTTACAAGGATCACCCTTAAAAAGTAGCAGGCTGTATCAAAAACAGATATAATTGTCATTTTGATCCGCCAGCAGGCAGAGAAAAATCTAAGTATCTGATTATCAGTATCCGGATTCTTCGATTACCTCCTTCTCCGCCGGCTGGCGGATACGGTGGCCGAACGCTCAGTACGACTGCAATGGATATAATGGTATGGAATAGTCCTTCCTTATCGGGAAAGACTATAAATTGCTCCCAATTTCTTAGATTGTAACTGATATAAAGCTATCAAACACAGACTTTTTGTATTTTTATATTGCTAAAAACTGAGTTGTGGATGAGTGAAGTTGCCTTGATCGGATTTGTCCAGACTTTATTCTTTTCCTTTCTGATTGCCACAAAGAAGAAAAAGGAAATCAAAGACTATTTGCTTGTCGTTTTCCTTTTGTTTGCCGGGGCAGAACTGATTTACAGATATTTAATCAAGACTATTCCTGAATCGGACAATAAGTGGCTGACACTGTTCGACATTTCTTACTGGGCCCTGTTCGGACCGGTCACACTGATGTATATACTTTATTCAATCAATAAAGTAAAGAAATTCAGGTATCTTCAATTGATGCACCTGATTCCGCTTCTAACAGGGTTGTTTGCTATTAAAAACTATTTCTTCGGAAATGTAGCATACAATTCATTCATTGAGTATTTCAATGAAAGTAAGGGGATTACAAAAGCTGAACTATTTTGCTGGGAGTTTACAAGTCCTGTATATATTGTTTATTCACTCTACCTTTTGATTATTCATAAAAAATCTGCAAAAAACTATTTTTCAGATATTTCGGCTAAAGACTTTACCTGGTTATACTGGTTGGTCGCAGGCTTTGTTATATATATGATTGTTTCTTACATTGTTTGGTTTAGCCAGGATGTCCTTCATGTTGAAATCAAATTCAATTACCTTGAAATACTACCAGCCATTCTCACTATATACGTTTTCTTTATCGGCTATTGGGGTTATAAACAAGCAGGTATCTTCTTTGATTATCCCGTTAGCGAAAGGAGACTGAAGCAAAAAAGATCAGGGGATGAAGATTGCAAGTATGGAAAATCAGGATTGAGCGATGTTGAGCGTATGGAATTAATAAACAGGTTAAAAGAGGTGATGGAGGCTGAAAAACCTTACCTTGAGAACGATCTGAACATTAATGTACTGGCCAGGATGCTTAATACTACCTTTCATAAACTCTCCCAGGTCATAAATGACTCATTCCACAAAAACTTTTACGATTTTATTAATACTTACCGGATTAAGGAATCAAAGCGATTATTGAAAAATCCGGAAAACGATAAATATACTATAATCTCCATTGCATATATTTGTGGATTTAGTTCAAAATCTTCCTTTTATAATGCCTTTAGAAAAAACACAGGTGTTACCCCCGGAGAATATCTGAAAAATATCAAATCCCTGCGGTCCACAGTAATGCCTAATTAAGAAAATGAAAGTCTTCACCGGAAGAATTTGTCCGTCCCGATAAGAAAATACCTTCATAGATCTTTCCTTTTCTTAATTTCGTCGAGTGAGAGCAAGCATTCTTGATAATTTCATTCTTGAATACCATCCATGAGTATAATATCTGTAAGTTCTTTGACTCAAGTAGAGTTACTTAGCAGCTGCCAATTTCATTATTATAGCCATACTTATTTTTATTAGACAACGAATTGGATACCCTGGAAAACATTTAGACAAAAAAGGCGTGTTAACGATATTAACATACCATTAACCTGACCCTTAACTATTTAGTAATCAATTATTAATATCCTCAAAAATTAATAATCAGTCAGCTCCTTAATATTTGTAGTAATAATCAAATAATTTTACTATTATATTTGTAGTAGCCATGGATTTCAGTCAAAACCGTTTCACTTTGACAATTGTCAGTTTTACATGTATATGAGTCATTGAAGACTTAAAAGTCTGCTCACTTTGAGTTGGTTATGGTCAATCGTGCGATAAAACAGATGTGAGTGAGGTGGCGAAGCTGTAATAATTATCATAATAATTTATAGCAATAAACTTCAGAACACATGAGAACAATTGCAAAATATAGCTACATCCTGGTATTGTTTTTTTCTGCTACAGCATGTTGGTCTCTACCAGTTCAAATATCAAAGAAAGTGAGATTATTCAGAGGCTATTAAAGGAAGCTAAAATACCAGGTTTGTCATTGGCCTGTTTTAATCAAAACGAAATTTTTAGATAATCGTTTGGGAAACGAAATGTCAATTATCCTGAAAATATCGATTCAGAAACTAAGTACTTATAAGTTACTATTCAGGGAAACAGTGAATAAAAAAATAAATCCGAAAGAATGAAAACAATAAAACCAATTATAGTATTAGCTGCCCTTATGTTATCCGGAGTTATGACGCAGGCACAGGACATAATCGAATCTGTAAAAGAGGGCGACCTGGAAAAAGTCAAAACACTGATTGAAACTGGTCCTCAACAATTGAATATCAAAGATGAAAGCGGACGGTCCCCGCTTTTCTGGGCTGTTTCACAAAACAATCTTGAGATTTCCTACTATCTCATCAGTAAAGGGGCCGATGTTAATGCAGCAGATCATCTGCTGAAAACCCCTCTTCACATTGCCGCAACCAACGGTTATAAAGAGATAGTGGAGATTCTTATAAAGCAGGATGCTTCTCTTGAAGCGAGGGACGATTATGGCAGAACTCCCCTTTTGTTGTGTGCCAGGGAAAGGGGCGGACCAGGTAATTAATTAAAAGAGCATGCACTGGCAATTTTCAATTGATAAGAACAGGAATATTTATTTTGCCTCTGATGATGCTGGCGGGCTAGGCATGCAGGATATATATTGTTCAATTTACAAAGACGGTAAGTATGAAAATCCGGTAAACCTGGGCTCTCCAATTAACACTCCGGGAACTGATCATACTCCATTCATTTCGCCGGATGGCGATTACCTGATTTATTCAAGTGGACATAAGTTGCATATCTGTTTTTGTAATAATGATGGCTCATGGGGCGAACCAAAGAATCCGGGCCACCCAATTAATACCGGTATGGAATTATGCCCGATTGTAACTCCCGATAAAAAGTATCTGATTCTCCTGAGTCAGCGCGATGGAGAGAGTCATCCTTATTGGGTCTCTGCAAAAATAATCGAAGAGCTTAGACCAAAAGAAGATAAAACAAATAATTACCAAAAATAGTAACCAATGCAAAAAGTATTATCACTATTATCCGCCCTCTTATTATGCCCGATCACAGCTTTATCCCAAAATGATGGAGATGATGTTGTTATTGGCAAGTATCATGTCATCAATTCAAAAATACTGGGGGAGGATCGGCGCATCCTTGTGCATCTGCCACTGGGATATGAAGAAACTAACCTGCAGTATCCCGTTGTCTTTCATTTATACGGGGATTTCATCACAACATATTTTGCAGATGCCGTATCTGTTATAGAGCGATTGCACGATGCATCGAAAATGCCCCAAGTGATCCTGATAGGTGTTGATAATACCGATCGGTACCGCGACCTGAGACCCGTTAAGGCTGATGGTAGTCCCGGAGGAGCAGATAATTTTGTTCAATATTTCAAGGATGAACTTATCCCCTATATAAAAGATCATTATCGGACAACCGATTACAATATATTAATCGGACCACAGGCAGGAGCCTGCTTTGGGCTGTATGCCTTAACAGAACATACAGATCTTTTTGATGCATTCCTTCTTGAAAATTCATTTGATAACCCACCCCAGGTAGATAAATATTTACTTTCCGGTATCAGATCATTTTTTCACCCTGATAAATCCGTAAGCAAATTCCTGTTCATGAAACTCAAGAAAGAGAGTTCCAATCTTGAGGTGGCTTTAGAACAAAAAGCTACTATTGAAGCCAACATCCCCAGAGATTTCATTTTTGAGTTTAAACTGAATGAATCAGAGGATGATTTAATACCCAATAACGATATCAAGTATGGACTAAATAAACTCTTTTCAGAATATGAATTACCCGATGATATTATAGGATTAGAGAATATTAAGAAATACTACCAGGGACTTTCAGAAAAAGCAGGGTTTACGGTGAATGTCTCAGACAGAATACTGACCACTGCCGGAGACAAATTGAAAAGAACAGGTAATATGGAAGAAACCAGGCGTATTTTTGAATATATTCTTGAACTCTACCCCAGGTCACTTGACGGACTGTTCCAGGTTGCAGAATTGAATCTTTCATCGGGAAGATATGAGGATGCAAAGAGGTATTATGCAGAATTTCTGAAAATCAGGCCCCAGGAAGCTATGATACAATACAGGTTAAAAAGTGTTGAGAATATCATTAATCTCTCTGCCGCCTACGAAATTGAGCAAGCTATTTTATCGGAGGGATTGACGAGTGGCCAAAAAGTCTTTCAAAAACTTAAAAGCGATACTCAAACCCAGAGGTACTTTAATGAGAATGAATTCATTCAAATGGGTTATCGGTTTTTAAACCTCAACAGGTTCAATGAAGCAATAGAGATCTTTATAATGTCTGGTGAGTTATATCCTGAGTCTTATAATACCTGGGACAGCCTCGGGGAAGCTTATATGAATTGCGGAGACACTAAAAACGCGTTAAGAAATTATAAGAAATCCCTCGATATCAATCCTGAAAATAGCAATGCCAGGGAGATGTTGAAAAGACTCGAGAAACAATAAATCAACGATTCAACAACCTGGGACATGTGTAGATTATTTAGACAACAAGCGACAATAAAGAAAAACAGGTAAGATAAATACAAACAAATGAATTTGAACCAATGAAAAAAATCAACTTAATGACAGTATTTTGTTTAACGGGTATGCTTTTAACTTTTATAACATGTCAAGATCATTCAATGACTTCAGAAAAAATTATTGATAAATGCGCAGATGCCCTGGGTGGTTATGATGTAATAAATAATATTGAGACGATACATGTCAGAGCCATATACCCTGACCATGGCGATGTTCCGATGGAATTCATTATGAAACGTCCAAATCGAAGCTTCAATCCAAGAGCCAATCTTGTCTTCGACGGGAAACGGATTTGTTTTTTAAAAGGAAGGGACGGAAAGTCAGACCCTGAATTTGCACCCGAAGGAGATTGGAAAGATGGTGAAGTTGAAATCGGTTATCACTTTCCGGCATTTTTTGAATACCGTTCAGATTATTCTGGGATAGATAATGTCGATGGTAACCAGTTCTACAAGTTAAAGGTTGATTTACCTCTGGGAGCAAAGTTAACCTATTTAATCGATTCGGAAACCTATTTAACTGCCAGGGTAATGTTCGAATTTACCATGAGCGGAAGAGAGATTAATGATTGGCGCGATTTAGGGGATTATAAAGAAGTGGATGGCTTCAAATATCCTCATAGCTTTACATACATGACCGGAACAGGGCGACAAAATGGATGGGTCCATTCCGTAGAAATAAATGCATCAATGAGTGATGACTTGTTTAAAATCCCTGAAGGTATAAAGTGATAAGATATTGAAGTATTCAATACATCAGTAGTTTGTTATACTTTGCCAAAGCTTTTATTTTCAATAATTACACAAATATTACAGAACATTAATAAATAGGTAAATGCCCTGTATTAAATCCATAGTTTGGAAATCCCCAACTAAACTTATACCAAACGATTTGAAAATAAAATCACGAATATTTCAATTACTAGTATTAGGTTTTTGGCTGATATTCTATCAAATATCTTGTTTCGCTCAGGGAGAAGTAAAATCATCAACCGCTGACCTTTACTTAAAACTGAAGGAGTTAAAAGGTGCATATGTTAAAGAAATTGAGGCATTACCAGGATTTAAGGAAGGATATGAAATTGCACTTGTACAACCGGTAGATCATAAAAATCCAAACGGACCAAAATTTACCCAGAGGATATTCCTGTCGCACCGCGATTATTCAAAACCTGTTGTACTGGAAACAGAAGGTTATGGAGCAACATGGCCAAAGGAAAGAGAAGTTGCGAGAATATTAGATGCTAACCAGATAATTGTTGAACATCGGTATTATGAATCTTCAAAACCGAAACCACTCGATTGGAAATATCTTACATCATGGCAAGCCGCATCGGATCATCATCGAATAGTTGAACTTTTTAAAGAAATTTATACCGGCAAATGGATGACCTCCGGAAGAAGCAAGGGGGGAATGGCAGCATTGTTTCATCGCGTTTTTTATCCGGATGATATAGATGCTACTATTGCCTATGTTGCGCCTATAATGATTGGACCTACAGATCCCCGGATTGACAAATTCATGAATTCAGTGGGGAACGAAGCAAGTCGAGAAAAGATCAGGCAATTTCAGAGAGTATGTCTGGAGCGCAGAACTGAACTTCTGCCTCTATTAAAAAACTTCTCTGAAAAACAGAAACTCACTTTTCCATGCAGCTTGGAGGGTGTGGTTGAATGGACCGTGATTGAATTTCCTTACTCTTTTTGGTCTGGAAATCACAGGAGTGTTGAAATTCCTCAACCGGATGCATCCAAGGAACAATTATTTGAATTTTTAAACAAGGTGAATTCCTTCTCGAACATTTCTGATGCTAAGATTAACTTTAATGCTGCTTTGTATTATCAACAGTACACAGAATTTGGTTATTTAAGCTATCCTAAGTCTCATCTTAATGACTTGTTACATGTTGTTAAAGAACCTCATTTTTCTTTCTTTGTTCCCAGGGATGCACAAAATGCTGCTTTTAAAGGGGGAGTAATGCCCCTGGTATTAAACTATCTACAAAATGAAGGAAACAATATCATTTACCTTTACGGGGAATTTGATATTTGGACCTCCTGTGCCGTTGAATTAACAGGTAAAACAAACGCGATCAAACTCACCCTAAAGGGAAAGGGGCATCTTTTTGATATTATGGATTTTTCATTAAATGAAAAAGAAAAAATATACACAGCCATGGAAGACTGGCTTGAAATAGATATAGAGAGATAAATTAAAAAAGAAATGATTAGGAAACCAATGTGCTATTTACTCTACTCATTATTAACGGTTTGCCTCATTAACTCATGCAATGCGCAAAATAAGGAAAGTGGAAAATCAAATGTAAAACAAAACGCAGAGATATGCAGTCAAGAGACTTTACAGAAAGGAGACACAACTTCTGATTCTTATTATTTTGGTGAGGAACCTCCGGGTTTGACACCCAAAATATTTGCACCTGACATAATCTCTTCAAAAGGTAATTATGAATTTAAAATTGCCTTCACTCCGGATGGGAAGGAAATCTATTTTACCCGTGGCTTAGGAAGTGGTAAAACAGAACGCCATATCATGTATACAAAGCTAACCGAAAATGGATGGACAAAACCGGAAATAGTTACTTTTTCAGGCACATATATGGATGAATATCCTTCAATATCACCCGATGGGAAGAAACTCTTTTTCAATTCCAACCATCCATTGCCCGCTTTATGGAATAGAAAGACGGCCAGTTATATTTTTAATTTATGGATTGTTGAAAGAAACGGTGATGGTTGGGGTGAACCTTATCCGATCAATGCGGAAGCTAATAAGGGTTACTGCATAAACTATATCGATAACAAAGGTTCTATTTTCTTCAATAATGCAAAATTTTCAAAAATTGCACAGTCAAACTATGATAATGGAAAATACTCTAAACCAATTGAGTTAGATACCCCCATAAAATCAACCGGGTGCTACTTTGCCCCTGACAATAACTATGTAATATTTTCATCCGGCAACCCTGGTTATGGTAAACTTGATCTATGCGTTAGCTTTCTAAAAATTGATGGTACATGGGGTAAACCTATTAATCTTGGTAAAAGTATTAATACTTCCAAATCAGAATCGGCACCGGTGATTTCTCCTGATGGAAAATATTTATTTTATAATTCTGGTGGGGATTTTCACTGGGTCTCCATAAAAATCATCGAAGAGCTTAATTCAAAGAAATAAAACCAAGGAAAGGATCAAAATGAAAAGGACAGTATTTATTATTTGTATTTTCACTTTAACAACAACTACTTCGTTTTCACAGCAAAGTGAATTTCTCAAACTCTCCGGACCTTATTTAGGACAAACACCACCGGGAATGATCCCTGAAGTTTTTGCTCCGGGAATTATTTCTACTAAAGAAGATGAAACTGCATTTGAAATTTCTTCCTCGGGAAAAGAAATTGTTTTTATCCGAAAAAATAGGGTGATGATACTGACAATGAATTCAGACGGCAGTTGGAATAAGCCTGCAGTTGCCCCGTTTTCAGGAAACTCTATAGATGATGAATCTTGCTTTTCACCCGGTGGTAATGAGATCTATTTTAATTCGAGGCGAAATTGCCCGGGATCGAAATATGGTGCCAATTTATGGGTAACAAAAAAAATCGCTGGCAAATGGACTGAACCGGAACCGGTTCAAATTACCGTTAATACAAAACAATTTCATGCGCCTTCAATTGCATCAAACGGCAATCTTTATGATACGGGTATTATTAAATTCAACTATGAAAACGGGAATTATTTGTCGGTTCAAGAACTCACTCCACTTTTGCAAGGGATGTCACCTTTTGTTGCCCCGGACGAAAGTTATTTAATTTTCTCCAAAAGACTCCCTAATCATTCTCCTGATCTTTATATCACTTTCAAAAATAAAGAAGGAAAATGGACGAATCCCATCTCTCTGGGTGATAAAATAAATTCCCCAAAAATGGAAGGAAATTCTTTTGTTACATCTGATGGAAAATATCTATTCTTTACCAGGGCATTTGATATTTATTGGGTCTCTGCAAAAATAATAGATGCATTGAGACCTGATAACAATAATTGAAAAGATGGAATATTTGAAAAGTTATAATAATCCAAATCATTATGCTACAATTTCTCTTGATCTAATATCAATATTATTATTTCTTCAGGAAAGAGAATTGAAAAGAAGTTAGAAATCTTTTACCATAGAGTCCACCCGTATCAATAAGATTCCCTCATTGCTTATTAATGATAATCCTTTTCAGAAATAATTATTGATTATCCCAGCTGACAGAATAATTAATATCACTATAAAGTAAGATGTAAAGCATGAAAAAATTATCAATTATTATTGTTTCCCAAATACTTGCAGCTTTATTACAACATTGTGTAGCGGCTGACCTGGATACCTTGAAATATTCTTTCCAGGCAGTAAGGGTTGACAGACCCCTGAATCTGACAGGTAAGCTCGATGACCCCTTTTGGTCGAAAGCCAAACCGGTTGAGCTAAGCTATGAAATCATGCCCTCTGAAAATACTCCTGCAGGGCAGAGAACCACCGCATTGGCGCTGTATGACCAGGATAATCTTTACCTGGGTTTCCGTTGTTATGACAGTGTTCCCGGAAACATACGGTCTCATTTATGTGACCGGGACCAGATTTTTCATGATGATTATGTGATAGTCGTAATAGATACATATAACGATTTCCAGAGAGGTTATGAATTTGCAGTTAATCCTTCCGGTATTCAGGGTGATTTGCTAATGATGGGTTCCGGTTATGAAGACGATTCATATGATATGGTTTGGCACTCAGAAGCCTCAATTAGCGAAGAGGGCTGGACTGCAGAAATAACCATTCCATTTAAAGCACTTAGCTTTTCCACAGATGAATCCCAGACCTGGACAATAAATTTACAAAGATGCCAGCCACGGGATAACAGGTATATCTTCTCATGGACTTCAAACGACCGGAATAATCCCAGCTTAATGGCGCAGGGGGGCATACTAAGCGGCCTGGAAGGTATTAACCCGGGATACTCCCTTGAATTTCTGCCCTATACAATGATCGAACAAGGCAGTACCAGAACTGATATAGCTGATCCTGATTCACCAATGGATAATGGGCCTGTAAAAATGAGGATTGGCGGAGGTATTCAATATGCTCCAAATCCAAACTTAAATATTAATGCTGTGATCAATCCTGACTTCAGCCAGATCGAATCCGATGCCGATCAGATAAGCGTTAATACTACTTTTGCTCTATACTATGATGAGAAACGTCCCTTCTTTATGTCGGGGATGGATCTGCTACAAACGCCAATGTATTATTCCCGGACAATCAATAACCCATTGGTGGCAGGTAAAGTAAACGGTAAAGCGGGAAAACTGTCCTATCTTGCACTGGCGGCATACGACAGGAACACAGGTATTACCGTGCCAGGAGAAGAACAGAGTAATACAATCCGCACCGAAATCGGGTCATATGCGGGGGTGGGCCGGATCCGATATGATCTGGGGAATGAGAATTTCATCGGAGCTCTGGGGCTTTCAAGGAATTTTACTGAAGCCAATAATTACCTGGGTGGACTGGACTGGAGCTTCAAGTTCTGGAAAAACTGGTACTTCCAGGGTGAATTGTTTCTTTCAAATACGAAAGAGCTTAATGATTCGACCATTTTCTATTCTGAAAGGCAATTGGGTTCAACGGGACATGATGCAGGATTCGATGGGGAACAGTATTACGGAACCGGCATGCATCTGGCTCTGCAAAGAAGAGGCAGGAACTATACATTCTTTATTGTGCAGAATAATTTCTCTCCCACCTACCAGACCTATAACGGTATGTACCCCTCTGTTAACAGCAGGAGAACCTCTATCAATAACAGTTATACATTCTATCCCAACAAAAAAATCATTAAAAAGGTTTCTGTAAACACAGGCGGGAATCTTAACTATAACTACGATGGCATGTTTAAGGAACTGGTAATTCAACCGGGGGCTTCACTGAGCATGATAGGGCAAACTAATATCAACTTTGCCTATCTGCTTGTTAACAGGGAACGGTTCCGCGAGGTTTTCTTTAAAGGAGTTCAAAGAGCGTTTTTTAACATCAGTTCTGCTCCTGTAAGAGGATTGAGTGTTTCCCTGAACGGGCAGGCCGGCAGGTTTATTTACCGGACACTGACACCGGTCGTAGGTAAGGGTTATACTTTAAGCTCATCCGTGAGTATTGAACCTACTTCGCGGTTGAAGTCCTCCTTTACATGTTCCCTGGCAAGGCTTAATGACCTGGAAACAGATGAAGAGTTTTATAATGGATTTATATTACGTAATAGTACAACATTCCAGTTCTCAAGAAAACTGTTTCTGCGTAACATCACCCAATATAATTCATTCAGTAATACTTTCAGTATTTACCCGTTGATCAGTTATAAGTTCAATGCCTTTACAATGTTCTGTGCGGGTATGACCAAGGATATGCTTGAATATGAGGAGGAAGATTACATCTTTAAACCAACGGAAAACCAGTTTTTTGTTAAATTGCAGTACCTGTTCAGTAAATAGTGCTTAAAGGAAGAATTTGTCCGTCCCGACTAGAACATACTTTAACAGATCTCTTTAATATTATATTCATCAGGCTCACTCATCAGCTCAAAAGGATAATGTTCGTGAACAAAAGCTAAGTGTCTGGGCAAGCCATTGGGAAGCAGTGCCTTATTAGCAACAATGACACCTGATGACGAATACATGTTTTTTATGGGCCGAATTGGAGGAAGGAAAAGTATTTTTTGGGTGGTTGCTAAATTATCAGAGATTAAAAATAACAAGAACAAAAACATTATAATAAATATTTTTGGTAGTATTAATAAAGGACACTTATCAACCAGTTTTCCCCGACTCATACCGGATGGGAAATACTTTTTCTTTCTGAAATTAATAGCAGTTCCATGGAAGTGTGAAGTTTACCGGGTGCAGTCAGACGTCCTGTATAAGATTATGAAAGGAGAGGAACCAGAATGATATTTTTGATCCAGTTGCTAATTTTCGATGCAGCCGCATTAAACTAAATATGAAGGAAGAACTCCAATGAAAAGACTATTGGCTATTATCATTATACTCGCATTTATGGTCACGGTCACCTTATCACAGCAAAGTGAATTTTATGAATAAATAAAACGGTTATGAATAATCCATTTTTATCCCTTCTGAACAGGAGTGCTGCAGTATTGCTCTTGATATCACTTAGTAGCTGCTCATATTCTCAGGTCAAAAGGGTTCCGGTTGACCCTTCTGAAGAGAGGCTCAATAGTCAGCACAAACCTGAGCAGTTAATGGAAGTCATTGGATTGGAGGAAGGCATGGTGATTGCAGATATTGGAGCAGGGAGAGGCAGAATGACTGTTTTTTTCGCTTTCAGAGTTGGTGAAAAGGGAAAGGTTCTTGCAAATGATATCGATAAATATGCACTTGAGTATCTGGAGAACAGGTGTAAAAGAAATAATATCAACAATGTGAACACATTTCTTGGTTCAGTGACTGATCCGATGCTGCCGGAAGGCACAGCCGATATCGTTTTTATGGTAAGCACCTTTCATCACCTTGAGAAACCCGTTGAGCTTATGAGGAACACTATACCCTGCTTAAAACCTGATGGCCGGCTTGTGATTGTCGAACGCGATCCTTCCAAAACCGGCCAGAGCAGTAATGAAAGTACTTCACATGCTGAAATGATCAGCCAGATGACAGAGGCCGGGTATGAGCTTATAAGAATCGACACAAAGCTTCTTGAAAGAGACAACATCTACTTTTTTAAAGTCAGATAGTTTCTTTTGAATTGAAGCTCCTCGCTGCAAGCAGCGAGGAACCGGGTTTTCGAGCCCGGCGACTTCGTCGGACGTAGCCCCGATGAACCGGGGCGAAGTTCGAAGCCAATGTGCTCGCCGGGATTCAATAAAAACAAACGTGGTTATTACAAAAGTGTGGCAGCTATTATTCTTTCGTCCCTTTTCCGCTACCCGGCTTTGAGATTGAGTCACGCATACCTGTATCAGCCTCAATATTCTTCAGGCGGTAATAATCCATAATGCCCAGGTTACCTGCCCTAAAGGCATCAGCCATTGCCAGGGGTATCTGAACCTCAGCCTCAATCACCTTTGCCCTGGCCTCCTGTGCCTTTGCCTTCATCTCCTGTTCAATCGCCACTGCCATTGCCCTTCGTTCCTCCGCTTTTGCCTGTGCAATATTCTTATCGGCATTTGCCTGATCCATCTGCAGAACGGCACCAATATTTTTCCCGATATCAATATCGGCTATATCAATTGAAAGAATTTCAAAGGCAGTCCCTGCGTCAAGACCCTTATCCAGTACAACCTTTGAAATATTGTCAGGGTTTTCAAGAACCTCCTTATGACTTTTGGCTGATCCTATTGATGACACTATCCCCTCACCTACCCTGGCAAGGACCGTATCTTCACCCGCTCCGCCAACAAGCTGTTTGATATTTGCCCTGACCGTAACCCTTGCCTTGGCTATCAGCTGTATACCATCCTTTGCAACGGCAGTAACAGGGGGAGTATCGATCACTTTGGGATTAACCGACATCTGTACCGCCTCGAACACATCACGTCCTGCCAGATCAATGGCTGTCGCCATATTGAACGGCAGTTCTATATTCGCTTTTGCTGCTGAGACAAGGGCATGAACAACCTGTGCGACCCTTCCACCAGCGAGGTAATGCGCCTCCAGGTCATCCCTTTCAAGCTTTATTCCTGCCTTATCTGCTTCAATCATTGCACTAACAATAACGGAAGGAGGTACTTTTCGCCAGCGCATGAATATGAGCTGCAGGAGGGAGATCCTCACACCTGAGACAAGCGCCTGAAACCACAGACCGATCGGTATCAGGTACAGCAAGAGCCACAGCAGTACTATGACACCGATAATAATAATAATATATGCCCCAATAGGATTCATATCTGTTTAGTTTAATGGTTTTACAATTAGTTTATTCGATTCAACCTTAATTACCTCAATTTCTGTTTGCTGATCGATCAGCTTATCCAGCGCCTTTGCTTCATAATACCGGCCATTTACATTTACCCTTCCCATAGGATTCAGGCGGGTTACAGTAACACCTTTGTCGCCCGTCTTTACATTACCTTCTTCCTTGTGTACAAGATCAATTTTCCCGTCAATCTGTTTGTTAAGCATTAGTTTTTTCCATGTGCCCGTTTTGAGCATCAGTGCTACAGTGACCATTATGATTACCAGGGTTCCGATAAGAACGAACAGGCCAATTTTTGGTCCATGGAAATAAAATGCCATTACATCTGCTGTAACGATGCACAGAGCACCACCTATCCCAGCAATTGTTACTCCCGGAACGATTAAAAACTCCACAAGGAACAGCACTATCCCCAGAAGGATCAAAAAAATTATTAAACCCAACGACATTTCAAATCGGTTTAACTTCTGAATTCAGATTTCTATTACCAAGGCCCCTTTTCATAGCCAGCAGTACTGAAGATCTGCCAGTCTTTACATCGCAGCTTCCCCTGAAATGAGTAATAACTGCACACTGTTCAGCCTGCACCGGGTCATGTCCGCAAACCTCTACAAGTGATTTAATGACATGTTCAAAGCTATTCACCTCATCATTTAAAAGTATGAGAGCATAATTATTCCTGCTCACAAGATCTTTTTTCGCCGATACCGGTTTTTCCTTCATATATATCAATCTTTGATCATTATTTATTGAAGTACAAATCAAACAGCTGTTTGGCTGTTTCAAGAGGTATTTCCCTTCTCCCAAGATATGCCACAATCCGCGACTGTTTCATCCCATTCCTGTATAAAAGATCAGAATAGGACATAGCACTTTCAAAAGTAAGAAAATTTCCAATTAAATAAACATACTGGTTATCATCGGTCACATATATATCAAATTTCCTGTTGCCTGCAACCATTTTGATTGCCTCAGTCTCCTGATCTGTAAGTTTCTTCTTCGATTTTGTCACCTCAACGCGGTATAAAAGGGTTGGAGGTTCCTGGGGCTTCTGAGTTTCAGGTTCGATACTTGATTTAAATCCTTCTCCAGTCAGTGATATATCACCCCATTCCTTCTCAAGTATTTCGGCACGCTCAGAAGAAACTCTCTTCCCCTCAGCCACCGCCACTACAAAAGCATCTTTGAATCCATTATTTCTCACCTTCACAAGTGCGGAAGATGCATCTTCCAGTTTTCTGAATAGCCCAATATAATAAAATGTAATATCAGAATCACCGGCCTTGAATCCAAATACCGGCCCCAGTTTCCTGAAATAGGAAGGATCGACCGGGTTCCTGAATGCCGCAGTCTGGATTCTGTAAAAGAGGCCCTCAGGCAGTTCACTGTTTACAGGAATTTTTTCAGGCTGGCTTGTGTCGTCATCAAATATTACCAGTATTACCGGTGGTTCAGGATCTGTTGAAACAGAGTCAGTAACGGAAGTCACAAGGGTATCTGTAATAAAGATTATCGAATCAGGGTCAGTTTGATGGTTAACTATCATCTCTTTTTCTGGTGCGGAAATCTTATCATCTCTCAGAGCCTCCCTTCTCATTTCGGTCAGATCAATCATTTCACCCTTGCCTTCAAATATTATGGAAGCAAGCCTTGTTGCCTCTGCAAACTTTTTGTCAGCCTGTAACTGATAATTGAATGTAAGTTCCTCAAGTTCAAGTATTTTGCTAACTACAGATTCCCTGTCGTCACCTGTAAGCGATCCCAACGTTCCTCTGTACCGCTCTGTAATCCTCGACAGAGAATCGGACATAAACTGATAACCCAGAGCCTCCCTGGCAACCAGGTTATATTGCTCATCAGGGGATACTACAGGTTCTTCCTGCCGGATTTCAGGTTCTTCAACGAGAGTAATCTCTTCCTCATCTTCAAGGGCGATTATCGGAGTTATCCCGGTTTCAGCAACTCCGGTACCATCTTCGCACTGTTTTATCAATTCATCAACCCTGAGCTCCTTTATCTCCTTCCTTTTTGCACCTTCCTTATACCTGTCGTAGGCATTGATCGCCTCCCTGAACCTCCCTCCAAGATGGTATGCCCTTCCAAGATAGAACCATGCATTTTCCGGAACCGGTCTGAGTGCAGAGCTATTGGCTGTTGCATTCTTTAGAAGCAGAGCAGCCTCGTCAGGTTCTGATTTCAGTTCTACCATACATACGCCCGAATAGTACTTGTACAGGGGGTCGGCTGGAAATAAACCGCAAAGGCCACGAAAATGCTCCAGGGCAGTGACATAATCGCCTTTCCCGAACGAGTCAATTGCATCAGTCCTGGAGGGGGTGAATTCTACCTCCTGACAGAATGCATAACTGGCAGGGAAACCTAAACAACACAGCAGGATTAATGCAAATCTATACCTGATATGAATTATGCTTTTCATTCCCCTTAATAATATTAGGTTTTCATAAGCTACAGATCAACTTTACCAGCTTCAGGTTTGTTGTTAATAACAAATAAACAATTTGTTTCAATATACAATTCAAACTTCGTAATTTTACGTTTAATAAAAAAATTTATAAAATTATGACTAAATTGAAGGTAGGCCAGAAGGCCCCTTTTTTTGAGGGGAAAGATCAGTCGGGAAACTATGTAAGGCTGGATGATTTTATAGGTAAGAAGGTGATCCTCTATTTTTATCCGAAAGACAATACCCCGGGCTGTACATCTGAAGCATGCAATCTGCGGGATAATTACAGGGAACTGATCGACAAGGGTTTTGCAGTAATAGGAGTTAGTGGTGATTCAGAATCATCGCATAGGAAATTTGCTGAGAAATATGATCTGCCGTTCCCGCTAATCGCTGATACAGATAAGAAAATTATGAGTGATTACGGAACCTTTGGAGAGAAAAAAATGTATGGAAAGACATTCCTTGGTATTAAACGTACCACTTTCATAATAGATGAAAATGGAATAATTGAAAAGGTTATTAAAAAGGTAGAGACCCAGAAGCATACAGAACAGATATATACCCTTTACGAATAATCATATAAAACCATAAGTAACCACTGGAATGAGCAACGAAAAAAAGGAAATTAATCAGGAAAAGCTTAAGGCACTTGAAATAACCTTGGGTAAGATTGAAAAGGACTTCGGCCGTGGCACAATAATGAAACTTGGTGATCAGCCAGTTGAAAATGTAAAAACAATCTCGACCGGCTCTATCGGACTTGATTCAGCACTTGGTATTGGAGGTTTTCCAAGAGGAAGGGTAATCGAGATTTACGGCCCCGAGGCCTCGGGGAAAACTACACTGGCAATCCATGCAATTGCTGAAGCGCAGAAAAGCGGGGGTATTGCAGCAATTATTGACGCTGAGCACGCTTTCGACAGGTTTTACGCCGAAAAATTAGGTGTGGATATTGCGAATTTGCTTATCTCGCAACCTGACAACGGAGAACAGGCACTGGAGGTAGCCGATCATCTTATCCGGTCAGGGGCAATTGATATAGTAGTAATCGACTCTGTAGCTGCTCTTACTCCAAAAGCAGAGATCGAAGGTGAAATGGGTGATTCAAAAATGGGATTGCAGGCCAGGCTCATGTCCCAGGCACTCAGGAAACTAACAGCAAATATCAGCAAAACAAATACCTGCATCATATTCATTAATCAGCTTCGTGAGAAAATCGGGGTTATGTTTGGTAACCCGGAAACAACAACCGGTGGTAATGCTCTTAAGTTTTATGCATCTGTAAGGGTCGATATACGAAGGATCAGCCAGATCAAGGAGGGTGAAGATGCAACCGGAAGCCGTACCAGGGTAAAAGTCGTTAAAAATAAACTTGCTCCGCCTTTCCGCAAAGCAGAATTCGATATCCTGTATGGCACAGGGATCAGCCGTACCGGTGAAATAATTGATCTTGGTGTCGATCACAACATCCTTACAAAAAGCGGCTCATGGTTTAGCTACGGGGATACCCGTCTTGGCCAGGGTCGTGAAGCAGTACGACAGATAATAAGAGACAATCCCGAGTTAATGGAGGAACTTACCCTCAAAATAAAAGAAGTACTTACAACCTGAATAATTCTACCTATGAAAAACTATTCCCTGTTCATTCTCATTTTTCTGCTGATGGTCAGTTACTCCTGCAGGGAAATGTCAAAACAAGATTCACCCACATTCGATATTTCACTGACCAAGGCAGAGATAGAGTCTGGTATTATGAGTCCTGAAATATTATGGAAATTTGGCCGGGTCGGGAGCATAGAGCTTTCCCCTGACGGCAGCACAGTACTTTATACTGTAACTCATTATGACCTTGAGTCTGAATCGCACAGGACAAATATTTTCTCTATCCCTTCTGATGGAGGAGAGATTATCCAAATCACCAGAGATGGGGGCAGTTCGCCCAGGTGGTTCGATAATGGCAGAAAAATAGTATATGTCAAACAGGGGACACTGCATATCATGAATGCGGATGGTACCGCAAACAAAGAGGTTGGAGGACTTGATAATTTTGAGTCCTATTCATTATCACCCACCGGTGACAGGATACTTTTTACGAGGCGTGTGAAACTTGATCAGACCCCTAATGAAAAGCATAATCTTCCAAAAGCGAATATGAGGATTATTGAAGACCTTATGTTCAGACACTGGAATTACTGGCACGATTACTCATACAGTCATATTTTCGTAGCCTCCTTCGACGGCAAGGTAGTGTCAGGGGAAAAGGATCTTATGGAGGGGCAAAGGTTTGAGTCTCCAACAGCTCCCTATTTCGATGAGGGAGAGATCACCTGGAGTCCGGATGGGAAAAAAATAGCATATACATGCAAGCAACTTAACGGTAAAGCTGATGCTGTAAGCACAAACACCGACATTTTTATTCATAACCTGGAAACAGATGAAGTGGTAAACCTGACTCCCTGGAACAGGGGATTTGACAAATATCCAAGATTTTCACCTGACGGCTCTATGATAGCATGGCAGTCGATGCAGGAGGAGGGATATGAATCAGACCTTGACAGGCTGTTTATCTATAATTTCAGTGACGGATCGGGGAAATGGTTATCAGAAGGTTGGGACTATAATGTGGAGGATATTAACTGGTCAGAAGATGGTAGTAGAATTTTCTTTACCAGCCCCTATCTGGGTACGGTGCAGATCTTTAATATTGATCTGGCTTCCGGGGCTGTAAGCCAGGTTTCGAAAGGGGTCTATAATTGGGGACCTGTTATGGTTTCCGGTGATCATCTGATATCAGGTATACAATCAATGGCCATGGCCCTTGAGATTGCAAATCTTGATATTGCGAATGGGGAGATGCAGATCATCAGTTCAGTTAATAAGCATATTTACGACAACATCCGTATGGGCACCATGGAGGAAAGGTTTGTTGAAACAACTGACGGAGAGGAGCTCCAGATGTGGATCATTTACCCTCCTGATTTTGATCCCTCAAAGAAGTATCCTGCCCTGCTATATTGTAAAGGAGGGCCCCAGGGACCACTTGCCCAGGGGTGGTCGTACCGCTGGAATTACCAGATGATGGCGGCCAATGGCTATATTGTAGTTGCCCCCAACCGCCGTGGTAATTCAGGATTCGGCAGCGAGTGGCGTGAGCAGATATCCGGAGATTATGGTGGTAAGAACATGCAGGATTACCTTGATGCCATTGACTATATGGCTGAGGAACCCTTCGTTGATGAAGAGAACCTTGGAGCGGTTGGAGCAAGCTATGGTGGCTACTCGGTCTTTTATCTTGCAGGGATGCACAATGGCAGGTTCAAGGCATTTATCTCCCATTGCGGTATGTTCAACATCGACAGCTGGTACGGATCAACCGAGGAGTTATGGTTCCCTGACAAGGATCTGGGAGGAGCCTACTGGGCGGATCCGAAGCCTGTGGGGTATCAGTTCTCACCACACCTGAATGTGGACAAGTGGGACACACCTATACTCATTATAACGGGAGAACATGATTACAGGATTCCCTATACACAGAGCATTGAAGCATTTACAGCGGCTCAGATGAACGGTGTACCAAGCAGGCTGCTTTTTTTCCATGATGGCACCCACTTTGTGACAAAACCTCAGGATGCTGTAATATGGCAGAGGGAGTTTTTCGGATGGCTTGAAACCTATCTTAAATAGGCTGAAGGCGAAAGACTAAAGTCTGAGTTGGTAGATTGGTAGAGGGCACCTGTGCGTTAGGGCACATTCAGCGTTTAGCGTTGAGGACTGATACCTATCATTATTAATTATATATTTTAATCTATAGTTAACCGAGGTCTAAACAGCAGTAATTGTAAGACTATTATTCGAGGAGTTCCAGGACTCTGGTGAGTTTTTCTTCAGAGCTCATATAGCCATCGAGCCAGTGAATTTTGAATCCTTTCCGCTCCATCCCTCTGAACCATGTCATCTGTCTCTTTGCAAACTGATGAATTGCTGTTTCAAGGCTCCTGAACATCTCTTCGTAGGTTATGCGGTCAACCAGAAAGAGAGTAAGATATTTGTATTCAAGACCATAATAAATAAGATCCTCCGGCGCAATACCGTTCCTGATTAATTGTTCCACCTCCTCTATCATCCCCTCTTTAAGCCTTGCTTTCAGACGCTCAGTGATTCTGCGTCTTCTGGATTCCCGGTCAAACTCAATTCCAATTATAAGAGCGTTTATCTGTGGAAATTCGTCGGGAATATCACGATTCCCTTCGTAGTACTCTTCAATCTCAATCGCCCTAACAGCCCTCTTATGATTATCAATATCAGTCTTATTATGAAGGTTCTTGTATTGTTTCAGTCTGTTTGTTAGCTGTTCAAGTGTCTCATTTTCGAGCTCTGCCCTTAATTCTTTGTTGACAGGCACCTTAATTAGCCTGTATCCGCTCAGTATACTGTCAAGGTACATTCCTGATCCGCCGCAGACTACCGGAAACCTGTTCCTGGCTCTTACCTCATTATATACCTTCAGAAAATCAGTCTGGTATTCAAACAGGTTATACCTCTGTCCGGCATCTACGATATCAACCATGTGAAAAGGGATGATCCTGCCTTCGATACAATAGTCAGAGTAGTCCTTTCCGGTTCCTATATCCATTCCTCTGTAAACCTGTCTCGAATCAGCACTGATGATCTCGCCCCCCAGCCTGCAGGCTAGCAACGAAGCAAAAGCAGTTTTACCTGATGCAGTAGGTCCTGTTACCACTACCAGGTCGTACCTTGATTTAGCCATCTGAAAAGATTATTGCATAAAATTAGTTATTTTTGTTGCTCACCTTAAGAAATAGCGAATGGATTTCAGTCTGTTGTATAACAGGATAAGGTTGATCTTCTCAAATCCTACAAGGGTTTGGGAGCAGGTTCGGGAGGAGGACAGGCCAATCAGAGAGGTGAGAACAAGATTTCTTCTGCCTTTACTTATCCTGATTACATTGTCATCGTTTGCAGGCACTCTAATTTTTACCCATAGCGGTTTATCGATCCTCTACCCTGTCATAATGGCTATTAAGGATTTTGGCACTTTTTTCATCACAGTGGAGCTGGCGGCACTCGTTGTAACTGAAATATCAATAATATTCACCCCGGAAAAGGATCTTTCAATAAACTATAAACTCATTACCTATTCTGCTACTCCTTACCTGGTGTCGATGATTGTTTCCAGATTGGTCTCCTCTCTTATATTCTTGAATATCATAGGATTGTATGGCTTCGTTATTCTATGGATCGGGATTAACCAATTGGAGCCAGTCGGCAGAAGGTTTAAAACCAGGTATTTCCCCCTTGTTTTATCGGCTACCGTGATTTTGTACCTTGTTATAGGATGGATCCTTATGTCGGTACTGGATGGATTGTATTTCACTATTTTCAGGTAGAATATGAAAAAGGATACTGGCAATATCATAATCAAGAATAAAAAAGCTCTCAGGGATTATCTGTTCCTTGATAAATATATTGCAGGAATAGAGCTTACCGGAACAGAGATTAAATCGGTTCGTACAGGCAAGGTTTCACTCGTCGATTCATATTGTCAGTTCAGGAATGGTGAGCTCTATGTTACAGGAATGAATATCTCCGAGTATTTTTGGGGAAATATTTATAACCATGATCCCAGGAGGGAAAGAAAGCTTCTACTTACTAAAAGGGAGCTTAACAAGCTCGAGCGCAAAGTGAAGGAAGGCGGCCTGACAATTATTGTTATAAAGATCTTCCTCAATGAACGTGGATTGGCAAAAGCAGAAATAGCTCTTGCTCGCGGAAAGAAAGAATATGATCACAGAGAGAGCCTGAAGCAGAAAGATGCCCACAGGGAAATGGACAGAAGAATGAAGCAATAGTTATTTCTCAAGGGTTTTTGCCAGGTCGACAGAGATTTGCTCGGCACCACGAAAAGCCACGATAAAAGCATCTGACACCCCCTGCTCCTTTATGGAATTGAGATATGCCGAAGCTTCCCCGTACCTGTTAAATGATCCTGTTTGATATTTAAACATATTGCCCGATTTCAGAATTGTGACCTCCTGCTCAAGTTTGCAGCCAATCCTCTCCTCAAGTTCATAATCTGACAACCTTTGAGAAGAAATTGCAACCTGTACCCTGTAGATGACCATTTCAACCGGTTTAGCAACAATCGTGGTATCCCTGCCGGTCAAGGGTTTATCTGCTATTGCAGAATCACGAGGCAGAAGAGGCACCCCTGATACAGGGGCACTCCTATTCAGTCTTATCAGTATTGGATTGAACTCAACCGACCGTCTTTCCTTTCCATTTATAATATAGTCAAACCTTCCACCCATTCTGAATGACCCGCCAAGAGATTCATCAGCTGTTACCAGATATTGGACCTTTAACACTTCATCGTCAGGTAGTTTTACCCATACAAGGTTAACCTGGTTATTCTCCCAATAAAAATCAGCACCCGCACTGTGTACCGGTTCGGCAATGAATCCCTGGGGGAGGTCCTGAAAGAACCGCGCAAATCCGGAAACTGAATTCTTTGTTATTTCAACAGTTACTACGACCGCTTTCCCCGGAGGCCATACCGGTTGGGTCAGGACAAGTATTCCAACCTCCTGCGAATAGGAAACAGCAAGAAAAGTCGATAGTATCAGGGTAAGAAAAATGCGCATTCGAATATTGTCAAAAGTTTGGGCTAAGCAGATATTTGGAATAGAACTGATCGATAAGATTAACCGCATCCTCTGCGGTATCAACTACCTTAAAAAGATCCATGTCTTGAATCGAAATGTTTTTCTCCTCTTCGAGCATTACCTCCCTGACCCACTTCAGAAGGCCACCCCAGTATTTGTGACCTATAAGAATAATGGGGAATTTCCCTATCTTCTTTGTCTGGATCAGGGTAATAGCTTCAAACAGCTCATCGAAAGTTCCAAATCCTCCAGGAAGAACTATGAATCCCTGTGCATACTTCATAAACATTACCTTTCTGACGAAAAAATGGTCGAAAGTAATAAGCTTATCCGAATCTATAAAATCGTTTGGGTTCTGCTCAAACGGGAGATCAATATTTATGCCTACAGATTTGCCCTTGCCACGTTTTGCTCCTTTATTGGCCGCCTCCATTATTCCAGGGCCTCCGCCAGTTATTACACCATATCCGTGAATTGTAAGCAGGAAGGCGATCTCTTCGGCCATATTATAATACCTGTTTTTACCATTCACCCGGGCAGAGCCAAATATCGACACACAAGGTCCTATCCTGGCAAGTTTTTCAAACCCTTCAACAAACTCCGCTATAATTTTTAAGACCCGCCATGAATCCATAGAATGTATCTCATTCCATGTTTTAGGTTCAAAAGCATCCTTTACAAGGTCAATTGATTTCTCCATATTAATCCAATAGTTTAAAAACCTAAATTAACTAATTTATTTAAGATTAAGCTCATGCTGCAGGTAATAACCGGTGTAACTTGTTTTATGTCTGGCCAGTTGTTCAGGCGTCCCTGAAAATATTATCCGGCCGCCAGGAGCTCCACCTTCCGGCCCCATATCAATTATATAATCTGCTGTTTTTATAACATCCATATTGTGCTCAATGACAATCACGGTATTTCCCCTGTCGACCAACCTTTCGATTACGCAAAGGAGTACTCTGACATCCTCGAAATGGAGTCCTGTAGTAGGTTCATCAAGTATATAGAGTGTTCGTCCCGTATCCCTGCGGGCCAGTTCAGCAGCCAGTTTAACCCTCTGTGCTTCACCACCTGAAAGGGTTGTTGAAGGCTGACCCAGCCTGATATAGCCCAGGCCAACATCCTTAAGGGTTTTTAGCTTCTGAAAGATCGATGGAATATTCTCGAACAACTCAACAGCATGGGTTATGCTCAGGTCAAGAATATCACTGATCGATTTCCCCTTATACTTAACCTCCAGGGTTTCCCGGTTATATCTCTTACCATTGCAGTCGGTGCACAGAACATGTACGTCAGGAAGAAAATTCATTTCAATCGTTTTCAGTCCTGCACCCTGACAACTTTCGCACCTGCCTCCCGAGACATTGAATGAGAACCTGCTGGCCTTATAACCTCGGATTTTTGCCTCCGTAGTTTGCTCAAACAGTTTACGTATATCGGTAAACAGACCTGTATAAGTTGCTGGATTTGATCTTGGAGTACGTCCGATCGGGCTTTGATCAACTTCAATTACCTTATCGATTTCTTCTATCCCCGAAATTTTATCATGATCCAGAGGAATTTTGCCTGAATTATGTAATACTGATGCAAGAGCCGGATGTAATGTCAGGTTTACAAGTGATGATTTTCCACTTCCTGACACACCGGTAACACATATCAGCTTCCCGAGTGGGAAGTCTACATTCACGTTCTTCAGATTATTGCCTCGTGCTCCGCAAATGCCGATCTTTTTCCCGTTCCCCTCTCTCCTTTTGTCAGGAATACGGATCAGCTTTGCACCCGAAAGGTAGGCACCGGTAAGAGTGCTGCTATTCATTACACTCTTTGGAGATCCCTCTGCTACAAGGCTTCCACCCTTCTTCCCTGCATAGGGTCCCATATCAACAATGTGGTCGGCTGACATTATCATCTCTTTGTCATGTTCGACAACAATCACAGAATTACCGCTATCGCGAAGTTTCCTGAGTGATCCAATCAACTTCCTGTTATCCCTCTGGTGCAATCCAATGCTGGGTTCATCAAGGATATAAAGCACATTCACCAGTCTTGATCCTATCTGTGTGGCCAGTCGGATCCTCTGGCTCTCGCCACCTGACAAGGTCCTTGACCCCCTGTTCAGTGACAGATAGTCGAGTCCAACATTACACAGGAATACTAACCTTGACCTGATCTCTTTTAAGATTTCAGATGCTATCTTCTGTTGTCGTTCAGTAAGCCCGGTTTCGACATTATCTATAAATGATGTGAGCTCCCTTATGTCCATTGAGGCAAGGTCTCCGATCGATTTTCCCGCAATTATGTAATGAACCGCCTCTTTCTTTAGTCTCGATCCGTTACATTCAGGGCATGTCACATAATTAATATACTGGTTCCTCTGCCTGTATCCATTCTTTTTACCATTTATAGCCTCCTGGTTCCCGACATAATTTATCACACCCTCAAAAGTCAGAAAATAGTTTGATGTAAGCCCAAGTGGCGTATTCGAGAGTTTCAACACTTCATCAGAGCCATATAAAATACTGCTCATCGCCTCCTCCGGTAATTCCCCAAGAGGAGTGTCGAGAGTAAATCCATGTTTCTCTGCAATTGCCTCCAATTGCCAGAATATCCACATATTCCTGTACTTGCCAATTGGCTCTAATCCTCCCTTACGTATACTCTGCGATGGATCCGGGATAATTTTATTTACATCAACCTGCGAAACTATTCCCAGCCCATTGCATTTAGGGCAGGCCCCCTGGGGTGAGTTAAAAGAAAAGGTATGGGGAGCAGGTTCGTTATAGGATAATCCGGTAGTGGGGCACATCAGGTGCCGGCTGAAATAACCAGGATCGTTTGTGTCAGCATCAAGAATCATCATAATTCCGTCGCCCTGGTCAAGTGCAAGAAGAACTGAATCATTAAGTCGTTTTTCAGTTACCCTCTCCGGAATAAATTTATCAATAACAACCTCAATATAGTGAGTCTTGTACCTGTCGAGTCTCATCCCTCCCGCAAGCTCCTTTACTGATCCGTTTATCCTGACATGGAGAAACCCTTTCCGCCTCAGCTGCTCAAACAACTCCTTGTAGTGTCCTTTCCTTCCCTGTACTACAGGGGCAAGAAGATAGACCTTCCTACCTGAATACCTGTTCTTTATGAGCTCGACGATCTGCTCATCAGTATACTTTACCATTTTCTCGCCAGTGGCATACGAATAGGCGTCAGCCGCCCTTGCATAGAGCAGGCGGAGGTAGTCATATATTTCAGTAATTGTTCCAACAGTCGACCTGGGATTCTTGTTTGTCGATTTTTGCTCAATGGATATAACAGGGCTGAGTCCGGTTATTTTATCTACATCAGGTCTTTCCATGCCGCCAAGGAACTGGCGGGCATAGGCAGAAAATGTCTCCAGGTACCTTCTCTGACCTTCAGCATAGATAGTGTCAAATGCAAGGGAGGATTTCCCGCTGCCACTCAATCCTGTAATAACAACAAGCTTATTCCTTGGTATCTCAACATTGATATTTTTCAGATTGTGTACCCTGGCTCCAAGGACCTTAATCCTCCCTTCATATATTCTGTTGTCCCTTACCACCAGATATGGATCCTTTTAAAAGTTATACGTATCTGTCCTGGCATTTTCCGAAGGGATCTTAAGTTCATATGTTTTCCCTTTTTTATTATTGAGATAAGGCTTTCTCAGCCAGGGATTAAGCGCTTTAAATATTTTATAATTGGTGCCGAATTTTGAAGCAAAATCTGCAAAATTTGAAATTGTGGAATCAACCATTACCAATTCATAGGAAATTTCAGGATAAAGGTGACCCTCCTCAATTGAAAACCCATATTCTTCAGGGTCTGAGAAGATGATCTTGAACGAAAGTATCCTGAACACATAACGTGAAGTTTCTTCAGGTAACAGCAGGTCATAGTAATTGGTCTGGCCCTGGATCTCAACCTGTTGGTCGACACCATTTGAACCGCGGTTAAATGATGCAGCCACCATTGTCCAGTTTCCATATTTCTCAAAGGATTTCAGAAAATACCGGCACGCGGCCTCTGTAGATTTTTCAAGGTGATACCTCTCGTCGATCTCCGTGTTTATCTCAAGACCATACTCCTTGCCGGTGTCGGCTAAAAACTGCCAGAATCCAACTGCTCCTGCAGGAGAGACAATATTGGATAAATTACTTTCAGCAACTGCGATATACTTAAAATCATCCGGTATGCCATGTTTCTTTAGTATTGGTTCGATTACTGGAAAATACCTGTTTGACCTTTTCAGAAGCAGAAGGGTTGATGAGTGGAAATAGGCATTGGAATTAAGCTCCCTGTCTAAACTCTCACGAGTGTCAAAGTTCTCCAGAGGTACCATCTCCCCTGAGAAAAGGAGTGAATCGGGTATCCTGTAAGATCTTATTTTTTGATTTTCCTGACCTGAGATAATATTGTTTTCCGGCCTGTTATTGTTGAATCCCTCGATCCCCAGGAATATGACAAGGATACCTCCGAATATTCCAGCCAGTCCCAATAATTGCCGTAATCTTTTCATTATCATAATTTAAGTTTTTTAATACCAGACAGTAATACTTTACTTATAGTGTCTTACAAGTTACATACACAACTGACAAAGGTAATGTTTACCATTTAATTCGCATAAAATAGTACTTAAAAGAAGGTCAATGATTAAATCGAAGGCAGGTGATGAATATCAAGGGAAAGCTGTTCTTAAAACTTATATAAAAATCCGGAGTACACACCAACGCTGTATGGATTCCTAATTGAAAGGTGGCCCCCTGAGTTAAGGTAATATTTGAATGAGGGTTCGAGATTCAGAGAGATCTTGCTGGTGAGGTTATACTCCATACTCATTCCAAGTGCACTTGAAAGAAGCAATGCATTCATGTTATCGGTTGATCCGATCAGGATATGGGATCCATCAGCCATTGCGTATGTGCGGTTATTGAGAAGAAAATTATAGGACATACCACCCATGATATTGAAATCAATCTTCCTGTCAATAAGCTTATAGCTTAACATAAGGGGTATTTCAATATATTCATAATTCTGCCTAAGCGAAGATCCCAGGGGTGTCAGGTCTGCTTTTACAGGATCGAAGTTATCGGCAGAATACTGTCCGGAAATCCTGTTGCTTGCAGCGTCAGTGAGGAAGATATCCTTATTTGTTGTGCTTATTTTTCCTGTTGATGTCTCAACACCGAAAACAGTACTGCTTTTGGTTCCTGCATAAACTGCAAATCCGGAATAGGAATCAATCCCGCTTATTTCCCTTCCAAGGGATGAATAATAAATACCTGTCTGAAGGCTCATCCTTCCACTCATCTTATAACTGATGGAAAAACCTCCTGAGTAGGACATAACAGCCGATTCATCTGACTTGAGGTCACCGAGTAATTGATTTGCGGCCATTAGGTTAGATGACAGGTATGTAGGTGACATCTTCGCCCCAACCTGCCATTTATCATTAATCAATGATTGGTTGGGCGGAATCAGTAAGGGATCAATTTCTTCATATAATAATTGCTCTGGTTCCAATGCATCAATTTTTTCGGAGATCATGTTATTATTCACCAGGTCTGTTCTCATTTCATTCCCGGCCATTTCAACCTCGTTAACAGCATCAGACAATTCAAATTGAACAACAGGCTCGTATTGAGGGATGTCATTCGCAACAGATGCAAATGCCTCTCTTTCCATACCCGCTGAACCCGCTACGTTTCTCTGCGCATGCTCCTGCGCTAAAGTTTGAATGACCTGATCCCGGGGTACATTGAAATCAGAAAACTCCAGGTCAGCTGAAGCCGAAAGAGGCTGTTCAAGCACTGCTGCAGTTCTAATACCTATAAAGTAGGTCAGCATTGCAAGGGTAGTCAGGGCTGCAAATCCAGCTGCGATCCTGAATACAATGCCAAGGTTCGAGCGGCTATTGATAGCTGGAGATATATCATCCCATATATCCGAAGGAGGAAGGACCTCCATATCCAGTAATCCTTCCCTGAATAATATATCTATTTGTGCATCTCTCTTAACCATTGATCATCCTTTTCGTAATTCCCAGGTATATTTCCACCTTTTTCTGCAAAATATTTCTTGCTCTTGACAAGTTCGACTTTGAGGTTCCTTCAGAGATATTCAACATATTTGCAATTTCCCTGTGTGAATACCCTTCAAGGGCATATAGGTTGAATACCATTCGGTATTTGGGAGGTAATTCCATTATAAACCCAAGCAAATCATCGGCTTCCATTCCCGAAAAATCTTTATTATCTGAATTCAGTAAAGGTTCGGGAATACTGTCAAAGTCATCCACTTTATTCAGATAGTACCTGTTGCGGTGTTTTTCGAGTGCGGAATTAACCGCTATCCTCCTCATCCATCCTTCAAAAGAACCTTCCCAGCCATATGAGCTGAGATTAGTAAAAATCTTAACATAACTTTCCTGCAATACATCCCTGGCTTCTTCACGAGAGCTGGTATATTGCAAGCAAACTGTATAAAGTTTTGCAGAATATCTCCGGTAAAGCAGTTCCTGGTCTCTTTTATCTCCTGCCAGGCACCCTTTCAGTATTTTCTTTAATTCCCGCAATTTTTTATATTAACATCATAAAAATATAAAAAATTGCCATATAAGAAAAATCCTTCTGCAAATCAGCTACCAATAGATTAGATGAAAAGATTTAGTAATTGGTTGCGTAGTAATTATTAAAGATGAATCACCTCATCATATGCTGCTGCAGCAGCCTCCATAACAGCCTCTGACATAGTTGGATGAGGGTGTACAGCTTTTATTATTTCATGTGCGGTGGTTTCCAGTTTTCTTGCTACAATTATTTCGGATATCATTTCTGTTACTCCGGCACCTATCATATGTGCTCCGAGAAGTTCACCATACCTTGCATCAAAGATCAGCTTTACAAAGCCTTCCTTTGTCCCTTCGGCTGATGCTTTACCACTTGCAGTGAAGGGGAATTTGCCCACCTTTACCTCATATCCCTTTTCTTTGGCAGCCTCCTCCGTTAATCCACATGATGCAACTTCAGGTGACGTATAGGTGCATGCAGGGATATTTCCATAGTCGAGTGGAGCAACATCCAATCCAGCTATCTTTTCCACACATATTATCCCTTCGGCAGAGGCAACATGTGCCAGAGCCGGCCCGTGGACAATATCACCGATTGCATAAACACCTTTACTGGTGGTCCGGTAGTAGTCGTCAACAGTTATTTTTCCATTTTTTACTTCAACTCCTGGCTCCTCAAGACCCAGTCCCTCCACATTTGTCGTTACCCCAACTGCACTCATAACAATTTCGGCCTCAACCTCAACAATTCCCTTCTTAGTGCTGACTTTTGCCTTGCATATTCCTCCTGAGATATCGACAGAATCAACTGAAGCATCTGTCATCACTTTCATCCCGGATTTCTTAAAGGATCTTTCGAGTTGTCTGGATACCTCTTCATCCTCGTTTGGCACAACACGTGGCAGAACCTCAATAAGGGTAACTTTTGTTCCCATCGAATTATAGAAATAGGCAAACTCACTTCCTATAGCACCCGATCCAACAACTATCATCGATTCCGGGATGCTCTCAAGGATCATTGCTTCACGATATCCAATTATTTTCTTGCCATCCTGTATCAGGTTTGGCAGTTCACGTGATCTGGATCCTGTAGCTAAGATTATATGGTCAGCCTTATACCTTTCCATACCGGCTCCCGTATCCACTTCTACAGTATTTCCCCCTGCCAATTTGCCAAATCCTTTTATCATCTCAATCTTATTCTTCTTAAAAAGATATTGAATGCCCTTACTCATTCCATCTGCAATTGATCTGCTTCTTTGTATTATTTTCTCAAAATCAGGATATAGCTCACCCTTAATCGTAATACCGTAATCCTCAGAATGTTTAAGATACTCGTATACTTTTGCGCTTTTAAGCAATGATTTGGCAGGAATGCAACCCCAGTTCAGGCAAATTCCTCCGGGTTCATCCTTTTCAATAACTGCCACTTTCATATTTAGCTGTGATGCCCTAATTGCTGCCACATAACCTCCAGGGCCGCTTCCAATGACAATAAGGTCGTAATTCATAATTATATTAAATTGAGATTCAAGTTATATGTAAATCATTAATAGCTTTCAAAATTACAATATTGTTTCATTTCTTTTCCCTGGTACTGATCCTTACGACAGCAACCCTCCTGTAAATCCTGGCGATTAGCCACATAGTAACCTGTGTGAATATGACGGTTGCCCCTGTTGGAATATCAAGGTACCATGAGACAACAAGTCCTATTATCATACCGCCCAGGCCTGTTAGTATTGAAATAAATATTATTTTTCTGAAATCGCTGGTAAATATAAGTGCAATATTTGGTGGAATTGTCAATAGTGAAAGGACCAGAACAACACCGGCAATCCGGATATTCAAGACAATCACAAGTGATATTATAACAATCAATATGTATTTAAAAAGATTTACATTAGGAGTGAATGTCCTGGCAAATTTTTCATCAAATGAGATATAAAGTATAGTCCTGAAATATAATGAGAAGAAAGTAACAATGATAACTGTTAAAGCAATCAGTGCAATCAAGTCTGACCAGTCAATGGTAAGAATACTTCCAAAAAGATAGCTCATCAGGTTAGGGGTGTACCCGGGAGTCAGATAAATGAATATTATGCCGAGTGCCATTCCGAATGCCCAGAGAAAGCCAATGGCTGAATCCTCCTTTACCTGTTGCCTGCCTGAAAGGAACTCAATCCCGACAGCGGATGTCATCCCAAAAAGTGCAGCTCCAATTACCGGGTTCATACCAAGAAAATATCCCAACCCTATTCCTCCAAAGCTGGCATGAGTAATACCTCCTGAAAGGAAAACAAGTCTTCTTGATACAATATATGTACCTGCTATTCCAGCAGTTATGCTGCTAAATATAGCTGCAAGTATACTTTTCAACAGATATCCATATTCAAGAATCTCCATTATCTGATTCAGTGTTTTTCAAGTACTGTATGTGGAATGTCGCCATGGGCAATCAATTGTATCGGACATCCATAGCCCTTAAGTTGTTCCGTTGTGATCTTACCGGAATCATGATAATGCAAGCATCTGTTCACACAGGCAAATGATTTTACATATGCTGAAATTGTTCCGACATCGTGAGAAACCATCATTATCGTCATGGAGTTATTGAGATCCATAAGCTTATCATAAAATCCCTGCTCAAAAGATGAATCAACGAAATTTCCGGGTTCATCAAGCAGAAGAAGCGCAGGTGACCCGACAAGTGCTCTTGCCAGATACACCCTTTGCAATTCTCCACCTGAAAGTTCGGAAAGGATTCTGGTCCTGAGGTTAAGGATCCCCAGATCGTCAAGTACCCGGTTAGCTTTTACTTTATCGGTCCCTGTCATTCTACCATATGCTTTCTTTTTATGCATCAGGCCCGAAAGGACAACATCCAGAACAGAAAGAGGAAATGTAATATCACTTTCGGACATCTGAGGGAGATATCCAATATTATGAGGTGTTACCTTCTGGTTCCAATAATCAATTCTTCCCCCAACTGGTTTCAGCAATCCCAGTATAATGAGAAGAAGGGTTGTTTTACCTCCTCCATTTGGTCCGATTACACCAATGAAATCACCCTCACGTATGGATAAATTAACATTATCAAGGACGGTCTCCCCACTATAACTTGCAGAAACGTCTGTAAGACGAAGCAATTCATTCATGTTGACTGCTTTTTATGCTCAATGAGTAGCTTCTTGCTATTAAGGTGGCAATATCTTTAATTGACTCATTCCAATTTGCAGACAAAGGATCTACTTCCACCAGATCGGCATCCAGTTCTCTGGCAATGGTCATTGCATTCTTCTTGTCAAATTCCTTTTGAACAAAGATAATTCTAATATTATCCTCTCTTCCCTGATCAATGAACTTTTTCAGATCGGAAGGAGATGGTTCTTTACCTTCAACCTCAACAGGTATTTGGTTGAGCCCGTATTCCCTTGCTAGATAACCGAATGCAGGATGGAATATCATAAAGGAGGTTCCGGAAATCTTAAGAAGAGTAGAGTCCAAAAAGGCTTTAGTGATGTTTAGTTCCTGGAGCAGGGCTTCATAATTCCGCACATAATCTCCGCTATTACCGGGGTCAAGTTCAATTATCATATCCTTAATACGTTTGCTTATCTGAATTGCAATTTGTGGCGACATCCAGAAATGCGGATCCACACCCGAATAATGCATATGATCTTCATCGCTATGACTATCTGCAGATATCAGATCTATTCCATCAGCTAATACCAGTGTTCTCATTTTCGGATTTACACTCTTCAACTTATCCATCCAGGCAAGTTCAAATCCAAGGTAACCATCGAATATTATTGCATCCGATCTTCTTATTCCATCTACCACAGAAGGTGTAGGCTCATAGGTGGCAGGACTGGCGCCTGGAGGAACAACAACATTGATCCTGAAATGGTCGTCTGCAATTGCTTCAGCAAAATATTTGAATGGCAGGATACTAACTGTAATAGTCTTTCCTTTTCCTTTGTCTGAAACACAGGACCCTATTATCAGGAAAAAGCCAATTATCACTAAAAATTTTTTCATTGTCTGGTTTTACTTTCAGCAAATTTAATATATAACAATACAATCACCATAAGTGTTGTATTTCAAAGTTGGATAAACTAAATTTGACCAGGCCAATTTCAGACTAACTGGCAGCCCGTATATGAGAGAAACAGGTGACAAACTTGCCGGTCTTTTATTTAACGATAATCACAATCTTGTGTTTCTGCATAATACCAAGAAAAGGGAGGTTGCTGAACAAATTATGCAAGACGGGTTTCAATTTGAGAACCAGCTTACCTACTCAACTGACAGGGTAAGTGCCAGGGATGCAGTTGAAATCAGTTATTTTCTTGTTGAAAGAAAGGATTACGGGCACTTCACGATCATAATTGAAATTGACAGGAAGCTCTTTATGAGATACTCAAAGCTTGCAGAGACTTCCGATCTGCATTTCGAAGACCTGTTAACAATAACTATTCCCGAACTCAGCGACAATGATGAGTTTATCTATACCTTGTCGCCCCATTATATAAAATGCTATTTCAACAATAAAACAGGAGAGGTGGTTGAAAATCCTATATTTGACCCTCTGTACGAATCACCTGTTTATCTTGACAACTTCAGCAGGTTAAAGGAAAGTCTTCAATAAAAGTTATCATTCTGGGTAAATCGAAGAATCCCTTGATATGTTATCTCAGGAATTTTCGGACTTCGCTTAATACAAGGCGCCCTGCCGGTTTACCCGCCGAAGGAGGGCCAGCAGGGAAGCCTTAGAATGATAAAGATGGTCAGTTGAAACTATAGAGTGGGTCTAATTGCTCCTTACTGACACCCTGAAATTACCAGTTGCCTCTTTCCCGCTGATTAGAAATTTCCATGTGCCTGCTTTATCGTCTCCCTCCTCACCCAGTGTAAATGTCTTTGTCCAGTTTACACTGCCGTATTCATCAATTAACACTTCAGTATAGACTTTACCTGAAGGCATAGTGATCCTGATCCTGATCTCACCAGCTTTACAGGATCCTGAGACTGAAATAGATGCCTTATGTGCATCGGTATCGATCTCAGCAGGGAAATCCTTGCTGAAGTTTGCATCCTTAACTGACTTGGAGAACTCAATTGAGCTGCTGTTCTGAGAGTCAAAAAAAGAAAATTGGGGATAATCCCCCACGACGTAGACATCATCCAGTCCAGATGAATAGCCATAAGCAACACGAGCTTCCCTGCGTGCATCTCTCACTTCAGCAGCTGCTCCGAATGACTCTATTAAAAGTTTGCTTCTCAATTCCTGCTCCTCCATCAGAGCCTTTCTTTCCTCCTCAGCTGTCTTTTTGAGTTCTTCTTCTATTTTCACCTTTTTCTGTTCACCCTCCTGCCCAAATGTTAGCTGGGGGATGAAAGCCAAGATGAGTGCAGCAATAACTAGTATGGTAACCTGTCTTTTCATGATAAATATATTTAATTAAACCTACTTCAAAACTAAGCACTATCTGCCTGATTTGATGTTAATACCGGGTTAAAGCAGAGTTAATGATAATTATCGATTTAATAAAATGTTAAATTTGAACCATACAATATATTCAGGGATGAAAAAAATAAGGACCTTTCTTCCGGTAATGATTGCAGTTATTATTTTCATGTTGGCTCAGTCAATAATAGTCAGGCAGATATGGACGCAAAAGGATGAAGTATTTAAGTTACGGTACAGGTCAGTTTCGCAAGAGGTTATCGAAGACATGATGATCAAGGAGGGTGAATCGGGTTTCAACAAAGCCTATTACACGATCGATTATATTATTCCTACAAGTTACCTTGAAAAAAGCAAGTTCCTCTTCACTACTGGCGATACTGCAGTTTTCAGAAAGAGGATACTGGAGAATATTACAGCTATCCTGACTGAGGATGAAGTATTGTCTGAACACCTGGGCAGCAGCTTTGAAAAACTTGGACTTGAAAAAAAGTTGAAACACAAGATCTATGTAAATGACCTCTACCTGATTGATCACAATTATAACTTTCATATTCACAAAGCTACGGTAGTTGAACTCAAGGAGCAGCACAGGCAGGGAAATGTGCTTGTAAATACCTTTTTTAGCGAAGGGAACAATTATAAAATATCTTTTGATTATTACATAGATATTACAAACAAGGAGAAGATAATTCTCAGGGAATTAGCCTTGACATTGATGCTTAGTTTAATAAGTCTGCTGATTCTCTCAATTATTTTTATTGCAACTCTCAGGAATTATCTTGAAGAGAAGCGTTTGTCGAGCCTTAAGACCGACTTCATCAATAATATGACACATGAGCTAAAAACGCCTCTCTCTACCATAACAGTTGCAGGTAAAACACTCAAGCTCAACGAGATATTAAACGACAAAGAAAAGATACTGGAGACAGCGAACCTTATTGGGAAACAATCGGTCCATCTTAATAAACTTATCAATCTGATTCTTGAAATCAGTATGTGGGAAAGGACTCAATTCCAGATTGAAAAGAATGAAACAGATCTGGAAGAACTTCTCAGGGATATTGCCGATGGATTCAGAAATGGTTGCGGAAAGGATTGTAACTTTACTGACGGCTACGACCTGAACGGAGTCAAGGCCAATGTCGATATTATTTATTTTACTACAATGATAAACAACCTGTTGCATAATGCTGTGAAGTATTCTAAAGGTTCTCCTGAAGTAAAGCTTGAAGCTTCCAACACCAATGGTGTGACAATTAAAATTTCTGATAAGGGAATCGGCATTAGCAAATCTGATCAAAAGCATATATTTGAAAAATTTTACCGGGTCAGCACCGGGAATATTCATAAAACAAAAGGCCTTGGTTTGGGCCTGTATTATGTGAAAAAAATTGCAGAAGCACACGGAGGAGATGTTTCTGTAAGCAGCAAACCAGGTAAAGGAAGCGTCTTTATAATAAGTATACCTTAAAAATACAACCAGAGCCATGAAAGTACTAATTGCCGAAGATGACATTGATTTTGGTAATATACTATCTCAGTATGTTTCAATAAGCGGGTTCGAAGTAACACTTACCCGTAACGGAAAAGAAGCCTGGGAGTCCTTCTCGACAGGTAAGCCCGACATATGTGTTCTTGATGTCATGATGCCGGAGATGGATGGATTTACGCTGGCGGAAAAGATAAAGCAGTCTGAACCAGAGATGCCTTTTGTTTTTCTAACAGCAAAAAGCCTTAAGGAAGATATAGTAAAAGGATTAAAACTTGGCGCAGATGACTATATCACTAAACCATTTGACCCTGAAGTGCTTATCTTAAGAATTAATAATATTCTCAAGCGTGTCTATTCCACTGTAAATGATGAGTACTCGATCTCCTCGACTACCTTGAAGTTCAACATGCTGGAACTTTACTGCGCAGGTACCAGGGAGAAGCTTACCCTTAAGGAAGCGCAACTGCTCAGGTATCTGATGGCAAATAAGAACAATATCCTGAGACGCGATGATATTCTCACCGAAGTGTGGGGAGAGGATGATTATTTTCTTGGCAGAAGCATGGATGTTTTTATCAGCAGGCTGAGAAAATACCTTTCACCCGATCACGGGATTGAACTCAGGACTGTCAGAGGCACAGGGTTTATCCTTGAAGAGGAAGGAAAATAGGCGGCTTCCCGCCGCCCATCTGTTTTATTTCTCAACCAACCCGTAACCCAGATCATGCTCCTTCATGATAACTGGTATACCCTCCTTCATCCATACAGGCATTGGTTTTTCTTTCAGGAAGTGATCAAAGAACTGGGCAAGCCTTATCTGAAAGTCCTTCTTGTTCTGAAGCTTTTGTGGCCAGTGCGGCTCACCCGTATAGTTAAGCATCCATACTGGTTTTTGAAGCCTGCGGAGGGCGATAAAATATTCTATCCCCTGATACCATGGTACGTGTCCATCCTGGTCGTTATGCATTATCAGGATAGGTGTAGTTACTTTATCCATAGTGAATAGTGGCGAATTCTCAATATATCTTAGCGGAGACTCCCATATCGTTGCACCGATCCTGCTTTGTGTATGTTCATACTGGAATGATCTGTTGAGGCCAGTCCACCACCTAATCCCACCATAAGCGCTGAACATGTTTACTACAGGAGCGCCAGACTCTATGGCTGCAAATAAATCTGTACGTGTAGCAAGGTATGCCACCTGGTACCCACCCCAACTATGTCCCTGCGCACCAATATGATCCTCATCTACAAAACCACTTTCAATCAACGCTGTAACAGCTGGCATTACACAATTAAATGCACTTTCGCCGGGATATCCCTCTTCGTACACAACATCGGGATTAAAGACCAGGTACCCGTTACTTGTATAATAGTGATAATCAACTGTTGATCGGTGAAGTTCCGGTGTTCGATGGTTGTATAATTCCTCTGAAGATCTTTCATAGAAATTTACAATCATCGGATATTTTTTAGCAGGGTCAAAATTTTCAGGTTTATAGAGTAACCCTTCCAGCCTCTTTCCGTCAAGAGAGGTCCAACTGAATAATTCAGCGCTGCCCCACAGGAATTCTTTCTGCTGCGGATTGGCATCACTTATCCTGGTTGTTCGCGCGAACGAAAGGTCAGAGACCAGCAGATCAGGAAACAGTCCAAAGGTTTCATATGAATAAACTACTCCGTTTGCATCCTTTGCCTTTAGTGGTTGCGACAAATTATATTGACCACCTGTCAGTTTCTGAGGAATTCCGGGTCCGTCAACTCTCCATGAATAATAACAGGACTCTCGTGTAACCTCATTTTGGCCTGCCAGAAGCAATTGCTCATTTATCCCGATATAATCCTTTTCCCTGTCAAAATCAATAAACCTGTAGTTAGTCTTAGTCGGTCTTCCATTTTGTGTAAGGTTTACAGGTGCATCCCTGTTTTCAGGATCAACCATCCAGATATCATACCTGTCATTAACCAGGAATCCTCTGTCGTTTTCAAGCCAGCCTGTAGGGGAATATGGTGGTGGAAGGTTTGGAACGTCATTCAACTCATTTGCTGCTGAAACAGTCTCAGGTGATGTAACCCTGAATTCCTGATGTGATTTCAGATTATAGGTATAGTATGAACTGTCCACAAAGTTATACCAGTAGATATATTTGCCAGCAGGTGATGACTTAACAGAAGCCCTGGCATCCTTTTTTACCAGGTCCCTGCTGCCTGTATTAACATTAATAAGGTAGATATCCAAATGATCGGGACTTCCCTCCCACATTGATTGCAATTCATAAGGAATGTTAGAAAGGCCCAGTACCCAATCACTCATTCCATCATTGATAAGCTGAATATCGGGTATCTCAGGTGATCCCAGTTGAACAAGGTTACCTGAATCCATGTGATATACTGCTGTATAGTTCTTTTTCAGATCATTTCCTTTGTCGAGAACCTGCACAGAATGTAATTTCCCCTCAGATCCATGCCAGATATCAACATTAGGGTAGTCATCATCAAGACGCGTTGTATCCTTTTCAGGCATCCCTGGAGCATCGCCGAAGAAGATCTTTGATAGATCTTTATCAAATCTGATTTGTCCATTTTCACTCAGTATATAATCCGCCGGTAATGATGGATGTGAACTGTCAATAATACTTTTTGCCAACCCGGACCCCTGCCAAAAAAACAGAGTGTACTCCCCTTTGCCCGATTCGTTCTCCATATCTGCGAGAAAAGCAATTTTGGAACCATCCTTTGAAATGGCAACCTGCTTAAACATTCCCTTTCCTTCCAGGATTGCCGATAGTGATTCCTTCCCGAGATCATACAGATACATGCCAGGAAGAAATTCCATTTCATCACCGGTAGATGCAAACAGGATTCTTCTTTCATCTTCTGCGAAAGCAAAATAGGTCACGAAAGGAAATACGAGGGAATCACCAGATTCAAGGTTAAATAATTTAAGGGAATATCCATTCTTTTCTGATTCAGATTTTGATTTTTCTGAAACAGTATTGCTCTTCTCCCGGACTATTTCACCCTCTGGTCCTTTATTTTTCTTTGCAGGTCCTGTCTGATAAGCAAGCCATCCTGACCAATTCCCAGGCAAGGCATATCTTTGAATATCACCAATAACTTTTGCCGATTTCTTTTCAAGTTCATAAAGAACCAGCCTGTCACCGGGCATATCCTCTTTCTCAGTCTTTTTCAGCTTCATTTCCCTCATCTTTTTATACTCCGGTGTCACTTTAAAAAGTAGAAACCTGGAGTCATATGAGAACCCTGCATCAGTACCACAATGGTACATATCCTGTTCCTTGCCAAGGGAATTACAGATAAATAATTTTGTGTCACCTTTCCATGGTTCAGTTTTGTACACAATCCATTCGCCATTATTGGAAATAATCTTTTCAGTTATCCTGTTCCAGGATTCAATATCATCATGTGTGAGAGGCCTTTTAACTACCTGGGCATTAATAGATAAATAACCCAGGAAGCATATCAGAAAGAATGGCATGAACTTTTTCATAATTCAGATTCAGCTTTAATTAGATAAAATAAATGCAAATAGTTCAACAGCAATAAAGTTTTGAATATATTAAACTTAAGATAAAAAAAAGCTGCGCAGAGCAGCTTTTTTTTCAACTAAGGATCTATCAGGTAAAGTATTTTATTCTGCAAGTAGTTCAGCAACCTTATTCTTTAGATCATCGCCACGCAGATTCTTCGCGATTATCTTTCCATCTGCATCGAGGAGGAAGTTGGCAGGTATTGCACTTACTGCATACATCTGAGCAGCTTCATTCTCCCAGTATTTCAGGTCAGAAACATGAGTCCAGGTCAGGTTGTCATCCTCAATGGCCTTAAGCCAGTCCTCCTTTTCATGATCGAGTGATACACCAAAGACATCAAATCCTTTTTCATGGAATTTCTGATATACAGCCACAACATTAGGGTTTTCTTCCCTGCAGGGAACGCACCAGGCTGCCCAGAAGTCGACAAGTAATAATTTTGAACCCAGAACCTCAGATAGTTTCACGGGATTTCCTTCAGTGTCATTCATTGTGAATTCAGGAGCCACTTCTCCAATGGCCACTTTTTCCAGCTTCTCAGCCCTTTCGTACATAGATTTTACCTGCTCAGTTCCGGCAAGCTTGGGATCAAGTGCATCAAGGTGCTCTTTCAGTTCCTTTGCTTCCATGCTGTACGTAAGCGACCTGAGGACTGTTGGCGTGGCAAACGATGAGGGATTTTCCCTGACAAAATTCATCTGTGCTACATTTATCTCATCGAATAGTTCTTCCCGTTCCTTAGAGAGGGCTTCAGCCTTCTCTGTTTCCCCCTCTTCGTTAGCCTCACGGTATGCCTCGTATAATTCCGAATTCTTTTCATAGTAAGGTTCGAGCATCTTATTATACGCTTCATACTCATCATTTGTAACAGAGCCTTCTATGGTAGCAAAGAATATTGAATCAACATTACCGGTAATTTTTATCGCCGCATTCTCAAGAAAGAACATTTTATAACCACGTTTCCCCTCAACAGTGAGACGATAGGTATCAGGATAATCAACAGCTCCACCAGAAATTTCGAAGATGCCATTTTCAATTGTTGCAGAATCAATTTTTTCCCAGTCGCCAGATACCCTTTTCTGAAGGATTACCTTTCCTTCAGTAGCCCCATCAAGATTTCCACTGATAATATACTGTGGCTCCGTTGAACAGGATATCACAACAGAAATAATTACGAATAAGTAGATAAGTTTTTTCATTTTATAGCAGTTTTGTTTTCCCTTTGGCAAATGTATTAAATTATTCTTTCTTTCTGTTGTTCTTAAAGTACTTATTCAGCATTTTGGAGGCTGCCCGATATGATGTTATGTTTCCTTCCAGCAACTTTCTTTCAAGCTGAGGCAATAATCTTACCACATCAGGATCTGTGTAAAAGGACTTTTTCAGGTTATCAGCTATGCTCTCATGCATTCTGTATACTGCCTGGTTTCTGCGCCGTTCTTTGAATGCTCCGTTTTCAACAGTCAGGTTTACCTGTTCATTTATCATATTCCAGATCTCAGTTATCCCTTTTGATTCAAGCGCACTGCAGGTCATAACTCTTGGATGCCAACCTGATTTGTGAGGAGGGAAAAGCTGCAGTGCATTGCGATACTCTACTCTTGCCATCTCAGCCCGATCTATGTTTGAACCATCAGCTTTCGTTATCACTATGGCATCAGCCATTTCCATAATTCCCCTTTTAATCCCCTGAAGTTCATCGCCCGCACCTGCCAGCATTAAGAGAAGAAAAAAATCTACCATTGAGTGAACAACAGTCTCTGATTGTCCCACTCCCACTGTTTCCACGAATATTGTATCAAAGCCAGCTGCTTCGCATACTATTATCGTTTCCCTTGTTTTTCTTGCTACACCACCTAATGATCCTGCTGCAGGGGAGGGTCTGATATAGGCATTGGGGTCGGATGCAAGTGTTTCCATTCTTGTTTTATCACCAAGAATGCTCCCTCCCGATTGCTCACTACTGGGGTCAATGGTAAGAACAGCAAGTGTTCTCCCATCTGAAGTAGCTCTCTTCCCCAGTGTTTCGATGAAAGTACTTTTCCCTGCCCCCGGGACTCCTGTTATACCTATTCTAATAGAATTCTGGCTATAAGGAAGACATTTCTCAATAATTGCCTGAGCGATCTCGTAGTGCCCGGGTTTGGAGCTTTCAATTAGGGTAATTACCTGGCTTAGAACTGTCCTGTTGCCCGTGCGGATATTTTCAAAATAATCATCTATTGAATAGCTTTTCCTTCTTTTTTTTTTGAATTTGGCCAGGAGCTCAGGATTAACACTTGGAGGCTGCTCAACTCCTTTGTTAACAGAAAGAGCACTATTTTTTTCACCCTTACCTTTTGTACCCTTCATCCAGGTTTATTTTCCGGGAGCCTTCACTGATCCTGATACAACCAGGCTTATCTGGCTTTGCTTGGGATCATTTGTAATAATTGTGATTACCTTTTGCTGATTGCCCTGTCGTATTCCCGCATCAAAAACTGCCTCGATAATGCTTGATTCACCCGGTTTAATGGTAGTATTCGATGGCGTTACCGTAGTACAGCCACATGATGACCTTACTTTTCTTATAATCAGGTCGCTCTTTCCATCATTTGTAAATTTGAAGCTAACATCTGCCTTTACATTCTGGGCAATTTCACCAAAATCAAATTTGGTCGATTCAAAATTTATGACCGGCGCATTCTCAAGTTCGCTTTTTGAAAGCGAGTTAAAATCTTCTGTGAGATTGGCGGATATTACCATATAAACATTGTTCTGCACCTCATCATTCAGGATTACCCTGACAAGGTCATTCACATATCCCCAGTCGTTTTTCAGTGCTCCATCATATGTTCCTTCTATTAATCCCTTCTCTCCAGGCTCAAGAGTTTCAGGTTTTGCTTTCAAACTGAGGTGGGCAGGTACCCTTTCAAAACCTATCTTTACCGGTTTATCTGAGGTATTGATCACTTCCATAACCCTTACCTTCTTTTCACCCTTCACTACATCAGTAAATGCCAGGTGGTTACTATTGAATCGTACATCCCCTACAGGCCACCTGTACAGTTCATCAACCGTAAGTTCACGGGGAATAACGTCACCCTCAATAATCAAGACAGATACAGCTGGTTTGGCATTTGAATAGACAGTAACAGTTTTTCTGAATTTACGCTGATTGCTCGGGTTAAAAATTACCTTAACAAATCCTTTCTCACCAGGTTTAACCGGACTCTTTGTCCACTCCGGACTAGTGCAACCACAGGAAGCTACAACCCGCGTTATTAGAAGATCGGAGGAGCCGGTATTAACAAATTCAAATGAATGCTCCTGAAGCCCTGCCTCCTCCTTAAACTTACCAAAGTCATGCTTTGTCTCATTGAACTGAATTGCAGGGTCACCGTTCTGAGCCAAAACAGACAAAGTGAATATAAATACTGTGATTAATGTTACACAACGTTTCATGATTATTAATATTATTACAGATAGTTATTTTTACAAATACTGGTAAAACAGTTTTGATCTTCTCTTTGTTTATAACAAAAATTGTCCCTAATTAGTGTTTTACGCATCAAAATTAATAAAGTTTAGCCTTTTAGCATATTTTTGCAGGTAATATATTAGAGCGATTTAGTAACAAATGTTTTTGGAATAATATTTGAGGGATTGGACATTATCCGGTTCGCAACTACATCTTGAGAAAAGTTTTTAAAAATATCATCCTTCTACTTCCGATTTTACTTGGCGGAAGCACACTTTATGCTCAGTTCTATAATGGGATGCAGATGACTTTTGGAAAGAACAGGATCCAGCATTACAATTTCTACTGGTCCTATTACAGATTTGACAATTTCGACTGTTACTTTAACGAATATGGCAGGGAATTAGCCCAATATACTGCGAAATATGGCGAAAAGAGGATTTCCGAGATCGAGGATTATTTCGATTATATGCTTGAAAAACGGATCATATTTGTAGTCTATAATAAACAGGCAGAATCCAGGCAATCCAATATTGGACTTAATTCAGGAACGCAGGATTATAACATTGGTGGTCTCAGCAGTATCATAAAGAACAAGGTCATGCTTTATTATGAGGGTGACCACAAATCATTTGACCGCCAGATCTCAGCATCAATAACGGAAGTTCTTATTAACGAAATGCTTTATGATGCTGACAGGAAGGACAGAATATCCGGATCATCGCAGATCAGCCTTCCCGATTGGTACCAGAAGGGACTTGTTAATTATATCGCATTTGGTTGGGATGAGGAGATCGAAAATCTTGTCAGGGATGGAATAATGTCAGGGAGGTACAAGAATCTTGACGATCTGGAATACGAAGATGCCATTTATGCCGGGCATTCTTTCTGGCGGTATGTGGCGAAAACCTATGGCGATCCGATTATCCCGAATGTTATTTACCTGACAAAGATCTATAAAAATGTCAAGGACGGACTGATGTACGTCCTTGGGATGAAACTCAAGGACCTTGAAGAGGAATGGCTTGAGTATTACAGGGGATACTATGAGGGTATCGATACAGGAGGTAATCCTGAGAGTATTGGAACACTCATTGCACAGACAAAAAAGAGAAGGATAATACAGGATGTCAGCATCAGCCCTGATCAGAGGTATACGGCTTATGTTACCTATAATCTGGGTAAAAGGAAGATCTACATTTATGATTCTCTGTCAGGAAAGAGGAAAAAGATATTTTCTGCAGAACCCAAATATGATCAGAAAGCGGACAATACCTACCCGGTAATTGCCTGGCACCCAGGCAGTGGATTACTAACATATATTAATGAAGAAAAGGGAGCCCTTAAACTATACTTCTACCGGCTGTCAAACGACAAAACAGAAAGCCGGAATCTCCTCTATTTTGACAAGGTTCTTGATTTTGACTATTCTCCATCAGGTAACAGGCTGGTACTTTCAGCCGTGAAAGATGGACTTACTGATATGTTTATTCATACTATTGCATCCGGTACTAATGAGCAGATAACACGAGATGTGGCTGATGATCTTAATCCGAGGTTTATCAAAACTGAAAAAGATAAGATCATATTTACATCAAACAGGATTTCTGACACTCTGAATATCCCGTTCGATCCGCTGGCCAGAACAAATGTTACCCATGATCTGTTCACCTACGACCTTGATAAAGATACCAGGATAGCTACAAGATTATCTGAAAATGACTATGCTGATCGTTGGCAGGGTATCAATTTACAGACCAGATCCTTTCTGTACCTTGGAAACCAGAATGGCACAATTAATAAATACCGGGCTGGTTTTGATAGTATTATCAGTTACATTGACACAACCACACATTACCGGTATTTTATTGAATCTGAACCCATTACAAATTATTATCGTGGCATTATTAAACATGATGCAGCACCTGGAGGATTATTCGGAGAAATCATTTACGAGGATGGGAAATATAAACTATACACAGGATCGCTTGAAGACCAGGTGCCTCTCTCTGAGACATCCATCACCGAAAGTCCATTCAGAAAGGAGCAGGTAAAATTATATCATAAAGCTGACAGCATTGAGCAGTTAAGGCAGTGGTTGATTGAAGAGGACAGGAAAAGAAGGGACACGCTTTCCAAACCCTTGTATGAGTATTACCGTACCGATGAGCCTATCGATATCAATTTCTACATTTTCGAAAAGGAGAAGCAGAATTATTTGGAACAGCAATGGAAGAAGGATTATATGGACATCGATCTCGATACAGCAGCAATAAGATTTCCGTTAATAAGAATCTACGAACCAACATTCTATAATAATTACATTGCCAATCAGATAGATTTCAGTTTTCTAAATAATTCATACCAGGTCTACAGTGGTGGTGCACCATATTTCAACCCTGGGCTCAATATGTTAACCCAAATTGGTGCTGTCGATCTATTTGAAGATTACAGGATTACCGGTGGATTTCGGTTCGCCGGCAACTTTGACAGTAACGAGTACTTGTTTAGCGTTGAAAACCTAAAAGGGAAATTTGACAAACAGGTGATCTATCATCGTCAATCATTGAACGGTGTCAAGGATAATGCTTACTTTAAGATAAACAGTAATAACATCTATTTAAGTCTTTCGAAACCAATAACCCCTGTTCTGGCTGTTAAGGGTACAGCAACCTACAGGTATGACAGGTATGTTCCGTTATCAACAGATTATACAACATTGAACAGTGACATATTCATCAGGCACTGGGCAGGACTAAAGGGTGAGATCATATACGATAATACGAGAAGCAGGGGTACCAATATATATGTTGGTACCAGGTTCAAGATATTTGGAGAATATTACCAGGATCTGCAGGCCAGAAAATCTGATATGTTCGTAGTGGGAGGGGATTTCAGGTATTATTTAAGGATACACCGCGATCTTATCTGGGCTAACAGATTTGCAGCAAGCTCTTCGTTCGGTCACTCGAAACTATTGTATTATTTGGGTGGAGTTGATAACTGGCTCGGCTTTCTCTTTAATTCCATCCCGATGTTCGACCAGACAATACCCGTGAATCCTTCTGAAAATTATGCTTTCCAGGCACTGGCAACCAATATGCGGGGTTTTTCACAGAATGTAAGGAACGGCACCAGTTTTGCCCTGGTAAACAGTGAAATAAGATGGCCGGTAGTCCGCTATTTCGTTGGTCATCCGCTAAAATCAACTTTCCTTAATGACTTTCAGATAGTCCTGTTTGGTGATATCGGCAGTGCCTGGACCGGGCCAACACCCTGGTCGGGAGAGAATGCATGGGATAAAGAAGAATACAGGAACGGACCGGTACTTGTTACTCTCGACACAAACAGGGATCCGATTGTAGGTGGCTTCGGATTTGGATTGAGAGCTAACCTGTTCGGGTATTTTGTAAGAGCAGACTGGGCCTGGGGGGTTGAGAATAATATTATACTTCCCAGAGTATTTTACCTTTCTTTCAGTCTTGATTTCTAAAATCTTTCCAAATACCAGATGAATCACCTGGCAGAAGTAATAAAACAGAAGGCATCAGATTACCTTGATGAAACAGTAAGAATAAGAAGGCATTTTCATAAAAATCCGGAGCTTTCATTCAGGGAAAATAATACATTGGCATTTATTAAAGATTATCTCCTTGAGCATGATATTTCATTCATTGATAATATTGTAGGGACCGGCCTGATTGCCAGGGTAAAAGGTAATAAAGGGAGTGGCCCGATGGTGGCTCTTAGGGCCGAACTGGATGCTCTGCCAATAAAAGAGTCGACAAATAGTGAATACTCAAGTATTGTGGATGGTGTAATGCACGCATGCGGTCACGATGCTCATCTGGCTATGCTGCTTTCATCCCTGATGATTATAAATGACCTGAAAGATCAATTCAGGGGTGAGGTAATTTTCATTTTCCAGCCGGGGGAAGAGCTGGCACCAGGCGGCGCAAAGCTAATACTTGAAGAGGGGACTCTCAGGAAACTCAATCCTGCGGCAATCATAGCCCAGCATGTATTGCCAGAATTGGAGACAGGTCGGATAGGGTGCCGCGAAGGTGTCTATATGGCTTCAAGTGATGAGATCTATATTGATATTCTGGGGAAGGGAGGCCATGCAGCATTACCCGGTCAGAGCAGTGATCAAATCCTGATTGGATCCAGACTGGTCTGCCGATTAAAGGAAAAGATTGAAGCGTTGGAGGCTAGCGTGCCAAAAGTGATAGGGATTGGTGCTTTTATTGCTCCAGGTGCAACTAACGTAATTCCTGACAGGGTCCATATTGAAGGTACACTGAGGACTTTTGATGAAAAAATAAGAAACAGGATGCATTTGCTGGTTAAAGATGTATGCCAACAGATTGAATCAGAATATGGTGTTAAGATCGAATTGGAAATTAGAAAAGGATACCCGGTCCTGACGAACGATACATATCTTTCTTCAAGGGGAAGTAAAGCTGCATCCTGTCTCTGGGGTTCGGAAAATGTTGTTCCCCTTGAATTAAGGATGAGTTCTGAAGATTTTGCGTTCTATATCCCGGGAATATCCTGTATTTTTCTATCGCCTGGGTGTTAAAGGGAGGAACATGAGGCAGCGATTTTTGCATACTCCTGATTTTGATATTGATGAATCAGCCATGAGATTTGGTGTTGCAACCATGTCGATGATAGCTCTTGATCTGGTAAACAATATTTGAAAACATATAAATGATTATTAAACCCTTTATAATTTTTCCAAATAAAAAAATAAGATATTTTTGCAGAGTCATTCAATTGAATTTATAACTAAAAATAAGAAAAATGGCATACGTTATTAACGACGATTGTACTGCTTGTGGAACATGTATTGATGAATGCCCGGTCGAGGCAATATCAGAAGGTGATATCTACGTTATTGATCCTGAAGTATGCACAGATTGTGGTGCTTGCGCCGATGTTTGCCCGGTTGAAGCTATTCACCCGGAATAGTATAATCGAAACCAATTAAAGGCTGCCCTTCCGGCAGCTTTTTTTTTAAGGCGAATATCTGGCTCCTTCAAGGATCTTCTGATAATCATTAATCACCATCAATCCTTCAAGTGAGATATCAGGATTATACTTCATAAATGATTCAATCAGCCTGAAGGCAATCCAGACAGCTGCTTTACCTGGCGATTCATTTGAGAAATAGCTGGTAAATGGAGCATCGCCTGTAAGCTTACGGATCAGCAAGGGGTCTGAATTGAATAATAGATCATGCTCAATAAGATACTCCCACATGTGGGATTCATTATTCTTACAAAACCTCATCTGATCTGCGGTAAAGCCGAACAAAACAGAATCAGCCTCCTCAGGAAGCATACATCTGGTAAAATAGATAAGCTTGCCCTCATATAACATTGATCTCAGGAGATTATCCTCCTCCTGGTTCTCTTCAACAGGCCAGGTGGTATTTGCCAGAGCATACATACAATCTGATATAATTTTTTCAGGCACCATTCTTTTTGCCATATAATTGAAAATGCCCAGCATAGGGTAATATTTTGAGTCGGCTCCCAGGTAACGGTCAAGTCCGATTGCCAGGATCGAATCACCTATTACAATGCTGTTATTAAATCCTGAAATAAAAGAATAAAAGGCCGGTATCTCAGCTTCAGGGAAATAGTACCTGAAATGCCTCATAGCCTGCGAAAGGTCCTGTTCAATATTACTAAGATCAGGGTATCTGGCAATGACACTGTTGTATACCTCATAATTTGTTTTGTCGGTTACAAATGATACCAGATGATTGGCCCACTGTTCATCTTCAATGTCACCAATATTTATTACATACCCGAATAGATTGATAAACTCACCGAACTCCTCAATCAGTTCATTTTTCCTTTCTGATAAAGTGCCGGGATCGCCATCAAATAACTCCTTTTCGAGCCTGCTGATTGCAACTTCATATTCAATGCCTTTCAGGTTAATCCTGTAAGGATTTTTCTTACAGGAAATGAAAGGAATAAAAATGAGTATTAAAACTATTGACATGAATGGTTTCATTATATATAAATGTTGAGTTTGATCCACAAAATTAGAGCTTTTTTGGCATAGGTCATACATTGATTAATATATTGGGCTAATCTGGATTATTTGTTAAATTCGTAACGAGATACAACCTACTATACTATTACTTGTCTTTAATAAAATTTTTATGAGCATTTTCAGGAAACGCCGGTTACATATCGCATCAATCGTAGTAATTGGGCTAATTGTATCAGGCAACATTAAGTCGCAGGATCTTCAGTTCAGCCTGTACGCTGATCCTCTGATAGGCTGGTTTTCATCCGACACAAAGGGAAGTAGCAATGAAGGAGCAAGGCCGGGATTTAGTTTAGGACTTATTTTTGATAAATATTTTGCTGACAATTATGCTTTATCAACGGGGATTAGTATGATGAATGTATCTGGCAGGGTTTTTTACAGCGACACAACTACAATACGCTTTAAGAACAGTACTACGGAACTTAATCCGGAGGAAAATATCACCTACAGGATCCAGTTTCTATCAATCCCTGTTGGCCTTAAACTCCGGACTAACCAGATCGGTTATATGACTTTATTCACCAATGTTGGTTTGGATCCCAAAATTGTAATTGGCGGGAAAGCTGATATCCCGTCGCAGGAAATTAAGAAAGAAAATATTACTGAAGAACTTAAAGATTTTAACATTGGTTACCATATTACAATAGGAACTGAATATTCGCTTGGAGGAACCACTGCGCTGGTATTTGGTCTCAGATATGAAAATAACTTTATGGATGTTACGAAAGACTTTGATGACCAGCCTGTAGATAAACTTACCCTTTATATCATCAGGTTCAGGTTGGGAATAAATTTCTAACTTCAGGGTATTATGAAAATAACCGCTGCTCAGCTCAATTTCCATGTTGGAAATTTCGACAGGAATGTAAAGATGATTTGTGATACAATAAGATCAGCCAGGGCCAAGGGTTCGGATCTTGTTGTTTTTTCTGAACTTTCAGTTCCCGGATATCCCCCTCACGACCTTCTTGAGCAGCAGGAATTCATTAAAAAGTGTTATCAAAGCCTCGAGGTTATTGCCTCTGAATGTAAGGGCATTTCTGCCCTGGTTGGGTCCCCATCCCTTAATGATGCTCCGGCCGGGAAGAGGCTTTTTAATTCAGCTTTTTTTCTACACGAGGGCAGGATCGCTGATGTCTTCCATAAAAGTCTCCTTCCAACCTATGATATCTTTGACGAATACAGATATTTTGAGCCTTTGAAAGAGTACCGTATCCTGAAATACAGGAATAAAAGGATTGCTGTGACTATTTGCGAGGACCTGTGGGATGAGCAGGGATTTGAAAATGATTTTACCAGTTCACGTTTATATACTGTTTCACCAATGGATGAACTGGCCAAACTTGAACCGGATATAATAATAAATCTTTCTGCTTCACCCTTCTCAGCCAGAAGGATTGAAGAGAAAAGAAGGATATTTACAGAAAAGGCTGCCAGGCACCGATTGCCACTTTTTATGGTAAACCAGGTAGGAGGCAACACCGAACTCATATTCGAAGGAGGATCAATGGTCGTTGACCCTTCAGGTAAAATTTATGACTATATTGAATCGTTTGGTGAGCAGGTCAGGACTTATGATCTTGATGAGGTAATCAAGGGTGCATCCGAAGAGCTCTTTTTAGAGAAAGACCACATTCCCCTGATCCATGATGCTCTTATCCTGGGTATAAAGGATTACTTTGGAAAAATGAAATTCAAATCTGCAGTTCTTGGACTATCCGGAGGAATTGATTCAGCCGTTACCCTATGCCTTGCTGTTGAGGCACTGGGAAGTAATAATATGAGAGTTCTCCTGCTTCCCTCTATGTACTCGTCAGACCATTCTGTCACAGATGCTGTAAAACTTGCTGAAAACCTCGGGGTTGAATATGATCTGATTAATATCAGTGACTCCTTCAATTCAGTGAAAGAATCTCTTTATCCTATCATGAAGGACTACCCTGAAGATGTAACGGAGGAAAATATACAGGCACGGCTCAGAAGCATTCTATTGATGGCTGTATCAAATAAATTCGGAAATATTCTCCTGAACACATCAAATAAAAGTGAAGCAGCTGTTGGTTATAGTACTCTTTATGGCGATATGTCGGGAGGACTCTCGGTTCTTGGTGATGTTTACAAAAGTGATGTATATAAGCTGGCCGGATACATAAACAAAGAGAATGAAATTATCCCCAACAATACGATCACTAAACTGCCGTCTGCAGAACTTCGTCCTGCTCAGCAGGATACTGATACACTTCCTGAATATCAAATTCTCGATGAGATCCTTTACCAGTATATAGAATTACAGCGATCACCCGGGGAAATTACCGGGGAAGGGATCACAGGTGATACTATTGAAAAGGTTATCAGTATGATAAACCTAAATGAATACAAGCGATTCCAGGCCCCGCCAATTCTAAGAATATCTTCGAAAGCTTTTGGCTATGGCAGAAGAATGCCCCTGGTGGCTAAGTATTGAATTGTTATTTGGACTGGTTTTAGATAAGCTGGTTTTTCTGAAAATAAGCAATAATCAATAATAATTCTTCTCTGTAATGTTGTAAAACATATAAACTAATAAACTGTTTATGTGAATCTTACAATGCTCTGTTAATGAATCTGTTAAAAAATGTTAATTTTCAATTAATTGTTTTCTTTTGTTATTTTTGTATATGTTTTGTAACATCTTTATTCAATAATCATGTCATTCAAGAATCATCACATTGAGATTTGTCTTGACGGTCCAGGATCAATATTCAAGGATCTTGCCAGAAAGGAGCAGGAGATTATTATTCAAAACCACTCTTACGCACATTACAGAAAAGGTGAGATAATCTTTAAAGAGGGTGAGAAGCCACCAGGCCTGATCAGCCTGGCAAGTGGCAAGGTAAAGGTATTTAAGGAGGGGGTTGGAGGCCGTGAGCAAATACTCCGTATGGTGAAGCCAGCAGGGCTGCTTGGATACAGGGCCCTGTTTGCAGGAATGAATTATTCAGCCTCTGCAATTGCCCTGGAAGATTCCACCATCTGCATTATTGAAAAAGATGCCTTCTTCAGCCTTGTTAATCTGAACCCTGAACTATCACTGAAGATCATTAAACAAATTTCATTTGAACTTGGATTTTCAAATAACCGTACTGTCTCACTTACCCAGAAGCATATTCGCGGACGTCTGGCTGAATCACTTATTGTTCTTCGCGACACCTATGGGTTTGAAACTGATGGCATGACTTTAAAAGCTTATCTCTCGCGTGAGGATATAGCAAACCTTTCAAACATGACTACATCAAATGCTATAAGAACTCTTTCAACATTTGCATCCGAAGAGGTTATCGCACTAGATGGCAGAAAGATCAAAATTCTGGATTCCGGACGACTTGAAAGGATAAGCGCCCTGGGTTGATCTACTCGTAGTAGTAAACTCTTTTTACCCTGGAGGGGATTGCCGTTAGAATTTCATATGGAATGGTTTCGCATAATTGAGCCATTTCCTCCACAGTTATTTTCTCACCGAATACTTCAACCTGATCGCCTGGCGATGCATCAATGTCAGTAATATCAAGCATACACATATCCATGCAGATAGTTCCGACAATTTGCACATAGGAACCATTAAGATACATCCGACCCCTGCCCTGGCCAAATTTCCGGCTCAACCCATCAGCATATCCTACCGGAACGGTGGCAACTTTTCTGGGTTTATCCGAAGAATCGGTGAATCCATATCCTATCCCCTCACCGGCTTTGACCTCTTTAATCTGTATTATCCTTGTGGTAAAGGTAACAGCAGGTTTCAGAGCAGGATCCAGAGTACCAGGAATACCATATAATCCGATTCCAATGCGTACCATGTCGAATACATAATGAGGAAACCTTATTATACCGGCAGTATTGAGGACATGCCTGATGAAACCTTTGCCATACAACAATTCAAGTGAATTACTCATGTTTGTGAACCTGGCAACCTGCTCTTCTGTCAGAACATCGTGAGATGAATCTTCAGAAGAGGCAAGATGAGTAAAGACCGAAGCCACCCTGATAGAAGCAGAGGAGGAAATGATCCTGCTTGCCTCTTCAATCTCTTCCTCCATAATACCCAGGCGATGCATTCCAGTATCAAGTTTAATATGTACAGGATAGTTAATGAGTCCATTCCGCTCAGCTTCCGATATGAACTGACTCAGGATTTCCAGGCTGTATAGTTCAGGTTCAAGATCATTGCCGATCATCAATCTGAATGAATAAGGTTCAGGGCTCATTACCATTATTCTGTTTGTGACACCGTTTTGCCTCAAGTTTATGCCCTCATCGGTATAGGCAACCGCCAGATAATCAATTCCATTATAATTTAGCCACTCAGCAATATCCTTTGACCCGGCGCCATATGCAAAAGCCTTTACCATTGCCATAATACGGGTATCCCTTGGAAGTTTAGCCTTGAAGACATTCAGGTTATGAAGAATTGAGTTAAGATTTACCTCAAGCTGGGTCTGGTGGATTGTCCTCTCAAGTAGCTGACCAATTTCCTCCAGTTGAAATAACCTGGCGCCTTTTATCAGGATAGCTTCATTTTTGAAAGAAGAAGGACTAAGCCAGCTTTTCATTTCATTGGTAGAATTGAAGAATATTGAATCGTCCGGAAATAGATCCAGGCATGAGGTGATTTCCCTGCCGATACCAATAAAGCGCTTTACTCCGGCCTTTCCAGATAATCTTGCTACTTCATTGTATAGGTCACGCTTATCCCTGTTACTCTGAACAAAGTCAGAGATTATAAGTGTTTTATTATTAAGGGGCTGGTTTTTAAGGTGTTCCAATGCCAGAGAGAGCGATACCGGGTCTGAATTATAATAATCTTCGATTAAAATGCATCCGTTTATTCCCTCTTTCTGTTCCATTCTCATTGCTACCGGGCAGAGATCCTTCAGGTTTGCAATAATCACCTCTGGGTCTACCTCCAGAAATGAAAGTGCAGAAACAACTGACGCGACATTCTCAAATGATGCCCTGTCATTGAATGGGATATTGGCTTTAAAGGAATAATTAGCTGCCCTGAACGATAAAAGTGCTCCATTTGTGCTGCTGCTTATCTTCTTTACCAACAGGTCGGCTGACTGATCTTTCTCTGACCATGTAAAGAACCTCTTGCCTCTCATTCTGCTATCAGATCTTATTGTGGAATTCACAAGAGGATGATCGAGAGAGTAGATTATAGTATTTGAATCTTTGAATAATGCAAGCTTCTCCCTGGTCTTGGTCTCAATATCCGGAAAATTCTCCTGGTGTGCCTCTCCGATATTTGTAAAGATTCCTATGTGGGGTCTGATTATTTTCTCAAGCTTTTCTATCTCTCCCCGAACAGACATACCGGCCTCAATCACACCATATCGGTAGCTGTTATCCAGTTTCCATATCGATAGTGGAACTCCTGTCTGTGAGTTATAACTTCTGGGGCTTCTGATGACAGGAGCAATTTTCCCAAGTATCTCAGCCAACCATTCCTTAACGATTGTTTTACCATTGCTGCCTGTAATTGAAATTACTACGCCGTCAAAGATATCCCTTTTATAACTCGTCAGTTTATGAAGGCTTTTTAGTGTATCTTCAACCTTGATAAATGTAGCATCAGGGAATCTGTCGGTAAGATTAAGGGAATATTTTTTTTCAACCACAAATATTCTGATACCACCACGGTACGCATTTTCAATAAAATCATGACCATTTCGTACATTTCCACTCAGGGCAAAAAAGGCAGCTTCAGAATCTGAGAAAGAGGCCCTGCGACTATCAAGAATAATTTCACAAACTTCCAGGTCACTTTTGCCAAAGAGTATTCCCCCGGTAATACGCGCAATATCTTTTGTAATAAGGCTCAAGTTGATTAAGTTGCTTTCTCTCTGTTACTATTGTAGCATCTCCTGCAAAGAGGTTTATAAACATCCCTTTCACCCAGCAGAACAACATTTGTATCCTCAGCAATCCTGTATGAATAGTTTGCCAGGTTTCCGCATTCGACACATATAGCATGTACTTTCGTAACATACTCTGCAGTAGCCATCATAGCTGGCATAGGGCCAAATGGTTTACCTGAGTAATCCATATCAAGTCCCGCTACCACCACTCTAATCCCTTTGTTGGCCAATTTGTTACAAACATCTGCAAGACCGTCATCAAAGAACTGTGCTTCATCAATACCGACAACGTCAACATTGCTGGTAAGCAGTAAGATCATTGATACATTGTCGACAGGTGTGGAGGAAATTGAGTTTTCATCGTGCGACACTACGAGATTGGTCGAATATCTTGTATCCAGCGACGGTTTGAATATCTCTACCTTCAATCCTGCTATACGTGCTCTTTTCAATCTTCTTATCAGTTCTTCAGTCTTGCCTGAAAACATCGAACCAGCAATAACCTCAATTGATCCACGTTTATCTATCAGGTCAACAGAATTTTCCAGAAAATGCATTAAAAATCACCGATTAGTAAACAATGTTATTTTCTATGACAACATATAATTAATTACTTTTGCAAGGTAAAGAAATTTGGATTGCAAATAAAATCTCCTCCTATGGAATTGAAGTCAACAATCGATATAATATTGAAAGACCTGGCTGAGGCACGATCGCTTATTGATGACCTGAAAAATTATGCCGGGGTACCAAAGTTGCAGGTTGAGTTGGCCAAAGCGAAGTGTCGCAGCGCTGAAGACGTAATTAGGCTTCTTGGAGAGTTCGAATTTACAATACCTGAGCCCGGTATTAATCATGCTGCTCCGGCGAAGAAGGAACAAGTCACGGAATCAATATCCGGATCCCAGATCACAGATAAGAGCGGAGAAGACAAGGAGCCTGAGCAGAAGGGGAAAGGATCTGAAAAAAAGATCATAGCCGATAAATTCAGCCATCTTTCCGATCGGATAAATGAAAAAATTGGTGGTGACCGTAAAGACCATGGAATAACTGAAGTATCCAAGACCAGGCCTGTTAATAACCTGAAGGATGCTATTGGTATAAATGACAGATTCTTTTTCGTCAGGGAGGTTTTCGGTGGCGATCAGGATTTGTACAGTAAAACTATAGATGAGTTGAATAGTTCATTATCGATTGATATGGCCAGGGAAATAATTCTTTCGGCGACTTCAGAAGATAGTGAATCCGAAGCGATAAACCAGCTAATGGAAATAGTAAAAAGGAAAATTTCCTCGAGGACAAATGAGTAGGCTTTTCATTGTACCCACACCCATAGGGAACCTGAAGGATATCACTTTAAGGGCGTTGGATATACTGAAGGATGTTGATATTATTCTGGCTGAGGACACGCGAAAAACCAGGATACTCCTTGATCACTATCAAATAAAGACAAGACTTCGGTCGCACCACAAATTTAACGAACATGGTGCAGTGACCGGAGTAGTAAATGAGATTAATGAAGGTAAAAGTGCTGCTCTGGTAACTGATGCTGGCACGCCAGGCATATCCGACCCGGGATACCTCCTTGTCAGAGCCTGTCTTGAGAAAGAAATCGAAGTGGAAACACTTCCGGGAGCAACAGCGTTTATACCTGCACTTATCAATTCTGGCATACCATGTGACAGATTTTGTTTTGAAGGATTTATCCCACAAAAAAAAGGAAGGCAAAAAAAGATCAATTCAATTGCAAGGGAGGAACGTACAATAGTATTGTATGAATCCCCTCACAGGCTGATTAAAACGCTTACACAGCTTGCTGAAAAACTTGGGAACGAAAGAAAAGCCTCAGTTTCGCGAGAGTTAACTAAAATACATGAAGAAAACGTCAGGGGAAGTCTTGCAGATATTGTTAGCCATTTCAAAGACAGGACAATAAAAGGTGAAATTGTCATTATTATTGAAGGGGAAAAATGACAATCGGTTAATATCTTTGTAAGAAATTTGTATCATTTATCAGCTGAATCCGTTGTAAGGTGAAATCGTGATTATGATAAGATCTTTCTTAATAATATTGATTTGTTTTGTGATAACGCCTCTATCATTGTCGCAGTCTATTCAGGGTGAGATACTGGATGCCAACAGAAATCCTGTTTCCTACGCTACTGTATACGTAAGTGAATTAAAGCATGGTACATCGGCCAATGTCAAGGGAGAATATCTGATAAATCTAACACCAGGTACATACACCGTTGTTTATCAAAGCCTTGGATATTCTCCTGAGATCAGAACCGTTTCAATTGGGGAAACCGACGTAACAATAAACATTACTTTACAGATCCAGTATTATGTAATTCCTGAAGTCCGTGTGACCTCCACGGGAGAAGATCCTGCATATGCTATAATGCGTAAAACCATCGGAATGGCTCCATATCACCTTAACCAGGTCAAGCACTATAGTGCTGATATATACATAAAGGGTAGTGTTGTAGTGCGGAACATCCCAACATTAATAAAGAAGAGACTTGTGGTAAATGAAGAACAGATAAAGGAAGGTGATGTTTACCTGATCGAATCAATAAACAAGATTGAGTTCAATGCTCCCGACAAGTATGATCAGACCGTAATATCGCAGCAAAGCACCTTTCCTGAAGCCGACCAGGCTGATATTTCACCAATGGATGTGGTTAAGGCAAGTTTCTACCAGCCGGTTCTTGCTGATATTGCGATCAGCCCCTTGTCATCTAATGCAATGTCGCATTATAAATTCAGATATGAAGGATCAACACCTCAGGGCAATTATATTATCAACAAAATCTCTGTAATTCCAAAAAGAAAAAGTCAGCAGGTATTCGAAGGTACTATCTATATAGTTGAAGATATATGGTGCCTGCATTCCGTAGACCTGATTAATGAGAATCTAGCCGGTTCAATAGCGATTAAACAAATTTATACTCCGGTGTATGATGATATCTGGATGCCGGTAAATCACAATTTTGAAATATTCCTGTCAGTAGTGGGGGTAAAAGCTGACGGAGAATATGGCAGCGCTGTCACGTATAACCAGGTTGAACCCAATTTAGAGCTTGAAAAGCCAAAAAATATTAATTATAAACCAGTTAAAGAAATTATCGTAGAACCTGAGATCAAAGAATTGTCAAAAGATCAGGCAAAAATCGAACAGATCCTTCAAAAGGAGGAGCTCGGCAACCGGGACATGGTACGTTTATCCCGTCTGATGGGAAAGGAAGCTGAGAAGAGTGATACTACATCAAAGGAGTTGGAGATAAAGAGAACAACAACAGTTACAATAGAGGAGAATGCTGATTTACGTGATAGTTCATACTGGAATTCGATCAGGCCAATTCCGCTCTCAGATGAAGAATTAAGAAGTATCAGAATCAGCGACAGTATCAAGTACAGAAAACTGCAAGCCACATCTGTTACGCCCTTTGATAGCACAGCTAAATATGATCAGGGAAAGGGTGATGTAAAGAAGTTCTTCAGTAGGTTGGCATTTGGTAAAACATTTTCTAACGAAGATAGCAACTTAAGTTTCAGGTATGAAGGAGTTCTGAACATTGACAAACTGACGTTTAATTCGGTCGATGGTTTCAGGTATGGTACCGATTTTAATATAAGCAAAAGTTGGGAGTCAGGAAACCGCCTATCTATAGCCCCGGAGTTTAACTGGGCATTCTCGAGGGAGAGATTCTTATGGAGGATCAATTCTACTCTTACGTATAACAGAATGAAGCAGGCCAGATTATTCATTTGGGCAGGGAGACGGAGTCAGGATTATAACAACTCCGGAGGCATAAATCCAACCCTTAACATGTTTACCTCACTACTCTTCAAAGATAATCATCTGAAACTATATGAAACCAATTTCATAACTGCCGGACATCGCCATGAACTATTTAACGGATTCTATCTTGAATTAAGGTATTATTATGAGTCTCGAAAAGTACTTACCAATAATACAGAGTTCTCCTTATTCAGAGGTGATGAGGATTATAAGCCGAACATCCCGGTAAATGACCACCTTCCTGACCCGGCGATATCAGATCAGAAATATGGCTTAGCGGATCATGATCACCATGCCGGAAGGATTATTTTTACTTATACACCCAGACAAAAATACAGGATCAATAATGGGGCCAAGTCACCTGCCGGTTCAGATTATCCAACTTTTCAGTTGACCTATGACCATGGTTTAAACATACGATCAGCTAGCGACAATTCCAGCTATGACCTGTTGAGGTTTGAAGTCTCCAAATCAAAAGAGATCGGTGCCTTTAGTGAATATTCATGGAAGGTACGTACAGGTGGTTTTATTTCAAATGGAGGCATTGAATTCCAGGATTTTATACATTTCAATTCTCAACCTCTTCCTGTTCTTTTCAATAATTACCAGGATGCCTTTATGCTACCTGCCTATTACTCACTTGCAACACCTGATTATTTCGTAGAAATACATGCCAGGATAACAACACCTTATCTTCTTATTAAGCTACTACCAGTTCTCAGTAATACTTTAATGAGGGAGAATTTCAGCCTCTCCTATCTTTTTACTCCCGCTACAGGCCACTATTATGAAATCGGATATGCATTAAGTGAAATCTTACTGCTTGGAAAGATCGGTGTATATACTGGATTTGAGGGCCTCAGTTACAAAGCCACATGTGTAAGATTTACCTTTATGTTCAACTAGGAATTGGCATTATGATCTTCCTCCCTGAATTTTTCCGGAATTTCTTTTTTTGTCTTCAACCCAAGGTTCCTGAGATTGCCAACTCTGGAAATCAGATTTCCTCTTCCGGTCAGCTTCTTTACAGTCTCATCATACTGCCTCTGAGTTTCATCAAGCTTCTTCCCTAACTTTTCAAGCCTTTCCAGCATCATAACGAAATCGTCATACAGTGCTCCGCCTTGCCTGGCGATCTCCATTACATTTCTGCTCTGATATTCCTGCTTCCAGATACTTTCCACCATCTTAAGTGCTGCAATCAGGTTGGTCGGACTTATCAGGAGTATTCTCCGTTCATACGCTTCACTCCAGAGCTTATTATCGTTCTGAAGTGCCAGTAAATAGGCCGGCTCTACCGCCATAAACATCATTATAAAATCAAGAGTGTTAACCTTATATTCATTTTGATAGTCTTTCTGTACCAGCTTGCCAATATGTGTCCTTATGCTGTTAAGATGTGCCTTAAGTGCCATAGCTCTTTCTTCATCATCCTGTGAATTAACATACTGCTCGTATGCTACCAGTGAAATTTTCGAATCAATGATTATACTCCTGTCCCCGGGATATTTTACTATAACATCAGGTATGAGTCTCTTTCCCTCCTCCGAGAGGAATGATTCCTGGATAAAGAATTCCCGATCCCTTACCAACCCGGATTTCTCTAAAACAGACTCAAGGATCATTTCTCCCCAGTTTCCCTGCATCTTGGAGTCACCTTTCAAGGCTTTTGTCAATGCACTCGCTTCGTTACTAATGCGGGCATTCAGCTTCTCCAGCTCACCTATCTTTGTAAACAAGGAGGCTCTCCCTTCCCGCTCTTCGATCCGTGATCTCTCCACTTTTTCTTTGAATTCTTTTAAATTCTCATTAAGTGGCTTAAGAATCTGATCGATCTTTTCTCTATTCTCCTGACCGAATTTCTGGCTTTTCTCATCAAGGATTTCATTGGCAAGCAACCTGAACTCAGAAGTCATGGTTTTCCTGATATCTTCGATTTCCTTTTTCTGACCTTCCAGCTTTTCCCCCAGATTTTTAATATTGGTCACCTTCTCAGCCACTAAGGAGGAAAGCTTTACAATCTCCTGTTCCTTTTGTGACAAAATATCATTCAATCTCCCAAGGTCACTCTTCAGGTTATCGACGAGTGTATCCGATGATCTTGCTTCAAACTTTCTGATCTGTCGAAAGGCAATCCATGATAATACAAAACCGATTACCAGACCTGTTACAATATAGATTACTGACTCCACCATTTATTTCTGCTTATCAATAAGTAAATATAGGGATAAATAAGCAAAAGGATAAAAGCAACAGGTACAGCAAACTCGCTTTTAACCAAAGGGAGTATCATCATCTGAAATATCCTCACGGTTAAACGGGCTGTCCCCCGGAGAGATATTATCAGCATTCATCTTTGATCCGATTGTTATAGTATTTTCGCCAGCGTTTTTGCTTAAATTTTCGAAATCAATCTCATCCAAATCAACGAACTGGGCTCTTTCCTCCCTGAATTTCAATAGAACATCATCAACAGGGCCATTTCTGTTTTTTGAAAGGATGATTTCTGCAATTCCTTTTGAGGGTGTGCCATCCTCCATCGACATCAGTCCATATTTTTCAGGCCGGTGAATAAATACCACCATATCAGCATCCTGCTCAATAGCACCAGACTCCCGAAGGTCAGATAATTGAGGTCGCTTGGTGCCTCCTCTCACTTCAACCGATCTGTTTAGCTGGCTGAGAGCAAGGACTGGAATATCGAGCTCCTTTGATATGCTTTTTAGTGACCGTGATATGGCGCTGACCTCCTGCTCCCTGCTACCCGAGTCCTTTGGTCCGGTCATCAATTGCAGGTAGTCAACAATAGCTATGTCAAGCTTGTTCTGAGCCTTTAACCTCCTGCATTTCGCCCTTAGCTCAAATACTGATAATGCCGGCGTGTCATCTATATATATACTTGCCTTTTCCAGCGTCTTGATCCTTTCCTCCAGCTGTTTCCACTCGTCCTCTTTAAGTTTCCCATTTCTTATCCTGTTGCTCGGTAGTTCGGTTTCAGCCACTATCAATCTGTTCACAAGTTGAATTGATGCCATTTCAAGTGAGAAGAAAGCAACAATCTTCTTGTGATCAATAGCCATATTCCTGGCCATGGTCAGCGCAAATGCGGTCTTTCCCATTGAAGGCCTGGCAGCCACAATTATCAGGTCTGAGTTCTGCCACCCTGAGGTAAGTCGGTCAAGCTTTGTAAATCCCGATGGAACCCCGACCAGGGCATCCTCTCTTTTACCGGCTTCCTCTATTTCATGTATCGCGTCCTTTAAAACCACACTGATTGGCATCACTTCCCTTTTGATATTCCCTTCTGCAATCTGGAAGAGTTCATTCTCAGAGTAATCCAGTAACTCATTGACGTCATAAGTGTCGTCAAAAGCTTTTGATTGAATATCCGAAGATACCCTGATAAGTTCACGCTGGATATATTTCTGAGCGACTATCCTGGCATGAAAGTCAACATGTGCAGCTGATACTACCTTTGAAGTAAGCTGAGTCAGATACACCGGTCCACCAATATTATCCAGCTCGCCTCTTGCTTTGAGTTCTTCGATAACCGTGTAAAGATCAACCGGGTACTCTTTAAGTGAAAGATTCAGTATTGCTGCATAAATTCTCTGGTGTGTCTCTTTATAAAAACTATCCGGTTTCAAAATATCAAGTACAGAAATTACAGCCTCTTTTTCAAGCATTATTGCTCCCAGTACAGCCTCCTCCATATCAATTGCCTGAGGTGGTACTCTTCCAAAATCGGGGAACGGGCTGTTAAGTGTTTTTATCTGACCCTTTTGAACTGCCATAAACTGGTATATTATTGTTATCTAAGCTATTAAGACTATCAAATGTAATCAGGAGAACCGCTTCGGAGCTATTTGTCCCAAAAGCTGGTACTCAATTTGAAGGATTGGATCAAAGTTAGAAAATCGAACCCTTTAGCTGTTACCGTATTCTATTTTCTTACAAACAGATTGATGTTAATATTTTGTTGAAAAGATAGTTGCTCAGTCGATTTTCGTTTATTGGCTGACAAGAAGTATATTTACACCAGAAAACGTACTTTAATGACTCTGTTCCCAAATGCGAAGATCAATATTGGTCTGAAAATTATCTCCCGAAGGGAGGATGGATTTCACGATATTGAGACTATTTTTTATCCTGTTGCATTGAGGGATGCTCTGGAGTTTGTAACGATGCAGTCGAACAGCGACAGCGATGAACTTACAGTCACTGGTTTTAATCCAGGCTGCAGGATGTCAGACAATCTGGTCATAAGGGCGCTTAATTCATTACGGAGAGATTTCAATATTCCTGCCCTTCGTATACACCTTCATAAGGCCATTCCTATGGGAGCTGGTCTTGGAGGAGGATCATCAGACAGTGCATTCATGCTGAGATACCTGAACCGCTATTTCAGATTGGGATTATGTAATAAGGATATGTGGGAGATTGCTCTTAAGATAGGAAGCGACTGTCCGTTCTTTATTGAGAACCGGCCTGCATTTGCTGAAGGGAGGGGTGAAAAACTGAAGGGAGTCAGCAGAGTCCTCACTGGTTATCATATATTGATTATCCATCCTGGTATTCAAATCAGTACTGCAAATGCCTATGCCGGTTCAAAACCCGAGATCCCTTCAGTAAATCTCATGGAATTGTATGAAAGGCCTGTCAAAACCTGGAACGGAGTTATTGAAAATGATTTTGAATCATGGGTATTCAGAAAATATCCGGAAATTAAAAGGATTAAAGAAAAACTCTATTCATCTGGTGCGGTTTACAGTTCGATGAGCGGTAGTGGTTCGGCTGTATATGGTATTTATACCGGATCACCCCCTGCCAGCATTTTTAATGGTAAATACTGGAAATGGCAGGGCGTATTTGAATAGTTAATCCAATTCTATCAGCAGCTCTCCTTTGGGTACCCTGTCCCCCTCTTTCACATTTATCAGCTTAACAGTTCCCGGAATAGAACATTTGATCCGGTTCTTCATTTTCATTGCTTCGAGTACCAGGAGAACATCTCCTTCAGAAACTATATCACCCTCCTTTACTTTCACTTCAACCACAGTACCTGGAATAAAACTTTTTATCTTCCTGTTATCAACTGGTTCGTAAACCGTCTTCTCCCGGAGCTTCCTGGAGAGCCTGGTCTGATAAACAGAATGGTTAATATTTAACTTACCGTATTCCCCTTCGCTGTTTGCCATTATCTAATCCTTTATAATTTCCATTTTTCTAGAAGGGAGGTACTCCATGTTTTTTGTCAGGCAGAAATACAGACTTATTACCAGATACTTTTATTGCATGTATCAGTAAATTTCTGGTTTCCTTAGGTTCAATAATTGAATCCACGTAGCCGCGCGAAGCAGCCACATATGGATTTGCAAACTTGTTCTTATATTCTTCCACTTTCTGAAGCCGCATAGCATGAGGATCATCTGCCTCAGCAATCTCTTTCCTGAAAATAATATTAGCTGCTCCTTCGGGCCCCATTACCGCAATTTCAGCACCTGGCCAGGCAAAAACAAAATCGGCCCGCAGGTGCCTGGACCCCATTGCTATATAACCTCCTCCATAAGCTTTCCTGATGATTAATGTAAGTTTAGCCACTGTTGCTTCACTATAGGCATAAAGTACCTTAGCTCCATGCCTTATAACTCCGGCATGCTCCTGGTCAATCCCGGGGAGATAACCTGGGAGATCAACGAGGGTTACTATGGGAATATTGAATGCATCACAGAAACGGATGAAGCGCGCAGCCTTATCAGAGGAATCGACATCCAATACCCCTGCCATCTCATTTGGCTGGTTTGCCACAAAGCCCACTGTGTTCCCTGCTATCCTTCCAAATCCAATTACTATGTTCTTTGCCCAGTGTTCCTGGACCTCTAAGAAGTCAGATCTGTCAGTAATTGCTTTAATTACATCCTTAACATCATAAGGCAGGGTAGAATCTTCAGGCACAATGTTTTCTATATCATATTCAGGAAGAGGATCTTCAATCTTAGCTGATACCAGTTTCTGCTTATTATTCTCAGGAAGGTAATTAATTATCTTTTTGATCTGATCAAAGCATTCATCCTCACTGCCGGCATAAAAATGTGCATTGCCTGTAGTTTCGCAATGAACTCTGGCTCCACCAAGGTCTTCCATAGAGATCTCTTCTCCAAGAACAGTTTTTATGACCTCAGGTCCTGTTATGAACATTTTCGAGATCTTGTCAACCACAAAAACAAAGTCTGTAAGTGCTGGCGAATACACTGCACCGCCTGCACAAGGACCCAGTATTACCGAAAGCTGGGGGATTACTCCACTTGACAGGGTATTCCTGAAGAAGATCTCTCCATATCCCGCCAGAGAATTAACACCCTCCTGTATCCTGGCACCCCCCGAATCGTTTATCCCTATCAGAGGTATTCTCATTTTAAGTGCATGATCCATGATCTTCGTTATCTTCCTTGAATGCATTAATCCCAGTGATCCTCCGGCAACAGTAAAATCCTGTGCAAATATTGCTACAGGCTTTCCAAGTATGGCACCGGTACCAATAACTACCCCGTCACTGGGAAGAGATCTTTTATCCATATCAAAATCCCTGGCAACATGTTCCACAAAAAGATCATACTCATTGAAAGAATCCTGATCAAGTAGTGCCATAATCCTTTCCCGGGCTGTTCTTTTTCCCATTGCCTTTTGTTTCTCAATGGCTTTTTCTCCTCCACCCAGAAACGCTTTTTCGCGCTTTTCCTGTAACTCGCGGATTTTTTTATCCAGTGACATAACTATTATGGTTTTAATCTATTGACAATTAATATTTTATACTCTATGCGTTGAATTTTCAGAGTACAACGTTAATAATAATGGTCGATTTAATGAAGAACTAATATCATATTTATGGACCGATATATACATTGAAGCTCCTCGCTGCAAGCAGCGGGGAACCGAGTTTACGAGTTCGGCGACTTCGCCGGACGTAGCCCCGATGAACAGGGGCGAAGTTCGAAGCCAATGCGCTCGCCGGGATTCAAAATTATTATGTCGTATTTATCAGTATTGTTCAAGGTTTTATAATGCAACCGGTTACCCGGTCAGCATCCTATTTTGGCGCCATTCTGTAGAGTATTGCTGCGATCATCAGATAGATCAGATTTGGTGTCCACATAGCCAGCATCGGGTCGAGATTGCCCTTGAGGGAGAACTGCGTTGCGAACTGCATAAAAAAGATATAGGTAAAGCTGAGTGCAAGTCCAAAACCAATTTGCATTCCTATGCCTCCCCTAACTTTACGGGATGAAACAGATACTCCGATAAGTGTCAGTATAAAAACCGAGAAGGGATTTGAAAAGCGTTTGTGCCTTTCATTCAGCAATAGCTTTAACTGATCACTTCCCTGAAGCTTTAACAATTCAATCTGATCATTTAATTCAGAATAGTTCATTGTCGCTACAAAATCAGGTGGCCGTGTAAAATCCTCAGGTTTAATAGTAAGTGTTGTATCAATCCTCCTCCCCTGCCGGATATACTCTCTACCGTCAATAATATCCCTTATGTAATATTGTCTTGCACTCCATTTATTTGCAACTGAGTCCCATCTTACATAATATGCGACCAGTTTTGATTCAAGTTCGCCGGATTCACTATAACGCTCAAGTGTAAAATTCCTTCCTATCTGCGAAACAGTGTTATATGACTCCATGTAGGCAAAGACTTTTGGATATACCTGACGGTGTATATCTCTTGCAGTATACCGTGAACTTGTGTTGCGATAATACTTGTTTTCGAAATCGAGGCGGATCTTATTAGAATGTGGTATAACGAAATTTGTCAGAATGAAGGTAAATACCGCGATCAATAAAGCGGAATAAAAGTAAGGCAGCATAAGCCTTCTAAAACTGACCCCGCTGCTCAATATGGCGATCAATTCGGTGTTATATGCCATCTTCGAAGTGAAGAAAATTACAGTTATGAAGGTAAAGAACGGTGAAAACAGAGTAGCAAAATATGGGATAAAGTTCAGGTAATATTCAAAAATTATAGCTTCTCTGGGAGCCTCCTTCTCTAAAAAATCATCAACCTTCTCAGCAAAATCAAAAATAATTGCGATGCCAAGTATCAGGATCAACGCAAATATAAAAGTCCCGAGAAACTTACGTATTATATAGATATCTATGACTTTCGTTTCGAACCTTTTCATAACCTGTTCCCAAGTTTCAAAACCATCATATTCTTCCAGCTCCTGAAACTGCCTTTTATGATCTGCTTTCTGGCTTCACCAACAAACCAGGTGTAGAAGGAGAGGTTATGAATACTGGCAATCTGCGAGCCTAACAACTCGCCTGAGATAATCAGGTGCCGGAGGTAGGCTTTTGAGTAATATTTGCTCACACTGGAAGGGCCTGTCTCATCAATAACTGAAAAGTCCTCAGCCCATTTCTTATTCTTAATATTTATGATCCCCTCTCTCGTAAATAACATTCCATTCCTTCCATTTCTTGTCGGCATTACACAATCAAACATGTCTATTCCCCTGTCAATAGATTCGAGAATATTAACAGGAGTACCAACACCCATAAGATAACGCGGTTTGTCCAACGGAAGTATGCTATTTACCTCTTCAATCATTTCATACATTTGATCTGCAGGCTCACCGACCGACAGGCCGCCAATAGCATTCCCCTTCATACCCGCAGAAGCAATAAATTCAGCTGACTTTCTTCTAAGATCTTTATATACACTTCCTTGAACGATCGGGAACAGATACTGATCGTGACCCCACAATGCTTCCGATTCATTGAACCTGTTAATTGCCCTGGTTAACCATATATGCGTTAATTCCATTGACGCTTTGGCATGCATATATTCGCACGGAAAAGAAGTACACTCGTCAAAGGTCATCATTATGTCAGCTCCTATAATCCGTTGAATATCAATCACATTTTCAGGTGTGAACAGGTGAGAAGAGCCATCAATATGAGATCTGAATGTTGCTCCCTCCTCTGTTAATTGCCGGCTGGCAGAGAGAGAAAATACCTGGTATCCGCCACTATCAGTTAATAATGAACCACTCCAGTTCATGAATTTGTGTAATCCCCTTGCCCTTTTCAGGACCTCTCCTCCTGGCCGCAGGTAAAGATGATAGGTATTGCCAAGAATAATCTCAGCGCCAATCTCCTCCCTCAGATCCCTCTCTGATACTCCCTTTACAGTACCAGCGGTGCCGACCGGCATAAATACCGGTGTTGACACCTCTCCATGCGGTGTGGATAATATTCCTGCCCGTGCTGATGATCCGGGATCGTTATTTATAATACTGAACATCGGGTACCCTGATATGACGGAACAAAGGTATATTTTCATGGTGTAGAGTAAAATAAAATTAATCATTTTTTAACAAATCATCCTGTCAAACTTTTTGTTATTAATTAACTGTAGATATTTTTGCATCTTAACGGACATTAAAAACCTGTCCATTCTAAATTTTAAATTATGTTTGGATATACCCTGGATACGCTTGATATCACTCTGCTGTCTGTCCTGCTGTTATCCTCGCTAATTCAACTTTTTTACTATTTCAGGTATTACATTAAGGTAGTCTTACAGAGCCCTCGCAGGGAAACAGGAAGAAAGAAACCGGTCTCAGTAATAATCTGTGCCAGAAATGAAGCTGAAAATCTTAAAGAATTCCTCCCATCAGTGCTTGAACAGGATTATCCTGAGTTTGAAGCAATAGTAGTAAATGATTGTTCCGAAGACAATACAACTGAGATCTTAACTTCATTTTTGGAGAATTACAGTAACCTGCGTGTGACCACGATACATAAGGATTCCAGCCTGGGGCACAGCAAAAAAATGGCCCTGTTCATTGGAATAAAAGCTGCCTCCTATGATCATTTATTACTGACCGATGCCGACTGTAAGCCTGCAAGCAATAAATGGATGGGGCTTATGATGTCTGGATATTCCGGAGAGAAGGAATTTGTGCTCGGATATGGAGGGTATTTGAAGAAGAGAGGTCTGCTTAATAAATATATTAGATACGATGCCATGTTCATCGCTTTACAATACACCGGTATGGCATTAGCTGGCCGACCCTACATGGGAGTTGGAAGGAACCTTGCTTACAAAAAGTCCCTTTTCTTTGATAACAAGGGATTTGGCCCACATCTTAACTTGCAATCAGGAGATGATGATCTATTTGTTAATGCGCTGGCCAATAAGGACAATACTTCAGTGGTCATTGACAAAAATGCATATACCCTCTCTCTGCCTTCCACCAGATGGATATCTTTTTCAAAACAAAAGATGAGACACATGTCAACATCCGTTTATTATCGTCCTTCAACAAAATTTCTCCTGGGTCTTGAACCCGTTTCAAGATTAATAAACTATGTGCTGTTTTTCTACCTGATAAGCCAGTTAACCATCTGGCCAGTTACAGTTGCTATATTTGGGATAACACTCATCTCAAAACTGACTATCCTCTTCTTTGCTCAAAAGAGTTTGAATGAAAGGGATTTATTACTATTTTCGCCTCTGTTTGATATTGCATCCCTCTTCTTAAATGGCTGTTTCCTGATTGGCGCAAGGAAAAATAAATATCAGAGTTACGAATGGAAGTAAACCCTGAATTATCAGAAAAGGCAAAACAGGATCTCAAACTTGTAAATTTAGCAAGGGAAGGAGATGAAAAGGCATTTGCCGACCTGATGAAAAGGTATAAGGACTCAATATACTATATGCTGTTAAAGATGGTGAATAATCCCTCCGACGCAGATGATCTTACTATTGAGGCTTTTGGGAAGGCTTTCAGAAACTTGAACTCATATACTCCCAATTATGCCTTTAGTACCTGGTTATTCAGGATCGCAACAAATAATTGTATTGATTTTATCAGGAAAAAGAAGTCAGCACCTTCTGCGATCGACCAGCAACAGGATGAGCAGGACGATCCGGCTTCGAACCTTCAATCCGACACACCTGACCCGGAAGAGGAACTGATCAGGCTGCAAAAGGTTAAACAACTGCGCCATATCGTCTCCCAGTTAAAGCCACAATACAGGAGGTTAATAGAACTCCGGTATTTCAGGGAATACTCATATGAGGAGATAGCTAATGAACTCCTTTTGCCTCTTGGGACAGTTAAAGCCCAATTATTCAGGGCGAAAGAGCTTCTGTTCAATATTCTGAAAAAGAGTGGCTCCTGATAATGGATAAGATCATTCAAAGATATTTCCCGGATACTGATCCCGATATAATCGTAAAGTTAAGCAGCCTTGAGCCATTGTACCGGGAATGGAATAACAGGATAAATGTCATTTCACGAAAAGACATTGAAAATTTTACCCTTCACCATCTCCTGCATTCCTTAAGTATTGCAAAGCTCATATCATTCAAATCCGGAACAAAAGTCCTTGATGCCGGAACAGGAGGAGGCTTACCAGGTATTCCACTGGCAATAATGTTCCCTGGTGCCTCGTTTACGCTGGTCGATTCAATAGGGAAGAAGATAAAGGTCGTTAAAGGGGTGGTCGAATCAATTGGTATTACCAATGTAATACCGGTGGTTTCCAGATTCGAAAAGCTAACTGAAAAATCTGATTTCATTATCAGCCGGGCCGTCACAGCATTTCCAGGTTTTGTGAAGATGACAGGAAAACTTATCAGTCATGACAGTTTCAATGATATAGAAAATGGGATAATCTATCTTAAAGGTGGTGAATTTTCGAATGAACTGGGAAGATATCTGAATAGTGTAAAAGTTTATGATATCAGCGACTTTTTCAGTGAGCACTTTTTTCAGGAAAAAAAACTGATCCACCTGGCTGTATCGGATATTTAGGTTTTTTCTGATATAATTCTTTTATTTTTTAAAATAATATTAACTTTGCGTTCTCAAAAACGGGGAACAAAGAAAATTAATTTAAGATGAAAAGGACGTTTCAGCCTTCAAGAAGAAAAAGAGCAAACAAGCATGGATTCAGAGAAAGAATGTCTACATCCAACGGGCAAAAGATTATTTTGGCAAGAAGAGCAAAGGGAAGGAAAAAATTATCAGTCTCTGACGAGCCAAAACATAAACAATAATAAACAGAGCTTTATCATATAGCGGGGGTCGCCATTGAATGGTGGCCCTTTTTTATTGATTATCGGAAGCTAGGACCGAGATTAATATTTTCTAAATTTGTAACAAAATATCCGGAGTTGATACCTGAAGCCATATTGAAAAATACATCTGATGAACTGAGGAGGATTTCTTCGAAAGTAACTGAGGGTAAAAGGATCACCAAAGAAGATGCATTATGTCTGTTTGAGTCAGACAACATATCTTTACTTGGCGTTCTTGCCACTAACGCAAGAAAGAGGTTAAATGGGACCAAAGCCTTTTTTAACCGTAACTTCCATATTGAGCCAACAAATATCTGCGTTTTCAATTGTGAATTCTGCTCATACCGAAAACCGGCAGGTAGCACTGAAAGCTGGGATTACAATCCCGGTCAAATTATGGATATTGTCCGCACTTTCGACGACAAACCTGTAACTGAAGTACACATAGTTGGTGGAGTCCACCCTTACCATGATCTGCATTATTATGGAAACATACTAAAGATGATAAAGGAACACAGACCTCCATTACACATTAAGGCTTTTTCGGCGATTGAACTCGATTACATGATCAGGAAAGCAGGGCTTACTGTTTTGGAAGGTCTGAAGCAACTGAAGGAATATGGTCTGGATTCTATCCCTGGCGGTGGGGCCGAGATCTTTGATGAAGAAATCCGTAAACAGATCTGTAATGACAAATCATCCTCTGAATTATGGCTAGAGATCCATGAACAAGCTCATCTCGAAGGTATTCCATCAAATGCCACTATCCTGTACGGGCACATTGAGTCATATTCACACAGGGTGGATCACCTCGGCAGGCTAAGGGATCTGCAGGACCGGACCAAGGGGTTTAATGCTTTCATCCCCCTGAAATTCAGAAAAGAGAATAACAGATTGTCGCACCTGGGTGAAGTTAATATCAGTGAAGACATGAAGAACTTCGCAGTATCAAGATTATTCCTGGATAATATTCCTCATTTGAAAGCATACTGGCCGGCACTGGGGAAGGATACTACCCAGTTATCTCTCTCATTTGGAGTTGATGACGTGGACGGCACCATAGATGATACCACCAGGATATATTCAATGGCGGGTGCTGAAGATCAGAAACCGGTTATGGATACAGATGAAATTTGCAGACTTATCAGGGATGCCGGATATAACCCTGTTGAAAGGGATACTCTATATAATACAGTTCAGGAATGGTGATCCGGTGTTTAGCAATATAATTTTATCTTTGCCTGTACGTTATTTATTATAATTGTATCATTATCATGAGTCTTAAGAAATTCCTGATCAGTAAGGTATTCTTCAAAAATCTGGGATTGGCTATTGTTATCGGAGTTGGTATAATATTGGTTACCCTTATCTGGTTAAGTATCTTCACACGACATGGGCAGTCGCGGTCAGTCCCTGATTTTTATGGATTGACCATTAGGGAGGCTGTGGATCTGGGCAGGAAAAAGAAAATGAGGGTTGAGATTAATGATTCGGTTTACACCAATCTGGTACCAAAGGGATCGGTAATTGAACAGAATCCATATGCCGGGTTCAATGTAAAAAAACATAGGAGAGTAGTCCTGACTATAAACGCATTTAACCCTGAAATGGTAGTTATGCCAAATCTTGTTGGTCTGTCAGCCAGGCAGGCATATGCACTTATCGAAAGTTCAGGACTGGAAGCTGGTAATCCTGTCTATAAAACTGATCTTACAATCGATTTTGTTCTTGACCAGTTGATGAATGGGCAGCCGGTGACTGAAGGAGATTCAATACAGAAAGGCTCAGAGATAGTTCTTGTGCTTGGAAAAGGCTTGAGCAATAGGAGGACCCCGGTTCCTGAACTGATTGGGAAAAACCTTCAGTATGCAAAAAGTACCATCCTGGGATCATCTCTCATACTGGGTACCTATAACTATGATAAATCTGTAAAGACAGAGGATGACTCATTGAGTGCTTTTGTATACAAACAAAATCCTGTCTATAGCGAAGAGGCCCGGCTCCAGCTAGGATCTGCAGTATACATCTGGCTTACAATAGATTCATCTCAACTACCAGTTGACTCTACCCCGATTGTTATGCCCGATACACTTACAACGGATCTCGAGATGGTAAACAATCTTAATAGGTTATGATTGTAAAACGGTTACTCATATTCCTTTTTTTTTTAAGTACTGCAGCATCACTGTTACCAGGACAGGAGTTTGTAACTGGATTAATAACCAATCCCGAAGTCAAATCTGCATGGATAAAACAGAACCTGAGTAAATCAGGGAGCCCGATCGATACACTTGAATTACCTTTTTTCGATGATTTTTCCTGGTCAGATGTCTACCCTGCCGACACTTTATGGACAGATAATTACGTATATATAAATAATGTATACCCTGTTGGGCAGCCAACGCAAGGCGTTGCTACATTTGATGCCATCGATAACCGTGGCCTTCTGTATGAAAATGCCTCATCATTTATTTTTGAGGCTGACCACCTTACCTCCTGTCCCATAAATCTTGAGTATGATGCTTTGGAAGATATCTACCTGAGCTTCTTCTATCAACCCCAGGGAATCGCTGATCCTCCGGAATCATCAGACAGCCTGTCCCTTCAGTTTTATTCACCCTTAGACGATTCCTGGCATTCTGTATGGAGAACAGGCGGGACAGAATTGCAACCGTTTAAACCAGTAATAATATCAATTGATGATAGCAGGTTCCTTCAGAAAGGATTCCGCTTCAGGTTCATAAACTACGCCAGTTTAAGTTCTGCCCTTAATGACCCGGCAATGGCGGGTAATGCCGACCACTGGCATCTTGACTATGTACTTCTGGACCGTGGACGTACACCAGGTGATACTATACATGCTGATGTCGCCTTTACTTCACCTTTAAGATCAGTCTTGAATACTTACGAATCAATGCCCTGGGATCAATTCAGGGAAATATTCCTTTCTGAAATGGGATCGTTCCTGACAATGTATTATGCAAATAACGACAGTATTGTCCGGAATGTGACACGCAGCTATTCAATATTTGATATGTATGAAAATACTTTGGTTTACTCGAAACCCCCTGTAGCTACTAATGTTGCCCCCTTTCAATCAATCACATACAATGCTTCACTTATTTATACCTTCAATTCCTCTTATACTGATTCTGCTTTATTCAGAATTAAATCGATCCTGATAACTGACGATTTTGATCCCAAGATCAATGATACCATGATCTATTATCAAAGGTTCCACAATTACTTTTCATACGATGATGGGAGTTCTGAAGGAGGATATGGAATAAATGGAGAAGGTGCCATAAATGCTATGGTTGCCTGCCTGTTCAGATCCTATATCATGGATACTATCAGGGCTGTAAGTATTTGCTTTAATGATAGTTATCTCTCTTCCAACCAGAAATCTTTTGATATTGTTATCTGGAGCGAATCAAATGGAATACCAGGCAGCCTGCTTTACGAACAAAATGAGGTAACAGTTGATCCCGGGGAAGCAGTGAATGGATATACATCCTATGTTCTTGATGATCCCCTGCCGGTTAACGGGTATTTCTTTGTGGGATGGAGACAAAGATCCGAGACCTTTCTAAATGCAGGCCTCGACTTCAACACACCTGCTTCAGGTAAACAATATTATTTCATTAACGGTAACTGGAACATGTCTCAGGTTAATGCTACTCTGATGATACGCCCCATAGTTGGACCTGAAATAATTTCAACCGGCATCAATATCCCCGTTTTAAACAAGAACAGTATCCTGATATGGCCAAATCCAGCACGTGATATTCTCCGGATAGATATAGATACTGAAACTTATACCAGCCCGATCACAGCAGAGATATTTGATATTGGTGGAAGAAAAGTGCTTGAGACATATACTTCAGGGACAATCGACCTTTCATCACTTCCTGAAGCATTGTACCTGTTGGTCATCAAATCAGGGAACAAGATATTAAGTTATAACAAATTTATACGGATCAGGCAGTGAAAGATATTCCGGATGAATCGCTGGAAATGCATGACTTGTTTGAGCACTTCAGATTTGTAGCCGACCAGGGGCAAGCTATGCTTCGTATTGATAAATTTCTTGCAAACAGACTGGAAACGACTTCGCGAACCAGAATCCAGGCAGCTGCCCAGGCCGGGAATATCATTGTAAATAATATCCCGGTTAAACCAAATTACAAAGTCAAACCTGGCGATATAATACAGATAATGCTTCCTCACCCTCCGAGGGAAATTGAACTGGTCCCTGAAGATATTCCCATTAAGATCCTATATGAAGATGATCATGTTATAGTTATTGATAAGGAGCCTGGGATGGTGGTACATCCCGGGTACGGCAATTATACCGGAACTCTGGTCAATGCACTGATGTGGCATTTCAAGGAGCTGCCCCTGTTCAGTTCAGGTGAATTTCGGCCGGGTCTGGTGCACAGAATCGATAAAAATACATCCGGACTTCTCGTGGTTGCCAAGAATGAATTTGCGCTAAATCATCTTGGGAGGCAATTCTACAACCGTACAACCGGGAGACTTTATGCATGCTTGATCTGGGGCTCACCTGAAAATGATGAGGATACAATCACAGGAAATATTGGCAGGAACCCGAAAGACAGAAAGGTGATGTACGTGTTTCCTGATGGCAGTCATGGCAAACATGCGGTTACCCATTACAGGGTATTGGAAAGATTGGGTTATGTTTCACTCGTCGAATGCCGTCTTGAGACAGGCCGTACTCATCAGATAAGGGTACATATGAGCTGGTTCAAACACCCATTGTTCAATGATTCAGAATACGGAGGCGACCGTATACTGAAGGGCACTACTTTCGCAAAATACCAACAGTTTGTCAGGAACTGTTTTGACCTGTTGCCCCGCCAGGCTCTCCATGCCAGATCTCTCTCCTTCGACCATCCTGCAACTGGTGAAAGAATGAGTTTTGAATCTGCTATTCCGGATGATATGCAGAAAGTAATAGATAAATGGAGGAATTATGTTGCAGGTCGCAATAATAATGATTAACCATTTGTTTTCGTATATTTGAATTCATCACATAGAAACCGCGATAAAGCCTAATGAGAACAATTGCTGTAATTGGTGGAGGTGATTCATCCGAATATGATATATCGGTAAAAAGTGCCAGTGAAGTAAAAAGAGCCATTGAGGGGAAATATGATGTTTTTCTCATATTTATTAAAGGCTCCTACTGGTACTGGGAAGAACCAGGGGGCCGGTACATTCCAGTAGACAAGAATAATTTCACCCTACAGCTAAGCGACAGGAGGGTCAGGTTTGACGCTGTCTTTATTGCCATTCACGGAAAACCGGGCGAAAATGGGCTGCTCCAGGGATATTTTGATATGATAGGATTGGCCTACTCCAGCTGCGATGCGTTCTGTTCGGCATTAACCTTTAATAAGCAGGCCTGTAAGCTTTATCTGAAGGAATTTGATATTCCTATGGCAAGATCCCTGATGTTAAGGAAGGGTGGTAATTTCAATAATGCCAGTGTTGCTGATCAGATAGGCTATCCATGCTTCGTAAAACCTAATGACAGTGGTTCAAGTTGTGGCGTCTCCAGGGTAGAAAAAGAGGCCCGGCTCAATGACGCGATAGAGGCTGCCTTCAAGGAAAGTAATGAGCTGTTGGTTGAGTCTGCTATGCAGGGCATGGAAGTTGCATGTGGTGTAATAAAGACCAGGGAGAATGAGATAATTCTGCCCGTAACTGAGATCATCAGCAAGAATGAGTTTTTTGACTATGAGGCAAAATACACTCCCGGGATGGCCGATGAGATTACTCCTGCCAGGCTACCCGCTGAAACATATAAAACGGTGCAGGATCTGAGTTCCAGAATATATGATCATCTCGGATGTAAAGGTATTGTGAGGGTGGATTTTATTATTGTTGATAATAGTCCAAAATTCCTGGAGATAAACTCCGTACCAGGAATGACAGCTGAAAGCATCATACCAAAGCAAATAGCAGCCTATGGTTTAACAACCACCGAATTATACACAATGATCCTGGAGGATCTGTTCTAGAAAACCTTTTATCTCCCCCATATGGATTATATTAATGACTGATCTTTTATTGGTCGTTTTTCATTTTTACATTCTCAAATCTGTATGCGTCAATTGGTGCGCAGGTGCATACCAGATTACGGTCACCATATCCGTCATCAACCCGAGCCACAGCTGGCCAGAACTTATTTTCAACAAGCCATTTCATTGGATAGGCAGCCTTTTCTCTGCCATAAGAATGATTCCAGCTATCTGATACTACTGCCGCTGCCGTATGAGGTGAGTTGTGAAGCACATTATCCTCTTTGTCGGCCTTGCCTTCCTTTACCTCCTGTATCTCATTCCATATTGACACCAGAGATTCAACAAACCTGTCGAGTTCAGCCAGCGGTTCACTTTCAGTTGGTTCAATCATCAATGTTCCATGCACCGGGAATGATAGTGTTGGTGCGTGGAAACCATAATCCATCAATCGTTTAGCTATATCGCCTTCAGTAATACCTGCTTCTGGCTTGAAATTCCTGCAATCAAGAATCATCTCATGCGCAACACGGTTATTCTCACCAGTATAGAGAACTTTGTAATAATCTTTCAGTGCTGATGCAAGGTAGTTGGCATTCAGTATAGCATATTTGGTAGCATCGGTAAGGCCACGTGCTCCCATCATTAACACATATGCATGCGATATTGTCAAAATAGATGCGCTTCCGAACGGTGCTGAAGCTACTGCCTTTGTCCCGTGTGATCCACCGGTTTGAATCACCGGATGTGTAGGAAGGAACTCTGCCAGATGTTCTGCAACAAGGATCGGCCCTGCTCCGGGTCCTCCACCCCCATGTGGGATTGCAAAGGTTTTATGCAGGTTGAGATGGCAAACATCTGCTCCTGTCAATCCCGGATTCGTAAGTCCGACCTGGGCATTCATATTTGCCCCATCCATATAAACTAGTCCTCCATTCTCATGAATTATCTCAGTCATCTCAATCACAGCCGCTTCGAACACACCGTGAGTCGATGGATAAGTGATCATAAACGCAGAAAGGTTATCCTTATGTTCTGCTGCTTTCTTTCTGAGATCATCTACATCAATATTCCCATTCTCGTCACAATCAACAACCACAACATTCATCCCAGCCATAACAGAACTTGCCGGATTGGTTCCATGGGCCGAGCTCGGAATCAGTGAAACATTCCTGTGTTTATCACCTCTGCTAATGTGGTATTGTCTTATTACCATGAGGCCAGTATATTCACCTGCAGCTCCGGAATTTGGCTGGAAGGAAATAGCCGGGAAACCGGTAACCTCTTTCAGGACCTCACCAAGTTCATCCATCACCTGAAAATATCCGGCTGCCTGTTCAACAGGAACAAACGGGTGAATATTACCAAACTCCGGCCAGCTGAGTGCAAACATAGATGAGGCCGGATTAAGTTTCATTGTACATGATCCAAGAGGTATCATACTCTGCGCAAGAGATATATCCTTACGCTCCAGCATTTTGATATATCTCATCATATCTGTTTCGCTATGATACCTGTTGAAAGTCTCCTGCTCCATGAATTTTGATTTTCTCAGGAACTTTTCATCGATGCAAACACATTCGCAGAATTCTGTAACAGGTTCAGCTTTGGTTCCAGCTGCCCCGGCAAATATTTCCGCAATGGCATTTATTTCCGAAATAAGGGTTACCTCATCAAGACTAATCCTTACATGCTCATTATCAGGATACCAGAAATTAATTTCGGCCCCTTCAGCCAATGACTTTATCTTCGTTGAATCAATACCAGATGGTAACTCTACCTCGATGGTATCAAAGCTGTTCTCATTCCGGATTTTATAGTTAAGCCGTTTTAGCGAGTGCCTCAGTGTACAAGTGCTCTGATATATATGAGATGCTATTCTCTTTAATCCATCGGGACCATGATATTGTCCATAGATGGCTGACATTGTGGCAAGCAGTGCCTGTGCAGTACAGATATTTGATGTTGCCCTTTCACGCTTGATGTGCTGCTCCCGTGTCTGCAAGGCCATTCTTAATGCGAGTCCTCCATTTGAATCAATTGAGACTCCAATAATCCGACCGGGCATAGTACGTTTAAGCTCATCCCTTGTGGCAAAGAAACCGGCGTGTGGTCCTCCATATCCCATTGGCAGACCAAATCTCTGATTCGATCCGAAAACAATGTCGGCACCCCATTCTCCGGGAGGGGTTAAAATGGCGAGACTCATCAGGTCAGCACCTACTGCGACCAGAACATCAGATTCATGAGCATTTTCCACAAACGATTTATAATCCCTGATTTCTCCATCAGCTGCCGGGAACTGGACTATAGCACCAAAGAATGTCTTGTCAAATTTATGATCAGCATAATTTCCTACAATTACTTCAATCCCAAGGGGTTGAGCACGCGTTTCAATTACATCAAGTGTTTGGGGAAATATCGTTTCATCAACAAAAAGCTTATTAATACCGGCCTTGGCGGCAGCTCTTGATCTGGAATTGGACATCATGATCATAGCCTCGGATCCTGCTGTAGCTTCATCAAGTAACGACGCATTTGCCAGGTACATTCCCGTTAGCTCCGATACCATTGTCTGGAAATTGAGAAGCGCCTCAAGCCTGCCCTGTGATATCTCAGCCTGGTATGGAGTATAGGAAGTATACCATGCAGGGTTTTCAAGAATATTACGGACAACAACTGAAAGAACTCCGGTTCCGTAGTATCCCATACCGATAAACGACCTGAACTGCTTGTTCTTTCTTCCTATTTTCCGGATATAGTTCAAGTATTCGTACTCGTTCATAGCTTCGGGCAGGTTTAGCTCTTTCTTTAGCCTGATATTGGAAGGAACGGTTTCGTCAATGAGAGCATCCAGAGAGTCAACTCCAATGGTACTGAGCATTTTAGGAAGATCCCTTTCACCAGGACCATTATGTCTTGTTACGAACTTATCAAATGCCATTTCTTTTTTTGTTTAGTTTTGGTTCATGAATTGATATTGAAGATATCAAATATAAATATTCGTTCAGACAAATATAACCAAATATGTTGTCAAACAAGGTAAGGATTATTCGCTTCCTCAAATCCGATTGTTGATTCCGGGCCATGTCCCGGGAATACTCTTGTGTTATCAGGAAGAATGAGCAGTCGCGACCGTATACTCTTAATAAGTTTATCATAATCACCACCCGGAAGATCAGTTCTTCCGATGCTGCCTGCAAAGAGTGCATCACCCGTAAAAACAGAATTACTAATCTCGTGATAAAATGCAACGCTGCCGGCTGTATGCCCGGGAACAAATATTGTATCCAGATTAATATTACCAAACGATATAATCTGCCCGTCAGCAAGAAATCCTTCCGTTTCAGGTGGTTGTTCCATGCTTAGCCCGAAAAGCACGGCATGTTCAGCAGATGATACCCTGTTCATCTCTTCCCCTGATGAAGAATGGGTTTTGAGCCCATATTTCTCAAGCATAAACCTGTTACCAAAAATATGATCAAGGTGCATATGTGTATTAAGCAGCAGTACCGGTTCAATACACTCTGCTTCCAGTAACTTCTGAAGTTCATTGAATTCCGATTCATCATAACATCCACAATCAATTATCGCACCTTTCCCTGAGTCATCTTCAAGTATATAAGTATTGACTTGTATGGGAGAAAAGACCTTCCTGTGTATTTTCATTCCTGATAATTTCCGTTTACGACACCCTTTAGGAGAGGAACAAATGAGAACATTCCGTGAGTAGTGGTCTCGTATTCATCTGTGCCTTTTCGCACGACCAGCGTCATAACCTGCGACTCTCCTCTTCCAACCGGGGCTACAAGCCTTCCCCCGATCTTAAGCTGGTTAAGCAACCGGTCGGGAACATATGGCGCACCGGCAGTGATAAGTATCCCATCATACGGCCCATACCTGGACTTCCCCTCGTACCCATCCCCAAAGAAGAAATGAAGAGTATATCCCAGCATTTGGAGTGTCTTCTGTGATTTATTATATAATTCCTTTTGCCTTTCAATAGTGTAAACCCTGGCTCCCAGTTCGACCAGGATTGCTGCCTGATAACCTGAACCGGTACCTATTTCAAGGATCTTTGATCGTTTCCTGATATTGAGAAGAGATGTTTGGATAGCAACTGTATAAGGTTGTGAAATTGTCTGACCCGAAGTAATAGGGAAAGCTTTATCCTGATATGCATGATGAAGGAATGCATTATCCATAAATATATGCCTGGGTACCCTGTTCATTGCCTCAAGTACCTCTTCAGAGTCGATTCCTTTGCTTCGCAGGCTATTTATCAATTTTTGCCTTTTCCCCTTCGCCTCAAATGAATCAAATGGTGATATCATAACGGAAAATGTATGACAACAAATTTAACAAATCCATCCATTCTATACCATTGTTTATTTGTGCATTAAAAAAAGATCCTATTTATGTTGTTCCTATAATAATTATTGAAAATATTTGTTTTCTAATTGGATCCTTTCGGCAAAACCTGTATGAACCAGAGAAAACTAATATCCCTCTATATTGTTTCTGATATATTTGCTTCTGCATTAGCATGGTGTGTATTCTTCTTTTTCAGGAAACTTGTTATAGAAAGGAGGCTTTTCGGGGATGAGCTTCATATCACACCCGACAACAGATTTATGCTTGGAGTATTCCTGATTCCATTATTCTGGCTGGCAGCATATTATATTGCGGGGTATTATAAAGGACCTTTACGTAAATCGAGATTGACAGATCTTGGCACAACATTTTTAATAACCCTCTTTGGTACTATTGTCCTGTTCTTTGGTCTGATTCTTGACGATTTTGTAGGAAATTACACCAATTATTATCTCTCTTTTTCAGTCCTTTTCGGCCTGCAGTTTTTATTCAGCTATATTCCCAGATACATTGTAACTTCAAGGACAGTAAAACTTATTCATAAGGAGAAGATCGGTTTCAATACCCTGATCATTGGAGCCAACGGGAGAGCCACCGACATATACAAGAAAATCGTAAACCAGAGAATATCAACAGGTAACAAATTTGTCGGTTTTATCAGCGTTACCGAAAGCGACAAATACCAGCTTGCTGAATACCTCCCTGATCTGGGAACAATTGACATCTTGAATACTGTTATCACTGATCATGGAATTGAAGAGGTGATTATTGCGATCGAACCTGATGAGACATCCACCTTAGGCAGGATCATCAATAAGTTAAACAACAACAACACAATAATAAAGGCAATCCCCGGAATGTATGATATTCTACTGGGCCGCGTCAAGATGAGTGCAATTTTCGGAACTCCCCTCATACTTCTGAATCCGGAATTGGTACCAGTCTGGCAGAGAAACATTAAACAGGTACTGGATTTTGCAGGGTCTCTGATTGCACTGGTATTATCCCTCCCAATATCTGTTTTTCTTGCAGTCTCAATTAGATTATCGGGAAAAGGGCCGGTCATTTTCACCCAGGAGCGGATTGGACTGAAAGGCAAACCGTTCAAGCTGTATAAATTCAGGTCAATGTCGTCTGATGCCGAGAAAGATGGTCCTGCACTTTCCGGGGAAAACGATCCAAGGGTAACCCGGATAGGCAGGTTCATGAGGAGACACAGACTTGATGAGATACCAAATTTCATTAACGTACTCAAAAGTGAAATGTCGCTTGTTGGACCCCGCCCTGAAAGGGAATTTTATATTAACCAGATTGTTGACAGGGCACCTCAGTACAATCACTTACTGAAGATAAAACCAGGGATAACATCGTGGGGACAGGTAAAATACGGATACGCGAGTAACATAGATGAGATGATTGAACGACTTGAATATGATCTGATATACCTTGAGAATATGTCGCTCTATATAGATCTTAAGATAACCATTTACACATTGATAACAGTCATGCGAGGTTCGGGAGTTTAACTCGGCGGAACATCAATCCTCAGTCTAAACCTATCAATTGGCCTGTAGACCGATCCCCCGGCTTTCATTATGCTTTCATAGAAAATCAGCTCATTAACATGCTGCTCTTTGATTGCTGTGTTCCTGTACCTGCCCATAAGTTCGCCAAGCCGTTTCCTGTCCGATATGCTTTTTACCCTGCCTACAGTGATGTGAGCCTTAAAAGGACGATCATCTCTAATCAGTTTTTCCCTTGACAGCAGCTCACACACCTTATGCCTTACTGCATTGAGTGGTCCCGTGTCTTCTATCCCCAGCCAGATTATCCTGGGATCTTCTGTCCCCCTGAACAGACCTGTACCTTTTATCAGCAGCCTGAAAGAAATACTTTCAGCTGCGACCTCTTTAAGAATTCTTATGACATCATTGATCCGGTCTGTAGTCATATCTCCCAGGAAAGCGAGCGTTACATGTATGTTATCCGGTTCTACCCATCTGATCCTTTCCCCTGATAATCCCGATTTCAAATCGAGGATAATCTCCTTTAACCTTTTATCAGGGTCAATCTTGATTGCTATAAATACCCTTTTCACATGCCTATGTTTTAAATCCTGGCATTGATTCAAACAACCTTTCAAGATTGTCAATCAGATGGTCAGAATCACCTATGCTGAATGGCATAGGAGGCCGGATCTTAATTACGTTATGGTACGGGCCGTCCGTACCTATTAAAATATTATTCTCCCTCATCCTGTTACAAACCCAGCCTGCCTCCTCACTGGCCGGCTCCAGCGTTTCGTGGTCTCTGATCAGTTCAATGCCCAGGAACAGGCCTGATCCCCTGACATCCCCGACAAGATCAAACTTATCCTTAAATGCCATCAACCTGTTGCGCATATAATCCCCCACCTCGCGGGCATGTTTTTGCAGGTTATCCCTGAGGACAATTTCAAGCACTGCCTTACCAACTATACATGATAAGGTACTTCCCCCAAAAGTGCTGAAAAACTCCATGCCGTTATCAAACCTACCGGCAATATCCGGGGTGGTGATCACTGCGCCAATAGGAAACCCATTCCCTATAGGTTTTCCTAGAATCACGATATCAGGTATTACCTCCTGATCTTCAAAGGCATAAAACCCGGTACCCATCCTTCCATAACCTGTTTGTACCTCATCAGCAATGCAGATTCCACCATCCTCCCTGATATACCTGTACACGTTTTTAAGGTACCCGGAAGGGAAAATGATCTGCCCTCCAACACTGGGGCAAGTTTCTGCTATAAAACCAGCTAATCCCCTTTTCTTCTTTTTCATACCAGAGATAATTTCACCAATAAAGTCTGCATATGCAGGTCCTGCTTCCCGGTCTGAGTATTTATATTTCCCCCTGTAGCAATCAGCTATAGGTGCAGTATGTACCCACGACGGTGATCCGCAACCTCCGGGACCATTATGCTTGTATGGACTAATATCAATCAGGCTGGTTGTATGGCCGTGATAAGCACCTTCAAGAACGATCATATCTCTACTGCCTGTATAGCCAAAAGCCAGCCTGAGCGCCAACTCATTTGCTTCACTGGCTGAATTAACGAAGTAGCATACCTTCAGGGGCGAAGGTAAGGTTGAAGTGAGCAGTTCGGCATAATCTGTCAATGAATCGTGGAGATACCTGGTATTAGTATTCAGAATAGACATCTGTTGAGCTGCCCGGTCGGCGATCTCAGGATGGCTGTGTCCAATATGAGGCACATTATTATAACCATCGAGATATTTCTGTCCATTCTCATCGTAAAGATATTGCATCCATCCTCTCGATACCATAAGTGGTTTTTTATATCCTAAAATAAGATTTCTGCCTATCAATTCCCCTCTTTTACGCAACGTTTCACCTTTCTCAGTCCCTTTCCCCGGAAAACAGGTTCCCGGGATAGCCAGAATCAAGTTCGGATCAGGGGAGAAATCCATCCAAAGCTCCCTCTGCGCTGGAGAGCTGACTCCCGGGAAATCACATCCAAGCCCAAGCAAATCTGTGATTACCTGGAAATGCAGATGTGGTGTCCACCCTCCATTCTCAGATGGGTAACCTGTGAGGGCAAACTCTTCGCCCCTTTTAATGAAAGATCCAACCTCCATGTTCTTTATTGAATCCCGGCTTAAATGACCATAAAGAGTATAGAATTCCAGCCCGCTATCAATTGAATGCTTTAGAATTATTACATGCCCATAATCAAGTGGTTCCGGTTTAATTGAAAAAGAATGGACCGTTGCATCGAGCGGACTGTACACACTTGTGCCAGCTGGAGTAAAAATGTCAATACCCATGTGGATGGTCCTGTCCTCTTTACCTGAAAAATCTGCATTTGTGAAATTTGGGGAGGTGTACAGAATCCTTGGCTCATTATACCTTCCGATCCCAAATCTGACATTCCTTTTACGTAATTCTCCGATTATCCTGCTTGTAAGATGCTCTTCAGTATTTGATTCCGGATTGCCGGAAATAATCGGACTTCCTACACTCAAATCCAGAACAGTGCAATTATTTTGAACGAAAATCTCACCCAATACCGGAAATGCCATTCCTGTAGCTGAAGTCAGGTAATCCCTGAAGGGTGTGATATTGATGCCCGCATCCAGCCCACAGGCCTTGCGAAAAGCAGCCTCTGCAAAGCGAGGAGCGATCGTGTTTAACCGTGGGATTGCATCCCTGATTGGTCTCTGACTGATTATCAAATACTTATCATCTGGCCTCTGTAGTCGCTGCGAAGCCGACATGCAGATGCTGATGCATAACCTCATCCTGGCCAGTGTAAAAAGAGAAGATATCTCTTCGGGAAGGAGTTTAAAATTTTCATTATAACCTTCTGCAATCTTCATTGCAGTTTCAAGAGGATCAGGTTTCTTAAGGATAGCATAGGCAACCGTAACTGCAAGGTCAGCTGCAGTATAACTGTATAACATGTCACCATAATCAATGAATCCCCTTATCACAGGCTCGTTGGATAACTGGTAATCAGTATTATCGATAATTATGTTATAATCATTGGCATCATTGTGTATAATGCTTTTCCTGATTTTATCCGCTATTGGAGCTACAATGTCATAAAAGTCGGAAGTAGTTTTATCAATGAATTCATTAAGATCCGGCTCTTCAACCAGGTGGCTGTATTTTTTAATTGTATCCGGATATTTCGCAAGGTCCCAGTTGAAATCACGATGAAAGGCACTGTTATCATAAGTGAATAATGATTTGTCGAACTGACCCATTTTTCTTCCAAGATCCCTCAGCAGGGTTTCTGAATGAAACCCAATCTTTCCCATTGGTGACCCTTCAAGGTATCTGAGCATCCTGATAAAGAAAAGGGATCCTGACTCTCCTTTTATTCGGGTTATCAGATCTCCTGAGCAGGAAGGAATAATCTCAGGAGCAAGGTTATTCTCTTTTGAGATGAGCTGGATAACCTGGTTCTGGGCTTCGAGGAAATTTAACTCCTCACTTGCATTTGCGATCTTCAATACAAACTTTTCGGCCTGATCGGTCTCAAGAAGGAAATTCTGGTCTCTTTCTCCCGGAAGTAAGCTGGCTTCTGCTGTTAGCCCAAACTCCTCCAATGCGAGTCGCTCTGCATCTTTAAGTCTAAATCCTGGCGTGAGTTCCAATGACATTTTACCTGGTTGGGATGAATTGTTATATTTCTTTTTTCTAATAAAAGCACTATCTTAAAAACATGATCTACCCTGGTGTTAACCTTAAGAATCATAAAATAAAACATTTTAATCCTTTTTTCCCTGTTTTACAGGCAGGATGTTTGGTGAAAGCTAAATTCTATTTCGAATTCGCTTGAATCATATGATTGTTATGGTTAAATTTAGACATATAAAAAATTTAAACAAGCTGATATGAAATTCGCAATTATTCTTTCAGGTTGTGGCGTCTATGACGGTGCCGAAATCCATGAATCAACAATGACTATGCTGGCTGTCTCAAGAAATGGAGGCAGCTATACTATTTTTGCGCCTGATGTGAAGCAACATCATGTTGTTAATCATCTGACTGGAAAGGAAATGGATGAGTCAAGGAACGTTCTGGTTGAGGCAGCCAGAATAGCACGGGGGAATATTCAGTCGCTTGATAAATACGATATCAATGATTTTGATGCACTTATTTTACCCGGCGGATTTGGTGTAGCCAAGAATTTATGTACATACGCATTTGATGGACCCGATTGCAAAGTGGATAAAATTGTTGAAAAGGTAATCAGGGATACACACGCGGCAGGTAAACCTATCGGGGCGCTGTGCATTTCTCCTGTCCTGATAGTTAAGATACTTGGTGACGTGGATGTTACTATTGGAGAAGATGAGACAACTGCCTCGCATATAAAGGCTTTAGGAGGCGTTCATATACCAACGGGAAACAGGGAAATCGTTATTGACAACAAGAACAGGATAGTTACCAACCCCTGTTATATGCTTGATGCGTCGATCGTTGATATCGCAGAAGGGGCTGAAAACCTGGTGAAAGCATTGATGGATATGAAATAGGATCTGCAAGATTGCATTATCAGATCCTGCCTGCCTCAATCTCATAAATGACCTTCTCTATAAGGTAATCTTCACCAAAGGGAGCGTATCTGGACTTCAGGTTCGATCCAAAGATCCTTGCAATGCCCTGCCAGAATGCTGCCGAAAAAGTTCCCCTGTATTCCTTGATGAGATCATAGGAGCTGTTCTGGGTCTCCCTGTCGATCAGCTTTATAAGTATCCTGCCCTGTGTAATTGTCATCCGTTTCAGATCATCCTCATATTCACTGAACACATCCTTTTCAAACTTCCGTAGATATTGTCTTCGCTCACTATCAACGGTTATTTCTGTCAGTGTATCATTTACCTCGACAAGCTTGTCCCTCACCAGAACGGAATAGGGATATACTCTTTTAACATTGTAAACTAACCTCTGGTATCTCCACCACTGAAACCTCTGGCGGATGTCCATCTTCTTGGTTACATTCACCTCATCAAGAGTAATTTCCGGAAGGGTTTCACCATTCCGTGTGACATTCTCAAGAATGTAGAATTTGTCAGGTAAAGAATCCCGAAAATGCCTGATGGTGTCCTGGCAGTTCGCGTAACCAGAAATCAGGATCAAAAATATGATGCTGTAAGATCTCATGTTTTACCAGGCTAATTTAGCTATTAATCTTGCATCGTCATTGAAATAAACTTAACTAATGGTATTTTTACCTTATGAATAACCGTCTTGAAAAAATAAAAACCGACCCGGCATATAATCATCTTCTTACTATTCAATATAACGATATAGTACCATTTGTATTTGAATACCTCAAAAAATATACCTTACCTGTAATTCTTTCATATTTATTTATTACCTGCTCCCTTATATGGATGGTCATCACCAGAATAGGTATTACCGGCGACTTCCCTTTTCCTGTTATACTACTACATTCCCTCATTGGTTTCATTTTGATACCTTTATTACTTATATTGCCCCATGAGTTGCTTCATGTTCTTCCATATTGGTTTACTGGTGCAAGAGATATCAGGATAGGTGCAGAGCCCGGTGAGTTTTACTTTTACGTAACAGCCCATAATCATCCGGTTGGCAATTCGGGATTTCAGATTATTGCTATAACCCCTTTCATTATAATTTCTCTTATACTGGTGCCCGTGTCTTTTTTTCTCACTCCCCTCTGGCAATGGAGTATCGTTTCAGCATTTTTTATGCACAATACTATGTGTGCGGGTGATCTGGCCCTTATCAACTTTTTTTATTTGAATCGTGATAAGAAGATAATAACCTGGGACAATGCCGAAGAGAAAAAGGCCTATTTTTATGAGGTGCCGGGAACCTGAATAAAATGTTTCCCCTGATAATATTCATCATTTTGTGGATTAGGATTATATTTGAGACTTCACAAAAGAACTTTCATTATGGGCAATCTTGTTAAAGTAATAAGGAAATTCCCCCGGATCTTCTGGATATCCAATATAATGGAGCTGTTTGAACGATGGGCATGGTATGGTTTTTACAATGCTTTCGCTCTATATCTTACTCTTTCAAAAGACACAGGCGCCCTGGGATTCACTCAGGTGCAGAAAGGTATAATCATTGGGACAGGTTCGATGCTTCTCTATTTCCTTCCTTTGATCACGGGCGCCATTGCCGACAGGGTTGGATTTAAAAAAGTACTCATCCTCTCTTTTACGGCATACATTGCAGGATACTTTATGGTAGGATCGTTTGAATCCTACGGAATGGTATTTGCCGCATATATCTTCCTGGCCGTAGCAGGGGCACTATTTAAACCAATCATATCAGGGATGATTGCCAAAACCACCAACGATGAGACCTCGTCAGTAGGTTTTGGGATATTCTACATGATGGTAAATATAGGCGGATTCATTGGTCCTTTTATTGCCGGTTTTCTATATAAAATTGACTGGAACCTGGTGTTTCTCATGTCGATAGTAACTATAGCCATCAACTACATTTTTGTCCTTTTCTTTTTCAGGGAACCTGACAGGAAACCGTCCGACAAGACCTTTATGCAGAATATCGGGATAGCATTCCGGAATATTTACGACACTCTTATTGATTGGAAATATGACCTCTTCCTGCTGATTATGGCAGTATTCTGGACTGCTTTCAATCAATTATACTATTCATTCCCGGTATTCCTTGAGCAATGGGTTGATATGGATAAACTGTCAGCATTCTTCGGATTAGCCCCCGGCACAATTACAGCTGTGACAGTAACAAGCATGGATGCCCTTTTTATTATTATTCTTCAGATGTACATCAGCTCACAGAGCATGAAGCTCAGACCGTTACATTCGATGATTACCGGGATTGGGATTCTTGGAGGAGGATTATTATTAATGTTCATTACACGGAATCCATGGCTTGTTGTATTTGGTGTCCTGATATTTGCCATTGGGGAAATGGCTTCGTCTCCCAAATACACCGAGTATGTTGGAAGAATCGCCCCTGCCGACAAAAAGGCCCTCTATATGGGAACATCATTTATTCCTATAGCTATCGGACATTTCGCTGCCGGATGGATCTCAGGCAAACCATTCGAAATACTTGCAGATAAATACTATCTCCTGGAGAAAGCTTTACAGGATAAAGGTATTGAACTAACGCAGGCGGGGCTTACCCAGAATGAGTTCTTTACACGAGCCCGGGAGCTGTTAAATATGGATGCCGCACAGCTCAATCAGTTCCTCTGGGATAATTACCATCCTTCAAACGTATGGTACCTGTTTACCGGTATAGCTCTTTTAGGAAGCCTGATGCTTTACCTGTACGACAAATTCATACTATATAAAAAATAATTGCCTAAAAAATCGTCATGAAAAAGCTTAATCTGATCATCATCTTATTATTGGTGGCACATGTCTCAATGGCCCAGAAAAAAATTATTAATTTACCGGATATACCCGGTTATGTAACACTGAAGTGCGACCTGCATATACACACTGTATTTTCAGACGGACAGGTATGGCCCACCTACAGGGTTGATGAGGCCTGGAAAGATGGCCTGGATGCACTGGCAATAGCCGATCATCTTGAATACCAACCTAAAAGTAACTATATCCCTGCCGATCATAATGCCGCATGGAATATTGCCAGGAATCTTGCTGCTGAACGAAACCTTATCCTTATCCACTCAACTGAAATTACCCGTAGCATGCCTCCCGGCCACCTCAACGCACTTTTTGTTAATGATGCTTCTATCATCATGCAGGATTCGGCCGAACTGACTATTGAGAATGCTGTAATGCAGGGCGCATTTATCCAGTGGAATCACCCGGGCTGGAAAGCCCAGGAACCAGACGGTATACCAAAACTTTATGACAGGCATAAAGCACTGCTGGCTAAGGGAATGATCCATGGTATTGAGTTCTTCAACGATAGTGAGTATTATCCCAATATACTTGAGTGGTGCAATGAATATGATCTTGCCGCAATAGCCTCAAGTGATATACATGGTATCATAAGTGAATCGTACCCCACTGGGAACAGGCCAATGACGCTGGTTTTTGCTAAGGAAAGGAGTGAAGGATCAATAAAAGAGGCATTGATGGAGGCGAGGACGGTAGCATACTTCAATAATATACTGGCAGGACCTGAATATCTTCTCAGGGCTTTGTTTGAAACAAGCATATCGGTTAGCAAACCATTTCGCGAGAACGAACAGTATTACTGGGTGGAGATAACAAACAGGTCAGATGTACCCTTCTTCCTAACGGAGGGTGGTCCTGGTGTTCCGTCATCCTTCACGATTGAGGCAAACAGCATCTCTGTCCTGAGGATAGCAAAAACCCTGGAGCCAGGTAATAAGTGGAAGGCAATCAACCTGATGACAGGTACCAGTGAAGTACTTGAGGTAGAATTAAAATATTGAAAATGTAATTATCTCCTGAAAACCATTCTCAGGCTGATACTGTCATCGATTGGTTTTCCATCCCTGGTCGATGGGTTCCATGAAGGACCCTCCTTCAACAACCTGACCGATTCATCGGAAAAGAATGATGATGGGCTCCGTATTATTTCAAAATCATATAGATACCCGTTTTCATTTACCCTTAACTTAATTCTTACAACCTCCCTTCCGGAACCGGTGTAATCTTCAGGGAAAACCTGATTATCCCGGATATAGCTCCTGAAAGTATTATAACCTCCTGCCGGTTCAGCCTCACTATAGCTGGCTCCTGATTCTTTATTCGTTTCAATTGTTGAAACCGCTCCTGTCTGATCAGCTTTCTTCTCTGCAGCATAAGCCACAACAACAACTTCATCCAATGCCATCAGATCCGCATCAAGCGAGATATCCTCCCTTGCTGCCCGGGTTGCCTGAACCTCCCTGGTCCGCATTCCGGTAAAACTGGCCACAAGCATGGCATTACTGTCTGACTCGATCTGGAAATAACCTTCTGCATCAGTAACTGCGCCTATCTTCTTACCCTTCACAACTATTTTTACACCTGGCAGTGGCAATCCATCCTCGGATGATATCACCCTTCCACTGATGTATTTACTCAATGGATCGCTTTTCTCCGGGGCAAAGGCTACTCCGGTAATTACGGGCTGAGATATTTCACCGGCCATTGCCCTGTCGGCAGCTCTGGCAGCTTTCTGATCGGTTCTGATAACCTCCGCCTCCCCGCCCATTGCCTCATTAACTACCTCCTTTACGGCAATATCATCCTCAACAATAGCCAACTGGAGGGTACCGGGTTCAACAATCTCCTCACCTTTTTCAGCCGGTTCCGCCTCCTCTTTGGTAATTCTCTCTGCCAAAAATATTGAATCAGTACCTATCCTGGTCTCCTGTTGTGTGGGCTCTGAAATTTCGCTAACAGCTTTTTCAGGTCGGGTCAGCATGGCAGGATCTCCTGTTTCCTTTTTCTGTTCAATGTTATCGGAAACGAGCATATCCGATCTGTTCAGGTCTCTTAAAAGGAGAACGGAGGAAATAATTACCAGTACGGTAATAGCCGCTGCATAGCGGTAAAATAACGGTACAACTCTCCCTGATGTCCGCTTGCTCAACCTGCTCCTTAGCCTGTTCATGTCCTCAATTATCTCATTTGAGCTGAGTTCAGAAAAACCTTCAGAAGCCTCTTCTTCAAAGGGATCCTTTTGAACCTCTTTCTCAAAGGCATGTCTTTCGCTATAACTCATATCGTTGTTTCGATACCTGATAAAGTCAGCCAGCCTGTTTCTCTTATCTTTATTCTTCTTTGTCATCACTTGCCTCCAGACAAATTTTTAAATTCCTTTTAGCATTCTGAAGATGAGATTTCACTTTCTTCTCATCCATACACAAATCTTCAGCTATTTCACGATAACATTTACTATTGTAATAAAATAATTCAATACACCTTTTTTGTTCCTCCTTCAATTCGTCAATACAATCTTTGAGTGCTTTGTCCGTTAACACCTCTTCTTTGTCAACAGGATGCAATTCCTCCCTGTTTTCCATAAAAGAACCGGCAGTTTCTTCAAATTTCCTGTTTCTTTTTAACTGGCTCTGTTTTGACCTCAAACGCATCAGGCAGAAATTCTTCGTTAAAACATAAAGCCAGCTTTTGAAATTTTCAACTGGCTGCTTCCCAAGTTCCACAATGATCTTCTCAAATATTTCCATTACCGCATCCTGCGATTCTTCCCTTTCCCTGAAATACTTAAGGCAGACACCATATACAAGGTGCATGTACCTTGAATAGAGCGTGCCGAGGTCATTGAGGTTACCGGATGATATGTACCGGTTCAGTAACTGCTTATCAGTATGTTTTTCGTCATCCCTATTTATAATCCATAACGGCATGAAAATCTTACAATTATGCTTAATTGAATCAGAATAAAGATAGTACAATGTCAAAAAAAACAAAAATCATTTATGGAATTCTGGCAACCGGTGCATCCTGATTACAGAAGTCTAACTATTAAATTAATTAATCATGAAAACTATTTTATCACTTTTGGCAATAATGATCCTCTCAGTGGCGATGACCATTCCAGGAGGAGAAAGGACAATAACCGGTCATGTAACTGACGAAACCGGTGCAGGAATGGCAGGTGTCACGGTATTTGTCAAGAATACCAAAAGGGGCACAACCACCGATATCAATGGGTTTTACAGGATCCGGATGGAAGAGAAGGATAAAATCATTGTATTTCAGTATGTTGGGTATAAAACCATCGATGAGAAGATTGGTGACCGATCGGTTATCAACGTGCAGATGGCGCCCGAACTGCTTGCACTCGAAGAGAATGCTGTTATAGCAGACGATATACGAATCAAGGCTGCTCCCGGCAGTCCGCTATACACTCAAAGGGAGAAGATGGCGGCATCAGGAGTGATCGGCGGAGTAAGCTACGACTATACCGGGGGTGTATGGTACAATAATAATTTTAACACCGAAGGATATTCGGCCATACATGAAAATGGCTATAAGAGTGTTCTGAATAATCCGTTGTCGACCTTCTCAATTGATGTCGACAGGGCTTCATATGCCAACGTCAGAAGGTTTATCAGCCAGGGTGCCAGACCTCCCGTTGATGCGGTCAGGATAGAGGAGATGATAAACTACTTTAATTATGACTATCCCGGACCTCAGGGCGAACATCCATTTTCAGTGTTTACCGAGGTAGCCGAATGCCCGTGGAACACCGATCACTATCTCTTGCACATAGGGCTCAAAGGGAAAGAGATAGACAAGAATGAACTTCCTCCTTCAAATCTTGTATTCCTTATTGACGTATCAGGATCAATGAACAGCCAGAATAAGTTGCCATTGTTAAAAAGTGCCTTTACCATGCTGGTAAATGAGCTCAGGCCTGAAGACCGCGTGTCCATAGCAGTTTATGCAGGTGCTGCAGGGCTTGTGCTTGAGCCTACTCAGGGTAGTATGAAGGAAAAGATACTGCAGGCAATTCAAAGGTTAAGTGCCGGTGGATCGACTGCCGGTGGTGAAGGGTTAAGGCTTGCATACAAAGTTGCAGGTGAGAACTTCATTGAGAAGGGGAATAACAGAATCATACTGGCTACCGACGGAGACTTCAACGTAGGCGTCTCGAGCAATGCAGAGATGGAACGACTGGTCGAAAAGGAGCGCGACAGGGGTATCTTCATGACTGTTCTTGGTTTCGGTATGGGTAATTACAAGGATGATAAAATGGAGATCATCGCTGACAAAAGTAACGGTAACTATGCATATATTGATAACCTTCAGGAGGCAAATAAGGTGTTTGTCAGCGAATTCGGTGGAACCCTTTTCACAATAGCCAGGGATGTTAAATTTCAGATCGAGTTTAATCCGGCCCATATCAAATCGTACAGACTTATCGGGTATGAAAACAGGTTACTGAATGATGAGGATTTTAATGATGACAGGAAGGATGCCGGTGAAATGGGCGCAGGACACACAGTAACCGCAATCTATGAGCTCGTCCCGGCTGGAGCTGATGAAAAAGCACCCTCCATTGATCCACTTAAGTACCAGGAAAACAGGCCTGCCGGGAAAACCAGGATCAGTGATGAATTGCTTACAATAAAACTACGCTATAAGCAACCTGATGGAATAAAAAGCATACTGATGGAAGAGGTCATTACGGGCCCTGTAGTAGCTTTCGAAGAAGCATCCATGAACCTTAGATTTTCGGCATCTGTTGCCGGATTCGGTATGATATTGAGGGAATCGGGGCATGCAGGTGACCTGACTCTCGAAAGAGTACTTGCGATGGCCAGGAACGCCAGGGGTGATGATGAAGAAGGCTACAGAGGCGAATTTATCAGGCTGGTTAAAACTGCAAAAGACATGAACCTTGTGCTTTCAGATAGACAATAGATAAATCCTGCTTTTATTGGGAAGCCCCGCAAATCTTGCGGGGTTTCCGTTTTTCTTTAAATAATCCGTCAGATTTCTTAAATTTATATAAAACTAACCAATGTCGCCCTCCGGGATTTTATTCTGTATAATCGGTATCACATTTACTGCTTTTAATATCTGGTTCTCATGGTGGGCCTCGATCCGGAACAGAAGATATCATGGCGTTTCACGTTTTTTTTCATTTGAAAGCATCTTACTTTTAGTGTTGATGAATTATTCCGTCTGGTTCAAAGAGCCATTCCGGATCATTCAGATCTTTTCATGGATCTTCCTTATCCTGTCAATTTGGGTTGCGGGTTATGGCTTTTTTATGTTGAAATTCAGGGGTAAGCCAGATGGGACATTTGAAAATACTACTGAACTTATTAAGACTGGGATATACAAGTATATCCGACACCCGCTATATCTCTCTCTTTTTCTTGTTGGTCTGGGTGCTTATCTCAAAGATACAGCCACCTGTCAGACAATTCTGCTGGCAATTAATGTCGTTTCAATATTTGTTACCGCACGGATTGAAGAAAGCGAGATGATATTGAAATTTGGCAGGGAATACGAGGACTATATGAAAAGATCAAAAATGTTTATTCCATATATTTTCTAAGCAAAGAGGGATATGAAACCAATAAAATTAAGAGACCTTTTCACATTCATCATATAGGTACTGTTCTCAGTCGCACTGATGTTTGCTTTTACCGAGATCCCGAGACTGCTAGACTCACTTTTACAGGAAAATGTTGGATTTCCGGGTACCGATCCGGGATCAAGCGAATCTGCAGCTTACCAGATGGAACTCTTTATTTCGGCTACTGGGCTCAGATGGATAGGGTATGGAAGCCTGATCCCGGTTACAGGACTAATAATCCTGGGATTCCTGACAAAAAAGAGCAGCCTGGCCATGGGAGGTGCAGTAATTGCATTCTTTCCGGTTTTTGGTGGCTTTGCCCTGAGTATGTTCTACCTGGCCGGCCTGCGTGTCCTGAGAAGTGGGTTGTTGCCACTGATGGATATTTCTCCGGACCTCATAGAACTGGGAGATATCATCTACCTGCCATATTGGATCCTGATAAGGTTCTTCTTTATTTTTAATTATTTTGCCCATAAACTGGTGGTGTGGAGTTTCATGTCAACCGGGGCATTGATCTTTACCTGGAGTATCTTTACATGGATACAGACCCGGTCAGGAGGTAAGAAAGTAGCCACCGGTTTTCTCTACAGGTACTCACGTCACCCCCAGTACCCGGGTTGGATAATCTGGAGCTACGGATACTTTATCTATTCCTGTTCACTGAACCAGATGAAGAAAAGCTGGTGGATCGATCCCACGGTTTCATGGTTGATTATGACCATGATTATCCTGGCAATCTGTATGCTCGAAGAGTTAAACATGCTGGATAAGTATGGATCCGACTATAATAACTACCGGAAGAGTACCCCGTTCCTTTTCCCCGTTCCCTCCTGGCTTATGAAAATTCTCAAAGCACCCGGAAGACTGGTAATAAGGAAAGAATACCCGGAAAAGCGTCGGGATGTTGGGTTGATTATAACCGTATATACTATCATACTGATCATTTTTTCTCTCCCGTTCCTCGACGTAAAGACATATGGTTATCCTACTTTCTTCAATAAGACCAGGGCAGGTAAACAGACCATAGAATCAATCCTGGAGATTATAAAAGGAGAAACAGACAGGAGAACCATGTCGGCATATTTCAATTACTTTGAGCCATTTGGCACGGATGCTGTTGAAGCCCTGACCGGATTACTTGGCGATAGTAATCCCATTAAACGGGAATTTGCATCTAACCTGCTTGGTAGAATAAACAGTCCAGGGGTGGTGAATACCTTCACCTGAGAATCTCATCAACATCTCCCCCGGGAGAAGAAACAGCCCTCATCCTGAAAGAGTAGTTATAGCTATCATCAAGAAGGCAGTACTCGGGATGGGTACGTGCTCCCCATGAATCATCGCCGCCGACACCCATCTGACCGTAATCAATGTTCAATGCTACCAGATCGAGTGGTTTAACATCAGTTGTGTGGGTGTTGACCGACCTCGCATCTTTCCGATTCTCTGCCAGGTTGCCTGGGGATGAGAAATCTTCGTGCAGGTTATGAAGAGCGGCGAAGCAAAAAGCAGGATTACCGGTTACCAGTATCCCGGTGCCTTCATCATTTGTCAGTGTCAACCATCGGGTATCGATCTTATAGCCATTTTCCTGTGGTCGGATATAGGGCACATATTGTTCGGCCACTGTCGATTCGTATAACCCCACGAATGCTGAGGTGTATCTATCGCTATAGTTGTGGTGCGGACCCCTGCCAAACCACTTAAGGTTACAAAATTCATTCTTTAACAGTATCTGCATTCCAACTCTGGGAAGCTCAGGGAGGTCATTCCTCGCCTTATTAAATGACACATCAACAATAATTTCTCCCGAGCCAAGTACCTGATACATGGTCTGCTGGGTTGCGATAATATTCCCTTCATGATCCGGGATATTGAAATTGAAGTCCAGCATAACCTCACTGTCATTCGCCTGCGAAAGCGCCATTTCAGTCAAAGTGGCCATAGATCCGGCCTCTTTCCATATACCTGCCCGCCTGTCGAGCCCGTTGCCATAATCATTATCAGTAAGCGGACGCCAGAAATCGGGTATAAGTCCCTTTACGATAAGTTCCTTCCCGTCTATCTTCCAGGATGATATAACTCCTGTATTTCTGTCAAAGTCAATTGTGAAATTTGTACCGGAAACAGAGATACTCTCTTCACTTCCTGACAGGCTTATCCCGGGCATGTTAACAACCTCCGGTTGTACTTTAGCATCAAATGGTAACCTGAATTGCCCGGAAGCATACAAATGGCCCTTGGGGACAATGCCCATCCTTTTTTTCCCCGGCATTCTTATGTTAAGAAAATACTCTGAGCCTGATTCAGGTTTTATACCTGCAAGCGGAATACTTATGATCGCTTCCTTTCCCGGTTCAACTTTTAAGTCCGGCACCTCACCCGATTCAATAATTATTCCATCCCTGGTAATCTCCCAGATAAAAGAAAAATTCCCGAGATTGGTAAACTGGTATTTATTTGTGATTTTCAGAATTCCCTTCGCCGGAGTTATCAGGTCAAAATCCACATACTGGTAAACCTTCTTAACCTCCATGAGAGATGGATGAGCTTTTCTGTCGGGCCAAACCAGACCATTGACACAGAAAATACCATTGCTGGGCATACCTTCCGGTCCAAAATCACCACCATAAGCCCAGTATTTCTCTCCCTTCTCGTTCTCAGTCAGTAATCCCTGATCGACCCAGTCCCATATAAAACCTCCCTGAAGCAAAGGATATTTTTCAATCATATCCCAATAGTCCTGTAGATTACCAACACTGTTGCCCATAGCATGGGCATATTCACACAAAATCATCGGACGGTAGCTCTCCCCGTCAAGTGCATAGGTTTCCAGTTCCTCAATCCTTGCATACATATTGCACCATATATCAGTATGATGTTCAGGTGTGTTGGTACTCTTCCCGGCCCTTTCATACTGTACCGGTCGGGTATTATCCCTTGATTTTATCCATTTGTAATTATCCACGAAATTCTGTCCGTCGCCTGCCTCATTACCTAGCGACCAGATGATTACTGATGGGTGATTCTTATCTCTCTCTACCATCCTCTGAGTCCGGTCAAGATGGGCTGCAGCCCATTCAGGCTTGTGAGCAAGAGTCACATCCTTATCATAACCAATGCCGTGCGATTCGATATTTGCTTCATCAACAAGATAGAGGCCAAAAATATCACACAGCTCGTACCATTTCTCCGGCTGAGGATAATGAGATGTCCTGACCGCATTAATATTATGGGTTTTCATCATCATAATGTCTTTGAGCATAGTTTCCTCATCGGTAACATGTCCCTTAACATCATGATGTTCATGCAAATTGACACCCTTCAGGTAGATATACCTGCCATTTATCAATAACTGCTTATCTTTTATTTCAACTGTTCTGAATCCTACCCTGCTGCTGACGCTCTCAAGAATATTATTCTTCCCATCAAGCAGACTTATGACCATGTCGTACAATTCGGGTATTTCTGCCGACCATTTCTTTACATTCTCAACTATCCTGTTGAAGTTGATACGCTGATTCCCCTCAAGTCCGGCAATTTCGGTGGTCTCCCTGAACAGTGTTTCTCCATCCTTCAACAGGGTTACACGGACAGCACAATCGGAAGCTGCTCCACTATTGCTGCGAACCTCAACATCCATATCTAAAATTCCGTTTTCATAATTTTCATCCAGACCTGCCCTGACGAAATAATCTGCAATTCTTATCCTGGGGCGCATATGAAGGAAAACTGATCTTTGGATCCCGCTGAGTCTCCAGAAGTCCTGGTCCTCAATATAACTCCCGTCACACCAGCGATAAACCTCCACTGCAAGAGTGTTCTTACCCCTCCTCAAATATTTTGAAATATTAAATTCAGCAGGAGTCTTACTCCCCTGGCTGTATCCGACAAGCTGTTCATTCACCCACAGGTAAAATGCTGAACTTACAGCACCAAATTGCAGAAAAACATCCTTATCGTTCCATGCTGCCGGAATCCTGAAACTGGTTTTGTATGATCCAACGGGATTCCAGTCATGATGAATAAATGGAGGGTCCTGTTTGAAGCCATATCCAACATCGAGATATATCGGAATTCCATATCCTTCCCTTTCCCAGTTTGATGGAACGGTGATCTCATCCCAGTCGCGGTTATCATAATCATCCTTGAAGAACCAGCAGGGTCTTTCGTCAGGTGTTTTAGCCCAGTGGAATTTCCACAATCCATCGAGGCATATATAGGAAGGAGATTCCTCAGGGTCATTATTCAGGGCAGTCTCCTCATCAGGAAAACTGATCATTGAAGCATGTGCATACTCCCTGTTCTGGTTGAACATTGTTGGATTTTCCCAGTCACGAGGTTCTTTTTCCGGGAAAGCCACATCTTCATACCTTGTTAAATTATTACATGATTGCAGCACAATCACTCCTGAGGCAAGAATGATGAAAAGATTATTCATTTTATCGGAATATTCTGGATCTTACTGACTGATTTTTTCGACTTTACAGGCTGATAATTTGAAGGGAGCAATTTTTGAATAGGGGTCCAGTTCTGCCCTGGTCAGGTTATTAACGAGGGCCTCCGAAAAATGCCATGGCATAAATAGTTCTCCAACCGCAACCTCGCTGCTTTCCCTGAGCGTAGTAACCAGTTCACCTCTGTTGTTTGACAATTTAACATGCTCCCCATTTTTTAATTCAAGTCTCTTGACATCAACCTGATTCATAAGTACATAAGCCTCATTAGCAAAATCAGTCAGGGCTTTGTTCCTCCTGGACATCGTTGAGGAATGAAACTGGTAGAGGATCCGGCCTGAGTTAAGTATAAACGGGAATTCCTCGGTGGGTTTTTCAGTTTGCTCAATATGGTCGAATGGATTGAGTTTAGCTTTCCCACTGGGGGTATTGAACCTTTCAAGGAAAAGTGTTGATGTGCCTGGGTGATCTCTGTCAGGACATGGCCACTGTATTCCCTGATGTTCAATCCTGTCATAAGAGATCCCTCCCAATATCGGGGCTGCCATGGCAATCTCATCAAAGATATCTGAAGCATCATTGTAGGTGCCAATATCATAACCCATTCTGGAAGCAATCTCAATGATTATTTTCCAGTCTTCCCGTGCTTCACCCGGAAGTTCAACAGCTTTCCGGACCCGTACCACTCTTCTGTCGCTGTTAACAAAAGACCCATCTTTTTCAGCATATGAAGAAGTTGGAAGAATGACATCTGCAAATTTTGTTGTCTCGGTTTGAAAGATATCCTGGACGACAAGAAAATCGAGCCTATTGAGAGCTTCGGCAGTATGGTTCAGGTCCGGATCGGTCACCATTGGGTTCTCACCCATTATATACATTCCTTTTATCTCCCCTTTATGGGCATGTTGTATGATCTCTATGGTTGACAAACCTGGTTCTCCGGAAAGTTTCCCGTAGTCTGTATTCCAGAGTGCCGCAATCTTTTTCCTGTTCTCATCGTCAGTAATCGGGATATATCCGGGGTAAACCACCGGTGAGCATCCTACATCAGTGGCACCCTGAACATTATTCTGTCCTCTGGGAGGATCGATCCCACATCTCTCCCGCATTATCTTACCCGTGATAAGCATCATATTAATCAGGGAGAAAACATTATGAGTACCTGTTACCTGCTGACTCATTCCCATACCGGTAGAGATCATGGCTGTTTCTGCCCTGGAATACATCCTGGCAGCAGCAATCATCTTATCTGCAGGGACAGTAGTTATTTCTTCAACAAGTTCCGGAGTATATTTTTCAACAAGACTCTTCAATTCATGAAATGCTGCCATCCCGCCATCAACCCTTCGCTTTATAAAATCCTCATCAATAGCATCATCTTCAATGATCTGTCTGATCATCCCGTTCAAAAGAGCAACATCCGTGCCGAGCCTTGGCTGGAGCCAGATATCGGCATATTTGACAAGGGGGGTCCATCTCGGATCACATACAATGAGTTGCTGACCCTTTGACTTCCCGGCCTTCACATAAGTAGCAGTAACAGGATGTGTTTCAATTATGTTGTTTCCAGTAACGAATAAACAATCTGTTGTTTCGAAATCTTCGATTGAGTTGCTGCCTGCACCGTCACCTATAGATTTCAGCATAGCGGTTACGGTTGATGCGTGGCATAATCTGGTACAATAATCAATGTTATTATTGTCAAATACCATACGTATGAATTTCTGGAATAAATAATTATCCTCGTTGGTGCACTTGGCAGAGGCATATCCTGCCAGGGCTGACGGCCCGTATTTCTCTTTGATCCCTCCCAGCTTCTCAGCAACCAGGTTCAGGGCCTCATCCCAATCTGACTCAACGAATTTCCCATTCTTTTTTATAAGAGGTTTTGTAAGTCTTTCACCGTTTCCGACGTAGTCGAAACCGAACCTGCCCTTTACGCATAACCTGCCATCGTTTGGTAAAATCCCTTCAACACCATTTACCCTGACTATCCTGCCATCCTGCACGAGCAGCTCGATCTGGCAGCCTACACCGCAATATGGACATGTCGTAATTACCTTCCTGTCAATCTTCTCAAGTTTTATTGTCTCACGGTGCGGTTTCTCCACAAGTGCTCCGGTAGGGCAAAGCTGTATACATTCCCCACATCCATCGCATTCAGATTCTGACCAGTGGTTATAGCCGGCTATGATGTGTGATACTATTCCTCTTTCGGAGAATGAGAGGACATTTTTCCCCTGTACCTCGTTGCATCCCTTGATACACCTGAAGCACTTTATACATTTTGATGCATCGTATGTAAGAACAGGTGAAGTATCATCACCGCCATAATCAAGTGATTTATAGATGTTCGGATATTTTCTATTCGCCGGATCATCAAGATCGTACCTTATTGCCAGCTCTCTCAGTTCGTCAAGGTATGTATCATCATAATCATCATTATGTTCGGCCAACAAATAGTCGATTGTATGTTTGCGGACCTCTTCAATTTCCTCGTCATATGTATTTACCTTCATTCCCTCATTAACTGATACAGTGCAGGACATTACCAGTCCTCTTTGCCCTTCGATCCTGGTGGCACACAATCTGCACGCAGCAGTTGGAGAAAGCTTCTTATGATAGCAAAGGCCAGGAATATTTATCCCGTTGTCACGGGCAACCTGCAGGAGGTTTGCGCCCTCCACTGCCTCTATATTTTTTCCATCGATGGTTATGTTTACCAATTTCTTCATAGTCTGTAATGATTTATCAGAACTGGTCATAGAAATATCTTTTCAGGCTTTGCAGAGGCAGCAGGGGTGACTGGCCAAGAGGGCACAGGGATGTTTTTGCCATATACTCTGCCTCATCCACCATTCTGTCGAGCACAGATCCACCATTGGTATCTGGCTCATTAACTTCCCTGATCAGCCTGGTAAGCTGGGTCATTCCCACCCTGCAGGGGACACATTTCCCGCATGACTCGTGCTTAAAGAACTCAAGTATAGACCGGGTAAGGGCAGGTATCGATTTATCGCCACCCAAAACTATAATTGCACCCGAACCAAGCACTGCTCCCTTTTCCTTTAGTGAATCGTATCCCAGTGGTGTATCAAGTACCGACTCATCAACGAAGGTGCCTGCGGCACCGCCTGTCAATACTGCCTGTAATTCCTTTCCCTCCTTCATGCCTCCTGCGAGACCGAAAATAAGATCACGAAGTGTTACACCAAGTTCAACCTCGAAAAACCCGGGATTAACAACGTCGCCGCTGATGGTAAAAATCTTAGTTCCAGGGGAATCTGCTGATCCTAATTTCGTGTACCATTCAGACCCGTGTTCAATTATCACAGGAATGGTGGCCAGGGTTTCAACATTATTAACTAGAGTTGGAAGACCGAATAATCCCTTTTCTGCAGGAAAAGGAGGTTTTATCCTGGGATAGCCTCTTTTCCCTTCAAGTGACTCAAGAAGAGTAAGCTCTTCACCACAGAGGTATGAGCCTGCCCCTAGCCTGATTTCAATATCTGTTGAAAAGCCTGAGCCCATAATATTGTTACCCAGGAATCCTTCTTCCCTGGCTGAATTAATAGCTTTTTCTACCATTCGTATTGAATCATAGTACTCCCCCCGCAGGTAGACATAGGCTCTTGTTGCATTTATGGCGTAGGCAGCGATTATCATCCCTTCGATCAGCAAATGAGGATCGTTCTCCATTATTATTCTGTCTTTAAAAGTGCCTGGTTCACCTTCATCCGCATTGCAGACAAGATATCTCTGTTCACATTCGGGACATGCCTCATTTGTAAACTTTTCCTTCAGGCCGGCTGAAAACCCGGCCCCCCCCCTGCCACGCAATCTTGATCCAACCACTTCATCTATTATTTCAATATGGTTGCGCTTCAATGCTTTCCTTAATGCATTATATCCCCCAACGGCAATATAATCCTTAATACTACCCGGATCAATTTTTCCGTAATTTTTTAGTGTTATCCTTCTTTCTGCTATCACCCTATTTGGTTTTGTAGTTTTCTATGATCGATATCAGCTTATCCCTGTTAATATTACCGTGAAAATCCTCATTTATCATTATCCCGGGCGCTTCCCCACATTGACCAAGACATTCAGTCAGTTCAAGGGTAAACAGTCTGTCTGGTGTGGTACCGCCCACATCAACCGACAGTATCTTCATTAATTCCTCTGCGATAGTGGTCGATCCTTCCATATTACATACCGGAGAATTACACACCCTTACAATGTATTTCCCTCTCGGCTTAAGGCTATACATCGTATAATATGTTGCCACTCCGTATACATGGCTGTAGGTGGTATTCATGTACTCAGCAACAGCCATCAGATCATCCTGGCTGAGATAATTCCCAGGATTGTTGTTTTGCAGTTCATGCAGGACACCAAGCATATTATCCATACTTGCAGCAAATTTCCCAAGTATCTTTGATCGTTCCATCTGTAATTCTTTAATCATCGTTTTCTAAATCATCTATCCATTTTTTCCACCTTAATGGCACAAACTTTTGTTGCCGGTATTTTAGCTAATGTATTACAACAAATTAATTTGGACAAATTAAAGGTATAAATTAAGTGGTGGTTTTACTAATTTCTAACCTTTGTAATGAGTCACCATGAAGCAAAGGAGAATGAACCACCTTGAAAGAAAACTGAAATTACCAATCCAAATAAATGAAATAATTGCTTAAATTTAAGTAATGAAAGTCAATGAAACAACACTCAACAAAATGCATAACTTTTTTACTATTCTCTTTGACGATTTACATATTATCCATATTAAATGGTATTAAACCCCAGGTCAAGCCCCGGACCCTTTTTTCCGGGGCAAGCCCCGGGGAACCGACCCGCCGACTGGTGGGGAGCTCGGCGTAGCCAATTAAACCATACCTTCTCGTCCGCCGTAGCGGAACGCGAAGGAGGATTAAATTAATGTTATTCCAGTATTACCTTTCAGAGAATCTTACCTTCCTTCTTTCAATGACGCGAGGTCATCAGGTGTGTTAATATTGGTAAATACCTGACGCTTGAAATTCTTCATTTCAGGATTAAAATATTCCACCTCCGCTAATTGTAGAAAATCTCTTATAGCATACTTCCTTGTCGATCCAAGAAATTGATCGAGTCTCTGGTACACCGCTCTGCTATATATAGCATGGAGTGGTTCATCCCATTGCCCGATCCTTGGTATTAGAATCTCACATCCTGACCTGAAAAAAAGGTCGATCTGGTACCTGATGATATCTTCCGAGAGGCTCGGCATATCACATGCCAGAAGAAACACGGCCTCTGTGGAGCAGGCTTTCATGCCTGCATGTAAACCTCCGAGAGGACCAACCTTCCTGAAGACATCCCGGACAATCCTGTAATCGCTATATTCACTGAACCCATCCAGGTTATTTGCAACTATTATTGTCTCCGAGAATATCGGGGATACGAGGTCAAGTATATTTCTCAGAATTGATCTTCCGTCAACAACTATATTCGCTTTTGTTATCCCTTTAAACCGACTGTTCTCTCCTCCGGCCAGGACAATCCCGCTAATATTGTAATTACCTTGAGGTGGTTTCATTTTGATATTCTAAATTCCATTACCCGGACAAGTACCTTCCCTTTCGTATTTTACACTTCGGAGTAGATTACACTAAATAAATAAAAATTATTCAATGTTTCTAGAATATGTCGAAACAAGTGGTTTAATTGGCTAAATATATACTTAGTCTATATAAGGGTTGATTCGTTGATTTGTTGATTCGTTGATTTGTTTCTTTAGCCTTTCGTCTTTTATCTTTCGCCTCTCGCCTGTTGTCTTAGTCTTTAGTCCTTGACCTAAAAAGAAAGCTCCCCGCTAATAAAATCAGGGAGCAATCCGTGAAATCTCTTCCATCAGAAGAGGCCGGTTATATTTCCATCAGCATCTATATCGATCTTTTCAGCCGCCGGGTATGATGGGAGACCCGGCATCCTCATTATTGCACCCGCAATGGGAACGATAAATCCGGCTCCCGAAGACAGTTCAACCTCCCGTATGGCTATATTGAATCCCCTGGGCCGTCCCTTTACTGAAGCAACATCAGATAACGACTTCTGTGTTTTTGCAATGCAAACAGCAAGATCCTTAAGGTTGAGTTCCTTGATCTTTGCCAGTTGTTTTTTAGCCATGGCCGAGTATTCAACCCCGTCAGCACCATACATTTCAGTTGAGATCTTTTCAATCATCTCCTCATAGCTCAGGTCAAGATCGTAAAGTGGCTTAAACTGGTTTGCAGGGTCCTCAACTGCTCGGATAACCTTCTCAGCCAGTTCGATAGCTCCATCTCCCCCGAGTTCCCACGACTCATTCAATGCAACTGTAACTCCTTTCTCCTCGCAATGCTTCATAATCATATCTACTTCAGCCTGCGTATCGGAAGAGAATTTATTAATTCCTACTACCGGTTTCAGTCCAAACTTGGTCATGTTCTCAATATGTGCATCCAGGTTTTCCATACCTTTCTCAAGAGCGGTCATATCCTCTTTGCTGAGGTCAGGTAGTTTTGCCCCTCCATGATATTTCAGCGCCCGTATTGTAGCTACAATAACCACGGTTTTTGGATTTAGGCCTGCAAACCTGCATTTTATATCAAAGAATTTTTCCGCACCCAGTTCACTGGCAAAGCCTGCTTCCGTTACGACATAATCGCATAGTGACAAACCTATTTTTGTTGCAAGAATGGAGTTGGTACCCTGAGCAATATTCCCAAATGGACCTCCATGGATTATTGCAGGTGTGTTTTCAAGTGTCTGAACCAGGTTTGGTTTAATTGCATCCTTCAGAAGAACCGCCATTGCTCCTTCTGCCTTAAGATCACGAGCATATACCGGTTTACCCTTGTAGGTATTGCCAACAAATATATTTCCTAATCTCTTTTTCAGGTCATCCATACCACTGGCCATGCAAAGAATTGCCATTACTTCGGAAGCGGCAGTAATATTAAATCCTGTTTCCCGTGGAACCCCTTCCAATGGACCTCCAAGCCCAATTACTATTTTCCGGAGGGCTCTTTCATTCATATCCATCACTCTCTTCCATTCAACAGTCCTTGGATCAATATCAAGACTTACAGACTGCTGCTGGAGGTTGTTATCTATCATAGCTGCCAATAAATTATGTGCTTTCTCGACAGCTGAAATATCACCTGTGAAATGGAGATTAATATCTTCCATGGGCAATACCTGGGCATTACCCCCACCGGCAGCTCCACCTTTGATTCCAAATACTGGTCCAAGGGATGGCTCCCTGAGTACTACTATTGTATCAGATCCAATCTTATTCATAGCCTGAGCAAGGCCTATCGAAGTCGTGGTCTTTCCTTCACCTGCGGGCGTTGGTGTAATAGCAGTCACAAGGATTAGTTTTGATTTTGTTATCTTAGCCTCATCGATAAGATCGAGAGGTAATTTAGCTTTATACTTACCATAGAATTCAAGCTTATCTTCAGGAATTCCTAGTTTTGAAGCAATTTCGGCTATGTGTAGCTTTTTAGCCGCCTGAGCAATTTCAATGTCTGATTTCATAAATCGTTTTTTTTTGATTATTGTTTAATTGATTTCATTCGAATGTAGCTATAAATCTATTGATATTCAGGGTTCAGCAGGTAAAGTACGTATTTATTTTCCTTATCTTGAAGCAGTGAAATTATGAAAAAAAATTGAATTAAATTTATACTATGAAACATGTTGTAGTTACCGGTGGGTCCAGAGGTATTGGCTTTGGTCTGGTAAATGAATTTTTGAGAAGTGGCTGCATGGTTACATTCACAGCTACTTCAGACGCCACTCTAAACAGGGCCCTTGATCTGCTTGTTGAAAAGTGGGATAACAGCAGGATGAGAGGTGTGGTTTGCGATGTAACCAGGATCAGGGATCTGAATACTCTCCGGGATTTTGCAACAAAGATATTCGGGCCGGTAGATATCTGGATTAATAATGCCGGCATTACAAATGAGGAGAGGATGTTTGGTGAACTTGACCCTGACAACTTCACACGAATAATTGATACTAATGTCAAGGGTGTTATGCTGGCGTCACATCTCGCTTATAACATGATGAAAGATCAGGGTGGTGGTTTTATCTATAACATGGGCGGACTTGGATCAGATGGAAGGATGAGGAAGGGTTTGACACCCTATGGTACATCAAAGAGAGCCGTCCAGTATTTTACCAGGGCATTGTCCAGGGAGGCAGAAGGAGGCCCGGTAAAAGTAGGACTTCTTTTACCGGGCATGGTGATTACAGACCTGGTGATTGATCCTATAAAGAAGGATCCTGCAGGGTCGCGACGATTCATCCGCATTCTAAACATTATGGCAGAGGAGGTGGGGCCAGTTACCGAATTCCTGGTCGACCGGATTATGATCAACACATCAAACGGAGCAACTATTTCCTTCCTGTCTACTGCTAAAATGGTTAAAAGATTTGCTGCAGCTCCATTTGTAAGGAGGGATATAGTGAGCAAATACCTGTAGTTGTCATCCTGAGCGCAGAGAAGGACTCCAGGCTGGTAAACCGGTAACCAGGGTATAGTGTCTGACCTTAGCGAAAAATAAAAATATATTTATATAGTTTAATCACTGCTGTCCAAATGGAATCGTTTTGGACAGCAGTGAGTTTAATATATGGTTCCCTTCGCCCTTCGCTCCATGCTTTTATATGTACATATTAATAAGCTGTTCAAGCATCTCCTGCTTTCCACTTCTGGTTTCAGGCTCTCCTGTTTCCATGGCAATCTCCCTCAGCTCTTCAAATCCAAGTTGGCCATTCTCAAATTCCGTACCCTTACCGGTGTCGAAAGATGAGTACCTCTCCTTTCTGAACCCCGGATAATCACTGTTTGAAAGTACCTGATCTGCAATAATGAGGGCACGTGCAAATGTATCCATCCCCGAAATGTGCGATATGAAAAGGTCTTCGGGATCAGTGGAGTTACGTCTTCTCCTTGCATCGAAGTTTATTCCGCCGGTAGTAAATCCTCCGACAGAGAGTATCACCATCATTGCTTCTGTTACCTCATAGATATTTGTAGGAAATTCATCCGTATCCCAGCCATTCTGATAATCACCCTTATTTGCATCAATACTGCCAAGCAATCCGGCATCTGCAGCTACCTGAAGGTCGTGCTGAAATGTATGTCCTGCCAGTATTGCATGGTTGACCTCAATGTTTAGTTTAAAATCGTCCTGAAGGTTATATTTATTCAGAAAACCGATCACAGTTGCAGCATCGTAATCATACTGGTGTTTTGATGGTTCCATAGGTTTTGGTTCAATAAGAAAGGTTCCTTTGAAACCTTTACTCCTGCCATAATCCCTTGCTTTCGCCAGTATCATGGCCAGATGATCCAGCTCCCTCTTCATATCGGTATTATGAAGACTCATATAGCCTTCCCTCCCTCCCCAGAAGAGGTAGTTCCGGCCTCCCAACTCAATTGTGGCATCAATAGCATTCTTAATCTGTACCGCTGCATTGGCAACGACAGCAAAATCCGGATTTGTTGCTGCTCCATTCATATACCTGGGATTTGAAAAGAGGTTTGCAGTACCCCATAGAAGCCTGATCCCTGTTTTCTCCTGCAGATTTTTCGCATGTGGAACTGTCTTTTCCAATCTTTTTTCTATCTCAAAGACTGAACCGTCGCCTACCATATCTGTATCGTGGAAACAGTAGAAAGGGGCTCCTGTTTTTGTAATAAACTCAAAAGCTGCATCAAGTTTAAATTTTGCCCTGTCGATCGGATCAGGCAGATTATCCCACGGGAATTTTTGTGTTGCCTTCCCAAAAGGGTCCGATCCGTCACCACAGAAGGAGTGCCAGTATGCTACAGCAAATCTGAGATGCTCCCTCATCTTTTTCCCGGCTATCACCAGATCAGGATCATACCATCTGAAAGCCATCGGATTTTTTGAGTTTCTTCCCTCGAATTCTATTTTTTTGATACCCTTGTAAACTTCCATAAAATCAATTAGTTTAAATTATAAATAGCCGGATATTGATCTATTCCAGAATATTCTGTAGCATAGTCAACCATTGCTCATAAATGCTCTCATATATTACTCCACTTTTCTCATCAGGCTCAACCACTTTGACAACCTCAACACTTCCGAATGCATCATCAAAACTATTATAGTAGCCGCAACCAATACCCGCTCCTCTTGCAGCTCCAATTGATCCGTCAGTGTTTAAGATTGTTATAGTGGAACCGCTCAGGTCAGCAATTAGCTGTGCAAAGAGAGGGCTAAGGAACATATTTGCATTTCCTGCATTGATCTTTGATACAGGGATCCCCATCTCTTTCAAAATGTCGATTCCGTATCTGAACGAAAATGCAATTCCCTCCTGAACAGCCCTGAAAAGGTGCGCTTCGTTATGTATATTCAAATTTAGATTCCTGAAAATGGCACCAGTATTCCTGTTTAAAAGGAGTCTCTCAGCACCATTGCCAAAAGGGAAAATCAAGAGTCCGTCACTGCCTGGCTCGACCGATGCTGCCATACCGTTCATTTCATTATATCCAAAACGCAATCCTGTGATCTGTCGCATCCAGCTATTCAGAATACCTGCTCCATTTATACATGCAAGTACACCAAGCCTTTTTTGCTGTGCAGAATGATTTACATGTGCAAAAATATTTACCCTCGATTGCCTGTCAAACAGGTCCCTGTCTGAAATTCCATAGATCACCCCGGATGTGCCAGCGGTAGCGGCAATCTCTCCCGGATCCAACACTTTCAGCGAGAGGGCGTTGTTCGGCTGATCGCCGGACCTGTAACTTACCGGTACACCCGGTTTCAGACCCAGGTCATAAGCTGCTGCCTCACTGAGACATCCCTGCTGAGAAAAAACCTGGACAAGGTCAGGAATTATCTCTCTATCGAATCCGAAGTAATCCAGCAAATCAATACTTATCCCGTTCCGGGCAAAATCCCAGAAAATACCTTCAGACAATCCAGTAATGGTTGTATTGATCTCTCCTGTGAGTTTTAATGCGATAAAGTCACCCGGAAGCATTATTTTATGTATCTTCTCGTAGTTTTGAGGCTCATTCTCCCTGATCCAGGCCAGTTTTGAAGCAGTAAAATTGGCTGGAGAATTCAGAAGGTTCCCGAAACAATACTCCGCTCCAAGCTCATCAAAAGCTCTCTGACCATAATCCACTGCCCTGCTGTCGCACCAGATTATAGATGGCCGTATCGGTTCAAGATCCCTGTCAACAGCAACCAGTCCATGCATCTGATAAGAGATCCCGATTGCTCTTATTTCATCTGCCGCTATGTCGGCTGAAGCTAAACACTTCCTTGTTGCTTGCTTCAGGTTTTGGTACCACATGTCCGGATCCTGCTCAGCCCAGCCCGGCTTTAAGGCAATGATCTTCATTTCTTTCTCGGGGTAATACGCAGAGGAAATTAGCTGACCGCTCCCGCCATCCACTACCGATGCCTTTACAGAGGAACTGCCTGCGTCAAAACCTAAAATATACATAGTAATATGGTCGTTACGGAGAATCAAATATATAAAAATCCGGGCGTTTAACCCGGATCCTCAGCAGACAAATGTATTGAGTATTTACACCCATAAAACAGCGGGTGTTCAATGTTGTTCATCCTGTTTCGCCTCCATCCTTATCCTCCATTCAGTCGGGTAGTAGTTGTTCAGGCGGTTTCCCAGGTTTTTTGCAAGACCCAGTATTGAACCTTCAAACAGTATCAGCATCCAACCGGTTGCTCTGTTACTTATTATAATATTATCCTTACGCAGGTATTTAATAGCTTCGTTGTAATCCAGATCGGCAGCATCAAATGCATCCCTGTTGATCCGTACCGAAAGTGCCAGTTCATTATCCGGGAGGTAATCAGCCCCTTTCCTTACAGATATGATTGTTCCGGGTTTGATTATGTTGAGTTTGTCAATAACCGGATAGATCATATTATTCCCCGCCGGTCCGGCAACGATTTTATCTCTTAACACGAATATTCTCTCCTCTCCGAAACTGCTCCATTCTGAAGCGACCCTGGAATCAGAAACTGTTGGTCCTTGTGGCAGATTCCCCCTAAGTAACCTTTTTTCTTCCCTGCGACCAGTTTTTCTCATCACTGAAATAAAGAATCCATCACCCTTTATCCTTCCCGGATAAAAGGCATATCCGTATATCCCTTTATGTAATATTTCCTGAATACCCCACTCTCCGTTAATATCAAGTTTGACTGATTCAAAATTTTCTTCACCTGAAAGCCAGGCAAGGTTTTTTTCATTTTCTTCGGGATTGAAAGTACAGGTGCTGTAAATCAATATACCTTCATTACGGAGGGCGGGCCAAATATTCATCAGTATCCTGCGTTGCCGGCTGCTGCACAGATCAGCATTTGCCGGACTCCATTCTCTCCTGGCAATACTGCTTCTGAACATCCCTTCCCCCGAACATGGAGCATCCACAACAACCATGTCGAACCATCCTGATATTTCAGAAAAATCCCCGGGATCGTTATTTGTTACCATAACATTGCCCATCCCCCACCTTGTAATGTTGTCAGACAGTATTCTTGCCCTGCTCCTGATCACCTCATTGGTAACAAGCAGACCATTATCACCGATAAGTGATGAAAGATGTGTTGCCTTACCTCCGGGGGCTCCGCAGAGGTCAAGTACCTTCAGGAATTGTTCGCCCTGCCGAACCTGCCTTACAACCTCCCCCAGGAACATGCCTGATGCCTCCTGGACGTAGTATGTCCCGGCATGGAAATGAGGGTCGAGAGTAAAGAGAGGTCGTTTTTCAAGGTACACCCCTTCAGGGCACCAGGGGACGCGTTCACCTGATGGAGCCGGCTTGTTGAATTTGAGAGGATTAATTCTTATACTGGCACCTCCCTTATCAGAAAGATTTGAAAGAAGTTCACCAGCTTTTTTATCACCGAGCTGCTCCTTCAGCCTTGAAATGAATTCAGATGGGATCAAATCCTGAGATTATTTATAAGGTCAAACCTATTTATCATGCTTCACTTCCTTGCCTGTCAACTTTACCCGCGAGGTCAAAACTGAAGTGAATTCAGGGTCAAGGTATCCACTGAATCCGGGTTGTTTCCCTCCTACTGAGATTGTAAACCACCCGGGTTCTATTACCCTTTCGCCCATTTTATTTATCATGGAGAACTGGCGGGGTTCAAGGATAAAGGAGACCTCCCTGCTTTCTCCGGGTTTGAGATATATCCTCCTGAATCCTTCAAGTTGCCTGATGGGCCGCGGGGTGGATCCTTCTTCATCTGTCAGGTATAATTGTACAACCTCATCACCCGCTACATCACCTGTATTCGTAACTGTAACGGTTATGGTCAATGATGAGCCAGCTTTTACAGAGGCAGGGAGTTTAACATCTGAGTATCTGAATGTTGTGTAGCTCAAACCATATCCGAAAGGATAGAGAGGTTCTCCGGTAAAATACCTGTAAGTGCGTCCCTGCATATTATAATCCTCAAAAGGAGGCAGCTGTTCAACCGACCTGTAATATGTTATTGGCAGCCTCCCTGCAGGGTTGTAATCCCCGAACAGTATGTCAGCCACAGCATTCCCCCCTTCTTCACCGGCATACCCTGCAAGAATGATGGCATCTGCCACTTCCTGCGCAGTGTTTACTGCCAGTGCACTACCGTTCATAAGTACAATAACCAATGGTCTGCCTGTTCCGGCGATAGCTTTTAGCAACTCTTCCTGCTGAGCCGGAAGGTTAAGGTTTGTCCTGTCTCCTCCCTCAAAACCATCGATCTTTATTGACATCTCTTCACCTTCGAGACGCTGCGACAGACCGAGAACCAGGACTACTGCATCGGCCGATAAGGCTTTTTTTACTGCTTCGTCAATAAGCTTGCCACGAGGTTTTGCCCATAGCAGTTTTATATCAGCGTCACCTGCATAATTTCTATATATTACCTCTATCTTATACTTTTCCCCTGCCTCCAGATCAACTATCCCTTCCTTATGAAAAGCATGGTGTTCGCTCCTTGAGGTAATGAACCTTTCTCCCTCCAAATAGATCTCATAATTTGATGACCCCCATGCCCCCAGTGAATATCTGCCGCTTTCAGGCGGTACAAGGTATGTTAGCCACCGGATACCGAAATTATCATCAGCCATTTCAGGATGAGGGCTCACAGTTTCCCAGTAGAAATTTATCTGGTCATCGATCCTTGTAAATACCGGTTCTCCCTTGAGCCCCACATTATTATAATATTCGGCAAAAGCCCCCTGCCTGTTGTCTCCGGTCCTGAGATAATCTGAAGGAACTGGAACAAGGTTATGTATCCCATCAGCAAGATCAGATCCTTCAGCGAATAATATTTTTGATGTTTCCCCTTTTTTGTTGATTATGCCATCCAGTATAGTAACCGGGTTTCCGGGTATGCCGTTATAATTCCCTATAAGAGATTCAAAATTATCGGCATTCGGTCCTATCACTGCTATGGTCCCAATGGTACGGTTCAATGGCAGAATACCATTATTCTTGAGCAGTACAATTGATTCCCTGGCTGCTTCCCGTGCGAGGGTGGTATGGTAATCGGCACAATTGGCGGAATAAGGTATCATTGCATAAGGAACCATATAATCAGGATCGAACATGCCGAGCTTGATCCTGGCCTTCATCAATCTTTTTACTGCAATATCGATATCACCTTCGGTTAACAGACCATGATCCACTGCATCTTTCAGTGCTTTGTATGAGACACCACAATTCAGGTCGGTCCCTCGTTTGACCGCTATTGCAGCAGACTGTTCAACATTCTCTGTATATCCCTGGAATGTGTGTAAGTCAGATATTGCCCAGCAGTCGGATACAATATATCCATCGAATCCCCATTCGTTACGCAAAATTCCATACAGTTCCTCACTGGCGCAACATGGCTGGCCCCTGAACATATTATAAGCACCCATGATAGACTGAACCTTTCCATCCACAACCAGGGTCCTGAAAGCAGGAAGATAGGTTTCCCTGAGATCCACCTCGCTTACAAGTGCATTGAATTTGTGTCGCAGTGGTTCAGGACCTGAATGAACAGCAAAATGTTTACCGGTGGCAACGGTCTTCAGGTAATAAGGGTCATCACCCTGCATCCCAAGCACGAACTGAAGTCCCATGCGTCCTGTCAGATATGGATCCTCACCGTAAGTTTCATGCCCCCTGCCCCACCTGGGGTCACGGAAAATGTTAATATTGGGCGACCAGAAAGTCAGTCCCTGGTAGATCCCTCTCTTTCCCCTGCGCTGGTATTCATTGTATTTTGCCCTTGCCTCGGTTGAGATCACATCAGCTACCCGGTATATAAGGTCTTCGTCCCATGATCCCGCAATTGTAACAGACTGCGGAAAAACAGTAGCCCAGCCAGATCTCGAAACGCCGTGTAATGCCTCATTCCACCAGTTATATTCAGGTATGCCAAGCCTGGGGATTGCCGGAGCTGTGTAAAGAAGCTGATCACTTTTCTCCTGGAGGGTCATTCTCGAAACCAGGTCATCTGCCCTTTTATTGATATCCAGGGATGTATCCTGGAAGGGATATCTTACAGTATCATTTTGAGGTGATGCTTCCACAGCCAGAATTAATAAGGAAAGTAATGGCAGGATTTTCATTTTTCAGCTGAATTAAAAAGCCGGAAAAGCAACGGCATTTCCGGCCAAATATAATCGATATTATAATTACTTGACAGAGAATCTGTAAATTGTAGAAGATCTGAAGACATTTCCGGGATTAAGCACTGTTGTCGGAAATGCAGACTGGTTCGGGCTGTCCGGAAAATGCTGTGTTTCGAGACATAATCCGCCCCTGTAGTTGTAGACCTTATCACCATGTCCCGTTTGTGTTCCATCAAGAAAATTACCGCAATAAAACTGTACACCCGGCTGGTCGGTCATCATTTCCAACATCCTGCCACTGCCGGGTTCATATACGACTGCATCCACCTCTTCTGTATTATCAAGAACATAGTTATGATCGTATCCACGTCCAAGGATCAGCTGTTCAAAATCCTCATCTATCCTTTCACCTACAGTGTATGGCGATGTGAAATCAAAAGGAGTACCGGCAACTGGTGCCATCTCTCCTGTTGGAATAAGGTTGGCATCAACAGGAGTATATGCTGAGGCCTTAATTATCAGCTCGTGATCCAATATGTCGCCATTACCTGCTCCTTTCAGATTAAAATAAGCATGGTTGGTAATGTTAAGAACTGTTTTCTTGTCTGTAGTACATTCGTACCCGATCACCAGTTCATTGGCATCGGTCCATTTGTAGGTGGCAACTATATGCATGTTACCCGGATAGCCCTCTTCCATATCAGGACTATCGTATGTGAATCTGACCGCAGGAGCGCCAGAGTCATCATTAAAAGTTTCATAATTCCAAACCACGCTGTGCCAGCCTCCCGGCCCCCCGTGAAGGGTGTTGGGATCGTTATTAATTGCCAGGCTATATTCCTCATCATCCAGGGTAAATTTGCCTAACGCGATACGGTTGGCATACCGTCCGACTATAGATCCGAAGTAAGGATCGCCCCTGGTGTAACCTTCCAGTGTTTCATAACCGAAAGTAATATTCTCAAGATTACCGTCACGATCGGGTACTTCTATCCATACAACCGCCGCACCATAATTAGTAAGTTTCACACTGTTTCCTGACTTGTTTATCAGTGTTATAAGGACAACCTTATGACCTTCCAGTTGTCCGAAATCTTCAGTTTTCATAATATACCCTTCTTTTGGTTTTTGCTGGCAACCGGTTATTAAAAGAGCCAGAATGATAACAGCGGTTGATTTTAAATAATTCGATTTCATTTTTATTATGTCAATTAAGTGGTTTACTTCTCATGTAAATATACAAAAGATCAGTGACTCGAATTGAAACTCCTCGCAGCAAGCTGTGAGGAACCGGGTTTACAAGCTAGGCGACTTCGCCTGACGCAGCCCCGATGAACCGGGGCGAAGTTCGAAGCCAATGAGCTAGCCGGGATTCATGAGTGTTGAACAATCAATCGAAACAACTCTGAAAAGAATAGGGTAAGCCCTGAATGAAATTCCGCTCTTCAATACCTCTTACCCTTTGGGTCAACCATCGGGACAAACATCACCGGGAGAATTCTCCTGGTCACCATCCTGTTATTCCGTTTGGTGAGCAATACCAGTTCCTGCACTGAGGCACCTCCTACCGGGATGATCATCCTTCCTCCCTCCTTCAGCTGTTCTTTCAGTGGTTCAGGAATATTTCCGGGTGCGCAGGTTACAATGATTGCATCGTAAGGGGCATGCTCATTCCAACCATCATACCCGTCCCCGATCCTGAAACTGATATCATGGTATCCAGTATCTTCAAGTACCTTCCTGGCTCGCAGGCCGAGTGACTCAATTATCTCAACCGTGTAAACCTGACATTGCATTTCTGCAAGTACCGCTGCCTGGTATCCTGAACCGGTACCTATCTCAAGCACTTTCATTCCTGGCTTCAGGCTAAGCTGCTCGGTCATAAGTGCAACGATATAGGGTTGTGAGATCGTCTGTCCTTCCCCTATGGCAAGTGGGTGATCACCATATGACCATCTTCTGAGCTCCTCAGGAACAAAGAGGTGTCTTTCAACGGACCTCATGGCCTCTAAAACCCACCTGTCGGAAATACCCCTCTCAGATAATTGGTCGTTCACCATATCCCTTCTAAGCAGGTCGTAAGACTGCTGGGACCTGCATGCCGGTGAAACCATGAAAGAGCATAGGAGTAATAGTATATGCAACTTTATTTTCATAGATGTAATTTATTGAATTTGTAATTGTAGAACAAAATTTTTTTTGACTCTGTCAGTCGTGTTTACTAAGGATAAAGAGGTGTGGCAGATGGCTGATCAGTTTCCCCTTATTATGCATATGCCAGTTTTTGGCAAGGAACCAGGATTGACTCACCGGTATGGTATGCAGAATTCCGAATTAAATATCGGGTCTCCGGTTTAGGTCAATCACGGAGTTCATCCGGGAAAGGCCTTTCGGGAATTGGGATCTCGTTAATGATGGAAATTATTTTCCAGCCTACATCCTGTCTGATCAGCTGAATGCTGTCGAGCCCCTGTTGTGGCTGCCTGCCTGAACCGGGTACGCTTGCCTCATATACCACCAGTACAGAGGCAATATCACCAAATATGAAAGGCTTCATTTTTACGATCTTCTCTGTAAAACCCGTTTCAATAATATTGTAATCGGTTACGAACTTCACAAAATCACCAATAAAGCCATCCAGATCAAACACCGTTGACGCTGTCATGCTTGTTCTAAGGACTATGTTTGCATTCTCATGAAACAGTTCCCTTACCAGGTCCCAATCATGGATTTTCCCTTTTTCAATCGAGACCAGTTGATAGAGATCTTTAATTACTGATTCAGGGGAATCCTCGTTTTCAGGCACCGTTTCCTGCCCGAATGCAGTTAATCCTGAGCCTGTGATCAGGATTATCAATAGAAGTGTTACTCCAGTCCTTTTCATAATCTTTTGTTAAGTTAAAGTTCCTGTATTTATCTATAGTTTTCCTGTGATAGAGTACACAATGCATTTATAATTTATTCATCTACAGTATCTTCAAATGTAAAATTTTTTATTTCTCCTTATTCAGCTTGTAGCTCTTTTTTGAGTTCAGTAAAAATTGATTGGACCTGCTGTGAGAGGATCACGGAGTCGATACCGCACAGCACATACGTGCAGCCGTCTGCAATTTCATTCCTGATCGTATCCGGTGTCATTCCAAAGATGCCCCAGGGCATACCAGCCTCTTTGCATTTTGACTTGATAGTCCTGATCTCCGACTGCACCTTTTCGCTGTTAACCTCTCCCGTCATACCAAGGCTTGCAGAAAGATCATAGGGGCCGATAAAGATCCCGCTGATACCTTCAACCTTAATTATGTTGTCCAGGTTTCTCACTCCTTCTATGTGTTCAATCTGGACAAGAAGCTTAAGCTCCCTGCTTTCTTTGAACAGATAGTTGCCAAAATCAGGTCCGTATTTGAGAGCCCTCGAAACACCGACACTCCGGGTTCCTTCGGTTGGATATCTCATCGACCTCACAGCCCGTTCTGCGTCCTCTCTGGTAAGTACCATAGGTACCATGACTCCATCACATCCGGTATCCAGCACCCTCTTGATCCAGACCTCCTCATTGGAAGGCACCCTGACGATTGACAGGGTTCCCGGACGAAGGGTCTGAACATGCCTCTGCACATCTGCTGCGGAGAGGGTTGAGTGCTCCATGTCGATCATTACCCAGTCGAAACCGGTCTCCGATATCATCTCTGCAACCTGAGGGGAATCCAGGGTAATTATTGTGCCAATGACTGTGTTTTGCATTTTTACTATGTTTTACCCGATCGACCTGTTAAAATCCTGTAAATGTAAAAATAAATTAACAATCATATATTCAGTTTTTTGGACAACTTCGGGTCATTTGTCAAGAACAGGCATATGAAAAAGCCAGGAGGGCCAGCCATTATGATGTTTTCAATGAATCTCATGAAAGATTGGTGGCATGTGAGAGTGAGTTCAACTCTCCAAAGAACTGTACTGCCGGTATTCACCTAATTCTTTCCGGGGAAGTCAACATATACAGGTATTATAGTTATTGAAGATTAGGATCTGACAAATTTATAAAACGCCACCCCTGACTCTTCTGCCGGCATTGTTTTAAGCCTGTTTGTGCTAGTTCGGTGCTGGTAATCCCTAAAATTAATTATAGTTTTAATAATGTAATTAATTATGGAATTATTTTATTCATTAATCTTGTAAATATATCTGTTAATTAATTAACAGTCTAATTTTCAATTTCTTATAAGCCAAAACTATTGACTTATGTTATCTGATTTCGTATCTTATGACAAATTAATAATTAGCCATGCAACACGATGTTAAACTGAAACACAACTATTCCTGCCCGAAATGCCACTCATTTCTGCGGATATGGAACAATATCATCTTCACCGTCAGTACGCCTGATGGTAAGAAAAGAGGCATACTCCTGCTTAATCCAAAGCTGGGGAATTACTCAATGACCAGTCACCCTACCCTGAGATTGGATGAAGGGGAGATTGTTGATTTTTACTGTCCGGTTTGCCATAAAAGCCTGACAGCAGACGATATAAACAGTAACCTTGTTAGGATTATAATGACCGATGAAAAGAAAAATAAATTTGATGTCTATTTTTCCAGGGTCACAGGAGAACATTCAACGTTCAAGATCAGCGAAAATAATATCATTGCGAAATATGGCAAGGATGATTCGCATTATGTAAATTATTTCCTCTCAAAATTCAGGGAACAGAAGGCATAGGGTACAGCACTACCTAATCTGTATAGCATAAAGTTGAATTATAGAAACTCTGTCCCGGAAGGGATTATGTTATTCCGGTCCGGGACAGAGAAGACAGGTATTTGTCAGGTTATATAATCCTGGTTATTGATTTGGTTTGTTCCGCATTGCCTTAAGACCCACAAGTTTTTGTGGATCAGGAAGCTTTCCGTCATTAAATTCTTTGGCCTTTTCAATAAACGCAGCATCAATATTCATGATCTTAAATTCGATTATCTGCTCCAGTGTTGCATCCTCGTAGCCAGCTTTCCGGATCATGTCAATATATTCATCATCCGGGTTGAAAATCTTTAGTTTAATGACCTTGGCAGCGGTAAGATCAGTAAATCCCTTTGCACGGCATCCCTTGATAAAATCAAGATCCACTCCCTGTGCTTTTAAAGCAAGGACATTCTTAGAATTAACCTCACCTATCCCAGAATTCTTCATATCCCTTATATACTCAGGTGTGATATTCATAGCTTTGAAAGCGAGAAGATCCTTCGGGTTAAGATCGAGTCCGCTATCTTTCATCTCTTTTGCATATACCGCATCCACGTTCATCGCGGTAAAAGACAGTACATCAGCCTCGCTCAGGTCGTCACCAAAAGTACTTCGTAGCTCATTTATCCTGTCTGCATCAATATTCAAAGCCTTGAAAGATATTACACTGCCTATATCTATATCTTTGAATCCTGCATCCTGGATCTCCCTTACAAATATTGGACTAATATTCAGTGCTGCCACAGCTACAACCTTGTTTTCAGGAATATTTTCAAATCCAAGTTCCTGAAGTTCCTCAAGGTCCTTTATTTTGAAATCCTTCATTGTAAATAACAAATATTCCCTGTCAGAAAATCCGGTGTACCCCATTTTCTTCATTCCGTCTGCATATGAATCGTTTATGAAGAATTCATAATCTCCACTACCGCCTTCATCAGTCACGTTTCCGGTAAACTTTAGTTCCCCGGCATCATTCCGAAGGTAAAACGTTACATTCTGACCGGTCTTATAGCCTGACAACTTTCCAAGGTCGATAGTGCTGCCGTAATTCCAATTGTTGTCATTCTTGCTCTGCTTAAGATTAAGATGTGGTTCACCATGCTTATAGACAATCTCCCAGCTACCTTTATGATCAGGGTTCTGAGAATATACCATGCAAACAGCAAACAGAGAAAAAATTACAGGTGTAAGTAAGAATCTTTTCATGGTTTATAATTTTGAATTAATATTCTTCTATAATAACCTCACCTGGTTGTAAAGGTTACAGCCCGTTCCCCTTTATTACTATATTTCCATAATAGGTGCTTATGATGAACTCTGTTCCACCCCTGTTCAGGTGTCCGGTGCTCCAGTCATCCTGCTGGTAGATCCTGGCCTCCCCTTGTGAGCCTATCCTGGGTTCACGTTTTGCCATTTTGATATCAAGATCGGTCAGTACCTCTCCCTTCTGGCTTTTCAGGTTGAATGTCAGGCAAACTTCCTCCGGAACCGACACATCAATATTGCCATCAAAAGATGTCATCATGCTGGGCCGGTCGTTATCAATTGAAGCAAACCTGGCCATTACATTACCTGCTACACTTGTAAGGACAACGGGACCCCTTATATTTTCAACTGATATATTCCCGCCCGGATTATTCGCTTCAATTTCTCCATCAATCCGCACTATTTTGATCTCTCCGTAGTCTTTGGAGCCAACCTTCAGGGAAAAATCCCTGGGGACAAGGATTGTAAAATCGATGGTGCGATTGTCCGATTCACAGGTCAACACTACCTCTCCCTCTTTTACACTGGCTGAAAGGTTCATCTGGTGAACCGGAATTCTGGTTAAACCCTCCGTTGTCCCTGAGTTTCCAATCCTGCTGAACCGGGGCCTGGCCTGCACAATAATCATTCCGCCATCATATCCGGTTATCTCCACTGATCCCTTGGGATTTTCAAAGATAAATCTGCACGGCACTCCATTGCTCTTCGGATCTATTATAATCTCTTCTTCCTGTGCGGTTAATCCCTGCAGAGTGAAGAGAAGCAATAATATTGAGATATATAATAATTTAGCCATAATAATAAAAGTCAGGTTCAAAGCAACACTTCTACGGTTTGATTGAGTTTATCACGCACATTATAGTCAAGGGTAATATCGGTAAGTATCTTTTGAAACTCCTCCACCGATCTTTTCTCCTCCAGAGCGACCATAACTTCTGCCAGTCTGAGCTGGAGCAACGGAGATTTCTGCCTGGTTATCGACCTTATCAGGCCTTCCCGCACTGAAGGTATATCAGCGTAATCCAGCAATGTTTCAAGTGCTACCATCCTTACATTATCGTTTGGATCATTACTTAATATGTTCAGTAAGCCTGACGTTATCCTTTCATCAACGCTGGTCATTTCACAAACCATATTAACTGCCTGGATCCTTTCAACCGGTGAGTTTTGCCTGATCATTGTAAGTATGAGTGATTCCCTCAGGTTGCCAACTTCACTGGTGAGTTCAGCCAGCTTCCTGTTTGAGCCTGTGCTGTTACCCAGCCATGATGCGCCAAACCAGCCAAGAAGGAAAAGTGCGATCCCGGCGGCTATTCTGATTGAATGCATGAATATGTGTGATGAGATAGCTTTGGAAATAGTAGTTCCGAAACCACCTGATCCGGCCTTTTGCATCTCCTCCTTAAGCAGCTCATAAAAACGGCTGTCAAGTGACTCCGGGAGTTCAGGATCGTCATCATCCATCAGAAGCTGATAAACTTTCCTGATATCTTCTATTTCCTGCCTGTTATCCCCGGCCATGTCACCGGGATACAGATCTCCGAACCTGTCATCCAATTCTTTGTTTTTCATATCGTGTTGTTTCAATTTTCAGATATACTTCCCTGAGCCTTTTCAAAGCCCTGAAAATCCTTGTCTTTACTGCACTCACTGTGAGGCCTGTTATTTCAGCAATTTCACTGTATTTAAGCTCCCGTATCTTCCCGAGCACCAGTATCTCTTTATCCTCATCACCCAGCATATCAAGAGCTATGTGCAAAAGTGAGAGACTCTCTCCCTTTTCAAGTCCGGGGGTCTCCGCCTGTTCACCTCCATGGTAATCTGAATTCAACTCAACTGTCACTGCCCGTCTTTTTTTCCTGGTATAATCGATCCCCAGATTATGAGCTATGCTAAAGATCCATTTTGCAAAGCTACCGGTACCCTTGAAACTGTGTTTATATTTTAATGCCTTAAAGAAAACCGAATGCACCAGGTCTTCACTGGAAGGCTGATCACCCCCTGTCAATTTAAAGAAATAGCCATACATAGGTCTCTTGTATCGCTCATAGAGGATACCCAGTTTACCCGTATCACCCTGGATAACCTGGAGCATTATGGCATTTTCGTCCAAAATTCTCTCCCGATTGTGTATTATAATAACCTTTCTCTTTCAGAAACGTTACAGAGTTTCAGAATTATTCCTTTTCATTTGGTTTGTCGAAATGGCTTCTATACCATTCGAGTATCCTCTCCCAGTGATCATAGAAGTCGCTTTCATTGCTGGCTGCTCCTGCACCATGACCCCCGTTAATATAATTTACCCATACAACCTCTTTCCCAAGACGGCGCAGCGCATAATATAGCTCCCTTGTGTTCATTGCCGGGACATTCCAGTCTCCCTCACCTGTAAGCAGCAAATGCGGGGTATTGATCCGGTCGGCAAAAAGGATGGCTGATGTGGCAAAATATTTCATTGGTGCGTCCCAAAGAGTTTCGCCTATCCTGTCCTGTCCGACCTCTGCTGCGGCATAGTTACGTGTACCTATACGTGGACTATCACCCAGGAAACTAATTATATTTGTTTTACCGGAAATATTTATGGCAGCCGCGAACCTGTCGGTCTGCGAGATCAGCAGCGAAGTTGCATACCCTCCATAACTGGTACCATGAACTCCAAGCTTATCAGGATCGACAAGTTCCATTTCGATCAGCTTATTAATACCTGCGGTTACACCCTTTATCCATGCTTCACCAGGATATCCCTGTATCAGGTTTACAGATGGTTTGAAGCCAAAATAACCGGCATTGGCGATCAGGTTCATTGAATAGCTGTAACCATTGTTGAAAAAACCTTCATAGATCTCGCAAACCAGTGGATATTTATTACCCGGCTCATAATCAACAGGATAGTATAAAATCCCATATAATTCCTTGCCATCGGAGTCAAGATATTTTATAAGCTCGCTCCTTGTGATCATTCTCTCTTTTATCCATGGATTCAGATCCGTAAGCCTTTTTATATCCGAAAAATCCCTATTCACAACAAATAGATCGTCGGGCATATCGCCATCAGAAAAGGAATAGAAGAGTCGTGATCCATCTTTGGACATCCTCCACTGTGAATAGAGGTTACTATCCTTTACCAGTTCATCTGTTTTATTATCCTTCAGGTTGTACCTTACCAATCCCCTTTCCCATTTATCCCTCGCGGAATAGCTCATGTACCAGTAATCACCATCCGGGCTCCAGCTTACAATATCGCTGCGGGGAGCCTTATCAGGATCATCAGGAAACTGATAGACCAACTTCATATCCTCTTCACCCTCAGGATCGACCATCCAGTAACCTCTTTTGGATGATGCAAGCAGATACCTTCCATCAGGACTCCAGCGAACCACAGAGAACTTCGACTTTATGGTGTCCTCCTTTATGACCTCGGTTGTATCGCGGGAGATCATTTTTGCCTCTGCCTCAAAGACCAACCTTATGAATATCTTGTCGGAATCGGTATAGGCATACATTGTTTTATCTTCATTCCATATTGGTCTTATACTTTTCTCTGTCATTTTTATAAGTGTGTCCCTGACTCCGGGCTCATTAATGGATATTCTGAACTGTTCATATTTTGCGCCTCCTTTGCGGTCATAGGCAGTCTTTACAGGGTGTGATTCAATATATGTGAGGTATTGGCCATCTGAAGTAATGTTCAGGTCATTATACATACCTTCGGGCAGGAGTTCCGAGCTGATTCCCGTTGACAGGTCAACCAGTGCAACATTGGTTAGATCAGCAATATTAGCTAACTCTTCCCATTTAAGGAAAGGCCGTTTCGAATCATATACGGTTATAGGGCCGGATGTAGCTTCAGTGAACACGGAGTCAGCCCTGACGGCCCACCCTTCGGGCCTGAGGTAGATTATAACAGACTCTCCTCCTGGCATCCATTCCAAAACAGAATTAGATGCAATAGCCAGGTTTGTTTTCAATTTGACCTGTTTTGTCCTGTTCTTGGCATTATTATAAATATACAGATTGAATCTGTCCGCCTCATACTTGATGAATGCAAGATCCTTCCCATCAGGCGACCATGCATATTTGCCAATGACAGAGGGCATTTCCAGGAGGCTGGTGGTTTTTCCGGTCGAACTGTTGATAATCACCAGCTCGCTCAGATTTGGAGCAACATAATTTGGGTCTCCAAATCTGCCATGATCAGTATTCATCCTGCCATGCCGCGACCTGACGGTGCCTGCAATAAGCAGGCCGTCATCGGTGATATCGCCTACGCTGATTGATTTTACGTCCAGCGCATCTTTGGGAGTGAAGGGTGCTTTCTGTGATCTGACCGGCGCCGTAACAAGGACCAATAAGATCAGGACTAACAAGGATTTTTTCATTATCTTTTGTTTTAGAGTTGTCAAATTGGTGAACTGAAGTTACATTATTAATCAATATTTTCTACATTTAAAACAAAAAGAAGTTGGAAAACGACTGGAAGAAGCGGCTCGGGGTGGTTTATTCAACAAATCCTGATTTTAACTTCAGCAAGGGAGAGAATCCATCTGAAGAGACCCTCCCTCCCGGGAACCAGGATCTGCGGGTGATGATCGACAGGAGGAACAGAAAAGGGAAGACTGTTACATTAATTAAGGGATTTAAGGGAAGCTCTGACGATCTGGAAGCACTGGGAAAGATGCTGAAGAAAAGATGCGGTACCGGAGGATCGGTTAAAAAAGGTGAAATAGTAATCCAGGGTGATTTTTGTGAGTCGATCATAGGCATTCTGAAAAAGGAGAACTATGGTGTAAAGCGTTCCGGCGGGTAAATCTCCATTTTTATTCTGTGCCTGTCTTTATTTCCGGGATTTATTGAACTACTGCTGCAAGGCCAACAAAAAGCTAATTCAGCTGTTATAAATGTATCATTGTATGATAATAATGACCGAATTAATGTTTTTCTGCACGATATTTGTATAAATTTGCAATAAATACTACTGCTATGAACTGGAAAGTTGCTTTAATCTTAATCTGTTGTTTACTATTGCCCATCACAAGCAGTGGACAAAAGCAAAACAAGAAGATCACAGTAACAGGTATTGTGATCGACGAAAATGGCATACCTTTGGTGGGTGTTAGTATCTTTATCGATAACCTCAAGACTTCCACCATCACAAATTCTGATGGAACCTACAAAATCAAGGTAAAGCCAACTGTCAGGACTATTTCGGCATTCAGCTTTGAGAACGGAGGACAGGTGATGGAATACGACAGGCAGACCGAAATGAATTTTATCCTGGCCAGGAATTTCAACCCGGAGGGACTGAAATTGGAGTACGCAGGTGAAGTGGTAGATATCGGATACCAGATGGCCGAGAGGAGAAACCTGACAACCAGTGTCGGTTCAGTCAATATGGATAGGGTCTCAAAAGCCAACTATACCAATGTTTATGACATGATCAGGGGTGAGGTACCGGGTGTGGTTGTTAGTGGCAAAAACATCAGGATACGCGGGATTTCATCAATGAATCTGAGTAATGAACCTCTGTTTGTGCTTGACGGTGCAATAATAAACAATATTGACTTCCTTAATCCGAATACTATTGAATCCATCAGCGTTTTGAAGGGCTCTGCCGCCTCAATCTATGGCTCACGGGGAACTAATGGTGTAATCGTGATCAGGTCAAAGAGCTACAAAAAAGATAAACAGTAAAACCTCAGTTACACGACATAAGCCAGGACACCCGGATTGGGCACCCTGCATCGCTTCGGCAACCAGCATGTTCATTATACCCTATGCAACAGACAAAAAGGGGGTGTATCAAAGCATAAAAATTAGTCAATTTTTATGCTTTAAAAGTCAATCACAAAATCTCAACATATTAATAAATAGCTATTTATAGACTGAAGTGTAATACAAAAACAATTATCATATGACTTTTGATACACCTCCTTCTCATTATCGTCTCGAAGTATCCGGAGAAAACTCGAATTCTTCGGGCGGTTCAGCGCCAAGCAGGTGTTCAACAAAATAGTCCCAGCGGCGCCGCATCATATAAGGTTCATTGCCAAACCCGTGTCCCCGGTTGGGGAATAAAATAAGATCGAAATCCTTGTTGGCAGCAATAAGTTCGTTTACCACAAGAAGGGTGTTATAATATGGAACATTCGAATCCATTGTTCCATGTGCCAGCAATAGCTTCCCCTTAAGATTTCCAGCCAGGAGCTGGTTTGCCTGATTATCATAACTTGTGGTTCCATCAGGGTATTCTTCAAGGAGTCCCTGCCATTTTTCACCCCAGTCGTCCTCGTAATTGCGGTTATCATGATTACCTGCACCGCTCACTGCCACCTTGAAGAAATCGGGATAGCGGAGTATGGCATCTGTTGAGGCAAATCCTCCACCTGAGTGCCCATATATTCCTACCCTGTCAATATCAATCCATGAGTATCTTTCTGCCAGCTGCTTCATCCCTGTGATCTGGTCGGGTAACCCGTTATCACCCATATTGCCATAATATGCTGCATGGAATGAATGTGACCTCATCGGTGTTCCCATTGCATCGATAGCAACAACAATGAATCCAAGTTCAGCAATCGATTGCCTGTCGCTCCGGGAGGCGGAGAAGCTGCGGCTGCCTACACTACCTGACTGAGGTCCGGGATAGATATAATTAATTATCGGATACTTTCTCTTCGGATTAAAATTTGATGGCAGATGCATCAGTCCATAAAGATCGGTCTCTCCATCCCGTGCCTTAACGCTGAAGGGGATCGGGGGTTTCCAACCTGACTCAACAAGTTTTGAAATGTCCCCCCTTTCCAACTCCAGTCTTTCTCCTGTCTGGGTGTTAATTAAACAGGTAACCGGAGGATCAACCGGGGTGGAGTAACTATCAACAAAATAGCCGGCATCCGGTGAAAGTGTTATCGAATGATAAGCACTGTCGGGAGTATGCAGTGTGAGTTCCGATCCGTCCAGATTTATGCTGTACAGATACATGAAATAGGGATCTCCCGGTTCCCTGCAGTTGCCATTGAAATATATCTTCCTTTTTTCGTTGTCGATATGCAGAACCTGGAGCACATTCCAGTCACCTTCAGTTATCTGGTTCTTCAGCTCTCCTGTTGTCAGGTCATACAGGTACAGATGGCCCCAGTTACTCCTTTTTGAGAACCAGATAACCTCATCCGATTCCTCCACCAATTTCCAGTTTATGCTGTTGTAACCTGATTCATAAAAGGTCTCACCCTTTTCTTCCAATAGATCCCTCACAGTTCCACTGTTGGGATCGGCAACCCTCAATACCTCATACTTATGATCGCGCGAGGTTGAAACGAATGCAAGTTGCGATCCATCCTGGTTCCACTCAACATCTGCAAATTGGCCGCCACGGGTGGCAATGTGATCGGTGGTTGTACTCCGGTGCTGATCGGGAGCCATTTTCAGTCGAATAACCTTTGGTCCGTCAAGGTGTATAACTACCCGGTGTATCCTGAAAATAACACTGTCTTCAGGAAGAGGATACTTCCATGCCTCAAGTACCGGATGCCCCACATTTGTTGTGGTAAGGTACATCTCCCCAACTCCCCTCCCATCGTGTTGAAATGTCGCTATTTTCTTTGAGTCGGGCGACCATAGCAGTATGGGACTATCCCTTTTAGTCCAGCCGGCATTATTTGTTGCATAACCGAAATCCTTCACTCCATCGGTAGTAAGCCGTGACTCCCTGCCTGTGGCCAGATCCCTGATCCAGAGGTTGTAATTCCTGATAAAGGCTTCTTTTTCCCCGTCTGGCGACACAACAGCGTTCCGGCCAGATATGACCGGTGCTTTCATCTCTTCGAGATGGTTGGCAGGAATATCATATATATAATAGGATCCTCCGGCCATGAATGAGACTTTGTTCAAGCCCCCAGTGAATTCGAGTCCACCAAGTGGAAGGTTATTTGCATCATACTCATTATCTGACAGTTCGGAAAGCGCAACTGCCAGCTTCTCATGATCAAATGCTTGTTCCCTGGTCATATCATTGGAGTTTACCAGGATGAATTCCTGGCCTTCAGGGATATTGTTGGCATACCAGAAATGATTTGCATCGATCCAGACAGGTCGGACACTGGAGCCAAACACAAGTTTTGAAGTGTTGGCTGATAACATCTTTTCAGCACGGGTGTAGTCGCTTTCTGTAACCCTGGGAGCTGATCCATCCTGTGTACATGAATAGGTAATAAAGATTATACCTGCCACAGGTAAAAGAGTTTTTACGATTCGGTTCATGGTTTGATCAGATTAAGTTTCAGGTTAATTCGTGTTAAGTTAAAAATATTATAAGGAATATTAAACAAATTGAGAGAATATTGCTCCATATTTGGTATCGAGATCCTCAATTCTGCAAGGATTAGCTGCTGATCCTTTTTGACCCTGGTTCAGTTATCAATTTTTACTAAATTAGTACTGAGTAAATATATTCAGTTGCTGATCCGATCAATATCTGTTAAATATAAAATTATCCATAATGAAAAGGCGTGAATTTATTACAACTGCAGCCCTTGGCTCACTTGGGGCAGGAGTTAGCAGTATTGCCCGTGGGCACACCCCCGAAAGTATCAACTCAAACAGTGATGCCAGGAAGATCGTGGTAACAGGCGGTGGTCTCAATAAAGAAATCATTAAATACATCATTAAGCTCACCGGTAAGGATAAACCAAGGCTCTGCTTTTTTCCCACAGCATCAGCTGACGATCCCAGGTCGGCCGTCTACTGGTACCAGTTATGTGCCGGACTTGATGCTATCCCATTTGTACAGAACATGTTCATCACCAGTTACAGGATGAATCAGAGTTGGGAGGAGGTGCTTCTTTCTATGGATGGGATCATAGTTGGTGGTGGTAACACCCTTAATATGATAGCGATATGGAAAGCACAGGGCATCGATGAGGTTCTTATGAAAGCATGGGATCAGGGGATCATCCTTGGCGGGGGCAGTGCAGGTTCGCTTTGCTGGTTTGAAGAAGGAACTACCGACTCAAGGCCAAAGGAACTCACAAAAATGGAATGCCTGGGCTTCCTAAAGGGTAGTCACTCTCCACATTATGATGCCGAACCTGAACGTAGACCCAGATACCATGAACTGATAAAAAGTGGTATACTAAAAGCAGGTTATGCTATTGACAATAATGCCGCTATCTACTTTGAGGACAACAGGGTAAGCAGGGTTGTAGCCACCGATAACAGAAGCAATGCGTACTATGTTGAATTGAAAGGCAACGATATCAAAGAGACAAAACTCAAGCCTGATATTATTCTTTAGCACGAATTCTGACTGTTTGTCAAAAAAACAGCATGGCTGAATCGGGAAGGTTCACTGACGTATGGCAGACATATTTATTTCCTCCTTTCATGTACTTCTTTTATGTCTGGTGTAATATACCGAGACAGTAATGGAGATTATAGAAAGAAAAAGAAATGCTATCACACGGTAAAAGAGCTCAATCTTTGCCAGATCAACTATGAAAAGGTAAAATGCTGTAGATATAATGGTCCCCAGTGCCATGAGCCGGTATTTCGGATTTTTCAGAAGTATGCTCAATCCAAAATAAATAATGGCTGCCGTTGACCACGACAGGGTAACAAATTGCCGTGGCATCCAGTGGAAGAGGGCATACAATACCAGTACGAATCCTGCTATCAGGTAAAAATTCCTTAAAGTTTCTGTCTCTATTTCCAGTCTTTTTTTCTTCCAGTTTAATACTCTTGCGGTAATAATAGTAACCAGTGCGAACGAAAGATTAACTCCATTTACCGGCTCTGAAACAGCAAAATATACAACAATGAGGAAAACAAGTAACAGGGCATTCAGATAAACAATTATCTTATTGCGGAACCAGAGCGCTACCGACACTACGAGCAAGCTCTGAACTGCCAGCGACAGGAATACATCAGGTAGTCCCAACAATCCGTAGAGAGAAATACTCATTGCTGAGAATCCATACAGAGCATAAAGTGCAGATGTAAACTTCCATTCCGAAAACCTTTTAAGGATCACTGAATAACTCAGGCAGCAAACAGTTATTACCGTAAGGATACCCATATAGCTTGAGCTGAAGAATTGTAGTATGATCAGTGTCAGCATCGTAGTAAAGCTCAAGCCGCTCAGAATAATCACTGTCATGGCAAACTCTCCAAAATCCCCGTCCCGTTGCCGTAGAAGGGCAATCTGTGTATAAGCAGCTCCTATGGCGAACAGGTAGAAGATTCCGCCATTTTGTGAGTCAATTGCGCCCATTGGATTGCCCATAACCGGATTATTCAGGAACCATAGCAGCATACATGTGTATACCAGAATAATTGAATAGACCAGTGTTCCTTTCCACGAAAGCCGGAACATCAGATAGGTAGAGCCCGCTGCAACGAGGGTAAGCATTGGGAGCATCAGATGTGTTGAATCAGAGACCAGCGCAGCAATCAGCGCCAGCGTGAGTACCAGTCCGTAAAATAGCTGTGAGTTTGATCTGATTGCAATATATGCCTGTATAATTATAAGGATTACCAGTAAAATGAATGATAAAGTCTTGCTTTGAATGAGAGGCGTTGTGGTAAAAAAATGCAGCCGTAAGGTAATATAGAAAAGCAGCAGATGTCCGTTTAGTTTCATGATTGATCCAAGGTGCAAAAGAGACTTTCTGACCCTCCCCGAAATCATCAGAATAATGGCTACGCACAAATAACCTGCAAGGGCTGAGATACCAGGCCGATTAAATATCTGAAGGTATCCAGTGAGAAATGTAATACCAAATAAAAGGACAATATTCCCGATCCAGGCCAAACCGTACTCACCAATCCTTGACTCCAGGAACGATTCCTCTTCGCCAGCATGGTCAAGGATCATATCAGCATCAGTTTTTGTATCCTTCCTTTCGGTCTTAGTATAATAATTTGCAGGTGAAGCAATGCCCAGTTCAGACTCAATTCTGGCAAGCCGCGATTCAAGGGAGATAAGCTTTCCCTTAAGAGCATCGATCTCTGAGTAGTTGGGCTTTCTAATATCTGCCATGGCTCTACATTTTGAATGTTATAAATCCAACTAGTGAAAACTAAACAGCTCCCTGTTGATCACATTTCATCCGCCTCAAGTTTCCATGGAGGGAAGAGCCAGAGAAAGACGGAAAGGATCAGTAGAGGGAGAACCAACCAGACCAGCGACATTAACAGTCCTTCTGAACCAATAAGTTCCAGTTTGAAGCTGGTAAATCCTGCCAGACTTTTTGAGAACAACTGTCCTCCAATCACCACGTTCCACCTCATAAAGAAAATTCCGAAAAGAACCAGCATACCACATGTTAGATAAATAAACTTACGGATCTTTTCTTTTGGCTTGTATAACTGCAGCACTCCTAAAGCCCCGAGAGGGATCAGCGTCCCGAGCAAACCCTGGAAAATAAACAGGGTCAGGGTTAACTTCCCGTTTACAAGCAGATGAAGTATCTCAAATGATTCCTCAGCTTCATAGATCCTTTGAATCTGATCGAGCGATTCAAGGGAGAAATCAAGGATAAGCATGAAAAAGAGGTATCTGGCTATCGTATCAAGGCATTTCATATCAATCGGTTGCTTCCTGATATATGATACCACCATATAAATGATCATTACCAGGGCTATCCCCGATACCATGGCTGAAAACAGGAATATTACTGGCATCAGCACCGTCGACCACCAGGGATTAGCCTTAATTGAGCCGAAAATGAATCCTACATATCCATGCAGCAGAAAAGCAGACGGGATACCCACAACGGTAATAAAATATCCCAGTTTCTTATCCCATGCCAAAGCTCTGGGAGAAAGATCGTTCACTCCCAGGCTGAAAATCAGATATATCAATCTCTTAAGGCCCTTGCTTTCCCTTGCCCAGATAACCATGTATTTCCGGTAGTCGAACCAAAGTTCGAGGAGGAGCACAGCCATGAGATACCAGAGATAAACAAACCCGAAAATCGCCATGGCACTGGTAAAATTAGGGGTAATCATTATTTCATAAGCCCTTAATGGCTGACTCAGATGACTGATAAGTGGAAGAGTGGCAACAAGAAGGAAAGAGAGTGCAGTTAAAAGAGCAAGCTCATAGGTTGGCTTGAGCACGTTCACTTTAAACACCCTCTCGAGCGAGGCTAGTATGAATGCCCCTGCAACCAGGCCCGTAATATAAGGATACATAACTATCAGAATTCCCCAGTGCAGGTCTATATCATTCGGGTAGATAAATCCATCCACCTTTGATAGAATTGCATATAAATGTTCAGGATGTGGTTCCATACTATTTTACCTCCGAGCTAAGTGAATTATAGAATAGTTTTGATCCGGTATTAAGATGTGGCTTGAGAACCTGGCAGTTATGCTCCCTGATAAAAGCAACCAGTTCTCCCTCCCTGTCATTGAGATCCCCGAATATCCTTGCACCTGTCGGACAGACTTCAAAGCAGGCAGGTTGCATTCCCTTGGTAATCCTGTGGTAGCAGAGGTTGCATTTGTCAACAACCTTTTTCTCCGGGTGAATATATCTGCAGCCGTAGGGGCAGGCCTGAATACAGTACCTGCAGCCAATGCAGTGATCTTTATCAACAAGCACTGCACCTTCAGGACTGAGATAGGTTGCCCCGACCGGACAAACCTGTTCGCAGGGCGATTTATAGCACTGATTGCACATCTTAGGTACAAAGAAGGACTTAAAGATCTCTTCATCCGGTACCGACTGAGTAAAGCCGCCTACGCCACCGTTGGGTGCCTCAATCACCACTTCACCATCATTCTTTATGGTGTATTGCTCAACCCAGCTACGGAAGTAAAACGGTTCATCAGGCACGTCGTTCTCAATCTTACATGCACGTGCACATCTTCCACATCCGATGCATTTATCGATATCGATACCGATACCATACCATGGAGTACCAGGATCAGCAGGTTTACCGGCAGCTATTACCAGAGCTTTGGCTGGCTGAGTCAGAAAAGCTGTTAAAGCCCCTCCGGCTGCCAGGGCTGTATTCCTTATAAACTTTCGTCTCGAATTGTCTATTCCTTTAGGTCCCATGGCTGATGTGGATTATGACAGTCAGTACAATTTTTTCCGGTATTGTGCCCCTTCAGATCGACCTGAAAAACATAATTTGCCGATCGTCCTGCATTCTGAGAATGGCAGATACCACAAAATTCTCTTCCTGCCGGAATATGAATATCGGTTGCGTCCATCGACTCTGAATGCCTGAAACCGGCATCGTGACATGTCTCGCAACTGATATCACCGTGAAGGTCCATCCCTTTAGATTCAAACACATCAGGGTGACACATGATACATGTTTCATCTCCGGCATAGTTAGGTTCATAAGCTGCATTGTCAGCCAGGGATCCCGGGCGGTAATGCCCCAACTCCCCAAAGTTCTCCGGTGTCAGCAAACGCTTGATTACTGTGAAAATTGCTATAAACAGTACCAGGAAAAGGAGAAGACGCGTTACCTGCGGAGGAATGTAAATTTTCATGAATTAATATTTATTTAAAATCCAATAAAATATTATATATTGGCTTCTACATGTTTTAGGTATTTGTAAATATATATATTATTAATTCACTGATGCACTTTCGATATTTTTTTTTGTCTAATTTAGAATATTTATAATTAACGATAATTTTATATATGAGATCTTCAATCAATAAAGCCTTTCAGGGAAATTCCAATCCTGTTTATACGCTGAGTGTGGCATCGACCCTGTCAGAAATCCCTGTCCATTCAATTAAGCAATACATCAGCAAGGGATTGATCCTGCCCTATGTGAAGGAATCAGGAAGACACCTGTTTTCCGGGATTGACATTCTACGGCTGAAGAGTATTCGTTGCCAGCTGGAGGAAAAGGGATTAAATATTGCCGGGATAAAGGCCATCCTCTCGCTGATCCCATGCTGGGCAGTACACAAATGCCCTGAAAGTGACAGGAATATCTGCGACGCATACAATTCGACCTCCTATCCCTGCTGGGAGGCTTCTGAAAAGGGAGAGGAATGCAGGAACCGTGAATGCCGGGAGTGTGGAGTATATAGCGTTCTAAGTGAGAACCATGATGTTAAGACACTTCTCAGGGAACTGGTTCAATAATTAATGTAGCTCCAGGCAGGCTGAATTATTAGTTCACGCTATTCTCCGCTTTTATTAATTGGTCTCCTCCGCTGGAATATTTAATAGGTAATGTATCCAATATCCCTGAGCATTTCAAAAAATGCGATTGTATCCTCTATTTTTAATGGGGTTCTGGTTTCAGCTGACACATAATCATTGATCCGGGTGACCGATCTTTTTCCGTTAATATAATTAATCAATACTCTTGAGTTCCGGCTTCCGGAAACTTCTGCTGCTTTGGTATCAGGATTATTCGCCAGGTATTCCTGGTATCCCGGAAAACTGTTTATCGAAAAAATTTTGAATTTAACATCCGGGTGTAGTACGGGGATAATCAAGTCATATTTTTTCTCCAGGGTGCTGAGTCCGGAAACTACAGGAACTTTTACCTTTAAGTATTCTGCACCGATACCAGCGCTGCCCGTGATCTGATCTGTCAATGACTCTTTATACAGCTCCCACTCCCTGATCTTCCTGTCAATAGTTTGAACCGCCACTCTCGATCCTGTACATATCTCTTTTACTGATTCAAGGGCACTGATTTCCCTGTCGGCTGCAAAACCAACAAGGTTAACAGCCTGTGAAAAGGTCTGATCCAGATTATCAGCCGTTGAACCGGCGATCATTGAAATTGCATCCGGCAGTTCACGTTCAGCCACCCTGGAGTAGCCATAGTTAGAAGTGGCCTCAAGTATTCCGGGCAGTACTTCATCGGTACAATTCGCGGCAGCATAAGCTGTAACTGCACCAATGAAGGCAATTCTTTTCATCTGGGTCGGATCCCCCTTTGGTGGTGTGTCGGTATCAGCATGGTACCAGTAATCGGGCCATGTAAAATACTCTATGCCCGGTACAGCTACCGAAGGATTATTAAAACACATATGATCACTTCCACCTGTTGCTGAGTGCATATAGAACCTGAATGCATCAACCGAACCATTCTTTTCAATCATAGGTTTCGGGAAGTACTGACCGCCCCTTCTGCCTCTTGGAGAATTACTCAGGTATACAATATCGTTGGTCCTCCAGACATAGTTAAGTACTGTCTTAGCCAGTCCATCGTAAAAACTTGGAAGGTGATTTGGAGTCTCACCGAAAGTAAGCCACGCATTATTCAGCCGCAGACCTTCCGTAACCATATCCATATTTATATTTATAGCTGACCTCTCTATTATGTCCGGATTATTCTTTATAAACTCATAGGTTCCCGATATCTCATTTGGCCATAAAAAGTATATATTTCTTCTGGGTTGGTCAATTTGCCCGGTCTCAATAAGTTTTGTAAGAGCCCTTAATATTTCAAGCTGAACAACGCATCCTCCCGCATTATCATTTGCCCCTCTTTTAGTATATCCCTCGAAAAGGTGAGCGGTAAATATCACCCCCTTTTCATCAGGTTCCGTGCCCGCTACCCAGCTGAGTATTGCTTCATATTTATCCTGTTCAGTCCCGATCTCAGCCATACATCTCACCTGCATATCTTCCTTATATTCAACATCCTCCATAAGCTCAGACCATTGTTGCCATGATACTGTAAGGCCCAGTTTAAGATTTTTCCCATCGCTATATGATCCTGAGCTGTAGACTACCATATCAGGATCAACATATCTTTCGCGTGAACTGAAGGAAATAACAGCCTGTATCCCGGCAGTATCAAGAGCCTGGGCCAGTATGCCCCGCGGGTGCGACCACATTAGTGCAATCTTCCCATTGTATTTTTCCTGCAGTCCGGCCCGGCGCATGGCGCTTATTTCCACCTCATCCATTGGTGGAATATATATTAATTCTCCTGTAACATCTGCAGATTGTGATCCGTTTGCTACCAGTGCGGCATCGGCTCCCAGCCTGGCTACCAGTTTTTTCTCCGGGGAGGTGATCCATAACTCGCCCCCGACCGGATAGTCAAATGTCCTGTCACTCCCGTACCGCTCCAGCTTCACCCTGTTTATCCCATATGATTTAACCAGTTCAAACATATGGTCTGTTTCATGGAAAGTATCCTCAAATTCTTCCTGATTACGTATCCACGGAGCACCTGCAACAGTAACCAGGTTATTGTATATGAACTGTCCTGATATCTCGTTTGCCATAATATCGAGCAGCTCCTGCGAAAGAGGTGTCCTGAGTGGATCAGTTTGTGACTGTGCCCTCGTGTGTTCCGATGATGTTATAATTATGAGTATAACCATATACAGACAGGAAAAAAAGGTGTTAGGTTTCATATCCGGAGTTATTAATGTTGAATATCCATTATTATCACTTCCGTAAAGATATGCCTTTGGTGAAAATATTTTTAAAAGGAATATATGTTAGAAATCACTTTAACAGGCCTGATTTCAACGAGCATGCTATTCTGGTTTCTGCTCTTTTTCGTTAAGAAGGGAAAATACGTAGTACCAATGATAAACCTCCTGAGGTATCCCAGCTGCTTAAAATCGACAGGCCTATCCATATAAAAAAATTATTTAACTTGGAGATAAGTTAAACTGAACAGCACAACCATGAAACGGACAATTATATTTGCAGGCTTTGCACTGGTTATGATTGCCACAACCTATCCCGGTAATACCACGGAACAGCCCGATTTTGACGTATACCGGTTTATAGAAATTGCCCTGCTGGAAGGATATATTATCCCTTCTGTTCAATAGGTTAAAGGCATAAGGCAAAGGGAATAAGGCAGCAGGATACCAATAAATATTTTATTATAATAAGCATGTGTTCACAGTTTCCCAAAATGAACAAAAAAAAATGTCGTTATGAAAGCTATGGTACTAAATAAAATCTGCAATATGTCTGGTAACAGTCAGCCACTGTACCTTGCAGAGCTTCCTGTCCCGGTTCCTTCTGAAAATGAGATATTGGTCAAGGTAACGGCATGCGGTGTTTGTCATACAGAGCTTGATGAAATAGAGGGCCGTACTCCGCCACCTCAATTCCCGGTTGTCCCGGGTCACCAGGTTATCGGACGTGTTGCTGCAACCGGGAGTACAGCATTGAGATACAGGCCCGGAGACCGAGTCGGAATAGGGTGGATATTCTCATCCTGTGGCTCATGCGAATACTGTTTAGCGGGAAATGAAAACCTCTGCAGCCAATTCAGGGCTACCGGCAGGGATGTAAACGGAGGTTATGCAGAGTACATGACAGTACCTGAGAGTTTTGCATATTCGATCCCGGAAACCTTCTCTGATACGGAAGCTGCCCCGCTGCTATGTGCCGGAGCTATCGGTTACCGCTCGCTCAGGCTTGCAGGGATAAGCAATGGCCAGGGCATCGGGTTGACCGGTTTCGGTGCCTCCGGTCACCTGGTGCTTAAATTGGCGAAGCGCCGTTATCCCGATTCGAAGATATTTGTATTTGCCCGAAGTGAAAAGGAGCAGGCCTTTGCCATTGAATTGGGCGCTGCATGGGCCGGTGATACAACTGACGAGCCTCCTGAGAAACTCCACAGTATTATTGACACCACGCCGGTCTGGAAACCGTTGGTTGAGGCAATGAGGAACCTGTTACCTGGCGGGAGGCTGATAATCAATGCTATTCGAAAGGAAGATATAGACAAAGAATATCTTCTGCAGCTTGATTATCCTGATCACCTGTGGATGGAAAAGGAGATTAAAAGCGTAGCTAATGTGAGCAGAGAGGATGTTAGTGAGTTCCTTGAAATGGCTGCTGAGATAGGCATAAAACCAGAAGTTCAGGAATATCCTCTTGAGGCGGCAAACAAAGTTCTGCTGGAATTGAAGAACCGGATGATAAGGGGCGCCAAGGTACTTAAGATCGCTGAATGATCATGCTTGAATGCTCAATTAATCAATCTTTTATCCTCTCCAACCTACCCAGCCTAATTAATCCCGAATCTCCGGTTCGAGGATCCCTGAATGCCTTCAGGACTGCTCACTTTGAAACAGACAAGAGCGCTCAATATCATCGGATTTTACACATAAACACTTCAAAATGTGGTAAATATATTGTCCTGTTGTATTATTCAACAGGTGTTTAAATAATATACAGTATACCTAAATTGCCTGAATAACAGGGCTTTATATACTCTACCACGATTTTGTGTTTAAATATTCAACACTTCGCTTTGTATATTTCTTAAACACCTTATGCATTAATACATTAAATATCAGTGCTTTGCGCTTTGTTTTTTTGCTTTGGCATTGTAATTGAATATCACAATTAAATAATATTGTGTTCTAAAATTAAACGAAGATAAATCTGTGCATTAATAAGCTTCAAAATAAACCAGTTTAAATCTAAAGGCAATGAAAAATACAATCGTTTTATTCATCGGTTTATTACTATTGAATTGCAGCATTCCTGACAGGACAAAAGAAGAGGCCCGAAACAACCTTTCTGCGGACGATTCAATAAATATTTTTTGCACTCCTGATTTATATAATCTTACAGCGAGATGGGCCAGCGAGTTTTGCAATATAAATCCTGATGTGAAAATTAAAGTAATAAATGTTACGGAATCCTCTGTTGCTGAAAATTTGAATATAAACAGAAATTTAGGCTTTATTTCTGGTGAATATTCTGCAATGCATGATGAATCAACATGGAAGGTAGTTGTTGGTCGTAATGTTATAGTACCAATTTTTAATTCAAAAAATCCGTTCGTGAATGAAATTTGTCAGCAAGGCATTTCACCGGAAGAGTTGGCTCAAATCTTCAAAAATCCCGAAATGAAGAACTGGGGAACTCTCTTAAATAACCAGAAAAATGTTCCTATTAATTTTTATATGATTGATGATCCGTCAATAAATTCAGGAATGTCTAAATTATTGAATGTAAATCAAATTATGATTGATGGAATTAAAGCAGGGGATGGAAAAGAATTGATTTCATCGGTTCAGAACGACATATATTCGATTGGTATATGTAAAATAGCAAATATCCTTGATCCCAGTAATCAAAGCATCCTTGAAGGTGTCAAATTACTGCCTATAGATAGAAATGGGAACGGGAAAATTGATTATATGGAAGAAATATATGATGATTTGAATGTTCTCTCGCGGGGTATATGGATTGGAAAATATCCAAGAGCTTTATCTGATAACATTTATTCCGTTTCTACTGTAAAGCCAACGAACAGGACAGAAGTCAAATTCTTGAATTGGGTTCTCACGGATGGACAACAATTTCTGAATAATTACGGATATAATGATCTCGTATTAAATGAAAGACTGGCGAAACTCAATCTGTTAGATGATTATGAAATCGGCATGACCACCTTAAATAATAATTATGCCATCTCGAAAGAACCCCTGTCCTTCTATATCTACTTACCTATAATCCTGACGGCAATCTTGGTCATGGTTATCATGGTAATTTCCGGTGTGCAATACATAAAAGATAAGAAAGCGGATGTTCTGGATAAGGCTTCTGTTCCGAGGCTTGTTTTTAATGAGGATTTCGTTAAAAGTCCACCAGGCCTGTATTATGACAAAACTCATACCTGGGCTTTTATGGAAAAGGACGGAATGGTGAGAATAGGGATAGATGATTTTCTTCAGCATATCACAGGGCCTCTTACCCGCGTCAGGATGAAAAATCCCGGGGAAAAGATTAGAAAAGGTAAACAGATTCTTTCAATCATTCAAAACGGCAAGCAACTAAATATTTATACTCCTGTTTCGGGAACTATTAAAGAACAAAACAAAGCACTTGACACAAATACATCAGTAATAAATTCTTCTCCTTATTCCGAAGGCTGGGTATATATGATAGAACCAACGAACTGGTTAAAGGAAATTCAGTTTTTTTTA
>DATKZO010000011.1:0-45100 GCA_035527935.1 Bacteroidales bacterium
GATTTAATTACAAAACCAAACTATGAAAGAGACAGTTTAAGATATATAGTTCACTCAATTGCTTAATCTGTAGTGTTTGTAACAATTGGATATCTGTTTGTAATGTTAACAAAGCTAATGGGTATTGAGTTATTATAAATACAAAAAGGGATTGCAATTTTCTTGTTTAGAACAATCTCAGTATTGGCAATGTTTCCTAAGCTATTTAAAATCCAGTTCGGAACGCAAACTAAAAGCGATATACAAAATTTATATGAAAATCCAATTTAGAAAAGCGACAGAAAGTGACTATGAATCAATTATCAAGCTAAAAATATTGATTCATAACTTCCATCATAACAGTAGACCTGACTTTTATAGATATTCAGAATTACCTTTTAGCTAAAAAAACTTTGAGGATTTACTTGTTAACCAGGACTATAATATCTATGTTGTGGTATCAGAAAATGAAATTAATGGATATGCTTTAACTAAAGTAATTAAATTTCAAGATAATCCATTAATAGTAGATCATGAAAGATTATTTATAGATGATTTATGTATAGACCCATTGTGAAATGTGTCATCCAAAACATTTAGTATTAACATAAACACATGTCATTATGAACAATAATTAAATCAAAAAGAAGGTTAAATTTTTTTTTTCAAAACTTTATCAATACATTTGCCCCGAAATTTGCCCGAAAATAGGGTATTTAAGATAAGAGGAATGTTTAAAAAGATTGATTTTGGAATCGAACCCATGTTCCGCTTTTTGTGTTTCACCTATGTTTCACCGAATATCTGTGATTACACATATAGTATTGATTTTTAATGTCATAATATTTAAATTCGCATTCCCCTACGGAGTACAAAATATCTGTAATCGGATTAACTATATCAGGCAATGGCAAACCATAAATCAGCACTTAAGAGAATCAGGCAGACTGAAGCCAGGAAAGAGCATAATAAGTTTTATGCCAAAACCATGCGTAATGCATTAAAGAAACTTCGTGCCACCACCGAGAAGAAAGAGGCTGACGAACTTTATCCTAAAGTTGCTTCTATGCTGGACAGGCTCTCAAAGAAACAGATTATTCATAGGAAAAAAGCTGCAAATCTTAAATCATCACTGGCAAAGCACGTTAACAGCCTGTAATTACACAACAGGCTCTGTAGCATTACCATATTATATCGAAAAGGGTGTCTCAGACTTTTGATACACCCATTTTTTATTCTGTCATCATTCAGTCCTGCCTCCTTATCTGAAATCAATTAATTATATATTTATTGTCTCAGTATTTCCAATAATAATCTACCCATCTCTCCCTGCCTGCGAATTAAAACCGGGACATTCTCCATTTAATAAAATATTTTTACTAAATTGGATATGGAATAAATTTATCGCTGTATGGCACTACCAATTAAAACATGGGCCGTTGAAGACCGTCCCCGCGAAAAGGTGCTCTATAAAGGGATAGCCAGCCTTAGTGATACGGAGTTACTGGCAATTCTTATAGGTTCGGGAAATAACGAAAAGTCGGCTGTTGACCTTGCACGCGAAATCCTTAACCTGGCCGGAAACAATCTTCACAAGCTTGGGAAACTTGATATTCACGAGCTTAAGAAACTTAAAGGGATCGGGCCTGCCAAAGCAATAAGTATTCTCGCAGCTCTCGAGCTTGGAAGAAGGCGCAAGGCATCAGAGCTGACAGATGAAAAGAAGATAAGGTCAAGTGCGGATGTTTTCAATATATTTAGTCCCCTGCTTGCAGATATCTCCCACGAAGAATTCTGGATATTGTATCTGAACCGTTCCAACAGGATTATAAGCAGGTTGAAGATCAGTCAGGGAGGGATCAGCGGTACGATCACCGATATAAGGATAATCATGAAGAAAGGACTGGAGCTGCTTGCTTCGTCGATAATTGTCAGCCATAACCACCCTTCCGGAAATAAAGAGCCCAGTGAAGCAGATATTAGTATCACCAAAAAGATCAAAGAGGGAGCTGCATTCTTTGATATCTCCCTTCTCGATCACCTGATAGTCACAGATAACGGATATTACAGCTTTGCAGATAATGGTTTGCTATGAACCCTCCGGCGCCCTTTGAGTTGACCGCATAATCCATGTCCAATTCACGGGGGGATCCATGAGCGGGATTCAGTCAGGGAAAAGTTCAACCATGGATTTGTCTATACAATCTGCAAGAAGTTCAATGATTTTTCTGTTCAGCGCCGGGTGCAGAAGGTCGGGCGCAATATCTGAAAGTGGTTTCAGAACGAATCTTCTTTCATGGAACAGAGGATGAGGGACGATCAGTTCCTTCGTAGAAATAAGCAGGTCATCATAAAGGAGAAGATCAATATCTATTGCTCTTGGAACATATCCGATTCCTTCCCGGATCCTCCCTATCCTTGTTTCAATCTCCTGAAGTGTTAAAAGCAAATCACCGGGACTAAGAATAGTATCAATGGAGATGACCATATTCAGAAACTTATGTTTGCTTGAAAAACCCCACGGCTCAGTTTCGTAAACAGGTGATCGGTCAGTAATCCCTCCTGCTTCAATCTCAATGGCTATGCAAGCCTGCTCAAGATTTTTTAACCTGACTCCCAGATTGCTTCCGAGGCCAAGATATGATTTTACCATAATTGTTTTATCCTTACACTTTTATGTAAATATAATTATAACTCCAAAACAGAAAGAGCATGTTGTTGTTTTTTATATCTTTAAGGTCTTAATTATGTCTCATATTAATTGTAGGCAGGGATTTTATAACAATCCCTCAACTATCTAAAATACAGTATCATATGAAAAGCTTCCTGAAATATACTTTGGCAACAATCACCGGAATAATCATCACTTCTATCCTGTTTTTCTTCGTAATGCTTGGGAGCTTTAGCATTATGATGGCCTCAGCAAACAGGCAGGTCAGTATTGGTAAAAACTCAGTACTGGTTCTTAATACCGGAAGATCAATCCCTGAAAGAGGACTCGATGACCCATTCAGCTCATTCGACCTTATCGATTTTACCTTTAAGCCATCACCGGGAGTTAATGATATTATTAAAAACCTGGAGAAAGCCAAGGATGATGAACGTATTAAGGGAGTTCTTATAGAGAATGGCCCCATGGTAAATGGATGGGGAAAAGCGGAGGAAATAAGAATGGCGCTTCTACGATTCAAAGAGTCAGGAAAATTCATAATTTCCTACACAGAGAATTATCTCACACAGGAGTCATATTACATCTCCTCAATTGCTGACAAGATATATTTAAATCCGGCTTCGATATTTGAATTCAAGGGGATCAGCAGCGAGGTCATGTTTTTCAAAACTGCATTAGAGAAGCTGGGCATTGATGTTGAAGTAATCCGGCACGGCCGGTATAAAGGAGCGGTTGAACCCTTTATGGGCGACAGGCTAAGCGATGAAAACAGGTCACAAATAGAAAGATTCATTAATAATATTTGGGATCATGCCCTGAGCAATATTTCAATCGAAAGAAATGTTCCTGTAGAGGAGCTGAACAGGATCGCTGACGGACTTCTTACTACTAATATTGATTCAACACTTGAGATGGGTCTGGTGGACGGGCTGATCTACAGAGATGAACTTCTTGAGATGGTCAGGGAAAGATGCGGAACCGCCGATTCAAGGACACCAGACTATGTCAGCATGCATAAATATAAAAACGTGCCTTCCATTTCGGTTTCCGGTTCAGAAGGGAAAATAGCCATCCTGTATGCTGAAGGGACAATAATGATGGGAAGAGGCAGTGATGTGAATATTGGTGCTTCCTATTATACGAAAATTATCAGGGACATCAGGGAGAAGGATGATTATAAAGCCCTGGTTATCAGGATAAACTCTCCCGGTGGTAATGCTTTAGCTTCCGATCAGCTATGGAGGGAGATCAAACTGACAGCAGATAAGATCCCTGTTATTATCTCTATGAGCAACTATGCAGCATCGGGAGGTTATTATATGGCAGCGCCGGCAAGTATGATCATTGCCCACCCTACAACCCTGACAGGCTCCATTGGAGTATTTGGAATGTTCCCTCAGGTAAACAGCCTCCTTAATGATAAACTGGGAATTGCATCCGAGACAGTAAGGACCAACCGGTTTTCTGATTATCCCTCCCTGTACAGGAATATGGATAATTATGAAATCGCCATGATTCAGGAATATATTGATAATACCTATGAAGAGTTCGTTGAGCGTGTATCAGAAGGGAGGCATATCGAAAAATCTGAGGTTGATAAGATGGGCGAAGGACAGGTATACTCAGGCATGGAGGCCCTGGAAAAAGGTTTGATTGATAAAACCGGAGGTTTGACGGAGGCTCTGAGCGAAGCAGCCTCACTGGCATCAATTGGTAATTATACAATCGCAGAACTGCCGGTTATCGAAGATGCATATACAAGACTGATGAGGAGTCTAGGCGGTGACCTGAAGATGAGACTGGTTAAGAATGAACTTGGTGAATCAATCAGATACTATTCTGATCTGCTGGAACTGAAGTCGATGAGCGGAGCACAGGCAAGATTACCCTGGTTCCTTCATATTTTCTAGGTGTGAAGAAACCTCTGAAAATATTGCTTTTCCCACTTGCATTGTTATACGGATTCATTATTCACCTGCGAAATTGGCTGTTCAATCTCAGGATCATCAAGTCGGTCGAATTTGGTTTTCCGGTGATCTCGGTAGGCAATATTGGGGTAGGAGGAACCGGAAAAACACCACACACTGAATATTTGGTTGGTTTGCTCACAGGCAAATTTATAGTTGCAGTGCTTAGCAGGGGATATGGCAGAAATACAAGAGAGTTCATGTTTGTTGAAAACTCTTCCACCACGTTGTCAGTGGGCGATGAGCCCTTGCAGATCAAGAAGAAATATCCTGAAGCCATTGTTGCTGTCGACAGAAACAGAGTGAATGGGATCAGGATGATCAGGGAGGCTTTCCCTGAGGTTAATGTAATAATTCTTGATGACGCATTTCAGCACAGGTATGTTACTCCCGGATATAATATCCTTCTCACCAGTCATGATAATCTTATTACTCGTGACTATCTCATTCCATTTGGGCGTCTGCGGGAACACAGAAAGAACAAAAAAAGGGCAGATATGATCCTTGTATCGAAGTCGCCCGAAGCTTTAAGTCCGCTCGACCGAAGGATGATAGTAAAGGAAATCATTCCTTCTGCACATCAGCATATCTATTTTACCTCGGTCAGGTATGGTGATCCGGTTCACCTTATTGACAAAGAGGTTGCCACAGTCACACTGGAGGAGATCGGAGAAATGGAGACGCAGGTACTTCTGGTGACAGGAATTGCCTCACCCGATCCGCTGGCAGACCATTTGAATAAGTTCACAGACAGGATCACACACCTGAAATATCCCGACCATCATCCGTTCAGTCAGGACGATCTGGATCAAATTGTATCTGTATATAACTCTTTACCATCTGAAAACAAATGTTTGATTACCACTGAAAAAGATTCAGTACGACTGATGGAAATCCCTAATATTGTTCAATTATTGGGGGATAGAATATTTTATATTCCGATATGGATCATTTTCCTGAATAATGATGAAGTTGAATTCAATAACTACATTATAGACTATGTTGGAAAAAATAAACCAGACAATATCATTTCTTAAATCAAAAGGTATCTCCGATCCATGCGCAGGGATTGTTCTGGGCACCGGTCTTGGAGGGCTGGTTTCTCAGATTCAGAATAAGATTGAAATCAGTTATTCCGATATTCCCAATTTTCCTCTATCGACTGTACCGGGCCATGCCGGCAAGTTAATCTTCGGTGATTTCGGAAATAAGAAAGTAATTGCCATGCAGGGAAGATTTCATTTTTATGAAGGATACCCGATCGAAAATATTGTATTTCCGGTAAGGGTTATGAAATATCTCGGGGTTAAGCACCTCTTCCTCAGCAACGCATCCGGAGGGATTAATCCTGATTTTATGGTTGGAGACATAATGATAATCACTGATCATATCAGTTTTCTGCCCAATCCGCTGGTTGGCCCAAATGATGAAAGAATTGGTCCCAGATTTCCTGATATGAGCAATGCATATGACGATGATTTAATTGCCCTGGCAGAGAAGGTAGCCAGTGACCTGGGTATACAAACCAGGAAGGGAATTTATCTCGCCACATCAGGTCCGACATTTGAGACACCGGCCGAGTACAAACATTTCAGGACAATTGGGGCTGATGCTGTTGGCATGTCAACAGTCCCGGAAGTAATCACAGCCAGGCATATGGGACTTTCCTGTTTTGCGGTAAGTATAATCAGCGATCTTGGTGTAGAAGGGAAGATTGAATATGTTACACATGAGATGGTACAAAAAGCGGCAGCTGCAAGTGAATCAAAAATGACCGCTATAATGACCAGGCTTATCGGGCAGATTTAATGAGTGACACAAGGGCAGATAAGGGCAGGCATGAGGACAAATTTCAAACGGGCAATGTTATACTCATCTCTTTAACTCACCTCCTGCATGACATTTATACCTCGTTTCTAGCTCCATTACTTCCGCTACTGATCCAGCGATTCAATATTTCGTTGTTCCTGTCAGGTTTACTTTCGGTCATACAACGAATTCCTTCCCTGTTCAATCCCTTTGTTGGCATACTCGCCGAACGGGTCAAGGTGAGATACTTCGTGATATTTGCCCCGGCAGTTACAACGATAGCAATGGGGCTTATTGGGGTGGCACCGGCATATACTGTTGCAGCAGTCCTGCTCTTTGTCAGTGGTGTCAGTTCAACAATGTTCCATGTTCCTGCTCCCGTCCTCGTAAAAAAGATATCAGGGGAAAGAACAGGTATGGGCATGAGCTATTTTATGCTTGGGGGAGAACTTGCAAGGACCCTTGGACCTCTCATTATTGTGGCTGCTGCAGAAATATGGGGATTAAGTGGCACTCTCAGGTTGATCCCCTTCGGAATTCTGGCATCTGTCCTGCTCTGGATTAAGGTAAGAAAAATACCAATCCGGGATGAGGTAAGGGGCAAAGACAAACCTATAAACTATCTGAATGTGTTCAGGGAGTTTCTTCCGGTGTTCAAAACACTGGCAGGGATAACCTTTTTCAGGGGAGCCATGAAATCAGCCCTGACCCTTTATTTGCCTGTCTACCTTACCAGCAAAGGAGCAGATCTCTGGATTGCCGGAATTTCACTTTCAGTTCTTCAGCTTTCAGGTGCAGCAGGCACATTTTATTCAGGGACAATATCTGATCTTATTGGTCGCAGGACAACCCTGGTAATTGTTTCGATATTCTCTCCTCTATTAATGCTTCTGTTTCTGAATTCCTCCGGGATCTTCAGCTTTATTCTACTTATAGCAATGGGATTGTTTCTTGTTGCACCCCAATCTGTCAACCTGGCTGTAATACATGACCTGGATACCAGGCATCTTCCGTTTGTCAATGGTGTTTACATGATGATCAATTTCTTTATCAGTTCTGTCATGACTATGGTAGTTGGTGCATTGTCTGATCAAATTGGCCTTGACATCACTTATGCAATTGCAGCATTCATGGCATTTGCCTCAATAATATTTGCCATGCGGGTCCCGTTGTCAGGGAAAAAGGCAGATGGTTAATCCCGGATCAGGGTACATACCTTCTTCCAAACCTGAATATCACCGGCCGGGCCGACCGCCTTCACAAACAGGATATAAATCCCTTCTTCAGCCAGACCATTGCCATCTTTAGTGCCATTCCACACCAGCTTTTCATCATACCCACATGTTGAGTTTTCTGCAAGTGTATTGATCTTAAAACCGGAATCGTTATATACGACTGCAGTAATTAATTGATCCCCAGTACTGAATGAGAAGCTTATTACCAGATAATCCTCATAACCATCGTTGTTGGGCGTAATGCGCCGCGACGAAAGGGAAACTGATGATAACGCGGGCTTTGACCATATGCAGGCCGAATTGGGCAAGCCCGGTGTTCCCCATCCTGACAGTGATGATGCGGACCCCCAGTTTCCCGGATCATTTGTCGGTTTATCCGGATCAATCCGTTCAATCGAAACGCCCTGTAATGAGGCTAACAGATCGAAGTGCATGTCGGATGAGTAATGTACCCGGTCGATCAGATCAAAATATCTGTTATAAAGGACGAGGTCACCCTTATCGTCAGGCATTGATGGTAAATCATTCAATTCGAAAATGAAGTCGGGATTTATCGATAAGAACCTTTCCGTTAACTCCTTTTTCGAATCGGTTATGACGTAGTATGTGCCAGGGATCATACAACGCCCATGCTCAGACAAGAAATGGATCGATCCTGTATCCCCTGTCTCACCGTTGATTGAAAAGACCAGAAGCCGTGAAGCATCAAGAGTTTTTTCGGATCTGTTATAGAACTCGATATATTCTGCTTCCCATGGAAGCGGATCGAACATTATTTCATTAAATATCAGGTCGTTATATTCTGCGTCTTCAGGTAACCCGAACTGGTATATTCCATCTCCGGCACTATTCCCTGCAACATCTGTAGCACCATCAGGGAGTTCAAGACTGTAAATAATCCTTTTGGATAATTTGTCAACCATCCTGATAAGATATCTCCTCCTGAGGGGATCGGAAGATACAATGTCTCTGATAGCCAGATCTGCCGATGACCGGATTAATGGAATTCCCTCTCCCATTATGAAGGGTTCAGATAATTCAATCATAACAGTGCTGTCATTACCGGGAAAAACATTCAATATTTTCGGTGACCGACTGTCCGGATTAAAACTGTTTATTGAATTTTCAGTTCCTGGCGTTCCTCCGGTTTTCATTTTTGAATACTGCCAGTTATCCATGCCTGCAAAGGGATAATCCCTGTCAACCATTTCAAGCGACCAGCCACCTTCCGATTTCAGCTGATCAGTGAACCAGCTCTCATCATAATCAACACCATGGATAACATTATCTGCTGTATCCTTAAGGAGCACCAGGTCATCTTTATCCGAAAGCTGTCGCGGGGAGGGTGCAGTAATAATTTTTCCATACCGGGCAAATAACCCGGAGTCGCCGCTGTTGCATAGAATATAGAATTCTCCCGGCTCTATAAGCGGACCATCCAGAGGCACCTTCTTATCACCAATTGTAAGTGTAATGGATTCTGTACTAAATGGAAATTCACTTCTGTTATATATTTCAAGATATTCCCTTTCTGGTAGCCCTACATAAGGAATGGGATCAATTAATAGCTCAGTCAGAATGACATCTCCCCATTCAGGGTATGCCAGCAGGGCTTCTATCCCTGCGTTAGCAGAACAATTATTATTAAGATCGCACAATTGTGTTACCTTAATCAGATACTCCTGCTTATTAGGAATTGGTTCACTGAATAATAGTCTTAGCCTGTTGATGCCGGTACTAATCAAACCTGACGGAGTCGCCTCCATGGGAAGGAGAGAGAAGTTATCACACTGCATACTCACGGGGGCAAGAGTCTCTGAGAGTACCAATTCAAGGCAGTCCGAACCTATGAATTCTGCCATGATAATCTGTGGTGCCAATGTATCCTGTACGAACCGGCCGGTTATAGATATATTATCGATCCAGAAGAGCCGGTCCTGAGATGAGGAGTATTTATACGATATGCCGAAAAAGCCATTATAAAATAGTTCCGGGTCACTCCCGTTGCCAGTTTTCCGGACATCTCCCCCTGCATCCAGCATGTTGACTGTCCATTTACCATCAATTGACCGCTCTACCCTGAAAACCACCACTGAATCCACTCCAATATCATTCTGCCAGTTTATGTCCATTGACACAACTACGGATAAAATGCCTGAATCAATTTTCCACAACCGAAGGGTATCATCATACCCTGATTGGTTCACCCCGACAACATAACCGGAAATTGGCGATCCGGGCTCCATCATTTCCGGTTTCATGTCCGCAACCAGATATACTCCCCACCTGTTTGATGATGACGGGGCATACCCGTGACGAAGTGCAAAACTCCAGGTAACCATTCCCAGATCAGGATCCACTCCTTCGAGTGGGATTGCAGCCATATCGGTTCCGGCATCCGGATTATCGTAAATATGGTGCAATGAAAAATTCCCAAACAGTGCGGCAAGGGTATCTGCGTCCCATCTTCCCGGATAGTTAAAAATCCAGCCCATGGTATTGCCCGATTCAAAATCATGACAAAGCTGGGCATTTGCCACAATCGGCAACATCAGGATAAACAGCAATATATTTCTCATGCAGCGGACAAAAGAAATTCTGCGAAACAGCTATCTTTGGCAGATAATTTCAATTACCACATAAATTTCACCAATATATTTTAAATAAGCAAGAATGAAGGAGATAAAAGTAGCAGTTGTGGGTGCTACGGGATTGGTTGGTCAGACCATGATAAGATGTCTTGAAGAGAGAAATTTTCCTGTCGGGCAACTGATACCCGCCGCTTCACAAAAGTCTGTCGGAAAGATGGTCACTTTCAGGGGAGCCGATGTTCCCGTGGTGACTGTACAGGAGGCGATGAATTCAAGGCCGGATTTTGCTCTTTTTTCTGCCGGAGGAGCTGTTTCCCTGGAATGGGCCCCTTTATTTGCAGCCAACGATACTATAGTCATTGATAATTCCTCAGCATGGAGGATGGAGCAGGATATCCCTCTTGTGGTCCCGGAGGTTAACGCACATGTTATTGGCAAGAAAAACCGTATAATCGCTAATCCGAACTGTTCAACAATCCAGATGGTCATGTCACTTGCACCGCTTCATATAAGGTACAACATCAAAAGGATAGTAGTTTCGACCTACCAGTCGGTAACGGGTACCGGGGTAAAAGCTTATAACCAGTTGCAGAACGAAATAGAAGGCATTGACGGGGAGATGGCCTATCCGCACAGGATTTTTATGAATTGTATTCCCCATTGCGATCAGTTTCTCGACAATGGTTATACCAAAGAGGAGATGAAGCTTATTAATGAAACCAGAAAGATACTGGAGGCTCCTTCAATAGCCATCTCAGCAACATCAGTACGAGTCCCCGTTTTTGTTGGTCATTCCGAATCTGTCAACGTGGAGTTTCAGAATGATTTCGATCTGAAGGAGGTAAGGGAACTGCTCTCAAACTTTCCCGGGGTTATAGTACTTGACGATCCATTGTCTGATAAATACCCCATGCCTGTAAACTGCAAGGGCAGAGATGAGGTCTTTGTCGGGAGGATTAGAAAAGATCATTTTCAGCCAAATACCCTGAATCTCTGGGTAGTTTCGGATAATCTCCGCAAGGGAGCAGCTACCAATGCAGTACAGATAGCAGAACATATCTTATCAATGTCATTCTGAGCGAGGTCAGTGAACGAGTAATGACATTCCATAGCTGACCGGGATGGTTACTTCCGAAAAGGGCGAAGGCCAAGTCTGGATGACATTAGTAAAGAAAATCATTATATGGATATCTCTGTTCATGAAGTTTTCTCACTTCATTATATAAGAGCTGCCTCAGTTCTTCAATATTTGTTCTTTCCAGAGCGGATACAAAAATAGGTTTTGAGTCTTTACTCCTTCCCATCCAGGTTTTCCTAAGTTCCTCCAGTGATAGATTTTCCTTCAGTAGCGGGCTTAAGTCGTCTTCGTCCTTAAGGTTATACCTGTAAGCATCAATCTTATTAAATACAATGATTGTCTCCTTATCCAGAGCTTCAAGCTCTTTCAGAGTTTCATTGACCACATTTATATGGTCCTCAAAGTTGGGATGTGAAATATCAACGATATGGCATAATATATCAGCATCCCTTACCTCATCCAGTGTCGACTTAAATGATTCGATCAATCCATGAGGCAATTTTCTGATAAATCCAACGGTATCTGAAAGCAGAAACGGCAGGTTGTCAACCACAACTTTTCTGACAGTTGTGTCAAGGGTGGCAAACAATTTATTTTCAGCAAACAGGTCTGATTTACTCAGTAAATTCATGATCGTTGACTTACCGACATTTGTATACCCTACCAGTGCGACCTGTATCATTTTATCACGGTTTTTACGCTGGATAGTCATCTGCCTGTCGATCTTTTCCATCTGTATCTTCAAACGAGCGATCTTATCCCTTATGATCCTCCGGTCGGTTTCAATTTCGGTTTCACCCGGACCACGTAAACCTATCCCTCCTCTCTGCCGCTCCAGGTGGGTCCACAATCGTGTCAGTCTGGGCAGAAGGTACTGGTACTGGGCCAGTTCGACCTGTGCCTTTGCATGGGCAGTTCGGGCTCTGTGTGCGAAAATATCAAGTATTAGATTTGTCCTGTCGACTATCCTGCAACTCAGGGTTTTCTCAATATTACGTAGCTGACTCGGGCTGAGTTCATCATCAAAAATTACCAGATCAACATTATTCCCCTTTACGAAATCGCTGATCTCATCGATCTTACCCGACCCAACAAATGTCCTGGGATTTGGAGCATCCAGTTTCTGTATAAACCTGCCAACAGGAATTGCTCCGGCAGTATCAGTCAGAAATGCCAGTTCGTCAAGATAATCCTCGATTTCCCTTTCGCTCTGGCCGGGGTAGATTATCCCAACTAGAACCGCAGATTCTTTCTGTCTGGCCGTTTCAATCATTCTCACCATTCAAACACCTGGTATCTCAACGACCGTAAAATTATTAAAATAGCGATATATTTTCTAATTAATCGCTGGTTCTCTTATATTTACTGTATAAACCTTCTGTTTCGATTCATCGCATCACGTATCCCGGCTTTCAGTGCTTCGCTGCATCTTATAACCATATCGAGGTCGGATGGAAATGGTGCCGGTTGCGAATTGATTTTTGCCCTGTCGGCTGGCAGCAATGCTTCAACATCACCTATAGCTCTTGCTGAAATATGATCAAAGAAGGAATCTGCAATCAGCGGGTCTTTCTTAAGTTCCTGCTGTGGATTTGTAGACAGTATTCCCACATCAGCTTCTATGTGACATTCCTTTCTCTGAATTGACTCGATAAGGGCACACTGTACACTTTTATACTTTTTTACCTTTAGATCGTTACCGAGAGTATCTTTCATCACATTCCCATTATTATCAAGCACATATTGAAACCCATCTTCAATTTCCCTTTTTATGAGCGTGTCACGCTGTAAGGTATTATCCGGTGAAACTCCAATCATTTTAATGGTAACTGCTACAACATAGTCAAATTCCATCTCATCATCCAATTGCATAGTGTGATATTCTACCCATTCGCTATTAAGTCTGGGAAGATCGAGAGCCAGAAGATCAGATTCGAATTCCGGAGGGAAGTTTATATGAGAATTGTTCTGTATTGCTACAAATACTCTGCTCATCCCAAGCATTTTAGTTTCATAAATCAGATCATCTATCCCTTCATAGTCGCCTGCATATTCTTTGGCACGAATAAACTCATAATATGCCTGCCTGAATCCCTCTTTTGTTCTTGATTCAAGTAGTTGCTGTCCATGGGCATAATAGAAATCTGCCGCGTTCTTCTTTGCTGCCACCATATCCTCCATATAATCTACATACGGGAAATTCACGGTTTTCGATCCTGACTGCAGCGGGAGAACCGTTCTGACCATTGCCTGGCGGTCGCTCATTTTCTTATAAAGAAGATATATCGCATCCCAGTTTTCCGGTTTACCTTCCATTTTCAGGAACCTTATTCTTTCATTATCCTGTTCAAGAGCAATACGGTACGACTGGTCGAGTATATCAACAGTCTTGGTATCTTCACGATCCTTACGCAGTTTCTCAACAGATTTTGATATTGCTGCATCATAATTCCCTGTCTCCATCTGTTTTTTTGCTGAGCCACATCCGATCAGGATCAGAGCCAGGACCATAATTGGGAGTAAAGATTTCTTCATTTTACAAGTTTTAAAGGATTATCAAGCAATAAAGATAATAAATTATCAATGTGAACATAAAAAAAGCCGCCTGATGCATAGCACCGGCGGCAATATTTTAAAAAGATACTGTTATTACTGCAACTGGAAGTTAACCGTTATAGAAAATCTTACACGTACCGGAGCCCCTCTTTGTCGCCCGGGAGCCCATTTTGGAGAATCCTGAACAACCTGGATGGCTTCATTATCAAGAGCAGGATCTACTCCTCTGGTAACCTGTACATTACTGACAGACCCATCAGGTTCAACGACGAACATAATGAAAACCTTTCCCTGAATACCGTTTTCTGCAGCTATCTGAGGATATTTTACTCTATTCTGGACCCATTCGCGGAATTTATTTACATCACCACCCCGGAATGTGGGCATATCTTCCACAACAACAAATATTTCCTCCTCTTCTTCTTCCACCTCATCTGTAACAACGAATTCGTACATCTGTACTTCATCATCGAAACTGGTTTCATCATCTTCAAAGAGGATTTCGTTTTCGATAACTACATCGTCTTCAACAATTTCAAAGATCTCAGCCACCTTTGGTATCTCCGGTGGAATTTCGGGTTGCTGCTGTTCCATTTCGGTAATCGGTATTATATCTTCCTCAATGATCTCATCGTTACCGGTATCAAACGGATTATCTCCCCTTTCACCTGTTGTCCATTCAAATGCGATCAGACATGCTGCAAGTGCGGTAATCATACCTAGCTGAAAGAATATCCCTTTCCGCTTCTCAAGGTTCACATTGTCGTTCTTCTTTACTTCCATGATCAATAGTATTTGGGGGCTAAAAATAAGGATTAAATGAATTAATGTCAAGTATTAAACCAAAATGCGCCCAAAATTAATAATTATTATTATAATTTTTTAATATTAAAAACATACAAATCTGCATATAAGACTTTTTCAATGATTTATATATCACTATTATCAATTTTTGCAGAAATATTTTTTTAATATATTTTTGCACTGCCATATTCCGCCTTGCAAAATCCTTCATCAGCTCCTCCTTCAAAAGGAGTCATCGAAGACTCAGATTTACAAAGCCGGCGTGGCGGACGAAACAGGGGATATAGCTCAGTTGGCTAGAGCGCGTGACTGGCAGTCACGAGGTCAGGGGTTCGACTCCCCTTATCTCCACGATCAAGCAGAAAACAACCCGCCCGTCTTCAGCCGGGTTTTTTCTTTTTAGCGCGGCCCGAAGGAAGCTAGCTTCCATCAGAATTGCAATGAAAACAAAAAAGACTCGCACAGCGAGCGGTTGTTTTCTATTTGCAGGACTGGTGGTTAGGGGACGGCCGATCCCGATTTTCAATCGGGTGAGGCACTCCCCAAAAGAATATAACCATCCGGCAACCGCAGTCCACAATCCATCCACCGCTCCCACCTCAACATGGAAGTGTTTTTTGTTTTATCCCAGGTTCTTCAAAGAACATCTTTTATATTATAATCCATCACAAAAAACATGCCGGATAAGTGTTATTCATAGCATCTTAGTGCCATATGGTAGTATTATAATATTAATTCGCGTTGTATGTACCCATTTAAGCATAATTGCTATATTTGGTATTCTTCACTGAAATCAAAGATAAAATCATGAAAAAACATGCAAAAATCCTGGTCTCTGTCCTGCTATTCTCTATAGCAGTACTTACGGTTGCACAGAAAAAAAATCTCGCGATTGATGATTATGCAAAATGGCAAAACCTGGGATCCTTCACAATATCAGACAATGGGGAATGGGCTACCTGGCACCTGTCTCTTGTTGAAGGCGATGATACACTGTATATAAAAGGCTTGAATAATGGAATAAATTATAAGTATGAGCTTTCAACAAATCCCTCATTCTCGTCCGACTCAAGATGGCTTAGTATGCAAATAAATTATAGCGAAAAAGAGAGTGAGCAGATGGTGGAAAATAAAAAGGAAATTAAGAATAAAACCAGGTTAATAAACCTTGAAACAGGGGATATCAGGATTTTTAAAGACATTCAGTCTTCAATTTTCAGTAAAGATGGGAGTCATCTGATAATGAGCGGATATCCTGATAAAACATCAAAAACCAAGGATATTTATCTTTTTAATCTCACGAAAGGAACATTAAAAAATATAGGTAATGTAAAAGAGTTTTCGGTAAATAAAAAAGGCACAAAATTAGCTTACATTATTGAAGCTGAAGGGATGAACGGTAACGGGGTAGAGTTATTTGATCTTAAAAATTATTCCGTTTCAATTATTGACAATGATACAACAGCCTATTCTGACCTCAACTGGGAGAAGGAAGGAAACGGATTTGCATTCCTTAAGGCTTTTACCGATACCGGTTTCGTCGATAAGAACCACGTTTTGTTTGCAGTAACTGATATTTATAGCACTATGAATATCAAAAAATATGATCCTGCCGAAATGCCCGGTATACCTGAAGGTATGAGAATTCGCGAAACATATACTCCGGTTTTTTCAAAAGATATGTCGATTCTATATTTTGGTGTTTACCAGTGGACTGTGAAAGAGAATAAAAAGGACGAAAATAAAGAAAAAGAAAAATTGGCAGGTGTTGATATCTGGCACTGGAAAGATGATCCGGTTCAACCCAGCCAACAGGTAACCTACGACAGGGTTGAATCTAACTTCACCTACATGTTTGCATGGAATCCTTCAACCAACAGAATAGTCAGGATCTCTGACGACGAATTTAAGGACCCAATAATTACCGGAGACGGAAAGAATGTTTTAGTAAGAAGTGATAAAGCTTATAAACCTCAATTCAGGTTACCTCATTATGATCATTATATTATTAATCCTTACACCGGTGAAAGGACTGAGATTATTAAGAATTTTACTGGTTTGGAAGGGTCGTCACCGGGAGGTCAATTTATATATTATTTTAAGGATGAAGCCTGGTGGGTATATAATATCGGACTGAAGAAGCATAACAACCTTACAAGCAATATCGATACAGATTTCTGGAACATTCGGGATGACAGTCCAAAGGATGTTAAACCTCCATTCGGCTTTGGGGGCTGGCTTAAAGATGATGAAGCTTTTATAGTTTATGATGAATACGATGCATGGAAAATATACACCAATGGCACCGGACCTGAAAAACTTACTGCTGGCAGGGAGAAAGAGATCAGGTGCAGGGTATTGCGACTGGACATTGAGGAGAATTTCTTTGATCCTTCAGATTTTCTGTATTTTACGGTTACAGGTGACAAGTCTAAGTGGAGCGGCTTTGGGAGTATCTCACCAAAAGGTAAATATACTGAACTGATCTACGCTGATAAGGCAATATCTGGTCTCCGGAAAGCAAAGAATAGCGATAAATTTCTGTTTCGTGAGGAGACCTATTCTGATTCACCGGATGTATTTGTAACTGATGCAAGTTTTAAGAAGCCTATTCAGATTTCTGCTACAAATCTACAGCAAAACGAGTATTACTGGGGTAAAAGTGACTTGATTGAATATACGAACAGAGATGGTAAAAAGATGCAAGGCGCTCTTTATTATCCTTCTAATTACGAAACCGGTAAGCAGTATCCTATGATAGTTTATATTTATGAAATCAGGTCAACCGGTGTCCATAGGTATATTAGTCCCTCCGATGCCAGCGCTTATAATACGTCAAACTACACAACTGGTGGGTTTTTTATCTTTCAACCCGATATAGTTTACAAGACCAATCACCCGGGAGAATCTGCAGTTGATTGTGTTGTGCCTGCTGTTGAAGAAGTGCTCAAAACAGGAATGATTGATAAGGATAAAATTGGTCTTATGGGGCATAGTTGGGGTGCTTATCAAACAAGTTTCATAATTACCCAGACCGACCTGTTCTCTGCTGCAGTTGCCGGAGCCCCCCTTATTGATATGATCAGTATGTACAATGAGATATACTGGAACTCAGGAAACCCGAACCAAAATATATTTGAGACGTCCCAGGGACGCCTGAGAGAACCATGGTGGAATCTGATGGATGAGTATATGGCTAACTCACCTATGTTTAATGCAGGTAGGATAACCACCCCTCTCCTGGTAGCATTTGGTGACAAAGACGGAGCAGTGGACTGGCACCAGGGGATAGAAATGTACACTACGATGCGGAGAATGGAGAAACCTTATATTATGCTCGTTTATGAAGGTGAAAACCACGGGTTGAGAAAAAAGGAGAACATGAAGGATTACTGTCGTAAAACAAGAGAATTCTTTGAACATCACCTCCTGGGTAAAGATCCGGAAGAATGGATAGTTGAGGGCAAATCGTTTATGCAAAAGAAAAAGGAAGAAAACCTGGATAAATAGAAAAACAGGTGATTTATTTACCGGATGAGTAATTGATAATTCTTTCCGGCGAGAGATCAAATAGTTGCTTATGCCTGACCAGAATCAGCAGGAAGTAATAAAAAAAATAAGACTGCGGAATATTATCCTACCTATTATCATTGGTCTGGCAATAATATTATGGTTCAGCCTGAAGGAATTTAACAGGGAGTTGCTCAATAATCTTATTTTTAGCTGGAGAACCATTTTTTTCCTTGCCCTTGCATTCTGCTGCATGATCTGCAGGGATCTTGGATATATGATCAGGATCAGGATTCTTTCTGAGAATGACCTGACATGGAGAAAGGCATTCAGAATTATAATGCTCTGGGAGTTCACCTCTGCAATCTCACCCTCAACTATTGGAGGTACAGCGGTAGCCGTAGTGTTTATTCATAAGGAGGGAATAAATGTTGGCAGAAGTGCTTCGATTGTGTTGATTACTTCTTTTTTTGATGAATTATACTTCGTTTTACTGTTCCCTGTTCTGATTATACTGATTGGAGGTAAGAATCTCTTCATGCAGAATACCTTTATGTCGGAGCGGCCATGGTACATTAACGAACTGTTTATCGTTGCAGTGATTGGGTATTCGTTGAAATTCGTCTGGGTTATACTGGTAGGATATGGCATTTTTTTCAATCCCGAAGGATTACGAAAGCTAATAGTGAAAGTTTTCAGCCTGCCCCTTCTTCGAAGATGGAAATCAGCAGCTATAAATGCCGGTGATGATGTAGTGATCAGTTCACAGGAATTCAGGAAAAAGCCGCTACCGTTCTGGCTTAAGGCCGGACTTGCAACTTTCCTGTCATGGACCGCAAGATACTGGGTAGTGAATTCAATCCTTGTAGCATTTTTCGTTATAAACAATCACTTTTTAATATTTGCCCGGCAGCTGGTTATGTGGATAATGATGCTTATAAGTCCAACCCCAGGGGGAACTGGCCTGGCTGAAATAATTTTTACCAGATACCTGTCAGACTTCATTCCGGTCAGCCCCGGGCATCTTGCCGGTACTGCTCTTGCAATGGCTCTTATATGGAGAGTAGTTAGTTATTATCCCTATCTTTTCGTTGGAGCAATAATAGGGCCTCACTGGGTGGATAAAAATTTTTTCTCGGGGAGAAGAGGTGTCAGAGACAGGATGAAAAAAAAGGTATAATATATATTTTATTTACTTTTGATATTGTCATAATGGAGATTGTTAAATAATTCACAATAATGAGTGAGGAGATTTTAGAAGCCCTGATGCATCTGTTTGCCCTGATCGTTAAGCAGGATGGAGGTATGCTGGCGAACGAGAGGAATTATATAGTTGATTTCCTTCATAAGCAGTTAAGTAAGGAATCTGTCGATGAGTTTTTAGATCGTTTCGACAGCCATGCAGGACCTGTTATTGAATTTCTATCCGATTCTGAAAATTCTCCACCATCAGTAAAGGATTCCGTTAAGATATTCAGTATATGTAAGCAGATAAACCGGACACTTAACCAGTCGCAAAAGGTAGTGGTTATAATGCGCCTTTATGAACTGGTAAATGCTGACCGACGGTTTACCCTGCAAAGGATGAATATAATAAATACTGTGGCTGAAGTATTCCGTATCACTCCTCAGGAATTCCAGAGTATTGAAAAGTATGTAAAACTGGAATCGGATATTGATCCTGAGGATCAAACTATTCTCTTTATACATAGCAGGGCTGGATGCGCAGATTGTGAGGAGGAGGAGGGCGAAGCAGTTGTACCGAACCTCATTATGGTTCTGTGGATAGCCAGTGTGGATCTTTATTTTTTAAAACACTATTCACCTAGCCAGCTATTCTTAAATGGATTACCTCTACTGACCGGGAAAATCTATACTGTAGCAAAAGGCAGCTCACTTAGGTATCCTCAGGGACAGCCAATATACTATAGCGACATCTCCTCTCACTTCATGGCTAAAAGGTCATTTAATAAGATGTCACTGGTTGCAGAAGATTTAAAGTTTCAATTTCATGGTACCCAGATTGGCATTAACAATATAAATATTGATGAAAAAGAGGGCAATCTTGTTGGGATTATGGGGTCGAGCGGTACAGGCAAGACTACACTCCTTAATCTTCTTAGTGGTATACAGAAGCCAACCTCAGGTTCAGTAAGAATAAACGGGATCGATATTTATGAAAATCATGAAGATATTGAGGGTGTTATAGGCTTTGTGCCGCAGGATGACCTCCTGATTGAGGATCTAACCATCTTTGAAAATCTTTATTATGCTGCAAGTTTCTGTTTTAAAACCCTATCAGGCATAGAGCTTGCTAGTCTCGTTGACAAGACACTGGCAAACCTTGGTCTGGTTGAAAAACGGGACTTGAAAGTGGGGTCTCCTTTAAATAAGGTAATCAGCGGTGGCCAGCGAAAACGACTCAACATCGCGCTTGAACTGATAAGAGAGCCATCTATTTTATTCCTTGACGAGCCAACCTCCGGATTATCATCCAGGGATTCTGAAAATGTGATGGATCTGCTCAGGGAGCTCACCTTTAAGGGTAAATTAATTATAACAGTCATTCATCAGCCCTCCTCTGAGATTTATAAGATGTTCGACAGGATGATAGTTCTGGATCAGGGAGGAGAACTCGTTTATTACGGCAATCCTGTTGAAGCTTTAATACATTTTAAAACCCTTGTCAGCCAGATTGACAGTAATGTTGGCGAATGTCCTGTCTGCGGAAATATTAATCCTGAAAGAATTTTTAATATTCTTGAAACCGAAATTGTTGATGAGTTTGGCAGGTACACAGGAATCCGGAAAACAACTCCCTCTGAATGGGCTGAAAAACTTAGATCTATCGAGGCGCCCTCTGCCAGGGAAGAGGTAACGGAACGGCCTCCTTCAAATTTAGACAGACCAGGAGGGTTAAGGCAGTTGCTTATTTACGCCCGGAGGGACCTGATGAGTAAACTTTCAAACCGCCAGTATGTCTTACTCACTTTACTGGAAGCTCCGATCCTTGGATTTTTACTTTCCTATATCATAAGGTATATTGTAGATCCAGCTTCAGATATCTACATCTTCAGGGAGAATGAAAATATCCCTATTTATATATTTATGAGTCTGATTGTGGCTCTTTTTCTTGGATTGATTACCAGTGCAGAAGAAATTTTCAAGGATCGCAAAATCCTGAAAAGAGAACACTTTCTGAATCTCAGCAAGAACAGTTACCTGCTCGCTAAAGTTATCATCCTCCTTTTCATTTCTGCAGTCCAGGTATTTCTTTTCGTAATAATAGCCAATCCGATTCTTGGAATAAAGGGACTTACATTTGAATACTGGATGGCTCTTTTTACAACTGCCACCTGTGCCAATATGCTTGGCCTGAATATTTCGAATTCTTTCAACTCTGCTATTACCATCTACATTATCGTACCAATGTTGATGATCCCGATGATGGTGTTAAGCGGGGCAATGTTCCCATTTGACAAGCTAAACAGGACTATTGGAAGCGTTGACAAAGTACCTGTGATTGCAGATATCATGCCTACCAAGTGGACCTATGAGGCCTTGATGGTTATGCAGTTTAAGGATAACCGGTATGATGAGCTTGTTTACGAGATTGATAAGGAGATAAGCGTGGCCGAATTTTATACTACCTTTCGGCTGGAAGAGTTGGGGAATGCCTTGACCATTGCTGTCCTTGATTACAGGAGAGGAAAGATAACAACAGAAAATCTTTCGAAACTTCCATTAATAAAAAATGAATTTGAAAAGATCTTGTCAGTTGGTGGCCTGCCTGTTTTTGAGAACATTGATAAACTGGTACTTGAAGAGTTTAATCCCCTTATTGCTGAAGAGGCATCAGATTACCTTGATCAGCTTACATCTTTCTTTAATGAAAAGGCGAACAAAGCTGATATAAGAAAGAACAATTTCATAGGGGCTAACAGGATTGAACTCAATCAACTGTATGATGACTATCATAATGACCAACTTGCTGACATAGTCACCAAAATTTATGAGAAGAATAAGATCCTCGAATATAAAGATAACCTGGTCCAGAATTACGATCCGATATATCTTGATCCTGCCAAAGGAAAATCCCTGGCTTTCAGAAGTCACTTTTTTGCTCCCAGTAAGACTTTTTTAGGATTGAGATTCGACACTTTCACCTTTAACATACTAATGGTTTGGTTTATGATCCTGGTTTTATATATTGCTCTCTATTTCGGTCTGTTTGCCCGGATAGTGCAACTGATCTGGAGAAGGTAGTCTATATATCAACTTGAACTTTTTTATTCTGATTATTTAATTATTTTTGTATGATGAGTTAATTGTCTCCGGAAATATGAAAAAAGTCAATGTCATAGTACTAACAGGTTTTCTTATCTCTCTCTTATTCTCATGCGGTGGTTCCGGCAACAGAGTAGCAAATTTCAATTTCCCTGAATCGGATTCTATTCCCATTAATGAGGCGGAGAAACTTAGTCAGGAAGCTATTGAAGATATAGTTCAAAACATAAGCTCCCCTGTCGAAATGGCCTCTCTGCTCCAGGCTCTGGAGGTGCCATTCTTTACTGAATATCTTGCCTCCACCAGAGAAGCTGATGGGCTGAGTACCAATTTTCAGAAAGCATTACAACTGGGAGTGTATGGAGCTGATCTTGGTTATCTTAACATATATGAGAAAACGGGGACAGCTATTGATAACCTTGCTACGATCAACAAACTTGCTGACGCGCTGAGAGTTGGGCAGTTTTTCGATTTTGAAACCCTCAAAAGACTTGCTGTCAATAAAACAAATATTGACTCCCTGCTGTTTATGTCAGTACATTCATTTAACGAGATCGATGAATACCTCAGAGAGAACAACAGGGGCTATCTTTCTTCCTTAATGATTACTGGGGTTTGGATTGAAGCTCAATACCTTGCATGCATGGTTCTTAAGGATTTTCCTCATCGGGAACTTAAAGACAGAATCGGTGAACAAAAGATAGTGATTAATGATCTGCTTCTTCTTCTCCGCCCTTACATGAATTCTGATGATGAATTTAGCGATCTCTATTCAGATTTAGAGAGGATAAAGACATCTTTCAGGCCAGTTGAGATAACCTATATTCCTGGAGATCCCGAGACAATTGAAAGGAATGGTCGACTAGTGGTTATTCAGAACGAAACCAGTGTGATAATGATAGATGATGATGATCTGTCTGATGTCATTAAAATTACAGAGGAGATCAGGAACAAAGTAATTGCCAATCAATAATAGAAATGAAAAGGATTTTAATAACTCTCACAGCATTATTCTTTACAGCGTTCATACTGTCTGGCCAGGACTCGCGTGATATGGTCAGTAAATGTGCTTTGGGAATCGGGGAGAATACAACTTACCTCAAAGACTTTGTGATCAAGCTCATGGCTGCTTCCTCAGGCAGTGAAACTCCTGTATATAAAGCTAATATCTACCTGATGAAAAATCAGACCTACCTATTTACCATGTGTAATGGGGATGGCTCTGAAGGCGAACTTGTTCTTCAACTTTATGATAAGGAGAAACAGATTATCAGCTCCTATAACAGAAATACTGACATGGTATACAGCGCGTTGGAGTTTGTCTGTAACAAAACAGGTTTATATACCCTGTGGTACAGTTTTAACGATGGGAAAAGGGGTAATGGTGTTGGGATTGTATCTCTTTTAAAGTAAACCAGCGCCTCTGTCAAAAGACATTCAGAATAATTACCGACAACAGGATAATGACAAATATTATATTTGCTATTTTTTTATTCCTTAGAAAAATCAGAAAGTGAGTAACTATATAGACAAGAGGTACGAGAAAAATATACATCATTTCAATTGAAACTGTTGGTACCAGCAGGTATACCCCTGTAGCAATTAGCAGGATCCATATGAGGATTGAAAAGGTCTTCCTCGATTGCACCTTTTTCTTATTAAAACCTCTCCAGAGATGAAGCATTGCAATGATGAGAATCAGTGAATTCAATATCGACAGAATAATCAGAAGGGGCGACCAGTAATATTCTGGGACTATTGTCGTAATATTTGATAACAGAAGTTTATTCAGCAGATTGATATCTTTCCCTGCAATATAATAATAAGCATATAAAACCAGGTATGGTGTTATAAGGCCAAAAAGGGATATCGTAATCTCTCTCATGTTTATGGTTCTGATCAAGAGTATCCCAATTATTACTATAAGATAGAACCAGATAACATTGAAATAGAACATGCTTCCTATCCCTATCAGCAGGGCTGCATCAAAGAAATTGTATGCCACTCCTGGTTTTCGATAAGATGAAATTATACGGTCAAGAGCAATTAACAGGAAGAGTGCTGCGGGTACCACGGGGTAGCAAACCTGTAAACCAGGGAGATATCCTGACAACAAAATATAGAGGGAAGCAGGAAGAAAGGTTCTTTCATTTATAAAAAACAATCGTGTATTGAACCTGACCAGATAAGCAGAAATTATCAGGACCATTATGAAAATCAGCATGGTCACAATCAACTGCCTTCCTGATAATAGTCTTAAAAATAGTTCATACAGGGGCATTGGATCAATGTCATGATAATAGCCAGGAGTTACAGGATCAATAAAATCCTGGATCCATATCAGAACTGCAGTAATAAGGATAATTAGTCCTGTTCCCGGTCCGATCCCCCTGTAGAGTTTTAGTAGCATATTACCTATAGATCGAATCCAATATCTCTCCTGTAGTATTTACCATCAAAGTCAATCATTAATGCGTTTTTATAGGATCTGTCAAGTGCCTCATTTATAGTAGACCCATATGAGGTCAGGGCAATTACCCTTCCCCCGGCAGTAACCACACTATTGTCTTTTTCCCTTGTCCCTGCATGAAATACAATACTGTCGCTAACCTTCTCAAGACCTTTTATCTCTTTCCCTTTCTCATAGGAGCCAGGATACCCACCCGAAACCAGCATGACAGTTATGACAGCCCTGTCATCCAGTTCAATTTTCCTTGAGGCCAGGTCACAGTCCGTTATCCCTTCAAACAGATCAAAAAGATCACTCGTTATTCTTGGTATAACCACTTCGGCTTCAGGATCACCCATTCTTACATTATACTCAATAACATAGGGGTCTCCATTGGTAATCATTAATCCAATAAAAATAAATCCCTTGTAATTTATCCCCTCCCTCTTCAGTCCTTGAAGAGTTGGCCTGATTACCCTCTCTTCAACCTTGCCAAGAAATTCCCGGCTGGCAAACGGGACTGGAGAAACTGCTCCCATACCTCCGGTATTAAGTCCAGTATCTCCCTCGCCTATCCTTTTATAATCCTTAGCTTCGGGAAGTAATTTGTAGGAAATTCCGTCGGTCAGAATAAACACAGATAATTCGATTCCAGTGAGACATTCTTCAATTACAACCTTGTTGCCGGCATTCCCGAATTTCCCATCAAACATCGCCCGAAGCCCTTGAACCGCTTCATCATAGTTGTCGATTATTAGAACTCCTTTACCTGCAGCAAGGCCGTCTGCTTTAAGTACATAGGGAGGTTTCATCTCTTTGAGGTATTCAACTGCGTCATTTAAAGAATCCCGGGAGAAAGTCTTGTAAGCTGCTGTTGGGATCCCATATTTCACCATAAACTCCTTGGCAAAGTCCTTGCTCCCCTCAAGCATGGCACCTTTTTGGTCGGGCCCAACAACAGATACGCTTTTCAATTCCTGGTCGTTTTCGAAAAAATCCCTGATCCCATCCACCAGCGGTGCCTCAGGGCCTACTATTACCATACCGATCTCTTCCTTTAAAACAAATTCCTTTATCGTACTGAAATCGGACAGATTAACTGGTGTGTTTTCCCCTACGATAGAGGTTCCCGCATTGCCAGGCCCGGTAAATAATTTGTTTACCCGGCTACTCTGTGAGATCTTCCAGGCTATAGCATGTTCCCTTCCTCCTGATCCAAGAATTAATACATTCATATTTTATTTTTTTCAAAAATAGCATATCCCCCAGATAAATAAAACTCAGCTTTCAGGCTAGCGATCTCTGCAGGTCGCCAAAACAATACCCCATATCAATAACCAGATCTATTACCTTGTTAAGAAACAAATGGCAGTCGCTTTTTATATTATCATGGAGGACAATAATAGATCCTGATCTTATGTTCTTTCTGATTATCTGAACTACCAATTCACCTGTCATTTCCTGATCATAGTCATAGACCATAAGGTCCCAGAAAACGATTCTGTGCTGCTTCGACAAGATCCTGCCTTGTAAGAAGCTCATGCTCCCATAAGGGGGTCTGAAAACAGTTGACGATGCAATCCTTGAGCCCTTCTCAACATCTGAAATATAAACCGGGTCTGGTGTCTTCCAACCCCTGATATGGCTGAATCCGTGATTTGCAATAGTAAATTCCTCCTTAACAAGTAGTGCAAACTCCTCCGGATTATTCTTAACATTTTTACCAATACAAAAGAAGGTTGCAGGTATATTCCTATGTTTTAAGATCTTAACCAATTCGCTGGTCACACCAGGGGTAGGACTGTCATCAAAAGTGAGAAATATATTATTTCCGGCATTCTTTATCCTGAAGAGCGCATAAGGATAAAGATACCTGAGTATTAATGGGAACCTAAATATCCTCATATCTATCCAGGCCTGTAATACAGCTCATTGTAATACATGTTTAGTTCGGGTTCCAGCTCTTTGAATATGCTATCCAATCCATAATTGGATGAAATATTAAGAAGTGTAATTACCGACTGCCAGCTGAGGGCAGTTTCAAGATCCAGTCCATATCTTTCAGGCCGGTTTAACCGGATGATATAATCAAGGTATTGCTTCGATCTTTCAATAATACTGTTCATTATTCCCACCGCACTCTCTGCATCTCCGAGTTGCAAATAAGCTTCGACCAGATTGATCGCATAATAATCATACTCTATTTTTTCTCGTGGAATGATCTCAAGCCCCCTATCAATAACTTCTTTTGCCTTTAATGTGTCTCCTTCTTCTACCAACCTTAAAGCAAGAATCCCAAACATCCTCCTGAAGTTATTGAACATTCTTCTGTTATTTTCATCCAGGTATACATGGGGATCATTGGCATTACCCCATTTAAAACGGTTCATAACATTTTCATACATTTCCTTGGTATCAATATAGCCAGCATCACCTGATATTGTTCCCGTTGTATCCAGCGGGACAATCCTGTATGCAAGACCTTCCATTTGAAAATATTCCTCAAGGCCCCTATAATTTGATGGCGGTACGGTGGTGGCATAATAAATTGGCCGCTCCCAATTATTGGTAGCTATCATATCCAGTATTGCCAGATCGTTCTTATAAAGTTCACTGCCTTTGTAGGTCCATATCACATTTTCAAGAAGCCTGTCTGTCTGATAATCTTTAACAGTGCCATTTGCCAGTACCTGTGAAGAATCAACAGGTATGATAAATCTGGCGGCGGGGACATAGTTGAAAAAGTCACCCCTTCCCGTGAAATCGATTTTTGCCCTTTTGTCATCAAGACCAACAAAATCTACAATTTCCTGTATATTATAAGGACGATTTACCTGTTCATAAACAGGCAGCTGCTCACGTTCCCCCGGTCTGTACTTTTCTGAAGGTAATGAAAATGGCAAAGGCTCCGACTCGTATGCTTTTTGTCTCATCATATCAATATACCATCCAGCTGACAGGTAGCTGAGATTAGCAACCCTGATATCGGTTCTTATGCCTTCAACATCCTGTGCATACCATACAGGAAATGAGTCATTGTCACCATAGGTGAATAAAATGGCATTTTCAGCACATGAATTAAGATAATTTGCACCTATATCCCTGGCAGTATAGCGTCCCGACCTGTCATGGTCGTCCCAATTCTGCATAACCAAAAGCACTGGAACTGCAAGTAGCGATACTAACATGGCAAGTGTAACTGAAATTTTATGATTCATCAATCTTAGGAGGCTCTCGTAAATGAAAAAGAAGCCCATTCCGATCCATATCGAAAAAGCATAGAATGATCCCGAATATGCATAGTCACGTTCCCTGGGCTGAAGTGGATACTGGTTCAGATAAACAACTATAGCCAGACCTGTCATTATAAAAAGTATGGCAATCACAATAAGACTGTTCTTATCTTTTAGATATTGCCACCCAATTCCCAGGAGTCCAAAAAGCAGAGGAAGGAAAAAATAGGTGTTTCGGGCAGGGTTTTTACGAAGATCGTCCGGAAGAGTCTCCTGGTCCCCCAGTCTATTTGAGTCTAATGCATTAATACCACTAATCCAGTTCCCATTCAGTACATTCCCGTTCCCCTGTATATCATTCTGCCGACCCACAAAATTCCACAGAAAGTAGCGCCAGTACATATATCCAACCTGATATTTAAAGAAAAACCTCAGGTTTTCAGTAAATGTAGGACAAACAAAATCCTGCGGCCCCTGGGAAGTATTGATCGAAATTTTCTCTCCTTTTATATCTCCCCAGTATTCATATTCCCGGATATGATTTCTATCGGTACTGTACATTCTGGGAAAACCTGTGGTAAAACGTTCATCAAACACGTAATTATTCCTTTGATACTTCTTATACTTACCATCTTCCTTAATGTATCCGGCCACTTTTTCCTTTACAGATTTTACAGGAGCTGAATAATAGGCTCCGGTAAATAATGGTGTACTTCCATACTGCTCCCTGTTAATATAATATATCAGTGAAAAAAGATCCGAAGGATCATTCTGATTCATGGGGGGTCTGGCCTGTGCCCTGATCATTATCATAGCATAGGATGAGTACCCCAGCATTATTACAGTTAGTATGGTAAGCGAGTAATTGAGTATCTTCCTCTTTTTTGTAATCGAATATTTAATTCCCCAGACCAGTCCCCCGATCAATAGAAGGAGGTAAATGTATAAGCCTGAATTATAGGGCAATCCTACTCCATTTACGAAGATGATCTCAAACCAGCCTGCAATTTTAACGATGTATGGCAGTAGAATAAAAACCAGTACCCCCAATATACCAGCCGAGAATAAAAGGGTCTTAGCTACTCCTGCCGCAGTAACTCTATAATTTTTAAAATAAAAGACCAGCACTATTGCAGGGATGACCAGGAGGTTAAGAAGATGAACGCCTATTGAAAGACCCATTAGGTATGCAATAAGAATGATCCATCTTCCCGAAAACTTTGGTTTCTCTTCTTCCCATTTCAAAATAGCCCAGAAAACAACTGCAGTGAATAGAGATGAAGTAGCATATACTTCACCCTCAACTGCTGAAAACCAGAAAGTATCAGAGAATGCATACCCCAGTGCACCTATTAATCCGGCAAATAGTACCGGTACAATTTGCTTTTTTTGAATCTGTTCTCCCCTGGTAATTATTCTTCTGGTGATATGCGTTATTGTCCAGAAAAGAAACATTATGGTAAATGCACTTGCTAATGCTGACAGGATGTTAATCATCATTGCCGCTTTCGACTGATCTCCGAGACTGAACAGGGAGAATATCCTTCCAAGTATCAGGAAGAATGGAGCGCCAGGAGGATGGCCAACCTGAAGTTTCCATGCGGAAAGGATAAATTCTCCACAATCCCAGAAGCTTACTGTAGGCTCAACTGTAAGAAGGTATACCGAGGCTGATAAAACTAAAGTAATCCAGCCAATAAGATTGTTTAATGAGTTGTACTGGTCAGGTTTTCTTATCATTAATTTTGCTTGTAGGATTATCTGTCAAATTCGGATTCTAAAGATATTATTTATTGGTGATTATTTTATATAAAACCTCCAGCTGATCTTGGACCAGTATTCACCGGCATAATCTACTCCAATCCTGGGTCCCCTTTCAATAAATACCCTTTCACCCGGACCTTCAATCCATATTCTTCCGGATTGAACAAGATCTTCAGTATTGTATGAATGATCAATCCCAAGAGCTTTAGTTAATTTCCCCGGACCATTAAATGGGCCTGCTCCCCTGATAAGAACTGCCTGGGGATTATTCTCCTGCCCTGTAACTATATTCAGCATCCAGTGGATACCGTAAACAAGGTATATGTAAAGCCTTCCTCCACTTCCGAACATTGGCTCTGTTCTCTTGGTGTGCCCCTTTCTGGCATGACTGGCGAGATCGTCAAAACCTCTGTAAGCTTCAACCTCATTAATTGTGAGTCTGGAGATTCTGCTTCCTCCATGGTTCAATACCACCCATTTCCCAAGAAGATCAGGAGCCACGTCAAGTACATCCCTCCTGTAGAATTCATAGTTAAGTCTTTCAGACTGATTCTCATACATACCGGTCATGATTTACCATTTGAGAACATAAAAATACCATAATAGCAGGAAAAGAATGTAACTCCTGTATGAGTCTCAAGTGTATCTTCACCGATCATGGAAAGAAGTATGATTATTAAAAACACCGAAAACAATAAATTCCCTGTTCTTTCCCTGATAAATATTGGTATAAGCACCGCCCCCCAGAAGAGAATGAAACCAATTATCCCGAAGCTGGTCAGGACTGTCAGATACTGGTTATGAGGCATCCTTCTAAATTCCTGGTCTAAATTGGAGCCATCCCTGTCATATTGCATAAGGATCTCATTTACCATATCGCCTGTACCAGTCCCAAATAACGGATGTGCCAGGAATACCCGCCATCCGGTAATGAGGAAATCTAATTTCTGAGTTATTGAGTGTCCCTGTGGATTTCCTCCATCAAGATAATAATCAATCTGCCAGATTGTTTCATAGATTTTATCCCTGATGCCTGTTCCATCCCGATAAATTATGTTTGCATAACCTGACTCTATTATATCTATATCGTCTTTATCCAGTTTTGATAATCCTGCTGAGTCCTTTCTTGATCCGATTGAAGTAAGATACCTTATCAGCGTATTTCTTAACTGATGACCCCTACGGTCAATTCCGTCGTAATCAATATCACTTATCTTATTCCACTCTGGCCTGAGTTCTTCATCACAGATATATCGCCAGACATAATATCCATTTTCAACATCTTTTCGACCGGGGTCGTGAGTGTATTCATTGCCATTAAGGGTCTTTATTCCTTCTTCGATAATATCAGGCTCTCTGAGTTTGGAATAGTCCTTTACCTGATAAATAATATAAACTATTATAAGGGAAGCCACTGTTATCGTTAACGTGAGTCCGGCTATTCGTAAAACTTTCGATAATCTGACTGAAAATCTGACAACAAGGTAGATCAACAGTATACCGAATATAACGATCCCCGTAAAAGAAAACATAATGAAAAGAAAGACAGTCAACCATAACCCGGAAATCAGGTAACATGCCCTGAGGTATTTACTACGGTCAATCCCTTCAGTGTAATAATATCCGGCGATGAATATCCCGAAACAAATCATCAGCGACAAACGAATATGTGATATGAAAAGAGATAGTTCTCTCCGGTCTATTAACTCGGATGAATTAAATATGGAATACGCGCTTCCCGCAATTGTTGCTATCAGTAGCCCTAGAATCAGGGTGGAAAGAATGATCTTTCTTTCGATCCTGCCCAGCTTGTCTGAAGTACCAATCACGGCCGGGAGGAAAATGAGTGGGATCTTAAGCTTAAGAGCGTGTAATCCGTAATTCAGATCGGATGTATTCAACATCCAGATTATATACACCAGGTAGGCAACCGAGTAAATTATTAACGATGGATCAGCCCAAAATTTGTCTATCCTTTTTCGGATGTTGGCCTCAATCAACCAGTTTATTATAACCATGAAGATGAATACAGAGGTCATAAAAACCGACAGAGGTAAAAAAAATCCTATCCCTGAAAGTGAAAATAAATAAAGACGCCGATGAGTTGTTCCTCCTAACATTAAAAGAGCCGATATGAATTAAACTGCACTTTATGCAATATATTATGGATTTGATTTACTTTCTATGTAATAATGAGAATTTATCTCTGTTCTTCTAAAAATAACCTTATAGTTCGTTTTTTATAAAATTTATTGTACTTTTGCACACCCGAAAACTGAGAAGATTAACCCTCATTATTTAGGTATAAAAATATAAATTTGGATAAAACGTGGACATATTAAGCTACAAAACCATATCTGCAAATAAGACAACAGTGGATAAGGAATGGTTACTGGTGGATGCAGATGGTGAGACTTTGGGAAGGTTAGCATCTAAGGTGGCTCAGTTGCTGAGGGGTAAGTTGAAGGTATATTTCACTCCTCATGTCGACTGCGGTGATAATGTTATCGTTATCAATGCAGAAAAAGTCCATTTGTCAGGAAATAAGTGGAGCCAGAAAAAGTACGTAAGACATAGTGGTTACCCTGGTGGGCAGAAGGCTACAACTGCTGAAGAAATGTTGCAGAAGCATCCGGTACGACTAGTTGAAAATGCAATCAAGGGAATGCTTCCGAAGAATCGCCTTGGAAGTGCAATTTACCGGAATCTGTATGTTTATGTTGGTCCTGAGCATGACCAGGAAGCTCAGACACCAAAAAAAATCGATCTAAATAACATTAAGTGAAAGCATGGAAGTTATAAATACAATCGGAAGAAGGAAAGCATCCATAGCGAGGGTTTATTTATCCGCAGGAAAAGGGCAGATTACTGTTAACGATAAAGATTACAAGAAGTATTTCACCACAGGCACTCTTCAGTATATTGTGCTCCAGCCACTCAATTTATTGAACGTTACCGATAAATATGATATTAAGGTCAATCTCACCGGAGGAGGTGTGAAGGGACAAGCTGAAGCGCTTCGACTAGGTATTGCAAGAGCCCTGGTAAAGTTAAATGAGGAAGATAAGCCGGCTCTCAGAACCAGCGGTTTTCTGACACGTGATCCTCGTGAGGTCGAGCGTAAAAAGCCAGGGCAGCCAAAGGCACGTAAAAGATTCCAGTTTAGTAAACGATAGAAGACCTACTTACTATAGATGCAGGTTTAGTATCTAAATTGCATTGACTTCCGGTCTGGAACTACTCTGCAATTGACAAACAGAAAGTAAACTTTTAAAAACCAGGTAATGTCAAGAACAAATTTCAACGAATTATTGGATGCAGGTGTACATTTTGGACACCTGAAAAGAAAATGGAATCCTGCTATGGCTCCCTATATTTTCATGGAGCGGAATGGGATTCATATTATTGATCTTGAGAAAACCATCACAAAGATTGATGAAGCAGCAAATGCAATTAAGCAAATCGCCAAATCCGGAAAGAAAATTTTATTTGTTGCAACGAAAAAACAGGCAAAGGATATCGTTGCAGAAAAAGTAAAACAGGTTAACATGCCCTATGTAACCGAACGGTGGCCTGGCGGAATGCTTACAAATTTCCCGACAATAAGGAAAGCGGTAAAAAAGATGTCGTCAATCGACAAGATGGCAACAGACGGAACTTTTAATAATATGTCAAAAAGAGAAAGGTTACAGGTTACCCGGCAAAGAGCTAAGCTTGAGAAAAACCTTGGAAGCATAGCCGATTTAACCCGTTTGCCAGCTGCCTTGTTCGTTGTAGATATTACAAAAGAATATATCGCCGTAAGGGAAGCAAAAAGACTTGGTATTCCTGTATTTGCCATGGTTGACACCAATTCAGATCCAACGTCTGTTGATTTTCCAATTCCTGCAAATGATGACGCCTCAAAATCCATTTCGCTTATAGTCGATATTCTGTGCAGATCACTTGAAGAGGGGCTGAACGAAAGGAAGATTGAAAAAGAGCAAGATGGTGCAGATACGGATAGGCCAGCCAGGAAGGATCCCAGAACTGGTGCCAGAAGGATCAGGTCGGTAAAGGTGGAAGAACCTGAAGAGGAACCAGCAGGAATTGATTCGGATGATACTATAGGGGATGAAGGGATAGGCGGAAAGAAACCAATGAGGAAGCTAACTGCCGATATTAACAAAGAAGAAAAAGAAGATTAACTGATAACTAAAAAATAAAAATAGTAATGGCTACAATAAGTGCAGCTGATGTTGCAAAGTTGAGAAAGAGTACTGGAGCAGGAATGATGAACTGTAAAAAGGCACTGCAGGAAGCTGACGGTGATTTCGAAAAAGCAGTTGGAATAATTCGTAAGAAAGGTCAGGCGGTTGCCAGTAAAAGGGCCGACCGCGATGCTGGTGAGGGAGTAGTGCTTGCAAAAACAACCGAAGATGGTAAGTATGGTGCTATGATCGTACTGAATTGTGAAACTGATTTCGTTGCTAAAAATGATGATTTTGTAAAGTTCGCATTCAATATACTAGACAAGGCTCTCGAAACTAAACCCGATAGCCTTGATTCTCTGAAAGACACACCAATCGATGGTGTCAGTATTGGCGAAATGGTAGTTGAACAGATAGGTATAATCGGTGAAAAAATAGATCTGTCATTCTTTGATAGTCTCGCGACTGATTTTGTACAACCATATATACACCCGGGCAATAAGCTGGCCACATTGGTTGGATTTAACAAAGCAGGTCTCGACGCCCGGTTTTATAAAGATGTTGCCATGCAGGTTGCTGCAATGAATCCTCTTGCTGTTGACAAGGAAGATGTCTCGGAAAAAGTTATTCAGCAGGAACTTGAAATTGGCATGGAGCAGGCCCGACGTGAAGGAAAACCAGAAGAATTGCTTGAAAGGATCGCACAGGGTAAGCTTGGTAAATTCTTTAAAGAAAACACATTGATGAACCAGGATTTTGTTAAGGATAATAAGATGACCATCAGGCAATATCTTCAGTCTGCAGACAAGGATCTTAAAATCATTGGATTTAAGAGGGTTAACCTGAATAATTAGCAGAATAAAAGAATATTACAGGCTGTCTCAAACGGGGCAGCCTTTTTTTTGCTCTTGAGAAAGGATGTACAATCTGACAATTTTAGATTAAATTTAGCTAACAATTTTAAATGGGGCAATGAAATACAAACGGATCTTACTTAAGCTTAGTGGAGAATCCCTGCAGGGCAGAAAAACTTCAGGAATTGATCATGAAATATTATCCTATTTTGGCTTGGAGATAAATGAGATTATTGATCTTGGTGTTGAAGCAGGGATTGTGTTCGGTGGAGGGAATATTTTCAGAGGCTTGAGTGGGGTGGAATCGGGATTAGACAGATATAAGGGAGATCAAATGGGTATGCTTGCAACAGTTATAAACAGTCTCGCACTTGAGGGTGAATTGAAGACCATGGGGATCAATGCAAAAGTATTCACCTCAATCAGAATGGAACCGGTTGGAGAATTATATCACCGGGACAAGGTATTGGATGCTATGAAAAACAATACTGTTTGTATCCTTGCCGGCGGAACCGGAAATCCATTTTTCACAACAGACACCGCAGCAGCACTCAGGGCGGTAGAAATCGGGGCAGATGTGCTTCTTAAAGGAACAAGGGTCGATGGGGTTTACAGTTCGGACCCCGAAAAGAATATCGCAGCAACAAGGTTTACCTCGATCTCCTATGACGATGTGATCCAAAAACAATTGAAGGTTATGGACCTGACAGCATTTACTATGTGTCGTGAGAATAAGATACCAATTGTAGTGTTTGATATGAATAAAAAAGGGAATTTGAAAAAAATTATTGCCGGCCAACCGGTTGGTACAATAATATCATAATAACCTATGTCTGTTCGATTTTTTAGAATTTCTTATATTTGTTTACCATAAAACAGGCAGGCTGGTACTTTGACCAGATATTCTGACAGGATTAATTGACGAAAACAATTCCGGCATGAATGAAGAAATTGAAATAATAATGGAGGAGACAACCGATAGAATGGAGAATGCCATAACTCATCTCCAATCAGGGCTGTCGAAACTTAGGGCAGGAAAAGCAACCCCCGCCCTCCTGGATGGAGTTACAGTTGACTACTACGGAGTTGTGACTCCGTTGAACCAGGTATCAAATATCAATACCCCTGATCCGAAGTCAATTATAATTCAACCCTGGGAAAAGAGTATGCTTGGGGCTATTGAAAAAGCTATTCTTGCAGCCAATATAGGACTTACCCCTATGAATAATGGTGAGATAATCAGGATTTCAGTACCCCCATTGACAGAGGAAAGAAGGATCCAGCTGGTGAAGCAGGTAAAAACAGAAGGTGAAAACGCCAAGATTAGTATCCGTAATTCAAGGAAATGGGCCAACGATGAGCTTAGGAAGTTATTGAAGGAAGGTCTTTCAGAGGATCTTGAGAAAGATTCAGAGCTTAATGTCCAGGAGACTACTGATGACTATTCCAAAAAGGTTGATGAGGTTATTGAGGAAAAAGAAAAGGATATAATGACTGTATAGCACATTACTTCAACCTGGTTATCTCCTGATTTTTTTGTCGAGACCTTCAGTGCAGTTGGTGCACATTTCAACACATAACCTGTTCTCCAGAATTTTCTTCCTGAATGCTTGATACTTTTCCCCCACCCATATATTCCTGAAAGGTTCATTATTCATATCACCCAACTCATATGCAGCATCCTTGTCAAAGCAACATGGGAGGACCTTCCCGTTCCATGTTATCACCGGATTTGTCCATAGTCTGAAACAATGGTTTTTAAGTTTGCTACGGATGGCTAATTTCCCTTCGTTGATATTGTATCTACTGTAATTCTTCTGGCTGGGCAGAATTTCCGGGTCGTGAAATAAATCCAGTATTTGCATCGACTTCATTCTGAAACCTATCCCAAGATCCCTGGCAAATTTTCTAACCAACTCCTGTTCATGCTCATTTATACTGCTGACAAGGAATTGAATTTCAATTGAGGGAACGGATCTTTTCCCCCGTACCTTCTTTGCAAGATTGACAATACCATCTTTAACTTTCTCAATATCACCCCCTGGTCTCTGCTTTTCATAAACATCCTGTGAAAAGCCATCCAGTGATATTATTATCTTCCGGGCAGGTGAAGATGCAAGATGTGAAGCCTCTTCTAAATCCATGAAATGTCCGTTGGTGGAAATTACGATACCCTTCCCTCTCCATTCTTCCAGGTATTCAAAGAAAGAGGGATGCATCATTGACTCCCCCTGAAAATAAAACATGGTATTAATTAGAAATCGTGAAATCTGGCTGTTAATCTCATCAAACAGAGCTCTGCTCATATATCCTTTCTCCCTGGTAGCCAGACCTGATCCTGTTGGGCACTGAGTGCATTTCAGGTTACAATAATTTGTTAATTCCAGTCCTGCTGAAATGGGCATACCCCATAAAACCGGATTTCTTACAGGCCTTGATAATAGGTACGATGATAATAACCAAGCAGCGTTAATGCCTCTCACTGAATAATATTTCAAATTCCAGACACCTCAAATATACGATTGCACATTTTAATATTCACTACCTTAGTAGGGTAATATGTCATTATCAGGTCTTATAAATGAAAAGAAAAATTTAATTTATGTCTAACAATTTAATATTTTTCATCATGAAAAGAATTTATAAGATATCGGCAGTAGTGGTAATAATGATGGCCATAACCATTCAGTTTTCCAGGGCCGGTGCCCCCGGAATACCGTGGGAAGATTTCCAGGATCCACAGAAATTAACCACAGTAAAGGGGATTGTGGTGGATACTGAAACAGGAGTTCCTTTGATTTTTGCAACCGTTGCTTTACAGAACTCTAATGTAGCAACTGTAACTAACCTGGATGGAGAGTTTCTCCTCAAGATAGATAAGGAAGCTGTTAATCCAAATATTGAAATAACTTATATTGGGTATAACAATAAGGTAATTCCCTTAAGTGATTTACGTTTGGATGGAAGGGATAATAGGCTCGAACTTACACAGGCTACAATACCTATTCGTGAAGTTGTTATTCGGCCAATCAAACCGGAGGAAATAATTAATACTGTAATCAGGAGTATCTCCAAGAACTATACAGATGTGCCAAACCTTATGACATCCTTCTACAGGGAAACTATCAGAAGAAACCGGAATTATGTTTCTATAGCCGAAGCTGTGGTTGAAATTCTTAAGGCACCCTACTCTAATGAATTCAGGTTTGATATGTCGAGAGTATATAAGGGAAGGAAAAATGTTGAGGTATCCAGGCTTGACACAGTACTATTCAAGTTGCAGGGCGGACCCGTATCAACGCTGCAGCTCGATCTTATCAAGAATCCTTACACTATACTTACCTATGATGCGATGAAATCATACAATTATAAACTTGAAAGTATAATTGTTATTGATGACCGCCTTCATTATGTAATTGAATTTTATCAGAAGCCTGAAGTAGATACTCCCATGTTCCTGGGTAAACTCTTCGTAGATATAGATACCTATGCACTTACTGAGGCAGAATTCAGTATCAACCTGGATGATGTAGAAAAGGCATCTGAGATATTTATCAGAAAGAAGCCTCTTGGGATGAAAGTCACACCTGAGATGGCCAGCTACAGGGTTAAATTCAGAGAGCAGGACGGGAAGTGGTACTTCGCATATGGAAGAGCTGAAGTCAGATTCAAGTGCGACTGGCAAAAGAAGTTATTCAATACCAGCTACACCACTATGTCAGAAATTGCTGTGACCGACCGCACAGAAGAAGAGGTAATTAAGTTTGCTTCACAGGAAAGAATCAGAAGAGGTGATATTTTTATAGAAAAACTGAGCGCATTTGCTGACCCTGACTTCTGGGGCGACTACAATGTAATTGAACCTGACCAGAGTATTGAAAGTGCAATTAGAAGGCTCAGCAGGAGACTTAGGTTCAGCGATCGCGAAGGCGAATAATAAATCTTGCCTTACTCAAAATATGGTAACCGACAGAGAAATCATAAGGAGGATCCGGCAGGGCGATATCAAACAGTTTGAATCGCTGTTCAGATCCTCCTATTGCTCTCTGTTAACTTATGCAGCAACAATATTAAAGAATAGAGATACAGCTGAAGAGATTGTACAGGAGCTATTTTATGTTCTTTGGCGCGACAGAAAGAGAATTAATATTTTAACATCCTTGAACGGGTATCTCTTCCGTGCGGTTTACAACAGGTGCATGCATCATGTTGAACACCAGAAAGTAGTTCAAAGACATGCTGACGAGTATAAAAACATAAGCGGAATTGAATATGATGATCCTGCTGAATTATTAAAGTACAAAGAACTTCATGAAAGGATTGTGGTTATAATGGATAAATTACCCGAGAGATGTGCCAGGATTTTCTGCATGAACAGATTCGAAGGATTGAAATACGCAGAAATAGCACAGGAATTATCCATATCAGTCAAAACGGTGGAAGCAAATATGGGGAAGGCCCTGAGAGAACTCAGAAAAGAATTATTGGAACAATGAAAACAAGAAATGGATATAGTGAGCATGAGTGGGAGCAAATAGCCTCTTTCCTCGCAAATGAAACAAATGATAAAACTGAACCGATCAGCAGGTTCCTTGAAGAAGAGGGCCAGCTTATACTTAATTATTGGACAAATATGGAAACAAGACGTAGGGAAGAAAAAGTAGATATTGATAAAGCATGGAATGTCTTATACAGACGGCTCGAAGAAGATAAGCTGCTTACTGGCTTAAATATGAAGAGATACAGAATTAACACTTTGATCCGGGTGGCTGCAGCAGCAGCTATTCTTATCGGATTTGTGCTTACCGGAAGATATATTGCTAACAACAGCCTGCTTTCTTCAAAGTTATCCGTTGTAGCATCTGTTGATGAAAAGAACAGAGTAATTGACCTTCGGGATGGAAGTAAGGTATATCTGAACAGGGAAAGCGAATTGAAATATCCTGTAAAATTCAGCACCAGGAACCGTAAAGTAACCCTTAAAGGTGAGGCATATTTTGAGATCTCTCCTGACTCTGACAGACCATTTATTATTGATGCCGAAAAAGCAAGTGTTGAGGTTCTTGGGACATCGTTCAATGTTATTACCAGCAACGAAAACCATGATGTGGAAGTATTTGTCTCAACAGGGAAGGTACTGCTGACCAGTTCAGATGGTTTGCAGCAGGTTACCCTTGAACCTGGCTTTATTGGAACAGTGAATAATGAGAATGCTGAAAAAAGTGTTAACGACGATCCTAACTACCTTGCCTGGAACACTGAAATACTCATTTTTGAAGGTAATACACTCACCCAGGTGTTCAGTGACCTGAAAAAAGTGTATAACCTGTCAGTAGAGGTAAGAAGTGATGACATACTTGATCTCCGTTTGACAACTACATTTAATAAAAATACACCTGATACAATAATCCTGGTAATTTGTACTGCTTTTAACCTTAAGTATGAAAAAGTAGGTGACACATATTACCTGGAAAGATAATCCCGGTTATTAACCTGAAATGAATATTGAATTTAGGTCGAGACAAATTCCCCTACTGATTCTCCGGCTGGCTGCAATCAGCATTTTACTTGCAACCGGCAATCTTATTGTATACTCCCAGGAAAGTGCTCTTGACCAACCTGTTACAATAAGGATGAGCGATGTAAAAATATCTGCTGTTCTTAAATCCATTACCCGTAAAACAGGATATTCATTTACTTATGACACAGATCTTGTAAAGCCGGAGGAAATCACTTCGGTAGCTGTACAAAACCTTCAGGTAAGGAAGGTACTTGATCAGATATTTACAGGTCGGTCGTTCAGATACTCCCTGCTTGACAATCATATTATTATCTACAGGGCTATCACTGAAAATACGCCAACCATCGAAGAGGCTGGTAAGGATCCTGTTTATTCGATCAGCGGATTGATCACTGATGAAGAAACAGGAGAGACATTACCATATGCAACCATAGGTATAAAAAGAAAGGGTATTGGTACAATCTCAAATTCTGAAGGAGAATTTACACTAAAGATCACGGCTGACTGCCTTGATGACACTCTAAGTATATCCTACCTGGGCTATTCAAAAAGGACCATCCCTGTAAACCAGGCTATTGAAACCAATTTTAATATAGGTTTGAAGTACGAATACGTATCAATCCCCGAGGTCATAATCAGGACAAGGGAGCCGATCGAACTCATCCGGAACGCCGTCACTAATATAGCTGAGAATTATGGAACAACTCCTTCAAAGCTGACTGCCTTTTACAGAGAATCAGTCAGAAAAAAAGATAAGCTGCATCTCTATTCTGAAGCTGTTCTTGATATTTACAAAAGTCCTTATTCAAGAACCATCCAAACCGATCAGATATGTGTATTCAAGAGCAGGAAAACCGTGAATATTGACATTACTGATACCCTTACCATAAAACTCAGAGCCGGACTGAATTCATCTCTTCGACTCGACGGCATGAAGTATCTTTTTGATTTTATCGTAGAAGAGAATCTTCAGGATTATGATTATAGGATGGTTGACATAGTCAACATAGGAGATGAAGCAGCTTATGCTGTTGAATTTGAACAGAAGGAATATGTAACCGACATGCCTCTTTTCAAAGGAGTTATCTATATAAATACTGATAACTTCGGAGTTCATTCTGCGGAGTTTGAGATTCATCCTGACTATATTGATAAAATCGATCCGAATTTTGTTCAGCAGTCCCCTGCCGGATTCGGAATCGACGTACGTGAGATAAAATATACTGTCAATTACAGTTTTTTCAACGGAAGGTTCTACTTAAACCACGTCAGGGGAGACATTGAACTGCATGCACGGAAAAGGAGAAAACTCTTTGGCAGTATATATGACTTGTTCTTTGAACTGGCAGTGACTAAAATTGATACCGTTAATGTCGAAAGATTCCCGAGAGAAGTAGTCTCGCCAACTCATACTGTTTTCTCCGAAATGATCAATGAATATGACCCGGAATTCTGGGGAACCGATAATTTCCTTGATCCTGAAGCTGATCTCAAAGAAGCCCTGACCAGGATAAATATCCGATTAGGAAAATACAGGAAAAGCAATCAATAACTGTCTATGATCCTGTACAGTTCTCCGAGATCAGGAGTAAGAATTATTTCTGTCCTTCTGTTTTTTTGTCTTGCATCTGTTGTCTTTCTGTTGTCAACAGGTAAATACTCACTCCTTCCCGAAGCTGTGAGCCTTTTGGGGTCGATTGTAGTTCCATTCAGAAGAACCCTGACCACGGTAGTCGACCGTTTTACGCTAAGATCCCAGTTATCCTGGATAGGGCCACCTGAGGAGATATAAGGTACATCGTCGGTATGTCCCTCAATGGTTATCTGGATATCTTTGTTTACCTCAAGAACTGAAGCCAGCTTTCTAAGGGCTTCCCGTCCTTTAGTGTCAATATTGTAACTTCCCGTTTTGAACAGTAACTGTTCATCAAGTGATACATATACTTTACCATTCTTCATCGATACAGTCAAACCAGCCCCCTCAAAACCAAACAACGCATCAGACACTTTTTGCTTTAAATCCCGTACAGTACTCTGCTGAGCGTCGAGGATCTGCTCCAGTTCCAGAAGCCTGGCATTACGCTTATCAAGTTCATTCCCGAGTTCGTCCAGCTCTGTTTTTTTGATTTCCATGTTCATCTCAAGCTGACGAAGCAGGTCTTCCTTGTTTTGAAGATTCTCCTGCGCTGCCTGCAACTCCCTGAGCAGGCGCCTGGTTTCAGCTACATTTCCACGTATGAGCTCCTCCTGCGCCTTCTGCAGTTCAGCATACCTGTCATTAAGAGTGTTATATTCGCTTCTTGCCTCCCTAATCTCCCCCTCCAGATTTGATTTCTCCTCTTCCATTGCCCTGATCTGATCATCAACAGATTTTAGCTTTGCCTCCATCTCTATGTTAGCCATCGAAAGGTCAAGGTTTTCAATCTTCAGATCGTCCCTTTCGTTCATATAATCGACACTCCTGTCATGAAGAGTCTTATATTTTCCACCGGGGATACAACTAAACAGAATAAATCCTGAGAGTAAAACCATTATTGAAAAATAACTAATTCTTTTCATGGATAATATAGTTTAATAGGTATCAACTAATTTTTTTTATGTTAACGTTTACCCTTGGTAGTATTGTATTCAAGGCAAAAATAAGAAAATCCGTGATCAGATATATTAATCGGATAGTAATAATATTCATATCTTTGCATCCGCTATGCATTTACTGAAGAGTGATGTCCGAACTACTCAATAGTATATCAACCCCAGACGATCTGAGGAAGCTTAAACCTGAAGAACTTATTGATCTGAGTAATGAACTTAGACAATTCATTATCAATATCGTCAGCTCCAATCCCGGTCACTTCGGAGCAAGCCTTGGTGTGGTTGAGCTAACCGTTGCCCTTCATTATACATACAACACTCCATACGACAAAATAATATGGGATGTCGGACACCAGGCTTATGGTCATAAGATCCTGACCGGAAGAAGGAAGGTGTTCCATACCAACAGGAAATATAAGGGGATCAGCGGATTCCCCAAGATGTCGGAAAGTGAGTATGATTCGTTTGGCGTGGGTCATTCATCTACCTCCATCTCAGCTGCACTGGGTATGGCAAAGGCAGCTGAACATAAGCAGGAAGACAGAAAGGTTGTCGCAGTGATTGGTGATGGGGCAATGACAGCCGGACTGGCATTCGAAGGCCTTAATAATGCAGGAATTGAGAAATCTGATATTCTCGTAGTGCTGAATGATAATAATATGGCTATAGATCCCAATGTCGGAGCACTGAAGGAATATCTTCTGGATATTACTACCAGCAAGACATACAATAAGTTTAAGGACGAGGTCTGGAATATCCTGGGGAAGATCAGTAAACTGGGCCCAAATGCCCAGGAGCTGGCATCAAAACTGGAGAGTGGCATAAAATCTACCATCCTGAAGCATTCAAACCTGTTCGAAGCAATGAATTTCCGTTACTTTGGCCCAATCGACGGACATGATGTATTGTACCTGACAAGGGTACTGAATGATATGCGACGGATCCCAGGTCCGAAACTCCTTCACTGTATCACAAAAAAAGGGAAAGGATATGTACACGCAGAGCTTAACCAGACAAAGTTTCATGCCCCGTCGGAATTTGACATTGCAACAGGAGAATTTATTAAGCTGGCTGATACTGGTCCTAAACCGCTGAAATACCAGGATATTTTCGGATTGACTATTCTGGAGCTTGCCAAACAGAATGACAAAATTGTAGGGATCACACCAGCTATGCCTACCGGCTGCTCCCTTAATATTATGATGAATGAGATGCCGGAACGGACCTTTGATGTTGGGATTGCCGAACAGCACGCAGTAACATTCTCAGCTGGAATGGCAACCGAGGGTCTGATCCCCTATTGCAATATCTACTCATCATTTCTCCAGAGAGCTTATGACCAGGTGATTCATGATGTTGCACTGCAAAACCTTCACGTAGTATTTTGTCTTGATCGTGGTGGACTTGTAGGATCCGATGGGGCAACTCATCATGGTTTTTTTGACCTGTCCTATCTTAGAACCGTTCCAAATATTGTTGTTTCGGCCCCGATGAATGAGATAGAACTCAGGGACCTCATGTACACTGCCCAGCTTGAAAAAAATAAAGGCCCTTTCAGTATAAGGTATCCCCGGGGATCAGGTTTATTCAAGAAATGGCAGGAGCCCTTCTGTGAAATTGAGGTTGGGAAGGCAAGACTTATCCGGCAAGGTGAAAAGGTAGTTATTCTAAGTATAGGACATCCCGGTAATTTTGTTGTAGAAGCTTGCAAAGAACTTGATAAGGAAGGAATTAACCCGGCCCATTATGATATGAGGTTTGTTCAGCCACTCGATGAGGCTGTCCTGCATCATCTGTTTAAGAACTTCACCTGTATGATAACCGTTGAGGATGGCATGCTGAAGGGCGGGTTTGGAAGTGCGATCATTGAATTCATGAGCGATCATAATTACAACATCCGGGTAAAAAGACTTGGAATACCCGATTTCTTCATAGAGCAAGGGACCCAGGAAGAGCTTATTTCTGAATGCGGCTTCGATAAGTCAGGAATTATTAAGGCTGTAAAAGAGG
>DATKZO010000012.1:0-5188 GCA_035527935.1 Bacteroidales bacterium
AGACGATCAGATAACAGGAAGGACTACTGGGAGATCTATTACAGGTTGCCACGGGAGACAAGGGGATATATCCCCCAATATGTTGCTGCCACATATTCAGTTAACTACTTTACCGAACACAGTATAAAACCAATGCCAATAAATATTCCTGTTTCCACCGATACAATCATGATTAACAAGGATATTCATCTTACGCAGATCTCGGAGGTAATGAATATCCCGCTTGGTGAACTCAGGGCATTAAATCCTCAATACAGAACAGGCTTAGTTCCTGGCTCATCAAAGCCACTTTCACTTACCCTGCCTATGACCCACCTTGGAGATTTCATCGATCTGAATGACACTATAAGGAATTACAAATCTGATATTTATCTTGCCAAAACAAACAAAATTGAGGATCCTTCACGCTCAACCTATCTTCCTGCTGATGTAAAAGGTAAAACCAGGCTGATCTACACTGTTAAGGATGGGGACAATCTGGGTTACATATCAGAATGGTACAAGGTTGGATTGTCTGACCTCAGGTATTGGAACAATATCTACCGGAGCACAATAAGGATTGGCCAGAAACTGGTGATATATGTTGATCCTTCAAGATCAGAATACTCTTCGAAGATTGATGCCATGTCATTTGCCGACAAACAGAAGATGACAGGTAAAATTGTCCCTGAAAACCCTGTCGCCTACCTGTCAGCCGGGACGGATGGAGAGTATCTGACCTATACTGTACGATATGGGGACACTATATGGGATATAGTAAAGAGGTTCGACAATGTAACAACAAGTGATGTTCTCAACCTAAACAATATAAAAGATCCGGGCAAAATACAGGTTGGACAAAAACTAAAAATAAAGAAGAAGAACTGACCTCTTTATAAAATATGCGTCCTTTCAGATCATTCTCATTACTGCTGATCTTTCTGGTCTGTTTTACAGGTCTTTATTATATTTTCCCCGATAACTGGCATCTCAAACTGCCTTCAATCGGGGAATTTATTCCGGTTGAGGCTGGAATAAGTTCATCACAGGATGCCACTACGACACCCCGGGATAGTAATCTTACTGTTAAAGAATTAACAGATACCATACTTCCAGTCGTTCCTGACACTCTTTTTAATGTCGATTCACTTTTAAGTCGGTCTGAATATTACCCACCGGACCCTCTTCAGGAATTTCTTGATACCCTCCGTTACTCCGGCAGGCAGGTAAGAATAATGTATTACGGTGATTCGCAGATTGAGGGAGACCGGATTACTTCGTTTTTGCGGCTAGTCTTAAGGGAGGGACGTAATGGTACCGGCCCGGGGCTCTTCTTACCTCAGATGCCCGTGATGTACACCAAATCGGTTTATATACGTTCATCTTCAAACTGGAAAAGGTACAATTATCTTTCTTATAAAACAGGCGAAATATCCCATAATGACCTTGGGCCTTTCATGGCATTTTGCAGGTATATTCCCGAAGGACAGATGACAACACTCCCTGTAAAAGCCTGGATAAGAATAGTGCCTTCCAAGTTAGCCGACTCTGCAGCGTTATCCTTCGATTTATTGAGAATATTCTACAGGAACCCCCTCGATGCGATAAATATTCAGGTTAAAGCAGATGACTTTCCACTAATTGCAGACACCCTTGAAACAAACCCCGGGATAAATGAGTTCACATGCCAACTTTACAATTCAAAGAATGTCCTTATTGAGTTTTCAGGCAGAGTAAGTCCGGATATATACGGGATAAGTATCGAAAGTAAAACGGGTATCATTGTTGACAATATTCCTCAAAGGGGCAGTGCAGGCCTTGAGTTTACTATGGTTGACCAGGAAAACCTGAAAGAAGTGTACGGGATACTTTCTCCCGATCTGCTGGTTTTGCATTACGGATTAAATATTGTTAAGAATGTAAGAGAGAACTATTCCTACTATGAAAGGGGATTATACCGGCAGCTCTCACTTCTTAAAAGCATTTCCCCCGGGACAAAATTTCTTGTGGTAGGTGTAACAGATATGGCTGCAGGTGAAGGAGATAGCTTAAGATCATATCCGAATATCCCGGCTATAAATAATGCACAGAAGAATGCAGCGAAGCAGGCTGGTGCTATTTTCTGGGATTCATATAATGCGATGGGAGGGGCCTCTTCGATCATCAGATGGGCTAATATGAGACCACAGTTAGCTCAGAAGGATTATGTTCATTTTACCAATCAGGGCGCCGACACTATCTCCAGGATGATGATTGCCGACCTGTTCACTGTTGCAACCCGGGATACTTTGCCTGCTTCAGGGGTAATTTCCAGACCTGACACCTTAGTCGTGCCACAGAGTGATTTTATTTCAGAACCTCAGAGCACTGAACAGGAGCCTCACCTTGCAGAGGTGTTGATTTCCAGGTTGTTCAGTTATGATCCTGATGAACCATTCATTTTCTCCAGTGCTGCCTTCTGGATCTTCTTACTGCTGGTTCTGTTGGGGTACAGCCTCGTCTATAAAAAATTGTCCCTCAGGAATCTGTACCTATTCCTGATAAGCCTGTTCTTTTATTATAAGTCGGGCGGCTTATTCCTGATCCTGCTGATCATTGTAACCTTCGTTGACTTTTTTTGCGGACTCCTTATATCCGGTTCAGCTACCCGGAGAAGCAGAAGGATATTCCTTCTTATAAGCATATTATCAAATATCGGATTGCTTGCCTACTTTAAATATACAGGATTTTTTATTGATTCCATCAATGATATCTTTGGAACTGACTTTGTCGTACATGATTTCCTTCAGTCTTTCTCAAACTCACTTCTGGGTACCTCTTTTGATGCAGCTGACATTATACTCCCGGTCGGGATCTCATTTTTCACTTTTCAGTCGCTTAGTTATACTATCGATATTTACAGGAAGAAGCTTGAACCGGTCAGAAACATTATTGACTTCGGTTTTTATGTCTCATTCTTTCCACAACTGGTAGCAGGTCCCATTGTAAGAGCATCAGAGTTTATTCCCCAGTTGTATAGCGAATTTCATCTTAAGCAAAGGGAATTTAGTCATGCATTATTCCTTATCTCAAAAGGACTTATAAAAAAGATTATTATATCTGATTTTATTGCTGTTAACTTCATTGATCGTGTCTTTGAAATGCCTGCCATGTACTCTGGTTTCGAAAATCTTACAGCCATCTTTGGCTATGGATTGCAGATATATTGTGATTTTTCGGGATATACTGATATTGCTATTGGACTGGGATTGATCCTGGGTTTCAGGTTGCCCGTGAATTTTAATTCGCCTTATAAGGCGTCAAGTGTTGCTGATTTCTGGAGACGATGGCATATCTCCTTATCCCGGTGGCTGAAAGATTACCTTTATATTCCCATTGGAGGGAACCGAAAGGGCAGATTGCGGACTGTGACAAATCTCATGATCACAATGCTTCTTGGCGGACTATGGCATGGTGCAGCTTTGCGGTTTGTTCTTTGGGGCGGGTTACATGGATTAGGTCTGGTTGTGAATAAATTATGGATCTATCTGTTCGGTGAAAAGACTAATAAGAAATGGTATATCAGGGCAGTGGCAGTCTTTTTAACGTTCAACTTTGTATCTTTCTGCTGGATCTTCTTCAGAGCACCGGATATGGAGAGCGCTCTGCTTATGATCCGTCAGATTGCCACAGATTTCTCTCCGGGATCCTACTTGTCACTGATAACGACATACAGTACTGTTTTCTCGCTCATCATTGCAGGTTATCTTATTCATTTCCTCCCTGAGAAGGTTAAGGAGTCCTACCGCGGACTATTCATCAAAATACCTCTGGTCGCCCAGATGATTATCATCATGCTTATAGCCGTATTGTTATTCCAGATGCGGACGACAGAAGTAATGCCGTTTATTTATTTCAGGTTTTAGTTGCCTCACCCCCCAACCCCCATTAGAAGTACATGCTAAAGATAACTCATCTTATCTTCTGAAGATTCCACAAACGGTGCTATTGCCCTGTTATAGATCCCCTGCACCCAGGCTATAGCCATACCGTAATTAGTTACAGGGATTCCTGCCCTGATAGCCGGCTGCAACCTGTTATAGAGTTGCTTTCTTGTGATCATACATCCGCCGCACTGGATCACAAGCGAATAATCTGAAACTGGTCGGGGCAGTTGATCAAGTCCTGCAACAACATCATATTCGATTTTTTTACCGGTAAAGTTTGAGATCCATCCGGGGATCTTTGTCCTGCCGATATCATCACATGCTACATGATGTGTACATGATTCCAGCAGCAGCACCCTGTCACCGTCGCGCAATTCTGATATTTTAGGGGTTCCTTTAAGACAATTTTCAAAATCACCTTTAAACCGGGCGAGCATTATGCTGAAGCTTGTTAATGGTATTTCAGGAGGGATAGAAGCATCAGCTTTAATAAAAACCTGGGAATCGGTTATTGCGAGAGCAGGTTTTATTTTTGTTTTTTTCAGGAATGAATCAACTTCCCTCTCTTTAAGGACTATAGCAACCGCATCATTATCAAGAATATCCCTTATCGCCTGTACCTGAGGAAGGATGAGACGGCCTGCAGGAGCCTCGACGTCAATAGGAGTGATCAGAATAACTATATCCCCGTAACTTATCAGATCACCGAGAAGGGTAGGGGTTTTATAAGAGAGTTCAGGGATTGTCTTGATTATCAGCGATATCAACTCCTCGTAATTACGTTTATCTATTGAGGAGAATTCAAAAAGTGATGTTCCCGTAATTATACGGACCTTGTTTTGAAATTCCGGTGTGGGCTCTGCTATGTCTGATTTACTGTGTATTATAATAAATGGAACATCATGGTTACGGAATTTTCCGATAAGATCATCTTCATATCCTCCCCATGAATTATTAGTTACGATCAGCACTGCGAGATCAATGATATCAATAGTTCTGACTGTGCGTTCCACTCTTTTCTCCCCGAGATCACCCGAGTCATCTATACCTGCTGTATCAACAAGTATTACAGGTCCGAATCCGGTTATCTCGAATGACTTTTTAACCGGATCGGTGGTAGTGCCGGCCTGATCTGAAACAATAGCAATATCCTGGCCCGCAAGGCAGTTGATAAGACTGCTTTTGCCGTTATTCCTGCGGCCGTAGATACCTATATGCGGTTTTGCATCCCTGCCTTTGCTCATGCTATTATAATATCGGACAAAATTAGCAATAATTCACAT
>DATKZO010000013.1:0-86902 GCA_035527935.1 Bacteroidales bacterium
TTTTTCGGATATTTTTTGACAATATTTCTTAAGTTCATTAATTATGATTAGAGGGCTTCCAAAATTGCCGACACTATCAGTGCCTGCTCCAGCAAAGAAATCATATAGATAAATTGAATTCCAGTATATTTCTTTTCTAGATAGAAAAACTGGTAACCAACCAGAAATATATAATCTTAATATCTCTAATTTCACTTTTGTGCCCTCGTCGAACTCTTCCTTATGAAATGATTTACTCATATTCAATATTAGAATTATACTTCTAGGACCATCTAGAATTAATTAACAATACTTTACAAAACAATAATTCCTAAGCTAAACCGTAGAAATAGTATATCAGAGTAACTAACCTGATTAATTCATAAACTTAAAATTAGCCATAAAAATTGACTTTTTAACCTGCCGGTTATATGATGGGTTTCAAGATTTAGTTTTGTGGATGAGTGTACGACGGTTCGTATAAGAATAGTAGCCGATTGCGGGCCTAATTCCTGTCAAGTTACAAGAAAGTTGAAGCGGGCTACAACCCTTGAATTTACTACTAAAACGGCTATTATTTTTATGACTATCGGTTATGAGTAATAATATTTTGATAATTGGTAGTTACACAGGCGATTAACAGCCTGTCAAATAATTGATCTCCAAAATTTCTTCTATTTACTTTATAACAAAACTCATCCAGATAATTTTGGGTGTATTTCTTAGAGATCATGTGATGCACCCCAAGCAATGTTCGTTTAGCATTGGCTATCATCGTATGAACCCATGGCAATACTTTCCCAACTTCTTCTGGATTTACTTTCTGAGGTATATGACACCAGACATGATCTTTTATTTTAGAGTAACTGGTATAGTTATCCGTTTTCACAACTGTATCATATTTAATGTTTTCTGAGACTTTCTCCCCAACCGTCTGCCCTTTAAGATTATCTACAACAAGCATTCTTACATATCTGAATTTTGTTGGTTTATTGTATTTCCTGGTTGTTTTAAAGTTGTGTACCGTTGAAGCCATCACCATTACTGTGCTTTGCTTCTGACTTCCGCGCCCTCTCTTTTTTGGAATAGACATTGCACCATCATCTTTCTCTGTATCAACACTTTCAAAAAATGCTTCGTCCAATTCAACAATCTTATCCAATTGATATTTACTATCCCTGGATCCCATGGTCATCCTGAGTTTCTGCATCATATACCATATTGGCTCGTAATACTTATGACCTATTTGCCTTTGTAGTTCCAACGCAGAAAAGGTCTTTTTTGTACCTGTTAACAGATGGATCGCTATAAACCAGTGTCTGAATGGCAGATTACTTGCCTGCATAACTGTTCCGCTTCTTAATGATGTTCTGGTTTTACATTTCTTACATTGGTATTTCTCTATGGTCTGTAACCAATAGTGATCTTTGCTTCCACATTTTCTGCAGATGACCCCTTGTTCATCTCTAAATTCCTTAAATTTGATCCTGCATGAGGATTCATCAGGAAATGACTCAATAAATTTGATTAAATTCATGGCAAATATTTTCCTATAATGTAATCATTTTATTCTTCATTCCCGATACTCATATTATTTTTATATATCGTTAGGCGCTGAATTTAATTGGTCATAAGTAATTTCTTTACCTAAAAACTTTAGTTCTTCAATCTGAGGAATGACTAATTTAAATGTATCGCTCTTAAGGTTATCCCTTAACTCCATTAAAAGTCGACCGAGTGCATTGGTACCAGTATAATTATTCCCATCTGCTACTGCACCCCACACTTTATCTTTATCCGTATATTCAACAATGGGTAAATCTTTTGTTTCTAATAATGCTTTAGCAAATAATTCTCTGTTTTGATACAATTTTAACTCAATGCAGAACTTCATTATTTTGAAACGATGTTTTTCCCAATCCTTTCTTGATTTTTCAATATTTGTCCGTCCTAATTTCTTTGCTGAAATAGGACTTGGGTATTCAATTATTTTTTTTTGAATCTCTGGATATTCAGGAAATCTAAGTGCCTGATAAAGGGCCTCTACTGTTCTAATAAAACACCCATCAACATAAATTGGAAATCCAGGAGCCATATTGGATAAAGAACCAAAGTGACCTTTGGTACTTTTAAATGTAATACATTCAGATTTATTATATGTCCTAATACTTAATCCCATAGAATTAATGATTGCCTCTGTTTTTTACTGGAAATAAAGGATACCAATCATTAGCACTCCACCAAAACACAAGAGGACAAGTGTTTGAAATATTTCGCCATGTAAAAAAGTGACTCCCAGTTCCTAAAGTTTTATAGGATGGTGGAGTCATCCCCAAAGGACGTAAACTTTTTGCAGTCAAGTTATCAATTGATTTGATTATTCCAAATCCTTTTTCTAAAAGAATTTCTTCATATCTAATTCTATTTTCAGGACTGGAAAAGAATTCTTCCTTTTTGGGGTATTCTGGATTTCTGAAAGCAAACTCAGAATTCCTCATATCATAATCTCTCTCGAATGAATTTTCAATGAATTCTAATATTTCTCCACCTAGGCCAGTTTTAATTGGATAGACATTATTAAATTCTGGATTTGAATTGTAAATATTAATGCGTGGATTATTTTCTATTTCAGCAACTCTGTAAAACAATAATCTTTGCCCTAATTTATATCCAATATTACTATCTATTGTAAATACAACGTTGCTCGTTGCCCAAGAATGAAGTATAACAAATGAAGCGATAATTCTTATGCCTGAATCTTTAAAATTGTCAATTCCATAGTTATTAATTTCTTCTAAGATATCTGCACGAAATGTACCTCCTGATGCTAATACATCATCAAAATATATCCAGTTTTTAATTTCTTTTGTTCCACACTTAGCTATTGTATAATCATATTTTTCTTGAAGTATATTATCAATGAAACCTAAAAATATTTTTTGACTTTTTCCATTCTCTTGACAATCTAAAAATCTAGTCTCATCCAAAAATTCTGCAATACTTTCATAGCCAAAATCTTTCCTTAAAGTTTCAAAATCATTCCCTAATATTCTTAATGTATTTTCCTTTGTTAAGTAACTCTGAGGTAAAAGATGTAACAATTCTGACAAAATAAATTCTCTATCATCTTCATCAAACTGTTCAATCCATTTTGTAATATGAACCTTGTCCATTTTTTGTCGATAGAAAATGCTTCTATCGTCTTTTCGATAATCCTTTATTAATTCAATTATTTTTTCAATTAATTCATCCATATCTCAAGGTCTGTTAATTTTGCGCCTAACTTGGTTTCATAATCAATAAACTTAATCATAAACAATAGTGATTGCAATATCTCAATATGCTTAACAGTTGTTGTATTGCCACACTAATTTAAGAAAAAATCGTTGTATTGTATTTCAATTTTTCAAGAATATAAAATCTCCCCGGCCAAATGATAAAACCAGGGAGGCCAAAATTGAAGGCGTCTGCACTCTCAGAACCCTGCTACTTAGAACGATTCTACACTACTGAGCAATACCTCTGACTAGACGACCTGAGATAGTGCCTTAAACGGGCTTAGAATAGGCCACAATTCGCCTATGCGTTTGATAGTAACATTTTCTTTTTTTAAGGTGTGGAAAACAACGTTACATCCTACTTCTTTTTTATAAGTCTAAAAACGACGTAAGTTTCACATGCGTAATGACCGTATTAAAATCTTCACTTCATCTATACCAGGCTGCCACTTCATGTATGATGTACAAAAAATCTTTAATTCCCTCATGCGTGCGCGCGTATCTGTTTGACTTTAGAAAAACCTTTGCCATATTTAGCCATATTTTATGGCAATTATTTTTTATAGTGTAAGAAAACTCTATTTTCTTTTTCTCAGGAATATGCCACAAATTCCATATATTCCTTTTTGTCTGAAATAAGCCGAAAAACCCAGTTTATTCGATATTCCTTTTTAAGTCTGAATATGCCACAAATTCCATATATTCCTTTTTGTCTGAAATAGGCATCAAAACCTACTTTATTACTGTAATATTTCTATAAGCTTATTAAAACAATTTTGCCTGTCCTTTATCTGTTTCTTTTAATTGTGCTGATTTAACAACAGCAATCTGTTGACTGGTCGGGATAGTTATTCTTTTGCCGCTGATAATATCCTCAACCGTTACTATTTCTATTTTGGGATATTCCTGCTCCATCAAATTATTTCTATACCTACCAATTTTTTTACATTCAGCAATCATATCTCTGGTAGGTGGAAATAAAGTAATGAAATATCCTATTGCGGCCTTCTCCCGCTCAATAGTTCCGTGCAGATCCCTGATTACTTAAGCCATTTCCTTAATACAGGTTATATCAAATTAAAGCTGTTATTATGCTTTGATTTTCATTATTATTCCAAAAGTCTTCAATAGTGTAAGTTTTTGTTTCGGGTTTGTTTTCAAGTCGAATTGGTAAATCATCAAGGGTAAAACCGCAGCGCTTTATTTCATCCACCCGCATAAAATTTACTTCTGCATCTTTCAAGTTCTTCCCAAGAACAAAAAAGTGTCTGTAACCTGAGCGGGTCATAAAAATATACTCTATTAGGACTCCCTTTTCTTTGAGATTTTCCATGAATACATTTTTTTCGTCAGGCATTAGAGTTTTGATTTATAAGTAAGTAGTATTTATGTTTTGAAACAACTTCGTGAACTTTGATAAAGTTGGAAAACTCACTTGAAGATAGATTTACCTTGAAATAGAGAGCGAAAACCAAATCGTCAATATAATTTTTGATTTGATTCTGTTGTTCAAAATCGATAACAGATAGATTTCTTAAATCGCTTATCCTTCCTATTCCGTTTTCATCTGTAAGAGCTGAAAGGTTTTCATTTAGTGTTTGTTGAACCAGTGAAGCATTGCCAGTTATCTTGCACTTAGCATAATTTGTTTTGTGACGAATTACAAGATAGTCGCCCTTAACTTCAACAGAATCAAATTTTTGTTGAAGAATGCATTTAAAATCAATGTGGTCAGCGAAAGTGGAATTTTCTAAACTGAGAAGATTTTCTGCTTGGTAAATTATTTCTTCTTTGATTATTTTATATGAATCTGAAATTATAGGAACTCGGCAAAACTCCTTAATAATTTTAATCCCTACCTGAAAACTTTTTTCATTTTCGTTACTCAAGAGTTTCCATAAAATAAATTTTGTAATTGTAGAATTTAATAAGGAAAAAATGTAGAATATTTCTCTTTTGTTGTCGGAAGAAATTAATATCCAATTATGATTTATCATTACATCTTTGTCGGTGTACATAAAGTTTTCAGTATTCATATAACGCCAAATAATTTTATATTTAGCATTATACACTTTAAAACCTTGTGCTCCACCTGGAAGTGAAATTACCTTTCTAGGAATGAATGAATCGGTTGTTGCAATAGAAAAACCTTTCTGATTTGTCTTGATTAATTGATAGTAGGAATCGGAAGGAATATTTTGGGTGATTTTATCTTTCGGGTAAATTAATCCTTTATCAAAATAAAACTCGTCACCAAAATATTTTTTTGAGAAAGTATCTAAACGATATATGTCATAAGTATTGCCAGAATAATACAATTTAAAAACTTCTTCGTCTTCCTTACTGAACTTAATAAAATTCCAGTTCTCTGCATTTCTCAATAAAACTTCCTGTGAAATTTTTGTTTTGAAAATGCTTATACCTTTTCGTAAATTTAAAAGACATTTGTGTATGTCATCTGCTGGTTCACTGTAATTTACTATTTCAACTTGATGCAATTTTTTTGGAGGAAGTTTTGAAACAATAAATATTAAACTTGAAGTTGGAATGGGCTTATCTTGTTTAATTCCTCTGCCTACAAACATTTTACCACTGAAAGTAATTATTTTGTCAATAGTTGTAAATTTTGCAAGATGATAGCGGATTACGTCGTGGTCAGTGGAAGTTAGGATTGTTTGCGGAATTATGTAACAAATTTTCCCATAGTCTTTTAGCAAACCGATTCCAAGTGCGATAAAAAATGAATATAGGTTTGGTTTAGGTGAATACGCTTTGATTCTTCCAGGAACAGTGTTGAGATTGACCCCATAAATATCACTTGCCAAAAGTTTTTTGGACTGAATATGCTTTATGAAAAGCAATCCTTGGGAGGAGCATTCATTGTAACCTACATAAGGTGGATTTCCAATTACAAAATCAAAACGGTGCCGGGGAATTTTATTGTGGCTTTCAAGGGAACTTTTTAAAGAATCAAGGTCTTGCTTATCTCGCACAAAACTGTCATATCCCAAATCCGATTCACCTGTGAACAAAGACATCTGTCCTAAATTCTTTTTCAATTTCGTAGTACTATCAGTTTTCGTATTACCCCAGCGGATTGAGGTATCTAAAAATTCAGCAATACTGTCTCGTGTTTTGAAAACTTTTATTTTCTGGTCAATAGGATTATTATATTTCTGATTGATAACTAATGGGAGCATCCGCATCAAAATATTCATTTCAGCGAGGTAGAGAGGAAACTCGGCAATATCCAGTCCAAAAATATTTTCATTCACTAGCTTCTCTGACAATTCGGAAGATTTCTTATTATCATCAAAAAATGATTCCACAATTCGATTGGTAGCATTGTATAAAAATGTCCCGCTGCCACATGAAGGGTCAATGATGGAAATGCTATCTTTATTTATTGTGTATCGCATTTTAAGATTTTCTGAAGTATAGCCGATTTGCTCAAGCATAAAATCCACTACAAGAGGGTCTGTGAAATATTGTCCTTTCTTTTCATCAAGATATAGGTCTTTCAGATAGTTTTCATATACATAACCAAAAATTTCGTTCTGCACATTATTAAAATTGTATCGGTTAATAAATTGAAGAATATCTAGCCAAACCGATACATCACCGATTTCATTTTTTGGTTTTGAGAGAATACCTTCAAGATGTGTGTTAATTACTTCCTGCTCATCACTGAAACGCTTATAAATGTTCTGAGAAATTTTCTTGCTAATGCCTTGTATTCTCTGCAAAATCTCTCCGTAGGATTCTGAATGTAGAGCTTTATCAATGGCTTTTAGACGCTGTTTCCAGTCCTCTTCAAAATCGGCAAATGAATTGTCAACAAGTGTTTTGTAAAGGATGAATTGGATTAGATAAGCGTAAGTAATTTCAACAGCTTTCTTTTCTCTCTCTGTTTCGTCGTTTACTTCTTTAAAATATCCTTTGAGATTGAGTTTGTTTCCAAAATTCTCTATAAGCTTGGAGATGTCTATGAAAAAGTCCTCACGAACTTCATCAAGTGGTGGAATATATTCCTCAAATAATCGTAGTTGCCCTTTTTTCTCAAAGAATGAGAGATAATAATATTCAGGAGTAATATATTCATTCCAGAAGGTTAAAAAGTCAGTTGGATTTTCCAGAACTTTGTCAATGAAAAATGTTCGCACAACAATAGTGTTATTGTAGAATCTCCACTCATTGCCATCGGTAAGTATGCCGTATTTTTTTACCCAGTCAGCTTGGTAATTGTAAATCTGTCTTAATCCTGCTTTAATGTTTCCATGCTTTTCAACTTCAACAGGTATAATAATATCAGAATCAATAAAAATCACAACATCAGCCCGCCTGCCTTTTTTCTTAGCTTCTTCAAGAAATTCATTTTTCCTTTTAATTTCTTTTGTTGAACCTGTCCCTTCTTTCAGATTGAAAAGCATAGAGCAATGAAAAACTTTGTTGCAAAATTTTTGAACTCCAGAACCCACTTCAGCAGTGCGGTAAAATTCTTTATCTGCTTTCCAGAGGTCTTTTAATGTATTAATTGTAATTTCAAGCATAGTTGCAAAAAAGTTAAAGCAAATATAAAGTAAATATTATGGCTTTATATTACTTTATCTTTTGGAGTTTTCGACAATGAATTGTTTTTATGAATGGGATAGTATGGCTTTTTTATTAGAACAAAATTTGTTTCAGTAATTACCAACTCGTATAGCCCCCCAAACAATAGATGCAATTATCAATATTCTTGATAGTTGCTTTTTAATTAAGTGACAGTTTCCCTACATATGTAGAGTATTAGTAAAATATAATAAGGGGTGAGAAAATCACTTTACTTTCGTAATCGGAAATTAGATACTTTCCATTTCATATTTCATTTTATCATTAACCTTTCAATTTCGTAGTATGGTATGCTTTCGGCTTGCTGTATTTGTTCCATTATTCGCAAATACTTTTTGGTAGGTTTTGCAGCATACATTTTTTTGAAATGCTTTTTGTATAGCTGTTCATAAAGCTTGTCGGTTTTGAAGTAAGCCCCCAGTGTTTTATCCAATTTTCGGTAATGTTTGCTTTTGGTTTGACAGTCATACATGCAACCCGTGAACGCTGAACGGTGTTAAAAATAACGTACAATACCAAACCGAAAACTTACTTTTCCCCTGTCTCAAGTTTCAATATTTCGGGCTTGGGTAAAGCTGCTTTCAAAATGGTTTCAATACTGTTTAATTGTTCAGGGTTGAGATGTTCAATAGTTTCCTGACTTAATACCATACCATTTATTAGAATGTAGTTGTTTTGGTTTTGTATCAAAATATTGTTTGAAGGTTGCCCGTTCAAATTGCCCATAACATTGAAATAAAGTTTTGCTGCCCCAATATCCCCGTTTACTGCAAACTGAAAAACCCTTGCTAATACTTTTGAAGTCATAAACCGGAACTGCTCAACTTGCTGTAAATACTGGGGGTGGTTTATGTATTCTTTAAGGTGCTTATGTATTGTCTGCCTGCTTAATTCCGTTTTGATAGCAATTTCGGTTTTCGTTGGCATACGTCCGTATTCCTGCATTAAGGTTGAAATTGCATACGTTATTTGATTGTGGTTACTTTCCCAAAGTTCGTTTTTAGTGATATCGGTTATAACGGGTTCAATCTTTTTCAAAAATTTATCCCTTCCAGTTCCTTTTAATTCTTTAAACTTTTCAGTAAGAACAGCATTTAAACGGTCTTTTTCCGGATTGCTTAATGATTCAAGGTCGCTGGGAGTAATTTGTTCAAGGGCAAGTATCTTAACTATTTTGTTTTCTGTTTCTGTAAACTTTTGTAAACCTTTTTGTTTTGCTTTCATATCAATTCAAATTATTTTTTATGTACTGTTTTAGCTCCTGTAATCTGTTGAGGTACGGTAAATAAACCCGTTTGCCGTTGTTCGCTTTCACAATAGCTAAATGACTATTAATGAATTTTGAAATATCAATTATTTTAGTGCATTGGTTCAGCTTAACGGGTGGGGGTAGTAGTGGAACAGTGTTAAAGAAGTGTTCCAGCTCTGAAATATCCTGTACCCAGTTTCCCAGCTTTGGCTTTCCGTCTTTCCTGAAATGGTTTGCTGGTTCAATCGGTTCATTTCTTTTCGCCTCAACGAACGGATTAACAGCTGGGGGCTGTTTGGTGGGTATTGGTTCGGGTCCAGGTAAAATAAATTCCCTGTAATCAAACTTTATTAAATAGTCGGCTAAATCAAAGCCCTGTTTCCTTTCTGCTTCGGTGGCTTTAAGTTCCAGCAAATCGGAAACGTTGAAACTTGCCAGGTGTGAAAGTTCCTTTGCTTTTATGTTCCATTTTTCAAAGCCGTTCAGGTCAGGAAATAGTATAACGGTTCGCCCTGCTAATACCTTGCATTTGTCAGCGTTCAAGTTGTTAAGGCTGCCAACTGCTAACCAAATGAACTGGGGGAAATATACGTTGGCAATGATAGCTGTTTTTTCGCTTTCGACTATTGCAACGGGCTTTGTCTTATCCCGTAATAAGTGTTCACCAAATAAACATTGCTTTAACTCAAATTCAGGCATTTTAAGGGCTTTATGTACCCAGGTAATATGGTTGAACGGCTCTTTAACTCTTTTGCCCGTGGTGGGGCTGTAAAGCATTATTTTGCCCGTTCTTACCTTCCCTGTAATATCAATTTGCCAAAACACGGTTGCACCGTTCCAATGCGTTGAGGTGGCAATAAAATAACGGCTTATCAGATCCCTGGCAACCTCAACCCCAAACAGATCAATAAGGAACTTTATAAAGTGGTTCGGTTCGTGGCTTTGTAAACTGGCTTTGAATATTTCAACCGGAATATAGGTAACGAGCTTTTGTTGAGGCGCAACAGCGTTCGGTTTGTTGTATGGTTTTGCCTGGGGTGCATCAAATGAAATATTGTTATCCTGAAAATATTGTTTCGGGGCGTAATGGTATCCGCAATTACTTTCACGGTTGCACCGGCCAACGGTGGGGGCAAGGTATTTGCCTGTTTCAGTATCAATGTACCGAACAAAGGTTTTGTTCTTTTGCTGACAGCTGGGGCAAAAATAACGGGTGTTTTGCCCTTTGTATGGTTCTAATATGTATTGGTGTGCGTTCATTTTTTTAAAAAATTTATATGCTGCCTTATTGTCCTTATTGTCCTTTTGGGGGTATTTCTCAGGTAAAAAAGGACGAAAAGGACGAAAAGGACGAAAAGGCAAGTCATTATTAATTTAAATTCGCTTCTCATAATAACCATGTTTTACATTGGAAAATAATTCCCTTTCAGTGAGAAACCGTCTTACAACTCGTTCGCTTATTTCAAATTGTTTGGCAGTTTGTTGCGCTAAATCGGTCGTGAAAACTTCCGGCAAGGCATTATAAAAAGCTTGTTTATCGGTTGAAAACTTATCCAATGGGTTACTACTTACAAGTATTGAATAAACCTTTACGGATGATAACCTGAAATATTCAATTAATTGTATTGCCCCCTGTACCGCTTCAGTGCTTACCGCTTCTTTATTTCCTTCATTGCAGGCCCAACGCAACATTTGCAGGATCAAAGCTAATCGAGCTGCATACATATCCAGTTTACTGAAAATTCCGGCTAATGCTTCGCTTTCTGCATTTCTACATTGGTCGGTATTTTCTCTTTGCCATTTGTAAAGCAACTTTTTAGCTTCGGGTGTGAAATACAAAACCCCAGGAACGGGGTTTAACGTATCATCCCATTGTACGGGCAAATTCAAAAGTTCTGAAATAATGGATTTCCAGTTTTGAATAATATCAGGGTTTATTTCTGTTTCACTCCAATACTCTTTTTGTATGTTATCAGGAATTACAAAAAGGATCCGATCAATAAAGCCGTTTTGCGTTCTGCTTTCCTTTGCCAACTCGTTAAGTATTCCCGTTTGGATTGTGCCGGCAACTGATATAAATGGCACCGGAATAAATATGGGTTCGTTTGTTTTCCGGTCAATATTTATAGGCTTACTATTAAAGTTGGAAATCCAAAATTCCATTTCAGAACCTTTGTTGTACCGGTTGAAATTTTTAAACCAGCCGGCCAGCTCGTCACAATAAACCCCGATACCTCTTTTATTGAATTTGTGAACTTCAGCCAGGGCTTCGGGGGTGTAATCCGACAAAAGATATTTTTGCCAAATCGGCTTAATCGGTTCGTCAATACCTTGTTGCTGTCTTTCGGCTTTTGATAACTTTACAGCCTTTTCATATTCCTGTCTGGCTTGTTCGTATTCTCTGTAAGTTTTTTTATCCCGATCAATTATAGGCTGAACCGCAAAGCTCAGGGGGTGGGTTTTATTCGTTCCTGCACGTGCAACAATAGCAAGGTATATAACTGCGCTTTCCTGAAAACCCTTCTTAATTTCAACCTTAAACGTGTTACCAATGGCAACCGATGTACTGTAAAGGACTGAGGCCCCTATAAAGTCAATCGGGAAATCAAGGTTTTCGTTCGTGGCTCTTATTATTTCCTGAACTGTCACCGGAAAAACCTCAACCGGAAAAATATTATTACCTTGCTTTAAAAGCTGTTCAAATTCTGTTTTTATTTTCTCAACCCCGATACCGTATTTTTCAGGTTCATAGTTGGGTTTAAGTTCATCTAAAGTTGTATCTTTGTCTAATCCTTTATGCAAAGAATTATTGGGGGTAATGTTATGTTCCTGCATGGCTTATCCCCTTTTCTTTTTTGTCAAATACAGTTCAGCTTCGCCGGCTGTTTCAGCCATTGTTTTTTTTCGTCCTGCTTTCAAATATTCCATTAACTCAATACGGGAAAAATAAAGCCGTTTTGAACGCTTCATTACAGGTAATTCGCCTTTACTTGTCTTGCTGTAAAGTGTGGGTACAGTAAGATTTAAAAAGTCGGCTGCTTGTTGAATTGTTAAAAACTGGTCGGGTTGTTCTGTGGATTGCTGTTCGTTTTTTTGAAGTAGCAACCTTTCAATGTTTTCCAGTTTTTTACTTAACTGGCTTACTGCCGTTGGCAGATTTTCAAAGTTTAAATTTTCTGTCATATCACAAAGTATTTTTTGGTTTACTTTGCGAAATACAGAAACGGGTTTTCGCTTATTTTACGGGTTTCTTACGTGTTTACGGTAATTACAAGTTTATTTGTTTTTACTTATTAATTGGTCGTAATACTGTGGCTTTTTAGTCTTTTTGAGGTTTTCCAACTTGTCGTTTCGATATTCATAAAAACAACTTTTGATAAGATTAAATAAGCTGTCTGGTCTTATTTTGGAGGGATGCAACTCTTTGAAGAAACTCATAAAGGTATAAATCACATTCCCCTTGTTGGTAATTACCTTGTGTATTGGCTTTGAAATACCAGGTATTACAAAATCATTCTCAAAATACAATGTAACCCAGTTAATCAAATTTTGAAAGTCGGGTTCATTCAAAATCTGCTCATATTTTCGTGGGTCTTTACCTTGCATAAATGCAAATGCCTTTTCAACCTTTTGTTTTATGGTTTCTGTTTCCTGTAATGTTTCGGGTTTTGTTTCTTTTTGTTGAGGTGGTAAGGCTTTCAGTAAGGGGGTAATTTCATCAATAAATTTCTTTTCATCATTAAACCATTCCTTTAACATATTTCTGTACCGTTGTTCCTCATTCGGTGAACTGTTTTTATACCCTTGTTTCAGTTTCAGTTTCCGGCAATTAATTACCAATTCCAGTTTGATTTTATTTACATCAGTAATAAGCCCCTTTTCGTAAAGTGTTACCCCGTTTATTTGTGTCAAAAGGTTATCGGTTAAATTTATCAATGTTTCAAACAAACTGCTTTTGGTGTGCATTTTTGCTTTTACCATTCCCGAATAAATGTTTACTTCCGGCTTTCCGTTCAATATAGGTAACTGCTTTTCAAAATGCTGTTTCAGGTGGCTGAAATAGAATATTTCAAAAGGGAATATTTTAAGCCATTGTTGGTAAGTGCTTAAAAGAATATTTAAATTCGTTTTCGGGTTTTTATTCGGTGTTTGATATGTATTGAGATATTCCAAAATACGGTTTTTCTTTTCGGTGGGCATATCTTTATTTTTAATCATATCAGTTATGTAAAAGAAATAATCACTTAAATAAAGCCTTTCACCGCATCCCGTTGGCATTTGTCCGAAACTTTCAACCGCCCATTCAATGTGATCGGTTATTTTTTTGTACCAGTTTTCTGAATTGTGGTTATTAATGATATGCTGATTTGTGTAAATAACTTTCTTTGCAACCATTTCGGGAACATTGACAAAGAAATCCCTATTAAACTCTTTAACTTTTATCAAATTTGAATGGTAGGGGCAACAAAACGGAAAGCCCTTTTTGTTTTCATTACCTTCAAACTTTTCTTTAAGACGTTTTGTTAATTCGTTCAGGTTCTTTTTGCACTCTATGCATTTATTAAAATCATGTTCGCCTTTGGTTAGTTCTATTTCAAATGGTAATTCAAAACCGCTTACATTCGCTTCATACCCGATAACCTTACCGCAAAAGTTCACGGGCTTTAATTCGTTTACATAAAATGTAGTATGTCTTTTTATCATTTGTCCTTTATGCTTGTGTTTTATTACAAATCTAACTTTATTTTGTCGGCTGCTACATTAATCAAAATCCATCAATGTTTTTGCAAACTCTTTTTTAATATCACTGTCAAATCCAGCAAAGTAGTTTTGTGTGGTCTGCAAATTCTCATGGCCTAAACTTTCCTGGATAAATTCCATAGTTGCACCACGCCGTACAGCATTTGTAGCAAAAGTGTGCCTTGCCCAATAGCTTGAAATCTCCTCTGGCAGATTATTTGCTTTACAAAGTTTCTTTAAGTGCTGGTTTATGAATCGGGTAAAATTCTTGATTTTTGCCTGTTGCTGTATAGGAGACAACCCTCTGGTTAGAATATTGAAAACAAATCTGTCGGGTTCTTTTATATCGTTACCATACTTTTCTATTACACCTGATGAGTATTCATTAAGATATGCACTTATGGGTTTTAAATTGCTTTTTGAAGTATTACGTGTTTTAGCTCTAAGAAACTCTACTTTATCATCCTTTATGTCCTTATACCTTAACAGAGCAATATCTTTAATATTCATACCATTGCAGAAGTATGAGAAGAACCAGAAGTCTTTTGCTTTTTGTTGCTCTATGATATCGGTCTGTGAATAAAACAGCACCTTCAACTGTTCCTTAGAAAGTGCTTTCTTCACATTCTTTGAGGCTGGGACCTGATACTTTCTTTTTCCAAAAGGATAATAGTCCCGTTCAATTTCTTTATCGTCGATTGCTTTATTGTAAATTGTCCTCAATACCCTTAGATACATACTTACGGTTGTTAAGCTCCTCTCTTTATTTTCGGTCATGTAGTATTCATAATCTTTAAGCCAGTTTGGAGTAATATCAAATAAAGTTAATTGTTTGTAATTATTACTAAGTGAAATTTCAACAAATTCAATAATTGACCGTTGGCTTAACCTATAGGTGCTTGCTGTTCCTATTTGCTTCCTGTCTGATAATTCTTTTATTGCCTTATCATAATGATATTTTACATTTATTCCATCACCTTGTTTTCTGTATAGGTGCTTTTCAAACTGCTCAAAGGTAAAAGGGTGTAATTTTTCTGCTACTTTATTGGCTTTGACCTCTACGGCTTGGAATTGTTTTCTTATTTCTTTGAATTCGCTTCGTGGCTTTGAAGTATTCCAAATGCTGTTAAACTCTTTTTCTGAAAACTCAAAAACTGTTGGATACAATTTTTGCTTGCGGGGATTCGATGTATAAACCCTTAACTTAACTGGAAATTTACCACTTGACTTAGCTCTCCTAGCATCTAAATACAGGGAAATTGAATAATAATGTTTCATTATACCTCATTATTTATATACAAATTTACTAATTTGCATACGATTTGCATACAATATAACAAAATAAAACGATAATAAACAATTAATAATTATATCATATTAATCAATAATACTTATATTTACGTTATAAATAAGCAATAAACAGATAATAAATAGATACTTTAATTTATGCCTTACAAGCAGGGGGTCGCAGGTTCGAATCCTGCACTACCCACAACCAAAAAAACCGGTCGCGAAAGTGACCGTTTTTTATTTGAAGCTGACGTCAAAAACTTGTTTTTGTAAGGGATCTGTGAATAAAAAACGGGGAAACTGCGAAAGCAGTTCCGGTTTTTTTGGTTGTAAGAGACTCCAATTCATGGATCAACGAGCCTGCACTGACTGACAGGAAGGATAGTCATGTGGCAGGCGAAGTTAATCCTGCACTACCCACAACTGAGAATCAAAGTGTTAGAGCGATCTAACTCTTTTTTTATTTTGTCTAAGGTGAAACATAGGTGAAACAATCAAAGATTTTTCCTTTATATACCTGGTAGTGAAACGCCCATCTAATGCCTTAACGCGCTTCAAATTTGTTTATTAATGCAATACCGTTGAATCTCTCATTCCCTACCCTTTCATCCCATTTCACTCTATTTCCTTATATTGCTGATATACAATTAGTTGCAATATGATGTAATATTGTAAAATGCCTGTAAATCTGATAGCACCCTTCAAAGTACTTCATTATAGCCTCTGCTGCCCTGAACATAGGGTCTGCTAAACTACATATCATGATCTCCTGACCTGGTATGTAACCTAATTTTGATTCAACCTGGTTATATTCAAACTTACTGACAAACTTAGGTTCCCTGTACTCATAGCTGAATGAATAACCATTACGATAGTCCATAAGGAAATACTCATATTTCTGAAGTAGTAATCTTTGATTTAAGGTTAGTCTGTTTTTAATCCATATTGATATACATCCTCCATCCATAGTTGTAAGGCTAATATTAATTAGATGTTCTCTTTATTGAGTAACAACGAATCGTCTAACTGAGTACTCAAATCAATAATAAGTTGTATCTGTGACAAATGGACCACCCTTATTAGTCGACTTACAGGATATTGGATATCCATCATCATCGTATTCATAAATAACAGAATGAAGGGTACCAGTTCGTTCATGAATAGTGATTGGATTATTTGGAGATAGAACAAACTATAAAGGGCCTTTTTATATACTCAAGCTCCAAACATCTTAAGAAGAAGGGTGGTCAGGAACCCTCTCAGCAACCTTTGCTCCCCATTGTTTCAAGTTCTCAAGAACAAACGCAACTATTTTCTGTTGTTCCTCCCTGCCGTTACCCGTTACCTCCATGAGTTCACCGAACTTTATATTCACCGGGATAGACCTGTCAAATGGTCCTAGATCCTTAATCAGCTTACCGTTCTTCCAGAAGTCGGTTCGGATGGCCATCGGAACAATCCTCTTCCCGCTCCTGGAGGCCAGTTTTACTCCCAGACTGTTAAACTCATCCGGGTTGAAATACTCACGCCTGGTACTCTGTGGGAAAATTACAATTGATGTTCCATTTGCCAGTTTCTCAGTTCCTTCACTGATCACTTTAACAAGATCTTCCCTTGAGTTTGCACGAGAAACAACAATTGGATCCCTTGAACGCATAGTGGGACTAAATAACGGCATCGAAACCAGACTTTCCTTTACAACAAATGTAACATCCATAAAAGGAGCAATCAATACAGGGAAGATCATTGTTTCGAGGGTGCTCATATGGTTGCTGATGAAGATTACCGGTTCGTCAAGGTGACGGATGTTGTCAAAGCCTGTAATGTGAAAAACGGCTCCGCATCTCTCGAGTAGCCTCATAATATCTATTGAGGCCCTGGCCCATTCATTTGCATCCATTTTATCAGATAATGCAATTCGCCTGGAACGAAGGATAATGCTTAAAAATTTTATTATAAAATATGCCCTGCCACCTGTAAAGAGGTTAAAACTTCTTCCCGCTAATTGACCAGGATCAGTGTGATATTCAGATTCAGAAAAATATTGAGTCCTCAATTTGCTTCTGTGCTGTTGATTAATACTCAAAGTTATATCATTTGTCTGACTAGTATTGAAATGACTCATTAAAATTAGTCAGAAAAATGCAATGATTCAGGAATATTCCAGTCTTTAGGTAAATAATGAACCTATCCAAAAGACCGGCAAAAGAGGATATTAACTAGTATCACTCTTCTTTTCAGTACTTTGAAAATGAATCACAGGGAAAGTTCAAAAAGGTAACACCAGCATTTATTTTTGGATCAGGTAATAGTAACCGGCATTACCTAAAATTGTAAGTATGAAAAAGAATCTTACCCTTTATCTTCCTTATCTCCTTTTGGTGCTTATTATGCTGGCAGGATATCTTATCCGGACATTGACCGGTCTTAATCATCCTGCCGTTAGCACTGTTTACAGTTCTTTGCCAGTTATAGTGTTGGTTGTATTGTCAGGTTCAATTTGCATTTGGCTATCACAAAAAATAGGGCTCCCCGGTACCTGGGACAGATCCCTGTCCATAAAAAACAGGATGCTTGTCCCTGCTGGGCTGGGGCTATCAATTGCCTTGATAATGATCATCCTGTCCACAATAGAGCATATCCATATTCCTGTAATAAATATGCCTCAGGCAATTGCAGTTTACATAAGCATGGGTATTCTTTCAGAAATATTTTTCCACTTTATTCCGCTGGTACTTCTCTTATGGCTCGTTCGGAAAATAAGCAGTTCAGGAACCGAATCCTCCGCAGCTTTCTGGGTCATTGCATTTGTCATTGCACTGATCGAATCACTTCTTCAATCCTATTCACTGGTAAAAACCGGTGCAGTCGACAGCCTGCTTCCTGTTATTTTCTTTCTTGAATTAATGCTTGTTGCAAATATCATCTCACTGGTCCTGATCAGAAGAAACGGCCTGGGTCCTGCCATTATTTACAGGATAACAGGTTGGCTGTTCTGGTACATTATATGGATGAATTGGTTGCATCGCTAAAGGAGTAATAATACCGGTTCCTGTACTCCATTTTCCCGCATGTAAAATATATTCCAAAGTAGAAAAAAATATACTCCGGGGGCAAATCATGCACCTTAATTTTATACATTTGGCCGATAACCAAAAACAAATTCCCATGATACATAAAACTAAAAGATATTTAAGAAGAGGTGTTACTTTACCATTATTACTTTTACTATTTTCGTCATATTCGTATGGGCAGGACCCTGTATCAGGTGTCAGCACCATTACTGCCAATGAGCTAAAAAGCCACACTAGCTTTCTTGCCTCTGCAGAATTAGCCGGCAGATCAACCGGCGAACCTGGAATGGAGATTGCAACGCGGTACCTTGAGGCGCAGACAATGAGACCGGGTCTTAGACCCGCCAATGGGAATAGCTACCTGCAGCCATACACACTATTAAGGTCAGTGATCGATCATGAAAAATCCGGAATATTCATTACTGAAAATGGTGACCAAAAAGTTGTTGATAAACCTATATATCAGATAGTCCCATTCGGGTCAAACAAAGTGGATTTAGATGGAGACGTAGCATTTGCAGGGTATGGTATCAGCTCACAGATATATAATTATTATGATTTCAGCGGGATTGATGTAACCGGGAAGATCATATTGATAATGAACCGGGCCCCGATGAATGAAGATGGTTTGGAGTGCCAGTTTGAGGAAGGGGGGTGGACCTCAACGATGAATTTCAACCTTAAATATATGAACCTGATGTACAAGAAGCCAAAAGCCATCCTAATTGTAATGGATCTGAAATCAGGTCATAAATCACACGATGACAGCAGTCCCGGAACAGGCGGTAACCACAGTCAAACAAATAACTAAATGAAGAAAATCACCAGGAAAGAGTTCATAAAGAAATCGGGTACAGGTGCAGCTGCCATAGGATTGATGCCGCAGCTTCTTTCAGTCAGGCCACAGGATACCTATGATCTTCGTCCACTCGGCAATACGGGGATGATGGTGTCGCCAATCTGTTTTGGAGCAGCCAGGACCATGGACGAAGGATTGATCAGGTATGCTCTGGACAGGGGAATAAATTTTCTCGATACAGGCAGGTCATATGGCAACGGTAATAATGAAAGACTTGTGGGGAGAGTGATCGAAGGTAACAGGACAAAGGTCATTGTACAGTCGAAGCAACAACTTGAGGAGAGCTGGCTCAGCTTCAAGGGAAAAGGGAAGAGGGGCCATGATGAAATAACGGATATCCTTAATCGGGGGCTCGATGAAACCCTGACTGCGTTGAAGTCTGATCATGTAGATGTGTACCTCTACCATAGTGCAGAGCTTGAATATCTTACATTTCATGAAGCAGTCCTGAAGTTCTTTACAGACCAGAAATCAGCTGGCAGGATCAGGGCAAGTGGTTTCTCATCCCATGACTATGAACTGAAATTACTCATTAGAAATAACAGGGAGAAAGCATACGATGTAATTATGCATCCTATTAACTTTTCCGGAGGATTTACTCATTCTTTATCAGGCTGGACAGCGAAATGGGATCAGGAAGTGCTCCTGGAGCAGCTGGAATATGCCGCCTCCATTGGCACTGGTATTGTTGCAATGAAGACCTGTTCAGCCGGGCCTCTGCCGACAGGTGAAAATGGGGAAGCAAGCTTCAGGAATGCCGTATCGTGGGTTTTGAGTCACAAGTTCATAAGCTCTGCAGCCATAGCGATGCCAAGCATCGAACAACTGGAGGAGCACACAGGTTAAACAGGCTGCTTTTGAAGAACAATACTCAGGTATTTCATTTTGTCGCTCCGGAACTTTTTATAGAGATTGGATCCCTGCACCCCGGCAAATTCTCTCATCAATCCTCTTAACCATGGAGGGACATTCTTTGATATGATCATTAATTTCTTCTCGTTATGGCTATCGAGTGCACTTAATACATTATCACTGATATCTCTGTTCGATATCAAATTCAGGCCTGAATCCTTCAGACTGTCAATAAATCCTTCAATCTTTTCAGGCTCCCTGAAGTCAGTTATCAGGAAGTAACCTCCGGGGTTAAGTACCCGTGCTACCTGCTGAACAAATCTTGTGAAGGAGCCATAGCAATGAGACGACTCAACATTGAATACCAAATCAAAAGAATGATCATCAAAGGGAAGGCTTTCAGCATCACCCCGAACAAAAGAGAGGTTATTTTCCTTATAATTTTTTTTGCAGAATGAAATTGCTTTTCCGCAATAATCAAGACCTACTATTTTATAAGGATTAAAATATCTTCCAAGGTAGCTGGCGCCTCCTCCCCTGCCACAACCAACTTCAAGAACTTTCTTTTTGTCCAGGCTAACGTTGACTGCAAGATGATGGTATAGCTGGATAGAGTACCTGTTATCCTCATCATCCTCATTAAGAGAAGGGTGCATCCATGTCCCGGCAGGTTCGTCATACCCGTAGTTCATAAATTTCCAGTGTGTCGCCCTAACTAAATAGGCAAACAGGGAATACATGAACTTCCTGCTCAGTTTTCTGAACCCCGGATACTTATCACAAAATTTCTTATATTCCTTGACAAACTTTAAACGAATACTCATAAATCAATCTTCAACTTCGGGATCAAAGGTATAACAAAATATATTATTAAAAGGGTAAAATATGTTAAATCTAATGCATTATCGGTATAATCCGGCGTGGCGGGTCTTTATAATAATTGTCGAGATCAGGGATCAGATCGCCGTTGCTATCTGTCATATTCCTGAAAAATTCAACAAGGGCAATCCACTCTTTACCTTCCTGCACTCCGGACAAATCAGCATTAAAATCCAGAATAGCATCTGACATATTCTCAATCTCAATACCGGATGACTCTTTGGGAACAACATTAACCAATCCAAATGTTGTCTTTTTTATTATTCCAACAAACTCAAGCATATAAGCATTCGCGGTAATCGAGTAAAGAGTCTCATTTCCCTTTGACAGATCAACTGGCACAGTAGTGCCGTCAGCTTTAACCAGATTGATCGACTTTACCTTCCGCAACAGTCCTTTCCCCGGGTCAAAGTCTACCATTATCCCTGCGAAATAGCAATAATTCGAAGGAGCCGACTTATAGGCCACAAGAAGGACCTCCAGGATCCGATTGAGCTCAATACCTGTAACCCAAATCCTTGAAAGAGGATACCCTGGAATATTATCTTTCCCTGATCCTAACGACATCATCCTGAAAACATCCTGAACCGTAAGCTGACCAGGAACCACCCTGTCACGGATCACACCAGCCGCCACCATACTAACATCTGTTCCCAAGGCTACATTGTTGTTAACGTAATTATGGATTGCATCCACAACCAGGGGTCCCAGATTGCTGTTCTCAAGATCGCCGCCATACTCATCGCAAACAAGTTCATACGACGACTCCACAATTACACTATCAATATTATAGTTAAGAGGATTGAGCAGCTGATCAGATATAAGCTCTTTCTGATTATCGATCCGTGACTGTATTAACGGGTCTCCTGTTACCGAATCATCTACCGGTATAAGATTATAGGCTGATAATTTAATCTCATCGCCATTGATATCCAGCTCAACTCTCCCGACAAACATGCCATTGCAGCCAGCCTGGACTACCGGTACACCCTTAATAATGATCGGTTCGCTAATCTTTGTATGAGTGTGCGCGCTGATCACCAGGTCAAGTCCCCTTACCTTTTTTGCCAGCTTAACATCTTCTCCTGCCCATTCACCCTTTTTGTTCTTCTCTAATCCGCTGTGCGACAAGCAGATTATTACATCAGCACCCGATTTATTCAACTTTCTTACCATTCGTCTGGCAGCTCTGACCTGCCTGGAGAATTTTACAGGCGGCGCAAATGGTGCAACTTCGTCAGCATCGATACCCATAAGCGAAAAAATACCAACCTTGTGTCCCTGTTTTTCAATAATTACTGACCTGGTTATTATGTTGTTATCAAACAATGCTTCGAAGCTATTATCGCCATGATCACCATCATCAAAAAGAGCATTGCCCAAAAGTAGCTTCGGGATATCCGATGACGAAGATGACCTTTTAATTATCTTGGCCAGAGTACCCGGGCCGTAGTCGAACTCGTGGTTCCCTATGGCAACTACATCATATCCCATATCATACATCAACGGCAGCTGGAATCCATTATACTCCTCCATATAATGATAGATGGTCCCCATGAGAAAATCACCGGCATCCAGCACCAGGGTATTCTCCGGATTCAAAAATCTCTCTTCTTTGATTATACTGGCTATTCTGCTGAACCCTCCGGTAGTATTGTCATCATTGATACTTCCGGGTGTATAATTAATGGATGGTGCAAATCCATCCAGCCTGGAGTGCATATCATTAGTGTGCAGGATTACTAATTTGGTGCCGTATTGTGCTATCGCCGGCACCATCGTTAAATTTACCAGAACGCCCACCAACAGGGTCCCGAATTTTCGATACGACATCTTAAGAGATATATGTTAGGTTTACCATACTAATATAGTAATAATCAGGAAATCAGCAAATAATGTTTATCGGTCCCCGATATTCACAAGAAGATCAGCCACTATAAAGGTACTGCCACCAATAAAAACGGTGCTATCGCTGCCTGCATTGACCAGTGCCCGGGAATATGCCTCAGGAACCGATTCGATAGCGGATCCTTTTAATCCAATTTCTGATGCAATTTTTAATAACTCATCATGATTAAGTGACCTGGGTATATCAGCTCTGGTAAAGTAATAATCCGCATCAGCCGGGAAAAGTGAGAGCAGTGTCTTGATATCCTTATCGCTGACAAATCCCAGTACAAAATGTAATCTCCCGTTAGATACCTGCTTAAGTTGCTCCAGTACCAGCTTTAACCCATCGGCATTGTGTGCCGTATCGCATATTACCAACGGATTTGTTCTGATAATCTGCCATCTGCCTTCCAACCCCGTGTTGCCGGTTATATTCATCAATCCTTTCCGGATAAATCCCCTGTCAACACTAAAGGTCCTGCAGAGAATGTCGATAGTGCTCATGAAAGTTTGCAGGTTTAAAACCTGGTAGCTCCCTGAAACATCAAGCTCAAGATCATCCAGGAACAGCTCTTTTTCTCTGTAAACATCAACATTCATTTTCCCAGCTTGCATCTGTTTATCCCTGATAACAACCTTGTAATGACTGTCGGCGTATATTAATTCAGAATTGTTTTGGAAAGCGATCCTCGCAAATACCGGTTTGGTATCAATATTGGATTCACCAATTACCACCGGGACGCCCGGCTTGATAATTCCACCCTTTTCTGTAGCAATCTGCTCAAGGGTGCCGCCCAGGAACTGCATGTGATCAAATCCGATATTGGTAATTACCGAGACTTCAGGTATAATAATATTGGTTGAATCGAGCCGGCCACCCATGCCGGTCTCTATAACTGCTACATCAACATCGCAATCGGAGAAATATTTGAATGCGAGAGCTACTGTCATTTCAAAAAATGAAGGTTTCAGTCTTTCAATGATATCAAGGTTCATCCCGATAAAACTTACTATATAGTCTTCGGGAACAGGCTTCCCATATATCTTTATCCGTTCCCGGAAATCCCTGATATGGGGTGATGTATACAATCCTGTTTTATATCCGGCTTCGGCAAGGACAGACGCCAGCATGTGCGACAGGGATCCTTTGCCGTTGGTTCCGGCAATATGTATCGTTTTAAAATCTGAATGAGGATTGCCAAAATAATTATCCAGATCAATTGTAGTATCAAGATTGGCCTTGTAGGCAGCCTTGCCAATCCTTTGATAAACCGGAAGTGAATTATATAAAAATTCAAGTGTCTCCCTGTAATTCATTCAATTGTTAATTAATTGTGCAAAATAAGTAAAATTAGTGTTCCAAAACCGGTGGTTACAGTCTATTTTTGTAATTGGAGATATAAATTAATTGCCAGGGAGGGCATCTTTAGATGAAAAAGAAGAAGAGCAAGATTTTTATTATTGATACCAATGTTTTGCTTCATGACTACAGATCGATATATAATTTTCAGGAAAATAATGTAATTATTCCAATAGTCGTTCTTGAAGAGCTTGACCGCTTTAAAAAGGGTAATGACCAGATCAACTTTCATGCAAGGGAGTTTACGAGGGAACTTGACAAATTATCAGGGGATAATCTTCTGAGTGAAGGTATCCCTTTGGGCGAAGATCTTGGTAATCTTTATATTGAGACGGGAAAGGAATTCTCAGATAGTGTTAACCAGTCATTTCCTGAAAAAACTGCAGACCACAGAATCCTGGCTATTGCAGACTACATCTGCTCACAGAAAAAAGAGGATAACGTAATCCTTATCACCAAGGATATTAACCTGAGAATGAAGGCTAAGTCGCTGGGGATAATGGCTCAGGATTATGAAAGCGATAAGGTTTCAAACATTGATGACCTTTATAGGGGTATAGAAACTATCGGAGAGATCGAAAGCGAAAAGATTGATCAGCTTTATAATGAGTCTGCAGGCATCCCGGTTGATGAGATGGGATTGAAAATTGAACCTTCAGGACACCAGTTCTACATTCTCAAGAACAATGGATCAAGTGCTCTTGCACATTATAGTCCGATAAACAAGATGGTGAACAGGATTGTGAAACAGGCCACTTATGGCATTGATCCCAGGAATGCTGAACAAACTTTTGCTATTGAGGCACTTACAAACCCTGATATTCAGCTGGTTGCCCTTACCGGAAAAGCCGGTACCGGTAAAACCCTTCTCGCGCTGGCTTCAGCGTTGCATCAACACCGCCGCTATAAGCAGATCTTTCTGGCAAGACCGATAGTCCCGCTGGCAAACAGGGATATGGGCTTCCTGCCAGGTGATGTCAAGGAAAAGATTGAACCCTATGTGCAACCCCTTTTCGACAACCTTTCCGTTATAAAGCATAAATTCAGTCACCAGAGTCCCGAATTCATGAGAATTAACGATATGATCAAGGAGGAGAAGCTTGTAATAACTCCTCTTGCATATATACGCGGACGAAGTCTCTCAAGCATCTTCTTTATAGTTGATGAGGCTCAAAATCTGACCCCTCATGAAATTAAGACAATCATTACCAGGGCTGGAGAAGACACCAAGATGGTATTTACCGGTGACATTGAACAGATCGATTCCCCTTATCTTGATATAGGATCAAATGGACTCTCATACCTTACCGATAAGATGAAATGCCAGGATATTTTTGCACATGTTAATCTGGTAAAAGGAGAAAGGAGTTATCTTTCGGAACTTGCGAGTAAAATATTATAATTCAACGTAAAATGAAAAAAGAAATTATTCTGGTTCGCCATGGCAAGGCATGCAGCCTGGATGCATTCGATAAGGACATAGACAGGGTACTGATGGAAAGAGGTGTAAATGATGGATACAAAGTAGCTGAATCAATGCTTGAGAAAAAAGTGGTCCCCGATCTGATCCTTACCAGTCCCGCTGCCAGAGCCAGCCAAACGGCATTAATATTTGCCAGGGCTCTGAAAACCGGATCAGGTATAGTTAATATCCTTGATAAACTGTATCACTGCTCTGGTGATTGCATTCTTAAACAGGTTTGTGCCCTCCCGGAAGATGTTAATTCGGTTATGGTCGTGGCACACAATCCAGGTATAATCGATCTGGCGTACGAGTTGACCATGGGTGCCACTAATTTTCTGCCAACTACGGGAGTTGTCGTGATACAATATGATGCAAACAGCTGGTCAGAGGTATCACGGTCCAAGCCATCAAAACATTTCTTAATAATACCCAAGGAGATCATATAGGAGAAATCGGCCCTTTAACTTAAAAACATTATTTTTAAGCTTTAATTATAGGGCAAAATGAAAGGCGCTAAAAAGAGGGTTGCATTTCATACTCTGGGCTGCAAGCTGAACTTTACCGAAACATCAATGATCGCACGATCACTTGATACTGACTACTTTGAGAAGGTGACAATCAACGAGCCTGCTGATATATATATAATCAATACCTGTACTGTTACCGAGGCTGCTGACAGAAAGTGCAGACAATCGATCAGGAAAACAATCAGACAGGCTCCTGATGATGCCTATATCGTTGTGGTGGGATGCTACGCACAGCTTAAGCCCGAGGAGATCACATCAATCGAAGGAGTTGACCTGGTCCTGGGGGCTAATGAAAAATTCAACCTCCGGAACTATCTCGACCGAATCGAGGAATCATCATCAAACAAAGTCCACACGTGTAACGAAACTGATCTTCTTGCCTTTACATCCTCCTACAGCATGGGAGACCGGACACGATCATTTCTTAAGGTACAGGATGGATGCGACTATATTTGTTCATACTGCACCATCCCCCTTGCCAGAGGGGGAAACAGAAATCAATCAATCGCTGATTGTGTTGAGCAGGCCAGGGAGATCGCTGGATCAGGTGCCAAGGAGATAGTAATAACGGGCGTCAACATCGGCGATTTCGGTAAAACCACAGGAGAGTCGTTCCTGGATCTTCTCGAAAGCCTTGTAAAGGTAGAAGGGGTAGAAAGGTTCAGAATATCATCAATTGAGCCCAACCTTCTATCAGACGATATAATTGATCTGACAGCTGCAGAGGATAAACTGGTTCAGCATTTTCATATTCCACTTCAGAGCGGATGCAACAGGATGCTTGCAAAAATGAAAAGAAGGTATAACAGGGAGCTGTTCAGCGAAAGGGTGTCGAAAGTGAAAGCGACTATACCTGATGCCTGCATCGGGGCTGATGTCATTGTTGGATTTCCCGGAGAAACGGATAATGATTTCAATGATACATACAGGTTCCTCGAGAAAACTGATTTATCCTATCTGCACTCCTTTTCCTATTCACCCAGGCCAGGCACTGCTGCTTTTGATCTTCCGGAAAATGTGGGCAAAGAAACAATAGCTGCCAGAAGCAGTAAGCTGCAGAGACTCTCTGAGAGGAAGAAATTTGATTTTTACAGAAAATGTACAGATAATTCCTATCGTGTGATCTGGGAAAACCGCACGAAGGACGGATTTATTTACGGATTCACTGATAATTATGTCAGGGCTAAAACCCATGCTTATAATGTACTGCCGGGTGACCTGTCCCATGCTAGACTGACCGATCTTGATGAGAATGGAATTTTCAATGTAGAATTATTATAGCTATCAGATGAGCGACTATGAAAATATATGTATGGAGGTATGCAAAATTGCAGCTGAAACAGGCAGATTTATAAGCAATGAATCAGGCAAATTCGAAGCTGAGGATATAAAAAGCAAAGGTATCCATGATTATGTTACATATGTTGATATTGAATCGGAAAAAATGCTTACAGCTGCTTTAGGCGCTTTGCTGCCGGATGCTGTTTTTATTACAGAAGAGGAAACTATATCACAGGAAAAGGGGGAGCTGTGCTGGATTATTGATCCCCTTGACGGTACAACAAACTTCATGCATGGATTGGCGCCCTATTCAATCAGTATTGCCTTGGCCGGGGGAGATAAGATCCTTGTTGGTGTTGTACATAACATTGCCACCAGAGAGACCTTTTACGCATGGCATAAAGGGGGCGCATGGCTTGATGGTGAAGCTATCAAAGTATCCCTCACCACCAGAATTGAGGACTCATTAATTGCCACCGGATTTCCCTACAAAGACTTTAACAGTCTTGGTAAATACCTCACCGCTTTTGAATATTTTATAAGAAATACACATGGGGTAAGAAGGATGGGATCTGCTGCCATCGATCTTGCTTGGGTTGCCTGTGGCAAGTTTGACGCATTCTTCGAATACAACCTGAATAAGTGGGATGTGTCGGCCGGGATCCTGCTTATAAGGGAAGCAGGGGGGATTGCTTCTGATTTCTCGGGAAACCAGGTCTGCATTGATGGCAGCGAGATTGTAGCTGCCAATAATCTTATTTTTGAGGAATTCCGCGCTAAAGTAAATACCTTTATGGCAAAATAACCGGACAAAAGATGATAGCCGTATTATTCTATATATTCTATATTACAAACTGGATCATTACCCTCCTTCCCCTCTCAGTACTATACCTTTTCTCCTACCCTCTCTATTTTCTGCTCTATCATTTCCCGGGATACAGGAAACAGGTTGTCCTTGACAATTTAACAAATGCATTTCCGGAGAAGAGTCTGGATGAAAGGCTTGAAATAAGAAAAAAATACTATAAACACCTCTCGGATCTGATCATTGAGGTATTGAAACTTCAGCACCTTGGCAACAAAGAGATCAAGAGAAGATTCAGAATCAGGAACATTGAACTGTTTGACTCGCTGCAAAGAAAGGGCCGCAGCTCAATCGCTGCCTTCGGACATTATGCCAACTGGGAGTGGACAACAGGGGTCCAGTTGCACACTGATTATAAATGTCTGGCTGTCTATAAGCCCCTGCTTAACAGATACTTTGATCGATACACCAGAAAAATCAGATCGAAGTATGGTGTTGAGAACATTGCCATGGCAGATACATTGAAGACCATTGTCAAATACAGGAATATGGGAGTCAGCATTGCCTTGGCCCTGATCTCAGATCAGACTCCGCCCAAGCGGGAGATCCAGTACTGGACCAATTTCCTGAACCAGGATACTCCTGTATACCTTGGTATTGAAAAACTTTCAAGAAAGTATGACATGCCGGTGCTCTTCTTCAGGATAAATAAGATAAAAAGAGGTTACTATGAGTTAATCATTGAATCAATAACCGAAGATCCATTGAAGCATGAGCCAAACTATATCACCGAAAAACATGTCAGGTTGCTTGAAGAGCAGATAAACCGGAAGCCTGAGCTATGGCTCTGGTCGCACCGCAGGTGGAAACACAAAAGAGAAAAAGGATTATGATTAAGACCGCAGTAGTTATCCTGAACTGGAATGGGAAAGAGATGCTTGAAAAGTTTATCCGGGATGTTTACAAAAAGACAATATCGGCTGAAAATGCGGTCTACTTAGTTGATAATGGCTCAACAGATAATTCTCTTGAATGGATTAGAGCCAACCTGCCTGATATCGGGACGTTCAGTTTTGAGGAGAACCTCGGGTTTGCAGGAGGTTATTCCAGGGCACTGGAAATGATTGAGGCAGAGTACTATGTCTTATTGAATACTGATATTGAAGTTACTGAAAACTGGATCGACCCGGTTATCTCATATATGGATAACAACCCTGAAGTGGCTGCTTGCCAGCCAAAAATATTGAGTTACAGCGACAGGGGTAGTTTTGAGTATGCTGGTGCAGCTGGTGGATTTATCGATAAGTACGGATTCCCCTTTTGCAGAGGAAGGCTGCACAGCGTAGTTGAAAAAGACAAAGGTCAGTATGATGACATAAGGGATATTTTCTGGGCGAGTGGTGCCTGTATGTTTATCAGATCATCAGTATGGCACGAGACAGGAGGGCTGGATCCCGATTTCTTTGTACATATGGAGGAGATAGACCTCTGCTGGAGAATTCACAAGAGAGGTTACAGAATTTCGTATATACCTGATTCGGTTATCTATCATGTAGGAGGAGGAACACTTCCGTATGAATCACCTGCTAAATTATTCTACAATTTCAGAAACAATCTTTTTGTGCTCCATAAAAACCTGCCAGGCAGAAATTACCGCAAGATCATTCTGCAAAGGATGACCATGGACGGACTCGGGGCTTTACGGTATCTGATGATGTTCAGGTTCAGATCATTCTATCAGATATTCAGTGCCCATATAGCATATTACCGCAATATTAAAAGCCTGGAGATAAAGAGGAGAGCGATCGTTTCCGGATCAAACCATAATCCTGATAATCTTATCCTGAACAAAAGTATGACTATTGCGTTTTTCCTTAAGGGACAGAAAATCTTTACCGAGCTCTGGCCTGAAAATAATTAGTATGGGAAAATGAGAAACAGGGAAGTGATATTATTCATTCTGATAGTCATCACGATATATTTCAGTGCAAACAGTTACATTTTTATAAAGGGTTTAAAAGCACTCTCAGGGCAGATAAACATTAGACTCTATATTTTAACATTCCTCTCCCTCGCCATGACATTTATAGCAGGGAAGATACTGGAAAGAAATTCCTCATCAGTTGTAGTCGACATACTTAATGTTACCGGGGGATTCTGGCTTGCTTTTATGCTCTATTCTACCCTTTTCCTTCTTTTATCCGATATTTTGAGGCTGGTTATCTTCCCTGCCGGAATTATGCAGGAGGATCAACTTGGATCCTACAGGTTCTACAGTTATGTTGTGTCATCGGGGCTGGCAGTTGTTATAATTATTATCGGCTTTATTAATTCTGTGACCCCTGTTACACGCAATTACTCAATCAGCATCGATAAGAAAGTTCAGGGTGATAACAGTGTCCTGATTGCTGTAGTTTCCGATGTCCACCTGGGATCGGTCGTAAGGAACAGGAGTTTAAGGGTCCTTTCAAGAATGTTGAAAAAGGTTGAGCCTGACTTTATCTTTTTTCTCGGCGACCTTGTTGATGGGGAAATTAACCCGGTAATAAGGGATGATCTGTTAAAATCACTTACCCTTCCTATTGACAGATCACGAGTTTATGCGATAACAGGCAACCACGAATACATCGGGGGCAGGACCAAAACTCTCTCCTATCTTAAAAAACACAACCTGAATATACTGGAAGATGAAATAGCCCTGTTGGAGCCGGGGATTCAACTGATTGGGAGAAAGGACAGGGATTCATTCAGATACAGTGGAGAAAGGCGCAAAGATCTATCCGAGTTACTCCAGGCAACGGACCCTGAAAAGCCTATTATTATTCTTGATCATCAGCCATTGGCAGCAAACAGGGAGCCGGAAGGAAAATTTGACCTGATGCTTTCGGGACATACTCATAACGGGCAGATGTGGCCCTTCAGTTATATTGTAAACATGGTGTACGCCAATGGTTATGGACACTCAGTTGATGGAGACAGGCAATTTATTGTTTCAGCCGGCTTTGGTACCTGGGGTCCACGTGTACGAATCGGCAGCAGATCAGAGATTATTGTTATTGATCTGAAATTCGGGGATCAATGATTATTCATATACCCGTCATACAGAAGATACTGGGTCGTCCGGAGGTTTAAATTAGTTCATCAAAGGTACTTGAAAGCCTCTTCCATTTTCAGGACCCTTGATCCTTTCACCAGGACAAAATTATCCTTTATAGGATTATCTGATAAATATTTAATAAGTTCAGAAGTATCATTGAAGAGTGTAATATCCCTGCCAGTTGCAACAGCAGAAAAGAGCGGACCAACAAGGATCCGAATAACCTCATCAAAAGACATGATCAGATCCACTATATCACTATGTTCCCTGGAGGAGTATTCACCCAGCTCCAGCATATCTCCAAGTATCATGGTCTTCCCTCCTCCGGGTGCCTCCATAAACGAGATGATAGCATTCCTCATACTCACAGGATTTGCATTGTATGCATCGCATATAAGTGTATTGCTTCCTGTAACAAGAATTTGGGAACGATTATTCTCAGGTTGATAGGATTCAATTGCTTCAATCATTTCATCAAAGGGGGCACCGAAATATGATCCGGTGCACAGAGCAGCAAGAATATTTTCCAGGTTATATTTCCCGAACAATTTGCTCTCGATCCGATTCATTGACCCGTCAAGTTCAAAGGCTATGGTAAGGAATGGATCGGCCTTCACAGATACAATATCGATTTTCCCCTGTCTTAACTCATAATATGATCGGGAGTCAACCTTTAATCCACTCAGGATATCCGTCAGTATCTCATCATCAGGGTTAAAGAAAACCAGGCCATTGGACTCAGACAGGTATTTGTACAATTCTGATTTTGCTTCAATCACTCCATTAAATGATCCGAATCCTTCCAGGTGGGCCTTTCCCATATTTGTAATTATCCCATACTGGGGAGCGGCGATTTCGCATAATTGTTTTATCTCCCCCACATGGTTGGCACCCATCTCTATAATAATAAATTCAGTATCCGAAGGGGCAGAGAGCAATGTAAGAGGTACTCCGATATGATTATTCAGGTTCCCTGAAGTGTAATGGATCTTTTTCTTTCCTGAGAGAGTCCTGGTAATCAGTTCCTTGGATGTGGTTTTACCGTTTGAACCGGTAATTGCCAGTAGCGGAACTGCCATATTCCTCCGGTAGGCTGAGGCAAGTGCCTGCAGCTCTGACAGTGCATCCTTCACAAGCAGCGTACCTTCCGTACAGTAGTCCTTGTTATCTATCACCGCAAGTGATGCTCCCCTGGAAAGGGCCTCAGAGGCAAACTGGTTTCCGTCAAATGATTCCCCCCTGAGTGCAAAGAAAATATTTCCCTCAGACACACTTCTTGAGTCGACTGAGATGCCACATTTCCCTTCTGTAAATATCCTGTATATCTCCGGGCTCTTCATTTTAAAAAAGACCTCATTACGGTCGCCCATAATGAGGTCTTTGGGATTAATGTGAAATATATCTTTAAAATCCTGACGGACTACCTACTCTGATCATGGCACACCTGAAACCAATATCATCACGCGAGGCTTCCTGGTCAAGGAATCGGCGTGTCGAAGGATTCAGCCAGTATGCTCTGTCTTTCCATGAGCCTCCCTTATATACCCTTGCCTTGTCATCAATCAGGGAGAAATAATTACCTTCTTCCTGGACATACATTTTGCTGGTACCCTCCAGATCTTCTCCTGTCCACTCTTCTGTCTGGATGCTCGAGATCAGGTCCCCGTCCATATAGTTCCTGTAATCTCCTTTCTGATAGTTATAGCGATCGGCCACGTCAGCATCCTGAACTGTATCCATCTGCATCCTGCCCAGGTAGTCCTTCGTGAGAAGGTTCCCATTTGCATCACGGGACATGTCAGTATAGACATTTCCCCTGAAGGGGTTGAATCCATCAATATCTTCAGCACTCAGAGGACGAAACACATCCTGCACCCATTCGTTCACGTTTCCGGCCATACAGTACAGACCATAATCGTTAGGCCAGTACGATTTAACATCAACAGTTATACTGCCATTATCGTTAAGGCTTCCTGCTACTCCCATCATATCCCCTCTTCCGCGAACAAAATTAGCCATGAATTCACCACGGTTTTTCTGATCTGAATTCCTGACATTATGGCCGTCCCACGGATAAGTCCTTCTTTCAAAAATTCTCTCCTCAAATGTGTTTCCCTTGAGCGAGTATGCAGCAAATTCCCATTCGGCCTCTGTCGGGAGGCGATAGCGTGGTAAAAGGATGCCATCCTCAAGCATTACTCTCCTCTCCTGCTGGTTAGGATCCAGACTTGGGAGGTTCTGGTTAACAACTCCCTCATATTGACCTGCCAGATATGCTTCAGTATGGAAATTATTTTCATTCAGCTGGTTGGGATCATAGTTGAGGATCCCTTCATCGATAAGGACCTGCTCATTGACCCTGTCAGTCCTCCAGATACAGTAATCATTGGCCTGTAGCCAGTTAACACCTACTACCGGATAGTTATTGTATGAGGGATGACGGAAGTAGTACTGGACATAAGGTTCATTGTAAGCCAATGGGCTACGCCAGACGAGAGTATCCGGAAGAGCTCTCATTCTAACTTCGGGATAGTCAACATATACCCTTTTCAGCCACCATAGGTACATTCTGTAATCAATGTTGCGGACCTCAGACTCATCCATGTAGAATGAAGAAACGGTGACTCTTCGAATAGCATTATTCCAGTCGTACATCACATCTTCCTGGATTCGTCCCATGGTAAAAGTACCGCCTTCAATCAAAACCAAACCCGGTCCCGTTAACTGTTCAGCTCCTACAACAACCTCAAAACCACCATTGTCAGGATCATTGTATTGCCAGCCTGTAGTGGGTGATACATTCGGATTATCGCCTCGGCCGCATGATGCTAATAATACTACAGCTACTACTAAAAAAAGCGAGGATGCGATTTTATGCATAATACTTTGAATTTTGGTATTACTTCTAGTTTTCAAATATAACAAATTTTGCTAAAAATTTTATCATTTCCCAAATATAACTACAATTTGGGATAATTTATTGTATTGATAACAGTGGTTTTATCAACATTGTTTAAACGGATGTAAACTGTTATCTGGTTAGATAATGTACCAGGAATCATCCCGGATGGTCTTAATGGGGAAAACAAATAGTTGTAGCTGAACCCAAAACGATTAAGATCGAGGTGTAATCCTGTCTGAATTGCATTTATACCCCCTGTTGAGTAGCAATGAATAAGGTTATTTATTGCTAATATCTTGTATTCCAATGATATACCTCCGACATATGATAGAAAGCCATCCTGATAACTGCTATAGAAAAGAGGGTTCAGGTAAAACGGACTCTGCGCCAACCGGTATCGCGCCGAGGTATGGAGAGAATATCTTCTCCCAAGCCTCCCCTCCCGGTTACCATTACGTGACATATCAGGAGTGGCAAGGTGGTTAACCGATATCCCGGCATGATAATCCCTGAATCTAACAAGGAAACCTATCCCTGCATCAAAAACAGTTCTGGAACCCTGATCCAGGATCTCAGAAGAGGCAAGTACAGGACCAAGCAGCGGATCAATCTGGTCAGGGAAGATTATTTCGTTCCTGTTGATGCTTCTGTGAATAACCGAGGCCATGAAGCCTGCATTGATATATAGTTCTCTTGTGGCCCTTAAATGGTATGAATATGTTACTCCTGATCTGAGATCATTAAGAATTTTCCCAAGGCGATTCTCGGTCAGGTAGGCTCCAAACCCCCCATGCACCTGCTCAAAATAGGAATCATATGACACAAATACCGAACCTATCTGATAATTGTTTCCGGAGTAAAAATCCCTGTACGAGAGGATCATTAATCCATCCGGATGTGACCCTGTCATGGCAGGATTTGATAAAACAGGGGCATTATATGGCGTTCCTGATTCAATGTCCTGCGAGTATCCACTGCGGAAGATCAGAATAGTGAAAACCAGAAGAACCAATTTATATCCCGGCTGTTTCATAATTGGCAAAGATAGTAACCACACCGCTGACGATAATCATGTTTACGTGATTCTCTGCAATATGAACTTATCAATTTCGTTAATTATTGTGATCAAACGAGAAATTACATTTATAAACTATATTTGCCGGAAGATTGAAGCCCATGCGATTGAAACAAAATATTCATATTGCATTTCTTATCTTCATGATTGCATTCACTGGAATCACAGTAAAAGGTCAGGGTTATGCGGCCAATTCCGTTTTGAAGGATGGTACCTGGTACAGGATAAAGGTTAATGAGGAGGTTATTGTCAGGATCAATTACTCTGACCTGGAGAAGCTAGGCCTTACCTCAGGATTACCGATGGTTTACGGTAATAATCACGGGCTGTTATCCTACTATAATAATGACCCAAGCCCTGATGACCTCGAACCTGTAAATATACATATTGAATTGGGCCAGGATGGAATCTTCAATACCGGTGATTACCTGTTGTTTTATGCTGAAAGCACACACAGATGGGAGTACAAAGGAAATTCAGATTATGATTTCAAAAGGCACTTTTATTCAGACACAGCTTTTTATTTCATTACATCCGGTACAATCCCTGCTATCATTGAAACGGATAATACCCCTTTAACATACAATCAGGTAACTCAATATTGCGACCATCTCTTCATACATGAGATCGAAACAAGCAATATTCTTAAATCGGGCCGGGAATGGTATCAACCGGTAGTTTCAACCCTGCCGCTAAGTATTAATCCCGGATTTAATGATTTCACTCTTGAAGAGGGTGAGGAGGTTAAGATTACCGCGAAGGTACTTGCAAGGTCGTCGTTGCTTACACTCTTCCGTCTGAATAACGGTGGATCAACAATTTCATCAATCCAGGTGCCTGAAGTGAACGTATTTAATACTGCCGGGACATATGCCAGGATAGTTGAGAATTCAGTCACGGTCAGTAATAGTGTTATTGCACCGGGGCTGTCGCTGGAATATCATAATAATGGTGATAGCAATGCCAGGGGATGGCTCGATTTCCTGAAGATCAGAATGAGAGTAAAACTGGCATATAAGGATGAGCCCCTTGTAATCAGAGACCACAAGACAGCCAATACCGGAAATATTACCCGTTTCGATATTGATTCTGATTATAATAACCTGATCATCTGGGATGTTACTGATCATCAAAATCCTGTAAATATCCCTGTTTCATACAATGCAGGTGTTATCTCCTTTGTAGCGGTTACTGATTCACTTAATAAATATGTTGCATTCAGGCTACAGGATGCAATATCTCCAATCTCTGTTGATGGACCTGTTGACAACCAGAATCTGCACCAGGGAGGAGAATATGATATGATAATTGTAACTCATCCCTTTTACAGGAGCTATGCAGAACGGCTTGCTGACTTTCATCTGGAAAATGATGGCCTGGTATCAATCGTAGTAACTCCCGGGCAGATATATAATGAATTCTCAGGTGGAATACCGGATATATCGGCAATCAGGAATTATGTACGAATGGTTTACACCCGGAACAAGGAAGGTACGCGGCCCCTGAAATACCTGTTACTTTTTGGCGATGGTTCTTATGAGAACAGGACTCCCCCGCCTTCCAACCCGAACTATATTCCTACATACCAAACCCTTAATTCCAATATTAATGTTCTCTCATTTATTTCAGATGATTATTACGGACTGCTCGATCCGGGAGAAGGAGAATCGACGGGGTTTATTGATATTGGTATAGGAAGGCTGCCCGTTTACGATACTACGCAGGCTATGATCCTCTTGAAGAAAATTGAGGAATATGCAGATCCGTCAACCATGGGATCATGGCGAAATACAATTTGCATGGTTGCTGACGATGAGGATGATAATGCGCATATTAATGATGCCGAAAGCCTCTCGAATCTGATAAACTCTGTTGCCCCTGCTTTCAATATTGAAAAGGTTTATTTAGATTCCTACAGGCAGGAGACTTCGATCAGTGGAGACTCATACCCCGCTGCTACGGCAGCTATTGATAACAAAATTGAAGCAGGATGCCTGATATTCAATTATCTGGGGCATGGTAATGAGCTGGGTCTAGCGCACGAGCGGGTCGTTAAAACCGAAAATATAAACTCCTGGCGCAATGGCGGCAGGCTACCGGTCTTTATTACGGCAACCTGTGAGTTCAGCAGGTTTGATGATGTTGATATTGATCCCGGATCGGGGGATATTACACCTAAACCATCGGCTGGTGAAATGGTGTTGCTCAACCCGGATGGTGGAGGTATTGCACTGCTAACTACCACGCGTATTGTCTATTCTGCTCCGAATTACATACTTAACAACAGGATTTACCAGTATGCATTTGAAAAGGATGAGAATAATGAAGGGCTTACCCTTGGTCAGATAGTGAAACTTGCCAAGAATAATGCCGGTTCAGGTGATAATAAACGTAACTTTACACTACTTGGAGACCCTGCCCTCAAGCTTGCATATCCGTGGCACGGAACAGTTATTACCGACTCTGTTAACGGTGAACATCTTTCGGTTTTCATTGACACGATAAAAGCACTTTCCAAAATCACCATTTCAGGTCACATTGAAGATAATACCGGGGTGATGGTTGATGATTTCAACGGGATTGTTTATCCGGCCCTCTTCGATAAGGCTTACAATGTTACCACACTTGCCAATGACGGGGGTCAGCCATACGAGTATTCACTACAGGACAGGGTATTATTCAAGGGCAAGGTTGAGGTGAAGGATGGCAGGTTCAGTTTTACCCTTATTGTTCCAAGGGATATTGATTTTACCTACGGTCAGGGCAAGGTAAGCTATTTTGCAGTGGCCGATTCGAAGGATTATTCAGGATACAATACTGACCTCATGATCGGAGGATTCAGTAATGTAATAAGTTCCGATACGTCAGGGCCTGAAATCAGGTTATTCCTTAACGACACTCTTTTCAGGGCAGGTGGCATTACTGATAATTGGCCTGTCCTGTTGGCACTCATCAGCGATGATAGGGGAATCAACACAACCGGTACGGGTCTTGGTCATGATATTGTATGCTATACAGATGATGACCGGACCAATTCGGTCGTATTAAACAATTATTATGAAAACGATCTTGGAACATATGTTTCAGGAAGCCTGAGGTACCCACTCGGATATTTTGACAGGAGCAGACATTCTGTTACCCTGAAAGCGTGGGATAACTTCAATAACTCATCAACGGAAACACTTGTATTCTATGTGGAGTCAGAAGGGTCGTTTATCCTCAATAGATTAATTAATTGGCCAAATCCTGCTCCCGGAGAAACAAGGATAAGCCTTGAGCACAACAGGCCGGACACAGAAATGACCATTGAAATCAGTATTTATACATCCGGTGGAGCGGTTGTAAAAAGAATTATTGACAGGCAGGTTACAACAGGATATAAGCTCAATCCTATAGTTTGGGATGGGCATAACGAAAGCGGTTCAAGGGTTGGAAGAGGGGTATATATCTACTCTGTTACTATCACAACCGGCGAAAGTGAAGTTGGCAGAATATCGGGCAGAATGGTAATTTTATAATAGATACACAATAAAGCAGCGCTAAAATTGTTTTATATTTGCGATTGAAAGTTGAAAAACTGATGATAAGCAGGATAGCCATATTATTCATGATTGTGGGTCTGCTGGCAAGCAGTCCCGGGATTTTTTCACAGGAAGAAGGTGAACTTAATGCCATTCATACGGTTGTTCCTTTTCTTACAATTGCCCCTGATTCCAGATCCGGAGGAATGGGCGATGTAGGGGTTGCAACCACTCCTGATGTTTATAGCATGCATTGGAATCCTGCGAAGTTTGCATTCATTGATGGTGAAGGAGGTCTCGGAATCTCTTACTCACCCTGGTTAAGAAACCTCGTTCCTGATATAAATATTGCCTATCTGGCAGGCTATTTCAGGATAGATGAAAAACAGGTGATCAGCACCAGTCTTCTATATTCCAATTTTGGAGAAATACAATTCACTGATAATTATGGCAATGAACAGCTTGTTTTCAGGGCCAATGAGTTCAGCCTGGATGCGGCCTATTCAAGAAAGCTGACCGAGACTTTTGCGGGAGGCATTGCATTCAGGTTTATATATTCGAATCTGACCGGCGGCTATTATGATGGAATTACTGAAACCAAACCGGGGATATCTTTCGCCGCTGATATGTCATTCTATTATTTTAATGAAATATCGCTTGGAGACAAGGACGGGGAGATATCCTTTGGTACAAATATTTCAAATATCGGTTCAAAGATGAGTTATACCGATGCCCGTGATCCTGATTTTATTCCGATGAATATGCGCCTTGGTACATCGGGTACCGTTTTTCTTGACAAGTATAACAAGATCAATGTTTCAATCGATCTAAATAAGTTACTGGTACCCACACCTCCGATTTATGATGCTGGCGGTAATATTATTGCAGGGAAGGATCCAAACGTTGCTGTTCCGGTTGCAATATTCCAGAGTTTTGGTGATGCGCCAGGAGGGTTTAAGGAAGAGATTCGCGAGATAACCTGCTCACTCGGAACCGAGTATGTTTACAATGAGCAGTTCGCTATAAGGGGAGGTTACTTCCATGAACATGCCAGCAAGGGTAACCGTAAATATTTTACTGCCGGTGCCGGACTAAAGATGAGTGTATTCTCACTGGATTTCTCCTACCTGATGCCGCTGGTTCAAAACCACCCCCTGGCACGCACACTTCGCTTCTCGCTCTCATTTGAGTTTGATGCCTTCAGAACTGTGAAACGATCGAGCTGATGAATTTCCGGATTGGACAGGGAATAGACTTTCACCGGCTGGAAGAGGATCTTGATCTCTGGGTCGGTGGTTTACTTATTCCTTCCGGCAGGGGATCTGTTTCCCATTCGGATGGTGATGTTCTGATCCATGCTATATGTGATGCTTTGCTTGGTGCAGCTGGTCTGAGGGATATTGGCTATCATTTCCCTGACACAGATGAGAAATACCTTAACATCGACAGTAAGGTGCTCCTCAGGAAAACCCTTGCATTAATCTCTGAAGCAGGCTTTGAAATAGTTAATATTGACACAACTGTTTGCCTCGAAAATCCAAAGCTTTCTGCGTATATAGATAGGATTAAAGGGACTCTGGCAGAGATCACCGGATTAATCCCTGACAGAATTGGGGTAAAAGCCACCACCACTGAGAAGATGGGGTTTACAGGCCGGGAAGAGGGCATAATTGCCGTTGCCTCAGTATTATTATCAGAATCATAAAAATCTTTTTTATCCCGTGGTGTAACGCATAACTGCTGAGGGAATGTGCTTTATACCCGTTCCAAAAATTAAGCAGGTCTCCGCTGATTCCATGAAATTTTAATCATTACCGGGAATAACCTTTGCTCATAATGCTATTTTTGTAAAAATATTCTTATGGAAAAGAAAACTCTTGTTTTAGGTGCCAGCGATAATCCAAGCCGATTTGCATACAAGGCAATAAGGAGTCTGCAAAGAAGAGATATTCCGATAGTTGCCATAGGGAGAAAGGATATTGACCTTAACGGAATAAAAATTCGTAAGGGCAAGCCCGCTGACGTGAAAGGGATACATACAGTTTCACTCTATATGAATTCTTCCCTCCAGAGAGAATATTATGATTATATTCTCTCTTTGAATCCCAGTAGGATTATTTTCAACCCGGGAACCAGGAATCCTGAGCTTGCTGAAATTGCTATTGGTCGAGGCATTGAGGCAGTTGATGATTGTATGCTTGTAATGCTCAATACCGGAAGATTCTAAGATTGGATTTAATGCTGCAGAGTGACTGAGGTCAGTGCACCGTATGAGGCATTACTATTCAAAGAGCCTGTCAATCAGCTGGTCGTCTGCAATATAAGGCAATGTGATTTTCAGTTCCACAGTCCTTTCCATCTCTCTTCTGGCGGTAAAGATTGCTTCATTGTTCCTGGCCCAGCTTCTGCGCGCAATACCATTATTAACATCCCAGTGAAGCATCATTTCCAATCTTCTTTCAGCCTCTTTCGACCCATCAAGCAGCATACCAAATCCTCCGTTTATCACCTCGCCCCATCCAACTCCGCCACCATTGTGTATCGACACCCAGGTTGCCCCTCTGAAGGAGTCTCCAATTACATTCTGTATAGCCATATCGGCTGTAAAGCTTGATCCATCATAAATATTCGATGTCTCTCTGAATGGCGAATCTGTTCCTGATACATCATGATGATCGCGGCCAATTACCACCGGCGCCGTGATATGTCCGGAGGCAGTGGCATCATTGAATGCCCTGGCGATCTTTATCCTTCCTTCAGCGTCAGCATAAAGGATACGGGCCTGTGATCCTACCACCAGTCTGTTCTTCCCTGCTTCCCTGATCCAATGAATATTATCAGCCATCTGCTGCCTTATCTGAGGCGGAGCTGTTTTCATTATATCCTCAAGAACCGATGCAGCTATCTTATCTGTTCTGACAAGATCTTCAGGGTCATTTGAACAGCAAATCCACCTGAAAGGCCCGAACCCGTAGTCAAAGCACATAGGCCCCATAATATCCTGGACGTATGACGGATATTTGAATTCGCCCTTTTCGTTCAGAATATCGGCACCTGCCCTTGACGACTCCAGGAGAAAAGCATTCCCATAATCAAAGAAGTAGGTTCCCATACGGGTGTGCCTGTTAATGGCATTAACCTGCCTTCGAAGCGACTCCCTGACATGTTCCCTGAATATGTCAGGTTCCTCTGCCATCATCCTGTTTGACTCCCCGAATGAGAGATCAACCGGATAATAACCCCCGGACCAGGGATTATGGAGAGAGGTCTGATCGGATCCGATATCAACACGAATTCCTTCATTGGCAAATTTCTCCCAAACTTCAACTATATTGCCCTGATAGGCTATTGATGTCACTTTTTTATCCTTAACTGCTTCCCTTACCCTTTTCACCAATTGATCAGGATCAACCAGCACCTCATCGACCCATCCCTGGCTGTGTCTTGTTTCTATTGCTTTCGGGTTTACTTCAGCAATAACCGATACCAACCCGGCAATATTTCCGGCTTTTGACTGTGCCCCCGACATCCCTCCTAGTCCGGAAGAAACAAAAAGCTTACCTTTTGTATCGGCAGACCCCTTGGAAATCAACCTCATAGCATTGAGAATAGTGATAGTTGTGCCATGAACAATACCCTGAGGGCCGATATACATATATGATCCGGCTGTCATCTGACCATACTGGCTTACGCCCAGTGCATTAAATTTTTCCCAATGATCCTGTGATGAGTAATTCGGGATAACCATCCCGTTGGTTACAACCACCCGAGGCGCGTCATTGTGCGATGGGAATAGCCCAAGAGGATGACCTGAGTATACTACAAGTGTCTGCTCATCAGTCATCTCTGCCAGATATTTCATGGTTAACCTGAACTGGGCCCAATTCTGGAATACTGCACCATTACCCCCATAGGTTATAAGTTCATGTGGATGTTGTGCCACTGCTTTATCAAGATTGTTGCATATCATCAGCATAATGGCAGCTGCCTGCCTCGACCGGTAAGGAAATTCATCAATATGCCTTGCTTTGATATCAATGCAGGGCATAAACCGGTACATATAAATCCGCCCATACTTTTCCAGCTCCTGTGCAAATTCTTTAGCCAGCTCCTGGTGGAATCGCTCAGGGAAGTAGCGGAGTGCATTTTTCACTGCAAGCCGTTTCTCCTCAATCGTTAATATATCTTTACGTCTCGGCGCATGATTTATTTTATCATCCCTGGGGTTAGATGAAGGCAACTCTTCGGGAATTCCTTCAAGTATTACTCTTTTAAACTCACTGACAATCATTTCCTTACATTTTATCACATGTACAGGATACAAAGATAAATATTTTTTCTCTTACCCTGGTTTAGGATTGTCTTCAGCAGATAATTAAATAATTACAGTATTAATTTATAGTATTATTTCACGTGAATATGGCTGCTGAAGTCCCGGCATGACAGCAGCCAGTTTTAATAATAAAGGCTTCTGCTATTGAAGCTCCCCGCCGCAAGCAGCGGGGAACAGGGTTTACAAGCTCGGCGACTTCGTCGGATGTAGCCCCGATGAACCGGTGCGAAGTTGAAGCCAATGCACTAGCCGGGACTCAGAATTTTCATGATTTACAAACAAAATGACATCTTTTGGAACCTTCGAAAAAAAGCCTGCCTGTTCATAATTCAATAACATATTGTATAACAGATACATAGTCTGTTGAAATATTTTTTTTTCAGAAGTAAAACACATTTAAAAAATGCATATAATTGCACTGTTATTTGAGAATTAAAATGGGCCTTTACGACACGCTGTAATAATCAGAGAAACAAAGAATTATGTTACACTTAAAAAACAGAAAAAAAATTATCGACAGACCAATTAAAAATGAAACCCGCAAAAAAGAATGTTTGGAACTCTGCTTCAGATGAAGCGGAAGTCCAGGAACCTCCACTCCCTCACAGTGGAACAGCTGAGGCTGAGGTAAAACTGCATAATCACCCGGCCCCGGGCCAGGTAAGGCAGGCATTCATCAGGAGACATTTCCCTGGCACCAGTCAGGACGACTGGAACAACTGGCAATGGCAACTCCGGAACAGTTTCAAATCGATCAAAGACCTTTCCACTTTCCTAAACCTTTCACAGGATGAACTGGCGGTCACCGAGAAGAACATTAATCTTCCGGTAAGAGTCACTCCCTATTATGCAAGCCTGTTAAGCAGGTTTAATCCTGATCACCCTCTGAGAAAAACAGTAGTCCCGGTAATGGATGAACTGATCCTTTCTGACGGTGAATCAGCTGACCCACTTGGCGAGACACACGATAGTGTTGCCAGATGTCTTGTTCACAGGTATCCCGACAGGGTACTGTTTCTTGTATCTGATTTCTGCGGCGCCTATTGCAGGTATTGCACCAGGTCACATATGGTTGCCAAGGAAAAGGGCACTGTAGTCAGGAAGCAGGACTGGAACCTTGCAATCGACTATATCAGAAACCACTCTGAAGTGAGGGATGTCATCCTCTCGGGTGGTGATCCGCTTACACTATCGGATAATCTACTGGAGTACCTTCTTTCAGGATTGAGATCAATACCACATCTTGAAATAATAAGGATCGGTACCAAGGTACCTGCCGTATTACCGCAACGCATAACACCATCCCTTGTCAATATGCTCAGAAAATACCATCCCATCTTCATGAGCCTGCATTTTACCCATCCCGATGAGATGACTCCTGAGACACAGAGGGCATGCAACATGCTCGCTGATGCGGGGATACCTCTCGGCAGCCAGACTGTATTGCTGAAAGGAATAAATGACAACACGGAAACCTTTAAAAAACTTTTTCACCAACTGCTGAAAGTCAGGGTTAAGCCATACTATATCTACCAGTGCGATCCGATTCCCGGTTCACGGCATTTCAGGACACCGGTTCAGAAAGGCCTTGAGATCATTCGTGGTTTAAGGGGCTTCACCTCTGGTTATGCCATACCCCATTATGTAATTGATGCACCTGGTGGAGGAGGAAAAATACCAATTCTGCCTGAATATGTCATCGGGCATAATGAAAAAGGCCTCTTACTCCGGAACTTTGAGGGTAAGGAATATGTTTATCCTGACCACGGTGAAGGCACTGCCGGCTTTTCCCATGGCGTAAGGAACCATGATGCATACTGAGATCCCTGTTTTCAAACAAGTTTGTAAAACAGCACTATGTTCCGTATCAGAAGAATACTGAGCGACCGGTCTGAGGCAGACCGGAATGCAATCGGGCAAGCCAGGGAGATACTTAAGAGCCAGTTCCCTGACCTGGATAAGGCAAAACTGGATCTCATGCCCGACCAGCTGCGTGACTCACTTAAATTCAGGTTTCAGACATCACTTTTCGTTGCTGAAAGCAGGTCGGGTATTATACAGGGTTTTGCTTTGCTGATGTATGCACCTGATATGAATTTTACCTATCTGGATTTTGTTGCATCAAGGAGAGCCAGTGTCTCTGGTGGGATTGGAGGTGCATTATATCAGAGAATCAGGGAAGAGTCGCTTCATCTGGGCGTGAAAGGACTTTTTTTCGAATGCCTTCCCGATGACCCTGCTATTTGCAGGAACAGTGAACTACTGGAGCAGAACAGGGCCAGACTGAAATTCTATGAGAGGCTTGGAGCATTTCCTCTTTTCAACACCTTGTATGAGACCTCTGTTTATGATGATGACGACTGCCCGCCATACCTGGTTTGCGATTTTCTCGGAAGCAAGGAAACAATCGATAAAGAATCAATGCAGTCAGTTATCAGAGCTATTCTTGAGAGAAAATATGGTGACTATTGCCCGGCAGAGTATGTTGATAGAATTGTCGGTTCGGTCACTGATGACCCGGTCGTTCTGAGAAAACCCGTTTATATTAAAGCTGCCAGCCTGAAGAACAACAGCAGAGAAAATGATGACATCAGGAACAAGATCTTCCTGGTGGTAAACGATCAGCATTCAATCCACCATGTACAGGATCGGGGTTATGTAGAGTCGCCGGTAAGGATTGATTCCATACTTAAAGAACTGGACCCTACAGGAATGTATGTAAAATTTTCTCCCAGGAAGTATCCTGACCTGCACCTTTATGATATTCACGACAGGGGGTACTTAAGGTATTTTAAACGTGTATGCGAATCAATGGAGGAGGGTAAATCGATCTACCCCTATGTTTTTCCCATAAGGAATGCTTCGCGACCGCCAGAAGATGATTCAGTCCTGGCAGGGTACTATTGTATAGATACATTCACGCCCTTAAATCTAAATGCCTACAAGGCGGCGAGGCGTGCCGTCGATTGCGCTCTGACATGTGCCGACAGTCTGCTCGACGGATATATGATCGCTTACTCTCTTGTAAGGCCACCCGGGCATCATGCTGAGACCAGGGTATTCGGAGGATTTTGTTATTTCAATTCAAACGCGATAGCAGCAAATTATCTTACCCGCTACGGCAGGGTTGCCATTCTTGATATTGACTATCACCATGGTAACGGTCAGCAGGAAATATTTTACGAACGTGCTGATGTCCTGACTGTTTCTATCCATGGACATCCTTCTTTTGCCTATCCCTACTTCAGTGGTTACAGGGATGAGAAGGGATCAGGGCTTGGACATGGATTTAATATCAATATGCCGCTCAAGGAGAAGATAAGTAGTGAGGAATACAGAAATGTGCTGGCACAAGCCCTGAAAGCAATCGAAAGGTTCTCGCCTGACTACCTTGTTGTTGCACTGGGACTTGATACTGCAAAAAATGATCCCACCGGGACATGGAGCTTTGTGGCCAATGACTTCAGGGAGAATGGTAAAATGATCGGACATCTTGGTTACCCCACCCTGGTGGTACAGGAAGGTGGTTACAGACACAGGGTCCTGGGCATAAATGCAAAAAATTTCTTTAGTGGGTTACATTCTGGATTATATAATAAATGATAAGAGTAGGATTAACATACGATTTGAGGTCGGAATACCTCAGGATGGGGTTCAGCGAGGAAGAAACGGCTGAGTTTGACAGGGATGATACGATAGAGGCCATTGAGAAGACCCTTCAGCATTTAGGATATGCCACTGACCGTATAGGTAACGTAAAACAACTGGCAGAAGCACTTGTCAAAGGGAAAAGGTGGGATATTGTATTCAATATTTGCGAAGGCATGTACGGTATAGGCCGTGAAGCGCAGGTGCCTGCATTGCTCGATGCATGGAATATCCCCTATGTCTTCTCAAACCCATTAGTCCTTTCATTGACTCTTCATAAAGCTATGACAAAGAGTGTAATACGGGACTCAGGCCTTGCAACAGCCGATTTTTGTGTAATATCAAAGCCAGAGGATATTGAAAAGGTTAGCATTCCCTTTCCCCTGTTTGCCAAACCTGTTTCTGAAGGAACCGGTAAAGGTATCGATGCCCGGTCGGTTATAACAGGAGCCAGGCAATTGAGAAATATCTGCCTCGACCTGCTCAGCAGGTTTAACCAGCCAGTCCTGGTGGAGAAGTACCTCAGCGGAAGAGAATTTACTGTAGGCCTGGTTGGTACCGGAGAGAGTGCCAGGGCTACCGGGACAATGGAGATAGTCCTCAATGAAAGAGCAGAGAAAAATGTCTACTCATATGTCAACAAGGAGGAATGTGAGGAACTCGTTAAGTACAGAAGGGCCGGGCAGGAAATTGTCGGACAGTGCGAACAGCTTGCACTTTCGGTTTGGCAAACCCTGGGATGTGAAGATGCTGGAAGGATCGATATCAGGTGTGATGATAACGGGCTGCCAAACTTTATGGAGGTAAATCCGCTTGCCGGACTCCATCCTGAACATTCCGACCTGCCAATACTTTCGACACTAAATGGAATATCCTACATAGAGCTTGTTTCAATGATAATGGAATCAGCAATAAAAAAGATAGTTTAAAAAAGTCTCGGGATGAAGCGGGTTTTGGTTTTGATAAATGAGCTGTCTGATACACCCTCTCCTGATGAGCAGGATGTGCTTGACCAGGCGAATATTGTTGAGGAGACCCTTGTAAATTTGGGGTATGATACAGTGAGGAGTTATATGGGACTCGATCTTGCAAAGACCAGGAGAAATATTGTCGACTCAGGAGCTGATATTGTTTTCAACCTTGTTGAAAGTATAGACAACAAGGCAGAGCTGATACACCTGCCCCCTGCCCTCCTGCAAAGCATGAGAGTACCATTTACCGGATCCGGGGCTGAGGCAATGTTCCTGACATCAAATAAACAGGTTGCAAAAAGTATCATGTTATCCAATGGAATAGCCACTCCAAAATGGTACAGAGCGAGCGATTCATGGCAGGCAAGCAACAACAGGAAATATATTGTCAAACCGGTTTTCGAGGATGCCTCCGTCGGGATTGATGACAACAGTGTTTTCAACGGAAAAGAACCGGAAAAGCTGGTGGAGTATGGATTAAGGTTCGGCAAAAATTTCTTTGTAGAGGAGTTTATAGAGGGGCGCGAATTCAACCTTTCAATAATCGCCGGAGATGATGGTCCGTCAGTGCTTCCTCCTGCAGAGATCATATTTACCAATTATCCGAAAGGTAAACCTAATATAGTTGGATACCAGGCAAAATGGGAGGTATCTTCATTTGAATACCTGAATACGCCCCGTACTTTTGATTTTAATGAGGAAGAGGCAGGTCTCCTGGATAAATTGAGGGATATTACTGTAAAATGCTGGAACCTGTTTGATCTAAAGGGATACGCCCGTGTTGATTTCAGGGTCGATGGGGATGGTAAGCCGTATGTTCTTGAGGTAAATGCAAACCCATGCATTTCGTCCGACTCAGGGTTCTATGCTGCAACCCAAAAGGCAGAGATCCCATTTAGCGAGGTAATTGAAAAAATCCTGAATGATTGCGACAGATGAATAATGAAGATATAAAGATACGCACTGAAGTGAGACCCGGGGACCGGTCGGCAGTTGAAAAAATTGTAACATCAACCGGTTTTTTCAGGAGTGATGAGATCAAAGTGGCAGTTGAACTTATAGAGGAAAAGTTGACACAGGGAGATGGTAGTGGTTATGAATTTGTGTTTGCAGAGATTGGCGACCAGGTTGCTGCATATGTCTGTTTCGGACTTATACCCTGCTCCCTGATCAGTTATGACCTGTACTGGATTGCGACTGACAAGGATTACCAGAAAAAGGGGCTGGGAAAGCTACTCCTGGAAAAAACAGAAGATATTGTAAGGGCCGGCGGAGGAAAGGCAATCTATATTGAGACATCATCCAGGCCTTTATATGAACCAACCCGCGTATTCTACCTCAGAAACGGTTACCAGCTGAAAGCCCGGCTTGAGGATTTTTATGACATCAGTGATGATAAACTGATCTTTTTCAAGAGACTATAATATCATTTTCTGCCTAAAAAGTAATTACCGATTAAGCTGAGGCGTAAAAAATGGTTTAGCCCTGTCAGGAATCAGGCTTGCTTTAACGATAAGAATTAATTCCACACGGATCTGGTTTATTTCAGAACCGGGCACTGAATTGCAGGCTGAAGTACCTATGAGGCATAATATCACCGGGCCGTCCCATATATTCTGTATTGGTCATGTTCTTTACTGCAAACGAAACAAGGTAAGAATCATTTATCCTGTAACCCAGGTTGCAGTCCATTAAAAAGTGTCCTGTGTTGTTCTCACTCCAGTAATTGAGGAAGCCCGGCAGGATAGTCTCGCTGTAGGGGCCTGTAAATACATCATCAATGACGAGCACCCTGGATTTCAGGTAGAAATTGATACCCAGTTCAATTTTCCTGTAGATTGTACGCAATGTCAACTCTGTTGAATGCTTCCTTCTGTACTTAAGAAAGGCTCCTGTATTCTTATAGGTGACTCCATTAAACTCAACAGGATACATATAGGTATACCCTCCCCTTACAGTGGTATTGAACTGACCTATACTCCTGTTAAGCATCAGTTCCAGCTCAATTCCGTAAACCCTTGAATTCTCAATATTGGTAGGCCGGAAGCCAATACCATTAATCTGAGTAACCGGATCGATCCACATACCGAATACATACTCGATCAGATCACGGTTTTGAGAGTAAAAAAGGGAAATGTCGGCCTGTCCGCTCAAAGCCTTACCTGAAATAACCTGTTTAAGGCCAACTTCTGAACTCCAGCCCGATTCTGACCTGATCTCATTATTGGGAAATATCTTTACAGTGCCAACAGTAGTATAGGCATACTTTTCAGCAATTGCGGGGTACCTGTACCCCTGTCCAAAGGAGGCTCTGACAAAAGTGTTATCTGTTGCCTCCCAGTTTATCCCGGCGCGGAAAATGGGCACCAGTTTGTCTGCTGTCCCGTCAAGGAAGTTTTCCTCGAGCCGCATACCTGCAACAATCTTCAGTCGGCTCAACGGTCTCAGCTCACCCTGCATGTAGCCTGCAAAATTCAAACCATTATGATCACCATAGAAATTTGAATTTATTATGCTGTATTGCTGTGATAAACCTGCTACGAGCCTGAGAATATCTGATCCAAAGTATGAAAACTGGTATTCTGAGAATATTGAATGAGAGTCACTGTTATTATTGCTGTTTTCAGGTAACCTGTTCAGGTTTGAAAGTACCCTCAGTTTCAGGTCATGCTTAAATCTATCCTTTTTATCTATGGTTATGAACGGATCAACTGCAACAGAGATCCCTTTGAAATCCATAGCGGTAAGTTCATTCTGTTTGAGTGCACCGGAATCAGCATCCTCCCAGAGCAGGAAATCGGTCTTATGTGTTATTGTGGCATTAAGTGACACACCATATTTCATCGATTCAAATTTTTTGCTTCTTTGCCTTATACTCAGGTTTACACGCCCTGAGCGCTCGTCGTCAAGACGCCGGTAGCCATTATCATTCATCAATCTGCCTCCCATACCTATATCCGTGTTGGCATATTTTCCTGAATGTGAGAAAGAGAGACTTTCTACCATCCTTGGCGAATCCCACCATACCCAGTCACTGTTTGCAGGCTTATCATAAATTCCGGACATAACCGATAATTGTGTGACAGGTTCAGGTCCCGGTTCTGCTGTAATGAAATTTATCACACCGTTAAGAGCTGATGAACCATACAATACCGAAGAGGCGCCTTTGATAACCTCAATCTGTGATATATTTTCCAGTGGTAATGTTCCCCATTTGATATTTCCTGCATCAGCCGAGAGTATGGGAAGGCCATCTGTCAGAGCCAGTACCCTGCTGCCTGCCCCATAACTGTAACCGCTTCCTCCCCTGATAGATGCCTGTCCGTCCATGATCTCAATACCCGGTGTTTTGTTCAGCATCTCCTCGGCATTAATAATATGGTTATAGGATAGCATATAGGGCTTAATGATATTCATCGAAACAGTCAGCTCCGACATTCTCTGCTCCGCTTTACCGGCGCTCACCACTATTTCATTTATCTCACTTATAAGTGGCACCAGACCAATATTGAGCAGGACTGTATCGGTGTTGCCAACATCAATTGTTCTTGAGGAAGTACTATACCCGACAAATCTGAATGAAACCTCTACCCTGCCAGGGCCGGCAGTAAATATGAAATTCCCTTCATTGTCAGTTACAGTGCCCATCTCCCTTCCGTAGATCACATGCACTCCCGGCAGGGATTCCATTGTCGTTGCATCATATACCCTTCCTTTTACAACACCACCATTTGCAGTTGTAAGAGGCCCAATGCATGTAGTTGCTACCAGAAGGAAGAGTAAATACCTCATATATCCATTACTTGGATTTGAATGTGATCCTGATCGCAAAGTTTACTCCCTGAACAGGTGATGGATAACTCGTAGTTATTTTAAATGAGGTCTGTGCCAGCTCAATTATCCGCGATGTCAGCGGAAATGCCAGGGAATCGGACGTGATAGTGATATCAATCTCATTATTGGAAAAATACCAGGTTCCCTCATACTGGCCGAAATATCCTGTTCCATCTTCCTTGAATTCTGCGTCACCAGCAAACTTCTCGAGTAACCCTCCGGGTCCGCTGGCGTCATTACCATCCACCAGCAGGCTGTCAGATACCCATACATGTCCGGTTAACAGATTAAATCGTTCAGAGTGCTCATCTGTTTTTTTACATGCAATGCATATTACAGCTGCGGCAAATGCTATAAGTAACAGTTTATGGCTTTTCATGGTAAAAGATATTTGTGTTGATAAAAAGAGATCGCAGGTATGAAAATAATTAAATAAACGATAGAAAACTTATTATGGTTGTAATAAACACTTCCACAACAACTATTCTCTCACCACCTTAATTTATGAAAAGTATTGAAGCTCCTCACTGCAAGCAGCGGGGAACCGAGTTTACGAGCTCAGCGACTTCTAATTACCGGCACCCGATCAAACCATCTCCGGACTCGTTGTCAGGGTTATGAGCACGTCATAAGAATTATTTCAGCAATAATGAGTTTATTTGCACTGATTATCGTATATTTTGAAAGATCCGGCAATGAACCTGGAATTACCCTGGATACCCTTGTTATTTCAGGCACCAGGAAAAAATTAAACTAGAAAATAGACCACCAGATGAAAAAGCTTTTATTGAATTTTATTCTTTTATCCATAATTCACCTATCTGCTATGTCTCAATATTTCATTACAACTGAAAGGAAAATCAAGGCATCTATTGTGAGGAACAATTCAGAAGGGCCTGAATATATGTACAATGGGGGTCTTCTTGACCTCCTGGAACGGGAAGATTGTGTTGTTGGGCCTTCAGATATCGCGGCATTGACTGATGAAGAGGACCATCTCTACGGAGATTGGCGAAGGGCTGCTCTCGAAAGCAGGCACATTGGCAGCATTGTATCTCAGAGCCAGCATAACGAATTCTTTACTATAGGTTTGCTCCGGAACTGTTCCGATCTACTGGGAATGCTGGCCGGTCTCCAGAATATGAAGTCTTCTTTAACCACAGGAATTGGTGACTCCAGGGACCTGCAGGGATCAGGCCTTGCCGGGGAAAAGCCTCTCAGGGTTGGTCTGGTGTGGATTGATGCCCATGCTGATTTCAATACGCCTGAAACCACTTTGAGCGGGATGCTGGGAGGTATGCCTGTTGCCATGGCCTCCGGTATCTGTTTAACGCGTCTCAGGCTTACTGCAGGCCTTGATCCTGCCCTCCCTACAAAATATATCACCATGACATGCCTGAGGGATGTCGATCCCCTTGAGCAGGATCTGCTCGACAGGTCACAATGTGAATACATTTCAGTAGGAGATGTCAGGAATCTGTCTGAAAATATTAATGATCAGATAGAGAGATTGTGCAACCTGACTGATATCGTATATGTTCATATTGACATGGATGTTCTTGATCCGGCAGAGGTGTCAGGTCATCCTCTTACGGCACCGGAAGGACCCTCTAGCAGGGAACTGGCCGCAGCTCTTGAGATTATGTTCACCCATGAAAAGGTTAACGCAATAGGTATTGCCTCAATACCATACGGCCAACGGGATCCAAATGGGGAATCACTTGCTGCAGCTTACAGATTAATAGAAGGCGCAATCAAGGGACTGAAGTCGCGGTAGTCAAATCAGACTTCCGCCCTTTCTGTAAAAATGAGGTGAAACCGGTAATACCTATTTCAAATTTTTCTTCACATCAGGATCCACAGACCTGATATGAAGATCCCTCTGAGGGAAAGGAATTTCAATGCCAGCATCCTTAAGAGCGCGGTTTATCGCCACATTCATCTTACTTTGCAGTTGAAATCTGTTATCAGCCTTGTGGATCCAGAACAGCAGCCTGAAATCAAGGGAACTTTCGCCAAATCCTGAAAAGAGGACCAGAGGTGCAGGTTCAAGGAGTACTTCATCACTTGAGTGAACAACCTCATTCAGGAGCTTCAATACCTTTTCCGGGTCAGTGCCATATTTTACCCCGACCGTTACCTCAATCCTCCTGTTTCTGTCGGTGAGTGTCCAGTTTATCAGTTCATTGGAGATCAGGTTTCCATTAGGAACAATCACCTCTGCCCCATCGAACGTGAAAATGGTGCTTGCCCTTATTCCTATCTCTTTTACAGTACCCCATAGTTCGCCTACTTCAATAATATCTCCCTCCTGAATAGGCCGCTCAAAGGCAAGTATGATACCAGAGATCAGGTTATTGAATATATTCTGGAGCCCAAAACCAATACCGACACCCAGGGCACCAAGAAGTATTGCCAGCTTATCCATCTCAACCCCGGCCGCCGCAATTGCAAATAAAAACCCGACAGTGATAACCAGTATTCTTAAAACAAGAGAAAGAGCTCCAGGAACACCTCTTTTCATTTTCACCCTTGGTGCTAGCTCTCCTTCAATTATTATCCTTATCAGGCGTGAGAGAACTATTGTGATCCAGATTACCAGAATGAAGACCAGTATGTTTACCAGTGAGAGCTCAACCTTCCCGACAGCTATCTGGTAACCAAGAACATTCTTTACCGCAGTATAGATCTCATCCCATATTGTAAAAAACCTTAATGTAAATATAAACCACAGGGTCCATGTAAAAAAAGTAATTATTCCGGATCCTTTTTTGTATATATCGTCGTGATAATGAGCAACCATATTTAGTTTCTGCATGTTCTTGCTATACAAAAGAGTAAAGAAGATGCTGTTCGTTGTAAGCCCTACCGCGTAGAAAATAAGTATCAGTGCTGCACTTTTAACCGTAGCGTAGGTAATAAATTCAGAGAGCATTACACCTCCAACTATGGCAGAGATCAGCGCGATACTTAAAAGGGATATGCAAATAAGGGCGAGGAAGTACAATCTTTTCCCAAGTTTTTTATTAATCGCATAATCCCTGAATGTCCGTCGCCTGACAATAATGATAATGGATACCAGGCTGAACAGGATTATCGCGAGTAGAAAAAGACGGCTAAATACATTTTCTCCATATCCCAGGCTATGTAGTTGTACCATTATTGATGCAACGGCAGGAATAACTATATACCTGCGTGTATTTTGAGGTAATATTTCATAAAGTATGACTACAACGGGAATCAAAATCAGGAACATATTGATCAGGCCAATTGAATCTGGTATCGTATCATAAATGAGATATGTCAGAAGGAATGTTACAAGGAGAGCTGATGGAACAGGGTGCAGAACTATTGAGCGCACAGTTGTTATTTCCCTGAAGTCCTTCTCCGGAAGTCTTGAACGCAGATCCCTGAAGAGCATTGAAACCAGAACAAGAATTAAAAGGAAGAGAAGGAGATGCAGTAATAGTCTGAAGTTGTAGTTGGATATAAAATCCTTCATTCCAAAAATTGTATCATCAATAAGGGAACGCTCACTGGTAAATATTGATCTATCATCCCTTCTGAAGTCCACCTTCCAAATGGCCGGCTGATTGATCTTAATGAACTGTTTTGAAGATAATGCTCTTGCATCGGTAAGTTTCTGGAGGACTTCATTACAAAATATCAGCGCGTCAGATATTACTACAAGTTTCTCCTGAAGAAATTCATTATCACTCTGGATATCATTGCTCAGCTTTTCAATGGCATCAATGTTCCCGCTAACCTGGTTGATCAATAATTCGGGTGCTTCTGAATCCCGGGCTGACAGGAGAGTATTTCTCCACAGTAGCAAAGTACTATTCAGGATGCCTCTTTCATTTTCGAGTCGCTGCACCCTCAGCGTAATCGACGATTGTTCATTCAGCAGTCTTGAGTTTAAGATAGACCAGTCATTGCTCATGTTTGTCAGGCTCCTGAGATTAAGCATCTCTATATTTTGAATACGCGGATCTTCCCGGAGGAGACTTAACCTGAACCTCAGAGTATCAACTGTGCTTTTTAGAGAGGCTTTAAGATCCTCAGGAAGCAGGATAGATTGTTTACCAAGGATCATACTATTGACCTGGGTGATCTCCCTGGTTATTTCAGGAAGTGGGATCACCCGTTTGCTCAGAAGACTATCCTGATCCTCTGTTTGCTGTCCAATTAGTGGAGCAGATATAATGGTCGTTACAAGAAGAAAAACGAATATTACAGAAATCTTAGCAGGTCTCATTTCATCAAGGGATTAAATTATTATTGTCTGATCCATATATTCCTGTAGTTCACCGGATTGCCGTGGTCCTGAAGCTTAAGAAGCAGATCTCTTTCCCTGCTCCGTCCAGTTTCAATATTTTAACATTTTTTAGTTAGTAATTCAGCATCTAAGATAAAAAAAATGAGGTTATCAGACCTCATTCAATTTCCATTTGCCTCGCCTGAATATCATCCATGCAATGATTGTCATTATTGTTTCCGCTATTACAATAGCGATAAATACACCCTTTTCGTTCATCCCTGACTTGATTGCAAGGAAATATGCAAGCGGTATTTCAATCAACCAGAAAGCCACCAGGTTTATCTTGGCGGGGGTAACAGTGTCCCCTGACCCGTTAAATGAATTTACCAGTACCATTCCAAGCCCATAGGCGATAAATCCGGCGCTTATTATCTTCAGTCCAAGTATCCCGGACTCCATAACTTGTGGGTCATCAATAAAGAAGCTGATAAACCTGCCAGGGTAGATTATCAATATTGCACCAATGATCCCAAGCAGTATCATATTTACCCAACCGGTAACCCAGACCGCCCTCTCTGCTCTTTCGGGTTTTTTTGCCCCGAGGTTTTGTCCTACCAGTGTTGCTGCAGCATTACTTACCCCCCAGGAAGGAAGGAGGGCAAAAAGTACTATCCTGATTGCAATGGTGTAGCCAGCAAGTGCTTCACTTCCAAAAACGGAGATGATCCTTACAAGAGCTACCCAACTTGACGTAGCTATGAGATTCTGTCCTATCCCACCCAGTGAGATCTTTAATATTTTACCGATTAACCGGAAATTTACACCTATATGCAGTGCAAGTATTCTAACACGTTTGTTTCCTCTGAACAGAAGGTAAAACTGGTAGATAACCGCTACACCTCGTCCGGTTGTAGTAGCCACAGCAGCTCCGGCAATACCCAGCTCAGGGAATGGTCCCCATCCAAAAATAAGACATGGATCAAGTATGATATTAATTATATTCCCGATCCAGAGTACCCGCATAGATATTGCTGCATCGCCTGAGCTTCTGAACACGGCATTGATAATGAAGAGAAGCATTATGACCACATTTCCTCCCAGCATTATTTTAGTGTATCCTGATAGTTCCCTTATAATTAAATCGTTGGCTCCCATTAGTCTTAGAAGATCTGACGCAAAAATGAAGCCCGGGATAGCTATTAACAATGAAGCAAACAGACCTGTTATTATTGATTGAAATGCGGTACGTCCAGCCTCCCCCGGATCCTTCTCCCCTATTCTGCGTGACACAATTGAGGTAGTTGCCATGCTTAATCCTATTGCAATGGCATAAACTATTGTTATGAGCGATTCTGTTATTCCAACTGTTGCAACAGAGTCAGGGCCTAACTTCGAAACAAAGTAAATATCGACTACCGCAAATATCGATTCCATTATCATCTCCAGCACCATAGGGATGGATAAAAGGAATATAGCCCTGCTTAGTTTCCCTTCAGTGAAATCTTGTTCAGTACCTGAAATAGCCTCAAAAAGATCTTTATATATCTTCTTAACGTTGTTTTTGTTAAAACTTCTTGTCAAATTTCTTCGGTATATCATTATTAAGTCTTTAAACGCTTGTGTTTCATTATTGTTAATTCTTCTCTCTCTTTTTCTTTTGTTCCATTGGTAACAGTTACATTAATTGAATAAAATGGTATTACAAAGGTTGTCATGGCTTGGTCCTCCCCGGTTAATTTAAATATGAATATGATTGATCAGATAGAAGGAGCCCGCACAGCTGACTAGCGTACAGCCGGAAAAGCGAATGTTATGAAATTCATTGCCTTCATCGGGTTTTCTATTTAAGGTCTTCAAAAATAGAAAAAATTTGTAAGATAAATCTTCAAAAAATGAATTTAATCCTCCTTCGCGTTCCGCTACGGCGGACGAGAAGTTATGGTTTAATTGGCTACGCCGAGCTCCGCACCAGTCGGCGGGTCGGTTCCCCGGAGCTTGCCCCGGGAAAAAGGGTCCAGGGCTTGCCCTGGGGTTTAATACCATTTATTATGTTGATTACCCTAAGGTGACTGAAGAGGTCACCGGGAAGGATTATTGCGATATTATAAATGACTGGTTTATTATTGTTTAAGGTGAGAATGTACAAATTTTCGAAGAAGGGCTTCAGTAAGTTACAGGATGAATAAAAATGCTCCCCCTATCATAAACCCTATCGAGCCCAGTACAATCATAAAAATCAGACCGAAACCAAAATCATTCTGCTTCAGGATTTTAAGCTGGGAAATATCCGACAATGCAAGTCTGATACTGTCAGTGTCCTGACATATATAATTGGTTCTGCTAAGGTTCAGGATCTTGTATCTATGTCCTTCTGAGATCACATATTCAGGAAGGCCGGATTTGGCTTTAACTAAAGAATCAACCTGCTTATAGCCCAGAATTCTTTCGGGTGGACCCGTTACAGTTCTGTTGATTATCCAGGCGGGTGAATTTTTGTTGAAATAATATACTTCTCCAGTCTTTGTGACAGCCATTAGTACCTCCACATCTCCCCTTTCTGAAAATCTTGAAAGATCGCTGTCACCTTTTAATGCGTGGCTTGTATAACAGGATGATAAAAAAAGAAGTAAAAAGTTCAGAAAATATACAATACAATGCTTTCTTGCATTTATCGGAATGATCATGTCAAATGATTTTATTGATTAAATTTACAGTATCCTATCTGTCGTCCAAAATATACGAAAATGAAATATTACTACGAAAAGTCCCTTCACGGAGAATTCGGGTTTGCTGTTGACAAAGTAAAGGAATCTTTGGCAAACGAAGGATTTGGAGTACTTACGGAAATTGATGTTCGCAAGACCTTTAAGAACAAGCTTGATGTTGACTTCAGGAATTATGTAATTCTCGGAGCATGTAATCCCCTTAATGCCTACAAAGCGTTGACTGCTGAAGATAAAATAGGGATTTTATTACCATGCAATGTGGTGGTACAGGAAATTAAAGATCGAGTTATTGAAGTTGCAGCTGTAGATCCTGCAGTAGTGATGAAGGTAGTCGGGAATGCTGAACTTGAGTCTGTTGCAGGTGAAGTACGAGAAAAACTGATCAGGGTTATTGACTCACTTTAGGTTTTTTCAAAGAGTTTTCTATCATCTCCAGATCGGTTGAAGAGATTATCCCGATAGCTCTTTCTATCAGTTCGCCTGTTGCATCAAGGTGTGTAACAAGCCTTACTGAATCATTAGTCACAGGCAAGCAGAGCAATCCTTTTTGTTTCAGAAAACCAGCGACAGCTGCTGAATTTATTTTTTCAGAAACAGTAGCAGCAATAATATTGGTGTCAACCGGCTTTATTGAGATCACCCAGTCGGTTTTCTTCATTGCTTCCGCCACCCTGGAAGCATTATAATGGTCCTCTTCCAATCTTTCGATATTGTTTTCAAGAGCCCATATTCCGGCTGCAGCAAGATAACCGGCCTGCCGCATGGTACCGCCCAGCACTTTACGGATTCTCTTACCAGTTTTAATATTATCTGACGAACCCATGAGCATAGTACCGACGGGGGCACCAAGCCCTTTTGAGAGGCACACCGAAATTGTATCGAACAACCCACCCAGAATGGCAGGGTTCACTTTAGTCCTGGCAAGCGCATTGAAAATTCTCGCACCGTCGAGGTGGAAGGCAAGGCCATTGCTGCGACAAACTTTGGAAATCCCAACTACTTCCTCGTGGTTCCACACCCTGCCCCCACCCCTGTTTACAGTGTTCTCTATTGTCACACAACTGGTTCGGGGCTTATGGGGATCATCGGGTTGTATTGAATTTAGCACATCCTCTGCAGTAAATAATCCGTCCGGGGAATCTATAAGAGTAACAGAAGCGCCTGAATTGAAGGCGATTCCTCCCCCTTCGTACTGATAGATATGAGCCAGTTTGCTGCAGATGACATCATCTCCCGGACTGGTATGCAGTTTTATAGCTATCTGGTTACTCATGGTGCCCGAGGGACAAAAAAGTGCAGCTTCAGCACTAAAGAGCTCAGCAATGCGTGCTTCAAGTTCGTTTACTGACGGATCCTCATCCATCACCATATCACCAACTTTTGCATTCATCATAAAATCGAGCATCCCCGCTGATGGTCTGGTAACTGTATCGCTCCTCAGGTCTATAGTCATAATAATACTTATTGAATCAATTTAATAATGATGCTGTGTATTGGAATGAATTCCGGCTAATCAATTTTATCTACTACGAATAGGTATGATTCGAAAATATTAACATCTTTCCATATAGCTGATGCCAAAATCTTGCAAACAGAGGTCGTTCCTTCATTGTTAATAAGCCTGATCTCAAAATGTACTTTCTCTTCTTCTTTTCTAAGAAGACGATCAAGATGCTTTCTTTCTATAAAGTAATCATCAGGGTGGCAAAGCTGGAAAAAATTCTCTTTCGATATGTCCTTTTCAGCCATACCAATTATTATTGTAAATTCACGGTTAAGTGAAATGATATTACCATGCGTATCGGTCTGGATAATACCCATCGGCAGGTTTTCAATAATAGCTCTCAACCCGAGAAGGTTCTGATGGATTGCATTATCAGAGACTGACCTTCTTAACATTTGTTCTATTCTGTGGGTGAACTCAACAGGTGTAAAAGGAAATATCATAAAATCAAATTGCCTGCTGAGTACCTGTTTAAGCAGTCCCTTGCTGTCGTCAGCTATCACCAGGACAGGGGTTCGAAAGTTAGGTGACTCTGACAGAACTTCAATTACTCTCTCATCTATCTCACCCTCAGAGACGCCTGAAAATACAATGGCATCATATTTCAAGGCAATACAACTATCCGAAAATGATTTAAGGTCCTGTGCAAAAGAATACTTAATATCAAATTTATCAAGATAGCTTCCCAGGTGTTTAAGGTCAATTTGATTTTCAAATATTAGTATTGATTTTGATGAAAATATCATTTATGGTTCAAATCCAATTATTTTAATGCCCTAAATTACTAAAATATTGTTGTTACAAAATTGCTACATAAATAAATGTTAATAAATTAACATATATTCTATTGGCAGATGTACAGGGTTATAGAATAAATAACTTATCAGCCGTGCAACAAAAAGCATTATATTTTTGTCAAAGTAATATGTCATTTAGTAATCAAAAGTAAGAAGTTCACGTAAAAAAATTGCTTTGATGCTTGCTTTGAACTATTTTAGAAAATCAAAATTATAACTTCTAATTCTATGAAAAAGGTTTACACACTTTTACTGTTTGTCCTGGTATCACTTTTTATGATCAAAGGTACTGCATATACACAGGTACCTGATGGATTTAATTACCAGGGTGTTGCACGTGATAACTCAGGGAATCCTATCATAAACTCCTCCCTTACTGTAAGGGTGGCAGTTATTTCTCAAATCACTCCGGAGGTAGTGGAATGGGAAGAGGAACATAGCGTGACAACAAACTCTTATGGTCTGTTCACACTTATGATTGGGGATCCGGACGCAACTGGTATTGGTGGATCTGCCAATTCAATAGGAGACATTGACTGGGCTGGAAAAACCCTCTATATCAGAACTAGTGTCAGGTACAACAGTACATGGTACGATATGGATGCGGCAAGGATTCTGGCTGTACCGTATGCTCTTTTGGCTAAAGATGTTCAATCCAGGACACTGGAGGTAAATGCCGATACAGTATTCAGGGTTGAGGGCAGCCTTGCACTTGGAACCGACTCTCCACAGGGAGCCAAACTTGCCGTTGTCAGTACCAATGATGCTTCGGAAGATGCCCTGTTTGAGGTGAGGCGACAGGATGGTCAGCCGGTATTTTCCGTATATAACACCGGTGTGAAGGTATTTGTCGACGATATTGGCACCAAGGGGCCAAAAGGAGGTTTTGCCATTGGTGGTTTTGATGCAGCTAAAGGATCTCAGGATTACCTGATAATATCTCCTGATAGTATAAGAATGTTTATTAAGAACACTTCTGCAGTTCCGGGTAAGGGTGCAGGAAGTAAAGGAGGTTTTGCCATTGGTGGTTTTGACGATTCAAAAGCCGGGTTGACAGATCTCTACTTCAATGTTTCAGGCAAGGATGCCATGGATGTTTACGAAAACACTTCGCAAGTGCTGTGGTACCCAAGGAAAGAGGCTTTTCTGTCTGGGAATATAAGGATCGGCTCTCCTGACTCTGTTGGGACCAACTCCACCGCAATGGGATTTAAGCCGGTCGCCATGGGAAACTACTCTCAGGCTTTCGGTTATAAGACACTCGCACTTGCTGACAATTCAACTGCAATTGGTAACAGGGCCCAGGCCAGCGGAATTGATTCCTATGCTTTTGGTTCGGGAGCGATTGCAAGCGGTCAGAAATCATTTGCATTCGGTTCAATCGGGATTGACGAGGCAGGAAATCCCCTGGGCATATCAACCCTGGCATCCGGCGACTACTCTATAGCATTGGGCATGGGGGCGCAGGCAACAACAATAGGAGCCATGGCTCTGGGAGTCAACTCACTTGCATCCGGTTATGCTTCTTCTGCCATGGGCTTTTACAGTCAGGCTACTAAAAAATATTCAGTTGCAATAGGATACTATGCAATGGCACAGGGTGATTATGCAAATGCTTTTGGCCGTAGTGCCCAGGCAAATGGAGTTAGTTCAACAGCCGTAGGTTATGCAACCCTCGCCTCAGGAAGTGCTGCTGCTTCATTTGGACGCAGCGCTGTTGCCGGCGGTACTGCCTCATTAAGCCTTGGATACTCCAGCGATGCCCTGAACACATATTCAGTTGCAATAGGATTTGATGCACAGTCGTCGGGAGAGTATTCCTCATCCATGGGATACATGGCAAATGCCTCGGGTAACTACTCAACCGCAATAGGTCATACTGCAATCGCCAATAAAGAGAATTCCTACTCGATTGGCAAGAATGCTCAGTCAACAGGAATAAATGCCTTTGCTCTGGGCATTGACGCCGTTGCTTCGGGAGGTACATCACTGAGCATGGGTTATTCGAGCAGTGCAGGTGGCAGTTACTCACTGGCCATAGGAAACAGTAACAACTCATCATCAACCAACTCAATTTCTCTGGGAAATTCAAATACATCAAGCAACACCAATTCGATTGCAATAGGAAATAATAATACGGCCTCAGGTGTTTACTCTACTGCTTTGGGATATGCATCCAGTGCCAGCGGATACAGGAGTGTAGCCATCGGTTCAAATTATTATAAAAGCAGCCTTATTATCATTATCCCGACATTACCGACATTACCGACATTACCGTTAATACCGATTTTACCAAAAGGAGACACCGAGCTTCCTGCTGATGGCAAGGGATGGATAATCCTGCCTCCCTCTATTAACAGGGATAACCAGGCAATCGGAGATTATTCCATTGCAGTTGGTGCCGGCAACTATTCTACTAATGGTGGTATGGCTTTCGGAGTTTACAACAATGCTGAAGATGTGTATGCAACAGCCATAGGATTTGGGAACCATGCACTGGGCAAGTATTCACTTGCTGCCGGATTTGCAAACCAGACCAATGGAATGTACTCAGTGGCCTTTGGCACCTACACAACAGCTGAGGCTATGAACTCATTTGTAATCGGGAAATACAATTATACTTCTTCAGCCTATGATCCTGATGACTGGGTGGAAACCAACCCTCTTTTCGTAATTGGCAACGGTACTTCGTCATCAAGCCCAAATGATGCCATGATAGTATATAAGAACGGATACACATACCATGAAGCCAGAGATGCATATGCCGGGATTTACGCCTACAATTATATATCAGGCAGAACTTCTTCATCATATGGAATTAAGTCATATGCTTACGGTACAACAGCTGCCTATGTATACAGTGGTCATTTCACAGGAGGAAATTCAGTAAACCCAGTATATTATATGGGATTATGGGCTGACAAAAGATCGGGTGCCTTGACAGATGTTGCTGAATATATATATGATACAAATGGTAACACAGAAGCCGGGGATGTCATTGTTGCCGACCCGAATTTAAAGGAAAGTGTTATCCTGTCAGGTAAGCCCTACCAGGAGTCTGTTCTCGGAGTTGTGTCAACTGACCCTCATCTTACAATGGGAATGGATCTTGTAACAGATGAGGAAACCGGAGATGCCCTGCCGGGTGTAAAAGCTACAAAACTGGCCCTTACAGGCCGTGTACCGGTTAAAGTGACAGATGAGAACGGGCCAATCAAACCTGGCGATATGCTCACCTCATCATCAACACCAGGCCATGCTATGAAATGGTCACTTCTTGACATTACAAAGGCAAAAGACTTTGATGAGCTCAAGAAAATGATTGCCGAGAATGACAGGCGCCGTAACGCAGTTATAGGGAAAGCCGTTGATGAGCATTTAAGCGGCACTGGCAGGATCATAGCACTTATTTCATTATAAATGAAGCCAGTGTATAAGAAATAATTCTTGATTTGCTGTCTTGTGAGGACACGACAGTTAGTGTAAACCGGGGCGCCTTTACGGGCGCCCTTTTTATGTTGCAGAATCTTCAATTCAGATACCTGCTGAAATAAAAATTGTTTAATTTGGCAGACACCTAAAATTGTGAGTTATGAAAAAGACTTTAATGTTTTTTGTTTTTCTGTACCTGTGTGCATGCATGGCAATCGCACAACCAGAATATTATTTCCCCGGAAAGGATTCCTTCGATCCGGATATTCCTTCGCCGGAAGAATTCCTTGGATATCCTGTAGGTAGTCACCACACAAGGTATGACGTGATGGTGGATTATTTCAGACTGTTGGGGGAGCTCAGCCCCAAAGCATCTTTCGAAGTTTTTGGAGAATCAGTGGAACGCAGACCGCAGGTAATCCTTACTATTTCTTCTGAACAAAATATGCAGAGACTGGAAGAAATAAGGAAAGGCCATTTACAACTGGCTGATCCTGAATTGAAGGCATTAGACTACAATAATATACCCGTAATCATACAATTAGGATATAATGTTCATGGGAATGAGGCAAGCGGTGGCGAAGCATCGCTTCTGACAGCCTATTGGCTGCTGGCATCGGGCGATCCTGAGATGAGTGTTATTCTGGATAATTCTGTGATCTTCATAGAGCCTGTGCTAAATCCGGATGGAAGAGCCAGATTTAATTCATGGGTAAACATGAACAGAGGCAATCCTCCTGTAGCTGATCCAAATGACAGGGAACATACCGAAGCCTGGCCAGGCGGAAGGGCCAATCATTACTGGTTCGACCTTAACCGTGACTGGCTCCCGCTTACTCAGCAGGAAAGCAGGAACAGGGTGAGCAGGTTTCATAAATGGATACCTAATGTTGTTACCGACCATCATGAGATGGGCACCAGCAGCACCTTCTTCTTCGAACCCACAAAAAAGGGCTCAGAGAATCAGATAATATCGATGGAGAACTACCAGGTACTTAATAATCTTTTTGCAGCAGAGTATTCAAAAGCACTTGATGCTATATCCCATTACTATGAATCAGGTGATTCATTTGATAATTCATATCCGGGCTATGGAAGTACATATGCAGATGTTCATGGAGGGCTGGCGATTTTGTTTGAACAGGCTTCATCACGCGGACTGATACAGACTACTGACCTTGGCTATGATCTCGAATTTAAGCTGGGCATCAGGAATCAGTTATTCGGTGCTCTGACAACTGTAAGAACAGCTGTAAGGGGAAAAGGGATGCTTAATGAATACATGCACCGTTTCTTTATTTCTGCCTTGGAAGAAGCGGTAAATGATCCTGTAAAGGCATATGTTTTCGGAGATAAAAATGACCTGGGGCGCACCAGGGATTTTATTGATCTTCTGAATCTTCACAATATTGAAGTATACGAACTTCAAAAACTATCAATAATAGATGGGAAGCAGTTTAACCCGGGAACATCCTTTGTTGTTCCCACACTACAGCCGCAATATAAAATGGTCAGGACAATCTTCGAGCCTGTCACAGATTTCCGGGATAGTCTATTCTATGATGCTTCGGCGTGGGCAATGGTTTATGCCTATGGCCTGCCTTTTGCAGGCTCAACCAGGCCAGTTGCTGTATCAGACCAGGTAAAGAGTTTCAATATTGAGATAAGAATTCCCGAAAAGTCAACCATTGGTTATGTTTTTGACTGGTCGGAATTCTATTCAGGAAGAGCACTTTCGTTTCTGATGAATAGCGGAATTAAGGTGAAGAGCGCCATGAGGCCCTTTACAGCTCTCACAGGCAGTGGCCAGGTTGAATTTGGCAGGGGGACAATCCTCATACCTGTCCCCTACCAGGATATTGACGCAGATGAGGTATATGCAACTGTAATTAAGGCGTCGAAAGAGGCAGGAATAAATATCTTTCCGGTTACATCATCAAATAGTCCGGATGGTCCCTGGCTGGGAAGTAATAACTTTGCAAGTATATCCAAACCATCAGTTTTATTGTTAACAGGTGATGGTGTCAGCAGCTCTGTTGCCGGAGAGATATGGCATTTGTTTGACACAAAATTGAACATGCCGGTCACTAAAGTTGATATTTCACGTTTTGGAAGAATTAATTTATCAGATTATTCGGTTGTAATATTGGCCTCTGGGAGTTTTGGATCGTTCGGAGAGAGAGAGGCAACAGCCCTGGACGAGTGGGTTAGTGGAGGAGGAAGCCTGATCGCAACAGGATCATCAATAAGCTGGCTCAGTGGTAAGAAACTTGCTGAAGTTAAGATTGACAGCCGTTTGAGTCAGGATCCGGGCAGGCGAATTGATTATGATATTTCACGGCTAGAGACCGGGAAACATTCAATAGGCGGCATTTACTGCAGTGTTGACCTTGATATTTCTCACCCTCTGGGATATGGTTACAGTGACCGATCCGTTGTTGTTTACCGCAATTCAACAATGGCTGTAAGCAAAGTTGAGAGTGCAACCTCCAATGTTGCAGTATATACTGACGACCCGCTTGTAAGTGGCTATATTACAGATGAGAATCTGGAAAGGGTCAAAAACAGTGCATCAGTTATAGCTTTAAGCCGGGGAAGGGGAAATATTATTCTTTTTGTCGACGATCCGGTATTTAGAGGATGCTGGTATGGGACAGCCAAGATGCTTATAAATGCAATATTCTTTGGGTCAATCATTTAGGTGATAAATATGTAAAGATCTGAAATTTTTAGTATCTTTATATTTGTTAATCTCTGTGATGTCTGGCCGGTACAAAATACTTATTGCAGAAGATGAGGAGTATAATTATACCCTTGTCAAACTCATTTTTGAGAAGGAGGGTGTCGATGTTATAAGGGCTCACGATGGCAAGGAGGCAATCGAACTTTTAAAAAATGATAAAGATATAGACCTGGTGTTGATGGACATAAAAATGCCGGTAATGAACGGATTGGATGCAGCCAGGGAGATAAAAAAAATTAACAGCAAGATGCCAATAATTGCTGTTACTGCCTATGCCCTCCGGGAGGACCGGCCTATGTGCCTGAGGGCAGGATGCGATGAGATAATAACCAAACCAATAAACAGGCAGAAACTTATTGATATTGCATTCCACTTGATGAAGAGTTGCTAAATGAATGTTAGAATTGAGGAAAGCTGGAAAGAAAAGCTGAATGCCGAATTTAACAAGGATTATTTTGTAAAGCTTTCTGATTTTATAAGGGATGAGTATTCCAAAACAATCATATATCCACCCGGAAATCTGATTTTTAACGCTTTTGACAAGTGCCCTTTTGAGGAAGTAAAAGTCATAATAATTGGACAGGATCCATATCATGGCCCCGGCCAGGCACATGGATTGTGCTTCTCAGTTGTTGACGGAATAAAGCACCCTCCCAGCCTTGTAAATATATTCAAGGAGATTGAAAATGATCTTGGAATTCCATATCCGCGATCAGGTAATCTTGAAAGGTGGGCTAAACAGGGCGTACTCCTCCTGAATTCCGTACTTACGGTACAGGCAAATAGTCCCGGATCACATCAGAACAGGGGATGGGAAATATTTACAGATGAGGCAATCAGTATACTTTCAAACCTGAAGAAGAATCTGGTTTTTCTTCTTTGGGGATCCTATGCTCAGAAAAAGGGTTCTGCCATTGACAGATCAAAGCACCTTGTACTTGAATCAGTGCACCCCTCTCCTCTTTCTGCTAATAAGGGATTCTTCGGGAACAAACAATTTACAGACTGCAATGAGTATCTGATGTTCAACGGTTTCAAACCTATTGACTGGCACTAAAATGGGATCAGTGTGCTTATCTTATTTCTTCGAGTCCTGCACTAATTGTTGCTATAAGCTCATCGCTGTTCTCAAAACCGATCGATAACCTGATCATACCAGGCTCCTCATATTTATGACCCCATACAGACTCTACCGGAAGAAGTATTGTGCGGGAGTCGCCTAGCGTTGGTATCAATTTTATTTTTTCCGAAACAGAATCAATAAAGGAATCCCGTACTCGCCGCTTCTCATCCCTTCCTGAGCCTGCAAAGTTAAAAGTTATCATTGCACCATATCCTTTGTTTGCAAACAATGATCTTGCCTCAAGGTGTGTTTTGTGACTGTCGAGTCCGGGGAACCAGACTTTTTCAATCAGAGAACCGGAGCTTAAAATATCAGCAACCAGAGCAGCATTTCTGCATTGCTGTCCAAATCTCAGTTCGAATGATTGTATCTGCGTATGCAATCTGTAGGCATCATCAGCTGAGAGCATATGCCCTACTAACTTCCGGTAGGCAATAGCTTCCTTCATCAGATCCGGATCATTTCCACATATTGCACCTGCAGTAATGTTGCCATGACCCCCGAAATATTTGGTACCGCTGTGGATCACCAGGTCTGCTCCCATATCAAGTGGTTTGCACAGGAAAGGTGTTGCAAAAGTGTTATCTACCAGTATTTTGCACTTGTATTTACGGGCCAGATCAATTATACGGTCCGTTTGTGCCACAATCAGCATTGGATTGGAAATTACCTCCATGTAGATCACCTCAGGCCTTAACTTCTTAAGTACATCCTCAAGTTTTGAAAGGTCATAAGAATCATTATCAGGTAAAAACCACTCTATTTCCAACCCTCTTCTTTTAACAAGAACAGAATCGATATATGATATGGTTCCACCATATATTTCAGATAAGAAAAGCCAGGGGCGTGTATCTTTGCCTCTCTGGAATATGGAAAGTGCGACATCAATAGCCGACATACCACTCTGGGTCAGCAAGGCCCACTTTGAGCCTTCCAATCTAACTATCTCATCTTCAGTAGCTATAACCGTTGGATTCCTGTATCGTGAATAAATGAAATTTTCAGGATCTCTTTCATGTTCCTTTTCCTTTTCAAATGTTTCATACGTCAGATGTGCATCTGACAATTCAAATCCAGTGTCCCTGTAGATTGGTGTTCTGGAACTATTGACAATCTTTTTCATTATTTCAAGTGATTTCTTTTTATGAATATATTACTATTAGATGGAGGACTGAAATCCTGATAGAATAATCCCCTGTTAATCAGTTCTGCCAGTAAAAGTACCAAAATCATTATAATGTTTGATGCACCAATTATTATTGAAATATTAAGGTACACCAATACAGCAACATAAACAGACCCAAAAAGATCTTTCCAATCTGCAGGCCGTAGTAATCTTCTAATCCAGATAGTCGATCCGATTTTAATCAGGGAAATGAACAGGAAGGCCATTTCTGCACCAGAGAAAAAGGAGGCGATGGCCAGAGCGGTAAGGAAAGTTCTTGCAGGATGTATCCTGGTAAGGAGCCGCCGGTCGCTGAAAATATAGACATTATCAATTAATACGGTATAAATAATGCCTGCCAGCCCGGCGATCCCTATAAATGAAACAGAGTTGATGAAAAATGCAAGGTGAATTGAAATAACGAAGATGATTAGTCCGCCAATTTCCTTCGAAAGTGGTGACCGAGGTATGTTCTTTAAGGAAAGAACTGACCTGACCGGTTTGCCCAGATGGAAGAACGGGAGTATGATAATTCCTGTAAGGAGAATTAAAACCAGGATTTTAGATGGCAGAACCCCATCCGACCAACTGTCAAGAGTAAGTCCTGCCAGTAACGAAGAAAGGTATGTAAAAATGAAGAGAGACCATTCGCCGACGGCGGAAACCTTCTCTTCAGCAGACAGATGGTCTGCAGTATATCCGTCGGTTGACTCAACTGGAAACACTTCAGTAATATGGTATTTGTTTCTGGGTCCTTTTGTACTAATCCTGGGTTTCAAGACTGTCTCTATCAGGAGACTTTTCTCATCCGTTGTTCTATGATCTCCGAATTTCAAAGCACCCGTAGGACATGCTGCAGTACATGCAGGCTGAAGATCAATTTCCAACCTTTCCATGCAAAATGTACATTTTTCAACTTCCTTCGTCCCGGGATTATAGGCAGGAGCATCATACGGGCAATTCCAGTAACAATAATTGCACCCCATACATCTCCTGCGATCCAGAACTACTGCACCGGTAGATATATTTATATTATATGCTCCGGTCGGACACCCGTCCAGACAGGATGGACTTTCGCAATGGTTGCAGGCAATAGAAAGGTTATGCACAGGTAATCCCGGCCAGGCATCAGGATTATCGGTTATTACGGTTCTCCACGCCACCTCATTCCCATTCTCTATCCAGCATGCAGTTACACAGGCCAGGCAGGAAACGCATCTGTCATATTTATATATAAAGCCTTTACTCATATTTCCTGATCGAAACAGATGTGTCATGAAAAGCAGTCCCCCAGCCCATGTCAGTTTCCCTGCCGGCAGAAAGCTGGTTGCCTCCCCCTCCCTCCTGCTTCCACCAGCCATTAGGTAATGCGACACAACCTTTAATCATTCTCCTTGTTACAGTAGCCGGTAATACAATATTTCCACGATCATTAGACAGTTCTACCCTGTCCCCTGATCTGATCTTTAACATGGCTGCATCCTCAACAGAAACCTGCAGTGACGGTTCAGGATCATGCATCCTTATTACTTCAAGATTACCAAACTGACTGTGTATCCTGTATTTTGTGTTGGGGCTCATGAAGCAGACGTGAAATCCCGCACCATTCTTCCTCCATTCCACGGCTTCGTAAGTGGGAAGTTTATTAACATTCCATCTTTCTACAGCCTCGTAAGATAGCAGTTCAATTAAACCGGATGGCGTTTTAAACTTGAAATCGCTGTAGGCAATTTCCTGAAGGCCATGGGCTATCCCTGGTTTCATTTTCAGGTTATCCAGGGACAGGGGCGAAAAACCCATAATCCGATCCTCTAGCCATTTATCAAGTGCATCTTTCCCCGGAGATGGAATTTCCTCAGGATTTATTTCAATCCCCATTTTTTTTGCTAAATGATAATAGATCTCACTTTCAGGTAAGATATTTTCAGGCGGATCCAGTATTTTTGGTCTGAAATAGACATATGGCGACCAGTAGGAGCTTATTATATCCTGCTGCTCGAACATATTTTTTGCGGGCAGAATAAGATCAGCCAGTATTGCCGTGTCGGTCATAAATTGATCAATAACAACAACAAAATCCAGTTTTTGAAACGCTTTTTCCACAAGGTTGGTGTCAGGAGCCTGAGTGAGAGGATTGCCTCTCTCGACAATAGTCATTCTCAACTCCGGATCGCTTATCCTAAGCATATCCTCACCTAACTTCGCGACAGATATTTCCCTTCTGATCCTGCTGTCAGGATTTATATCAGGGTAATAGCTAAGTGGTTCCTTATATTTATCAAACAGGTATCCCTGCAGGTTCGCATAATTGAATCCTGTCCCCGGCCTGCCAATGTTACCAGTTATTACGGCGAGCGATATCAGTGACCTAACGGTCTGTCCGCCATTTGTGAATCGCTGCATCCCATAGCCAACCAGGAATGTGACATTTTCAGTTGATGCGATTATTTGAGCTGTCCTCTCAATCTGAATTGCCGGAATTCCGGAAATATTTTCAGCTTCTTGTGTTGTAACAGTTAAACTTGCACAAAACTCTTCATAGCCCTTTACATGCCTGTTGATAAAATCAGTGTCAACAAGATCATTATCAACAATTACCTTTGCCATTGCCAGTGCAACGGCGGCATCAGTGCCCGGCTTAGGTCGTAAAAGAATATCTGCTTTATCTGACGTGGGAGTTTTACGAGGGTCAACAACAATAAATCCGGCACCCCTGTCAAGAGCAGCATCTATGAAAGCCATTTCCTGAATATTTGTTTCTGCAGGATTCTTACCCCAGGCTACGATTAACCCTGCATTTTCAATATCCCATGGCACATTATGCTTTATCTCACCAAAAGTCAACCTGACAGCCTCAAGCCCTGCCGGCCAGCAGAAGTTGCCATATGTGGTAGTGGCCCCACCGATACTCTTAAAGAAGTTATAGCCTATCTCATTTGTAAGACCCGACATTCCGCTACCAGTGTAATAAAGTATTGACTTTGGTCCGTGTCTGCTGATACAATCGGTAATTCTTCCTGAAAGCAGATCGAGTGCCTGTTCACAATCTATTTCTTTGAATGACCCTGATTCTGTACGTAGAAGAGGTGTTGTGATTCGTTTTTCAGATGCAGCTCTTTCCATATATGACAGCCCTTTCAAACAGGGACCTTCAGGAGTTGCCTTGTTGTTGGGATCAGGAAGTATCCTCTTGATCCTGTTACCGTCTACATGAACTATAAAGCTGCAGGTACTATAACAATTTCTGGGACAGGCTGTCAGGAATTCTTTCATATATGCACATCTGTTACCACTAAATTAGTGAAATTCGTCCTAATGCGTGTAATCTCCCTGCAAAGAAAGAGTCCCGCTCCTCAGCGGGACTCAAAACCAACCAACCTAACCAAAAAACTTAATTTTTGGAAGACTAATGATGGATAGATGATTTATTAGTCATTTGTTAAACAATATATACTATAATAAAGTTCACTGAACAAAAAAAACGGGGGTGTATCAAAACATAAATATTAGTCAATTTTTGTGTTTTAAAAGTCAATCATAAAATCTCAATATATTAATAAATGCCATTTATAGATTGAAGTGTGATGCAAGAACAATTATCATATGACTTTTGATACCCCCCTATTTATTCTATCTTCAGTATATTCTATTTATCATCCAACGGTGCCTCTGCAACGATGTCCATATCCAGAACTCCTCGTGAAGGCGACCATACTTTATATGAAAACTTTCCCTGTCCTACGTATGCCGCATAGGTATTGTCAGGCACTCCTGATGTATAAGAAACTCCGTTGACCTTGCAGGAGATCTCTGCTTCAGGGAAGGCTTTATTAAACCTGATATATTCGGTAGTATCATACGCTGCAAGATTCCCATATGTGTGCTCACCATCTCCGGTGTTGACATAAAGTTCCGTAAAATCGCTGTCTGTGAGATTTATCACGCGGATATCCGATGGTCCCTCCGGAGATAATCCCTGTTTTTTACATGAGACCAATGCTGTCAGGAATATGAGTAATATTGCCGTTCTTTTCATATTGAGATTATTTGTGGTCATAAAAACATGACCTTAAATATAATAAAAGGGTTGCTCTATACTAAATTTTTCTTACCTCACCTGATTCTATCCACCCAATATTCCCATCGGGCAATCTGATCTCATACCACCCACCCACTTCATCCTCAATTTTTACCTTCGTCCCTTCATGAACAATAAACAGATCGCTACCACCTGAATCAGGTGAGCTCTTCCCCGTTACTGACGGCGAAAAGACAATTGCATAGCTGTTTCCTGTTGTCAACACCCTGTTTTCTATTGAAAATGATAAAGAGATTATACTGACAACAAGCATGATCACAGAAATAATAAAGGATATTTTTTTAAATAGGTATCTGGAGCCGAAAAGATAGATCAGGAAAAACAGCAATGCAAGTATAAATGTTACGGCACTTAACAGAGCCCAGCTGTTTGAAGAAAGGAACAATGATGACATTTTGAACCATCTTATAAAAAATAATTCAGGTATAATATCAATCTTGTCGACTACATAAATTCTGGCAATTTCAAGGTTATATCTTATGTCCTCATCAAATGGCTTTAAAAGGGAGGCCTTCTCATAATAAAGAATGGCAGACGGGATATTGGATGACTTAAAATATGCGTTCCCCAGGTTATAAAAAAGAGTAGATGAACTATATCCGTTTGATACAAGTTTTGTCCATTCCTCAACTGCATTTTCAAATTTGCCTGATGAATAATATTCCATCCCGGCATTATATACTTCGATCTCCTCCTGCGCATTAAGTGAAATGCTAATCAAGGCAATGAAAAGAGTCAGTATAATATGTGGAACGGTTCTTTTCATTCGGGGCTCATTTTGAATTCTCAATTTCCCGTATTATTGTCTGGGCTCTGGTATATGCCTCTTTAATTGCGGATTGACCACCTGCAGGGGCATACTGTGAAAACTCACATGTTTCGATGATATCACCCAGTGACTGGAGTATGTCAGGGGGTATGTCACGTTTTTTCAATGCTTCAACCGAAGCTTCCCTCGTAAGTTCGGAAACAGGGATACCCAATTTGTCACTTAAATATCCCCATATAGCCTTCAGAACCTCAGAATAGAACTTTTCTGCTTCATTATTCTTCATCAAGGCAGATGCTTTCTTTAGTCTGTTTGAAGCCAACTTACCTGCCTTCCTGTTTCTTACTTTTACCAGGTCTGAGTTTCTTTTCACATGCTCTCTCCTTAAGAATATTATAGCCAGAAACAGGATCAGGGAGGCAGGATAGATCATCTGGAACGATACCTTGACAACAAGGCTGTTACCGGTTATTCTGAATCCGGGTTTTTTTGATTTGATATATCTTATATCTTTCCCAAGATACCGGACATCCTCTCGTGATACACTGCCAAAGAGTTGTGTTGCCTCACCGGACTCAGCTACCCCTCTGACATCAATGGTATGTTCAGAGGTCCTGAGTGTTTTGTATGATTCAGCATTGGGGTCAAAATATGAGACTTCGACTGATGGTATTTCATAATCCCCGCTACGCCTGGGAATTAGAACGTATTCAAATGTTGTTGAACCTGATGTCCCGGACAGGCTGCTCCGGATATTTGATACTGATTTAGGTTCATAGATCTCAATATCAGGTGAAAGGTTCAATTCCGGGGGATTTGCCAGCATGAGGTTCCCGGAACCATTGATTTTTATGCGGTAAGTTACGGCTTCATTAACTTCAAGACTATCTTTGTTTATCCCTGACTCAAGCGATATGCTTCCAACAATTCCATTGAAAGAGGAGGGCCTGTTTGGAGGCAGGGGTTTTACCTCTATTTCTACAGGCATTGTAGCAATCATTTTCGGAACTGTATTGAATGATGAGAAAAAATCCCCAAAGAAGGGATCATTGTTGCGTACCCTTTGCTGCAGTAATACAGTAAGAGTTGATGGTTCTATTTCCAGAGTACCTGTCTTTTGCGGATAAATGAGGAATCTTTGTAATACACCAGTGCCATATATCTGACTTCCAACATTCTCACTTTCAAGCGATCTCAATGGAGGAGTTTCAATATCCTCTTTCAGGAAACCGTTAAAGTCAGGATATTTTATTTCCTGGATACCCGACAAATCAACTCTTGAATATATTTTCAGTGTAGCCACAATATGTTCACCTATATATACACTTTTCCTGTTTGCAATCATCCGGACGAATAGATCATCCCTGCTAACCTGAGAGCCATCCTGTTCAACTGCTGCTTCTTGCTGCTGCTGCCTAACGGCTTCTTCTTCATTTATTACCTGAACTGTAGCAGGTTCAGACTTATACTCGGTTCTTTTATCGACGTAACGGGCCGATCCTATTGTGTAAGTTCCCTCCCTCGTGGCCTGAAGGTAGTAACTGTATGAGTTCTGGATCTCTGATGTTACTCTACCATTGACAATTTGTGTACTCTGGCTAAATGAGGTGGATGGTCCCATTAATTTATAAAAATCACCAAAGTCAGGAGCTATAAACTCACCCGATCTGGAATTGACTGTCCATGTTATCTTAAACTGTTCCCCGACAGTAACGACAGGTGGTACATCAACCAGTATTTTAATGTCCTGACTGAAAAGTCCGGTTGAGAATAATATCAATAATATGTATGCTGACCATCTTTTCATAGCGCCTGACTACCAGTTTTTCAAGGTCCTTACCCTCATTCTTGCCGCCTTCTCTTTTTTAACTTTCTCCTGCACTTCCTTTTCATTATTTGCCAGTGCCTGCAGCAGTCTCTCGGCATCTTCCTTTGTCATCTTCTGTTCATTTTGTTGTTGCTCCTGCTCCTCATTATTCTGTTGATCCTGTTGTTGCTGCTGATCATTTTGTTCCCTGTTCTCCTGGTCCTGTTGATCCTGCTGTTGTTGCTGCTGATCATTTTTCCGATCCTGGTTCTGTTCCTGATCTTGCTGTTGCTGCTGCTGTTGCTCCTGTTGCTTTATCAGGTCCTGAGCATAGGCAAGGTTATATTTGGCTTCAGGATTATCAGGTTTCAGCCTCAGGGAATTCTTATATGCTTCAATGCTTTCTTCAATTTTGCCAGATTTGAGCAGCGAATTGCCAAGGTTATAGAAGGATCCTGCTCTGGCAAGCCTGTCGAGCTCGCTGGATGAAAGTTCACTGAATCTCTCCTGAGCATCTTCATATTTATTCTGCTTATACAGTGAGTTGCCAAGGTTGAAAGAGGCATCATTATACCTGGGGTCTTCATCAAGAGCTCTTCTGTAAGATAGTTCAGATTCGCCATATTGAATATTCCTGTATTCCTTATTACCCAACCGTACCTGTTTTCTCTCCTTCTGCCCCGCAGCATCCGTTGGGGTAACCAGCATAATCAATATTAATAAGATGTATCGCATAGGGCTATTGATTTATACCTTTACTTCAAACAATTTTATTTTCCTCAGTCTCCTGTTCCTTCGTTCCATTATAAGGAACTCTGCAACAAGTAAAATTAGTATAATCGCTGCAATTAACTGGAACTGGTCATCATATTCGCTATAAAGGGTGCTCTCCAGTTCCTGTTGTTTCATACTGCTTATATCATCAAATATTGTGTTAAGTCCGATATTGGTGTTGGATGCCCTTACATACTTTCCGCCTGTTGCAAATGCAATATCCCTTAAAATATTCTCATCGAGCCTGGTGATAACAGTATTTCCTTCATTATCCTTTAAATAGTCACGTCTGCCACTCTCGAGAACGGGTATCGGCACACCGGATTGTGATCCTATACCAATTGTATGTATAATAACTCCCTTTTCTGCTGCCTTTTTCGCAGACTCCAAAGGATTATCCTCATGATTCTCACCATCTGTAATAATAATCAACGCTTTACTCTCGCCAAGTTGCGGACTGAAAGAGTTCATACCGAGATCAATTGCAGCGCCAATTGCTGTTCCCTGTTTGGGAACTATTGAAGGATCAATTGAGGAAAGGAACATCTTAGCTGAAACGTAATCCGTGGTTACAGGTATCTGTGTATATGCATCCCCTGCAAAAACTATAAGACCGATCTTGTCATTTTCGAGTCTGTCAACCAGCCTTGAAATTGACTGCTTTGCTCTCTCAAGGCGATTAGGTTGAATATCTTCTGCCAGCATTGAATTACTCACATCAAGTGCAATTATTATCTCTACACCCTGCCTTTTTACCTCTTCGATACGAGATCCGAACTGCGGTCTTGAGATCATTAGTACAATAAATATGTAGGAGATGACAAGAATAAAATACTTAAGGTTATTACGCCAGAAGGAAACTTCAGGCATAAGACCTGATATCAACCTGAAATCGCCGGCTCTGTGTAACTTTTTACGACGGATACTGCTATTGATTACCCATAGGATGACAAGTACCGGGAGTATCAGTAAGAAATACAAGTATTTTTCGTTCTCAAACCTGAATATCTGCATAAGTTATTCCGATTAAATATATTTCCTTAAAACAGTTTTTCCTGCAATCAGCTCCAGCAGAAATAAAATAAATACTACTATAGCGAGCGGCATAAATTCTTCATTCTTTCTGCTCAATTCCTGAACCTCTATCTTTGATTTTTCAAGAGTGTCAATTTCAGCATATATTTGAATCAGGCTCTCGTTATCGGTTGCCCTGAAGTACTTACCTCCAGTCATCCCTGCTATATTCTGTAACACCTCTTCATCAATTTCAACCGGCATATTCTGAAACCTGGTTCCCGTCAGTGTCTGCACCGGATAGGGAGCCATCCCTCTTGACCCAACACCAATAGTATATACCCGCAAATTCATTGTCTTGGCAATTTCAGCAGCTGTGAGGGGAGCAATTTCACCACGGTTATTCACCCCGTCGGTAAGAAGTATTATTACTTTGCTCTGTGCCTCCGAATCCTTTACCCTGTTTATTGCCGTAGCCAGTCCCAGACCAATTGCTGTGCCGTCTTCAATCATGCCACTTCTGATCTCACGCATCAGGTTAATAAGTATTGCATGATCAGTGGTCAACGGACATTGCGTGAAACTCTCTCCACTGAAAATCACCAGACCGATCCTGTCGGTTGGCCTCCCGGATATAAATTCTGTCGCAACATTCTTTGCTGCTTCAAGTCTGTCGGGACTGAAGTCACGGGCAAGCATGCTCCCTGAGATATCCAGAGCCAGCATAATATCAATACCTTCAGTTGATACATCCTGCCAGTGGTCTGTGGTCTGCGGCCTTGCCATGATAACTATAAGGAGCGCTATACATATTACCCTGAACACAAACATAATGTGTCTGAGATAATGCCTGAATGAAACTCTTCCTGCTGATATCTGACTGGTTGTTGATAGCGTTACTGATGCAGTGGTCCTGTGTTGCCTGAAAATATAAAAGACAATCATAAGCGGCACAATTGTTAAAAGGTAAAGAAAAGCCGGTGAGGCAAAACTGATACTACTCATCTTCATCCTCCTTTCTTTCTTTATCAGCTGCAGACCCGGGCCGATCATTCACCTCGCTCAGCCTGAAAGTCTCTTTTATAAAATGGCGGGCATGATCAATTGACATTCTGTTATATTCATTATCAGGGACATACCTGGCAAATTTCGAAAGGTCTGCATTAAAGAAGAGCACCTCAAGTATCCTGGTCATCTCCTTATTGCCAAACCCAATGTCTTTCAACGAATCAAGGGTTTCAGATGAAGTCATCTCCATGGAATTTATCAAATATCTCCGGTCAAGATACCTTCGAACCGTTTCGGTCAGCATTGAATAGTGCTTCTTAACCTCCCCTTTTTCCCATAGTTTTAGTTTTTCAAGTTTATCCAGTTCCCTGAGTGCGATAATATGCATCGGTTCAGTGGGCATATTTGACCTGTCATCCTCAAGTTTCTTTTCCCTGCCAGTGATATATTTATATGTTCGGTAAGCTATTAATACCACAAGTATAGCAAGGAGGATCCAGGGAAGTATTTCTCCGGCTGTTATTGGGGCCTTGCGGGGACCAATAATATCAAATATCACATCTGTTGTGTCGGATGGAGTAATATCCACCCTCAATACGTCGAGCACTGAATAGCCGGAAAAGAATCGTTGTACACCGAAGTTGGTCTTAAGTTCAACATAAAAAGGCGGAATCTCATAACGTCCTGTATCAAAGGATGTTATAAGTTGCCTGTATATTATTTTTACCTGGTCGTTACTTATAAGGGATGTGTCAGGAATACTGGTAGACAATACTTCGATCTTGTCTATCAGGGTATCTTGCTGAATTGGTACAAACAGCTTTGTTTCGGGAGGCTGCAATATCTCAATATTATAAAAAACCTGATCACCAATGAATATCCGGGAGCTGTCGACCCAGGATTTTACCGATATTTCCTGTGCATTCAGGCAGGCCGGCAGTAATACAAATAATATCGATGCACAGAACCTCCTCATGTTACCTTCGTTTAAACAGTTTCAGCAGTGGCCTGACATAATCTTCTCCGGTGCTTATTTCAACTGAGTCGACTCCACAGCGTTTTAGTACTTCATCCGTAATCCGTTTATTTGAATTGTACCATTTAGAATATGTGTCACGTATTTTCCGGGATGAAGAGTCAATCCATACTTCATCACCAGACTCAGGATCCTGCACTTTAATAAAGCCGAGATCGGGCAGAACCTTATCTGACTCATCATATATTATCAAGCCTGCAACATCGTGCTTGTTCGAAGCAATCTGCAATGATCTTTCAAAATCGGGTGCGATAAAGTCGCTGATTATAAAGGCAGTACACCTTTTTTTTATGGCATTGGTAAGATACCTTAACGGATCATTCAGGCTGGTGGCCCTGCTTTCAGGCTTAAAGTAAAGTAACTCACGTATTATTCTCAGAATATGTTTACGGCCTTTCTGCGGACTAATGAACTTTTCGACCCTGTCGGAGAAGAATATCACTCCGATCTTGTCATTATTCTGAATAGCTGAAAATGCCAGCAGTGCTGCCAGTTCAGTAATTCTTTCACGCTTATACTCAACCCTTGTACCAAATTCGCCCGATCCTGATACATCAATCAGTAGCATTACTGTAAGTTCCCTCTCCTCCTCAAAAACCTTTACGTAGGGATGATTAAACCGTGCCGTAACATTCCAGTCGATGCTTCCGATATCATCACCATACTGGTATTCTCTTACTTCGCTGAAAGAAATACCCCTTCCCTTAAAAGCACTGTGATACTCCCCGGCAAAAACCTGCCTGGTCAATCCCCTCGCCTTTATTTCTATCTTTCTTACCTTTTTAAGTAGGTCGGTTGTATCCACTTACAAATCCGATTTATCATGTCTGATACTAACTGTGACATACCATTGCTCATCCTGAAGCATAATTACTGCATTGTTACCACGTTTACGGTCTTTCCACCTGTTTTCGCCCTTCCTTGCATACAATTCATCCAGTTCTTTTAATACTTCATTCTTCCTGCTCAGATCATATATTGCCTTAATGCTCGTGCATCTGTCCTTTGGGGACATAAAAAACAGAATGGTTTCAGATTCCCCGGGCCCATCAGTGAACTTAAGATATTTGTAATGGTCGTTTTTAAAATTGCTTTCCATCACCAGATCCGGATGATTCTTTCTTATATATTTCATTATACCATCAGAATCGTATCCCAGAAGATTCTGACCCATCCCATTTGGCGTACCCAGAATGAGAAGTAGCGCTAATCCTGACAACCTCATAAAAAATAATTTCAAGTGCTATGGTACCTCTACAACATTGAGGATTTCAGTTATAATATTTTCCTGCGTAATATTTTCAGCTTCAGCTTCATAAGTAAGGCCTATCCTGTGTCTCAGCACATCATGGCACACTGTCCTTACATCTTCTGGTATAACATAGCCTCTTCTTTTAATAAAGGCAAATGCCTTGGAGGCAGCTGCAAGATATATACTTGCCCTTGGCGATGCCCCATAGGCAATAAGATTTTCAAACTTCTTTAGATTGTAATCGGCAGGATACCTTGTAGCAAACACTATATCAAGTATGTAATTCTCGATCTTTTCATCCATATAAACATCCTTGACAACCTCTCTTGCGGCAATAATGTCCTTTGTGCTGATAACTTTGTTTGCTACCGGGAACTCCTTCCCAAGATTCTCCTTCATGATAAGCTTCTCCTCCTGCTTGTCGGGGTAGTCTATCACAACTTTCAGCATAAACCTATCGACCTGTGCCTCCGGCAGAGGATAGGTTCCTTCCTGCTCAATAGGATTTTGTGTAGCCATCACAAGAAATGGCTGATCGATCTTAAAAGTCTCTTCACCAATTGTGACCTGCAATTCCTGCATCGCTTCAAGAAGTGCACTCTGCACCTTTGCAGGAGATCTGTTGATCTCGTCAGCAAGTATAAAATGAGCAAATATTGGTCCCTTTTTTACAAGAAACTGCTCCTTCTTCTGGCTGTAGATCATGGTACCAATCAGGTCGGCTGGCAACAGGTCAGGTGTAAACTGTAATCTGTTAAACCTTGCATCGATGATGGAGGCCAGGGTCTTTATTGCGAGGGTTTTTGCCAGACCGGGTACTCCCTCAAGTAAAATGTGCCCATTACTCAACAACCCTATCAGAAGACTTTCAACCAGATGTTTCTGGCCAACGATAACCTTACCCATTTCAAGCGTTACTGCTTCAACAAAACCACTTTCTTTTTGAATTCGTTCGGTTAATTCCTTAATGTTAATATTCTCATTCATAGATCCTCATTTTGAAGAATAGACAAATATATAAATATAAATAATGATGTTTTCACCGCTGCATAACAGTACTACAAAATAAATAGATGAAGTACTATAGTGTTGTTAAAGAGTGTTAAAGTTGTGTTAAATAGTGCATCAGGTCAATCAGACAGCTCTGGCATTGATCTGTAGTAGGCCCTTATGATCACAATGAGTACTACCGGTATAATTGCCGGATTTATTGACTGCTTTATCAGCGTTATCAAGATCATAAAAATTAGTGAGAGACCGATCTGTGTCCGCCAGAACCATTTAAATTTATCACCTGCAAACAAGGCATAAATGGATACCAGCCATAAAGGATTCAACCAGATTATGTTAAAATTTAAACCCATTGCCACATGTTCGGTAAGGAAGTTAGTGAATACCATAAGAAACGATAGCAGAATCAGGACAATGAAAAGTATCAGGTCAAACAGGTTCTGAAATAACCTGTTCCTAAGTCTGAATGTAATTATAAGGATACCCAGCATTATTATTGATAATATAAACCAGGCCTCTTTATAGAAAGGGATCTTCATGTCGGGGCGGTCAAACAGCAGAACAGTTTCCACAGGGCCCAACAATGGATAATTGGCCGTACTGCTTTTCACTGTTGCCAGAGAGAGGTTTCTCTGCAGCCAATCGGGCAGAAACATTGAACCTCTAAGGTCGCACTTATCATCTCCCGGACTACCTATTAACAGGTCAATACCCAGATGAAGCCAGGGGTAGGCAGCAAGGAACTCATTAAGCCTCTCTCTGTAGGTTGGGAGCGTCTCTATCGACTCGTCCGGATAGGTAAGATCCTCACCTAAAATTGTTTCAAATATATCCCTGATCCGCGTGGCGCAATTATCCATGAAAAAGTCATACCTGTAATTACGATTCTCCGGTTTTGCATTTTCATTTATCATTATAAGCAATCTCAGCATATCTGTTTCATCCAGGTTAACCACTTGCGAATAAACCGACCTCTTGGTGAATGCATACTCTTTCAAAAAATTATCATATGAATAGACGCCAAGCATATAATCCAGTCTGCCTTTTGCAAACTGATAATTGAAGTTAGGCGTACTGAAGTCAAAGACCCCCCAATTGTAAACCAGGTCGAGGTTTCTCGATGTGTCGGCCACCCTCAGGGCACTGTGCCCGTACATTGAATAACTTTCGGTTCCGGGATCACAGGTAAGCAGGTATATCTCTGTGGAGGAGGTTTGTGACCAGGTTTGTGAGATTAAAATATGAATTATGAAGAATATCAGGAAGCATGATTTTTTCATGGTTGTTTCGTTTTGATCAAACCTACAGCATTTTTTTAGAATTTGAAAATAGACAAGGATTTAATGCCCGGGCAGATCAGCCAATATTTGCCATATCCCAAACAGTAATTTTATCAAAAGATATTCCCTGCAGTACCGGATCATCTCAGGGAAACTGTCCTATGCTAACACAAATGACAGTAAAGTCCTTTGTTATTTTTCATAATGGAATGTACAATCAGAGGATATTTGTATTTTTACATTCCTACATTTATATCTAAGCAAAATCTAAAACCAAAAATCATGAAAAAAATCTTCATCTATCTTCTGACCCTTTTCATTTTTATTGGAACAGGACATGATGCCAATTCACAGAGAACCAATAGAAATACAGAACCGAAGGAACAGGCGCCGGCTCAATTGTACCAGGATCTCGAATACAGGCTTATCGGCCCTTTCCGGGGAGGCCGGTCAGCTGCTGTTACCGGTATTCCAGGTGATGAAAACGTCTTCTACCAGGGTGCCACAGGCGGAGGAGTATGGAAGACCACAGATGCCGGTGAAACATGGGTTAATGTAAGTGATGGATATTTCGGCGGAACCATTGGTGCAGTTGAAGTGGCTCATTCAGACCCCAATATAGTCATTGCATCAGGTGGTGAAGTTACCGTCAGAGGTAATGTATCACATGGCTATGGCATATGGAAATCTGAAGACAAAGGCGAAACCTGGTATTATATCGGTCTTAAGGAGGGACAGTATATTCCCAGGGTGAGGATCCATCCGGACAACCCGAATATAATTTATGCTGCTGTCCTTGGTCATTTGTTCGGACCAAATGAGGAGAGAGGTGTGTACAGGTCCGTCGATGGAGGAATTTCCTGGGAAAAGATCCTTTATGTTGATGAAAACACCGGTGCGTGCGATCTGATTTTAGATCCGACAAATCCCAGGATAATATATGCTTCAACATGGAGAGTCAGAAGAACACCCTACAGTCTTGAAAGCGGTGGCGAAGGTTCAGCCTTGTGGAAAAGCAGGGACGGAGGCGATACATGGACAAATCTGAGTAATAAGGATGGGATGCCCAAAAGCACAACAGGAATTATTGGTGTAACACTTTCCGCGGCCAACCCAAAAAAGGTATACGCGATCGTGGAGTCAGAAAATGGAGGACTGTTTGTGAGTAATGACGCAGGTGAAAAATGGAGCAGGGTAAGCGATGACAGAAATCTGAGACAAAGGGCATGGTACTATTCCAGGATATATTCCGATCCTGAGGATGAGGATATTATTTATGTGCTGAACGTGGGATTTCATAAATCCTCAGATGGCGGACGAACATTCGAGAGTGTAAGGACACCTCATAGTGACCACCATGATCTCTGGATCGACCCTCTCAGCAGTAAGGTGATGATCGTTGGTGATGATGGAGGTGCACAGGTTTCCAAAGATGGTGGAAAAAAATGGTCGACTATGATGAATCAGCCTACTGCGCAATTTTTCAGAGTAATAACAGATAATCACTTCCCATACAGGATATATGGTGCACAACAGGATAATTCCACGGTAAGGATCGACTCCCGCGCTATCGGATCAGGTAGTATAACTGAAAATAACTGGGAATCTACTGCCGGTGGAGAGAGCGGTTGGATCGCACCCGATCCAAAGAATAATGAAATAGTATATGGAGGTTCATACGGGGGATATCTGGTCAGGCTGAATCATGAAACAGGATCGTCAAGAAGAGTTGATATATGGCCTGACAATCCTATGGGATGGGGTGCCGACAGCCTTGAACAGCGGTTCCAGTGGAATTTCCCGATTTTATTTTCAAGACATGATGATAACACTTTGTATGCTGCTTCAAATTATTTGTTTAGAACCACCAACGAAGGGCAATCATGGACAATGATCTCGCCAGATCTGACGCGCAACGACAAATCGAGGATGGGGCCTTCGGGAGGTCCGATTACCAGGGACAATACAAGTGTTGAGTATTACGGGACAATTTTCGCAATAGCTGAATCTTCACTTGAAAAAGATATTCTCTGGTGCGGATCAGATGATGGATTAATATATATAACCGTGGATGGAGGTGAAAACTGGGAAAATGTAACACCTGCAAACAGCATAATACCGGAATGGACAATGATAAACAGTATTGAGGCTGATCCGTTTAATCCGGGAGGCATCTATGTTGCCGCCACCAGCTACAAAAACGATGATTACAAGCCATATCTGTGCCGTACAACCGATTATGGCAAAACCTGGACAAGGATTACAAACGGTATAGCTCCGGACCATTTCACAAGGGTTGTGCGTGCTGATCCAGTCAGAAAAGGTCTCCTCTATTGCGGAACTGAGTCTGGCATGTATATCTCATTTGATGACGGTGCGAGCTGGAATCCTTTCCAGTTGAATTTGCCGGTAGTGCCTGTGACTGATCTTGCTGTTAAGGACAATGACCTGATTGTGGCAACACAGGGCCGCTCATTCTATGTCTTTGACTACCTGAATCTTATCAGGGACATGAATACGGGTATGGCGAATGCAAAATACACCCTGTTCAAACCGGTAAATCCCTATAAGATCGGAGGAAGAGGCGGTCGCGGAGGATCTTCGGGAGGCAGTAATCCTCTTCCGGGAGCAGTTGTCAGTTTCTACCTGAGAGAAGCAGCTGGTGAAAATGATAATATAAGGCTGGACTTCTGCGACAGCAAAGGTTCTCTTATCCGGTCATTCAGGACAAATACCGAAGGTCTCGGGATGGGATCGCATCTCCCATATGATAAGCTGGACGTGAAGAAAGGCATGAACCACTTTTCATGGGACCTCTCCTACCCCGGTGCCTTAAGGATCCCCGGTATGATATTGTGGTCGGGCTCACTCAATGGTCCGGGTGCAGTCCCCGGGAAGTACTCAGTCAGAATGGTTGTAAATAATGACTCAACCGAATATGAATTTGAGCTGCTGCCCAACTCTCTCTCCTCCTCTTCTGTAAGTGACCAGGCCGAACAATTCAAGTTCCTTATTGAGGTAAGGGATAAACTTACTGAAACTCATCAGGCTATACTTGACATAAGGGATCTCCGCAAAGACCTGATATCGGTAGAAGACAAACTTGACAAATCGCAACATGCTGATATTTTAAAGACCACGGAGGTTTTGAAAAAGAGGATCACAGCTATTGAAGAAGCCCTCTATCAGACAAAGAACAGGTCGGGTCAGGATCCGCTTAACTACCCTATCAGGTTGGGTAACAAGCTGGCTGCACTAAACGGCGTGGCCGGTACGGGTGATTACAAGCCCACTGATCAGGCATATGAGGTGCGTAACCAACTCGTAGAGAAGATAGATGTTCAGCTTGACAGGTTTTACAGCATCAGAGAGAATGATATTCCGGAACTGAACAGTGTGCTTAAGGAGAAAGGGATTGATTATATACGATGATTAAAGATTCTAACCTGATTAATTCATAAACTTAAAATTAGGCACAAAAATTGATTTTTTGCTCCTGTTTTTCTCTGAAAGTTTTTACGATTTGCCTTTGGGGAAGGAATTTCTCCAATTTTTATCTGGATTTACCCCTGATTCATTAG
>DATKZO010000014.1:0-2515 GCA_035527935.1 Bacteroidales bacterium
GGACATGGGGACGGCATAGCTTCAATCCTGAAAACTGGTGGATATATAACACCGGAACCTGCTAATTTTACAGAGTCCGGGGCTGATTTCAAACTATACGGCCGTTATGTATGGAAGGTCAGGGAAGGCGTGGAAACTACCAATATGCCACCCTGGAAATATGCATTGAACGATAATGAGATGTTCTCCCTTATCTTCTATATCCAGAACTTCTCAGAGCCTGAGGACTATAATACAAAATGGGCACCGCTCTATGAAGATTCTTTTGCACGAAATCTTAAGAGGGATACACATGAATGATTACGGACTGGCTCTTTTTCTGTCTGCTATGCTAATGTTGCTTATATTTCTGGGATTTTTAATCTGGGGTATCAGGTCAGGACAGTTTACAGATGTGGAATCCTCTAAATATAGAATTCTGGAAGATGAGATTATTGACAATGAGATAAATGACCGGGAGGAGGGAATATGAGTTTTACTCCTGAGTATGGATCGTTCATACAGTTCTATGCCTGGTTTACAGTTGTGGTTATATTTTCCATCGTGATCGTAATCTGGCTGGCGGTTAAGAGTGGAGATAAATACACTGTTGAAGATGCAAATGCCCATGCCGAGGAATTCGGGGGGATCATAAGTGAATCCCATGGTCCTCTGACTACGTTTCTCATAGTGAGCTATATCATAATACTAGTATGGACCATTGTGTATTTCTGGGTCCACTGGGATGAGTTTGTATATCTTCGCTAATTATGGAAGGTTACATTCCTGTCCTCACTCGTAAGAAATCCTTTTACAAGTCCCCTTCAAAAATAGTACTTTGCACAGGAATGTCATTGGCCCAATATATTCCTGTATCTCCGGCAGGTAATATGTCGTATGCTGCAGCACCTTTATCTAACATATACGAAACCGTTGATACATTTGCTCCATCTACCATATCACCCGGCATAAGAGTGCCAAGAGGTCTACCGTCCGCTACACGATGGGTCGGTGAAGCGATCAGGTCACGCCCGTCATCAAGCACAAGATGTATCACCTGATAACCTGGTGGTGTGGGTACAACTACAGTCTTCACCACCTTTGCTTGAATGCGGGAACCTGAGGCGTCTATTGTCCATACGGTCATTCCCGGATGCATCTGTTTGACAGCAATATTTCCATCAGGAGTATCAATGAATGTATTTTCGCTGAGACAGATCGGACAGTCGAAACTGGGTTCTTTATTAGTGATATCGATGGATTTGTTCTGAGCGATATAACCTTTGATCTCAAATATGCTGCCGTTATCTTCTAAAATGCGGAGTTTGAATTCATAAGTGTCCTGATACGGGGAAAGCTGTATTGCATTTAATTTCTTGTGTTCCTGGTAAATGAGAAGTTTTTGCTCTGCAGAAAAATACGTAGCTTCCATTAGATCAACATGATTCAGGATCGCCTGGAATTCCTGGGTATTATTCTGAATATCAGGAAATTGTTCAAGAGCATGCTTCTGTTCAATCCCTTCACGTGCCACCGGGTAATAATCAGGATCGCAGTAAAAAAATGTTCCCATATTTTCAAGCAGGTGATATTTCAACTCATAGACTGACACCTCTGTGGGTGGTTGCATTTGAACAAGTACGGTACTGGGAAGATGAACGGTCTTATCGATCTCAATGTTGAGATCTCCCATAAAAATGACATAACCTTCTTTTTTCAGGGAATAAGTATAATTGTCTTTTTGTAGATGGAGTATAGAAGGGGTTACATTTCCTGTGTTTACGCCTTCGATCCGGATTTCTGCTCCAGGCGGTTCAGATGAAAAATATACAGACCCTGTCGAGCTTTTCTCGACACATCCCGAAATGAGAATACCTGCCAAGAGGAAACATATCAAGATAATGAATACCATTACTGTCTGAGTATTCAGATTTTATACCTCCCCCTCATTGACAATACTTCTGCTACTTCTTACTGCGAAGTTCTCTATCAATCGTGAATCAAACTTTTTCCTTTAATTTTGTGATATCATCCTTAATTTCATGTAACAATTTTTTTGCACCATCCCCTGTTTCGTCTGCCAGCTTTTCAACTTTAGCAATAATTTTGTTGATCTCTTTCTTAACATCAGTGGATTTTGCAGCATCTGCTAGTGATTTAAGTTCTGTCTTTACTTTGCCACCTAGTTTTGATGCTTCATCACCCGTGCTCTCTGCTAACTTATTTAAGTCATCACCAATCTTATCAAGTATTTTCACCATAGTCTAACCTCTGTTCCTATTCAATGACTGATTATCAAATACATTTACTCAATTTCTAGTGGTTTTTTCTTTTTTACTTCAGTTTTTTGCATATTTATTTCAAGAACGCCGTTCTTAAAGGTGGCTTTAGCGTTATCGGGATCAATAGGTGAAGGCAAGGAAATTGATCGATAATAACTCCCGGTGTGTCTCTCTCTATAAACGTAACCTTCTTCTTCCTTTTTCTCTTCATGTTTCGTTTCTGCTGATACCTCAAGCCTGTCCTCTGTCAGTTC
>DATKZO010000015.1:0-8000 GCA_035527935.1 Bacteroidales bacterium
AATCCCCATCTTATCCAGATACCGTACAGCCACACAGACTTCAGTGCATTTGCCACATCTGTTACATGCGTCAGTCACTGTAATCGATTTACCTTCAATTGTAATTGCATTTTCAGGACAGGCTTTCTCACAAATTGCACATCCTGTACATCTGGCTGACCTGACAAGCTGCCGGATTGCAGAATTAAAAAGCCTGCCAGCCGTTATCTCATCATGAGCATTGATCTGCAATGTCCCGTCTATGTATAGCTTGATGCTTCCTTCAGGAGTCTGGCTGATCACCACCCCCAGGTTTTCTGAATTATGAACAGCTCCAACAATTTTTAATGTCTGTATTGCTTTGTCTATGCTTATTCCTTTAACATTACCTTCGATACTATAACCCCCGGCCTTGCAGGGTGATATACCAGATACAATTTTTACATTGAAGTCTTCAGGTTCTGCCACTTCCGGCACCATTGAGATGCCCAGTTGTTGAGCCAGCTGTTTCATCTTTGGCGGGTGATCACGCCAGCGCCAGAAACCATGTTCGATATATTCGTTAGAAAGCCCTTTTGATTCTGCCCATTCATGCAGGTAACTGTCCCATGTGCGGTACAGTTCAGGATGTAATATTTCCATTTGTTTATATTCTGCTGTGAGCGCTGCCGGACACAGCCAGCAGCCAATGCGTTCGAATCCCTGGTCATATAATGGATTATATTCCAGGCCCCGCCAATAAATATACAACCACACCTCAATAGCCCGCCAGTCCCTGATCGGATAGATATTGACCTGGCCTGGCACAAAAGGATTTTCTTCTTTTGGCGGGATACGGGCCCGTGAAAAGGATTCCAGCTTTCGTTTTCCGTCAATTGTCAGGTATTTCCCGTCTATTGCTAAATTACCGGCAGGGGATAGTTTGCAGACCTTGCAACACCATCTGTAATCCTTTGCAGGGGGCCCAAAATCCGGAAGATTTTGTTCAAAGGCATCTCCGGCATCCATCTCTTCCAGTGGAATATTGTTTTCAGAACAGAATCGCCGGGCATATTCCACGGTCTCAGGAAATTCCAATCCTGTATTGATAAAATATGCATTAACAGCTCCTTTTATGGCACTTCGGGTCAGGTCAAGGACTACAAGACTATCCTTTCCACCGCTGAATGACACATAAACTGGCCTGCTGCGGAATTCTTTCTGGTTTGCCATGCCCTTTATGGTATTGATAGCATTCTTGCCCAGGCGTTTTATGGCAGGCGCGTTGGCCTTTATCACATCATCCATTGATGGTATTTTTTCATGTAAACGGGATTTTGTACTGCTTATCTTTTTGATCCTGACCGCAGGAGTTTCGTCTTTTGCCATATCGTTAGAATTTAACAGGGCGGTTCCTACTCCTACCATGCTGCCCTTTTTGATTATGACATCATCACCCATCCTGATACCCTCTGAACAGGATAGCACCATATCTGACTTCACAGTCTTACCGCTGAGATGCCCTTTGATATCTGACAGTTCAACTGTTCTTTGGTTGGTATATCCTGTAAGTATGGCAGCACCTTCCATTGACAGGTCCAGCTGCCAGTCCATGTTTTTTAGATCGTACCTCAAAATACCAAGGATCAGCCCGTCCACTATTACCTGGTCGGTCTTGTCTTCACCCCCGATCTTATTTAGCAGAATGATCCTGTTGCCCAATGGATCACTACCGTACCGGCAGATAAGGATCTCATGAAGTGTGCCGCGTTCATAGGGAGAACAGAATCTGACATCTCCCGGAGGGGGCAGGCTAATCTGTTTTCCTTGAATATTACACATGGCGCATTCTTGACTGATAAGAGGAAGATTGCAATGTAGGCACCAGAAAATTGACGCATCTTGATCTGGTTTGAATTTGGTTTTATTTTGCCTGGTCATGATCTACTATTGATTCGGATTATTTATTTTTACAGCAATGTAATCAAAAAGTGCAGCATGGTTCTTCAGTACAAGATCAGCCTTTTTCAATTGTTGGGGTTCAACGTAAATGGGCATTGCAATACAGTACAAACCCGCGCTTTTAGCTGACTCAACACCCATTGGTGCATTTTCGATTACAAAGCATTCCTCCTTTTCAATACCCAGTATTTCCACAGCCTTTAGATATGGTTCAGGGGATGGTTTGCCTTGCCTGACATCGTCTCCTGCGACAACTACATCAAATACACCTGGGAAGAATCGGCCAATAAATTCCATCACTTCTGTCCTGTCTGATCCTGAAACCACCCCAATACGGAATTTATTCTTCAATATATCAAGACATTCAGTGATCCCATCAAAGGGTTTTGACTGGTTTATACTCCTGAAAATCTCCCTCTTTTTCTGCGCAAGTTCATCAAATTCGCTGATCTCCACAAGTTTACCTGCCTTCTCGAACATCAGCCTGATCACACCTTCATGATTCGACCCTTCAATATTGTAGATATCCTGCCTGGTAATATTGACACCTTTCTCAGCAAGTACCCTTTTCCAGGCATCAGCGTGGCAGGGCATGGAATCGATAAGGACGCCGTCCATATCAAATATTATTGCTTTTAACACAAGCTAGTATCCATCGTGAAACCTGATAAAATTACTGCGTACACTGTTCATTGTAATCAATTAATCCCTTATGTGGGCGACTGTAAGGATGTTAAAACTGGTTTTTTGCATTACATCTTTGAATGTTCCGGATGTCATGAAGGTGAACGAACTGCCCAAAAGACTATAAAGTTTAAACATGAGGAAGAAAAAGTTACTGAATGTAGTAAGCAGAGCAGATGCAATGAACTTGCAGATGATTTCCTGTGATCCGAAGGGTATTGACAGTTGGGATGATCAATTCTAATATCCGGTCTCATTCCGGGCAATTTCTAAAATATCTCCTGCACTGCTCATAATATGTATGGCAAAATCTTCTTTATTATTATATTCAAGTTCCTCGCCTTCGGAGATCTTATGGGAATATTCAAAATCCTTGATATAGTATTCATCGAATATTCCGGCTGATACAAAAAATTTTTTGATCCCTGATATCAGACATTGATTGCCAATAGCACTATACCCTTTACTAAATAACAAGGCATTGAAAGAATGTTGCAGCGAATGATGTCCCTGGATCGTGGCCCATTTGAATATATTTTCTGCTGCTGAACGCTCAGAGGTTTCTAGATCAGATTCTGCCTCCTTTAGTTCTCTTGAGATTTTTACAGGGTCAATTTCTATCTTTATGATAGTACCATCTTTAATGCATTGTTCAAACTGGTCCATTATTTCTCCGCCGTTAGCCTTGAATTTTTAATTAATCATACTGTACTGGTGGGTGCTCACCTGCCAGAACATAATCAGCAGTTCACAAATGTTCTTTAGATAGTATTCATCATCTTCACTTAAATCTATTGTCTCCCGTTGCTTTGGAGTAAAAGTCTTTTCAGGTGTTGTTACCTCTACATCACCCTGAATTAACATTAATATCTCTTCATGCCATTTGGCAATGAGTGACATAATATAATTTTCCAGTGATTTTAATATACTGAATAGCTGTGATTTGTATCGATTTCAATTAGTATTGGCATAAATCCAGAAAATCTTTGAATGTGATAAATGCAAAAATAACTGAATTTTGAAACTGTGCCATAGGGGAGTGACATTACAGTTCGTGTAAGAACAACACTTTTTTAATAACCGACATCATCCATAAAAATATGTCAAAGGATTTTAGAGGTAAGGCATTGCAGCATCTTCAAAAAGCAGATTCACAGCGTCAGCGCGGACTATACACAGATGCCCTTGCCACCCTCGCAAAAGCTGAGCAGCTTGCCCGTAAGGTAAAGGCACAGGATGTCCTGTCCGCTGTTTATGGGACAAAGGCTATTGTTTTACGATCAAAGGGAATGTTTGATGAAGCCCTGAAGATGCATACAGCCGCCTTAAATATCAAGGAAAAACTGGCAAAAAAAGATCCTTTCTTCAATAAATCGGTTGCAGGGACACTGAACAACCTCGGCGCCCTGCTCTCTGATATGGGCAGGCCGGATGATGCAAAAACAAGGTACGAACGCGCCCTTGAAATATATGAGGCGCTTCTATTGACCGACCCTGCGATCAGTGTGTATCAATCAGACGTTTCAATGACGCTGAACAACCTCGGCAACCTGCTCTCTGCTATGGGCAGGCCGGATGATGCAAAAACAATGTACGAACGCGCCCTTGAAATATATGAGGCGCTTCTTTTGACCGACCCTGCGAGCAGTGTGTATCAATCAGACGTTTCAATGACGCTGAACAACCTCGGCAACCTGCTCAATAATATGGGCAGGCCGGATGATGCAAAAACAAGGTACGAACGCGCCCTTGAGATGCGTGAGGCGCTTCTTTTGACCGACCCTGCGAGCAGAGTATATCAATCAGACGTTTCAATGACGTTGAACAACCTCGGCAACCTGCTCTCTAATCTGCAAGGGACACCTACTTGGGACAGGTGCCGCTACTTACACAACTGATCCATATCTTTGAAGAAAACGAGATGCTGGAATCTGCAAAAAATGACCCGAATCCAGAGACATTCTTTAATTTGCTGGAAACAATCCATTCCTGTAATGACAGGGAGGAACTCAAACGACTTCTTGCGGATAATGGAGAGCTGATACGGAACCATTCACCACTTATGCATAAAAACACAAGAAATCTGGTAAACATGAAAACCCATGAGATAAAGGAAAAGTGCGCCAGTATTGTGCTTAATTGAATGCAAAATACTCTGTTGGAAGTTATAAATAATACTTTCGACAATGTATCTATGGGGTTAACTCCTTTATTTTAATCTCTGATTGAAGTAAAGGATAAGAGAAGGATTTTCTTTCCCGGAAAACTGAATTATAGAATAATTAGGTAAGAGGTGAAATATTTTGGCTTATCAGACATATATGATAGAGAATTACGTACTTCGCTACGACCGGAAAAATGAGCGGCCATGGATCATTTTCCACTATAAGATTGGTGGAAAGTGGCACAATGTCAACTGGTACCCGCCAGCAGAGAATGCTGTATATATTGCAGATATGCTAAGAAACGAAAAACCGATCTACTGGGTACCCGATGGAAAATACATTACCACATCCACTGAGGTTGTCGGCGAAGAAGAAACCTAAATGGATGAACATTAGAAGGGATAAACAGGATTTATAGGATGGAGCAAGCCACTTATATCCTGTCGATCCTGTTCATTTATTCGGGCAATGCCATGTTTGACGATATATCCTAAACAGTGATGATAACCACACAATGTTAAAGCGAACCATAATTTATCTATAATTTTTCTCTAATAGACCTGCAATTATTTTACCTCATAGATCGATACACCTTCAGATTCGTATATCAGTTCATAGAATTGTGGGTATCTGCTGAACTTCTGCAATCCATCGGGAGAATACTTTTGTTGTTCAATTTCACCGATGTAGATATATTCCACGGCATATGTATCCAACAATGCCAATGTTCTTTCATTATCCTCAGAATTATAGATCAGATCCGTATCATTAATTCTTTTATCTTCTTCAACAAATTTCCCTCTCCACATGCGTTCATGACTTGTCCAGCCAATTATTGTAGACAAACCGGTCAGCGATGAAATCCGGGATGAGTATGTATAGGCCATTCCGGGAGCTTCGACCATTACATGATTCCCTGCAACATTCTGTTCGATCCACAGGATGGCCATGTAATCTCCAAGGTTTTCATGGAAAAGATAGTCCAGACCGTTCAGGGTAGCAGACCCGGGAGGTATACCGTACAATGTCTCATTTCCACTCCCCAGCGTCAGGGACATGGCCAGGGGACTGATGATAGTTGCCACAATGAGAACGATGACAGCCAGGACCCCTATGCTTTTACCAAAAGTGAACTTGTTCCCAGATGACCTCCCAAATAAGAAATATAACGAATTTGCCGCAGCAATACCCAGAAAAATCCATATCTCAAGGGTAATTTTCAATAGCGTATTCATGCGGTGATACGGGTGACCATACGAATCATTTATGTAAAACAGATCACAAAAGAGCGCGAGAAACGCCCCTGTCACTGTCAACAATAAAATAAACGTCAACTGGTCTGGTATTTCCCCCCTATTTTTCCACAAATAATTAGCAGATATCAGAATAATGGGGAACATGAGGACAAAAATATGAAAACCTGATATCACTGTCAGGATAAAGGAAATTAGGACCGTTCGAATCATGAATTTCATATCATTTCGGGACAGCCACCACATAAGAATGCTCAGAACAAATATAAACAAGGCAAATATCTCTAAGAAGTCCGCAAACTGGGTCTTACCGCCCAGTATACCGATACCATGAAAGCCCCTGCTTGAGCTGAACAGGAGGTATGGGGAATACAGTACAACACTGAAGAGAACAATTGTTATCCAATGATAGAAACCTCTCGAGATGGGAGCTGAAATAATATTATTCTTATCAATTCCTCCTTTCTGGAACGCGACCAGCACGATGGCCACTCCTGTAAAGATCACAAAAGTGGGATAGTTCCAGGTATTGATCAGGAGAAAGAACCCCAGAAAAATCCCTGATATCAATAACCCCAGAAATTTGATTACCTTATCATCAGGATCGTGATCTGTTCTTTTGAAAACACTACCGTAGATGTACGAGAGAAAAGCCACCTGGAACGGAATGGAAATCATGTGACCGTGAAGATCACCCTGGAGAAACACGAACGCAGGATAGAAGATCAATGAATAGGGAATGATCCTGTTTATTTCATAAAAAGGATAATGCACGAACCATTCGAAGATATTTTGCACATCAACGATCCTGTAGCCCACTATAGTACTGAGATCTGGAAATACAAAGATTAGCAATTGCAGGAATCCTGAGAAAAAACCTATAAACGCCACAAACATGGCGGTCAGCAGCCCGTAAAGACTCCTATTCGTCAAATTACATCCCAGGCCATAAGAGGTAAGCACGGTCAATGCAAAAAACATTGCCCCGCCGATGGTATAGGCAAGGTAAGGAGGGACGCCAGAAACCAGTATCAAGATGGCCATTATCAGGTGGCCTCCATAATAATAGGTCATGGTAGAACCTGCATACCAGGGGTCTGCAGGTGGAAAATATTCGCTTCGCAGGATGGCTTTGATAAAACCATAATCCATAAAATCTTCAGAATAAGCATAAAAAATATTTGGGTTATTCATCTGGATGAGCAGGAACATAACGAATGCGAACAGGAAGATGAATTCATTTTTCAGTATCATGTGCCTGTTGTCCCTGAACAGTTCTACAAGCCCGATCTTTTTATTACGAACGAGCAGAGCCATTATCAATAGCAGTATAAGTAAGGAAAATACTACAGTGAACCATCCGAATTTCAGTATATGAAGTGAGGCGAAAAGCCAGGTAATAAAGGTCAAGAAGACGATACCCAGGATTTTGGAAAAGGAATAGCCTTTATCGTTCAAGTTCCCACAGGTAAGGGAAATTATCGGAAAAGTGATAAATCCAATTATTTCTATGATTATGAACCAGGAAATAGCATATGAATATTCAATCATGAATCCTCTATTGGCAACAATGTTTCGGGTTAGACTATTCCATAAATGAATAATCTACTCAAATCAAACCCATATTCTATCTTACTTAAGATTTCTTATTTTGATAGAAGATTCTTCAATAAAAAACCCGTCCCATCAATTGATGCAGGCAGCGTGCAGTTCTCATCCACCTCTTCACCATATACTGGCAAAGGGTTAGCGGCAGTTTGCCCAGTCCTTACTCATTTCGCAACAGCACAATACCGGAATATTTCCAAAATCCAAAAATATTAGTACTATTTCATTTAATAAATTAATAGACTATGCAGAAGAAATGGATTCCATGTTAGTACATTTCACCAAAGATGGAAAACCAGTTCTCCTTGAAATTCTTGATGCAAGTGAATTTTTGGCCAAATCACTCACTGAAGTATCAGCTTAAGTTCAG
>DATKZO010000016.1:0-2506 GCA_035527935.1 Bacteroidales bacterium
GGATAAACTGGTTCAGGGTATAATTGATCATCCCCTTAGCCCAGTTGCGGTTGAACTCAGCTATATCCGGCTCAATGCCGCCGGGATTATACTGGCTGCTGTTATCCATTTCAATGACCGGGGTCTCACCCATCTGCTTTAGTGCCTCCATACCTGCATAATTAACAGCCCTTGCAATATCGGCCTGAGCATATCGTAATGCCGTGTCAGCAGTATCCACATCATTTCCAGCTGCCACTGCTGAAGCCATCTCCCCGTCCATTTTTGTGATATTGATGGATACTGCAGTAGATATGAAGATGAACAATATTCCTATCACTGTCAGTGGAACTCTGGTAGATTCATTCTCTCACCATCTAATCATTGCTGGTACTGGACTGGACAAATATATTTAAGATTTATGATTTGTTTAGAGTATAAAAATAAAACAATAAATGAGGTAATGTTCCTAATAAAAATAGGTTTCTCCTTAACATTGAGAGGGTATTATAACCAAATAATTGGATTCTTCGCGTCCTTTGCGGACTTTGCGGTGACTTAAAATAAACGTAGTCGGATTCAGTTGTGTTTATGCTATTTCACCGCAAAGGGCGCAAAGAACGCAAAGATAAATTTGATTTCACCAACTTAAATAGTGAAAATTTACCCACATGATCTTTAAGAGAACTATATTTAATTACGATGATTTTACCTTTCACCTAAGCCCGCCATTTCTGGCAGGGTTTTTGAAGGTGGAGATTGTTTTTCATATGACTGATATGAAAAGTTTAAAGTCAATCGGAATAAAATAACAAGAATTATCAAATTAATAAAGGGCTTATGGAGTATGGTATAATGAATGAGATTCAGGAAAAAAGTCCATTACGCATATTCCTGTGCCATTCATCGGGAGATAAAACTCGTGTGCGTGCCCTGTATCAGCGATTATCAAGCGAAGGTTTTGATCCATGGCTTGATGAAGAAAAACTTTTACCCGGGCAGGAATGGAAACTTGAGATCCCAAAAGCGGTACGAGCATCTCATATTGTATTAATCTGTCTTTCAAGCAACGCAATAAACAAAGCAGGATATGTCCAGAAAGAGATAAAATATGCTCTGGATGTGGCAGAAGAACAACCAGAAGGCACTATTTTTCTTATTCCACTTAAACTGGAAGAGTGTGACGTCCCTGAGCGGTTGGGCCGGTGGCATTGGGTCAATTATTATGAAGAAAATGGATATGAACGATTGATGAGTTCATTGCGAATGCGCGCTGAAACAGAAGAGAGCGAGACATTCACTACTCTCAAAGACATGAAATTTGTATTGATACAACCTGGCGAGTTTGATATGGGGTCTCCTACGAATGAAGTCGGTAGAGATAATGATGAAGGTCCAGTCCATCATGTAACAATCCCTGAGCCATTCTATATGAGTAAATACGAAGTCACCCAGAAACAGTGGAGTGAGGTCATGGTAAGCAATCCTTCGTATTTCAAAGGTAACGACCTTCCAGTTGAAAATGTATCATGGGAAAAAGTCCAGCAATTTATCAGAAGTCTCAATGCGAAAGAGGGTACAGATAAGTACCGTCTTCCCACTGAAGCAGAATGGGAATTTGCTGCTCGGGCAGTTACAACTACACGGTATTCCTTTGGTGAGGATGAATCAGAACTTGAGGATCATGCATGGTATCGGGAGAACTCTGAAGGAAGAACGCATCCAGTCGGCCAGAAAAAGCCCAATCCCTGGGGTCTCTATGATATGCATGGCAATGTGTGGGAATGGGTACTGGATAAATGGCATGATGGCTACGAAGGCGCTCCTACAGATGGCAGTACATGGGAGGATGGAAGTGGCACCGCCCGGGTTTTTCGTGGCGGCAGCTGTTTCCTCAATGCTGATTACTGTCGGTCGGCCATTCGCAGCTACTTCGCCCCTGGTGACCGCTTCTACGACCTGGGCTTTCGCCTTCTTCAGGAACTGTAGCCACTTTTCACTTTACCCCTTTACTACCTACACATTTGTGTAATAAATGCAATATGGCGAAGCCTGAAGACTGTGCGTGCGATAGCCGCACAGCTAAGGAGCGAAGCCATTATTGAATCCCGCCTGGAAGGCGGGCGCACGAAAAATGGGATAATAAAAAAGTTATACAGACAGAACTGAACAAGCTAAGGACAATAATTTTATTTGACTCTCAACGTTGGATTCTAAACAAGAATCAGGTAAATATCAAAATAAGTTAAAAAAATATTAGGGGGAGGCAATGCCTCCCTCGGGTCTAATGACTTGCTGCGTATCGCTCGGCAATCAGCGCCCTGGTCAGCCTGAACTGGACCTTTTGCTTGTCCCAGCCGTATTTGTTGCCAAGGAACTTGATCAGCCGCTTCTTGGTAGCCCCTTTTAGCACATTAGATTCCATCAGCTCATCCACGAACGCTTTTTCCTGTTCTTTATCAAGTTCAACCATGTTAACATCCCTCCGCTGTCACCACAGTACATGTACCAGTGGTTATAGGTAGTT
>DATKZO010000017.1:0-2822 GCA_035527935.1 Bacteroidales bacterium
CATTCCCGAGGGGCAGCAGATTGGTTTAATGATCTTTTCAAGCGATCGCGACTTCACTCTCTGGCCAGACCCGGGAACCGAATTGACAATCGATCTGGATGCAACATCTATCAAGTTACCGGTGGTGGGGGGTGCCGATGCATTTGCCAGGGCCATAAAAGGAAAGTCTGATTAGGCTGACGCCCGTAATTCGATGAAAAATGATAACTATTTTTTTTTGCAGCTTTGACTATTTGTTATCCAGTAATCTGAATAACAGCATATTATCATAAATACTTAAATTCCAATGCCATGATGTATTATTTAAAGAACTTGCTTGTCTTTTCCTTATTTATGGTCTGTTTACCTTTTTATGGCCAGAATGACGATCTCTCGCTTTTAACGCTTGACAGGATTTTCAGCGATGAATTTGCTGAAAAATCATTTGGCCCGGTAAAATGGCTTGATAATGGAAGAGGTTATACGGTGTTTGAGTCATCTGCGGAAGGTGGAAGGGATATCGTGCAATATGATCCTGAAACAGGTGACCGAAAAGTATTGGTGCCCTCACAGAGAATGGTTATTCCAGGCACGTCAAGATCTGTCAGCATGTATATTTTTTCTGAAAATCGGAACAGGTTGCTAACTTTTACCAATCCGACTCAAGAGGTTTGGGGTGGGAACAGTGGTGATTACTGGGTCCTGGATATTGGATTATGGACCTGGGTAAAACTGGGAGGGGATGCACCACCCCAGTCATTGAGAGGTGCCAAATTCTCACCTGACGGGAAAAAAGTCTGCTACATGAAGGATCATAATCTATATGTTGAAGATCTTACCAGTTTCAGAATTTATCAACTTACGAATACAGGAAGTGAAAAACGTTATGACGGAGACTGGGGGAGTAGCAGTAATTATCATTGGAGTCCTGATAGCCGATACATTGCTTTTATGGAAACTGACATATCAGATGTTCCCAGTTATTATATGATCAACAATACCGAATCACTATATCCAAAAATCATTCAATTTCCCTATGTCAAGGTAGGGCAAAAAAAGGCATCTTCCCGTGCCGGTGTAGTTGAGTTCTCCGGCGGGGAGATAAACTGGTTGAATATCCCCGGAATTAGTAGTGACGATAACTTACGGCTATCTGGTTGGACAGGTAACTCCAAGGAGCTTCTTTTACAGGTTTCCAATAGAACTCAGGACAGTGTGAGGGTTATTTTGGCCGAGACTTCTACCGGAAATCTCAACACCATCATTACTGAGACAGATGAGGCGTGGTTATGTAATAATAGTTTTACCTGGATTGATGAAGAGAAAAAATTCATCTGGCTCAGTGAACGGGATGGATGGCAGCATGTTTATTTATATACCCGTTCGGGCAAGGAAATCGGAAAGTTGACTCCAGGTGAATTTGATGTAATCAGTATCAGCGGAATTGATGAAAAAAACGGATGGTTATATTATATGGCATCACCTGATAATCCTGGTCAGAGTTACCTCTACAGGACATCTCTCAGTCCGGGTGGCAAACAGGAAAGAATTACACCTAATTCATTAGGTGGAATACACTCGTATGATTTTTCACCTGATATGAAGTGGGCAATCCATAATTATTCAACAATTGATGATCCTCCTTTTTATGACCTTATAAGTTTACCTGATCACTTAACTATAAAGGTTCTGGAAAGCAATGAAGCATTGAAAGAAAAATTGAGCACTCTTAAAAAGAATCCTACGGAATTTTTCAGGGTTGATATAGGCGAAGGCGTTGAAATGGATGGTTATTGTATCAAACCGCCTGACATGGATTTAAGTAAGAAATATCCCCTCTTCTACTATATCTATGGCGAACCAGCCGGACAGACTGTACTTGACAGGTGGAGTGGTACACGGTATTTGTGGTATCTAATGCTTGCACAGCAAGGGTACGTGATAATGACTCTGGATAACCGAGGTACTCCTGCCCCGCGTGGCTGGGCATGGAGGAAAGCTATTGATGGTCAGTTGGGAATATTGGCAGCTCATGATCAGGCGGCAGCTACCAGGAAAATCATAGAGACAAGACCATATATTGATCCTGAAAGGATTGGTGTGTATGGACATAGTGGCGGAGGTCAGATGAGCCTTAACCTGATTTTCCGGTATCCAGATCTGTATCATCTCGCCATGCCATCATCATTTGTAAGCAATCAAAGGTACTATCATCCGGGCTACCAGGAAAAGTATATGGGTCTTCTTGAAGATAATGAAGAAGGATATATTAACGGTTCTCCTATAACGTGGGCACACCAGCTGGAGGGAGATCTTCTCATAATTCACGGCACAGGTGATTCGAATGTACATTATCAGAGTTTTGAAGCTTTGATAAATGAGTTGGTGGCTCATAAAAAACGGTTTACAATGATGTCCTATCCTAATCGGAATCATGGTCTCAGGGAGGGAGAAAATACTCAATATCATCTCTACGATCTTCGCACCAACTTTCTTATGACAAACATGCCTCCGGGTGCAAAATAATTGAAAAAATGAAAAAATACATCTTTAATCCCTTTATTATCAGTCTATCTATTCTGATACTGGGCTCAACGCTTTCTCTGTATTCCCAGAGTGAAAAACCGATCATGGGTCCTGAAGCCAGGATGAAATCATGGGAACAGCATATGAAACTTAAAACGGAGTCTTCGTATAAAAATCTGAAATGGAGAGTTGCAGGACCAGAGTTCATGGGCGGCCGGATCGAAACCATTACATGTCATCCTGATGATCCATTTACAATTTATGTTGGAGTGGGTTCAGGTAATCTGTGGAAAACGGTAAACCATGGCACAACATGG
>DATKZO010000018.1:0-6071 GCA_035527935.1 Bacteroidales bacterium
AGAGTAATTTTAAAAACCAGTTCGGGGATCAAACCATAAAAGAAATGATGGATAGCATGTTTTCTATCTACCCGGATCAGCCGGTGGGCATCGGGGATTCCTGGACGCGGAAATCGATTATTTCCCACGGGTATCCCATGATAATAGATAACACCTGGACATTGAAAGATCGCCAGGGGGGCCGGGCAGTGATTGAGATGAATTCTCTGATTAAACCCAATCCCGGAGCGGCGCCGATGGAGATAGGACCCATGAAACTCAGGCAGGAATTCACAGGTGGGTCCAAAGGGACCCTGGAATTGGATGAAGCTACGGGCTGGGTGAAAAGCGCTAAAATGGACCAGCAGTTGTCAGGGGAGCTGACAGTAGAAGGCAGTCCGCAAAGTCCCGAGGGTATGACTATCCCGATGACTCTCAAGACTGCGATCACAGTCGAGTCGTTTTAATACGCTTTTTAATCGAAAAGAATTCCCCGCAGCTTGCTGCGGGGTAAACGGCTCCTTAAGCCAACCGTAGGGGCGACCGGCGGTCGCCCGGGGGGCGGGAGGTGAAAATAATCATTACCAACCTTATGATACCTCGCGGCTTGCCGAGGGGTAGTTCATTATAGAAATAAAGCCATTTAAAAATCGGGAGCAGATTATCAAATCCCCCTGGGGTCTCCCTTTGCCAAAGGGGGAGGATTATTTCCCCCCTAATGGGAGCAGGGGGGATTTCATCAGAATAATGCCCGTTGAATCCCATATGTCTGTCGTAAAAAGCGTATTATACAGATCACGCCGGTTGTTTCAGAATTTAAAAGGGATCACCGCAGCAACGGCGGCAGATCCCTTTATAGTTATAACTGCTTATAATGCCCCATCCTACTCCCTGAACCGCACGTGCGGGTGGTCGCCGTACTCGATCACCACAGGGCGGGCGTGATTGGTGATCGACATCCTGCCTGCCTCGATCACCAGCTCGTTGTAGGAGCTGTTGGCCGGGGTGGCGATTATGCCCTCACGGTCTATGGCCTTGATCTCAGCCTGCCGCTTTTTCAGTGCCTCAGCGCCCGCAGCTCCGGCGGCGGCTTTTTCCACCCTGTGGACACTGCGCACGATCCCCTCGATTGAACGGTAGCCGTAGCCTACAGGAGTCAGGGTCTCTCCGCCAAGATCGACAAGCTTGAAATAGTCCGGGCTTACCTCGTTATAGTATGTGTCACCCTCATCCGGACCCTTGTTCGTGTAGCTGTGCTTGACTCCCCGGTACTGGTCGTCGTGTATCACCAGGGCCCCGTCATTCTCTCCCCTGCAGAAAAGGGTCATTCCCTGGCTGTTGCCCCCCGGGGCAACATTGGGATAACCCATGCCGTTCAACACCGCCAGGCAGCCCCCATTGTCCCAGATCACCCGGCCATCTGTCCAGAGATAGCCCTTATTTCCATTGGGGTAGCTCTCCACCACCCCGTGAACCGATACCTCGACCGGCAACAGGCCGGTGATAAAGGCCACCAGGTCCACATAATGGCAGCCGATATAGGTGAACATGTCGGAATTCTCTATGGTGCACCAGTTCTGAAAATTAGAGTTGCGGTAGTACCAGGGCTCGATCAGGCTTGCGTAACCCAGCCTGAATTCACCCAGGTCTCCATTGCGAAAACGCCCGCGGGTGACCAGGCTCCGGTCATCGAAGCGCTTGTGGTACTCGATCCCCACAAACAAGCCTTTGTCATGGGCGAGCTTTTCGAGCTCGACAGCTTCCTTGTATTTCAGCACTAAGGGCTTGACCACCAGAATGTGCTTATCGCAGTTGAGCGCCTCCTTGACCATCAGGTAATGCAGTTGGTCCGGCACGGCGATTATAGCTATGCTGCAGGCAGGGGCTTCCCGGAGTACCTCGCGGTACAGGTCAGGGAAAGGTTTTTCCGGATCGACTTTGTTAAAGTCCGGGTAAGGGATAAATCTCCGGCCGGGAAAAGCTTTCCTGAGAGACTGGTTTCCGGCGATTTTTTTCAGCGGCGCCCCGTTGAGGGCGCAGATTGAGATCTCCCCGATCAGGCCGAGACGCTGAATATGATAAAGGGAAGGTAAAAGTTGAATCTCGGTGATCATTCCGCCGCCTACAAGCACGACCTGCGGCTTATCGTAACTCTGGGTCATGATATGCTTATCCCGTTTTAAGTGATAAATTTATCTGGGAGAAAATGCGAAAGTCAGCTAAAATGCAAGCAACCGGAATAATAAGTTTAATGGTTTTATAGCTCCAAATCAAGATGCTCATCTCCAAGTCCGGCTTGTTTAAACCATAATGTTCGATTCCCAAGGTTTAAAAGCAGCTTTTTCCATAGAGAAGCATTTAAATAATTCAGAAAAGGGTTTTATAGTTATTGACTGTTAATTTAAGGCATACTCACCAATGTTTATTCTAAGGAGTTAGAAAATGAGAATTTATCTCTCCAAAAACATTGTTCTTTCCCAATTTTTCTTTTTAACTCTTCTCGTATTTCTCTTACCAGCACAATTATTAGCCATTATACCTCCTAAGGATGGAAAATTTCCTGAAGGGTTTTTACAAAAGCTGTTACAAGATTCTACGCAATTTAAATATGGGGACCCTGGCTGGATTGAAAAGTTTAAAAGGCGGCTAGAATTCCGTAAGAAAATTTCGCGCGGAGAGGCCTCACTCCAGGCCTTATGGACTGATAATTATTATATGCCCGTTTTATTAGCAAATTTTCCAAACGAGTCCAACAGTTTTTCTGTACAGGATTTTCAGAATAACCTTTTTGGAGACAACCCTACCGGATCAATAACTGATTACTTTGATGAAGTTTCCTACAATCAATTTCATGTAACTGGCACTGTTTATGGCTGGTTTACAGTGGATAATCCCAATACATATTATGCCTGTGGTAGTTACGGTCGTAGAGGTACTTATCCCCAAAACAGTAGGGGTTTTTTTCATGAAGTATGTGTAAAAGCTGATCCAGTTGTAGATTTTGGAAAATTTGATAATGATGGACCTGACGGCTTGCCGAACTCAGGAGATGATGACGGATATGTGGATGGTGTGACAGTAGTTTTTGCTGGAGCTGGGGGTGAATTTTCTGAAGATTCTACTACGGATTTATGGACTTGTGCTGCAGGAAGTTTTTTCAAAACTGATGACAACTCTGCTAATGGAGGCAATATAATCATACGATCAGGAAATATTTGTTCTGAACTATACGGTAAAGTTGGGGAGATAAATCAAATTAGTCATATCGGTATATTCGTACATGAATTTTGCCACAATCTGGGGCTTCCAGACTTGTATGATTATGATTATTCCTCATATGGTGTCGGCGATTGGTGTACGATGTCATCTGGAATATGGAAAAATGAAGGGAAAAGACCTGTCCATCTTTCGGCTTGGTGTAAAATCAAATTGGGATGGATAACTCCCCTAGAAGTAAATGGGGGTATAATTTCTGTATCACAGGTGGAAAATTATCCCCAGGTATTCAAGATATTGTTAGATAGTTATCAATCTAGCCAGTACTTTCTTGTCGAAAATAGACAGAAAGATGGATTTGACAGTTATTTGCCCGGCTCAGGATTATTGATATATCATGTTGACGAAACCCAAACAAGTATGCAAAACGAAACACACAAGTTAATAGATGTTGAAGAAGCAGATGGATTGGATCAACTCGATAACCGTACTAGTTATGGAGATGCTGGTGATCCATATCCAGGAACCGCAAACAATAGAAACTTTAATGACGTTTCAACACCAAACAGCAGAGACTATGAAGGTCTGTCAACCGGAGTTGGAATAAGCAACATAAGCGATTCTGGACCTACTATGACCGCTCGGATCCAGACTGAGGGTTTTGTAATTTCCCCGGAGATTACATTATCAGCTACTTCAATTTCTTTTGGCGATTTATCTGTAAGCAGTACCATTACAAGAACCTTTACGATAATCAACGATGGCTCAGCGGACCTTGTTGTCAGTAATATATCAAGTGACAATGGTGTATTCACTGTGAGTCCTACTTCCGTCACCATTGCCGCTGGGCAGAGTCAAACAGTAATGGTTACATTCAACCCTACTACTGCCGGAATCTATAGTGCTACGATTACAATATCCAACAACGATAGCAACGAGGCCACTCTAACGGTCAATGTAAGCGGTAATGCCACTGCTGCTCCAGAAATCACCCTGTCAATTACTTCTATTTCAATCAAGAATGTCAGGGTTGGCTCAAGCATGACGGGCGAATTTACAATCACGAATGATGGAACCTCAAACCTCGTGGTCTCGAGCATTTCAAGCAATAACAATCTTTTTACGGTTAACCCTAATTCGGCTACAATTGCACCAAGCGACAGTCATGTAGTTACGATTACTTTTAGTCCCACTGCATTCGTAAATCAAAGCGCTATTATTACAATTACCAGTAATGACAGCGATGAGGGAACTTTGAACATTTCTGTATTTGGAATAGTGGAATCATATAGCTTGACGGGAGTGGTAAAATTGAGAGAAATTGGTATCTCCTTTGTTTCTGTGTTCATTACAGGGGAATATATAGATACTATGCTTGCTTCGGATTTAGAAGGTGTTTATTCCTTAACAAATCTTAATGGAGGTATATACACAATAACATTTCAAAAGAGTGGATATATATTCAACCCAACAAGTCTTGAAGTAAATATTAGCGATTCTGATATTATTGTTCAGGACATTATTGCTTTAATTCAGCCACCTATTTTAACAGATCCGGGACAATATGTTAAATCGGGCACAACTTACACCCTCCAATGGACTTCCAATCCTATTGCTGCGAATTATACTATTGAGGAATCTACTAATATCAATTTTAAAGATGTTGAACAATTTAACACAGAATCCACATCAAAAATCTTCCAATATGATACATCTACTACGATTACCTACTTTTACCGAGTTAGAACTAATAGTACTTCCAGCGATAGCAGTGCATGGTCAAATATTGTTGATATGATGGTTATGAGTGTTTTAAATCCGCCTATTGTGAAATCTTCTGTGTTAAATGTTTTATCTGGCAATGAATATACAATCCTATGGAATGATGTGTCCGGAGCAAGCAACTATTCTATACAAGAGGCTATAGATACTACTTTTTCTGAAACAAACAACATAGTGAGTACAGATAATAATAAAACTTTTTCTCATACTGTATCCACGTCCACAGTATATTATTACCGTGTAATGGCAATTGATATATCAGGCAATAGCCTAAAAAGCCCGTGGTCGAATATTATAAAAGTTGAAATTATACCGGCAACCCCTATTATTTCCGTTGATTGCACGTTTCTCAACTTCGGCTCCGTATACATTGATTCAACATCAAACCGGGTATTTTCTATCCGCAATACTGGTACCGATACACTCAGGATTAATAGCATAGAGGTTAGACAAAGCGCAATATTCAAAGTTAATCCAAACTCGGCAAAGATATCAGCCGATGCCAATCAACAAGTAACTGTGATATTTACCCCTATTTCTGAACAGAGTTACCATGACACACTAACAATCTTGAATAGCGACAGTACAATATACATTGTTGTGGATGGTAGCGGTGTTCCTGTTCCAGTGTTCAATTCATCAGTTGGGAATGTTACTTTCAAAGATACAACAGGCTATTATGATATGTGGGTTAAACTGAACGATGTGCTGATTGAGCCTGTTGTCAAAATGATTATAAGTGAAGATGGTGGAGTTACTTTCAGGGATACGGTTTCATGTTCTGTTGATCAAGATAGATATAATGTAAAAATGCCGGCTCAGCCACTGGGAACAGTTTTAAATTACTACTATGAGGTTGTCAGTGCATCGGGTGAGATTAAACGTATGCCGTCTGATGCTCCTTTCAAAACGTACATTTTACAAGTGTCTTTACAAAAAACTGGGGATATCAACGATGACTGGAAAGTTGATATTTTTGATTTGCTGGAACTACTTAAACAATTAGGAGGATTAGTTAAGCATACCAGCCAGGGGGATGTAAACAAAGATAATAATGTGGATATTTTTGACCTGCTCGAACTTTTAAAGTTGCT
>DATKZO010000019.1:0-25808 GCA_035527935.1 Bacteroidales bacterium
TACCGAGCTAAAGGGCGAAAATCATGCGCGCTTCTGTGTCCTGGAGTGTATTGATGATGCTGAAGTTTTTCATTCACTGATAAGCAGAGTGGAAAAGTGGGCCAGAGAGAAAGGAATAGGGAAGATAGTAGGCCCGCTGGGATTCTCTGACAAAGATCCCCAGGGCGCTCAGATTGAAGGATTTGAGCTGTCTTCAGTAATTGCCACACCAACCAACGCTGCCTACCTCCCGGATCTGATCGGCAAGGAAGGATATATAAAAAAGTATGACCTGGTAGACTATATCGCAGCAATTCCCGACGAATTACCCGAGGTTTACAAGAGAGCTTTATCAAGGTTTAGGGATCGTCCCGGCTATGAGCTGATTGAGTTCAAATCAAAGAAAGAGATAAAACCCTACATCCTTGAAGTACTCCAGGTGATGAACGACACCTATTCTGATATATATGGGTTTGTCCCTCTTACCGACAGGGAAAAGAATGACCTTGCAAAAAGATACATGCCTATACTTGATCCCCGTTTTATCAAGGTCTTCTCGATTAAAGGAAGTGTTGTGGCGTTTGTGATAGGAATGCCTGATATAGCAGACGGACTCAGAAAAGCCAATGGGAAAATATTTCCTTTTGGATTTATACCGATCCTGCGGTCGGCAAAAAGAACTACAACCCTTCTTATGCTCCTTGGTGCTGTAAAAGAGCAGTACAGAGGACTTGGGATAGATGCCATAATGGGATCAAATATCCTCAAATCGGCTGCCAGCAGTAAGATGGTCAACATGGAGAGTCATCTTATACTTGAACACAATAAGAAGTCAAGAGCTGAGTTCGAACGCCTTGGGGGTAAGATTGTCAAGAGATTCAGGATCTTTCAAAAGGATATTTAGAATCTGAAAATAACCGATAAACCGATCATCTCCTTGAACTGCACCATAGGGACCTTTTTTTGTTTTCCATCAATCCCAAGCACAGGGTTTGAGTCATCGTCCACCACGGGGATAAGGGTATTATCATCGTAGATAAAGTGCGTATTTAATCGTACCTCGGTAAACCAGTTCAGCTGTGCCGTTAATATCATCTCCCAATCGATATCTACATTCATTGGATTTTCGATATAATTGGTAAAGAGCTGTACCTTATTTATAACTGTAATATCCCTCCAGAAAGTCAGCCGATGATTGATCTGGCAGCTCATACCAGGCTCATGTTTTGCCCTTTTACCCCTGGTCAGGCCATGTTTGGTCTGGTCGATCATAACGGTATCCGGAACAAATGTACCTTTATAGGAGAGAGGGGCAAAGTTTATGGAGGTGTTATCATTTGGTTTAAAATCAAGTCCCAGACCAAGGGTGAGACTGGCCGGGTTGAAGAACTTGGAAACGAGGTAGGAAGTGTCAGCCAGATATTTGTAACCTTTGGCTAACTGGGTTTTGAATAACATGGTCGCACTGAAATTGAACTTACCAAATGCTTTCTCGTTAAGTTTGCTTACAAGGTCGACCTGATCAATATTCTTTCTTACGCCATAATCGGTGGATGCCATAATCCCGAATTTTATTCGTCCCTGGGAATTCCACCCTGTTTTCTTTTCTTCGTTTGAATAGTCAGCAGTACCGGTCAAATCGAGGGTGGTCGAAATATTGCTTTCGCCCCCTTTCACCCAGTTCTTTATTATTGCCTGGTTAAAAACAAATGCAGCTTCAGAAAAGAATTTCCAGTATTTGGTTTTTACCTCGACCGCCTTAAGCTCTGCAAGCTTTGAATTATCAACTGCCTGAACCTCCAGCCTGGCTTCAGCAATATTGGTGTTTTTGTCGAGCCTCCTGAAGTGCACACCCTCTTCGACCATTACAATGACAGTGTCACGCGACCGACCACCGATCCACACTGAAATATCCTCGCCCCATTCATTCTTAAGCCATAGCCTTGAAAGTTTTGCTGAACTATTGCTCATCAAAACAGGTATATAATTATCACTGCCTTTGAAAGTGATAACACCGGTATCTCTGCTGGTTGAATAATCAAGCAACAGATCAATAGCATACTGAATTGAATCGCCCGTATTGGGAAAATTGTAGTACCAGAAAGGAAAGTCAGGATTGGTGCTGATAACCTCCCTGAGTGTATCCCTTATTACCAGGATTATACTATCTCTTATCTCATATGCGTAACCGGCCAGACTATCTGTCGCCAATTTCATCGTATCCCTGTCAGCCGGCAGCACCTCCGGTGAATCAGGAGCAATCATCCGGATTGTGTCTATATCCAAAGTGTCCTGTATTGACACCACGCGTGTTGTATCGAACAGAGCCAATGTGTCAGTAACTGCAAAAAAATCCAAAGAATCTTCCTGAAGCTCAGTAAATACAGGAACAACCTTTGACTGCCTCACTGTTTTTTTGTTAATATCTATCTGCAGGGTATCCCATTCAAAAAAGCTCCGGGAAGGAATCTTAATTGTCTCCCAGTCGTAGTTGTCTATGTATTGCTCGGAATTATAAAATGGGTCATTTACTGATTCGAACAGAAGTCGTGCTACTGCCCTTCTGAGAGGATCATTCGGATCCTTCCAGTTCCCGACATTTGAGTACCATGATCCCAGGAACTCAACTGCCTGATCAACAGTGAAAACGATCTTTTCCCCCTTGTCAATAAGAATGGTATCAGTCTCATCCACTCTAATCAGCGTGTTGTCCAGTGAATCAGCAATAATATCATGATTCTCCTCCTGGCCAAGTGCTGCCACGATAACCTGGAAAAATGTTATCATAATAATAACCCCTTTCCTGAAGCTTCCTTTATCAATCATGTCAGAATAATATTTGCAAAATGTCAATTCTTTGTTACTCTCGTATGAGCGCTGAAACAGCTTTAAAATTAATGCAATTATTCTATAAAATGCCAATTGAATTTAAGATACATACCGATGTCCTGAAAAGCTTGTACCCATTATCCATAAAGGGATGAGAAAGGTAATGATATACCCTTGCCCTATAATGGACTCGTCTAATCATAGTTTTGATATTGCCTATTTTTTACCTTCTTTTGCACTTTATTTTATGAGAGCTTCATGGTAGATATGACCACTGGCAAGGAGGGAAAACATATTCTCAAGTTTGCATTACCCATGCTGGCAGGCAATATCTTTCAGCAGCTCTATAATATTGTTGACAGCGTTATAGTTGGCAATTTTCTTGGTAAAGAAGCACTTGCAGCTGTTGGCGCCTCATTTCCTGTTATCTTCGTCCTGATATCAATGATTATAGGGCTCGCATCCGGGATTACGATTGTCATATCACAGTATTTCGGAGCCAAGGATTATGACAGTGTCAGAAGAGCTGTTGATACTATGTATATCACCCTTCTCTTCGCATCCATTGTTACAACCGTAATAGGTATCATTTTCAGCGAAGAGATATTCAGACTGCTAAATCTCCCTGAGGATGTAATGCCAATAGCTCTTGACTATCTGAATATTTATCTTCTGGGCATGATCGGGTTTTTCGGATTCAATGCAACAAGCGCGATACTCAGGGGTCTTGGTGATTCAAAAACACCCCTCTATTTCCTGATTATTTCCACTGTTACCAATATAGGTCTTGACCTTCTGTTTGTTATTGTTTTCAACATGGGAGTCAAAGGCGTGGCGCTTGCAACGATAATTTCGCAGGGAGGTGCTTTCCTTACTGCTGCATTATACCTGAACAAGTATCATGAATTGATAAATATATCTTTGAAGAATCTGGTATTCGACCGATTGATATTCACCCAGAGCTATAAGATCGGCTTGCCAACAGGACTCCAGCAAACATTTGTTGCCCTTGGTATCATGGCAATTATGGGAATTGTGAATTCATTCGGTACCGATGTGATAGCGGCCTTCTCAGTTGCAAGCAGGCTCGATGCTATCGCGACAATACCAGCCATGATCCTTGCGCAGGCACTTGCCACATTCGTAGGGCAGAATCTCGGAGCAAACAAACCTGAGCGTGTAAGATCAGGTTTGTGGTCAACAGTATTAATTTCCACGGTGGTAACTTTTTCAACAACCCTGATTATCATATTTTTCGGATCATTTTTCATGGATGCATTTACCAACGACACCACAGTCATCAGGATCGGGCATGAATATCTTACTATTGTCAGTCTTTTTTACATGCTTTTTGCTATGATGTTCATTTTCATGGGTGTCATGAGAGGGGCTGGCGACACACTAATACCTATGCTTATAACCCTTCTTTCACTCTGGCTGGTGAGGGTACCACTGGCTTACATCCTGTCAAGCCGGGTGGGGAATGAGGTGGGTATCTGGTGGTCATTTCCGATAGGCTGGGCAGTTGGATTAATACTTGCAGCAAGTTACTACAGCACGGGCCGCTGGAAGAAAAAGGTGATCATAAAGCACCAGCAGGTCTGATTCTCCTCATTTTTCTTAATTTTACCTTATAAAAAACCATCAGACTATGATCCGTTCAATGACAGGATATGGAAAGGCATCAGCAGAATTTCCCGGCAAGAAGGTAACAGTTGAGATCAGATCGCTCAATAGCAGGCAACTGGATATTACTTCAAAAATGCACTGGATATACAGGGAAAAGGAGATTGAAATCAGAAACATTGTGAACCGGAAACTTGGCAGAGGCAAGATAGATATATCACTTAACGTGGATGTGCTTGATGACCAGAACGTGCCTGCAATAAATAAATCAGCTGTCAGAAATTACTATAATCAGCTGACGGAGGTTGCCGAAGAGCTGTATATGGACTCGCAGGAACATCTCCTGTCGATAATCATGCATTTACCTGATATCCTGAGGAATGAAAAGGAGGAATTGTCAGAAGAGGAATGGAAGCATATTCATTCACTTATTAATAAGGCTCTTGAACTGATAGATGACTACAGGCTTGAGGAGGGTAAGGCGTTGGAAATTGATCTCAGGGAAAGGATCAGCAACATCACAAGCCTCCTTAAAAGCATTGAACCTCTTGAAGAGGGAAGGATTAATTCCGTAAGGGAAAGGATAAGCGCCAGTCTTGAAAGTCTCGGGCCGGAGAATATTGATAATAACCGTTTTGAGCAGGAAATTCTGTTCTATCTTGAAAAACTGGATATCAATGAAGAAAAGGTAAGGCTAAGGAAACACTGTGATTATTTTCTGGAAGTAATTGAATCTGAAGATAATGCAGGGAAGAAGCTAGGCTTTATTGCCCAGGAAATCGGCAGGGAAATAAATACTCTTGGCTCAAAATCCAACGATGCTGATATCCAGAGGATAGTAGTAATGATGAAGAATGAATTAGAGAAAGTCAAGGAGCAGGTATTAAATATCCTTTAAAAGCCAGTCTGATATTATGAAGTGTAAGCTTTTCATATTCTCAGCTCCCTCAGGGTCAGGGAAAACAAGTATTGTCAGATACCTGCTCGACTTAGGATTAAATTTTGAATTCTCAATATCAGCTACCAGCAGGAAACCGCGTGATGGAGAAGAAGATGGTATTGATTATTATTTCCTGAGTGCTGCTGATTTCCGTGAGAAGATCACAAATAATGAATTCATTGAGTGGGAAGAGGTATACACAGACCATTATTACGGAACGCTGCGAAGTGAGATAGAGAGGATCCGGGGCAAGGGAAATCATGTCCTGTTTGATGTAGATGTTGCAGGGGGGCTTAATCTTAAAAGATTATATGGTGACAGTGCTGTTTCATTCTTTGTAAAACCTCCTTCAGTGGATGTGCTCCGGCAAAGACTAAAAAAGAGGGGCACCGATTCCGGTGAAAAGATAGAAATGAGAATAGCCAAGGCAGAGCTGGAATTAGAGAAATCAAGCCATTTTGATCATATAATAATAAACGATGACCTGGAGAAGGCATGTCTGGCTGCAGAAAAAATTGTCAGGGATATTATCAACGAGTAGTACAATGAAGACCGGACTCTTTTTCGGATCATATAATCCCGTTCATATCGGCCATCTCGCGATAGCAAACTGGTTAATTGAATTTACAGATCTGAATGAAATATGGTTCGTAGTAAGTCCTCACAACCCACTGAAGAAAAAAAGTACCCTGCTTGCTGATCACCACAGGCTGGAGCTGGTGGAACGGGCAATCGGGGATGACCTGCGATTCAGGGTATCCGATATTGAGTCCAGGTTGCCACAGCCATCCTATACCATCGATACCATAACTTATCTAAGAGAGAAATACCCGGGCAAGGAATTTTCACTTATTCTGGGAAGTGATAATCTTTCTACACTTCACAAGTGGAAGAATATCGATGAATTGATCAGGCTGTGTACTATATATACCTATCCGAGAAAAGTGGAGAAGAAGGGTTTGATACCCGCTCTGGATAATATCCTTGCAAAGGCCGATATAAGGCAGGTAGATGCTCCCCTGATTGAGATATCAAGTACATTCATAAGAGATGCCATCAGAAAGGGTAAAGATATCAGACACCTGCTTGCCCCACAGGTCTGGAAGTATATCAGTGATATGAATTTCTACAGGTAGATCCCTGGATACTGTCTCTCAGTTCAGCTGTGTAATAATTTCCATCCCCCGTTGAAGAGCCTTTTCATTCATAGGTATCATATGATGGTATCTTTCAGGTAATGATTTTTTCAGGCCCAATATTACATTCTCAATCTTCACAACAGGTTTTACCTTCAGAAAACCACCCAGGACGATCATATTGAATGTGCGGGCGCTCTCCATCCTGGAAGCTTCTTCTGCAGCATCGACCCTGAAGATGGAAATATCCTTTCTTTCAGGGGGCCTTGTTATTCCATTGCTGTCATAAATCAGTGTCCCGCCGGGTTTTACCGCCGATTCGAATTTATCAAGTGATTGCTGGTTGAGAATAATTGCAGTATCGAATACCCTGATGATCGGGCTACTAATCCTTTCATCACTAATGATCACTGTCACGTTGGCAGTTCCTCCCCTCATCTCAGGCCCATAGGATGGCATCCAGCTTACCTCCATATCCTGCATTACACCTGAGTAGGCCATGATCTTGCCCATCGATAGCACACCCTGGCCTCCGAATCCCGCAATAATGATTTCTTCAGTCATATTCTGTTTTTTTAAATTCTTAAATATTATTCTTCCGGAACCTTAAGGTCACCAAGCGGATAGAATGGTAACATGTTTTCTTCCATCCATTTGTTCGACTCAACAGGAGTCATTTTCCATCCTGAAGGGCAATTGGATACAATCTCAATAAAACAGGTACCTCTTTTTAATTTCTGATACTCTATCGCTTTCTGAATTGCCTTCCTGGTCTTCCTTACGTTTGCAGGCTTATGAACACTCTGGCGGGTAACATAATATGTGCCGGGCAGCATTGCCACCAGATCTGTAATTTTCAACGGATTGCCCATTCTTTCCACGTCCCGTCCATAGGGTGAAGTGGATGATCTCATCCCCGGAATAGTAGTAGGAGCCATTTGTCCGCCGGTCATTCCATAGATACCGTTATTTATGAAAATTATCAGTATTTTCTCCCCACGGTTACAGGCATGTATCGTCTCTGCTGTTCCTATAGCAGCCAGGTCACCATCTCCCTGATAGGTAAACACGAACTTGTCAGGCATCAGCCTCTTAATAGCCGTTGCCAGTGCTGGTGCACGGCCGTGAGCCGCCTCCTGCATATCTACATCAAGATAATTATACATTAATACCGAGCAACCGACCGGGGCAACCCCGATGGTATCCTCCTGTATATTTAACTCCTCAATCAATGATGCAATTATCTGGTGTGTTGTTCCATGTCCGCAACCCGGACAGTAATGCATAATGTTATCAGTCAGCACCCCTGGTTTTTGGTATACAAGATTTTCAGGCTTAATGAACTGAGCAGTATCAAAATTTTCTGCCATGTTTTATCCTCCAATTATTTCTTTCATTAAATATTCAAGTATTTCATCGGGTGTTGGAATAATTCCTCCCATCCTTCCATAATGATTAACAGGAACCTTACCATTTACTGCCAGCCTGACATCTTCGACCATCTGACCTGCGCTCATCTCAACCGACAGAATAGACTTGACCCTGTCTGCCAGGGATGATACTTCTGCAGAGGGATATGGATAAAGGGTTATTGGTCTCAGCAGCCCGACCTTTATCCCTTCGGCACGGGCAAGCTTCACGGTTTTCTGACACACCCTCGCACTAGTCCCATATGCGACCAGCAGATACTCTGCATCATCACATTCAAATCTTTCGAACCGTACCTCGTTTTTTTCAATCTCCCTGTATTTAGCCTGAAGCTTTAAATTAAATTTCTCCTGAGCTACCGGATCAAGGTCAAGTGAGGTTATTATGTTGCGTTCTCTGTCGGGGGTCTTTCCTGTTGTTGCCCAGGGGAGCAGATCAGCAGATCTCTCTTTTTGCGGACTCAGATAAACCTTCTCCATCATCTGTCCGATGGCTCCATCAGATAATATCAATGCAGGGTTCCGGTATTTGAAGGCCAGGTCGAATCCCAGTTCAACAAAATCTGCCATCTCCTGAACAGATGAGGGTGCCAGAACAATGAGCTTGTAATCGCCGTGTCCGCCCCCCTTTGTAGCCTGAAAATAATCTGACTGGGCAGGCTGAATTGTACCAAGTCCCGGCCCTCCCCTGACGACATTAACCACCAGGCAGGGTAACTCCGAACCGGCAAGATATGTTAAACCTTCCTGTTTCAGACTTATCCCAGGTGACGAGGAAGAGGTCATTACCTTCTTGCCGCATCCGGCACCACCATATACCATATTTATGGCAGCGACCTCACTTTCAGCCTGTAAAACAATCATACCTGTAGTCTCATGTGTTTTTGCCTCCATCAGGTATTCAAGTATTTCGCTCTGAGGGGTGATAGGGTATCCAAAATATGCATCTGTGCCCGCTCTTATGGCTGCTTCAGCAATTGCCTCATTACCCTTCATTAATCTTAATTCTCTTTCCATTATATTATGATTAATTCTTTCAAAGGTTAGACTTTTTGTTTGTAGACGGTTATAACACCATCAGGACATACAATGGCACAATTTGCACATCCGGTACAAACATCCGGATTAGCAGGTTCGGCATAATTATAGCCCTTGCCATTTACATTCTTCGATATTTCGATTACCTGGGTCGGGCATGATACAACACATACCTCGCATCCTTTACATTTCTCTGTATCAATTACTATTAATCCTTTAACCTTAGCCATATTTTGTTATTTACTGTTTTGTCATTCTATGATGTGATCCTCTTTGAACCTGATCAGTCTCTGTTCGAGAACCGGAAACATCTCCCTTGGCACCAGTGAGACACATGCCCTGAGACCCTCCGTTCTTTTACTTCCGGTAATATTCAGTGAGATGGCACTGATCCCATAATATAAAAGTTCCTCAAGGAGTTCAGCCCCATCAATCCCGGGATATGCAATTGTAAAATAAAAACCATCAGCAATTGGTTCATCAATATCGGTATCATATACTATCCTGAAGCCGTTTTGAATGAACATCTCTTTCATTATTTTAGCTTTCCTTCCATACTCCTTCACCACATCCAGAAAATTATAGTTACCGTCGTTCACCGATTTCAGGAGAGCAGCGAATCCGGCCTGTGTGGAGTGTGTAGCTCCTGCCGACAGCGCATACAGGACACCAAAGATCATTGCGTGACCAAACATATCCGAGGTATAGTACCTGAGCAGGTCGGGATATCTCCTGTTGAAAAGATGATCTGACATTACAAGCATCCCGATCCTCTGGCCTGCATAACTAAAGGCTTTTGAACTGGAGATCATCAATATATAGTCATCACAATATTTAGCCACCGTTGGCTGGAAAGGCGGTTGTCCGGGAACAGAATAGTCTTTCCGGAAATCCATACCAAAATATGCCAGGTCTTCCAGAACAACCGCATCATACTTCATGGCAAGTTCGCCTATAATTGAAAGTTCTTCTTCTGTAAAACAGATCCAGGCCGGATTATTTGGATTTGAATAAAGGATACTTGACACCTTTCCTGTTGATAAAGTTGATTCAAGCTTATCCCTGAGTTTTTCGCCACGATAATCGTAAACATCAAATGAACGGTATTCGTGCCCGAGGACTTTAACCTGCTGCTTATGAACCGGGAAACCGGGATCAATAAATAATGTCCCTTCCTTTGATGCGTCGTTCCTGTTAACGACCAGAAAACTGGCAATACCTGCCATCAGCGATCCCACAGTGGGTACACACCCCCTGGGATCGACATCTACATCAAGAAATAATTTAACAAACCTCGATGTTTCTATCTTGAGATCATGGTACCCTTCGATATTGGGATATACAGATGCCAGTCCGCTGTCAAGTGCTTTCTTCTCAGCTTCAATGCCGATTGATGGTGCTGCGAGCCCGGGAACTCCCATCTCCATCCTTATAAATTTCTCGCCCGTATCCCTTTCAATCTGGTTAACAAGCTTCACTATCTCCCTGATGCTGGCCTTGCCCAGTGATGAAAGGCCACTTTCGCCAATTCTCTTTTCTACCACACTTTGATCAATAGGAGTCTTTTTCATTTCCTGTGCTTTCGATTCTGATTTAATAAAACCAGCAGGGGCAGCCAATCAGACCACCCCCTTATTTACATCTATTTCCTGTATAGCAAGTTTTCAATAATCACAAATAACAGCACATCAAGCAATTCGCTAATTGCGCTTTTATCTGTCTTTATGTTAACATTGCTAAAATTCATATGTTTTTGTCAGGAGGTTAAATATACAAAATATGCTATCAATAAAAACTGTTTTCAAACAGCTTTAGTTCTTGCCGCGAATGCAAGGATCACCCCCAGAATTATTCCATAAATGGCAGCTATGAGCACCCTGAACTGCTCAGGCAAAAGGAAATTAATTGTCTGGGCAGGGATCCAGAAAAAGACTATAGTTTTCCTCAATACAAAACCCCAGTGTGAATCCCAGTTAATCTCCGCCAGGATTACCGCCACATCCATTCTGCTTAAAAATCCCCTGATAGTTCCCCCGGTTATTTCAATATGCGAATCTGTGATCTTATGCACTGTCATTAAAACAGGTGCATAAAAAAGGTTCAGGAATAAACTGATACTGAAGGCAACACCCAGTCTGTTGAGCGAAAATTTTCCCGACATGGCAGATGTTGACCCTGTGAATCCCATGAATTCCAACAGCATAGGAACTCCCCGGGTAAATATAATAAATGCGGCCTGGATGGTAACTCCCAGAAAACCCCATACAATTGCTCTGGGGAGTATGCCAAATCCTTTCCTGAAATAGGTGCCTGTCCGTATCCTTAATCCTATTAGCTCACCAGCAGTGGCCAGTATGGCAAATTTAACGAAACTGGTGAGGAATGGATAATTGACATAGAATTGGTCATAAAAGTTGTATATCCTCTCAAATAATATGAAAGGAAGGAAAAGAACTACAAGAGCAAGCAATATTAATATGTCGGATCTCTTCATCCTTACCGGGCGATTTTTTCCAGTCTGATTCTTGTATCAACAGCATATACCCCTTCCCGTGTTCCGATGAGTGGATTCAGATCCATCTCATAGATCTCAGGAGCAGCAGTCACAAGTTTGGAAACCTTAATTATGATTTCCCTGAAGGAGATAATGTCGATACCGGATTTTCCCCGCACACCCTGAAGAATTGCATAACCCTTGAGGGACCGGATCATTTCATCTGCTTCATCTTTGCTCAACGGTACAAGTTCGGTATTTATATCTTTTAATACCTCGATAAAAATACCTCCAAGACCACACATAATAACGTGACCAAATCCCTCTTCCCTCTTTGCACCGGTAAATAACTCTATGCCCCCGATCATTGGTTGAAACAATACTGCGGTTGTTCCTTTTATTCCCATCATTCGTCTGAATTCATTAAGAGCACTGCTCGTGTCCGTAATGTTCAGCGACACACCTCCCACATCTGATTTATGCACAGGCCCAACTACTTTCATTGCTATAGGAAAGCCTATGTCCGAAACTGTTCCTGCCACCTCCGATTCGGTAGAGACATTTATCTCAGGTACTCTTGGTATACCAACAATATCCAATAATTTCTGAACATCAGGCGGTGCCAGGTAACCATCCGGGGCATTATTAATAACCTGCCTCACCTTTTTCCGGACCGAATCTTTAATTTCATCTGCAGGTCCTGCAGGGAGTCTGTTATTCATGACCCTGGAAAATGCTTTGGCCAGGGTCACCTCGTCAGGAAAATTAATTCTTCCCTTTGCTATAAATTCATTTACCTCCCTGCCAGCAGTCAGAAGTGATGGCAAAACCGGGTATATTGGTTTCGTACCTGTTCTCATTTTTTCATCCAGCACCCTATAAATCTCATCCATAGTAAACAGTCCCGGGCTTCCGAATATTACGATGACAGCATCTATTTCATCAAAATCATTTTCGCAGGCATCGAGGACAGCTTGAAGCTGCTCTTCTTTACCTGTTGCCAGGATATCGATCGGATTTTCAACTGATGAGCCCGGGTGAAGTTTCCCGAGCAGGTCACTTGCAGCCTTACCGCTGAGAACCGGAACATTCATGCCTCCTGCTGAAAGGTTATCTGTAATCATTACGGCCGGTCCTCCTGCATGGGTTACTATTGCTATATTCCTTCCCTTTGGAGGCGGATAGAGCAACACCGAAGCGACTGAAGCCAGTTCAGTCCGGCTATAGCATCTGATTATGCCTGCCTTACGGAATAGTGCATCCACAGCCCGATCGGGCGTGGCCATAGCTCCTGTATGAGATGATGCAGCCCTGCTCCCTGCCTCTGAGGTGCCTGCTTTGATCGCTGCAATACTACATCCTTTCCTTATCAGCGATGAAGCGTGCTTCAGCAGCATTTGCGGCTTCCTTATACTTTCAATATACAGTAATTTAACATCTGAACTCTTCCCCTTAACATAGGATTCATCAAGATACTTTATAACATCCTCCACCCCGATTTGTGCACTGTTACCTACCGAAAAGACACTTGAAAATGTCACCCCGTTCGGTATTGCAGATTCCATAAAAAAAACGGCGGTTGCTCCTGACCCTGAAACAAAATCCACCCCTTTATGATCAAGTTTGGGAATCGGACTGGTAAACACACCGCAATAGCTTTGACACAGCATCCCAATGCAGTTGGGGCCAATCAGACAGCCCCCACTATTGCTAATAATCTCAGCAATCTCCTCCTCAAGCTTTGCCCCCTCTTTACTCTCCTCCCCAAATCCGGCAGATAGAATAATAAATGCTTTTGTACCATTTTCCCTGGCCAGTATTTCTACCGTTTCCCTGCAGTACCTGGCAGCAATGGCCAGGATAGCCAGTTCAACTTCAGGCAGATCAGAGGGATTATGAAATGACTTGATACCCTGCACCTTGTCCGATTTGGGATTTACAACAAAAAGGTCTCCCGCATAATTGCCATCAAGAATGTTTTTAAGAACCTTCCCTCCAGGTTTGGAAAGATCATCTGAACCACCGACAATTACAATACTGGCCGGGTTGATTAAGGATTTATTTATCATGATATTCGAAAGTATATTATTTAAGCAAATGAGAGGTAAACAGGAATGTCACACAAACTCCCAGGTAACTTTAACCATCCAACAATCTGAGCTACCGTGCAGAGAAATACGGGTATAAGAAATGAAAATTCCAAAATGTCAGATTTCTGAGTGGCAATGTATAAAATTCAATAATATATTCAAATGATTTTTCTCTAAAAAACGGATCATAATCAATCCTATATAAGTAGCTAGTATACAGATATTAGCAGTTAGATGTCGAAAATAGATACCTTATCTGCCAAATAATTATTTACCTGCTTTGAGCGGTCCCGTTTTCCGGTTGTAAATTGGATCCAGAGGATATGTCAGAGCTGGCAGATGTATTGCGCAATCATTCAATCAGGAGACATAATGCCGAACCACCCTCCAGCAGTTTGTCAAATGACAATTACCAGGCAAATATCATATATCAATATCCCTTTTCAACATATATTTGTACTCCATATATTAATAATGGCACTACCTGTTGACAAAATATTAAAAAATGATAACCTCTCAAGGGATGAGATAATCAGTCTTCCGGAGTCAACGGGTGAGAAAATGGCTGCCCTCCTGAAAAGGCGCAGAGGTAAAGGAAAGATATAGCGGTGACATAGTATTTTTCAGGGGACTCATCGAGTTCTCCAATTTCTGCAGTAAGAGTGTACGGGTTCCCCTTTTAACCTTCTTTGAATTGAAGCCTGTGAAATTGGTTATGATGAATGGGGTGTCTCAAAGCACTTTTTTACCCGTACCGGCAGGATGCATTAATCCATTCCCAATTACTGTTGCTGTTTCAAAATAGTTCATTTTCGTATGAAAATAATTCTAAAACCACTATTTTGCCTTCTTATTACAGTTAAAAAAAAGTTAATCGGAATTATTTACATATAACCGAATACTATGAAGAAGAGAATTATTGTACTGGGCACCGGACTGGTAGGGTCAGCTATAGTGAAAGATCTTGCTCCAGGGTACGAGGTAACGGCCGTTGATATTTCGCAGGAAAATCTCAACACCCTCTCAGGGATTGAAAATGTCAAAGCTGTCATGGCTGATGTCTCAGACCCTGAGATACTAAAAGATCTGGTCAGGGACAAGTATCTTGTAATTGGTGCTCTGCCGGGAAGCATGGGTTATAATTCGGTGAAATATACTATTGAGGCAGGGAAGGATATGGTTGACATCTCTTTTTTTCCCGAAAATCCTTTTGGTCTGGACCGGATGGCCAAATCAAAAGGTGTAACGGTTGTTACTGACTGTGGAGTGGCCCCTGGAGTAAGCAACCTGATTGCCGGATACCATTATGAGCAGATGAATGTTGAACGCTTTGAGTGCCTTGTCGGCGGATTACCTGTTAAGAGGGAATGGCCATGGCAATATAAAGCTGTTTTCTCCCCCATCGATGTTATTGAAGAATACACCCGGCCGGCACGGTATCTGGTAAATGGTGAGTTGGTTACCAGGGAGGCACTATCGGACCCGGAGCTTGTTGAGTTTGATGAGGTAGGAACCCTGGAGGCCTGGAATTCAGATGGATTACGCAGCCTGATAGAAACCGTTCCTGTTCCGAATATGATAGAAAAAACACTCAGGTATCCCGGAACAATAGAATATCTCAGGGTATTGCGGGAGGCAGGGTTTTTCAGTTATGACGATGTCGATATTAACGGAATAAAGGTAAAACCAATTGACCTTACATCCCGTCTGCTGTTTCCTTCATGGCAACTGAAGAAGGGCGAAGAAGAATTCACAGTTATGAGGATCACTGTTGAGGGAACAAAGCAGGGCAACCGTGAAAAGTATATTTATCATCTGCTTGACAGGTTTGACAAAGCAACAGGGATTACCTCCATGGCAAGAACAACAGGATATACCTGCACTGCAATGGCCAATCTTATGATTGAGGGAATGTTCAGCCAGCCGGGCATCAATCCTCCCGAGTTTGTCGGTAAAACTGGCGGACATCTGCAATTCATCCTTGAATACCTGAAGGAAAGAAATGTTATCTACAGGGTTGAAAGGATTCCTTAATTGATTCGCCATTAACTGTGAGCAGAAAAAAGATTAAATGGTATTAAACCCCAGGGCAAGCCCTGGACCCTTTTTTCCGGGGCAAGCCCCGGGGAACCGACCCGCCGACTGGTGGGGAGCTCGGCGTAGCCAATTAAACCATAACTTCTCGTCCGCCGTAGCGGAACGCGAAGGAGGATTAAAAGGTTTCATTCTCTGGTCATTAAAATAAAGAGAGATCAATAATAAGCCTCAATGCCAGCTATTATTTAAAGGCCCTTGCTATGAAAAAAATCATGGAAATCAGAAATGAGTATTATTCAGATGGTCCTAAGAATGGAGCCCTGATGCCGGCATATGAGTCAAGTGAGTAACGATCAGTCTTCTTTTACAAAATAGGCGACCTTTTCGAGGGAAGTTATCATATCATACTCCTCCAGGTGAACATTTGGTGGCATGTTCAATGATACTGTGGTAAAGTTAAGTATCCCCTTTATGCCATGCTTGATAACTTCTTCAGCGACTGCCTTTGCAAATTCGGGAGGCACAGTTAATATGGCAATGGAAATGTTGCTTTCAGATACTCCCTTGCCCAACTCTTCCATCGGGTAACACTTTACACCTGAATAGGTACGTTCAACTTTCTGAGGGTCAGAATCAAAAGCGGCAACAATATTCAATTTTGACCTTTTTCCCTTAAAGTACCTTATAATAGCCCTGCCAAGATTCCCAACACCTATAACTGCAACATTCTGACCCTCTTCCGAATCGATTATGTCCCCAATGTGTTTTATGAGCTCTTTGACATCATAACCCTTTTTCAGAATGCTGCTATATCCAATGAGCATCAGGTCTCTTCTGACCTGTACTGCAGTAATATGAAGAAGAGCAGCCAGTTCATGAGAGTAGATATAGTTATTTCCCTCTTCAAGGTAACCAAGTAATGAACGGCGGTATTCACTTAATCTTTCGACTGTTCTTCCGGGGAGTTTTTTCATTTCCTGTCTGTTTTGTTACTATAATGACACATAAACCTTCCGGGTGGTAGTAATTTACCGGATATTATGGGCTGTGAAATTATTAACCAAAATTAATCCTGGTATGCAATTCTACAACTTTTTTTTACAAATGAATGCATCAAACAAAAATATATTATATCATAATTATCATAACCAGACTATCCGTTTTTGATGATATTCTGACCCCTATGGAAGTCCAGTACTTTATTGAACAGGGCAGTTTGTATTTCCCGGAAGGTCAGGTTGGAAGGCATCTCATCAAACATACCAACCTCGGCTATCTCATCCTGATCAATGATCTTGCCTAATTTTTTCACACATGCATAGTAAAGCATACCATATCCGCTGTTGCCGTCTCTGTCCACACAGTAGGCAGCTACAGGAATAAGTGAAAAGTCAACAGCCCCTGTCTCCTCTGAAAGTTCCCTGGCAGCCGATTTATCCGGCGATTCACCATTCTCAACTTTACCTGCAGGTAGTTCATAGCACCCTCTCTGCCTGTGCTTGATAAACAACCATTTTCCCTGATACATGGCAGCTATTATCACATATTCAAACATCTTATTATCAATGTGATATGGTTCGTAAAAATGAATTCTGAGCATTGATTCCCGAGTTGAGGGTTGAAAGTTAAATATATGATTAAATATTTATAAAGTGAATTGATTATATTTGGTTCCGGCAGCAGAGACCAACGGTATGGAAATTTTGTTTCTGATTTTACTAATAGTATTGATCGATGCTCTTTCTTTTCTTACCATAACAGGAAAAAGGATTACAGGGAATTCTGATTATGTCAGGGTACTCGTTACCCTTCATCTGTTGTTCAGCCTGATCACATACTACCTGCTGATAAAAGCAATTTTCCACAAAGGTGACTTTTCAGATACTAGTTTCCTAACGTTAAATCTGCATCTTGCACTTTTTATATCGGCAATCTGGTTACAGCGTATTATTATTGTAATCCTGTCAAATACCGGCTATATTCTGAGGAGATTTTCAGCTGGTCTGGCAAAAACCCTGAATATATCAGGGCTGGTAATTTCGGCCTTAATATTTCTTGTTCTTGCTGCAGGTTATATTAACGGAAGGTTTAATTTTAAAGTAGAGCGTATAGGGATTCAGTATGATAACCTTTCTCCCTCTCTTGACGGACTAAGGATCGTTCATATATCCGATCTCCATCTGAGCAGCTTCCACCGAAAGGAAAAAAGACTCATTGAGGTTGTTCAAATTATAAATGATCTTAATCCTGATCTTATTTTAAACACAGGCGATTTTGTAACAATTGCATCGCATGAGATGGAGCCATTTACCTCTATTCTTGCAGAATTGAAATCTGAGCATGGCAAATATGCAGTTACCGGCAACCATGATGAAGGGACATACCACCCGGATTATAATGAGTCTGACAGGATCAATAATTTCAACAGGATACTGGAGCTAATTGTGAGCTCAGGTTTCCTGCCTGTAACCGATACAGCAATAAATATTTCAATACACAATTCTGAACTTACTCTGATAGGAAACAGGACATCAGGTAGTATCCCCAACATATCCTACAGTAATATTGATCATCTGCTTGCAGATTCAGTAAGCACAGACTTCAGGATATTGCTGTCTCATGATCCAAACTGGTGGTCAGGTCATATAAACGGTAAGTATAGCATTAATCTTACCCTGTCGGGGCATACCCATGGTGCACAGTTGGGATTCAGGTTTGGAAAGTCCAGATGGAGTCCGGCAAAAAAATACTATGCTGCCTGGCATGGCTTATACGGTGCCGGCGACTGTTGGCTCTATGTAAACAGTGGCCTGGGGACGATTGGGATCCCTGTCAGGATCGGTATGCCGCCGGAAATCACCTTAATTACTATAAACAAATCAGGCTATTAAAAACCTTTTACCCTCGTACCCGGTTTTGTCTTAGTTCCTGTATCTTCTTATTATAAGTTTCAAAGCGCTCTTTCCCAAGGATCTTCTCAAGTTCTGCATTTTGTTTTGTAGTCATCTCAGTCATTTTGGCCCTCATCTGTTCGCGATCTCCGCCCTCGCCCATCGATTGCATAATCGTCTGCCGCTCTTTGGCATATTTCAGAAAAACCTCCTTTACTTTGGCCTCTTCGTCAGAATTGATCTTGATTATTTCCTTCATCTGGTCTATCGAACGCTGTGCACTTGCTTCAGGATCCATATTCCTCATACCTCCCTGCTGAGCAAAAGCTCCGGTGACTAACAGTGAGAATATCATGACTCCCATTGTTCTTAGAATCGTTTTCATCATAATCATATTTTAGTTGAACACTATAGTTTACATACCACCAATTTCGTTAAATTATTCCATATGCAGATCATTTTCAGACCAGATAAGAATGATTTTAATATTAATTAACATATCAGGGATCAGCGCAGGATAAATCCATTCTTCAGAGGGTCATCAGGGTCGATCCAGAACTGGTTCCTGCCTGTAAAGCTGGCGGTCCCGGTGACTTCCGGTATAACTGACCTGTAACCTCCATAATCTACCTCCCCGGTAACCTCAACATCCATTGTGGTTCCTATTATACTTTCAATTGTGACTTTCTTTCCCATTGCAAGTTCCCGCCTGGCATAATGCAGTCCTGCTCTTGCACTCACTCCCGTACCGGTTGGTGACCTGTCGACCTCACCATCTGCGAATATACAGACGTTGCGACTCCAGTGATCCGGATTAAAAGGGGCTCCATAGAATATGGTTCCGTACAGAAAGCTCAGGTCTGGCTCAAAAGGATGATCGATCCTGAAGTTTTCCATGACTGCCCTCTTGATCCTCCTGCCATAATCAATCAGCCTGGTATAACCGGACGCATCAAGGCTCAAACCCAACCTGTCTGCATCACAGAACGCATAAAATGCACCGCCATAAGCGACATCAAACATCACCCTTCCGATTCCTGGAACATCAACCATCTCATTTTCAATCAACAAGAATGAAGGGACGTTTAGAAACGATACCTTTTCGACCTTACCGTCCTTCATAAATGCCCTGGATCGAATTCTTCCCGGAGGAGCATCAATTTCAAGTATTTGTTCGTCTCCATCCTTCATGATGAACCCTGTTTCGACAGCAAATTTTGTCAGGGCAATAATGGCGTGCCCACACATTGTGCTATATCCTTCGTTATGCATAAAGAATGTTCCAAAATCTGCTCCCTCAGTAACCGGTTCTGTTATTACTGCACCATACATATCCGCATGTCCCCGCGGCTCAAACATGATTGCGGTACGGATATGATCAAGGTTATCCCTGCAATATTGCCTCTTCTCAAGAATAGTATCTCCCTTAACCTCAGGCATACCATCGATGAAAATTCGAAGTGGTTCACCTCCGGCATGCATGTCAATTGTGAAAATTCTTTGCCAGTTATCAGGGCATTCATATTTTAAAAGTTCTTTCATATTTATATCTTTATATATGCTTGTATTAATTGAGAATAATTTTTCGGTAATCTAAAGACTTATCAGGCCCTCATAGCTTCAAAAATAATGTATAATACTTGAAATGAAGACAATTATTAATTTTGAATTTAACAAGCCAACAATAACATTGTGGTAGAATATATGATATGGAATATCTAAAAGGTATACTCAGGTCATTCAATGAAGGAAAAATTCTTCATAAAACCATTCTTCTTTTCTTAATTACCACAGGAGTATTTATAAGGCTATACCATTATCTACAGAATCCCGCTCTTTGGCTAGATGAGGCAACTCTTAGCCTTAACATTATTAACAGGGATTACACTGATCTTCTAAAACCACTAGATACACTACAGGTAGCTCCTATTGGTTTCCTGTTCATTGAAAAGTTTCTAATAAATATTTTTGGATCAAGTGAGTATATATTACGACTCTTACCTCTCTTATCAGGTGTTATATCAATACCATTGTTCTATCTTTTAGCAAAAAAATATACGGATAAAAGTATCGCAATCATTGCTTTAATTTTCTTCATCTTAGGCAGATCTCTTATCTATTATTCATTAGAGGTTAAACAATATAGTTTGGATGTTTTTGTCTTTATCTTTTGCTTCTTATATTTCCTGCCAAAAGAAAAGTATAAACAATCATTCTCTAAATCATTGCTTTACGGATTAATTGGGGCAATCATTATATGGATATCTCACATTTCAGTACTGGTATTAACAGCAATTGGATTGTGGATTATTTACCTGATTATAAAGGACAGGTCGTGGAATAATATCCCTACATTCTTAGTAATGGTGGGTATTTGGTTTATTAGCTTTGCGGTCAATTATTATTTTTTCCTTGGAGGGCACTCACATCAGGGCCTCCAGGAAACTGCATTTGGAAGTTTCAGCTTTTTTCCCCCCAAGCCTAATAATTCGGCAGATATTAGTTGGTATATTGACTTTTTTGCAGGTCTTTTCAAATATCCACTTGAGATAAAATTAAGCTTATTGGCTATAATATTATCATTACTTGGTGTAATAATAATTATCAAGAATAAGCATTATATTATTCTGGCATTATTTATTCCATTAATAATAAATTTTATCCTGGCGATCTTCCTTATCTATCCCTGTAAAGAGAGGTTAATATTATATAATGCAAGTGCAACCATAATCTTACTGGCGTATTCGATTTATCATATTACTAGGTTCTTTCCTTATAAGAAACTCCTTATTATACTATTACTTTTAATATTTCTTATTAATCCCATCAAATTAGCCATTGGCGGATTCCCCAAAGAAGAGATAAGAAAACCTATGCAATTCATAGGAGAAAAATTCAATGAAAACGACCTGATCTACGTACAATATGGCTCTCGTTGGTCATTTGAGTATTATAGATTCAAATATATCCCAGAAGATGCGGAGATAATAAAAGGTCAATGGATCAGGACTAGTCCCGAAGTATTTGATATAACTTTTAATGAATTCTTGGAAAGAAACCGTGTCTGGCTCCTGTTTTCACACTATACCGATCCTGAAAAAGCAATTATCATCAATAAATGTGAACAGCATGGTATACTCCTGGAAAAATATGAGATTCAAAGAGCAGCTGCCTACCTTTACAGTTTTAACTAATTTGATAATATTTATTAGACTATCTTAAGATATTTCGGCATAAAAAAAATGGGGAAATAGAATTAAGGTTTAGGATAGTATAGCTTTACTTTAGTAAGCCTTAACCTATGCAAGAAAAAAAGCAATGTGTTCTTAATTACCCCAAAGCCATATACTATGCTGTTTTTCAAATTTATTGAGGAACTTTCACTCGCGTATTTGGTTGGACAGGTAATTTCTGCGACTTCGAAACCTGCATTAAATATTTGTATAAGTATTTGATTGTCGAAAATAAAATTATCAGAATTTTGTTCGAAATTAATTGATTCCAAAACTTTCCTTGAGAAAGCTCTGAATCCTGTATGGTATTCCGAAAGCTTCTGACCTATCATCAAATTCTGAAACAATGTTAACACCCTGTTAAAGAAATATTTATAATAAGGCATACCTCCTTTTAGTGCACCTTTCCCTAAAATTCTGGATCCCAATACTACCTGATAAACATTATTTGCAATAATATAGCACATTGAATGAATTAGCTTTGGAGTGTATTGATAGTCCGGATGCAACATAACGATAATGTCTGCTCCTTTATGCAATGCATTCATATAACATGTTTTCTGATTTCCACCATATCCCAAATTGGTTTCATGTTTTATTATATTTTTAATCCCCAGTTGTTCAGCTATTTCAATAGTCTTATCCGAGCTTTGATCGTCAACAAGGATAACGTCATCTACAATATCATATGGGATTTCTCTATATGTTTGTTCCAGTGAGTTTTCTGCATTGAAGGCAGGAAGGACTACTACTATTTTCTTATTGTTTATCATAGCTTAAAAAGAATTTTAGTGATTTCTTCAGCAAAAATCCTATGATGTATAATTCCTTTAGTGAGGTAAAATACCTAAATTTTTCGTGTTGAAAAAGTGTTTTTGATCATAAAATGTAGGTTTTTTATACTATTTTCGATTCTTTATAAATAACAAATTTAAATAATTACTTCAGTGCAAATATTATAGACTTTCCTGTTAAACCAAACCATCATGAGCAACACAAAAATAATCTATCATGTTGATGCTTTTACAAGCGAACCGTTCAAGGGTAATCCTGCCGGAGTAATGATCACCGAAAACGAGCTGGAAAGTGCTATGATGCAGCTAATTGCTGCTGAAATGAATCTTTCCGAGACTGCATTCCTGAACAGGATCGAAGGTGGATACAGGATCAGATACTACACACCGGAGAGTGAGATTGAACTTTGCGGGCACGCCACGCTTTCTTCTGCTCATATATTATACGAAACTGGTCAGGTTGAGCCCTCCCGGCAGATAAAGCTCTTTTCAAAGGCCGGGGAGCTCTTCATTAAACGCTCCGGCAACATGATCATAATGAATTTCCCAACATATACCCTGCAAAAGATTGAAATACCTGATGCATTTATGGATGCTATAGGATTCAGGGCAATGGAGCTGTATGAGTGCGACTATGGATGGAAGCTTGCCCTTCTTGAGTATGAGGAAGATGTCAGGTCTGTGGCTCCGGATTCAGGAGCATTGAAAAAGGCAGGTCTGGGAAGCCTGATAATCACAGCGCCAGGAAATTCACCCGATTATGATTTTGTGGTGAGGTGCTTTGTCCCGGAACTTGGAATTACCGAGGACCCGGTAACCGGATCGGCCCACTGTGCACTTACACCATTCTGGAGTGGCAAAACGGGCAGAAGTGAGTTCAGATCGCTCCAGGTCTCGAAGAGAACCGGCAGACTTGAGGTAAAACTAAAAGACGACAGGGTTGAAATATCCGGGGAGGCTATCACTGTTATGAAGGCCACTCTCCTGATCTGAGAGTTATTCGTTCTGACCTGAAATTTCAAATAAAGGACTAACTTTGGGGATCAAAACCAGTAAACAAAACTCTAGTACAATATGAAGATCACAATTATTGGTACAGGGTATGTGGGCCTGGTTTCGGGAACATGCCTTGCCGAAACAGGCGTTACAGTTACCTGCCTGGATATTGATGTAGAAAAAATTGAGAAACTCAATAAGGGTATTATTCCGATTTATGAACCTGGCCTCTCCCCTATGGTACTCAGGAATGTTCAGAGTGGCCGGCTGAAATTTACTACCGATCCCTGTGAGGCAATCAGCGAGAGCCAGGTTGTATTTATCGCTGTTGGTACTCCTCCTGACGAGGATGGCAGTGCCGACCTTAAATATGTCCTGGAAGCAGCATCCGTGATAGGCAGGGAAATGAACGACTATCTGGTTGTGATAACAAAAAGCACTGTACCAATTGGTACTGCTGAGAAGGTTCGGGCCACAATTAAGACAGAGTTGGAAAGAAGGAGGTCAAACATTGAATTTGATGTTGCATCCAATCCGGAATTCCTTAAGGAAGGAGACGCGGTGAACGACTGTATGAAACCCGACAGGATTGTTGTTGGCACCGACTCTGAAAGGGCATTTAAAATACTCGAAAAGCTTTACAAACCATTTATCCTGAACGGACATCCGGTTATATATATGGATATTCCTTCCGCAGAGCTTACCAAATATGCAGCCAACGCCATGCTTGCAACCAAGATCAGTTTCATCAATGATATTGCAAATCTATGCGAGCTGGTTGGAGCAGATATTAATATGGTACGCAGGGGTATCGGTTCAGATTCAAGGATCGGAAATAAATTCATCTATGCCGGGATAGGTTACGGAGGGTCATGTTTCCCTAAAGATGTGAAAGCTATCATTAAGACTGCAGAGGGTTTTGGATATGAACTCAAGGTAATGAAGGCTGTTGAAGAGGTCAACAACCTCCAGAAAGAATATCTTTATCACAAAACACTGCAATATTTCAGCAACGATCTGAAAGATAAAAAGATCGGTCTCTGGGGCCTTTCATTCAAGCCAAACACGGATGATATGCGGGAAGCACCTGCACTTGCACTCATTGAAAAACTAATATCAGCAGGTGCTCATATAGCAGCTTTTGACCCGGTAGCCATGGATGAGGCAAAGCGAAGGCTGGGTGATAAGATAAGATATGCCAGTGATGCTTATGATGCTCTCGTGGATGCCGATGCTATGCTACTGGCAACAGAGTGGAGTGAATTCAGGAACCCAAACTGGACAGTGATCGGTAGATTGATGAATACCAGAGTTGTTTTTGACGGCAGGAACATATATGAGCGCGATGCCATAGAGCAGGCAGGTTTTGAGTATTTTGGAATCGGGAGGTAAGTCATGGGCAAGATACTGGTCACCGGCACAGCGGGATTCATAGGATTTCACCTTGCAGCGAGGTTATTAAGCGAGGATTACGAAGTAGTTGGAATTGACAACATAAATGATTATTACGACCCAAACCTGAAGTATGCAAGGCTTAAGGAAACAGGGATCGAAAGGGAGAAAATAGAATATGGTAAACCGGTTACAGGTTCCAGGTTTCCAGGTTACAGGTTCTATCGTGCAAACCTTGAGGACAGGGGACTGGTAGACAAGGTATTTGAGAAAGAGAAGCCATCGAAGGTAATAAACCTGGCAGCGCAGGCCGGAGTGAGATACAGTCTGGAAAATCCGTTCGCTTATATCAACAGTAACATCGTCGGGTTTGCCAATATACTTGAAGCCTGCAGACACAATAATATAAAGCATCTCGTCTATGCTAGCAGCTCAAGCGTTTATGGACTTAACGAAAAGATGCCCTTTTCGACATCAGATAATGTTGACCACCCCGTGAGTCTTTATGCAGCTTCGAAGAAATCGAATGAGCTGATGGCCCATACTTACAGTCACCTCTTCGGTTTACCCACAACCGGGTTAAGATTTTTTACGGTTTACGGACCCTGGGGCAGGCCCGACATGGCCCTTTTCATATTCACGAAGGCTATAATGGAGGGAAGGCCTATCCGGATCAACAATAATGGTGACATGCAGCGCGACTTCACCTATATAGATGATATTGTAAATGCAGTTGAGAGGATTATTGAAAAAATCCCGGAACCGAATTCGGAGTGGTCGGGGCTTACCCCTGATCCTTCGACCTCCCCTGCCCCTTACAGGTTATACAATATCGGGAATAACTCCCCCGTAAAACTGATGGATTTTGTGGCAGCCATTGAAAATGAACTTGGAATTGAAGCAATA
>DATKZO010000020.1:0-23993 GCA_035527935.1 Bacteroidales bacterium
CAGGCCAGATTACAGTTGGAACAGGCACTGCCATTTCTCAGGTCGAATCGTATCCTGGTGTACGATACAGATCAAGGGAATTTTAATGATTATATAGATTATTTTAAAGACAGCTCGTTAGAGATCTCTTTTGCAAATCCGTCCGACATTGCAAAAACGTGCAATTATATTATAACGGCCACACCAGCGAAATCGCCATTACTCAAAGTAGATAGTATTTTGCCGGGGACTCACATTACCGCGGTGGGTTCAGACACACCGGAGAAACAGGAACTTGATTCTGCTATCCTTGAAAGGGCAGATATTGTAGTTGCAGATAGTATTGCACAATGTGAAACACGAGGTGAAATATTTCATGCACTCAATCAAAGATTTATTATGAAAGATAAAATAAGTGAACTTGGAAAAATACTTGCCGGTGAACAGCCCGGAAGAAGTTCTGACAGGCAAATAACCATTGCTGATCTGACAGGTGTGGCTGTTCAGGACATACAAATTGCCAAAGCAGTCTTTAACCAGTATAAAAAGGAAGCCGTATTATGAACATCAGGGTATTTGAATTGGAAAGAATTCAGTCGTTACATGAAAACACTGTGGATTATAACCTTACAGAAAGCGGATTTCATCCCTATAAGCTAAATGAATTATTGACGGCTGATCAACTGGCAGAAATTGAGAATACCGTTTTGGGTTACGGACAGACGAACGGCTCCTTCCATCTCCGGAGAAGAATTGCCAGCTATTATCCTGGTTGTGACGAGAATAATATTCTGGTAACCAACGGTTCGTCTGAGGCTAATTTTGTTGCCTGCCACACAATCCTTGAAAAAGGTGACGAGGTAATAATGATGGTTCCCAATTACATGCAAATACAGGGAATTGCAGAAGAAATTGGTTGTGATGTAAAATTCTTTCACTTACATGAGGAGAACAGGTGGTCGCCTGATTTAAATGAGCTTGAGCAAATTGTATCACCAAATACAAAAATGATAGCCATATGTAATCCCAATAATCCTACGGGATATGCTTTAACGGAAGACGAAATGCAGGAAATAGTCCAAATTGCCAAAAAAGTTGATTCCTGGATTTATGCGGATGAAATATACAGGGGCGCTGAACTAAACAATATCGACACACCAAGTTTTATTGGTTACTACGATAAGGTGATGGTTAGTGGTGGGCTTTCCAAGGCTTATGCATTGCCTGGTTTGAGATTGGGCTGGCTGGCTGGACCCCGGGAAGTTATCAGTAATTCATGGGCATATCATGATTATACCTCGATCACGGCAGGGATACTCAGTCATAAAGTCGGAGAATTTGCCCTGCTCCCGGAAATAAGAAGCAAAATTTTGAACAGAAACAGAAATATGTTAAGGGAGAACCTTGCTGTTTGCCAGGAATGGCTTCAAAAATACAACGACGTGTTTCATTTTGTTCCGCCAAAAGCTGGTGGCATGGCCTTTATTCGATATAGTTTTAATATTAATTCTACTATCCTGGCTGAAATGCTACGGAAAGAAAAGAGTCTGTTTATCTTAGCGGGTGATGTATTTGGGATGGATAAATATTTCAGGATTGGGATTGGAGCAGAAAAGAACTATCTGACAAAAGGTCTTGAGCTCCTGAGTGATTTTTTATTCGAACGATAATATTTTTAATGAATATCTGGCAGTATATTCGGATAATTTCATTTATTTGCTCGCACCCCTGACGCAGACAGTGGAAAACCGAGTTCAGGAGCTCGGCAATTTCGTCGGATGCAGTCCCGGGGAATCGGGGCGAAGTTCGAAGCCAATGCGCTCCCGGAATTTAATAAGTAAATAAAAAAATAACCCTGGGAACCGTATTAACGGACCTGTTCCATTTCAATTTCTTAAATTAGTGGATCATTAAGAGAAATTAGTTTTTTGAAACATTTAATACTTATTGGTCATGTATAAAAAAGCACTTATTGTATTAGGTTTTGTCGCCTTGACAACAGGTGGCATATTTTGCCAGCCAAAGGAAATGTCAAAACTGGAACTTGAGGATTATTTCGATCTGGAATATGTTTCCTCTCCTCAGATATCACCCTCCGGTGATCAGATCATTTACAGTCGCCGCTGGATAAATAAATATGAAGACCGCACCCAGACCGATCTGTGGATAATGGGTGCAGATGGTAAGAATAACAGGTTCTTCATGAAGGGAAGCAATCCGGAGTGGTCTCCTGATGGTAAAAGTATTGCTTTCACAAGAGAGGGTGAACCTCGCGGATCGCAGATATTCGTAAAGTTTATGGGTGTTGATGGCCCCGAAACCCAGATAACCCGCCTGGATGAGAGTCCGTCAGGGATCCAGTGGTCTCCGGATGGAAAATTTATTTCATTTACCATGCTGGTCCCGGATAAGACCAGGTGGCCGATCAAGATGCCCGCGAAACCCGAAGGTGCTAACTGGACTGCTGAGCCCAGGATTGTCGATGACCTGGTTTACAGAAGAGACCGTGTCGGGTTTGTTGAGGAGGGATTCACACAGATCTTTATTGTTCCTTCTGATGGTGGCACAGCCCGTCAGATAACCAGGGGCGACTGGGATCATGGCAGCGGAGGCTATTCATGGACAGGTGACAGCAGGGAGATACTCTTTTCCAGTCTCCGCGTGGCTGATGCCGATTATGAATACCGGGAATCGGAAATATATGCTGTAAATGTAACAACAGGCGATATAAGGCAACTCACCAGCAGAAAGGGTCCTGACACCAGACCGGTTGTGTCGCCGGATAATAAGCTTGTAGCATACACCGGGTATGACTGGACTGACGACACATATATTAACTCAAAATATTATGTGATGAACCTTGACGGAACAGGTTCACGGTTGATCTCAGGGGATTTTGACCGTAGTGCCAGCACAGTAAAATGGGCAGATGATAATTCGGGTGTCTATATAAACGTCAGGCGTGAGGGCACCGGCAATCTCTATTTCGTTCCCCTGAAGGGAAAGGTAAGGCAGATTACGAGTGGCACACATTTGTTGTCAGTATCCTCAATAGCAAAAAACGGTGTTGCTGCTGCTGTTCTGTCCGATCCCTATTTACCTGGCGATATTGTCACTTTCAGTACCGGTGATCCCCAAATCAAAAAGATAACCAGGGTTAATGATGATATCCTTTCGCAGATTACTCTTGGGAAGATGGAGGAGATATTGTACAAATCAACCGATAATATTGATATCCAGGGATGGATAATCAAACCTCCAGATTTTGACCCGGCAAAAAAATACCCTCTGATCCTTGTGATTCATGGCGGACCCCACGGAATGTATGGAGTAGGGTTCAATTTCAGCTGGCAGATACATGCTGCCAACGGCTATGTGGTAATATTCACTAATCCCAGGGGTTCATCAGGGTATGGAAGTGCTTTCGGAAATCTGATTAAGAACGATTACCCCAACAAGGATTATGATGATCTGATGAATGGAGTTGATGAGGTCATCAGGAAAGGCTTTATCGATGAAGATAATCTCTTCGTCTACGGCGGAAGTGGTGGCGGTGTCCTGACAGCCTGGATTGTTGGTCATACCGACAGGTTTGCCGCGGCATCGGTTAACTATCCTGTAATCGACTGGCTCTCATTTGTCGGAACAACCGACGGGGTATCATGGTACAGGAATTTTGAAAAATTTCCATGGGAAGACCCTACTGAACATCTCAGGAGGTCGCCCCTGATGTATGTCGGAAATGCAAAAACCCCGACAATGCTGATGACAGGTGTCAAGGATCTGAGAACACCAATATCTCAGACAGAGGAGTTTTATCAGGCTCTCATGATACAAAAGGTTCCTACAGCTATGATAAGGTTCAATGAGGAGTTTCACGGGACCTCCTCCAAACCATCAAATTTTTTGCGGACTACTCTCTATCTGCATTACTGGTTCGACAGGTATTCGAAGGGGAAATAGCTATTCCGGTATATGAGGACTGAAGAGGAGTTCATTATTGTCATACAAAGATAACCTTGAGAGATCTATGCAAAGATTTATTCTAATTGCATTTGTTTTAATCGCAGCACTAAAAACAGAATCCTATCCCTGCACAATCATTATGGTTTCCGGTTCCAATACAGCACTGGCAGGCAGTAATGAAGATTCCGTGTTCCCCTTAACCATGGTCTGGTATGTTCCGGCTTCGGGGAACTACTATGCCCGTGTATGCTTTGGTTATAAGATGATTTTCAATTCCATACAGGGAGGCATGAATGAAAAGGGTCTCTTTGTGGATGGCAATTCCCTGGGGAAACAGGGGTGGAAACAGAATGAAACCAAAAAGACCCTGATTGGTCCATTGCTTGATATGATCCTTGCCACCTGTGCTAATATTGAAGAGGTTAAGGAGTTTTTCAACACCTATAATACTCCGGTCCTGGACCAGGCGAGAATCCCGGTGATGGATAAAAGTGGTGCATCAATGATCGTTGAATGGTACAATGGAGATGTAGTCTTTCTCGAAACGGACGAGACATACCAGGTAGCGACCAATTTTGTCGGATCAAAATATATTGGTACAGAAAAACCCTGCTGGCGATATAACAGGGCAGTAGAGCATCTTGGAACAAAGGATAGCTATTCCGTGGAGGTTGTCCGTGATGCCCTTGATGCGACACATGTAGAAGTCGATAATTCAATAACTGTTTACAGCTTCATCTGCGACCTGAAAAATGGAGATATTTATGTCTGTAATTACCATGACTATAACAATCCATTAAAATTCAATCTGAAAGAGGAGATAATGAAAGGGCAGCAAGAATATTATCTTGGTAAATTGTTTGGTGACAGAAGTGTGGAGTATGAGAAATTCATTGAGGAAGGTCCTGTAAAAATGGTTGAAAAAGGCTATAACAACAATATTAATGTTGCATTCATGTTCTATGGTATCCTATCAACCAATTACCCGAAGGCTTTCAACAAAGACATTGGTATTAATGTGTTGAGCCAGGCCGGGATGAACCTGTTTGGCATGGGGAAAATTGACGATTGCATCATATTCCTTGAGCGAAATGTGGAGGTTTTCCCGGATTCAGCCAGATCACATTTTGAGCTGGCGAATGTTTACCTCAAAACCAATAACAATGAAAAAGCAATGGCTGAATACAATAAAACACTGGAAATCAATCCGGACCACCGGGAGGCTCGGCTTGCATTAGACAATCTGCAGAATCGATAAAAAAGTGAGAAGTATCAATTTATTATTGCTATTGTCCATCCTATTGTTGCCTTATTTCTCAGTTGCCAGGGCACAAAAGTCTGTCCAGGCATTCTTTCATGAATCACCCCCAATCATTGATGGAGTATTTGAAACAGCCAAATGGGCTAATGCCGACAGTGCAACCGGTTTTATCCAGATGGAGCCCCGGCCGGGTGAGCCTTCAACAGAGAGAACGGTAGCATGGTTTGGATTCGACAATGATAATATTTATGCTGTCATAAAGTGTTACCAGAAAACCCCTGCCACTGCCAGGAACCAGAGTCGTGACGCCCTAAGCAAGAGCGATGATCTTGTGGCAATTATTATCGACACCTATAACGATAATCGAAGCGGGTATGGCTTCTTTGCTAACCCCCTTGGTACCCAGATTGATATAAAGATAAATGACGACGGACGGAACCTCGACACCAACTGGGACACAAAATGGAAGTGCGAGTCTGCCGGATTTGAGGGGGGTTGGTGTGCTGAGTTCATGATTCCATTTACCAGCCTGAAGTTTAAAAAAGGTCCGGATACATGGGGTATCAATTTTGGCAGGGTCATCCGGTCAAATTTTGAAACAGTGTATTGGACGGGACCCCTGTCTGACGACTTCAGGATATCACAGGGAGGCAAACTGACCGGGCTCAGTACCCCAGGGTCGGGAATGCAGTTTACACTCTTCCCATATTTTTCGTTGTTTAAGACCACCGGCGAAAAGATAAATACCGATGCAGGTAGCGATCTGCAGTGGCAGATCACTCCAAATATCTCCCTGAATGGTACAATAAACCCGGATTTTGCAACTGTTGAAGCAGATGAGGTAAAGATTAACCTTACCCGCTATGAATTAAGTTACCCCGAGAAACGCCTCTTCTTTCAGGAAGGCAACGAGATGTACAGCACCAGGATAAAAACATTCTACTCCAGGAGAATACAGGATATCGATTTCGGTGAAAGACTGAATGGCAAAATAGGTGATTACCAGTTTAATGTTGTTAATGTCCGGACCCCTGAACTGGCCCCGGATGATCAGCCCTGTTTCTTTACCGCGGCACGCCTTAAAAAAGATGTCCTGAACTCCTCGAGCGTTGGTCTTACATTGGTCGATAAAAGTGGCAGGGATGCATTCACCCGGTCAATAAGCCTGGACTATGTGCTGAACCTGGGTAAAACATGGCAGCTCACAGGTCAGTTTGTGGGAAGTGCACCGGGTGATTTCTGGTCGCACAGTGCATGGTATGTGCGTTTTGCCCGTGAGAATAATATATTTCATTACCATTTCAGATACAATAATATTGGCGAAAACTTTCGCGAAACTGTAAACCAGACAGGGTTTGTTACCGATGATGACCGGAAAGAGATTGACTTTGAGGCAACCTATAAATTCTGGATTAAAAACAAGATACTTGAGTATATCGATGTGGGGTCAAACAATAATTTTTTCTGGAGCCAGACCGGGATACTCAGAAGCTGGAACCTCGACAATTCAGTTGATGTCTATTTCAGGAACCGCTTCAATATCGAGTACAATTACAATAATGAATACAAATTGTATGAGAAGGATTTCTATAATTGGAGTCATGAATTTACAGTAGGCTACAATACAGAGGAATGGAGCCATGCTCAGGTCGGTTACTCAACCGGAAAAAATTACGACAGGGACTTTTACCTGGTAAGTGGTGGCGGAAGGATCAAACTTTTTCAAAACCTCTCATTGACCTACACGGCATCATTTATAGATTTTATTCCCGATCCCGATATGAACTCAACATTTATTAATGTGATTGAGGCTAACTATAATTTTACAAAGGATAGCTGGATTAAGGTCTTTGCCCAGAACAGCATGGTAAATGAAAAGGTCTATTTATACGGGCTGTTTGGGTGGCGGTTTAAGGCACCATTCGGTGCATTGTACCTGATCTATTCGCGCGATCAGTACCGCTTGGGAGAATCACTTATTAAATCGGACAATTTCTTCCTGAAGTTTACACTGCCTGTTTCTGTGCTCAAATAACATCAACTCAGCGGAATTATTGAGTGACAGTTGATGCAGGAGAGGCATTGCGTTGTTTATCCGGGCCTGTACTAACCAGGTAGACCCCTGGAAATACAAGTAAGGCAGTAAAAGCCTTAAACCATGTGAGCCTGTCCTGTCCGGGTACCAATGACACTACTGCTGCGATTACCGGTTGCAGATATACATATGTACTGACCACTGTCAGACTCACATATTTCAGGCTGCTTTCATCTGATAAGTATTTGATAGTTAGTATACACTGAATATATAAACAGGAGAAGGCGCAGCCGGCGGACTCGCTTGCTGAAGACTGTCCATGGCTCCCGGCACCTTCCAGTATTCTCCGGAAGTTATGCCATATCAATCGGTAGTGGCCGGGCAGTGGCTGATTTCCTGTACTTCCTGAAACTGATCAGTTGTCCCATCTTTTCATCCCATAACCGGAGACTCATGGTCTGCAGGCTGGGTATGAAGGTTACGGGTTTGATTACTCCAAACATCTTGTTCTCCTTGTGGCACTTTTCAAGGTTGTAATTGGGAATCATGGGACTGAGGTGATGGATATGATGAAATCCAATATTACCGGAAAACCATTGCAATATCTTTGGGAATTTCAGATAGGAACTACCCTCCAGAGCCATTCTTTTATAATCCCATGCTTCCTGGCGTGTCCATATGACCTCTTCAAACTGGTGCTGTAAATAGAATAGCCAGACCCCTGCTGCTGTTGCTATATAAATGACGGGAAGCTGAATGAGCAGGAAAGCCTTCCAACCAATCAGAAGGATCAAGCCTGAAACGTAGGCAAGCAATATCAGGTTGGTTATATATACACTTTTTCGTTCGGAGGCTTTCAAGGATTTTTTAGTGAACCTGAGCCAGACGACAAAAAGGAAAAAAGGTCCAATTCCGAATAAGATAACTGGATTCCTGTATAAACGGTAAAAGAATTTCTCCCGCTTTGAGAGGTGCCGGTACTCCTCCACTGTCAGGGTCCACACATCTCCGGTCCCCCTGTTGTCCAGATTCCCGACGGTGGTGTGGTGTATGGCGTGATCTCTGTGCCACCGTTCGTAAGGAGTGAAAACGAGGCTGCCTAAAATTGTTCCAATAACCTTATTGGCTCTTTCTGTTCTGAAAAATGAGCCATGTCCGCAATCATGGAAAATGATGAACATACGGACTAAAAAACCAGCAGCCAGAACTGATAATCCAAGAGTGATCAAATAGGAGATATCCAGGGCCAGGTACATGAGATACCATAGAACAATGTATGGCCCAAGAGAATTCACGATCTGCCAGATGCTTTTTCTAATATCAGGGCTGTTGTATTTACCGATGACCCGCACCCATGATTGGGTTTTCTTTTGCTTAGCCTGCATATCCTCCTAACTTCATTGAGTCCCGATTAATGATAAAATCTTCATCATGCCTGGAAGTTGACACAAAACAATCCATCAAAACAAGGCAGAAAGTTCCCGGAAAATTTTGGGTGGGAGATAACCTGCTGTCAGCAAACAAAGTTACGGCTAACCTTTGAGAATCACTATATATAATTTTGATTCTTTTATAATCAAAGTAATGGAATTGCCTGTCCGGGAACGATCTACTTTTAATCGTTTAATGGTCAGATCTCCTCCCGTGTAATGCCATTGGAGAAACTGACACCAAGGCCAGGTTCTTTTGTTCCTCCGGGAAGCCTTGCTTTTGTCATTCAATACCCTAACTGTACTTAACGAAAATTGACCTCTGCTGCAGACGGGCTCCACCCTGATCACTCCCGGGCGGGACTTTACGGCCGGTACTGCAGTCGGCTCGCACTTGTCTATGACGTTGCATGACAGGTTTTAAAACAGTTGTGTAATTGGGGTTGATTATTTAAATTTGGTAAAGCAATTACATGGACTGTTAATCATAATCATATGCTACAATCCGGAGTGTTTATGATTTAGTTCATTGATTAAAAACAAGTTTGTCATCATAAAGAACCGTTTATTCAATCAGTAGACCAAAATATATTATAATTACGCTTGAGTGGTGTCAATATTCATGTTGCCCCACGTAAGTTACCTTTTGGAAAACCTGAATAGATTTTATTATATTTTGTTTGTAGAAACCTAAAAATCAAATCATGACCAGAATTTCTAATTACTTATTATGCAGTTTCTTTCTGCTCCTGTCATTGCCGAATATAGCTCAGCAAAATCCTCTTTGGCTGCGGTATCCGGCTATTTCTCCGGATGGGCAAACCATACTTTTCAATTACATGGGTGATATATTTAAAGTGCCTTCAACGGGGGGGACAGCCCTGCCGATAACACTTGGCGATAGTTATGAGTACTCTGCTGTATGGAGCAATGATGGCCGGAAAGTTGCTTTTGCCTCCGATCGCTACGGCAATTTTGACATATTTGTAATGCCGGTTGCTGGTGGTGAAGCACAGCGGCTTACTTTTCATTCGAATGGTGAACAACCAAGTAGTTTCACTGTTGACGATCAAAACATCATTTTCTCCGCTGTACGGCAGGATCTGCACACAAATGTGCAATTCCCGATCAGTGTAATGGCCGAATTATACAGTGTCCCTGTGACCGGAGGCAGGGTTTCGCAGCTGCTTACCTCACCGGCACATGATGCCACCTTCAGTCCTGATGGAAAAAAATTGATCTTTCATGACCTGAAGGGTTATGAAAATATATGGAGAAAGCACCACACATCGGCAATCGCCAGGGATGTATGGGCATATGACATTGATACAAAAGAATATCAGCAGCTTACACTATTCAATGGAGAAGACCGTAATCCTGTCTTCGACAGTAACAGCAACAACTTTTATTATCTGTCGGAGGAGACCGGTTCGTTCAATGTGCATGAGAGTTCTCTGAGTAATCCGTCGGAAAACAGGGCCCTCACCAGTTTCGGGAAACACCCGGTCAGGTTTCTGACAGCCTCAAATGACAACATACTTTGCTTTAGTTATGATGGCGAAATATATACTATGCTCCCTGGCAACCAGCCGGAAAAAGTGAATATCCAGATTAATTATGATGGCCGCGAGACACTGGACATGGTAGTTCCGGTTAACAGTGATTTCACCGAAGCATGCCTTTCTCCTAACGGAAAAGAGTTTGCATATGTTTTCCGGGGAGAGATTTTTGTCAGCAGTATAGAAAATGGTGCAACAAAAAGAGTTACCAGTACACCCTGGCAGGAACGCAGTGTGAATTTCAGTCCTGACGGCAGATCACTGATTTATGCAGCCGAGGTCGACAACAGCTGGAACCTTTACAGTAAATCCATCGCCAGGGTCGAAGAACCCTATTTTTATGTTTCAACCCTGCTGAAGGAGGAGACGATTATCGCCACTTCAGCTGAAGAGTTTCAGCCATCCTGGTCTCCCGATGGTAAAGAGGTGGCCTATCTTGAAAACCGTACAACATTAAAGGTTATCAATCTTGCCACAAAGCAGACCCGGACGATAATGCCCGCTCAATACAATTATTCATACAGGGATGGTGATCAATGGTACCAATGGTCTCCCGACAGCAAATGGTTCCTGGTGAATTTCGGGCCCCCTGAACGACTCAGGTCAGGAGAAGTGGGGCTGGTTGAAGCCGATGGCAGCGGGCAGATCAGGAACCTCACCCAGAGCGGATATTCAGATTCTGACCCAAAATGGTCAGCTGATGGCAGTATGATGAGCTGGGCTTCGGCACGTGAAGGTACCCGGGGAGAAAACGACAGGATAGTCAGTGGAGACGTTTTCGGCATGTTTTTTACTCAGGAAGCTTTCGACAGATTCAATTTGTCGAAGGAGGAGTTCGACCTTCTTAAAGAAAAGGAGGAAAAGGATAAAAAAAAGGAGACCAAATCTGAAACGGAAAATGAGGAGAAGTCCGAAAAGGTTGAAGACTTGAAATTTGACTGGCAAAACATGGTTGACCGAAAGCGCAGGTTGACCGTTCATACATCCAGCGTCAGCGATTGGGTGCTGTCTAAAGAGGGTGATAAACTTTACTATCTCACCCGGTTTGAAGGTACAAATGATATGTGGATGACCGACCTGAGAACACGGGAGACCAAACTCTTCGCCAAAATAGGTGCAAATAATGCCAGTATGGAAATATCTTCAGATGGTGATTTCATTCTTGTACTGGCCTCTGGCAAGGCCATTAAGGTGGACACAAAGGATGGGAAAACCAAACCTATCAGAACAGACGGGGAAATGGTATTGAAGCAGGCCGGCGAACGTGCATATATTTTTGATCATAGCTGGCGACAGGTAAGGGAAAAGTTCTACGTTGTTGATCTTCAGGGAGTAGATTGGGATTTTTATTATTCCGAATATAAAAAGTTCCTGCCCTTCATCAACAATAGTTACGATTTCACAGAAATGCTAAGTGAAATGCTTGGAGAATTGAATGCCTCACATACCGGAAGCAGCTTCAGGTACAGGGCAGAAAATGGGGATCAGACAGCATCACTCGGTGTTTTGTACGACTATGGTCACACGGGTAATGGCATAAGAGTGGCGGAGGTGTTACCTGGCGGACCCCTGAACAATGCAGCATCAAAAGTAAAGACCGGCGATATTATTGAAAAAATTGATGGAGAACCTATCATTCCTGAGATCGATTTTTATAAGCTCCTGAACAGGAAAGCGGGGAAAAATGTCCTCCTATCTATGAATAACCCAACCACCAGGGACCGCTGGGAAGAGGTAGTTAAACCTATTTCATTGGGAGAGGAAGGCCAGCTCCTATATAAAAGATGGGTAGAGACGCGTCGGGCTGAAGTGGCGCGCCTTTCGGAAGGTAAACTGGGCTACGTGCATGTACGTGGTATGGACGATCCCAGTATGAGAACAGTTTTTGAGGAGGCCCTGGGCAGGCACCTGGCAGCCGATGCCCTGATTGTAGATACACGATTCAATGGTGGCGGCAGTCTGCACGACATCCTTTCAGATTTTCTGACCGGAAAGAAATACATGGACATTATCCCTCACGGCCAGAATATAGGTTATCAGCCAGGGGACCGGTGGATCAAACCTTCCATCGTGGTGATGGGTGAAAGTAATTATTCGGATGCCCACCTGTTTCCTGAGGCTTATAAGATCAAGGGAGGAGGTAAAACACTGGGCATGCCGGTACCGGGAACGGGTACGTTTGTATGGTGGGAAAATCAAATTGATCCGACGATACGCTTTGGAATTCCCATGGGTGGATGGAGACCTTTAGGAAAGCCCTTCCTGGAAAACAACCAGATGGAACCCGACATAAAGGTACGCAATGAACCTGGTATGATGGCAGCCGGACGGGATCAGCAGATTGAAGAGGCAGTGAAGGAATTGCTGAAGAAGTAGCAGGCCGGCTGATCAACCCTGCTTTGTCCTTCGAATCCCGAGTACCCGGGAAAAGGAGGATCAATCTTCCATTAGCCATTGTTTGATTTACAAATCATGCACCATGATTATGTAAATTATGAGTGGTATTAGAATAGACAATAAATTTATTTGTGTTTGTTGACCTGAAAAACAACATTCCCCCTGTCATATTGATAAATAGAGCTTATTAATACAGTATTAAAATCATTGGTGGATCTGACATTTGGTGCTCCCGGGTATTTCTGCTTCTAGTGCATCTTCAGCGCCTGTGACTTTCGACCCTGCTTTTCTTCAGCTGTGAATACTCGTTTTTTTTCATAATCCTTAAACTGGTTAAAATTAAACAATCTCCTGATCTCTTTGAAGATTATTTGTCCAACCATTTAAGGGGCTAATACATTTAGACTGGGAGCTTGTTGCTAATTATTATAATGCTAAGGATGATGATAAAATTAGATTCCTGTATTCTATCACCAGATTTGACAGAAATGAATTTCAATCGCCCTGGAAATCAAAACCAGATTACAATATACATTTCAATTAATGGATTGAGGATGCATTAACATATGGTTGTGCATTCCTTAATAGGTAATATTATGCAATTCGAAAACGCAACAATGCCTTAAAATGCTTGTAAACAGTGTTGTACGACATTTGTTATAATTCCGCAATACCCTAACAGCTTATCTATCAGCATATTAATTATACAATTATATTGCCTGGGGTTTTGGGAAGAGACTTTTAAAATACTAGTATTCAATCCGAAAATCTGTATAATTGACTGGAGTTAAAGCTTCTGTGTTTACTGATTCTACAAAACTAATACCCGGACCCTTTTTACACCATTCAACATAAGCGTTTAGCTGTTTTCCAGATCCTTCAGCTTCTATATAAACACTCCCATTGGATAAATTTTTAACGAAACCTTTTATGCCCCGATTCCTGGCCTCCCTTGCAGCACTCCATCTGAATCCTACACCCTGAACCCGTCCCGTGACAAGGATTTTATAAAGCAGTGTTTCCTCCATCGCTGTAAACAATTTCACTAAGAATTTAAGAGTTTTTTCATTATAGTTACGTATAACCGAACCATAAATTTAGCTTAAATGATATTGCTTTTGAATGAAAAAGATAAACATTATTTCAATATTGATCCTGTGATGGCTAAAATAAAATTGTTTATAATAACATTAAGGTTCAATTTTGAATGCAGTTTAAAAGGTATTCGGATTATTCGTTTCGCAGATGCCCACCTAATGAGCTCGGTTGCTCTCTTTATGTTGCATAATGGGACCCACACCTACAGGTATGCAACCTAAATCGCAACCTTAAATGAGGATTATTGCCTGCCTGTCGGCAGACGGGCTCGCCTGCCCTCCTAACGGCGGATAAACTACAGTCAATTTCCCCAGTCAATCGTGAGTTTGCCTGGTGCACGGGGCAAGGAGAATAGCGGCATGCAGTAAGTTAAACAAACGAATTCTGAAGTCAGAAATGATAACAGATAACCTCACCTATTCTGTATTGTGCCTGTAGTAAACAGTATGCAAATCCCAATCCTTTGCTATCAGCACCCCGTTATGATCAATGAAAAGCTCCCTGAGATCATAGTTGAGCCAGTACTTCTCATAATGAACCAGATCATAACTCTTCAGGATGCCAAAACCCGGAATAATGACATAATAAAAATCCTTCCATCTGTTGAAGGTGTTCTCCATCGAAGTGCCAAACTGCGGGGAGACGTGATGTACATTCGTGAAAGTAGCACCGTAATCCGTTGAACGGTAAAATGCAATTCCCGAAAGCTGAGTGCATATGGTTATCTCATCATTGTCATTCACATACAACTTGATTGAATAACCGGGGGTGGGTATAGGAGTCCAGGTAATACCGTCATCATACGAGATGTAAAGGCTGCAGCAGTTCGATCCGTGAAATAATTGGATACCGTTCTTTAGTCTGAAGATATCTCCAAATCCCTCTGTTTCCAATCCTCCTCCGATTTCTGTCCATGTAAGGCCTTCGTCCTTCGAACGTTTTATCGGGTAACCGTGAGCAAACGCCCATACGGTGTTATCATTTGAGATATAGTTATAAATATATTCATTCCGGTCAGGGTATGGCTTCGTGCATGCCGACCATGATTCGCCGTGGTCAAGGCTCTTAAATAATACTCCGTTCCATGTGCTGACATAGATCACACCATTGCTGTCGATCTCTACAGTATGAGGATTACCTTCCGATTTCAGTACCGGATCATCCATCTCTTCCCATATATAATATCTTTCACCCTGTCTGTATAAGGTACCATTTGCGACCATCAGGGTGACATTGTTCACAGTGTCAGCCACCATATCCCTCATCCTGCCATCAGGAGTCTCGGCAATTTCATCCCACTCATTCTCCCTGAACCCGTAGGCCACCTGGTCAGCAGAAGTCAGGTAATTGCCTGACAGATCATAAACTGATGCCCGCAACACCTGCTTAAATGAATCTGATCCGAGCTGCCACACCGCTGTGACATTTTTTCCGGAGGCAACATAAGCTGATGCCTGCGTAACAGAACCACCTCCGCTTACCGGTTCAAATACCACTCTTACCGAGTCAACCGAAGCCTGCGTGTTAGTGTTTATGTAATAATTCAGTAAGACATTCGTTGACTCCCCGGCCAGAAGACGCCTTCCCTGACTGTCGTCATAATAGAAGCTGTAGCTCTCAAGCATCTTATAGGACGGGTCTGGTGTGCATGAAGCAACTGAGCATAAAATAATTACCGGAAGAATATATTGCAGTTTCATGATCTGTAAGTTCAGGTTATTTGTAAATCGGGACTCTGAGGCCGATCTGAAGGGCCAGCGAGCTGTTGCGAATGATTACATCGCCATGCTCAGGTCTGGTCTCCTCAGGCATTTTAGATGTGTCATAAACTTCAATGAAGCTCTGTCTGAATTGCAGACCGATGTCAAGCATACGGTTCCCGGAGAGCGGCAGCGTCAAACCTCCTCCTGCCACCCAGCCGAAATCATTGTCCTTTATGATCTGCTCAAGATCATCATAAACTGTGGTTTTGTCAAGCTTGTAGATGCCATCACTGCTCAGCCCCGACATCGCCGTTCCGGCGCAGCGGGCATTCAGTTTAATGCCAAGGTATGGCCCTGTGTTAAAGTAGAATAGCCTTGCATTGCCAAAATAAAATTCAAGCAGGGCAGGAATTACTAAATAATCTGTGCTCACCCTTGTCCTGACATCATAGGAAGCATCACCGTCAATGAAATACCTGTGAAATGAGTCACTTGAATCCCGCAATGCATAGCCCTGCCGTTCAAAGGATAGTCCTGTGCGGAAGTATGTGCCGGGTGAAAGCTCAAAACCCATATTGAAACCCAGGGAAGGACCTGTATAAAGCGAATAGTTATCATGGTAGGTATTGCATGAATTCCAGGAAAAATTAACACCTCCCCTGTAGGTCAGATAGATCTTTTTATTTAGAGAGTCCAGCCTCCCTGATCGATTATTATTATCTGATTTCCCTGGAATAATCTTGTACGCCAGACCGAATGCAAAATCGGCCGAACCGTGCCTGTACCCGTCATTTTCAAAGAATTCTCTGCGGCCGGTCATATATCTAACATTGAACAGGGCATCAAGTCTGCCTGACATAGGATAAGCAATCCCGGCAGAATAAATAAACCCCAGGTCATTCTTTTTGGTGCCAGGGTTACTGTAACCATAATCAAAATTGCTATCCAGCACGAAGGAATAGTAAACCCCGGCAGCAAGGTTTAACTGTGGCCTCGATGGAACAGTGATCCTTACCTGTGCAGGGAGAGTCAGGAAACTGAAGTTCATCATTTCTCTGACCGGGTAGTACCAAAAAATGTCAGCCAGGTAGTAGCTTGATGCGGGATAAGCCACTGGAAAGTAATTCGTATAAGGGTGATGCTCATAGTAGACCGTTAAGAAATCAACGCCGGTCTTTACCCCCAGGTCACGAGTGATAGAATAATCAATAAAGATGCCCTCCAAAGGTCCAGGCTTGAACTTCCATTTACCGGAATAATCATTTCCATGAATATCAGAAAGATTCATTCCACTATGGAAACCGACTGAAAGCTTCTGCGGATAACTTACTGAAAAAGCGGCACTTAACAGGAACGCCAATATCAGTGCACAAAACTGCTTCATAGGTCAGTGTTTCAGGTTCTTCACCTGATTCTGCACAAATACCATGCCTGATTATTTATAAATCGAAAACCCAACAGACCAGGTATCCCAGTATAAGGTATTCGGATTATTCGTTTCGCAGATGCCGACCTCATGAGCTCGGTTGCTTCCTTTATGTTGCATAATAGGATCCATACTTATAGGTATGCAACATAAACCGCGACCCTCACTGTGCTTGACAAAAATTGATCTCTGCTGCAGGCAGGCTCCTCCCTGATCCCTCCCGGGCGGGACTTTACGGCCGGTACTGCAGTCGGCTCGCGTTTGACTATGACGTTGAGTGACAAGCTATAAAATAGTTTGGTAATTGGGGACTATTACTTAAATTGCATATTGTAATATAGTAACCTACCAACCTGACCAACAACTCCTATGATATTTGTTAAAAATTAGGTTGTTGATTATATAAACTAGTTGAACTAAACCGCCTAAGGCGGTAGTTTTGCTTCCTGCAAAAATCAGCGTAACTTTCCTTAAGTAATCAATAAATCCTGTATTATGAAAAAAAAAGTATCCATGAATTAGTGGAGCGTGAAATGCGCATCCGTAATTACAGTGAAAGAACTATCAGAAGTTACATCTGTTCGATTGGGCAGGTAGCCTCTTATTTCAAACTGCCCCCCGGTCAGGTTACTATCAGTGAGTTTAAAGCGTTTCTTTATCACCTTGTCAACAATGAAAACTGCTCGGTCAGCAGAATCAACCAAAACATCAGCGCCTGGAAGATCCTGCAACAGGATATCCTGGGCCGTAAATGGGAAAGCATAAAGATAAAGCGTCCCCGTCGGGGAAAAAACTGCCGGCAATATTATCGGTGTCCGAAGCCCAGGCCCTTATCAATGCTCCTTTAAACGAAAAACACCGGACCTTACTAATATTTGCCTATGCCACCGGAGTAAGACGCAACGAACTATTAAACATTACCTTAAAAGATATTGACAGGAAACGGGAAGTAATAAAAATAATGGGTAAAGGGAACAAACAGAGAGAGGTTCCTTTGTCGCCCAACCTGTTAAATTTACTTGAGAAGTATTACAGAAGGTACCGGCCATCTGTATTTCTTTTTGAAGGATATGTTCCGGGAAAATCCTATTCAGCAGGAAGTATGACAAAGATTGTGAAAGATGCTACCGGCAAAGCAGGTATTAAAAAGAATATATCCCCACATGTATTAAGGCACTCCTTTGCCACTCATATGCTCGAAAAGGGGGTAAACCTTAAACGGTTGCAATTGCTCCTGGGGCACAACTCCATGAAAACAACATCAATCTATTTACATCTTGCCGATATAGACAAAGTACAATTACCCGATTTAATAACAAATATTGATTAAAGCCATGACAAAGACAGAAAACAAACCTCATGGCTTTGAGCTTGGAGATATATTAAAGGAACATGCACTGGATTTTTTGTCAACACATACACTTTGCCCGGTACAGTTAAAAGCAATGAGGGATATTATGGCTTGCCGTACCAACCAGATGAAAGGGCGCCTCTACCAATGCAACAGTTGTGGATACAGTGAGCAATCCTATAACTCGTGCCGAAACAGGCATTGCAATAAATGCCAGTTAATAAGACAATCATTATGGGCTGACAAATTGAAAGGAAAGTTGATACCCGGTCAATACTTTCACCTGGTATTTACCGTTCCTGAGAGTTTGAACAAGCTGATTTACATTAACCAACAAAACTGTTACAGTTTACTTTTTAAGGTCGCATGGTCTGCACTGAATGACCTTTGTAACAATCCCAGGTTCCTTGGAGCACAAACAGGCGCTGTTGCAGTATTGCATACCTGGTCGTCAACCATGACTTACCATCCTCATGTCCATATGCTCGTCCCTGCAGGTGGCCTGAGCGAAGATGAAATGGAATGGATAAGAGCCAAAGACGGTTTTCTTATTCCGGTTAAGGTATTATCAAAAATATACAGGGCCCGGTTTTGTGATAAACTGAAAAGCATGATCACTAATAATGTACTGACATTACCCAAAGGGACAAATGTAAACGACCTGTTTAAGAGCCTTTACAGGAGACAGTGGATTGTATATGCAAAGAAAACAGACAAAACAGTAAACCATGTATTGGAATACCTTGCCCGATATACCAACAGGGTAGCTATTGGAAACAACCGGATTACAAATATTACAGAGGGTAAGGTAACCCTCAGGTACAAAGACCCTAAAACTGGCATGTATAACCGTACAATGACATTACCTGTAAATGAGTTTATTCGCAGGTTCATGCAGCACATTGTTCCTATAGGGTTCTACAAGATCCGCTACTTTGGGATATTTGCAACGGTAAATAGCAAAGATAAAAAAGAACAATGCCTTGCATTAATAGGAAAACAGCAGCCTCTGTCCGAACTCGATGGGCTAAATGATTATGAAGCTTTCAGACATATTACAGGCAACGATCCATTGAAGTGTAAAAAATGTAAAACCGGAAAGATGATACCCGTCTTATTATTAAATACAGGTTAACTGGAAAGTCGAAAAGTGTTCTTTGATAGAGAAAAAGAGAAAAATCAGTCCCAATAAACTGAAATGGGAAAAGTATGCCCGGATCCGTGCAAGAAGTAAGATAAATGGAAGAACTTGCACCAATCATGAGAGTGAAAACCGCACAGCAGGCCTCCCAAAAGATAGGCGCCTAATGGCATGCCCATAGCTTAGTCGGATTATTACAACTATATTTTATCCATCATTTTAAATTAGAGTTATTCTGCCAGGTGATAAAGTAAAAATCCCCTCTTTATCGTAACTTGCAGAAACGATGGATAAAATACTATTACGTTAGCATTCATTGAGGGCAACTGCTACTCCTTAAAAACGATTAAAAAGTTGGGAGTTTTTACTCGAAAATGAGATATGATAAGAATGTGATACTCTAAATATACGAAGATTGAATGGTTTTTAATCGGACAAATATTAAACAATTTTTCTTCTCACTAAAAATCCAACTACCTGCTAAGCTAAAAAGGTATTGTGAGAAACAAATGTTAGTAATATTAATTTTTATATTGTTCGGTGATTCATTTAAATGGGGAGATTTATTTGGAATTACAAAATATAACTGGATACAAGGACACTTTTCAGATATAGGTTTAACTGCACAATTTACTACTGTGATATATTATCTATCGGGACACAAACCTTGGGGTAAATATATTTCAACACTCCTTCCTATACTCGCTTTTACCTTTTTTGAATTAATTCAATATCCAAAAACTGATCCAATTGATATATTTTGTTATTTCCTGGGTTCTTTTTCAGCACTATTAAGTATACTTCTTTATAAATATAGATTGAATAAAGTATCTGGATAATTTTGGACCCCTTTCTTATTATTTGTGATTGACTATATAAGCATATCTGAATGATTTTAAAGTAATTAATAACGTCGAGTAGGTAAGGGGGAATCTCACCCCTGGCCGGGCGCCCCCAAACCTCTCACAGAACCGTACGTGATGCTCTCACATCATACGGCTCCTCCTGACAAGTCACTACGGCAGAAAACCCACTTTCCAATGCTCAAACATAGTAGGAAACTTATTAGAGGTCTCCTTAAGCCATATATAAGCAAAGTACCAGTGTTTCCGCCTGAACCGACGGTATTTGTTGCGAACCCATTTGGCAAGGCGCATGTTTAAAGTACGCATAACGTAACGCAGTTCTGACATCCTGACCCGGCCAAAATAATAAAGCCATCCCCGCAGTTTATCCGCAAGGATCCGGGCGATATCAGGCAGTTGAAGGTGAACCATCCGGTGAAACCTCAACTTGAACAAAGCTTGGCCGATTACCCGCTGACTTTTACGGCTTATCCCGGGTGTAAAGCCCAACATGTAATTGCCATGTCCGGTTTTTACCATCCTGGGTTTAAATGTAAAGCCGAGAAAATCAAAGCTCACATATTTTGGCTTAAACGGTGGATGCTTCTTCTGATTACGCTTGCAATAAACAATGTTGTTCTTGCCTTTCTTAAGTTCCAGCTTGCATTGGTTCATCCTTTTGTTGACGGCTTCCAGTACCTTCAGCGCATATTTGAAATTCCTGCAGTGGATAATGATATCATCTGCATAGCGTTCAAATGCACAATCCGGATACTCATTCTCAAACCAACGGTCAAAAGCGAAGTGCAGGAATATATTGGCCAGCACCGGACTGATCACTCCTCCCTGCGGAGTGCCTTTCCTGCGTTGTTCAATACTACCGTCTTTCTTTTGTACAGGGCATTTTAGCCACCGCTCTACATAGAGCAGAATGTGACGCTCTTTGGTAAAGTGTTTTACCGCCCGCATCATCAACCGATGGTCGATGTTATCGAAGAACCCCTTGATATCAAGGTCTATTACCCAATTGTACTGCATACAATTGATCCGGCATTGTTCAACAGCTCCATGTGCACTTTTATTTGGCCGATAACCAAACGAGTTGGCACTGAAATGCTTGTCAACAATCGCCTCCAGTTCTTCTTTTATCACCATCTGGGCTACCCTGTCCCCTACCGTGGGAATCCCCAATGCCCGCTTACTCCCATCATACTTGGGAATCAATACCTCACGTACAGGCATCGGCCAATAGCTTCCACTCGCCATCCGGTTCCATACAGGATACAGATACTTCACCGGATTGCTCTCAATGTCGGCGATGCTCACACCATCGACACCAGCGCTTCCGCCATTCTTCTTTACCGCCTTGAAGGCTTCCCATACCTGTCGCTTCTCTATCGGTTGCGACTTCTGTTTTTCTTTGAAAATCATCCTAAATCATCCTTTCGACAATTAGTTGTAATACAAACAAAAACTCGTCAGGTGCAGCCCTTCGCTCCTCCTCCATTACAGAGGTCTCATTACTACTACGACTGCATCCGCCACAGGTGCTATCATCGGTACTCTCGGTCTTGCCCTTCGGGTTTTCGACCTTCTCCCTTATCCAATAGCATCTGCTTCTCCTGTTCCGTAAATGAGCCTGAGTAAAGGTCATGCCGCCTCTATGCCGGATGCCACACAAGCAGTAATCAGGTTACTTCCCTTGCTCTTTGTCTCGCAGGACCGCATATCCCTTGATTTTGACATCTCTGAGTGTTATTCACGACAACTCTACAGCGGTTCATTCGAATCTCATTCATCTCCTTTACCCTCACCTGAAAGGATTTGTCGTACAACTGACAATCCAGACGTTTCCTTATCGCTCAATACCATTCCGTGAAAGAACAGCACCATAAGGTGGTTTGGTGACTATGCCTGACCATCGTCACCGAAAGGCCATTATGACATTTGTCGTCATAACTCTTTCATCTCATTTACAGTTATGTCGGACTTATTTATTAACTTGTATCCTTGTCCGACGCAGGACACACCACGAACGCACAACAAAGTGTATATGCCATAAGGGTTTTAGTGGGTATTCAAGCGTTATAGCCCGCTCAAACTTTCGTATCGGTGGACAGAAAACTGCTCCGCAATCCCTTACGGCACATACGCTCGACCGTCAGCCTGTGCAAAAACCTCACTGAATTGTTTATAAACTGCTATCCCGGAAATTCCCGGATGAAGTGATATTTATTAACTTGTATATCACACCAATCAACCAAATCATGGATCACAAGCAGGGATCAGACCGGAACCAGATGTTCATGTTCAGCCTTGAAAGCGCTATTGCCAGTGATTCCTTTGTGCGGGTTGTTGATGCCTTTGTAGATACTATTGATCTTAAGAGCTTTGGATTTGCACATGTGGAATGCCAGGAAGAAGGTCGCCCTCCTTATCATCCTTCCGTTTTATTGAAATTGTATTTATACGGGTATCATCATGGAATACGAACCACAAGGAAACTCGAGCGGGAGGCACAGACCAACATTGAATGCATGTGGCTGCTTACAGGTTTACGGCCTAAATACAAAACCATAGCCGACTTTCGAAAAAACCATTCCAAAGCATTCCGGGAAGTATTCCGAAGATTTGTTTACCTGTTAAAAGAATGGAATTTGATTGAAGGAGAAACCGTGGCTATTGACTCTTTTAAGATCCGGGGCAACAACTCACTAAAAAACAACTTTAATGCAAAGAAACTAAAACGCCACCTGGAATATATAGATGCACAAATATCAGAATATGAGCGTATGCTGGATGCATGCGATATGGAAGAGGAAAAAGAAGCACTAAAAAAAAAGATTAAGGAACGCAAACAAAAGCAATCCAAATACGAGAAAGTTCAAAAAGATCTTGAAGCCAGCGGAGAAGAGCAAATATCGTTAACTGATCCTGACTCCCGGTCTGTGATATTACACAAGAACATAATCAATGTAGGCTATAACATTCAGGCATGCTCCGATGCAAAACATAAGCTTCTGATAGAATATGACACAGGGGATGTTAATGACTCACATGCATTGGCTCCCATGGCCCTGCAAACCAAAGAAATACTTGGAGTTGAAAGTTTGAAGGCGCTGGCCGACAAGGGTTACCATAGCGGAGAACAGTTAAAGCAATGCCAGGGGAATGATATCACTACATATGTTTCTCCAAAGGCTCCCGCAACAAAAGACACCGGTTTATATCCCACTGCTGATTTTACATATTATCCGGATGAAGATATCTATATCTGTCCGCAAGGAAACCATATGCACACCAATGGGAAATGGCATCATCATAGCGTCAGCAGGCGAAAAGGGAAAAGTGCCTATCGTTTTAAGCGTTATACTACTACGGCATGCAAAAGCTGCAAAAGCAGGCATTTATGTACAACGAGTAAAACTAATGGACGATATATCGACCGTAGTGAGTATGCAGATATTATAGAAGCCAATGCACAACGGGTAAATGCAAACCCGGATTATTATCGCAGGCGACAACAAATAACCGAACATCCGTTTGGGACTTTAAAACGACAACGAGGGTTTACCCACACCAATGTCAGGGGAAAAGGAAAGGTCCTTGGTGAGGTTGGAATACTATTTATTGGTTACAACTTGACCAGGTGTGTCTCAATAGTTGGAGTGGCAGAACTCATTAAAGCACTAAGAGGGTGCTGTTTGCCTGATTTTACCCGCATAACAGTGATTATTTCAAGCCTATATAACGAATTTTTATTACCTGAAATAAAAATCGCAGTCTGATAGAATGGAAGATT
>DATKZO010000021.1:0-3777 GCA_035527935.1 Bacteroidales bacterium
GTGATGAAAAACCTTGTTGCGAAGATTTGGTAAAGGAGTTGATTGCCAACGAACGTACCAAATTTACTGATGATGACAAGGAAACGTTGCTTGCCATGAAGGAAGAGTTCCTCACAAAGCTCATCCCTGTTGAGCCTGAAGTGAAGAAAGATGACAAGCAGAATGAACTGCCGCTGATTAACGCGGAACAAGCTTTGGAAGTTTTGAGAGAAACAATTAAAACAACCGAAGATTTTATCAAAGTTGTTCCCGAAGAAATGCGGGACTCTCTAAGTTCAGGATTGAAACTGCACAATGAAAAACGTGCGAGTATGGTTAAAGATATCCTGGACAATACCGGTGATACCTGGAATAAGGAAGAATTGGAGAAAATGAATTTTGAAACTCTCAGAAAGGTACACAGGTCGATACCTGAAATAGCGGATTATACAGCATTAGGTGACAATGGCCGGACTGTAATAAAAGAAGGTCGAAAACCTTTGTTACCTGCTGGAGTGGAAATAGAAGAACCAAAAAAATAAGGAAAGGAGGAAAATTAAATGTTAAAAAACACGATTATTTTAAAAAATAAACTGAACATCTATGAGGAGTATGTTGCTGCCGCAGCAATAATCCCCGGTGAGCTGATTGAATTAACAAGTGCAGGTCTTGTTCAGCCACATTCTACAGAAGGAGGTAACACTCTTCCAATGTTTGCAAAGGAGGATGAACTCCGGGGTATTGGTGTTGATGATTCTTTTGCCGCTGGTGATAGAGTTCAGGTATGGATCCCAACGAGAGGGGATCAGGTATATGCGATCCTGGAAGATAATAACCATGTTCAAATTGGTGATTTCCTGGAATCAAATGGCGCCGGAGAATTGCAGTTGTATTATGCTGATATTGGTTCTGGGGGTGAAGTGGAACCTGGGCATAGTATTGTTGGTGTAGCTCTTGAAACCATGGATTTGACCACTTCAAGTGGTCAGGCATCTAGCGGAGATCTTGGATTAGAATCCAGTATTGATGCTTTAGGGTACAACAGGCGTATTGTAATAAGAATTCTTTAAAAGAAAGGAGGAGAAATAATGAATACAAATGTTGATTTAGTAAGAATGGACGGAATGGCATCTCAAGGAGAAGTAGCCAATCAATTGTTGGTTAATAATAAGATTAACCTTGGCAATATGCGTCCATTTATAGATGATGATGGTAAATCTTGTGTTACCATATACAAGGGAGGAAATCCTAAGGATCTTGCCAATTACGTAACAACGCCTCTTAATACCAATGCTACTCTCCGCAGGGATGAGTGGAAGCAGTTGGATGATGTTCTGTTAGATGTTTCCAGACAGAGGCTTGGAGGGGTTCAGGATCTGATTGATAAGGGCCTGGTTTTCAACCTGGGTAATGCTATGGGTACCACCGTATTGGAATGGCATGACGTGAGTGATGCTATGGAGGCCGATCTGACGATGGACGGAATAACCCGAAGTCGTAATGATCGCCCGGTATACCAACACAATTATTTACCGATTCCCATTATCCATGTTGATTATGAGATTAATGCCCGGGTACTGGCAGCCAGCCGCAGTTTGGGAAATGCTTTGGACACTACTTCTGCTGAAAGGGCTGCCCGCAGGGTGCTTGATAAGCGGGAGGCTATGTTGTTTACCAATATTACATACAGTTTTGGACAAACGGATAGCCGTGGTCTCAATACCATATACAGTTATATTAATCACCCGGATCGTAACCCGGTGACATTGGCTGTACAATGGGATGCTGCAGCAATAACGGCTGCACTTATTATGGCTGATGTTATGGAAATGGTGCAGACCAGTATTGATAACCTTCACTACGGACCGTGGATGTTGTATATCCCTACAGGCTATCAAATGGCAGTAGAGGCTGATTATAATGCAGTTACTCCGGGAACAACAATCCGTGAGCGTATTATGAAGATTGAAGGTATTCAAGGGGTTAAGGTTATAGATATGCTGCCTGCTCATAATATTCTATTGGTACAGATGACCAGTGATGTTGTTCGCCTGGTAAATGGCATGGGACTTCAGAATATCGAATGGCAGGAAGAAGGCAAATTTGTTACCAAATACAAAGTGCTTGCCATTCAGGTACCCCAGATTCGGAGTGATCAGAATCTGAAAAGTGGAGTAGTACATCTGGCTTAATATGAAAAACACTAATCAAGTGATTTTAAAAACAAAGGAGGTTTAATATGGAAAGTACTAAAGTTATCCGATGGAAAAAAGTCGGAGGGGGATCTATTCGGGGAACATTCAATGGAGTTAAACAGATAATCAAACCGGGACAGATATTTCTAGCAAGACCGAGTGAAATATCTGCGAATTTTCGGGATGTGGTTATCCCTCAGGAAAGTATCCCTGGTGATGTATCCACTCTTGGAGCGATTATGCCGGAAATAAAGGCTGTTGCTGTTGAGTATAAATTGAAGCCACGAGAAAACGGAATTAAATTGGAGCAAAGAGGGAAAGGACCATGGTATAATGTGTTGGATCCTGATGATAAAGTACTCAATGAGAAGGCACTCAAGAAAGATGCAGCTGTACAACTGATTGAGGATTTGACATTATATGATGTGGTGGATTCCAATGGCAAGGCTCTCAATGAAAAAGCTCTCAAGAAGGATGCGGCTGAGAAATTGATCCAGGATCTGGCGGAGTGACCTGGCAAGTCCCTCATATGTGGGAAGAGGGAGATGTATGGATTATAGGTGGAGGACCTTCAGTACCTAAACAATTTGATGTTCCTGAAAAGATTATTCACAGTGTAGTTAGAGGAACTTCATCCCCTAGTGCTTACTCTCCGTACATGACTTCCCTTCATGATAAGCATGTTATTGGTGTTAATGTAGCTTATCTGATCGGAGATTGGATAGACATGGTGTTTTTCGGTGACAGTGGTTTCTTTCTACAGCATCAGGGAGCATTATCTAAGTTTCAGGGTTTGAGAGTTTCTTGTCATCCTAAAGCAGAAAGTATAAGCTGGGTCAAATATTTATCACGGGATAAAAGTCATCCACTTGGTATAAGTTCGAATCCAAAGAAGGTTAGCTGGAATGGTAACTCAGGGGCGGCAGCAATAAGTGTGGCTGCCAATGCCGGAGCAAAACGAATCATATTACTGGGGTTTGATATGAAACTGGGTGGAGATAATGTTCAGCACTGGCATGACTTATATGGCCGTTCAGCTATTAATGATGAGAGAAGAGCAAGGAAAATGCCCTTTCATCGCCATCTGCGCGGATTCCCTGAAATTGCCAGGGATGCTAAAAACAGGGGGATCGAGGTGTTAAATGCCAGCACCGATAGTGCAATCGAGTGTTTTAGAAAAGTAACTGTTCAGGAATTAATATGAATGTAATAAGAATAATGGGCGGTCTGGGGAATCAGTTATTCCAATATGCTTTTGGCAAGGCTCAAATGCGTAATGGGATCGATGTGAGGTTTAGACTGCCAGCAGGGAAGGAGGTGGCCCGGAATAAAGGAGGTGCAATCTGGCCCCGCCCTTATTGTTTGGATAAATTTTGCCTGGAGATATACCCCGGTCATTTCCTGAATCAAGAGACTATTTATGAACATACCATAAGTGGTTTCAGTGGTTTACGAAAACTGAAAGAGGGATATGATTTGAAGTTATTGAAAAGGACCGATTGCAATTTTGAGGGGTATTGGCAATATGTAATCTATTTCAAAGATTTTCTGCCTCTTTTGAGGGAGGAGTTTTGGATCAGGGAACAGTTTCATACAGAAGAGT
>DATKZO010000022.1:0-156401 GCA_035527935.1 Bacteroidales bacterium
GATAATGAGCCTTCAGCCAGGCAGTCTGGTAGGATACGTACGCATAACAGGTTGAATGGGACTTATTAAATGCATATTCAGCAAATGCTTCCCAGTCGGACCAGATCTTTTCTATCACACTGATCTTATGACCATTACTCTGACAACCCTCAAAGAATTTTACCTTCATCTGATCCATTATGTCCCTCTTCTTCTTCCCCATTGCCTTTCTGAGACCATCAGCCTGACCCTTTGAGAATCCCGCCAGATCCTGCGAAAGAAGCATTACCTGCTCCTGATATACAGTAATGCCATAAGTGTCTTTAAGGTGTATTTCCATTTCCGGGAGGGGATAGTCAATCTTTTCAAGGCCATGTTTCCTTCTAATGAATTTTGGAATATATTCCATTGGGCCCGGTCTGTAAAGAGCATTCATGGCAATCAGATCCTCAAACCTGTTTGGCCTTAAATCTTTCAGATGTTTTTTCATTCCCTCCGACTCGAACTGGAACAATCCTGTCGTTTCGCCTCTGCTATAAAGCTGGAACGTTTGTTCATCATCCAGGGGGATAGAGTTTATGTCAACATCAATCCCCTTTGATAACTTAATATTCTCAACCGCATCCTTTATGATCGACAGGGTTTTAAGCCCCAGAAAATCCATTTTAAGCAAACCAACTGCTTCAACATGGTTACCATCGAACTGAGTTACATAAAGATCAGTATCCTTGGCAATACTTATTGGAATATGCTGATCGAGAGGGTCCCTTCCGATGATTATGCCACAGGCATGTACACCTGTTTGCCTTACAGAACCTTCCAGTGCTTCAGCATACTGAAGTGTTTTGGTAACAAGTGCTTCTCCTGACTCCCGTTCCTTAGCTAACTCTGAAACCTCCTTATAGGCTTTTTTAAACGTTGTTCCAGGTCTCTCGGGGATTAATTTTGCCAGACGGTCAGCATCTGAAAGAGGCAGCTTTTGAACTCTTGCCACGTCGCGAATAGCCATCTTCGCCGCCATTGTACCGAAGGTAATTATGTGGGCAACCCTGTCATGGCCGTACTTATCAACCACATATTTAAGTACCAGGTCTCTCCCATCTTCGTCAAAATCGATATCAATATCGGGCATTGAGATCCTGTCCGGATTGAGAAACCTTTCAAAAAGCAGATTATATTCTATCGGATCGATATCGGTTATCCTGAGCGAATATGCAACTGCAGAACCTGCTGCCGATCCTCTTCCGGGTCCAACAGATACTCCCATATCTCTGGCAGCTTTTAAAAAATCCTGTACTATAAGGAAATAGCCGGGATAACCCATTTTCTTAATAGTGGATAGTTCAAAGTCGATCCTTTCCCTCAGTTCATCGGTTATTTCACCCCACCTTTTCGTGGCTCCCTCATAGGTTAGGTGGCGCAAATAGTCATCTTTACTATCGAAGCTCTCAGGGATAGGGAATTCCGGCATTATTGGCTCATGATTCAGTTCGTACATTTCTACTTTGGCAGCTATCTCAATGGTATTGTCAACAGCTTCGGGGTAGTCACTGAAGAGCTTGCGCATCTCCTCCTCAGTCTTGAAATACTCCTGCTGTGTATACCTGAGCCTGTCAGGGTCATCCAGCTCTTTACCTGTATTGAGACAAATCAGCCTGTCATGTGCTTCGGCATCCTCCGCATTCAGGAAGTGAACATCATTGGTAGCAATAATCTTTATGCTGAATTTTTTTGATAGATCAAGATAGGCTTTGAACACCCTGTTCTGCTTAGCCAGAGTATCATTGTCAAATGACGGATCCCCGGTTTTATGCCGTTGTACCTCTAAATAGAAGTCATCACCGAAAATATTCTTGAATTCAACAGTAATCTCCTCTGCAGCATCCATATCATCATTAAGTATGGCAGTGGGAATTTCCCCTCCAATACAAGCTGAAGTAGCTATTAATCCCTCCGAGTACTGCTTCAGTAATGACTTATCGATCCTGGGCCTGTAATAAAATCCCTTTGTCCATGACAGGGAGATGAGTTTAACAAGATTCTTATAACCGGTAATATTTTTTGCCAGGAGAATAAGATGATCACCCGACCTGTCATCCTTTATGGTATTATCTTCAATAGACCGTCTGGCTACGTAGGTTTCACATCCAATGATCGGCTTTAATCCACTTGCAGTAACCTGATTATGAAATTCTTTCACTCCGAACATATTCCCATGGTCTGTTATGGCAACAGCTTTCATCCCCATTTCAGAGGCCTTTACAACAAGCTCATCTATTTTTGATGCTCCATCGAGAATAGAATACTGGGTGTGAAGGTGAAGATGTACAAAATTGTTCATAATTAGACCTTTAAAAACCGACGTAACTTTGACCTGGCAAAAGCGGGATTCAAAATTACCTAAAATTATCTTTCATCTGCACCGGTTCACGGAGAAGTAATCAACAAATTTTCATATAATTTATTTGGAAAATTATGAAAATCATAAAATTATTTCTAGTTTTATAGTTGGAAAAATTGTTTTGATTATACTAATGTCTTATTAATCTAATGTTTGAATTATGAGAAAACTACTATTGTTAGTGTTCTTCCTCTGCAGCGCAGTATTTATATATGCGCAGCAGAAGGTTGTAACGGGAACAGTTTCAGGTGCTGATGACGGTGAATCTATCATTGGGGCAACTGTTCAAATAAAGGGAACCACAATTGGGGTTACCACCGATCTGGATGGGAAGTACTCAATAATGGTCGATGAGGGGCAGACCCTTGTTTTCAGGTTTGCCGGTTTGGAGACCCAGGAGGTTGTGGTTGGCCCTGGAAGTGTTATTGACATAGTTATGAGAATTGATATCCTGAACCTCGATGAGGTGGTGGTTGTGGCATATGGAACTCAGCGAAAGGAAGCGAGGACGGGTTCCGTAGGCGTTGTGAAGGCAGAGGAGATGGAATCGATACCGGTTACCAGCGCTGATAAGTTACTGCAGGGAAAGATTTCCGGATTACAGGTTAACAATGCATCAGGCATGCCGGGTAGTGCAACTGAGATAACAATCAGAGGTGTAGGTACCATCAATGCCGGAACAGAGCCTCTGTATGTTATTGATGGCATACCGGTAGTATCCGGCGACTTTACCAGGGCAGCACAAACAGGTAACGTCCTTTCTGCCATCAGCCCGAACAACATTGAATCAATAACGGTTCTGAAAGATGCAGCGGCATCATCTATTTATGGATCAAGGGCTGCCAATGGTGTAATTCTTATTACCACCAAATCGGGCCGGCAGGGTCAGACAAACTTCAATCTCCGTGCTCAGAACGGCTTCTCTCAAAAAACGGAGGGGAACTTCCGTTTCATGACAGCCGAGGAGCTGCTTACCTATAAAAGGGATGCAATAACGAATATCGGACTGGATCCGGATGATACAGCGAATGCTTCCGACCCGGGCAATCCAGTACCAGGGTCCAATTATTATTATCCCTTGTCTCTTCTGGATGATACTTTCGACTGGTGGGATGCAGTATTCCAGACAGGGAAAATTCAGAGTTACGAGCTGGAGGCTTCAGGGGGAGATGAAAAGACCCGCTTCTTCACCTCGGGTTCATATATGAAAGAAGAGGGTATTGTTATAGGATCCGAATATAGCAGGATTAACTTTATGCTCAACGTTGATCATGATATAAGTAAAAAGCTTACAATCGGTACGAGAGTCAATGGAGCCTATATGCAATGGGCCGACCAGGCAGGGGAACTGGCCTATGCCAATCCGATTGCAGCTGCCCAGTGGATCGAACCATGGATCCTTCCTTACAATGATGACGGAACTTTTAACTGGAACATTCCCAATACAGGAAATTCAAATCCTCTGGGAATTATTGAGGTCAATGACAAAGGTGATAAGCAATACAAATTTATGGCAACAATATCACTATCATATAAGATCCTTCCCGATCTCGAGCTCCGGACCCTTAATTCTGCCGATATCATTTTTGGTGAATCAAGGCAGTACTGGCACCCAGACTCTCCTGATGGAGCGCCAAATAATGGTTACATCTGGGGAGGAACCAACCAAAACAGGAGCCTTACTACCTCGAACACACTGAGATACACCAAGACTTTTGCCAATGTCCATAACGTCTCAGCTGTCGCAGGAATGGAGATAATGGACAATGTATATAATACATACTCGCTTGAAGGAGAAGGCCTGGGTGGAGACATACCATACCACTCAAATGTATCCCTGAATAAGGATATAGATTACAACCTTTCCTCTTATGCTTTCCTGTCCTATTTTGGAATACTGAATTATGACTTCAGTAACAAATACTATTTCCAGGCTAGCATCAGGAGAGATGGCAGTTCGCGATTTGGTGCCGATAACCAGTATGCTACATTCTGGTCGGCAGGAGTATCATGGAATATTCATGAAGAAAGCTTTATGGAAGGACTTTCCTGGCTCAACATGGCCAAGGTGAGATCAAGCTACGGGATCAATGGAAACGCTTCAATTGGTAACTACGCATCATATGGTGTTTACGGATCAAGAACCTATAATGGTCTTGGGGGGATGTCTCCGGACAATCTTGCCAACCCGGACCTGACATGGGAAGGTAACGCCTCATTTAATGTGGGACTTGATTTTGCGTTATTCGGCAGAATCCAGGGTACGGTTGAATGGTATAACCGTACGACAACTGATATGCTGCTTGATATGCCCCTCTCAAGAACAACAGGATTTAGCTCACTGAGACGAAATATTGGTGAAATGAAAAATACCGGGATTGAGTTCAATTTTAACGGGGATATTTTAAATACGCCTGATATGAAATGGAACCTGGGGTTCAATATTTCATTTAATGATACCGAAATAACGGATCTTGGAGGGGAAGAGGTAGTCGCTGACGGCTTCTTCAGAGTTCATGTGCTTAACGGTGAAGGGTCATCACAATATAACGTATACGATTGGGCCGGTGTGAATCCTGCCAATGGTAATGGATTATGGTGGACAGAAGATCCTGACACAGGAGAAAGAGGGACACTTTCTGAAAATTATAATGATGCAAGAAGATTCTATAGTAGCAAAGTTGACCCTGACTATATAGGAGGATTTTCAACCCTGTTCCAGTGGAAAGGAGTTTCACTTAGTGCCTACTTTAACTTCTCCGCGGGAAATTCGGTTTTAATTATGGAACGCAGATATGCTACAAGCGACGGGTATAGCTTTCTTGATAACCAGGAGGCAGGCCTTCTGGATTACTGGAAAGAGCCCGGAGATATCGTTTCCGCACCAAAACCAATTCCATGGAATAACAGTAACTCCAATGCCTGGGGAACTTCGCGCTTCCTGGAAGATGGCTCATTCCTGAGATTCAAGAATGTGACATTATCATACAATATCCCGAAACAGTGGGCAGAAAAAGTTTATCTGAATAATGCCAGGATTTATGTAAACATGGTCAACGTATATGTTTGGCATGGTGTAAGCTACTGGGATCCGGAAAGGACCTATACGGGAGGAGGATATGTAACATACCCGATTCCACGAACTATTACGTTCGGACTTGATCTTGGATTTTAATGAATGGTAAAACTAAAAAGAGAACAGAGATGAAAAAGAACATAATATATTTCTTTATCGTTGCAGCAATATTATTTGCTGCATGTGAGAAGATTCTGGAAAAGTCGCCTCCTCTCCAGCTTGACAACGAGCAGGTACTGACCGACTACAACCTTCTGCTACAGGCAACCAATGCTGCCTATTCGCCACTCTATTCAGCTAACTGGTATGGAAGGGCTCACCTTGTTGTTCCCGATCTGATGGGGAATAATGCCAAGCAGAGTCCCAGGAGCTCGGGTCGTTTCCAGCAAACATACAACTGGAACTACACACCGGGTGACAATGTAGGTCTTTGGACAACCGCATATGATGTCATAGCCAGGGCTAACAACGTGCTTGAATATGTTGATAATATTGATCAGGAAGGGATTACCCAGGTTATGAAAGATCAGGTTAAAGGCGAATGCCTGTTCCTGAGGGCTCTCGGACACTGGGACCTGGTGAGACTATTTGCTCAACCCTATACCTACCAGGGAGGGAATACCCCGGGGGTTCCGATCATAAGAAAGACCGAAATTGCAGAACCGGCAAGGGAAACAGTTAAGGATGTTTATGAATTGTTGATTGTTCCTGATCTGCTGGAAGCAATTTCATTACTGGGAGATCCCGACCGTGGAAATAATCCCAAGGCATTTGCCAATAAGGAAGCAGCCCAGGCAATCCTGGCAAAGGTTTATTTATATATGGGCAGATGGGCCGATGCAGCTACCTATGCTACAAGTGTCATTACCTCAGGCAAATTCACACTTTACACTGCTGCAAATTATACCACTGTCTGGAGCACCCCGGCTGCAACTGAAGTTATTTTCCTTATCTATGGTAATAACACAGAATCAAATTTTCCAAGTTGGGATGAAGTAGGTTATATCTATAATCCGACCGGATATGGTGATGTGTGTGCCTCCAATGAGCTTCGGAATTTATTTGACCCGGCTGATGTCAGGCGCCAGATGTTCAAATCTGATCCGCTCTACCCGGCCTATTTCTGGCCAACTAAATTTCCGGGCAAAGGTGGCGACACCAGGGTGAATGATATTTCGGTAATCCGTCTTTCCGAGATGTACCTGATAAGAGCAGAAGCTGTGCTCAACGGCGCATCAGGTGACGCATTGGCCGATTACAATATGATAAGGACTAATCGTGGTCTGGGAGCTGCTGCAAGTGTCGATCTGGATGATATTTATCTGGAAAGAAGACTGGAACTCTGTTTCGAAGGAAACAGGTTATGGGATCTTTCAAGAACCGGACGTAGTCTTGAACGTGACAACGAAGACAATAAAATCACAATTGCCGAAAATGAGGACATTGCGTTCCCTGACTATAAATGGGCATTACCAATACCTATTGTAGAAATGCAGGCGAACGATAATATGGTTCAGAATGCTGGATACTAATAAATTCTAAACACTTAAGTAATGAGAAAATATAAATTTTTATTAAGTATTATAACGGTAACCATTATTATGGTAACCTCATGTGAGCAGCAGCCAATCCTCTTTGATACTTCAAACAGTGTTGTCGGATTTTCCAGAACAAGTCTGGTTGTTAAGGAGAATGCAACGGGTGAGATCAATATCTTCCTGGGAGGTGCACTGGGTGCTGCCACAGATGTTGTCGTTGAAGTTGACGTTACTGGTATAGCAAATCCGGCTGTTGAAGGAGTTGACTTTAACCTATCAACGAAATCACTCAGCATGACAGTTGGCGAGTCTGCTATAGTTGTAACTCCTGTCGATAATGATGTATTTGGTGGTGATTTGAAGTTTGGATTGAAAATTGTCTCAAACAGTGCGGGGTATATGATCGCCGTACAGGATATGATTACCGTCACTATTTCTGATGATGAGCATCCATTAAAGTCATGGATCGGAACATACGATGTTGCCGCTCCAAGTTACACCGTGCCGGGAGCATGGGACGAAGCATGGGAAGTTACTACCAGCCCGGTTGAAGGTGAGCCGGATCAACTGCAGCTTGATGGTGTTGGTTTAAATGGTACCGGCCTGATAGCAACTTTTGATACTGATGCAATGACTATCACGATTGCACCGGGACAGGATATTGGTCTTGCATATGCTGATTGGGGATATGATGTTGTAGGCAGTGATGAAGTTACAGTCTACTTTGGTTATCCTGATCTAACATGGGATGATGAGCTGGATATTGTTGGTGCTATCGAAGCCAACGGAAATATGACCATTGATGGCTGGTGCCACATAATGGGTGGTTATGTATGGGATGTATTCAATACCACATGGACTAAACAATAGATTTCAAAATGATTTGTTCGAGGGGTGTATCAGAAGTGATACACCCCTTTCTAATTTTTAATGTTAATATTGCATAGTTTAAGCAACCTTTTCATTAACAATTTGGTATATTTATTGTTATAAAGATATTTCAGAAATAATCTTCAGGATCTGTTAATGAGACAATTTCTTCCGTTATTGCTGTTTCTTGGTACAATCACACTTTATGGACAGGTTGTAAGCCTTGAAGATGCCTTTATGGCAGCAAAATATCATATGGAGGAATATTTCCCTGATGGTGTGCAGGAATTCTCAGGAGTTGAGATACGGGAGGTGTCAGGTAAGCAGATTATATTTGCCTTATCGCTCGAGCCGGAGGGATGGATCCTGGTGTCGGGTGATAAAGGAGCCAGACCGGTTATTGGGTTTTCTCTTACAGGCAGTTTTGACTTTCCTGAATATGATCCAAATAATCCTAATTCTCTCTGGATAAGATCATATGAAGAACAAATAATAGATCTTAAATCAAACCCCCAGCCTCTCCCGAATCCTGCTTGGAGTAGAGAATACTACAGCAGTTCCCTGAAAAGTACTTCTGAAGAAGTTAAAAATGTATTCCCTTTTATCGATGTGCTTTGGAACCAGGATACCGGATGGAATCGGTTTTGTCCTGCAGATACTGACGGACCCGGAGGGCATGTTTATGTCGGATGTGTGGCGGTGGCCATGGCGCAGGCTATGAGTGTTTATAAAGTGCCGGACAGGGGAACCGGATACCACGAGTATCTGCATGATATCTACGGTATGTTATCTGTTGATTACAGTCAGGCTGAATACAAGTGGGATTCAATGTCACTTGACCGGTCGGATACCTATAATGCTCTTCTCCTTTATCATTGTGCAGTTGGAGTAGATATGGATTTTGGACCGGATGGCTCCGGAACTCAAACCTCGAAGACCATCGGTGCAATGCGAAAATATTTCTGTATGTCGAGCCGGATAAAATATTATGTCAGGGCATATAACGAGGATAGGTGGACTGATATTCTCAGAGAGGAACTTGAAAATGGCCGCCCGATAATCTATAAAGGTGATGCTAACAATGACGAACCCGGACATGCATTCAATATAGACGGTGTACTTGCCAATGATTATTTCCATATTAACTGGGGCTGGGGAGGGAATGATAATGGCTATTTCCTGATCGACAACCTCAGCCCGGGAACAAGTGACTTTACTGAGAATCAGGCAGCAATTGTGGCCATACAACCTTACTATTATCCGACTGATATAATACTCAATAACTATATTGTGCCGGAGGATGAGCTGCCAGGTGCTTTCATCGGTAAACTGACTGTTGTTGATGAAGCGACCAATAATGAATATATAATTTCACTTAAAACTGATTCTTCCTTTATTGAAAATGAATGGATTTATGATTATTATATCGAGAATGACAGCTTAAAAACAGGCAGGGAATTCCCTGCAGGAGAAATTGTAAGGGATACTGTCTGGTTCTCCCTGACCGACCTGCATGATAACTTTCTTGAGGTGGAAGTAGTACTCTCATTTGAAACAACTGGCAGTAATTCAACAGGAGTTGATCCGGAAAGGCTTGATGCGGTAATCATATACCCTAATCCGGCAAATGACTTTGTGTATATCAGTAACTATTCTTCATTTGAAGTCAGAAGTATAAGGATCTATTCGCTTTCAGGAAAGGTTGTCAAACAAATTAATCTGCTTCCCGCAAACTCTGCCATCCCGGTATCAGATCTGCAGAAAGGATTATACATCCTTGAAGCAGAATATGATGATGGCTTTATCATACGCAAAAAGTTGGTCAAAAACTGATATTCTGTTCCTTATATATTTGCCATTAATATTTTTAATCATAACTTTGCAGCCACAATTTTTCAAAGCAGGATTAACTTAATGCGTTATTAATGGCAGTAAAAATCAGATTAGCCAGGAAAGGCCGTAAAAAAAAGGCATTCTACCACATCGTGGTAGCAGATAGCAGAGCGCCACGGGATGGCCGTTTTATTGAAAAACTGGGTTTATACAATCCCATAACAGATCCGGCAACTATCGAGGTCGATTTCGACAAAGCACTGGATTGGCTGCAAAAAGGCGCGCAACCTACAGATACTTGTAGAGCTATCTTGTCATACAGGGGTGTATTACTTAAGAAACATCTTCTCGATGGTATTAAGAAAGGGGCTTTTGACGAAGCAGAAGCGGAAAGAAGATTTCAGGCATGGCTTAAGGAAAAAGAGGGTAAGATTGAAACAAAAGTTGCTGGAATTGAAAAATCCCAGGAAGATGAAAAGAAAAAGCGCCTGGAGGTTGAAAAGCAGATCAACGAAGTCAGAGCTGCTGAACTGGCAAAGAGACAATCGGAGTTAGCTGCAAAGGCTGAAGCTGCTGCAAAAGCGGAGAATGCTGAAAAGCATTCGGAAGAAACCACCGTTGAGGAGCCGGTTGGAAAAACTGTTGCCACACCAGAGGAGGCGACAGTTGAGAAGCCTGATAATGAAGAGGTTACTGCAACAGAGGCTGCTCCGGAAGAGAAAGCAGAAGAAGCTCCGGCAGAAGAGGTTAAAGCTGAAGAAAAGACTGAAGAGGTTACTGCAGAAGAGGCTGCTCCGGAAGAAGAGGTTCTTGCAGAAGAATCTGTTCCGGAAGAGAAGCCTGAAGAATCTACTGAAGAGACTGACAAAAAATCAAAAGGTAAAAAGTAAAGAACAAAGAGTCATAATACGGGGGTACTGCCCGTGGAAAAGGATGAATTAATATTACTCGGAAAGATCATCAAGATTCATGGCCACGAAGGTAATGTGATGATCGCCCTTGAGACGCAGTTTTCGGAAGAGATCGATGAGCTGGAACTGGTGTTCATTAAAGTGGATGGATTGGCTGTTCCTTTTTTTATTTCCTCCCTTCGTGACCTTGGCAACAATAATATCCTGGTAACGTTTGACGGATATGAATCAAAAGAGAAAGTCGCAGAATTTATAGGATGTGAAATAATGGCATCAATAACCAGCCTCGAAGAGAGTTCACCTGATTCACTTCCTCTTTTCCTGAGAGGATTTTCACTTATTGATTCTGAAGGGAACAGGGTTGGACGCGTAAACAAGATCGCGTCATATCCGATGCAGATTATGCTGGTAATTGGGGGGAAAGATGACCGGGAGATACTTATCCCATTGAACACTGAGTGGGTAACTGCTATTGATAAGAAGAAGAAAATTATCCAGATGGCCCTTCCTGATGGTTTCAATTCCATTAACTGAGAACCTGAGATATATCAGGTTGCATCATTCTACTAAAATTTGCGTCTTTACTTTGTTAATAGTTGATGAGATAAATCAAAATAAACGATTATGAAAAAACTGATGGTTTTAGCAGTAATGTTCCTGCTTTTTACTACCACCTCTTTTCCTCAAACAAAAGAGACAAGAGATGTTGATGATTTTACAAGAGTTTCATTTGCAGTTGCCGGAAAACTGGTCCTGAAACAGGGTAATACTTTTAGTGTCGTCCTTGAGGGTGATAAGGATTTGCTGGATCTGATTGAGACCACTGTAAAGAATGGAAGCTTGAGCATCAAAAGGGAAAACTGGCGTACCAGAATGAATGAGAAGGTAACAGCCTATGTCACCATGCCTGTGATTGAGGGATTATCGGTCTCCGGATCAGGAAATTTGGTTTGTGATGGTTCCCTGGAGTGCACTGGGCTTGACCTGAATGTTAGCGGAAGCGGACTGATAGAACTTACCAGCCTGTCGGCAGATGAAGTAGATGCAAGTATTTCAGGGTCAGGCACTATCAGACTGGAAGGCTCAGGAGCTGACGAAGGCACCTTCGCAATCAGTGGTTCAGGAGGTTACATTGGTGAAGAATTCAAATTCAGTGAGTTCTCTGTATCGATCTCCGGCAGTGGTAACTGCAAGTGCAATGTAACAGGTGATCTTGTGGCAAAGATATCGGGCAGTGGTGGTGTTTACTATGCCGGAAATCCTAGTGTCGACGCAAGGGTATCAGGATCAGGAAAGGTCAGGAAGTTCTAGAATCATCGTCGAAGAATTTTGAACTCACCGCCAAGTCCAAGTTTAATAATAGACGAGGCGGTTTTCTTCTTTTTCTCCTCCTGTCTCCATTCAACGATATAATCCACCCTGTTCTTAACCTCCGGTGTGATCTCATCAAAATTGGCCGGTGCATTTGCCCCACTGATATTCGCAGATGTTGACACCAGAGGCTTCCTGAATCTTCTGATCAGTTCTTCACAGAATTTATCCCGTACAATTCTGATACCCACAGATCCGTCATCCGAAAGCAGGTTTGCTGCAAGATTTTTTGACCCGGGATAGATTATAGTTAGAGGATTATCTGCTGCTTCGATCAGTTCCCAGGCTACCTCCGGAATTACACTAATATATTGCGGAAGTCTTGTTTCATTATCGATCAGGATGAGCATATTCTTACTGTCGGCCCTCTTCTTGATATCATAGATCTTCTGCACTGCAAGCTGGTTAGTTGCATCACATCCCAATCCCCAGATTGTATCTGTAGGGTACAGGATTATACCTCCTTTGTGAAGCACTTCAAGTGATCTCTCTATATCCTTCTTCTTATATCCGGTCATGCAGATGGGGTTTACCAAACAGGCGATTTATTTTCTGCCTGCCCAGAAATGACAATTTTCTTCTTTCAGGAATTCCATTTTCAGCTATGTACTTTTCTGTTGCCTCAATCATCCTGGCCGATGATCTGCCATCTGCATATGGGTGGTAGTTATCCCTGAACCATTTTCTTTGATCGGCACACTGATCCAGTTCCAGTACTGATTTTACAGTCTGGTGTAAATCTGAAGGATCTGAAATATTGACCCATTTGATATGGCCCGAGCGGCTGTTAATCGTTATGACGGGTTTATCAAGGAGAAGAAATTCATAAACTACCGATGAAGTATCGCTGATCATCAGATCAGATGCAAGCAGTGAAGAAAGAATATCCCTATCATTAACTATCTCTGCATAAATATTTGTGCCAAGAGACTTCCTGTACCTTTCAACGATCTTTATATCAGTAAGATCGTGAAATTTAACCAGCAGGAACAGATTGCTGTCCCTGGTAAGGGAAACAACAGCATCATGTGCATAATTGGCCGAGGTAAGCGATGGCGAGAATGTTGGTGCGTACAGTATTACTTTGCGTGACCCACTTTTCTCAAGGATCCTGTTTCTTAAATCAGAATCGCCAGGGTTCCGGTCATATAATCTATCTAATTTGCTCCAACCGGTTTCAGTAACAATGAAATCTGCATGTTTTTTGGCCAGTTCGTTAAACCTATTGGTAAAGTAAGGCCCCTGGGTGAGATAAAGGTCGAAGTAATGTCTTATACGGAAATGCCCTTTTTTTTCGCCTGCAAATCCATGAAAAATCTGAACCTTTACACCTCTGAGGTAATGGGGAACCTCGTTACCCGGTGCAAATATTGCGTCACTCCTGAATTTATATATCTCTTCTATTGAACCGGTGAATGGATATTTGTCTCTAAAGGGAAAATCATTTTCCAGATTTGGCGTGATAAACCAGATCACTTCATGTCCCCTTTCAAACAGCTCCTCACAGAGTGGTTCAAGTATGCTGAAAGCATATGGATTCTGGCAGAACAGCAGAGCCTTCATGAAAACTAAAAGATGGTGTTTGCAGTATCCAGATCTTCCCTGAAGTCCACCTCAACACATTTGAATTCTGAAATGTCGACAGGTATTATATCAATACCGTCTCTTTTAATAGATAGTTCCAGGCCTTTTTCAAAATAGTCGTTCGGTTCGCACTGTTCAAGACTTTGGATAAAACTGCTGATATGGCCTGATGCTATGTAATTAATTCCTACAGCTTCCCCGGGTGCGTTGACCACCTGCTTTGATATTTCCTTGATAAATCCTTCCCCTGACAGGGAGTATTTAACCTCTTCTTCTCCAACCACACTGTTATTCACTGCAATAAAAGATTGTCCCCTTTCAATAGTTTTAATCATTTTTTTCAGCATTTCCGGTTCGAACACCACATCACCATTTAGCCATAAAACAGATTCATTTTTGCATTTATACAATGCTCTCAGCAGGCTTTTTGAGGTATTGGTCTGGTCAAAATCAGGATTGTAAATGAATAGAAGATCCGGCTGCTCTTCCATGATCAGATCTTTCTTAAAACCTACCACTACCATAATATCATCCTTATTGAAATATCCTGTAAGATTCCCGATCTGATGCTCCAATATCTTCTTCCCATTCTTAAGTGTTGTCAGGGGCTTGGGGTAAGGGTTTCCCAATCGTGACCCTATTCCTGCTGCAAGTATTACTATTTTCATCGGTTTATAGTTTTATTTCATTTGCCTGATGGAACTTACCATATAGATTATTATCATCATTTTTATGGACGATTCATTCCTTATTCTCCTGCTGGTTTAATTTCTGATTTGTTCCCTGAATCCTTCTCCTTTCCTGCTTCAAGATGGAGCTGGCGTAATTTAAGATATTTTAGAAAACTTGAATATGCTGACAATGAGCTGATTACAAAACCATTATAGCCATCCATGAACCCACCACGCAACAGATAGGCCTTAATAAACCTCCACACCATATGCATTATCATTGAGAAGCCATTTACGTTTCTGCCAAGTTTAAAATATTCCCTTGCTGCGATGGATGAAAAACGGTTGACCTTTTCAATATGTTCCTCGTATGTAGCTATTGGCCAGTGAAGCAGGTCTCCTTTCAGGTGTTCTATTTTTGATCCTTTGGGAAGGATATATTTATCGTGCGGATTAATTCCTTTCCACTCACCCTTTGTCGAATCGAATAATCTCAGTTTCCTGTCAGGGTACCAGTTTGAATGCCTTATCCAGGTGTTGCAATAATTGTTCATCCTATTGAAGGTATATCCCTCATTTTTCAGTTCCTTCCTGGCCTGAAGAATAGATTTTTCAAGCTCACGACTAAGAGCTTCATCAGCATCAAGGGAGAGAATATGCCTATAACTTGCCTTCTTAATGGCGAAATTCTTCTGTTCCCTGTAACCCGGAAATGTTTGTTTAAAAAACCTTACACCTGACTTCCTGCAAATATCTTCTGTTTTATCGTTGGAGCAGGAATCAACTACTACAATCTCATCAGCAACATTCATAAGAGATTTAATGCAACGTTCAATATTCTTTTCCTCATTGGAGGTGATTATGACAGCTGATATTTCTGACATACTCAGGTTTGTTTTCGCAAATATAGGGAAAATCAGGTTAATTGCTCATCACCCTTTTGCAGACAGGATAAGCATAGGGAATGCTCATCTTCTCTACAAGAGACAAACAGTTGAAATGATAAATCAGGTTTAGTGGAATTTGGCAGTTATTAATATTATCCTCATTTTTAACCAAATTTTCCTAATGGTAGATACTCGGCTCAAAGGAAAGACCTTGATCAAGGCAAGAAGAATGTTGGATACTCTGGTAAATTATCTGGAAAAAGAGAGAATGGAATATCACCTTGAAGGCGGGACGCTCCTTGGATTTGTCCGGGACGGTGAGTTTCTTGAGTGGGATTTTGACCTGGATCTTTCAATACCTTCACATGAAGCAAAAAAATTCCTTAGATACAGATACAAGCTATGGATCAATGGATATCGTGTATCACGGCGCACCAGCAAAGTTGACTATGGCCCGATAAGAAAGGGGGAAATAAGAATACTCAAGGTAAAGAGCATCTGGTATTCCCTGGCCGCAAATTTTGTCCCTTCAATGTCGAAAAGGCTCCTTGTTGCTGATATATTCATCAAGTTTGATAACATGTCGGATGTCTTCTGGATTGCCAAGAGGAAGATAATGAAGGTTCCGGGGCTCCATTATGCAGGCTTTGACACCATAGAATACCAGGGTCGTTCCTACAGGACGCCGGTAAAGTACAACGAATACCTGACATTAAAATATGGTAACTGGAGTATTCCGGTGGGAGACTGGAATTGTGGAAGGGATGAGAAAACCATTGTCGCATCCGTAAAAGGTCTATAGGACTCAGAAAGCTATGTTATAATCTCTTAGTGCCTCGTTAAGAGAGGTTTTTTTATCAGTTGATCCTTCTCTTTTCCCTATTATTAAGGCACATGGAACCTGATATTCCCCGGCAGGAAATTTTTTTGTATATGAACCCGGAATGACCACAGACCGTTCCGGTACAAATCCGTTATAGGTAACAGGTTCGTTGCCTGAAACATCCATAACCCTGGTCGATCTGGTTATAACAACGTTTGCCCCGAGCACGGCCCCACTGGCTATGTGTGCCCCCTCTACAATTATGCATCTCGAACCAATAAAACAATTATCCTCAATAATTACCGGGGCTGCCTGAACCGGTTCAAGAACACCACCGATCCCTACACCTCCGCTGAGGTGTACATTTTTCCCGATTTGCGCACAGGAGCCAACCGTAGCCCATGTATCCACCATTGTTCCTTCGTCAACATAGGCCCCGATGTTAATAAAACTTGGCATCATAATGACACCCCTGGCAAGATATGAGCCATATCGTGCAACTGCATTAGGCACAACCCTGACACCAAGTTCCCTATAGTTTTTCTTAAGGGTAATCTTATCATGAAATTCGAAGGGTCCGGTTTCAATAACCTGCATTTCCTGAACAGGGAAATACATTATAACAGCCTTTTTGACCCACTGGTTGACTTCCCATCCTTTTTCAACAGGCTGGGCAACACGAACTTGACCCTTGTCGAGAAGATCAATAGCCTGCCTTATTGCTTCAACGGTATCATTTTTCTTAAGAAGTGACCGGTCATCCCAGGCCCGCTCTATAATTTCTTTCAGTTTATCTGTCATATACTTTCTATTTCAGAAGTAAAAGTAAACAATGTAAGTAATGAAATAAAAAAAACGTTAAAAGTATTATGTAACATACAATGTTTCAAAAAGAACTATAATTTTGAACAACATTGTTATCCTGAACGAAGTGAATGATCCGGGTTCTTCGGTTTGCTGAGATTCTTCTCTCTGCGCAGGATGTTAGAAGGAGTTCAAATAGAAACCAAAACGAATAGAGATGCTAAAAAAACTGTTTATTTTTCTGATTCTGGCTGCATTTTCTTCAGCCATAATTGCCCAGGATGGCTTAAAGTATCAGAAGCCGCCCAAGGAAATTGTTGATATAATGATGGTAAGACCTACGCCGTCAGTGTCTTTCAGCCCTGATGGAAAACTGATTGCCATGATGGAACGTACAGGTATGCCGACTATCGCTGATCTATCGAGCGAGATGCTCAGGATAGCCGGATTACGGATCGATCCTGCGATAAACGGACCAAGCGGAAGCCGGTATTCCGTTGGCATAAGTATTATGGATCTGGATGGATCAAACAAAAGAGAAATCAAGGGACTTCCCGAAAATCTTAGGATGGGTCAGTTTTCATGGTCAAATGATGGTCGGTTCTTTGCTTTCATAAATACAACTGAAAACAGTATTGAATTATGGCTGGGAGATACCGAGACTTTTACTGTAAGGAGGATTGACGATAATCTTAATCTTGTGGCTTACAGGGGATTCAGCTTTTTGTCAGATAACAGGAGCATCATCTATCAGACGGTTGTTCCTGGCAGGGGAAAGCGGCCGGTACCTTCAAATATTCCTGAAGGTCCGGTAGTCCAGGAAAATCTTGGAAAAGAAGGCGCAGCAGCGACCTACCAGGACCTTCTTAAAAGCCCGGCAGATGAGCAAGCCTACGAATACTATGCTAAATCTGTCATTAAGGTGTGGGATGGTTCAACAAGCAGACAGCTTGGTAAACCAGGCATATATTCCGGCATAAGCAGCTCCCCGGATGGAGAATATTTGATGGTAACATCAGTTGAAAAGCCATATTCATACACTGTGCCTTATTTTTACTTTCCTTCGGTTGTTTCAATTTGGGACATGAATGGAAATGAAGTGAAGAGACTGGCCGAACTTCCTCTTAAGGAGAATCCCCCCAGGGGTTTTGATATGACTTTCCCCGAACCCAGTGGATTTACATGGAGAGCTGACAAACCCGCAACTGCAATGTGGATTGAACGCCTTGATGGCGGTGACTTTAATAAGGAGATGGAATATCATGATCAGGTTTATACTCTTGATGCACCCTTTAATGGCATGGCCGAAAAATATCTGGCAACCAGTCTCAGATTTGGCGGCATTACATTTGGAAATGACGAATTTGCAGTTGTCTCCGAGCGATCGAGGAAGACGAGGGTGAATATTCAGAGCTCATTTAAGCCATCGGATCCTATGGGAACGATGAAAGTTATTTTTGAGCTGAGTGATGATGACAGGTATAATAATCCCGGACGTTTTGCAAGCACTGAGAATGAATATGGAAGAAGAGTTCTTCTATTTGCCGATAAAGGAAAATCATTATACCTGAGCGGAAATGGTTCATCGCCCGACGGTGACCGCCCGTTTATTGATAAGTATAGCATCAAAGACGGTAAGACCATCAGGCTATGGCAGTCGGAGGCGCCTTATTATGAGAGTCTTGCTGATATTCTGCCCAGGGAAGAAGACCTTGTAATGACAAGTCGTGAATCGGTTGAGATGCCGGCTAATTATTTCATAAGGAACCTGAAGAACGGAAACCTTAAACAGATAACTCATTTTGAGAATCCATATCCTCAACTAGCCGGAATTACCAAGGAGACAATCAAATACAAGCGTAACGACGGGCTCGATCTTACTATGGATCTTTATCTCCCTGCGGGTTATGATAAGGAACGTGATGGTCCCCTCCCGGGAATATTATATGCCTATCCAAGGGAGTATCAGAGTATGCAGGCTGCCGGCCAGGTTTCAGGTTCGCCATATCGATTTACCGGTATTAGTGGAGGCTCAATTCTGGTTATGCTCACACAGGGATACGCAATTCTAAATAATGCTTCCTTCCCGATAGTGGGTGAAGATGAGCCGAATGATTTCTTCAGGGAACAGTTGGTTGCAGATGCAGAGGCTGCCATTAATGTTGGTGTCGGGCTGGGTGTCCTTGATCCTGAGAGGGTAGCTGTTACCGGTCATTCATACGGTGCTTTCATGACTGCTAACCTTTTATCGCACACAAGGCTGTTTGCTGCAGGTATTGCCAGGAGCGGTGCATATAACCGCACACTTACTCCATTTGGATTCCAGAGTGAAAAACGTACTTTCTGGGAAGCTCCGGAAATATATTTTGATATGGCTCCATTCATGCATGCCGATAAGGTAAAGGACCCAATATTACTTATCCACGGGCAGGCTGATAATAACAGTGGGACATTCCCACTCCAGAGTGAGAGATATTATGCTGCACTCAAGGGGCATGGCGCAACAGTTAGACTTGTAATGCTTCCCAAAGAAAGTCATGGTTACTCAGCTCTCGAATCGAATATGCATGTACAATGGGAGACCCTGCAGTGGCTCGATAAATATGTCAAGAATAGGAAGTAGTCAGAGCTTTGAACATTAGATAATTCCTTTTGTTAAATAAGAAACCGGAAGGGTAGTCTTAAGTATTTCCTTCCGGTTTTGTATTACACCTCTTTGAATCCAGGCGAGCGTATTGGCTTCGCTAAGCCCGTAAACTCGGTTCCTCACAGCTTGCTTCGAGGAGCTTCAATAACTGTTTTTTTATTAATGCATTGAATAAATAATACATTAAAAAAAAAAATCTATTTTTGCAAAATCAAAAACAGGACTGAATTAATTTGTGTAACATATAAAATCTGAATCTATGATCAGTAGTTTATTTTGGATTGTACCTGTCGCCTCTGTGACTGCGCTTCTCTTTGCCTGGATCTTCTTTATGACACTGATGAAGAAATCTGAAGGTACGGACAAAATGAAGGAAATTGCCCAGTATGTACGGGAAGGTGCTATGGCTTACATAATCCGTCAGTATAAGGTTGTAGGCATAGTATTTGTCTTTCTGGTCGTTTTCCTTTTAATTCTTGCATATTTAGGGGTGCAGAATCCCTTTGTTCCTGTAGCATTCCTGACCGGTGGATTTTTTTCCGGACTTTGTGGATTCCTCGGAATGAAAACTGCTACCTATGCCTCTGCACGTACCGCCCATGGCGCCTCAAGATCACTCAATCAGGGATTACAGATTGCATTCAGAAGTGGCGCTGTGATGGGACTTGTAGTAGTTGGTTTTGCGCTGCTTGATATTTCAGCATGGTTCATTATTCTTACCAAAGCTGTATTTACTCCTGAGAATATGCTGCATGGACTTCACTGGCTGGGCCTCACATTTGTTCATGAAGGTACAACCGAGCATCAGAAGATGGTTGAAATCACAGCCACTATGCTTACCTTCGGGATGGGTGCTTCTACCCAGGCACTTTTTGCGCGTGTTGGAGGTGGGATCTACACCAAGGCTGCTGATGTGGGAGCCGACCTGGTAGGTAAGGTTGAAGCCGGAATTCCTGAAGATGACCCCAGGAATCCCGCAACAATTGCCGATAACGTTGGCGACAATGTTGGTGACGTAGCCGGTATGGGTGCCGACCTTTATGAATCATATGCCGGTTCTATCCTTGCGACTGCTGCTCTGGGAGCTGCTTTACCGTCACTCGCTCCCGGCGGACAGGTTAAAGCAATTATAGCTCCTATGATAGTTGCAGCTATTGGTATAATATTTTCAATAGCAGGAATTTACATGGTCAGAGCAAAGGAATCCGCTACACAAAAAAATCTACTGAATGCACTTCTTTTTGGTACAGGGGGCTCTTCGGCTCTTATTCTGATCGCCATGGCCGTTATGGCCTACTTCAACTGGATCTCCTGGGGTGTATTTGGTTCGGTAATAGCCGGTCTTGTTGCCGGAGTGGTAATAGGACAGGGGACTGAATATTTCACCTCCGATGAGTACAAGCCAACCCGGGGAATAGCCAAACAAACCCTGCAGGGCCCGGCTACGACGATAATTGAGGGTATTGCAGTAGGTATGTACTCAACATGGATACCGGTCGTAACCATTGTACTTGGTATAATTGCCGCATTTGGTTTTGCCGGTGGTTTCACAGAATTTGCCAAAGGCGTTTATGGAATTGGTTTTGCGGCTGTAGGGATGCTTTCTACCCTTGGGATTACCCTTGCAACAGATGCTTTTGGCCCAATAGCTGATAATGCCGGAGGAAATGCAGAGATGTCTGAGCTTCCTCATGAGGTTCGCGAAAGAACAGATGCCCTCGACATGCTTGGTAATACAACTGCTGCTACCGGTAAAGGATTCGCTATCGGATCAGCTGCACTTACAGCTATGGCACTTCTGGCTGCTTATATGGAAGAGGTTAGACTATGGCTTGGTAAACTTGCCGATAAGAGTATAGATGGATTCAAACAGATTGGAGATATACTTTTCTATAATGATAATTTACCGGCCCTGCAGGAAGGCCAGAGGGCTGTAGAGGTTGCAACTGCACATATCGATGATTTTATCACAGCGTATAACCTTTCACTCTTCAATCCGATGTTACTCGGTGGAATCTTTATTGGAGCTATGATGGCCTTTGTATTCTGTGCTATGACAATGAAAGCTGTCGGACGTGCAGCAGGAGCAATGGTTGAAGAAGTGAGGCGCCAGTTCAGGGAGATGCCCGGTATTATGAAGGGTACACAAAAACCTGAATATGCCAAATGTGTAGCAATCTCAACCAGGGGTGCACAAAGAGAGATGATGTTACCCTCCCTTCTTGCAATCTTTGTTCCCGTTATTGTAGGAGTACTTCTGGGTGTTGCGGGAGTAGTTGGACTGCTTGTAGGGGGCTTAACTGCAGGTTTTACCCTGGCAGTAATGCTTAATAATTCAGGTGGTGCATGGGACAATGCCAAGAAATATATCGAGAAAGGCAATTATGGTGGCAAGGGGAGCGACGCTCATAAGGCAGGTGTGGTAGGTGATACCGTTGGCGACCCCTTCAAGGATACCTCCGGCCCGTCACTGAATATACTTATTAAGCTTATGACAATGGTATCGGTTGTAATGGCCGGACTGACAGTTGCTTATAGTATATTTTAACAGGATGCTTCCTTAAATTATTCTTCTAGGAGGCAAAAATGGTTAAAGATTTTAAGCAAATAATTTGGTAGAATTAAAACTGTAACTATTTTTGCAGACTATATTTAATGAAATGAACAGACTTTATACCATTATTATCAGCATTTTTATTCTTGTCCTGATTTTAGAGTGACAGGCTGAGGGTGGTATATAACCAGGAAATATATGGAGCCGTTCTCAGCAGGGAGCGGCTCCTTTGCTTTATAAGGTTCAGAAAGACAGTTTGAGTTGGGAACCTTTCGACAGCTAAGGAGGTTCCTGTTTTTAACTTTATTTATATGGGGATATGTCTCAGGAGTGAAAAGGTTTTAAAGGGCAGGTTGATGGCAGGGGCGAGAAGTCTCTGGCGTGCCAATGGCATGGAGGAATCGCATTTTGGCAAACCTGTAATTGCCGTGGTTAATTCATTCACTGAAATGGTTCCCGGTCACAGGCACCTTCGTGAGGTTGGTACTATTATCAAGGAGGAGATCCAACGTAGTGGTCACTTTGCGCCTGAGTTCAATACTATAGCTATCGATGATGGAATTGCAATGGGCCATTCCGGGATGCTCTATTCGCTTCCATCCCGGGAGCTGATAGCTGACAGTGTTGAATATATGTGTAATGCACATTGTGTAGATGCAATGATCTGTATATCCAACTGTGATAAGATCACACCTGGCATGCTCATGGCAGCAATGCGGTTAAATATCCCTGCAGTATTTGTCTCGGGCGGGCCTATGGAGGCAGGCAGGTCAGGAAGTGAGACATATGACCTGGTTGATGTTATGGTTGCAGCAGGAGATAGCAATATATCCGATACCAGATTAAAACTGATGGAAGAATCTGCCTGCCCCGGATGTGGCTCATGTGCAGGTATGTTTACTGCCAATTCGATGAACTGTCTTACAGAAGTTATTGGACTTGCATTGCCTGGCAATGGAACGCTGGTAGCAACCCACAAAAAACGGAGGGATCTGTTTGTTGATGCAGCCAGGTTGATAGTCAGGGTTAGCAATGACTATTATTCCAACGGAAACGACAATGTAATACCACGTTCAATAGCCGGCCGGGAAGCATTTCTGAATGCTATGACCGTTGATATCGCTATGGGCGGATCAACCAATACGGTGCTTCATCTGCTTGCAGTAGCTAATGAGGCAGGAGTCAATTTTTCTATGAGAGATATAAACGAACTATCCAGTAAAGTCCCAAATATTTGTAAGGTGAGCCCCAGCTCTCATTTCAGGATCGAGGATGTGCACCGGGCAGGCGGGATAACCGCAATTATGTCGGAACTCAGAAAAGCATCCCTGCTTTATTTAAATGTAAACAGGATAGATGGAGAAAGTCTTGATAATATGCTTAAAAGATATGACATCACTTCAGGAGAGGTTGAAAATGATAATTTGTCTTTATACCTGGCAGCGCCGGGGGGACCGGGTAAAAGTTTTCACTTTGGTGCACAGGATAATAAATATGAAAGTCTGGATACTGACCGTATGAAAGGTTGTATCAGAGCCGTAGAAAACGCATACTCCCCGGATGGAGGGTTGGCTGTATTGTTTGGGAATCTTGCTCCCGATGGATGCATAATAAAATCTGCCGGTGTAAAGGATTCATTAATGCGGTTCAAAGGTACAGCAAGAGTATTCGAATCACAGGAAAGCGCTTGCGATGCCATCCTGTCGGGGAAAATAAGAAATGGCGATGTAGTCATAATACGCTATGAAGGGCCTTCAGGCGGACCGGGAATGCAGGAGATGCTTTACCCCACGTCATACCTGAAATCGACCGGACTGGATGATAAGTGTGCCCTGATTACAGATGGACGATTCTCGGGTGGTACTTCAGGTCTTTCAATTGGTCACGTATCACCTGAAGCGGCAGCAGGAGGAACACTTGCTGTTATCCAGGATGGAGACACAATATTAATTGATATCCCTGAGAGAAAAATATCAGTTGATCTGAATGAAATGGAATTGACCCGACGGCACGATACTGAGGCAGCAAGAAAGAGTGATGCATACTCTCCTTCAGGAAGAACCAGGGATATTCCATTATCACTTCAACTATATGCCCGGAATGTCAGCTCAGCCGATATGGGAGCAATAAGATTAATTAATCGCAAATAGTAGACTATTTCAACCAGGCAAAAAAGGAGGAACATTATGCAGGTATCAGGATCAGAAGCTCTATTGATGTCATTGCTCGAAGAGGGGGTAGATACCATTTTCGGATACCCGGGAGGAGCAATTATGCCACTTTATGATGCTCTCTATGACTATAGAGACAGATTGAATCATATTCTTGTACGGCATGAGCAGGGAGCAGCGCATGCAGCAGAAGGATATGCAAGGATCAAAGGATCGGCCGGGGTATGTATAGTAACGTCAGGTCCGGGAGCTACCAACCTTGTTACAGGACTCGCTGATGCTATGATTGATTCAGTTCCTCTCGTATGCATATCCGGCCAGGTTGCATCCCCTCTTCTTGGGTCGGACGCTTTTCAGGAATCCGATGTAATCGGGATCACTATGCCAGTGACAAAATGGAATTACCAGATTACGAAAGCAGCAGAAATCCCGGAAATAATGGCAAAAGCTTTTTATCTGGCCAGTACCGGCCGTCCGGGACCAGTCATGATTGACGTTACCAAAGATGCCCAGTTTGCAACATTGGATTTCAATTACAGGAAATGTACAAAATTGAGGAGTTATTTTCCTTATCCCAAAGTAAAGGTAGAGGATCTTGAAGCGGCAGCAATACTTATAAATAATGCCAGGAAACCGTTGATCCTTGCCGGGCATGGTGTATTAATTGCACAGGCCCAGAATGAGTTGGCTAAACTGGCTGAAAAGGCAGATATCCCTGTTGCCCTTACGCTAATGGGCCTGTCGGCATTTCCAACCAATCATCCCCTCTACGTCGGATTGCTGGGTATGCATGGTAATTATGGTCCTAATGTAAATACCAATGAGTGTGATGTTCTTATCGCAATAGGTATGAGGTTTGATGACCGCATTACCGGGGATCTGAAATCATATGCAAAACAGGCTGTGGTTATTCATATTGAGATTGACCCCTCAGAGGTAAATAAAAATGTTGTTGCGGATGTGAGAGTTGTCACAGATGCAAAATATGCCCTGAAGGCACTTATCCCCAGGGTTAAACGGCAAAAAAACAGGGATTGGATAAACAGCTTCCGAAAATTTGAAAAGGTGGAAATTGAAAAGGTGATCAGTAAAAGGGTAAACGGACAGGAGTCTGAAATCAAGATGGATGAGGTGGTCGACCTTGTTTGCAGGGTCACCTCCGGTGATGCCATTATTGTAACTGATGTAGGACAGAACCAGATAGTTGCAGCCAGAAATTACAGATTTAATAAACCCAATAGCTGGGTAACCAGCGGAGGCCTAGGCACAATGGGGTTCGGATTACCTGCCTCAATCGGGGCAAAAATTGCTGAACCTGACAGGCAGGTAGTACTGTTTGCCGGAGATGGGGGGTTCCAGATGACCATCCAGGAGCTCGGCACCGTTGCCCAGACTCAGGCTGGAGTAAAAATGATAGTTCTGAACAATCAATTCTTGGGGATGGTCAGGCAATGGCAGGACATGTTCTTCAGCAAGCGATACTCATTCACCAGGATTTCCTCGCCTAATTTCATCCAACTGGCGGCTTCCTATGGTATCAGGGGGACTAAGGTAACAACACGTTCACAGCTTGAGGAGTCAATAAGGCAGCAGTTCGAAACAGAAGGACCATATCTGGTTGAAGTAATGGTCGAAAAGGAGGATAATGTTTTCCCGATGGTTCCGGCCGGGGAATCTGTTTCAAATATCAGACTCGAATAAGAAATCATACAACAGGTACAACTAAATAAGATGATCATGGAAAAGGAATATACAATTAATGTCTTCAGCGAGAATCATATCGGACTTCTCAACAGGCTTACGATAATTTTTACCCGGCGTAAGATAAATATTGAATGTCTTACCGTGTCGGAATCTCACATTAAGGGCATTCATTGTTTCACAATCGTGATTAACTTAACTGAATCGGCTGTTATTAAGGTAGTTCAGCAGATTGAAAAACTGGTTGATGTGCTGAAGGCATTTTATTATACCTCTGACCAGATTATATACCAGGAAATAGCTCTTTACAAGGTACCCACAGCAGCTCTTACTTCGGGGAATGAGATAGAGAGGATAGTGAGGGATTATTCGGCCAGGATACTGGAAGTTACTCCGGAATATACGGTCATTGAGAAAACAGGCCACAAGAGTGAAACGCAGGAATTGCTCAAGAGACTTAAACCATTCAATCTCCTGGAGTTTATAAGGTCAGGCCGTGTGGCAATAACAAAACCTATGAAGGAGCTTACCGTGCATCTAAGGGAAAAAGAGAAGGAATTTAATTATACAAACAGTTAATATTATCAACCTAAATGAATTATTATGGCACGAATCAATTTTGGAGGAGTAGAGGAGAATGTAATGACCCGGGAGGAATTTCCACTTGAAAAGGCTCGGAAGGTCCTTATGAAAGAGACAATTGCAGTTATCGGTTATGGGGTACAGGGACCTGGTCAGGCATTGAACCTTAAAGATAACGGTTTCAGGGTAATTGTCGGGCAACGTGAGGGTACTCCCTCATACGAACGAGCCCTGGGCGATGGCTGGGCAAAAGGAGAGACATTATTTTCAATCACAGAGGCTTGCAAAAGGGCAACAATAATAATGTATTTGCTGTCAGATGCGGGACAGGTGGCAGCATGGGACAAAGTAAGTGAATATCTAACGCCGGGGAAAGGACTTTATTTCTCACATGGTTTCGGAGTGACCTTCTCGGCAAAAACAGGTATTATCCCACCGTCAGATGTAGATGTAATGCTGGTTGCACCGAAAGGATCAGGCACAAGCTTGCGTCGACTTTACCTTGATGGCAGGGGATTGAACTCAAGTTATGCAGTTTATAATGATGCAACCGGAATGGCAACTGAAAGAGTTCTTGCACTGGGTATCGGGATTGGATCAGGCTATCTCTTTGAGACAACATTTGAAAGAGAGGTCTATTCTGATCTTACCGGTGAAAGGGGATCTCTCATGGGTGCCATTCAGGGATTATTTGCAGCTCAGTACGACTGCCTCAGGAAGAGAGGACATACTCCTTCGGAAGCTTTTAATGAGACGGTTGAGGAGCTGACACAAAGCCTGATGCCGCTGGTGGCTGAAAATGGTATGGACTGGATGTATGCCAATTGCTCTACAACAGCCCAGAGGGGAGCCCTCGACTGGTGGAAAAGATTCCGGGATGCTGTTAGCCCGGTCTTTGAGGAGCTATATGATTCGGTATCGGCCGGAAAGGAAGCAGAGAAAGCAATTGCTTCAAACAGTAAACCTGACTACAGAATGAAACTGGACGCTGAATTAAGGGAACTCCGTGAATCTGAAATGTGGCAAACTGGTGTTGCAGTAAGAAGATTAAGGCCGGAGAATCTGTAATCTTGATGAGATTCTTCTGCCGGCAAATTGACCGGGATCAAAATAACAATTAAGTGTAAGAATGAGTAATAATTGAATACAATAAAATAAGTTGCTACATGAAAGAAAAGGTAGATATTTTCGATACAACTCTCCGGGATGGAGAACAGGTGCCAGGTTGTCAGCTGAATACTATTGAAAAGATAGAGGTGGCCAGAGCACTTGAGTCACTTGGCGTGGATATCATCGAGGCAGGATTCCCGATATCCAGCCCGGGCGATTTCAAGTCGGTCGTGGAACTCTCCAAAGCAGTGAGAGAACCCGTGATTTGTGCTCTTACCAGAGCTGTCGACAAGGATATAGAAGTGGCTGCTGAATCACTGCAATATGCTGCCAGAAAGAGGATTCATACTGGCATCGGAACATCATTTTACCATATAAATTACAAATTGAACTCAAACCAGGATGAAATACTGGAAAGGGCTTCCTGGGCCGTTAAATATGCCAAATCCTTTGTCGAAGATGTTGAATTCTATGCCGAAGATGCGGGCAGAACTGAAAATGAGTACCTGGCAAGGGTAATAGAGGCGGTAATAAAAGAGGGAGCCACCGTGGTGAATATACCCGATACCACAGGTTATTGTTTGCCAGAGGTCTACGGTCAGAAGATCAGATACCTCAGGGAGAATGTAAAGGGAATTGAAAGGGCGATCATTTCCACACATTGTCATAACGACCTGGGGATGGCAACGGCAAACTCTGTGTCGGGGATTATTAACGGAGCCCGCCAGGTGGAGGTGACTATAAACGGTATTGGTGAACGGGCTGGCAATACATCTCTCGAAGAGGTTGTAATGATACTTAGAAACCATTCGGGACTCAACCTTTCTACAGCTATTGAGGCAAAAAGGATCTACCGGACAAGCCGGCTTGTTTCATCACTCATGAATATGCCCGTACAGCCAAATAAGGCCATAGTTGGAAGGAATGCTTTTGCACATTCGTCGGGGATACATCAGGATGGGGTACTTAAGAACAGGGAAAATTATGAGATAATTGATCCCAAAGATGTAGGTGTTAACCAATCGTCGATAGTGCTTACAGCCAGAAGTGGCAGGGCAGCACTCAAACATCGTCTTGAATTGCTCGGGTACAAACTGATAAAGGATGAACTCGACAGCATCTATATGAAGTTTCTCCTGCTGGCTGATAAGAAAAAGGATGTAAGGGATGAGGACCTTGAGATACTTGTCGGGAATGCTTCAAAGGAGGAGAGGAACCTGAAGCTGGAATCGCTTCAGGTAGTCTGCGGAAGCTCTTCAATCCCAACGGCAACAGTAAAGATAAAATACAATGATGAGGTGCTCACCTCCACCTCAACAGGTAATGGTCCTATTGATGCCTCATTCAGTGCTGTAAAACAAATTATGAAAAGGAAAGTCCGTCTTGAGGAATTCCTGATACAGGCTATTACCCAGGGGAGTGATGATATAGGCAAGGTACATGTGCAGGTTGAGAACAGGGGGAAACTCTACTATGGCTTCTCAGCAAGTACCGATATAATCACTGCATCAGTGGAGGCATTCCTTGATGCACTTTCAAAGATCGTATGATGCAATCAGGGAGAAGAATCTTGAAAAAAACACTTTTTGACAAGGTATGGGATGCCCATACCGTGAAAACAATTGATGGAGGACCTTCTGTTCTTTATATCGACATGCATTATATACATGAGGTAACCAGTCCGCAGGCATTTGAAGGCCTCAGGAAAAGAGGGCTTAATGTGTTCAGGCCGGATCGGACCGTAGCAACAGCCGATCATAATGTTCCAACAGTCGACCAGCACCTGCCGATCAGGGAGGAGCTGTCAAGATCGCAGGTGGCGAGGCTTCAGGAGAATTGTGAAGAAAATGGGATCACACTTTACGGACTCGGTCATCCCTATAACGGGATAGTCCATGTTATTGGCCCTGAACTGGGGCTTACTCAGCCTGGCATGACCATTGTATGCGGTGATAGCCACACATCAACCCATGGAGCATTTGGATGTGTTGCCTTTGGGATCGGTACAAGCGAGGTGGAAATGGTACTGTCGGGCCAGTCTGTTCTGCAGCCAAAACCAAGAAACATGAGGATCAACGTTGAAGGGGTAACCGGAAAGGGAGTGACTGCCAAAGATATTATCCTCCATATCATATCCCGGCTTGGTACCGACGGCGGAACAGGCTATTTCGTGGAATTTGCCGGATCAGCAATCACTCACCTTACTATGGAGGGACGAATGACCTTGTGTAATATGAGCATTGAGATGGGGGCCAGGGGAGGTCTGATAGCCCCTGATGAAAAGACCTTCAACTATTTGAAAGGCAGGCAGTTTTCACCTGGAGGGAAAGAATTTGACATGGCACTGGCACAATGGCGTAAATTAAAAAGTGATAAAGATGCGCTGTTCGATAAGGAACATTATTTCAATGCTGAAGATATTGAACCAATGATTACATACGGGACAAACCCCGGATTTGGGATAGGGATTGGATCCTGCATTCCGGAAGTGGAGAGCATTGATCCTTCTGGCAGGGATTCCTTTATGAAATCACTTAAATATATGGGGCTTAAACCCGGTGAGAAACTGCTTGGGAAAAGGATTGATTACCTTTTTATTGGAAGCTGCACAAATGGCCGAATTGAAGATCTGCGTATGTTTAGCCAGTTTGTGAAAGGCAGGAAGAAAGCAGATAATATTATAGTCTGGATAGTTCCCGGCTCAAGGCAGGTTGAGAAACAGGCCAGGGAGGAGGGCCTGGTTACCATTCTGGAAGAGGCTGGATTTGAGCTTCGTCAGCCGGGTTGTTCGGCATGTCTGGCAATGAATGATGATAAGGTTCCGGAGGGGAAATATGCGCTGTCAACTTCCAACAGGAATTTTGAAGGAAGGCAGGGACCGGGGGCCAGGACATTGCTTGCCGGACCGCTGGTAGCTGCAGCAGCAGCTGTAACCGGAAAGATAAGCGATCCCAGGGATTTCTTATCATGAAAAATTAAATAAAAATCTATGGCTAGAGAGAAATTTAAAACTATTATTTCAGGCATTGTACCCTTAAAGGTTGAAAATATTGACACTGATCAGATCATTCCAGCCAGATTTCTGAAAGCAACTACCAGAGAGGGCTTCGGCGAAAACCTCTTCAGAGACTGGCGGTATATGAGGGATGGCTCTGTTAACACTGACTTTATATTGAATGATGATCGCTTCAAGGGAGAGATACTTGTTGCCGGTCGCAATTTTGGATGTGGATCAAGCAGGGAACATGCAGCATGGGCTCTTTATGATTACGGATTCAGAGTAGTTGTGTCGAGCTTTTTCGCTGATATCTTCAGGAGTAATTCCCTGAATAATGGTCTGCTGCCGGTACAGGTATCACCGGGGTTCCTTGACAGGATATTTAAATCAGCAGAAGAGCATCCTGGTTCTGCGATAAAGACCGACCTGGAATCCCAGGTTATAACCCTATCAGAAACAGGGGAATCGGAAAAGTTTGAAATCGACAGGTATAAAAAAGAATGTCTTTTAAATGGCTATGATGATATTGATTACCTTCTGAGCATAAAGGCTGATATAACCAGGTTTGAGGAGGGGAGAATTTAAGACCATAGCACTTGAAGCTGACCAGGCTGAATCAGCTATAAATGTAACCCAAAAAATGCTTAATATTATAGAGAAATTTACACCCGACAATTAAAAATGGAACTTAATATTGCAGTACTGGCAGGAGATGGTATCGGTCCGGAAATAGTCAACGAAGCCAGAAAAGTATTGGATGCGGTGGCGAAGAGGTTTGATCACAGCTTTAATTTTGTGGAAGGGCAGGTTGGTGCCGCTGCTATCAGATCCGATAACGATCCTTTCCCATTGGCAACATATGATCTGTGTAAAAGTTCTGATGCCGTCCTTTTCGGGGCTATAGGAGATCCTGAATATGACAATAATCCCAGAGCAAAGGTGCGTCCCGAACAGGGGCTGCTGGCAATGAGGAAAGGGCTGGGATTATATGCCAATATCAGACCGATAACAACCTTCAGCTCACTGGTTCATAAATCTCCTCTGAGGAGTGATCTCGTTGAAGGCACTGATATAGTTGTAATCAGGGAGTTAACCGGAGGAATTTATTTTGGTGAACCTCGGGGAAGATCGGAAGATGGGGACACAGCTTTTGACACGTGTGTATATACCAGGGAAGAGGTAGAGAGAATTCTTAAACTTGCCTTTGAATATGCAGGGAGAAGAAGGAAGAGATTGACCGTGGTGGACAAGGCAAATGTGCTGGCAACATCAAGGCTCTGGAGAGAGATTGCCCAGGAAATGGCCGGTAAGTATCCGGATATTGAGCTTGACTTCATGTTTGTGGATAATGCGGCTATGCAACTGATCCAGTTTCCCAAAAGGTTTGATGTAATTGTAACTGAGAATATGTTTGGAGATATACTTACCGATGAGGCAAGCGTGATAACCGGTTCCCTTGGACTATTGCCATCTGCCTCAGTTGGATTGCTGACCTCTGTATTTGAACCCATTCACGGTTCTTACCCGCAGGCAGCAGGCAGGAATATTGCCAATCCTCTGGGCACAATACTTTCCGGGGCGATGCTGGTTGAATACTGCGGGCTCCGGGAGGAGGCTGAGACCATCAGATCTGCTGTCGGGATTTCACTTGCCAACGGGATTGTGACGGTTGATCTTGATCCGGTATCAAAGTTTGGGACTACTGACATCGGTGATTGGATAGCCTCAAATATTTAATAACATGCTGACACTGTCGCATTGTACTAAAATGTTTCCTAATTTTGGCTGATCAACTTTAACCTTAAGGCATGAACAATCTGAAGTTACCTGAGTTATCCGATATCAGGGAAGCGCACAAGCGTATAAAACCCTATATACATAAAACACCTGTCCTGACCTCATCACAGTTGAACAAAATATTCGGAGCAAATCTTTTTTTTAAGTGTGAGAATTTCCAGAAAGTCGGAGCATTCAAATACAGGGGTGCTACCAATGCTATCTTGTCTCTTTCTGATGAGGAAGTATCAAGAGGAGTGCTAACCCACTCATCAGGAAACCATGCTGCTGCACTTTCACTGGCCGCGGGTATGAGGGGGGCCAAAGCCTATATTGTTATGCCCGAGAACTCTCCTGACGTAAAGAAAAAGGCTGTTGCGGGATATGGTGCAGAGATCACACTGTGTGAGCCAACCCTAAAAGCCAGGGAGGAGACCTCAAGTAAGATAATTGCAGAAAAAGGAGCAACTTTTGTTCATTCATATGATAATTTCTATGTCATATGCGGGCAGGGAACCTCAGGACTTGAATTGATAACTGATTATCCCGATCTGGAAGTAGTTATAGCGCCGATAGGGGGAGGCGGATTAATGAGCGGGACTGTCACCGCCGTAAAGGGGATTAAACCGGAAATTAAAGTTTATGGCGCTGAACCTCTGGGTGCTGATGATGCCTACCGTTCCTTTAATTCAGGTGAGTATATCCCATACCATACACCAAATACAATTGCTGACGGCCTTTTGGTGACACTTAGCATGAGAACATTCGAAATTATAAAACGAAAGGTAGATGATATTTTCACTGCCAGTGAAGAATCAATCATAGAGTGTATGAGACTTATATGGGAGAGGATGAAAATAATTATTGAACCCTCATCTGCGGTTACCCTCGCAATCATCAGGGAGAATCCGGAATTATGCCGGGGGAAAAATGTCGGTATTATTCTTTCCGGGGGGAATGTTGATTTTGCGAAACTCCCTTTTCGCCAGGCAACCTGAAATAGGCTTTAACAGGATAATGATCCGAGAACCTTACCCTGTTAATATCAAAACCACTGCACTCAAACAACTCATCGTAAAGAATATAATCGATCCTGTTTGCAGGGTATTTATCCCTGTAGGTAAATCCAGCCCCGTGCCCCGCCTCAACAAAGGCATCCTTAAGACCACTCCGCATTTTCCGGTATGAATAGGAGACAGGTGTATCATTGAAATCACCACATACAATTACAGGATAGGGAGAGGACTTAATGTGTTCTCTCACCCTTTTTGACTGAAGGGCTCGCTGAACAAATCCGTCCTTAAGGGAGGTCGATAAATTCCTGATCTCATCAACAGGATCAGTCTGACTAATCCCGGAGATCTCTTCGATAAATGAATTCTGCATCCGTTTAAGCCTGAACGATTGAAGGTGGTTATTATAGACCCTGATAGTATCTGAACCGATCCGGAGATCGGTATATATTGTCAGGCTTGATGATTTTGGATGAACGATATCTCCTCGTCCCACAATTGGATACACCGAGACAGTCGAGATACCGTAGAAACCATACCTGCCCTGACTCACTGCTTTCAAATGATGATCATACTGCCCCTGCAAATATCTGGTTAGACCTGTCCTGATATCCTGGGATCCGTCCAGGTAGACCTCCTGCAAGCATATAATACCGGGACTATCTTCGATAAGCACACTGATAATATCGGCTTTACTGTTAGTCTTATCCTCGTACTGGTTGAATAATCTTACATTATAGGAGACAACCTGGAAGTCATACTCTGTTGGCTCATTCCTCCCAAATCTGAAATTATTATTGAAATGAGTTAATCCAATCAGGATAGCAAGTACCGAGATAAAGACCTCCTTTTTCTGCCTGACTCCCCAGAGAATTATGAAAAAGATATTTAATAATAGTATATATGGATATGCAAGGGCGAAGAACGATGGGATAACTGTAATAGCAGGACTAATGAGCGCAGACAGATATGATATCAGTAATGCTGTTGCGGCCAGGATATTTAAGCCTAACGCTATTTTCTTTAACAGCTTATGCAATTCGACAGTCTTTATATATCAAAAATAATCGGAATTAACTAAATTCTGGCAAACAAACGAATGTTATATAATAGTATAAGCTGTCAGTTCTTTTTCTGGCTCTCCTTAAAAAGAAGCTCCTTTTCCTCTTTGGTAAGAGAGTCGTATCCAGCCTTGGATATCTTTTCCAGAATTTTATTTATCTGTTCCTGGTGGCTTGCCCTGGCAGAATTATACTCGAAGTCTGTCATTGTCCGTTTATATGTGACCTTCATCTTCTTCCTTGGCTTGAACCAGGTTGCAATTGCATCAATAATACGATTTATCCACTTTCCGATATCCTTACCCTGTTTGTACCTGGTTGAATAGATATATCCAAGGAGGGCGCCTCCGATATGGGCAATTCTGCCACCGGTATTCGTGGAGAAATCGAATACTGAGGTTAACAGGAAAATTCCAAGAGCTACATACTTTAGTTTGATACGTCCAAGCAGGAAAAAATTAAGTGTAAAATCGGGCACATATACTGCTGTAGCTATCACAACAGCCATTACGCCTGCTGATGCGCCGAGTGCGACTGATATATTCAGTACATCACTGAATGCCGGAAAAATGTTGAATGAGAGAATATACAGAAGAGCTCCGGATAATCCTCCCAGGAGATAAACTGCTACAAGTTTTTTCTGATCAAAATAATCTGTAAAGATCCTGCCGAGCCAGTATAGCCATAGCATATTGAACAAAATATGCCAGAAATCTTCATGGAGGAACATATAGGTTATTATAGTCCAGGGCTTTGTTGCAAGCTCAGGCAAAGAGGCCGGTACGGCAAGATAACCAACAACGGTTTCAGTAAGCTGAGGAGCATTGACTAATACAGAAATTACCTCGAGTATAACAACGATCAGGAACAGGGCAGCATTGATATATATCAGCTTAAGAAGGTTTGTCCCTTTTCTGAACTGCGAACTTATGTCGTTGAGAATACTCATTGTCAATACAATGTTTTGGTGGTTTTACGCCAGATCCGTATCAGGATGTAACCAAAGATCATTCCCCCAAGATGGGCTGCATGAGCAATATTGCTGCCGGGCTGAGCTAAAGCAAGATACAATTCAAGTCCACCATAACCTATTACCAGCCATTTGGCTTTGATTGGGATAGGAGGGAACAGGAGGAAAAGTTGGGTATTGGGAAAAAGAACACCAAATGCCAGAAGTATTCCGAACACTGCTCCGGACGCACCCACTGTAGATACATTAAGCAACCCATTCATCTGCCTCATAGCAGGATCGGTGAATGTACGCCCCTGGTTCAATATCTCATATCCTCGGTCAATAACCAGTTGCATGTCTGCTGGTGACAACTGATTAACCAGTTTGGCATATTGAACTCCAATTACAGCTTCGTGAACAAGTGCTGCTCCGAGCCCGCTGACAAAGTAGTAGATGAAGAACCGGCGGGGACCCCATACCGACTCAAGTACCCTTCCAAACATGAAAAGTGCAAACATGTTGAAGAAAAGGTGAGCTATTCCACCATGCATAAACATGTGTGTAATAACCTGATATGGCTCAAATAACTGTGACTTTGGGAAGTGCAGACCCAGAATACTGTTCAGGTCGACATTAAAAACACTTGCTGCTGTAAATGAAGCAAGCAGCATTAATATATTAATAATTATCAGATTCTTAACTACCGGCGGTATATTGGAAAACCCTCTTCCGAGACTGTACATTCTGTCCTTGTTTTTATTTATTAACACATATCAATAGTCGAGCCAAAACCATTCTTTCCATTAAGTACCGACATATTGTCATCTTGTTAGGCTTAGGATGTTTGAAGAGGTTTAGGAGGTTCAGTTGATCCTGATAATTATTAAACTTTTCTTTTAACACTTTAAGCCTCATTTGAGTCTTTTATCTAATTCTTCAATTGTAATAATGTTAACGACAGGTTTTCCTGTTGCGGAGTAATTTGGCGTCTTGCAGGAAAAAAGGGTATCGAACAGGTCGCGCATCTCCTCCTCAGAGAGCTGTTTTCCATAAGGGATTGCCCCGGCTCTGGCCATCGACCTGGCCAGCTTCTCCCTTGGCTCTACAGATATATCTTTCCGGGTAGATTTATAATCCTCCAGGAGGATCTCAAACATCTGAACGGGATCATCGTTACCTGAATCTGCCGGGTACCCGTTTATTGATATACTGTTATTGCCAAGGTAATTGATATCAAATCCAACATTCTTCAGGTCATCCTCTATTTCTGATAACAGGGCTATATCGGCCTGTGAAAGTTCAAGTGACCTGGGGAACAGACTTTTCTGACCCACAGAGGTTCCTTTGGAAAGGGCCTCAAGAAATTTTTCAAAGAGAATTCTTTCATGTGCTCTTCTCTGATCTATAACCATCAATCCGGACTTCACGGGACAGAGGATGAATTTGCTTTTAATCTGAATTAGTCTTGTCAGTCGTTCATGTGATTGCTCACTATCATTCTGTCCTAGTCCCACCTCTCCCTTTTCGGAACGTGGGGTTGATTCAATTCCGGCAAACAGTTTTTCCCAGTTAAATAACTTGTCTCTCTTCTCAGCCTCGAAAGAGATAGTTGGTCTCTGATACTTATCATCTTCGCTGAAGGGGTTGTAACCGGGATCTATTTCATACTCGGGCATCCCCTTAATATCTTTGCTTGGTGGAGGAATTTCAATTAATCCTTCACGATCGAAATCAATTGAAGGTGAGATATTGAATTTTCCAATTGCCTCCCTGACAGATGCATGAATAATTTGCCATATCATCCGCTCATTTTCAAACTTGATCTCTGTCTTTGTAGGGTGGATATTGACATCAATTGTGGCTGGATCGGCTTCGAGGAAAATGAAATATGAGGGAAATGAATCAGGCTGCAGCACATTCTCATATGCTTCCATAACTGCTTTGTGGAAATATGGGTGCCGCATATACCTGTAATTGACAAAGAAATATTGTTCTCCAAAGGTTTTCCTGGCGTGTTCAGGCTTACCGATAAAACCTGATATCCTTATAAGGGATGTTTCAGTATTGATATTCACCAGAGATGCATTGATATTTTTCCCGAATATCCCCATCAGGCGCTGCATTTTATTTACGGGATTCAGATTGAACAGTTCCTTCTCATTACTTATAAAAATGAAGCTGATATCGGGATGTGCAATTGCAATCCTCTGGAACTCATTAATAATATGTCTGAGTTCAGTTGCCTCTGATTTAAGGAACTTCCGTCTGGCCGGGACATTAAAGAACAGATTTTTTACCGCGATATTTGTTCCTGTGGGGCAGCTTACTGGTTCCTGCATCTCAACTTTTGAGCCATTTATCTTTATCAGTGTACCAATCTCTTCTCCCACCTTCCTGGTCTTAAGCTCAACCATTGCAACAGCTGTGATGGAGGCCAGTGCTTCACCCCTGAAACCTTTGGTTTGAATCAGGAACAGATCTTCTGCACTGCTTATTTTTGATGTTGCATGCCTTTCAAAACAGAGCCTCGCATCAGTCTCTGACATTCCGGCACCATCATCAATTACCTGAACCAGGGTGCGGCCTGAATCCTTGATTACGATTTTAACGACTTTACTTCCGGCATCAACCGAATTTTCAACCAATTCCTTTATCAGAGATGCCGGTCGCTGTATTACTTCCCCGGCTGCTATCTGATTGGCTACCGAATCGGGAAGAAGCTTTATTATGTCTGGCATTTAGGTCCCTCCTTAGAGATAGAAGAATACATAGGATATGATGAAAAGGATAAGTAAAATAACAATTAACCGTATGACTGTATACCTTTGTACTCTTCTGTCTTTTTGCCTGAAGTAATTGGTCATTGTTCCCTTCTGTATTCCGGGAAGATAGTCTTTACCATCATCTTTTATTCCAAGCTCGCGCTTAATTCTTCTAACTCTCTCTTCTCGCGCTTCTTTGTCGGGATCGTAATACCTGGGGATAAAATTGAATCCTCTTGGCTTGTACTGTTTAAAAAAGCTGGGTATTCCCATAGTATTATTATTTCTTCAAAGATAATAATTATCTGTCTGGATTTCAATTGACCGCTTTTCGCTAATTGGCCGAAAAGTGGTAAGAAGAAAAGCAATTGAGATTAATTTACCCCCTCAATCCCTCACGCCAAACTCTATCAACCTTTCAACCCGATCCACTCTCTCACGCCATGCCCCATGCTAAATGTAACCCACATGATTATGCCAGGCTCTGAATCTGCAACATGCAACTTGTGATCTGCAACCTGAAGAAAAACCAGGCAACCAGAATCAGTGACTTATCATCCCATCAACCCCTCATTTATTATTATCTTTACTGAAAAACCGCTGAAAAATGAAACTCTGCCTGAGCCTGATCATATTGCTCTCGGTTTTTGCCGGCTGCAAGGAGAGTGATGATCTGGTCCTTAAAGTGGTCACATTTAACATCCGTTATGATAATCCGGCCGATAGTGCCAATGCATGGCCGAAAAGGAAAGAATTTGCAGTGTCGTTTTTAAGGTCAGAAAAGCCTGATCTGTTTGGACTTCAGGAAGCATTATACCACCAATACTCTTTTCTTGATTCAACCCTTACGGGATATTCATCGGTTGCTGCAGGCAGGGATGATGGTCTGCAGAAGGGGGAGATGACACCACTGTTCTATAATTCCAGAATGTTTGACCTTCAGGGATCAGGGACTTTCTGGCTATCAGAAACCACTGCTGTTCCAGGCAGCAGAGGCTGGGGGGCTGCTCTTCCCCGGATAGTAACATGGGTTAATCTGAAAGACAGGACAAGTGGGAAGGAGATTTTCTGTTTTAATACACACTTCAGCCATATGTCTGATTCCGCAAGGGTCATGAGCGCCAGGATACTATATGATATGGTGCGGGAGCTAAGTGGTAATAAACCATTCGTTATTACCGGCGATTTTAATATGTTACCTGACAGCAAGCCATATGCAGCTCTTTCTGAAGATGGATTTATCAGAGACAGCTACACAATTTCACAATCTTCACCGCAGGGTCCGTCCTGTACATTCAACGGATTCGGGAATATTATCAGGGATAGCCGCATCGACTATATTTTTGTAAGCAGTGATTTTTCAGTTTCTACCCATTCAACTATGAACCTGAAAAGGGATGGCCTGTATATATCAGACCATTGGCCTGTTAAGGCAGTAATAAAATTCTAATACTGACGCTTTAAGAGAACTGTCACAAAAAATATCAAAACCATCCTGTCATACCTATGGAACCGGAGGACACCCTTGCCTTTATTTTAAGAGGGGAATGTCCGGTTTCAGTAATAAAATCATTAATAATTTGTACGTCAGAAAAAATAATTATATATTTAAATATATATTATAATATGTAATTTAATCCTCCTTCGCGTTCCGCTACGGCGGATGAGAAGTTATGGTTTAATACCATTTATTATATAAATTAATTAATTATGACACGCAGGAAACATAATGAGGAGCACATCAGGACGCTCACAAAAACAGCTGGGGGGGCCAGTTATATGATAACTATTCCTATCAGGTATATCTCGCAACTAGGCTGGAAAGCCAGGCAAAAGTTAGAGGTACACCTTGATGGAGAACAGATAGTTATCAAGGACTGGAAAAAGTAGCAGCTGGTAAACTGAGTAATTTCATATTATTGCCCGGGGTAACCCTTCAGGGGTACTCTCATTATTGTGATTGAACATTTTTCTGGGGTGATCTTAGCTTCTACGCTGATGTTTACACTGCAGGTGTTTTATCAGCAGCAGATGTTACCATTACTTCAGATAAATCGTTGAAAACAAATATTACAGACCTGCCATCGACACTTGACAAGGTCGTTAAGCTCCGGCCGGTAGAATATGACTGGATAACCGATTCGGGGGTAAAGGGAGCTGAAACCAAGGGAAGACAGATTGGACTGATCGCACAGGAGGTTGAAGAAATATTCCCTGACGCCATATGGTTGAACAAGAAGGAACAGAAGACAATCAGCTACATCAATCTTTCGGTAATATTCCTGAAAGCCCTGCAGGAGCAGCAACAGATCATAAATCAGCTTGCGGAGGAGAACAGGGTATTGAATGAGAGGCTGAATTCCCTTGAGGGCAAGATTGATGCACTTTCAAGCACTGTAGCGAAATAGGGTAGTTAATTATCCTGAGGGGGGACGAATAGTCAGACCCTCTTCCTGTACCGCCAGATAGCGAGAGAAACAGTTGTCAAAGCGATAATTGCAAGTCCCCGTATATCTGGAAGAATATCGATAAATCCGGATCCTTTAAGCATTATCATCCTGATAACCCTCATAAAATAGGCGGCCGGATTGACAAGGTTGAACTTCTGCGCCCACAGAGGCATGCTCTCAGCAGGGGTGAATATCCCGCTCATCAGAATGAATATCAGCAGTATAAAAAACACTACGAAGAGATATTGCTGCTGAGTGGAGGAGAGGGTGCTGAGAAAAAGTGCAAGTCCAAGAACCGCTATAAGGTAAAGTACTGCAAAGAAGAACAGAAGACCAAGACTGCCCGCAAACGGGATATCGAATAGAATTTTACCAAGCAGAAGGCCAAATGCAAGGTCGACCAGGCCGATTACAAGGAATGGTACCAGCTTGGCTATGATGAATTGGTATTTCCGGATCGGAGTCACATTGAGCTGTTCGATCGTACCCATTTCCTTTTCCTTTACCACATTCAGCCCGGCCAGTAAAAGCCCTATAGCAGTAACAAGTATTACCAGTATACCCGGCAGCATATAGTACTTGTAGTTCAGTGTCGGGTTATACCAGAAACGGTTGGTAATTTTTATAGTTGGCAGTGTACCTATACTCTTCACGGAGAGGTTATCCATAACCAGGTCGGCATTAAAATCGCGGAGCACACCGCTTATATATGCCCATGAAAGCTGAGCCGAGCTGGCATTTATGGCATTTGCAATAACCATTACTTTTGCCCTGTTTTCAGTCATGATATCATTACTGAAGCCCCGGGGAATATTCAATATCAGATCGCATCTGTTTTTGTGAAGCAGATCGTCGGCTTCCTGTTCACTGAAAGTAGTATGTGATATGAGAAAGAATTCTGATCCCTGAAGCCTTGATACCAGGTCTCTCGATTCGGAGGTCATATCCTTATCGATCACACAAAGTTTAATGTTGTCAATTTCAAATGTAACAGCCGGAACAAGGATGATCATCTGCACAAGTGGTATGCCAAAAATTGCCCTTGAGATAAACCTGTTCCTGAATATCTGGGTAAATTCTTTTCTTACAAGGTATAATATCGTTCTCATCTCTGCTTACCCTGTTATTGAAGTCTTATCCTGAACCTTTTCGCACTTACAACAATGAAAAGTATGGTCATCCCCGAAAGTATCAATGTTTCCTTCCAGATGTAGGTAATGCCGGTCCCTTTCACCATAATGTTCTTGATTATTGTTACAAACCACCGTGCTGGGATTACTGTACTGATCCAGTTATAAATCGGGGGCATATATTCTATCGGGAATATAAATCCGGAAAATATTATAATTGGCAGCATAAGCCCTGCCAGGGAGATGAACATGGCCTGTTGCATCGTTTTTGAAATTGTTGATATCAATATTCCGAGAGAAAGGGCAAGCAGGATATAGAGCATTGTAATGAGCATGAGCAACAGGAGGCTACCTTTTACCGGTAATCCGAAAACCAGCCAGGAAAGAAGCAATATGATTATCAGATCGACCAGGCTGAGGAAAAAATAGGGTGTTACCTTACCGAGAATGATATGAATGGGTTTAAGGGGAGATACAAGCAGGACCTCCATGGTGCCAAACTCCTTTTCCCTGGTTATGGTTATCGATGTCATCAGGGCGCAGATCAGCATCAGTACAATAGTTATTATACCCGGGACGAACATGAACTGGCTCTCAAGATTTGGATTGTAATACATCCTTACCTCGGGTTCTATCAGTATCAACCCCTCACCGGGCGACTTGTTCAGATCCTGATTATATTCAGCTATTATTGCCCTTGTGTAATTTGTCACCATGTTTGCTACATTCGGTTCTGATCCGTCAGCTATTATCTCCACACTGGCTGATCCTTCACTGATCAACCTTCTTCCGAATTCCTCATCGAAAATAATTACCGCTTTTACCTTACTGCTTTTAAAGATCTCGTCCACTTTGTCGTACGAATCGATCATCTCCCTCAGTATAAAGAACTCCGAGGAGGACAACCTGTCAGTAAGATCCCTTGTCACCTCATCGCCCGAAAGGTCGTAAACTGCAATTGAAGCATTCTTAATGTCAGTACGGACTGCATATCCAAATATGATAATCTGGGCTGCCGGGATCCCAAAGAGTATGATCAGGGTTCGCAGGTCCCTGAAGATATGAATGAACTCTTTCTTTACAAATCCTAAGAATCTTTTCATGTCAGTTGGTTTTATCAGGCCTGGCAATTCTAATGAATACCTCCTCTACCGACCAGCTGTTGTATTCGGTTTTAAGGCCTTTGGGGGTATCAATGGCAACGATCCTTCCTTCACTCATAATGGAAATGCGATCACAGTATTCTGCTTCGTCCATATAATGGGTTGTCACAAATACTGTTATACCATTTGCAGCTGTCTCGTAGATCATTTCCCAGAACTGACGCCTGGTAATCGGATCAACACCTCCTGTTGGTTCATCAAGGAACACAATTTCCGGTTTATGAAAAACGGCTACGGAGAAAGCCAGTTTCTGTCTCATTCCCAGAGGCAAGTCCCCGATTATACGGTGCCGGTATTCCCTGAAATAGAGTTTATCCAGCAGGTTCTCTGTCCCCGAGACTATATCACTTTTTGAAAGGCCATATATACCTCCGTACAGTCTGATATTTTCCTCAATTGTAAGATCCTCATAAAGTGAGAACCTCTGGCACATATAGCCGATATGTCTCTTTACTCTCTCAGGGTTTTTTGCTACATTATATCCGGCCACAATAGCCTCTCCCGAGGTGGGAGATGAAAGTCCGCAGAGGATCCTGAGAGCGGTTGTTTTCCCTGCACCATTTGCACCGAGGAACCCGAATATTTCACCCCTGTTCACACTAAAGGTAAGGTCATTGTTTGCAACAAATTGCCCAAACTTCTTCACCAGGTTATTTACAATTATTACCTTATCATTCATCATCTCCCATTGTTAATAGCTGCAGGAAAATATCTTCAATCCCAGGCCTGGTTTCTTCTATAATCGCATCACCGAATCCGCTGTCAGTAAGATATTTATGAAGATCAGGATCAATAATATTGTTTTTAAAGGAAATATGTACCGAATCACCGAACACATTAACAGAGCTGACAGTTTGCCGCATCCTTAGTTTTTGTAACAGGTTGAACCGTTCCGATGCAGTTACTGAGAACAGTTTAGTGCTGAAACTGTTGATCAATTTCTCGGGATCATCTGTTCTGAGGATCTTCCCCGATTGGATCAGGGCTACCCTGTCGCACCTCATGGCTTCATCCATATAAGGGGTAGAAACTATAATAGTAATTCCCTCTTTCAGGATGTTTTTCAGCATAGCCCAGAACTCAGCCCGGGATACCGCATCCACTCCGGTAGTAGGTTCGTCCAGTACAATCAGGGAAGGTGCATGGATAAGGGCACAGCAAAGGGCGAGCTTCTGCTTCATTCCTCCCGAAAGTTTACCGGCCTGACGCTTCCTGAAGGGTTCAATATGTGAATATACATCCCTTATCAGATGGTAATTTTCCTTCACGGTAGTACCAAAAACAGTGGCATAGAAGTTAAGGTTTTCTTCCACGGTCAGATCATGGTAAAGGCTGAATCTGCCAGGCATATACCCGATATGACTTCTAAGTTTCCTGAATTCTGATACCGTATCGTAACCCATTACCCTGGCTTTGCCTTCATCAGGGATAAGCAGGGTAGTAAGAATTCTGAATAAGGTTGTTTTCCCGGCTCCGTCTGGGCCAATGAACCCGAACAACTCCCCCCGGTCTATTCTGAAGGAGACCCGGTTCAACGCTGTTGTTGTTGAGTAACGTTTAACTATATTTTCAGCTATGATCATTTCCGGCCGATTATTCAATGTTCCTGAATATTGCTTCCCCCGGCATGCCACTTTTTATTGATCCGTCATTCTTCACGTCAATGGTCACAGAGTAAACAAGGCTCACTCTCTCCTCTTTGGTCTGAATTATCTTTGGTGTAAACTCAGCCTTATCCGAAATATAGGTTATTGTTCCTTCAAATGAGCTGTATCCTTTTTCTCCCTTATCAATTCTCACCTCGCAATTATCTCCTGTCTTTATTTCTGAAAGGTGGGCTCCGCTCACATAGACCTTTAATTTCATGATTGTAAGATCGGCGATCTTGACTAATGGCTTGCCTGCACCGGTTATTTCCCCTGTTTCACTGTATTTCCGGATAACAGTACCGCCTGAGGGACCTTTGATCCTGCACCTTGATATCTGCTCGGTCAGCTGCATCTTTTTTATCTCCAGAACAGCAAGCTCACTGCTTACAGAAATTTTTTGAGTGTTGTTGGCCTCAATCTGTCTTTTAAGTACTTCAACCTGACCGTCCAGGTCGTCGTACTGTTTCTGAGTTGCAGCTCCATCTTCCAGCATGTTTTTCACTCTGTTGATGTTGATCATCAGGTTGTCGATCTGTTGTTCCAGTATCTTGTTCTGTGCATCTATGGTATGCATACGGGTGGATATACTTCTGGCTGTTGCCCCGAGCTCACCAAGCTGGAGGGAGAGCATTGTGGTATCTATTAGAGCAATCAGATCCCCTTCCGCTATTACATCTCCTTCGTTTACCAATGTCTTCATTATTTTACCGCTTATCTCTGAGGAAATAATAATTTCATTGGCTTCAAAATTCCCCCATGCATCCGGCTCTCCCTGGTCTGAAGAGCATGATACAATGAAGGGCATTAAAATCATTAGGGAATAAAGGTTTTTCATCTCTTTATATATTTAGCATTACTATTCAATATCCTTACCGGCAATATTCAGGTAATCGACCTTTGCCCTGATATGACTTATCTGATGCAGTTCATAATTAATTACAGCCTGCTTTTCGGCATTAAGCTCCGCCAGATATTCCGTTGCGGTGATTGCGCCGTTCTTGAAGAGAGACTCTGTTGATCTGGTAATTGTCTGTCTCAGTTCAATCAGTTCCCTGTCGCTGTCAAGCATTGATCCTAATGCCAGTATCTCAGCCTGCTTGTTTTCAAGTGCCCTGATGAGATTATCCTCCATTTCTGTCTTACGGGATGACAGGATATCCTTGTTTATGTCAATAATCTGCCGGTCTCTTTTGCTTTTGCTCCAGTCATATATATTCCACCTTACACCTGCTCCAAGAACAGCATATGGTCCAAATGAATCGTTAAAGAAATCATTTCCGGGTGGATTTCCATACCCAAGTGTAGCGAAGCCAAATGCTTTCGGCATCCTGCTGCTCTTTATAATCGATTTTCCGGCCTCCAGCTGATCCTGTTTCAGGTCCAGGGCGTTCAGTTCTGGCCTGGTGATGCCAGCCGTGGATTCGATAGAGATATCAGGCAACACCGGTTCTGTGCCTGATGTCAGATCATACCCGGTGATATCAGACAGGATCGATCTGACAGAACTTATCCGGATAGCTGATTCGGATAACTGTTGTTCGATACGGATACCTTCTGCCCTTAATTTATCTCTGTCCGAGGAAAGAAGAAAGCCATTCTCAATGGCAGATTCAATATCCTTAATCCTTTCGTCAATTATTTCGAGGTACGTCCTCAGCAGCTCCTCCTGTTTACTCAGAATTATAAGACCAAAGAAAGAGTTGTTTACCTGTTCTTTTATCTTGTATAGTTCTGCTTCCACCTCCTGCTCTTTTACCAGCAGGGATCTTTTTTCGAGCTCACGGTTACCTTTTATAACGCCACCATCCCATATGACCTGCTGTATATCAAGAGTTAATTTATACTGATCATGTGGCATTCCACCTATATTGTCAGTAATACCCTGTACCGGTATTGACTCCAGTGCAGAGGCAAGGTCGGCCACACTGGTGTTGTAAGTTATATTGGCCCCGGCCTCCATTGATGGATACCATCCGCTGACTACATTCCTGTCTTTCATCTCCCATATCTTGCCAAGCTGCTGCTTTTCATCCTTCAGGGAGTGATTCATGAGGGCTGCGTTATAACAATCACCTAGCCCGATTGCTGTCTGGCTGCTTGCTGAAAATATTGCAGCAAACAGCATAATAAATATTATTATGGATCTTTTCATGCGTATAAATTTTAATTTTCAATTGCCGAGAACTTACCATTCAATTTTTATTCATCCTTATTGTGTATTTTTTGAATCCCGGCGAGCGCATTGGCTTCGCCGAACTCGTAAACTCGGTTCCCCGCTGCTTTCGGCGGGGTTAGCGGGCAAATAAAACAAGTTTTATCGGGATCGAAGATTGGCTTCGCCGAACTCGAAAACTCGGTTCCCCGCTGCTTGCAGCGAGGAGCTTCAATAAAGATTGAATGGACGTTTCATTTATCAATTGGTTTTTTGTTTTCTGATTCTATTGCTGATTGCTTTAACATTCTTATAATGAACTCCGGAGCTACTGTTTTTCTCTCTTCGATAAAATCATTGTAATTTATTCCCGCGGTCTTCAGGATGCCCTCCAGTATTGGTTTTGCAGCGATCGGGAATACACTGAGAGAGATTATGCTCACCATCAGGTGGGGGACGGCCTCTTCAGGTAACTTTCCGGCAATATCTCCGGCGATCCTCTTCTTAATACTGTTTATGTTAACCTTACTCAGGAACATTTCGAGCAACTTCGGGTTTCTGTTTATTTCAGCCAGTATGAACATTGGAAGCCTGGGATTCTTTTGCAGAAAGGTCATATGTTCTTTGAAGAAATACCTTATCTTATCCTCAAATGGCATGTCCCTCTCGAAAATGCTGGCAAATTTCCTGAACATTTTATCTGCCAGCTTATCAAAAACGGCAAGAAACAGCTTATCCTTTGTCCTGAAATAATAGTGAAGCAGAGCCTTGTTTATCCCCGCTTTGTCAGCAATATACTGCATCCTGGTTGCTGCCAGACCTTTTTTTTCAAAGACATCAGTTGCTGCAATGAATATCTTTTCCTCTGTATGTTTGTCGGCCTTTGTCATACTGTTTAACTCTTTGATTTAACCTAATGGATTAATATAATAGTTTAACCAAAGGGTTAAAATTATAAAAAATATTTTATAATGCAAATTTTTTTTAAGTATGCTTTCTGTGATTTAGGAAGTAATCGACCGGATTAGTACCCTAAAAGACTTCACTACAGACACAAGCGGATGAAACTGAGAATACAAAACATGAAAAAGGCACAGGGACTGAGTACTTCAGGTAATTGCCTGTTCATCTTCCTTCAGGGACTCTTTAATAATGTTCAGAGCTCTCCCCGAATCTTGGATTTACAATATTATTATATATTGAACCAAAGGTATAAACAAGACCAAGTCTGCCGTCAATCCTGTATTCAGTGGCAAGTTCCTGTAGCTGCAACAATATCTCAGCCTCATCCAGGTCACCCTTCACAAGGCTGAGCTGGTTATGTATTCTGCCAACACTTCCGGATATCTGTACGGAGAGTCCTTTAATTATCCTGATCCTTATAAAGCCATCCAGTTCTATCATATTCTTTTTAAGATCGTGTAGATAGACTGAGCTATTAAGGGAGATATTCACCTCGCCCCATTTTTCCTGTATCATATAGGCAAACCTGAGGTGCTGCTCGAAGAGATTTTCATTTAACTTGTCATATATAGTTGAATCCAGGTAATTATTGGATGAAAATCCCAATCCGTATAGCATCCTGAACTGTCTGTGCGTAGATTCGGAATAGGGATAAATATTGTACTCGACAGAGGGATAAAAATCAAATTTGAACTTATGGTTACTGAAGGATGATGATCCGATACTGAACTGAGCCCCTGCAGACCAGTGATCACTGAGGCTTTTCACGATAAGATTTTCCTGCGACCATGATTTTCTGTCGCGTTCATAGGTAGAATCTTCATAATTGTATCTTGTCCTGTTGAAGCTTTGGTCAAAATCAAATTCAAGTTTCCAGTCAGGTGTGATCTTCACTGCCTGCACAGCATTATCCAGCGAGAATTCCTTCAGCGATTCCTCAAACTCGAAGTCTGGTTCTGTTTCAATTTCAAACACCCAGTAATTCCAGCGGTCAATGACCTCTTCAGTTTCCAGCCTGCTACTGTGGTTTATTTCTACCTCGCTAACGAGAGGAGTTTTTGCAACATACCTCATAAGCCCCATTTTCAGCATTTTTGTCCTGCCTTCCCTTGTCTTGTCTTCCATATCATCAGGGCTTGAATTATAGACAAGGGTATCAGCCATTCCTTTGAACCTGTGTTGCCCGAGAAATGTATAGGTATAGGATTCTCCTCCACTGCCTGTCGACTGGCTCGTTTCAAGGATATAAACTTCAGCTTCACTGACATCACGGACATAATTTGCATAAGGGATTTCTTCCCGGATATAGTTCATGTCACAGTGTTGACAGTCAATGAATATCTTCACAGCACCTTCACGAATATTTGTAGTTTCATCTTCCTTTTCCTGTGCTGCAATATCAATAATGAGAAAAAAACCGATTAATATAGTCAGGTTGTTTTGCATCACTTTTTTCATATGGAATAAATTTTAATGGGGTAATTAAAATCCGCATTAAGTTATAAAATTTATGCAGAACATGCCTCAATAAAATAAAGTTCATCATTTTTCAATACACCTGGTCTTCCTGTTGATATTTTCAGGGGTGATATAAAATATACCTTAATAATATTGGATACCTTAGTAACCCAAACCGGTATCGTATATATCTATGCAGGATTCAACACGCGAGTTCCAGGTATTTGCCAAACCTGTTGGTCCCAGGTGCAATCTTGCCTGTGATTATTGCTACTATCTCGAAAAGGGGAGTCTTTTCAGTGGAGAAAGTAATACGGTAATGTCGTATGGCCTGCTCGAAAAATATATAAAGCAGCATATTGAAGCAACAACAGACCAGCAGGTGTCTTTCTCGTGGCATGGCGGAGAACCGATACTTGCCGGTATTGATTTTTTCAGGAGCATGGTAACTCTGCAAAGGAATTATAAACCTGAGGGGAAGGCGATTATTAATGGGATACAGACAAATGGCACTCTGCTTGATAAGGAGTGGTGCAGGTTTCTCTCGGAGGAATCTTTTCTGGTTGGTTTGAGCATTGATGGACCTCCTGAAATGCATAATGCACACCGCCAGACGGCAGGCGGAGGCGAAACACATGATCTTGCGTTGCAGGGATGGAAGCTTCTTAAGCAATTTGGAATATCATATGAGATCCTTTGTGTCATCAATTCATTAAATGTAAAATACCCCCCGGAAGTATACCGTTATTTCAGGGATTCGGGAGCCTTGTTCATCACTTTCCTGCCACTGGTTGAGCGAACCGGGGGAGTGATAAGTGACCGGACTGTACCGTCGGAGGCATTTGGAGATTTCCTGATAGCAGTCTTTGAGGAATGGAAGGCCAACGATATTGGCAGGATTAAGGTACAGGTGTTTGAGGAAGCCCTCAGGACAGCTTTTCACCAGGATCACACTCTGTGTATCTTTAAAAAAGATTGTGGTGGCGTACCGGTAGTTGAGCACAACGGTGATTTCTTTTCCTGCGACCACTATGTGGATCATAATCACCTGATCGGGAATATCGGGGATCAGTCACTGGCCTCAATGCTCGACAGTAGCAGGCAGGGTGATTTCGGCAGACTGAAGTCAGAGACCCTGCCTGCTTACTGCAGGGATTGCGAGGTAGTGGATATGTGTAACGGCGAATGCCCCAGGAACAGGTTTATCACAACACCTGACGGGGAGGCGGGGCTTAATTATTTATGTGCCGGATATAAAAAGTTCTTCAGCCACTGCCGGCCTTTTACGAAAGCAGTGGCTCATTTGTGGCGCCAGCAATCTTCAGGGTAATTTATTTCAGTTTTTCCTTAAAGAATCCGATTGTGCGCTTCCAGGCCAGCTTAGCTGCCTCCTCGTGGTACCTGTCCGGATTGGAATCATTATTGAAAGCATGGGATGCTCCTTCGTATATAAATACCTGGTAGTCTACCCCGGCTTTCTTAAGGGCCTCTTCAAATGCTGGTATCCCGGCATTGATCCTTGTATCATTACCGGCATAGTGAGCCATCACTGAAGCTTTTATTTTCGGGACATCTTCGGGAGCGGGCGTGGCTCCATAGTAGGGCACTGCTGCATCAAGCTCCGGTGCACCGACAGCTACCTGGTTGGTCATCCCCCCTCCCCAGCAGAATCCTGTACATCCTACCTTGCCGTTTGACAGAGGATGTGTTTCAAGATATTTAACTGCTGCGATAAAATCACCGGTAGTAGAGTCCATATCAAGCTCCCTCATTTTTGTCCTGGCTTCATCCTCATTCTCAGGTGTTCCGCCAAATGGTGAGAGTGCATCCGGTGCAACAGCCAGAAATCCCTCTGCTGCCATTCTCTTTGTAACATCCCTGATATGTGGCTGTAAGCCTCTGTTTTCATGTATTACAATTACTGCAGGGTACTTTATTTGTTCAGCAGGGCGGGCGAGAAATGCTATTACGTCACCTGTTTTACCGGGATACTTTACCACCCCGGTGAATATTTCACCTGCCTGGGGAGGCGAATAAGCTGCCTTTGCACCATTCTGCTCAAGCAGAGGTAAGAGGGAAAGTGCCGCTGTTGTTCCGCCTGCATAAAGAGCAAGTTTTTTAACAAATTTCCTACGGTCGATCATTCCCTTCCGGTATTGATCGTACAATTCTGTGACAGATGGTTCCATAATAAGTGGTATTAGTCGTTTAAACTGACGGGGATTCAATTTAAGAAAAAAAGCTGAATGAGGATCAATGGTTTGATGGTTTTTAGTTAGATGTATTAGGCTATATGTTTTTCACAGGGCTTAAAATGGATTAACGGATCCTGCTGCACCACATTTATCATAAGTCAGACAATAATGTTCAATATTTTATCTTTCATTATAATATTCATCGGTCACAACAATATTTGGTTTGTCTTGTATTTTTTTAGAAATTTGATTTAGAAGAATGTGTTCGCTGAAAATATTACGAGCATGCTTGTTAAGACCTATTCAAGTGCCGTTTTCGGTATTGATGCATCAATTGTTACAATTGAGGTTAATGTTTCACCTGGCGTAAGGTTTTTCCTTGTCGGGTTGCCTGACATTGCAGTGAAGGAGAGCCAGCAACGTATTGAATCAGCGCTTCGTTCAATAGGATTGAGGTGGCCGGGGAAGCAGGTAGTGATTAATATGGCCCCGGCTGATGTCCGAAAGGAGGGAGCTGCCTTCGATCTGCCCCTTGCGGTCGGGATACTGGCTGCCAATGAGAAAGTGATACGGCGCGACCTGGAGTCATATATTATTCTGGGAGAGCTATCGCTTGATGGAACTATAAAACCTGTAAGGGGTATTCTGCCTGTAGCCCTGAAGGCAAGGGAAGAGGGATTTAAGGGGCTCATTATACCGTCCGAAAATGCGATGGAGGCAGCCGTAGTGAAAGGGCTGAAGGTATTTGGAATGAAAAACCTTGATGATGTGGCTGAATTCCTGAACGGGATGAACAGCTTCACTCCGGTGGAGGCCGATATAGATGAGATCTTCAGATCGGAGGGGAATATTTACGATCTGGATTTTGGAGATGTAAAGGGGCAGGGAATGGTAAAAAGGGCGCTTGAAGTAGCTGCAGCCGGTTCACACAATGTAATTATGGTAGGTCCGCCCGGAGCCGGAAAGACGATGCTTGCCCGCCGGCTGCCGACTATCGTTCCACCGCTGACACTTGAGGAGGCCCTTGAGACCACAAAGATCCACTCCGTTGCCGGTAAACTCGACGGGCATTCTTCACTGATGACACGCCGGCCCTTCAGAACTCCTCACCATACGAGTAGCGATATTGCACTCGTAGGCGGAGGTTCAAACCCGCAGCCGGGGGAGATATCTCTTGCTCACAACGGGGTTCTGTTTATGGATGAGCTACCTGAATTCAAACGTACTGTTCTGGAAGTTATGAGGCAACCTCTTGAGGATCGTACCATTACAATATCGCGTGCAAGGTTTACCGTTGATTATCCTGCCAGCTTTATGCTCGTGGCCTCAATGAATCCCTGTCCATGCGGTTTTTATAACCATCCTGAAAAAAGGTGCGTCTGTTCTCCGGGGATGGTACAGAAATACCTTAACAGGATCTCAGGTCCTTTGCTGGACCGTATTGATATTCATATTGAGGTTGTACCGGTACCATTTAACGATCTGGCAGAACATTCAGGAGAGGAGGGTTCAGATGCAGTTAAGGCAAGGGTTATTAATGCACGTAGAATTCAATCTGAAAGATTTGCAGACATCAGTGGAGTCTTTTGCAATGCCCAGATGTCATCAAACCTCATGCGGAAATACTGCGAGATTGATAACGAAGGCAAACTCCTGCTTAAAAAGGCGATGGAACTTCTCGGCCTGTCTGCAAGGGCTTATAACAGGATACTAAAGGTATCAAGGACCATTGCTGACCTGGATGGAGCCGAAATGATATCTACTGCACATCTCTCCGAAGCCATAGGATACAGGAACCTCGACCGCGAGGGATGGGCAGGATAAAAAAAGATCAGCGAAAACGGATAATGTCTACCTGAGGATATAGGCTATTGCCACACCAAGGTAATTTCCAACCGCATATCCTGCAATACCCACTATTAATCCCGTAAGTATAACCTCCCTGTTCTTCAGGGCCCCGGCGACAACAGGCACAAAGGGCGGTGAACATATCAGGGCACTACCCGAAATAATGACCGTATCGGCATCGATCTTAAAGAATCTTGCAAGAAAGGCGTGCAGGATATGAGAACCAAACATGGCAAGCCCGACAAACCAGAACAGGTCAAAAGAAATATTTACCAGTTTTCTTATATCAGCCATTGATGATACTACAATACAGAATATCAGGATTATATACATACCTGTCTGAAAGGTTTTATTAATGTTTTTAATCCCTTGAACAAAAGAAAAACCAATGCCAAAAGTTGTGATCAGAAGAATGATCGCAGCGGTTGAGAAGTTTTCCGGAAACAGGGTACTGGCCCCGAAGCTCAGGGCAAAAATGGCTACTGATAACCCAAAAGCGCCCAATAGGGGCAAGAAGGTTTTTTTCTTAAAGTAGCCGGCGTAGGATTCATATTCTTCTTCAAGGTTAAGGGTCTTTACATCGCCTTTAGCTTCAGTTTTTTTAAAAGGAGGAAGAAACCAGAGAAATACTTTCTGACCCACGGATAATATAAATACAAGGTATATAGCTCCCAAAGCAACTTCATATGTATGAGTCATGAGATAGAGTTCAGTGTCTACATTAAGAGCTGTTTTCATGGCAGCCATATTCGGTGTGCCACCCGTATAAACTCCTGTAAGTAAGCCAGCTACTTTCCATGCTTCAGGAATGCTGTCCTTAAATATCCAGAATCCTGCAAAAATCATCAGAACAACGGTGAACAGGCCAAGTAATAATGATGAAATAGCTTTACCTGCGTGTTTGAACCAACTTTTCACATCCATCGAAAAGAGAATTAAAGGTAGAGCCAGCGGTACAGTTAATTTTGTAAACCAGTCCTGGTACTCATATGCTCCTTCGGGGAGCAGGCCAACATTTCCAACAATGGCACCCAGCACATAACAGATAAGTACACCACCGACCTTTTTCACAATGGCATATTTGCCTTCAAGATAAATGATCAATACAGGAGCAAGCAGAAAGAATAGAATCATAATAATAATCCGGATACTCATACATTATGGATTTTAGTTACTGAATGGATTATCTGATCCTGCAGGAGGGAAATATGTGGCACAAAAGATCAATACAGACTACCTCTTTGATTTTAGTGAGCCAATATAAGAAAATTTTAAGGAAACGGAATAAAAGATTTTATTTCTGATGCTGAAGGAAAAATTTTGGCAGATCAGAACAGGAACCTGAGATTCAGCCCAAACCGGTTGGGAATAAAATCTGTGTTCTCAATAATCCTGAACGCCGGTCGCCAGTCAAATCCCAGTGCCAGCGGTGCCTGCCGGAATTTGTATTCAAGACCGATCTCAGCCGGCATGCCCAGGTTGAAGGGTTCGCCAAACCAGGCATAACCTCCTGCGCCTGCGTAAAAATAGAGCGCTTCCATTCCGACAGGTCTGTAGATGAAATCATACAGTATTTCCACGCCTACCCCATTACCAAAGGATATATCAGAGTGTATCCGGCCCGTCTTGAAAGCAAATACGAAATCAGCTGCAACTGTGTTCCCAACAATATCTCCAACCCGGAAACCCAGTTCCTGAGAGATGGCAATCTGGAAAGAGAGAATCGCTGCAAAAGCAATTAATATTATCTTTTTCATCTGTTTAAAATTTTCATGTTCGTTTCACAATGAATAAGTTTTTACAGTATGCAAGCATAACTGAATTGATCAAATAAATGTATGAATAATAAAAGATAAACGTATAGAGGGTTATGGTAAATTTCTTATTCATACCACACCTCAATCCTGACAGGAGGTTAACAGATTCGCGATTCACACACCATTCGCCTTATTATTGAACTTTTACTCATGGTTATTGTTTATAATTAACATCCTGTCCGGAGTTGTCAGGTTTTATCGTGTTTTGGGTTTAAAGGTTGGACATTGGTTTCATTACCCCCTCCGGCAACAGGATGTTTTCTTTTTACGCGCCTCAGGGATTTCAACTTGAATATTATTCTTATATTTATTACCTTTATTAATCGCAATTTAACCTTCCGTTAACTGCAGTCCTCATGGAGCTCTTAAGAAAGGTAAGGGAAATAATGATGGAAGACCGCCTCATGTTTGTATATCGTGGTGTGGTCACCAATGAGAATTCCGAAGCATTATTATTACTTCTTGAGAAGGAAATGGAACATTCGGAATTTGGGTTTATGGGACGGAAGAGACTCTTCATGTTTGTTCTGGAAAGCCTTCAGAATGTATCGAGACACAGTAATGGTGTAGAATACTCAACAATGTCGCTTGTTGTCTACTCAAAAACTGATTATGGCTATACAGTTACTACCGGTAACGTCATTGGGAAGGAAGATGAACCCGGGCTCCGGGAGCAGCTGGATCTTTTGAATAACCTTGATCCGGGTCAGGTAAGGGAACTCTACAGGAAGAAGCTCAGCAAGGCCTCATTCAGCTCAAAGGGAGGGGCAGGGCTTGGCCTTATTGAGATGGCGAAGAAAACAGGGAATAAGCTCGACTATGATTTTGTAAAAATAGACGATAATTTGCGTTATTTCATCCTGAGCAAATCTGTAGATGAAGCCGGAAAGAGCCAGCGCGAAGATAAACAGGGATTAGGATTCTCGGGGAAAAATATTTTCCTTCTGGAAAAAATGATGGCCGACAACAGCATTGCAATGGTATGGTCCGGCCATCTTACTTCCGATATTGAAAAACAGGTACTCTCCTTTACAGAGACCAGGATGAGTGAAGAGGATATTGAGCAGAAGGCAAGGCGGAAGATATTCAGTATTATGGTAGAAAGCCTGCAGAACATATCAAAACATAATCCGGGCTTTGATGTGGAAGAAAAGCTGGGAATGCCAATTGCAATGATCTCATCTGAAAAGAAGGGAATGAAGCTTACAACAGGCAATCTTATTAAGAATGATAAAATCCCCCTGATGAGACAAAAGCTGAATACCGTTAATAAGTATGATAAGAAAGGACTGAAGGAATTTTACCGCATATCACTTGCAGGTGATGAACTCATGGCTGAAAAAACAGGGATAATGGGGTTGATTGATATTGCAAGGAAATCAGGGCATAAACTGGATTATCAGTTTGAAGAGGTGAGCGGTGATTATTCCTATTATGTTCTGAGCGTACTTGTCGACATTAACGGTAGGTAAATTCAATCAAAGTCAGATCTGTGCCATCCCATTTAAGGTAACATGGTGCACTGAACCAGTTACCAAGTATTGTTAGCCTGCCACCCTCCGTAAGTTGATGATCGAGAGCAAGGTGCCTGTGCCCGAATACAAAATAATCTATCTTCTCATTTCTGAGGATCTCCCTGGCATAAATGAAAAGCGATTCATTCTCCTCTCCCTTGAACTGATGTGAATACCCCTTGCCAAGTCTGCTGTTGCTTGACCACCTCTGGCCCAGTGCAACGCTATATCGCGGGTGAAGGGCTGAATATAATCGTTGAATGAACCTGTTTCTGAAGATCCACAGGAGAACTTTATAGGCGTTACTGTCAGCAGGCAGACCATGACCATGTGCTATATGAAACTTCTTACCATTCAATAATACTGTTACTGGTCCTTCATGCAGTATCATCCCACACTCTGCCGACAGGTAATCACCTATCCACATATCATGGTTCCCCGGGAAAAAATGAACCTCTGTTCCGGCATCAGTAATTTCGGAGATCTTTCCAAGAAACCTGGTAAAACCCTTTGGAACAACCTTCTTGAATTCCCACCAGTAATCAAACAGATCGCCAACAAGATAAATAACTTTTGCATCACCTTGAATCTGGCCGAGCCATTTTACCACTTGCAGTTCTCTTTTCCTGGCATCTGCTGCCGGTCCAAGCCCAAGATGAAAATCGGATGCGAAATATATCTTATCCTTCGGACTCACGTCAGTCAAATAATTGAGATAATTTTATCTGTAAGCTCCTGCCAAACAGGTTCTTCCCAATAAACTCACCTTCGGGGTCCAGAAGGTAATTAGCCGGGACACTTGCAACGTTAAAGGTGATAGCTGTATTTGGGTTCGAAGGATCATCTTCCCTGACACTGATCCAGGGCAGTTCATCAAAGTTTACCGCACTTTTCCATAATTCCTCGTCGCCCCCGACATCTATCTGATATATTTCAAAACCCTTTGTGTGGTACATCCTGTAATACTCCTTCATCTGAAGATTGTTGGTTACACATTCATTTGACTGGGGAGCCCAGAAACTAAGAAGGACATAATACTTGCCACGCAGAGAGGATAAACTGATCCTGTTGCCATTAACATCTAAAAGATTTACATCGAGATAAGATGGCTCCAGGTCTTTGACAATAGTTGATAATTGATTAATATATAGAGCATTAAGCTCCTTGTCAAGATTTAATGCAAGTGCTTTTACCTGCCTGGAATCTGGATAGTACTTACTCAGGGAATCGGTTACCAGTTTAAGGAACTGGACATCCCTTGGCTGATAAAGCACATATGTTTCTTCATCAATCTTCTGATAGAGGGCCTTAATAGAGGAGAATGAAGTAAGGTTATCCAGGATGAAGGCAATATTATGGCTGCGTTGTTTATCAACTATCTTCTTGTATTCCTTATCAAGAAGAGAACCAGCTGCCTCAATATCATCCTGCTCACTTGCATTCTTGTAGGCAGTCTGAAGTGAGTCCAACTGCCTGATTGTTTCCTTGAGCCTGATATCAAGCAACCGTATCTTTTCTGATTCCGGAGAACCGGACACCTCATATTCATCCTGTAGTTTCTCTCTCTTGAATGTAAGACCAATATGTTCTGATGGATTAGCAAGGAGAGTAATAAATTCAGAATCGTCAAATCCGATATTATAAAAATTAGGTTCCTTTGCTTCAAAAGAGATCCTGAAGTTTCCAGCCCTGTTTATCCTTGCGGAATCAATAAAAACCGGGATGTGAACATCAATCAAGGTCAGATGGATGTAATCATGGTCATCACCATTATAATTGCCTGTAATGGTAATTTTTTCTCTTTTGGCACATCCTGTGAGAAGCAGAACCGTGGTAGCAAATAATAAAAGTCTATTCATCCTGGGGATTCAGTTTATATGATTCGGGCATGCCTTATTATCCTGTTAATCTAACACTTCCTTTAGTATGGCCTCAAGGGCCCCTCCCCTGAGGCCCGTGGCAATTACTCTGCCTTCACGGTCAAGAAGGTAATTTGCGGGGATGGATTCAATATTATATAATGGCACAACTTCTGATTCCCAATATTTAAGATCACTTACATGTATCCATTGTCCAAGCTGATCAGCTTCGATCCCTTTAAGCCAGGCTTCGCGGGTCTGGTCAAGGGAAACCTGGAATATTTCAAATCCTTTACCATGATACTCATCATAGACCTTAACAAGATTGGGGTTTTCAGCCCTGCAGGGAGGACACCAGGCGGCCCAGAAATCGACCAGGACAACCTGCCCCCTTGTTGAATAAAGACTTATCACCTCTCCATCAGGATTTGGCAGCGAAATATCGGGTACTACAGCCCCAATACCAAACAGGGTATCCACTGTCTTTTGAGCTTCAAAAGCGCCAGAAAGAGCCTCTAACTGGATATGTAGCTGTTTAACTGGTTCGGATTCCGGATAAAGGGTAAATAATGAAGAGTCAACCTTCATATAATAACCGCCATCAGTTCTGGAGTCAAGAACGTAAACCCCCGGGACAATTTGCTTGTAAAGCACTATAAGACTTGCGAGTGAGCCAATATTATTGTCAATAAAATTCTTGCTGTATCTACTCATGTCGCCAATAATGGTAACAGCCCTTTTGTCAAGATCCTCCATGATCAGGGGAAGATCGGGACTGTTTATGTTTTCTTCATATTCATAATTCAGCTCATGGAGCATATTTATGGTCGCCTGTAGCCTGTTATCAAAGTCAACCAGTAATTGTGTTCCGGCAGATCCTCTAATCTCAACCGGAAAGGCAAAGGAATCTGCGTAAGCCTTAATACTCAGGTTTTCACCAGGTTCAATTAGAGTAGTAAGGAAGTTATCATTATTTGTCCGGAGAAGAAAAAATTCAGGAATAGTTATTTTCCCGGAAAACTTAAATTCACCGGACTCATTGATTTTCACCGAATCGACTGGTATCAGGGTTGTCCTACCCAGCTTATCAAGATAAACCAGTGAACCAGGTTCAATATCTATCAACTCACCCGATATAGTGAATGATTCTACTTTGCATCCTGAAAAAAATATTACCAGGAATATGAATGGAAGAGATTTTTTTAGCATTCGCAATAATTTAATAATCACTTTTTTGCATTTAGTAAACAATTATGTTGCAGCAAAGTTATACTTTTGCGTGACAATTCAATAATCAATATTTGCCCCTATTTTGGGATATGAATTATAAGTTTTAACTTATATTGTTTTTCACCGGGTTGCAAGGCGCCGGTGAAAAACAGAAAAAACACTATACTTTTTATGGGTTACATTACTTTTGACAAATCCAGGTTAGTAAATCTGGAATATTCCCTTGGTAAAGAGATCCTCAGGACCAGCCGGACCGGCTCATATTCATCTACCACAATCGTAGGCTGCAATACAAGGAAGTACCATGGATTGCTGGTAAGTCCGGTTGATCAGCTTCAGGGAGAAAAATATGTTCTGCTTTCATCACTGGATGTTTCCATTGTCCAGGGAAACAAGACATTCAATATCGGGATACATAAATATGGTGGTGAATATTATAATCCCAGGGGACACAAGTATATTACGGATTTTGATGCAGATCCGGTACCATCAATGTCATACGAGGTTGGGGCTGTCAAGGTTAAGCAGGAGAGGGTACTATCGAGCAATTCAGACCAGCTGATGATCCGCTACACCCTTGAGGAGTCTCCGATAGCGGTTAAATTTCAGTTCAGGCCACTTCTGGCTTTTCGCGGGATACATGATCTTACGATTGCCAATCTGGATGCAAACAGAAAGGTTGAACATATCCCGAACGGTGTAAAGGTCAGGATGTATGATAAATTTCCATTTCTTCACATGCAGTTCTCAAGGAAGGTTGATTTTATCCCGGTTCCCGACTGGAATTATGGGATTGAATACATAGAGGAGCAAAAAAGAGGCTATGATTTTAAGGAAGATCTCTTTGTCCCGGGTTTCTTTGAACTGAAAATGAATATAGGTGAAAGCATAGTGTTTTCAGCTTCGACTAAAGAAGCCAGTCCTGCAGGGTTAAAGGCGAAATTTACCAGAGAGATAAAAATTAAGATCCCCAGAAATAACTTCAGGAATTGCCTGCTTAATGCAGCTCAGCAATTCATTGTTAAACGGAATAATGAAACTGATATCATTGCCGGATATCACTGGTTTGGAAACTGGGGAAGAGATACCTTCATCTCTTTACCTGGTTTGACATTAAGCCATGGTGATCTGGTAACCTGCCGAAACGTAATTGACACACAGATAAAAAAAATGAAAGGCGGTCTGTTCCCGAATATGGGTAACAGGGATAACCCGGCATTTAACTCGGTTGATGCGCCTCTATGGTTTATATGGGCAGTTCAGCAATACTATAGAGCAGGTGGAAAGGATACCTGGAAAATGTATGCTGAATATATTAAGTCGGTCATAGATGCATATTGGGAGGGAACAAGCTTTAATATTGGCATGCAGGAAAACGGATTAATTCTGGCTGACAGTCCTGGTAAAGCCTTAACATGGATGGATGCAGTTACAAGCTCCGGTCCTGTGACTCCGCGAAATGGTTACAATGTCGAGGTCAATGCATTATGGTATAATGCAATTATGTTTGGACTGGAACAGGCTGGCATGAACCGGGACAGGGAATTTATCAGGAAGTATGAAACACTCCCTGAAAAAATCAGGGGAAACTATATTTCAATGTTCTGGGATAATCAGAAAGGATACCTGGCCGATTATGTATCTGCCGATTTCCAGCCCAATATGTATGTCAGACCAAATATGCTGATGGCTGTTTCACTTCCCTACAGCATGCTTGACAAGGAGCAGATGAGAATGGTTGTCGACACTGCAGAGCAGGAGTTACTCACCCCGAGGGGTTTAAGAACACTTTCACCCAAGAATCCGGAATATACCGGAATCTACAGGGGTGATCAGGATGAGAGGGACAGGGCATATCATCAGGGAACCGTCTGGCCCTGGTTAACAGGTCCGTTTTGCGAGGCTTATCTGCGTGTTTATGGCGAACAGGGGGCAAAGAAGGTTAGCAACATCCTCATCAGATTTGAAGAGGTTATGAACGAGAATGGAATAAGCACCATCTCAGAGGTATATGATGGAGATCCTCCTCATATTGCCGGGGGCGCAATTTCTCAGGCCTGGAGTGTTGCCGAAGTATTAAGGATTATGGATATCGTTGACCAGATTACTGTGAACAATTCTGTTGAGTTATGAAGGTTTTGATGTTTGGCTGGGAATTTCCTCCTCATATAAGCGGAGGACTCGGTACCGCCAGCTATGGACTCACAAAAGGGCTGGCTTCAATACCTGAAATGGAGGTTTTGTTTGTAGTCCCGAAAGCCTATGGTGATGAGGAGAAGAGTGGGATCAGACTTATCGGTGCCAATAATGTCGAGGTAGCCTATAAGCAGATATTCTATAAAGGATCAAGCCGAACCATTGATAAGATTGAGGTAGAGTCAAAGATCGTTCCCTATACTGATCCTGAGCTGTTCTGGAGAATGACCAGGGAGGAGCAACACAGGAACAGCATATTGGTGAAGACAAATGATGAGGGGAAGCTTGATTTTAGCGGAAAGTACGGAGATAACCTTTCGGAAGAGATCCAAAAATATAGGGTAGTAGCCTCAGTGATCGCTACTGAAAATGATTTTGATATTATCCATGCTCATGACTGGCTGGCATATCCTGCAGGGATAGCAGCGCGGGAAGCTTCGGGAAAGCCACTTGTGATACACGTTCATGCTACCGATTTCGACAGAAGCGGGGGGAGTGTCAACCCCGATGTATATAATATCGAAAAGGCAGGAATGGATGCTGCTGACAGGATAATAACCGTTAGTAATCTCACCAGGGATACGGTGATCAATAACTATCACATTGATCCTGAGAAGGTTACTACTGTTTACAATGCTGTCGAACCTGTCGGAGGTGTTTACGACAGCTATGCTCCAAAAGGAATCACCCAAAAGATAGTAACATTCCTTGGAAGGATCACTCTGCAGAAGGGTCCGGAATATTTTATTGAAGCAGCCTACAGGGTACTTCAAAAGATGGATGATGTACGATTTGTTATGGCCGGCAGTGGTGACATGATGGAAAAAATGATCCGCAGGGCAGCTGCCCTCCGGATAACCGACAGGTTTTACTTTACAGGTTTTCTGAAGGGGATGGATGTATACAGGATGTTGAGGTTAAGCGATGTGTATATCATGCCTTCCGTATCTGAACCATTTGGAATATCCCCTCTTGAGGCTATGCAGTCAAACGTGCCTGTAATCATAAGTAAGCAATCAGGTGTTGCTGAGATACTTACTCATGCCGTAAAAGTGGATTTCTGGGATATTGATGCAATGGCTGATGCAATTCATGGAATACTTAGATACCCGGCCCTGTCGAAAATGTTTATTGAAAAAGGCAGGGAAGAGGTTGAAAGTTTTAAATGGGAAAATTCTGCCCGGCATGTCAGGGAAGTTTATTTTAGTGTCCTTGGTATTTTACCGATTAATGGAGAATATTAATAATATGAAAGCTATCTGTTTGTTTTTTGAAGTCCATCAGCCTCTCCGTCTGAAGAGGTATAGGTTTTTTGAGATTGGGAATGATCATAATTATTATGACGATTTCACCAATGAGCATATTTTGAGAAAGGTGGCAGATAGATGCTATCTTCCCTCCAACGAAATCTTACTTGATCTGATAGAAAAACATCAGGGTGAGTTTAAAGTCTCATTTTCGCTTACAGGAGTGGTTCTTGATCAGCTTGAGTCATATGCTCCTGATGTCCTTGATTCTTTCAAGAAGCTTGCTGAAACGGGCCATGTTGAATTCCTTGCAGAGACCTATTCTCATTCGCTGGCCTGCATGAGCAATCGCGAGGAGTTTACAAAACAGATAGCAATGCATTCATCCAGGATCAGGGATCTGTTTGGCAATACGCCAAGATCTTTCAGGAATACCGAGATGGTCTATTCTGATAAGATTGGAGAATGGGTGGCCGATATGGGTTTTAAATCGATACTGACAGAGGGGGCAAAACATATTCTCGGATGGCGCAGTCCGGACTATCTCTACTGCAATTCGGTAAATCCAAAACTGAAAGTACTGCTCAGGAACTTCAGCCTGAGTGATGATATCGCTTTCAGGTTTGGGAACAGGGACTGGTCTGAATGGCCTCTTACGGTTGATAAGTTTGCAAGATGGCTTAAGGGCAGGGACAAGGCTGAACTGGTAAACCTTTTCCTCAATTATGAGACTTTTGGCGAACACCAGGATGCCGGGACAGGAATTTTTAATTTCCTGAAATCATTACCGGGAATTATTCTCAAAAAGACCCCGTACAGATTTATGACCCCTTCAGAGATTGCTGATAAATTCCAGCCGGTATCTGCTATTCAGGTGCCAACACCAATCTCCTGGGCTGATGAGGAGAGAGATCTGACAGCATGGTTGGGCAACGATCTGCAGGATGCAGCATTCGGCAAATTATATGAACTGGCAGATAAGATGGCAAAATGCAATAATGAAGAGTTGAAACGCGACTGGAATTATCTTCAGGCTAGTGACCACTTTTATTATATGTGTACAAAGTTCTTCTCAGATGGTGCAGTCCATGCCTACTTCAATCCTTATGAATCACCCTATGATGCTTTTATGAATTATATGAATGTTCTCAGTGATTTTGAAGAGAGGCTGGATGCAGCCTGTCCCGGTAATGGAGTTGATATGGAGCTGGCAAACCTCAGAAAAAAAATAGAGAAGAAAGATGAACAAATTGAAAAGCAGGAAGCAGAAATTCATACCTTGCGGTCAAAACTGAAGAGTCAGTCGACCAGGAAGAGCAGCTCTGAAGTAAAGAAGGGTACAGGAGCCGCCGCAAAGAGGACAACCACCAGAAAACCAAAATAATACATTATCAGATGGAGCAAAAAGGAATTGACTTGTTATTTGAAACAAGCTGGGAGGTATGCAATAAGGTTGGAGGTATTCATACTGTTATTTCAACAAAAGCACTCAACTTAATTAACAAACTGGCTAACAATTATATACTTATCGGGCCGGACGTCTGGAGGGATGAAAAAGACAATCCCGAATTTGTCCCCGACGATTCCCTTTTCCAGGGATGGAAAGGAAAAGCACTTCAGGAAGGACTCCGGGTAAAGACAGGGCGATGGCGGATCTCTGGCAGTCCGGTAGTGATCCTGGTTGATTTTACACAGTATTTCGATCAGAAGGATGAAATATTTGCCCGCTTCTGGGAGAGCTATAAGCTTGACAGTATTACCGGTGCATGGGATTATATTGAGCCTGCATTATTTGGTTATGCGGCAGCAAAAGTAGTTGAAAGCTTTACGGGTTATTACCATGAGCACCAAGAGATTATAGCTCAGTTTCATGAGTGGATGACGGGATTGGGAGTATTGTATCTTAAATCCAACGCTCCCTGGGTCTCGACATCCTTTACCACACATGCAACTGTACTTGGCAGAAGCCTTGCGAGCAACAGGAGACCACTTTACAGCAAGATCAACGATTTCAACGTTTATCAGGTAGCAAGGGAATTCAATGTTGTAGCCAAACAATCACTTGAAAAGCTTGCCGCAAAGGAAGCTGACGTTTTCACTACTGTGAGTGAAATAACCTCAAGGGAATGTGGTGCATTTCTTGAAAAGCAAGTGGATATTGTTACTCCCAATGGATTTGAAGACATTTTCGTCCCGGGCCCTGAGCTATATGACAGGAAAAGGGGGGAAGCGAGGGAATTGCTGCTGAAAGTCGCAGCCGCGGTCACAGGTCAGAAGATAAGCGACAACAGTTATCTTGTCATAACAAGTGGCAGATATGAATACCGGAATAAAGGAGTTGATATTTTTATAGATACACTTGGAAAAGTGAATGCCGGCAATAAATCCGGAAAGGAGATTGTTGCTTTCATAATGGTGCCTGCATATCATAAGGGACCGCGAAAGGATATTACAGATTATCTTTCCGGAAATTCCAGTATTGCTCCTGCCGGAGATAATCATCTGACGCATAATCTTCATGACAGGGATAATGATCCGGTTATCAGGAGACTTCAGTTTAATGATCTCCTGAATGAGAAGAAGAACAATGTGAAGGTCATATTTGTACCTTCCTATCTTAATGGTAATGACGGAATATTCAATAAAACCTACTATGATCTTCTTATTGGATTTGACCTCTCCCTATTTCCATCCTATTATGAACCCTGGGGCTATACACCGCTTGAGAGCCTGGCGTTTTCAATTCCTACGATAACCACCACTCTGGCTGGATTTGGCAGATGGGTCGATGATTATTATGGAGAACATGGAAATGGGATCAAGGTGGTTAACCGCACCGATGATAATGAGGATGAAACAGTTCTCCGGATGGGTGAGCTTATCCTCGAATTAATTAAACTGGATCCGAAAGCTGTTGAGGCCGCACATAAAGATGCCTTTAATATCTCACGTATCGCACTTTGGGATAACCTGGTTAAGTACTATTATGATGCCTATGATATTGCACTGAGCAAGACAATTACCAGGCGGAAGGAGCCAAGGGAGCTCTCGGCAGCTATACTCGAAAAACAAATTGTTGAGAGAAAGCCTCATGAAGTACCGGTCTGGAAGGATATATCAATTCAGTCTGATGTGCCTGAAAGGTTATCATTCATAAAGGAGCTGGCATGTAACTTATGGTGGTCGTGGAATAATGATGCTGAAGCGATCTTTAAAAGAGTTGACCCGAGCCTGTGGGAGGAGTCGGAGCATAATCCGCGTGTCCTGATAAGCAGGGTTGATTACAAGAGGCTCAAGGTATTGTCAGAGGACAGCCAGTTTCTGGAAGGACTTGACAGAGTCTGCAACAGGTTCAGAAAATATATGGACAGACCGGAAAAGGATGGAATGCCGAGAATTGCCTATTTCAGTATGGAGTTTGGCATTCATCAATGCCTGAAGATATATTCGGGTGGGCTTGGTGTACTTGCAGGCGATTACCTTAAAGAGGCGAGTGACTCAAACTATAATTTGACAGGGATCGGACTTCTCTACAGATATGGTTATTTCAAACAGAAACTGGGACCAAAAGGTGAACAGATGTGTATCTATGAAGCAGAGGACTTTTCGGATCTTCCGGTATGTCCGGTTCTGGATGAGGAAAACAGGCAACTTTCGATAACAATTGTCTGGCCAGGCAGAAATGTCAAAGCAAGGATATGGCAAGCCAGGATCGGGAAGGTGAACCTCTATCTTCTGGACACTGATTTTGATGAGAACCTGCAGGAAGACAGGCAGGTAACACATCACCTCTATGGTGGCGATTATGAAAATCGTCTCAAACAGGAACTTCTCCTGGGCATTGGAGGGATAAGGGCGCTGAGGATTCTTGGCATTAAACCGGATTTGTATCATAGTAACGAAGGTCATTCTGCATTCATAGGCATTGAAAGGCTCAGGTACCTGATAGAAAAGCGTCATCTTGCTTTTGAGGAAGCCATCGAAGCGATCAGGGCATCAACCCTTTTCACTACCCATACACCTGTCCCCGCAGGGCATGATGCCTTTGAAGAGGATCTGCTGAGAAAATATATCCCCCATTACCCCGAACGTCTGAAGATCTCATGGGATAATCTTATGAGCCTGGGAAGAGCTGAAGGCAACCAGAAGGCCAAATTCAATATGAGTTATCTGGCTACCCGTATGTCGCAGGAGGTGAATGGTGTAAGCAAACTTCATGGCGAGGTTTCAAGGAGAATGTTCAATGTCCTTTGGCCTGGTTATCTCGATGAAGAACTATTTATTGGACATGTGACCAATGGCGTTCATTATCCTACATGGCTTGCACCGGAATGGAAGAAACTCTACCGCGACATTACAGGGGAGGAGCAATTTGATCAGACTGACAGAACAAACTGGGAGAAAATATACTCGGTAAATGATGCTGAGATCTTTAATATTAAGCTGGATCTAAAAAGTAAGTTGTTCGTATGGATAAGGAAAAGGCTCCAGACAGAAATGATGGAGAAGCATGTGAGTCCCCGAAAACTTCTGAACATCAGCAATCATCTAAACGACAATGCTCTCACAATCGGTTTTGCACGAAGGTTTGCCACCTACAAAAGAGCTCACCTTCTGTTCAGGGATCTGGATAGACTCAGGGATCTGGTAAATAATGAAGACAAACCGGTTCAGTTTTTATTTGCAGGAAAAGCACATCCTAATGACGGAGCAGGCCAGGACCTGATAAAGAGGATATATGAGGTAGCACAGATGCCTGATTTCGAGGGGAAGGTAATTTTCCTTGAGAACTATGATATGGCAATGTCGAAATATCTGATCAGCGGTGTTGATATCTGGCTTAATACCCCTACCAGGCCACTTGAAGCCTCAGGAACAAGTGGGGAGAAAGCAGTGATGAACGGAACTCTGCATTTCAGTGTTCTGGATGGATGGTGGGTGGAAGGATACCGGGCATTCGCCGGTTGGGCACTGCCCCTTAAAAGAACATTCGAAAATCAGGATCTTCAGGATGATATAGATGCAGAAACTATCTATAATATGTTTGAGTATGAAATAATTCCAGCGTATTATAACCGGAATAGTGAAGGAGTGCCGGTCGAATGGATAAGTTATATTAAAAACTCAATGGGTCAGGTTGCTCCTGAATTTACCATGAAGCGAATGATCGACGACTATAGCAGGAAGTATTACAAGAGACTTTATAACCGGTCTGCCTATCTTGAGGAAACTGATTACAGTAAAGCAATTGAGATCGCAGCCTGGAAAAACTGGATGAAGGGTGAATGGAGTAAAATCGAAATTCTCTCATATAAACTGGAGAAACCTGAAGACAATATATACAAATCAGGCAGAGGTTATGAAGGCCAGGTAATTCTGAACATTAATAGTTTACCACCTGAAAGTGTGGGTGTGGAGTTTATTATCACCCGGATGCTGCAAAGCGGTCAGAATGAATTTGTAGCCAGCTCAGACCTTAAACTTGCAAGTTCAAGAGAGGGTGAAAGTCTTTACAAGCTGAATATAACTCCTGAAAAAGCAGGCACCTTTTTCTACGGGCTAAGGTTATACCCAAAGCATAAGGATCTGCCACACAGGCAGGACTTCTATCTTTTGAAATGGATCGTCTAGAGGGATGTTGTTACCTTTTTTACAGGTAACTCCTCAAGTATAAGTGAAGTACGCGAAGGAATATACACCTTCAGAATAAATGGGGTATTAATTGTGACCCTTCTCCCTTCCTGAACTGAATAATGAATCATTTTGCTGTCAATGCGGTCGAAACCCCCAAATTCAGGTCTATCTGTATCAAATACTACCCTGTACTTTCCTTTTACGGGTATTGCATAATCAGTGAATGAGGATGTAGGGTGAAAGTTGAAGATAAGCAGGTATCTGCCTCTGCGGAATACAAGGACTTTGTTATCATTATGGGCAGCTATTTTATGAACAGCTTCATCATTAAGGAGCCCTTTCTCTACAATAAAGTGTATCATCGATATATCAAAGTCGAGAAGCTGATGATATCTCAGATCCCTGTTCAGTGTTAAGCTCCATTGCCTTCGGGCATATTTGCAGCTCCAGTTGTTCCCTTCGCGTGGAAAATCGATCCACTCCGGGTGGCCGAATTCATTACCCATAAAAGTGAGGTAACCCGATTGGGCTGTAGCCACAGTAATAAGGCGAATCATTTTATGAAGTGCAATACCCCGGTCAACAATCATACTGGTACTGCCCTTATTCATATTAAAGTACATTTCAGCATCTATTAACCTGAATATTATAGTCTTATCCCCAACAAGTGCCTGATCGTGTGATTCACAGTAGGATATAGTTCTTTCCTCAGGCCGGTGTTGAGTGAGCTCATGAAAAATAGCATCCATATCCCAATCCTCATCACTCGATTCCTTAATTAACCTGATCCAATAGTCAGGAACTCCCATTGCAAGGCGGAAATCAAATCCAAGTCCTCCCTGTTCGATTGGGCAGGCCACTCCAGGCATGCCACTCATTTCTTCAGCTATTGTTATTATGCCAGGCTTTAACTCATGGATCATACAATTTGCCAGATAAAGGTATGCCAGGGCGTCTATATCCTGCCCTCCATCGAAATACATTTCATAGCTGGTGAAATTTCTCTCCAGTCCATGATCATAATAGATCATGCTGGTAATGCCGTCAAACCTGAAACCATCAATGCTATACTCCTCCACCCAGTACCTGCAGTTAGAGAGCAGGAAATGCAAGACGTGATTTTTCCCATAGTCAAAACATAGAGAGTTCCATGCTTTATGAACCCTGCGATCACCTGAGTGAAAATATTGACCAGGATCACCATCAAAAAGTCCAAGACCCTCATTTGTATTGCTTACAGAATGCGAGTGCACGAGATCCATGATTACGGCTATTCCCATCCCATGCGCTTCATCAACCAACTCTTTGAATTCATCAGGGGTGCCAAACCTCGACGACACAGCAAAGAAATTTGAGACATGATATCCAAATGACCCATAATATGGATGTTCCTGAATAGCCATGAGCTGAAGAGTATTATAACCATTCGTGACGATCCTGGGTAATATCTCTTTTCTGAACTCACTGAATGTAGATACCTTCTCATCTTCTGATGACATTCCTATATGTGCCTCATAAATGAGTGGATTCAAATTATTTGATGAAAAATCCCTCTGTTTCAGGTTATACTCTTTATCTGGCATCCAATGACAACATGTGAAGGTTTTTGATGAATCGTCCTGAATAACGTATTTAGCATATGAGGGGATCCTGTGTCCTGATCCGCCTTTCCAGTAGATTGATAACTTATACAGATCGCCATGGCATATCCGGTTTAAAGGCATTACCAGCTCCCAATCACCTTCAGAATTTTTTCGTTTAAGCTCAAATTCCTCCTTTTCATCCCAGTTACTAAAGTCCCCAATCAGGAATATCTGTAAAGCGTTCGGGGCCCACTCCCTGAAAATCAGCTTATTATAAATTTTATGCATACCATAATACAGATGCCCTGAAGCGAAATCTGCAAGAGTTCCCGTTCCTCTCAATTCATCTTTTTTTAACCTGTAGTGTTCACACCAGCTATCCAGAACATTACGGTAGGGTTGAAGCCATGGATCAATCTTATAAAATGGATGTTTCATTTTACGGGGAATAGACTGGTTTTAAAGATAAGAAAAATTGAATCGGGTCCTTTCCAGGAATTTCTTAATTATTATTTTTGCAGTTCAGATACGAATTGGTGAAGATACACAGGGAAAATATCGATATTGACTTTACCCGGCCGGTTGTGACAATCGGCATGTTCGATGGCGTTCACAGGGGTCACATGAGTTTAATAAAATCGGTCACCTCCAAAGCAAGGAGTATCTCAGGTGATTCCGTATTGATCACCTTTGAACCTCATCCCAGGATAGTACTCAGCAAGGAGGGCCTGGAGCTGAAATTCCTGACCAGCCTTGATGAAAAGAAAGATTTACTGGATAAAGCAGGTGTCGATCATCTGCTGGTGCTGCCTTTTACCCGGGAGATGAGCAAGATTCCTGCCGGTGACTTTGTGAAAATGATCCTTGTCGACAGAGTGATTATTCATCACCTCATTATGGGATTTGATCATCATTTTGGACACAAAGGTCTGGGAAGCCATGAAACTATCCAGAAATGGGCGGCAAAATATGACTTCGGCGTAAGCAGGATTGAAGCACTTACCGATAAAGATGTTACAATAAGCTCAACTACCATACGTAATTACCTGACAACCGGGATGTTGAAAGAGGCCAATTACCTGCTGGGTTATGATTATTTCCTCAAGGGAAAGGTTGTTCAGGGGAAAAGAATAGGCAGTAAGATGGGATATCCCACTGCCAATATAAGGCCGGTTTATCCCTATAAACTTATTCCATCCGAGGGTGTCTATGCAGTAGAAGTCCTTATTGGATCACTGAAGTATAAGGGGATGTTATATATCGGAACAAGACCCACCCTTGAAGACTGGGGAGGGGAGATGACCGTTGAGGTGAACATTTTTGATCTTGAGGATGACCTGTATGGCAGGGATCTGACCATTGTCTTCAAACATCGCCTGAGGGGCGATATAAAATTTGACAATACAGAGTTACTTTACAGACAGATTGAGAAGGATAAGGAGGATACACTTCACCTGTTAGGTTAGCAAATTGTCTGTTAGCTGCATTTTTTGTAACTTTGCGACGAAAATAAACATATATGACTATGACAGTTTTGACAGAAACATTAGCTTATAAGGTAAAAGATATTTCGCTGGCCGAATTTGGGCGAAAAGAGATTGAGATCGCTGAGAAAGAGATGCCTGGCCTGCTATCAATAAGAAAAAAATATTCAGACAGCAAACCCCTGTCAGGTGCCAGGGTAACAGGATCACTGCATATGACAATACAGACTGCAGTACTTATTGAGACACTTGCAGAACTGGGAGCAGAGGTCAGGTGGGCAAGCTGTAATATCTTCTCAACGCAGGATCATGCAGCAGCTGCAATAGCTGAAAAGGGCATACCTGTCTTTGCCTGGAAAGGGGAGACACTGGAGGAATACTGGTGGTGTACAGCCAAGGCCCTGTCGTTCCCCGGAGGCAAAGGCCCTAACCTGATCGTAGATGATGGCGGTGATGCATCACTCATGGTACATCTGGGCTATAAGGCGGAGAATGATCCTTCAATACTTAATGAACGACCTGCATCAAGAGAGGAAGCGGTCGTATTTGACACTTTGAAAGGAATACTCGCTGAGGATAACCGGAAATGGCACAGGACAGTAAAGGAACTTAAAGGGATATCAGAAGAGACCACAACAGGAGTTCACAGATTATATCAGATGATGGAGGAGGGAGAATTGCTCGTACCGGCTATTAATGTAAATGATTCGGTTACGAAATCGAAATTTGATAACCTCTATGGTTGCCGCGAATCGCTTGCGGACGGTATTAAACGAGCCACAGATATCATGATAGCCGGTAAAGTGGTAGTTATCTGTGGTTACGGGGATGTAGGTAAGGGATGTGCCCACTCGATGAGATCCTATGGCGCACGGGTAATTGTAACGGAAATCGATCCAATTTGTGCACTGCAGGCAGCAATGGAAGGTTTTGAAGTAAAGCAGGTCGAAGATACACTCAACGAGGGAAATATATTTGTTACGGCTACCGGTAACCGGGATGTGATTACTACTGACCATATGGCAAGGATGAACGATCAGGCTATAGTATGTAATATAGGTCACTTTGATAATGAGATCCAGGTGGATCTCCTCAAAACTACACCTGGCATTGAAAGGATCAATATTAAACCCCAGGTTGATAAATATATCTACCCCGATGGACACGCCATCTTTCTTCTTGCAGAGGGACGACTGGTAAATCTTGGTTGTGCAACAGGTCACCCCTCATTTGTAATGAGTAATTCATTCAGCAACCAGACACTTGCACAGATCGATCTCTGGAAGAATGATTATCCGATAGACGTATACCGGCTTCCAAAACAGCTTGACGAAGAGGTAGCCCGAATTCACCTGAGGCATCTTGGCGTAAAACTTACCGAGATGACAGATGAGCAGGCTGAATATTTGGGAATAAAGAAAGAAGGGCCATACAAACCAGAGCATTACAGATACTAGGGATCACTGGTTATAAACATGGACATACTGTCCGTTGAAGCTGGCTTTATAGACCTTTAAAGGATATTTTGAAGGTCCCGAAACAGGAGTGCCGAAACCTGGTAACGCATAATTTGTTTCACACTCAGGACAAATGGCATAGATTCCATCAACATTGACACGTATACTTGACTGGTTCAGGGCATAATCATGCGGACAGGTTCTGTCGTAGGCAAAAAACTCATCCAGCTGGGCACGGTAAAGAATAATTCCATTACCATCAAATCCCGCAGCATACATACCAAGGTTATTTGTATTGGCATCAATCAGTACAGAATTCCCGATGGCACCGAGACTGGCAAACAGAGGATCATCAAGGTCAATATAGAAATCGACTGCTACATCAGGGATTACATCGTATTCTTCTTTATTGCACGATCCAATCCAAACGGTCAGCAATGTAAATACCAAAAAAATTCTTAATTTTGAAAATGTGTCATTCATAATCCACAGGTTGCCCAAAATTACAAATATGTAATATAGAAACGGCAACTGAAATATTATATTATATGGTGTTTTTTGTATGAAGAGAATTATTGGACTGATAGTGTTAACACTGGCCCTGTCTGTAGCAACCGGGTATGTTGCTCATGGACAAACAAATAAAAGGTCAGTTAAGCGGACGGAAAAATCGATTACCGGGAAAAAAAGAAAAGCACCAAAAGAGGCTAAGGTGCGTGAACCGAAGGCAGTCGTAAAGGCAAAAAGGGAGCAGGAGAAAAGGGAAGAACAGAAGGACAAGGCATATGAAAAGGCAGTTAAGCAAAACAAAAAACGACAATATGAAATACAGACTGATGAAGTGAAGGCACGGATGAAGCAGAATGAGAAAGAGATAAAGCTGAGAGACAGGGAAAGGAAGAAAAGGGAGAGACAAAGCGCCAGAGAGTCAGGCACTGCAAAGAAATACCGAAACAGATAGGAATGGAAGATATTGGGGTAGATATAATATTCTATATAATAGCGGGAATGATAGCTATTGTAGGCGCACTGGCAAGGAAAAAAAGAAAACCGGCACCAGCGAGAATCGCCGGAGACAGCAGTATGCAGACAAGAAAAAAGTTTGATGAGATACTGGAAGATATCATCACAGGAGGTGAGGGGGATACGTTGAAACAGAGTGAGCCTGATTTCTGGAATGCCGATGCAGATGAGACGGAGACTGATGATCAGATGGAGGAACTTGTATTGAGTGCCGGGAAGGAGGGAGGATACAGTGAACCAATGGCGGAAGAATTCAGTGATGAAGGCAGTATCTCCGAAGTCAGTGCCTTTAGTAATGAAGGGGTATCAGTAACTGAACAGGCAGTTGGTGAAATCGGCCTGACGGATACTTCCAGTGCAGGTAATCCAGATTCATGGGCAGCTGAGTTGGCAGAGGATTTTGACCTGCCCCGGGCCATAGTTTATTCCGAGATCCTGACAAGAAAGGAATACTTTTAGAGGCCATTGACCAATCATTTTAAGTTAATTGAACTTTTATTTAATTTTTTTTTGTATATATTTGCAATTGAAGAGTTCCGGTAGAATCCGGAATTCTTTTGTTTTTATTGTTAGAGGAGGGAAACAGATGTCGAATAAAATGTATTTGACAGAAGAAGGTCTTCAGAAACTCAGGGAAGAGCTGGAGCATCTCAGGAAAGTTGAGAGGCCGAATTTATCTATGCAGATTGCAGATGCCCGCGATAAGGGCGACCTCTCTGAAAATGCAGAATATGCAGCCGCCAAGGAAGCTCAGGGCCTTCTCGAGATGAAGATAGCCCAGTTGGAGGATAAAATCGCCTATTCAAGAGTTATTGATGAATCAAGGATCGGCACTTCAGCGGTGCATGTATTAAATATTGTCAAGATCAAGAACAAAAAAAATGGTATGGTAATGCAATACCAACTTGTGCCTGAGAGTGAGGCCAACCTTAAACAGGGCAAACTTGCAGTCAACTCCCCCATTGCTAAAGGATTATTAGGGAAAAAGGTAGGTGATGTAGCAGAGGTTACCGTGCCTTCTGGTATTATGTCGTTTGAAATAATCGAGATCTCAATATAAACCCTGAATAATGTCAACCATATTCACCAAAATTATCAGTGGCGAAATTCCCTCATACAAGGTTGCCGAAGATGATAATTATTTCGCTTTCCTGGATATTAATCCCCTGAATCCGGGTCATACACTGGTGGTCCCCAAAAAGGAGGTTGACTATCTGTTCGACCTGGAGGATAACCTCCTTGGAGATATGATGATATTTGCCAAAAGGGTTGCTCTGGCTATCAAGAAAGTAGTATCATGCGAACGTATCGGTGTGGCAGTGCTTGGGCTTGAGGTTCCCCATGCCCATATCCATCTGGTGCCGATTAATTCGGAGTCGGATATCAGTTTTTCCAAACCCAGGGTTAACTTGTCGACTGAGCAGTTCAAGGAGCTCGCTGAAAGGATAGGAAAAGAGTTCAGATAGAATATTATAGATCCCGGGGAATTGCTGCCGGGATTATTTTTTTTATTATGTCTCGCTTAAATCAGGCCTTCAGGCCAGTTGAAGATTTTGTTTCATTATTGTTCCCCAGGATCTGCCATGCATGTGGTGAACACCTGGTTAGGAATGAGACCATTATTTGCACTGCCTGTATGCTTGATATTCCCAAAACAGATTTTCATATCCGCCGTGAAAATGAGCTTGAAAAGGGTTTCTGGGGCAGGTGTTATATCGACAGGGCAGCTGCATTTGCATTATATCAGAGGGGAGGTAAAATGCAGAAATTGATTCACAGTCTGAAGTATGGCGGGATCACCCCTATAGGGACACATCTGGGGATGGTCTATGGCAGGATCCTGGAAGAATCCGGATTCACTGAAGGGATTGACTTCATTATTCCCGTACCTCTGCATAAATCCAAAGAGAGAAAAAGAGGGTTTAATCAGAGCAGGGTAATAGCAGAAGGGATATCGGTGGCAACCGGGATTGAGGTTGTAGCCGACATTCTTGTAAGAACGGTCAGAAATCCCACGCAGACCAACCGGTCAAGGTACGGGAGGTGGGAGAATGTAGATGGGATATTCCGGCTCAAAAATCATGAATCTGTCGAAAACAGGAATATTCTTCTGGTTGATGATGTAATCACGACCGGCTCAACGATAGAGGGTTGTGTACAGGAATTGAAATCGGCAATAAATGTAAATGTAAGCGTTATTGCCCTGGCAACTGCCCTTTCCTGAAATTGCTATTTTATCCTGCCGGGGTTCTTCCTGAGGAATTCTTTCCATGAATTACCGGAAGAAGATGAGGCCGGTTTAACTGACTGATAAAAATGACATAAAGCGGCTGCAAGTCCGTCAGTAGCATCAAGCAGAATATCGTCCATCTTAAACTTCAGAATATTTACAAGCATAGCAGCAACCTGCTCTTTCGAAGCTGCACCAACACCGGTAATTGAGAGTTTGATCTTTCTGGGTGCGTATTCAAAAATGGGAATTGACCGGTACAGTGCTGCAGCTATTGAGGCTCCCTGTGCCCTCCCCAGTTTTAGCATCGATTGCACATTTTTTCCGTAGAATGGAGCTTCCACTGCCATCTCGTCCGGATTATACTCATCTATTAATCCCAGCGTGCGGTCAAATATATGCTTTAGTTTAAGGTAGTGATCCCCTAGTTTCCTGAGCTCGATTATCCCGAGAGTTATCAATTCCGGTTCCCTGTTTTTTATACCGATAACCCCATATCCGGCGATATTGGTCCCCGGGTCTATTCCCAGTATTGTCTTTTCATATTCGCTCCTGTTCTTCATCGGAGGGATTGTTCAATCTCAACCACTTGAGAACAAATATAACCAAATGATCTTCACCCTGAACTTAGCTTACATATCTTTTCTTGCCGGAATTCATATAAATAATTCCACCGATAATGAATAGCAGACCTGATGGAGTTGTCAGGTATATGTGTTCATTGAGGAATATACTTATAAATAGCAATGAGAGAAAGGGAGCAAGGAAAACCAGATTTGAGATCTTATCGGATGCAGATGCGAGCCTGAGGGCTTTTAACCAGAGATAAAAGGTAAACCCCATTTCAAATATCCCAACATAGATACCGGCAACCGCTCCTTTCAGGCTTATCGCAGAAAAACCACCACTGAAAGCAATATATATTGTCAGGATAATAGTTGCTATCAGGAAATTGAAAAATAGCTTAACGCTTTCCGGTCGTTTGTCCTTAAGGTTATAAATGAAATAAAGCGCCCAGAAGATCGAACTTCCTGCCGCAAGCAAGATACCAAGAAGGTCGGACGCGCCGGGTCTGAGAGGATTGCCCTGTGAGGAAATCAGATATACACCGATAAAGGATATGAACAATGCGACAAAACTCCTGGCCGGGATCTTCTGGTTGAGGAGAGGGACCGACAGGAACACCAGGACGATAGGCCATATCATGTTAAGGGGTTGTGCAACCTGTGCAGGCAGGAGTGTATATGCTTTCAGCAGAACAAGATAGTAGATAAGCGGATTGAGAAAAGCCAGTCCGGTGGACCTGAAGATCGAGGTAGTGTCAATCTTGAGCAATTCTTTTAAATTGCCTTCTAAAATACTGATTATCAGCAGCACAAACACAGACGTGGCAGAAGATATGAAAAGCAATTGTACTACACTCAGCTGAGCAAGTGCAAGTTTGAATGCAGTGGCAATTGTAGACCAGAAAAAAACTGCCAGTCCGGCATATAGATAGGATCTGCCTTCTTCCGTCATGATTTAACGGTTATCTGAGATGGTTACCTGATAATTTCAAAGCCTGTGTAGGGGACTAATACTTCAGGGACCTTGATCCCGTCACGATTCTGGTTATTCTCCAGGATAGCTGCCACTATCCTTGGGAGTGCCAGTGCACTGCCATTAAGTGTATGTGCCAGCTTGTTCTGCTTATCGCCCTTTTCCCTGTACCGGCATTTGAGCCTGTTCGACTGGAATGCTTCAAAGTTTGAGACGGAACTTACTTCGAGCCACCTTTTTTGGGCAGCTGAAAAAACTTCAAAATCAAATGTAAGTGATGATGTAAAGGAAATATCCCCACCACAAAGCCTCATCACCCTGTAGGGCAGGTTAAGCTTCTTTACCAGACCTTCCACGTGATCAAGCATCATGTCCAGAGCTTCATATGACCTGTCGGGATGAGCTATTACTACAATCTCTACCTTATCGAACTGATGAAGCCTGTTAAGTCCCCTGACATGCGAACCCCATGATCCGGCCTCCCGCCTGAAGCATGGCGTGTAGGCTACATTCCTGACAGGCAACATCTCCGCAGGCAATATTACATCCCTGTATATATTGGTTACAGGGACTTCGGCTGTAGGGATGAGGTAGAAATTGTCTGTTTGTATATGATACATCTGGCCTTCCTTATCAGGAAGCTGACCGGTTCCGAAACCTGAATCCTCATTTACAATGATGGGGGGAAGCAGCTCTTTGAATCCAGCCTTCTCTCCCTCATCCAGGAAGAAACTGATTAGTGCCCTCTGCAGCTTTGCTCCTTTTCCCTTGTATACAGGGAAGCCTGCACCTGTAATTTTTGTTCCCAGTTCAAAGTCGATAATATCATATTTTTTGGCCAGTTCCCAGTGAGGAAGAGGTTCTCCATCAAGAATAGGCATAACTCCCCCTTCCCTTACTTTTACATTATCTTCCCCGCCTTTACCGGAAGTAACCGATTCGTGAGGGATGTTTGGTATTTGAACCAGCTCTTCATTAAGCTTCTCTTCAATTTCGGCAAAATTGGATGTGAAATCCCTTATGTCATTCTTAATTGCGATGGTTTTTTGCATTACCGCTTCCGCATCCCTGTTTTTTCCTTCGCTTTTCAGTCTACCGATCTCTTTTGAAATATTCTTAAGTTCAAACTGCAGTTTATCAGAGGCAACCTGGATCTCTCTTCTTTTGCTGTCGAGATCCAGAATCCTGTCAATGATCTCCCCGGCGTCAAAATTCTTTATTTTAAGCCGTTCGATAACCTGGTCTCTGTTTTCGCGGATTACATTCAGGGTAAGCATAATGAAGGAGATTTTCGGTTTGCATAAAAAAACAGGCACTGATGCCTGTCGCAAAAATAAATAAAAAAACTGTAGGAATTTATCCCGATCGGGATAGATTTCCAGTTATCAAAGTATCATTTATCCTATTCAGATACCGGCTTCACCGATACATAGGACCTGTTGTCTCTTTTCTTTTGAAAAAGAACTTCTCCATCGACCAGGGCAAAAAGTGTATGGTCTTTACCTATACCTACATTTTCACCAGGGTAGTGCCTGGTACCTCTCTGACGTACGAGAATATTACCGGCTTTTGCAGCTTGCCCACCGTAAAGCTTAATGCCTAATCGTTTGCTTTCCGAATCGCGCCCGTTACGTGAACTCCCTGCTCCTTTCTTGTGTGCCATTGTATGTAATTTTTATGTTTTAAGAGTATTAATATCTATCCGGCCTTTTTCCCTTTATCACCTGATTTTGGTTTTGCCCTGGGCTTTGCTGCTGCTTTTGTGGTTTTAGCAATGGTCACTCCTGCAGCACTTTTAGCGGAACCTGAGGCTTTAGCGGGTTTAGCAGCTGTAGTTGATTTTGCAGCAGGCTTACTGGACGTTGATTTCTTACTTGCGGAGGTTTTTGAAGCAGATTTTTTGGCTGCTGTAGTTTTTGCTACAGGCTTTTTGGCAGCAGGCTTTTTAAATGTTGCTTCCCTGGCTGCTGCAGGTTCAGCTTCAGGTTTCATTGAAGAAGGAGCTTCAGCCTCAGCTTTTGCTGCTTTCTTAACCGCATCTTTTGCCTCGGCTGCCGGCGAAGGTTTCTTTACAGGTTCATCTGCTTTTGGCTTTTCGGCCCTGGGCTTTTCAGCAGGCTTCACTGCACTCTTTTTGGGAGCACCTTTTTCATTGATCGAAACAATTTCAATATGACTCATGAACTGCCGATGCCCGTTCTTTACCCTGTAACCTTTTCTTCTTTTTTTCTTAAAAACTATCACCTTATCGCCTTTAAGATGAGACAGAACCTTCCCTTCAATAAAAGCACCCTCAATAACAGGCTCACCGATCAGGATCTTACCCCCGTTATCAATCAGAAGTATCTTGTCGAAATTTACACTTTGACCCTCTCCTTCCTCCAGGCGGTGAACATAGATCTTTTGTCCTTTCTCAACCCTGAACTGCTGTCCGGCAATGTCAACAATTGCATACATTAATTTATTCTTTTAAATTTTCTCCGCGAGGCGGGCATAAACCACTTTTAACTGCCCCTTCAGATTTCTCAAAAATCGGACTGCAAAGATATAAAAAATAGGCTAAATACAAATCTATTGATATATTTTTTGTGCTGAATAATATAACTATATTTGTGATTTAGCTTAACAGTTTTGCGACCGGATTTCCATTATGAGGAAGATAAAACTTAGCGTTCTGGGAATATCTTACAGTCAGACACAATCGGGCGCTTACGCACTTGTATTGGCCGAAGAGGAGGGAGAGAGAAGGTTACCGATAATAATCGGCGGATTTGAAGCCCAGGCTATTGTGATCAAGCTGGAAAATCTGAATCCTCCAAGGCCACTTACCCATGATTTACTCAAGAATTTTGCCGATCTTTTTGATATCGGACTGAAAGAGGTCTATATTCACAGGCTCGAAGAGGGTGTGTTTTTCTCGCAACTCATATGTGAGCATAATGGAGAAGAGGTAATAATCGACTCAAGGACATCGGACGCAGTGGCGCTTGCGCTACGGTTTGAATGTCCCATATTCATTTCTGAAGAGATTATGGATAAGGCGGGAATTGTTATCAGTGACGGTGAATACGATGATGCGGTGAAGCCTGCAGCAGAATCTGAAGAGGAGAGACCCAAATCAACTGTCGACTATTCCGAATACAGTATAAAGGAGCTGAATAAAATGCTCGATGGCGCAATACAAACCGAGGATTATGAAAAAGCTGCAGCTATCCGTGATGAAATAGATAAACGGAAGCCGTCCGATTAAAAGAAACCCCTTTCCTTGTTATGAAAAGTGCATTAATAGTCATGATGATGTTAATCCCGGTCTCGGCAGGTGCATCAAACCTCAATCCGGATACTGCAAATATTCAAGGTACAACCGAAGTTGCTGTTAATCAAACTGATACTATTACCGAAAATCTTGATCAGGCCTCTGAAGGGCTTCTGCAGGGAGGTAATGTAATTGATCCGCAGATGAGTGGAGGGTTTAGCCTTACAAGCCTGTCGCGCGGGATGCTTGGCATGCTGGTAATTATTTGTATAGCCTGGATATTCAGTTCCAATCGCAGGGCAATTGCATGGCGAACGGTATTAATAGGATTATCAATTCAGCTTGTTCTTGCAGTCGGAATCTTATATGTACCTTTTATCCGGTTTCTCTTTGAATTTGTCGGGAAAATATTTGTCAAGATACTTGATTTTACAAAGGAGGGGAGTACATTTCTTTTTGGCCCGCTAATGGATACAGATAAGGTAGGATCTATATTTGCTTTCCAGATATTGCCAACCATAATCTTCTTCAGTGCCCTCACCTCACTGCTGTTCTACCTGGGGATAATCCAGAGAATAGTGTATGGGCTGGCATGGTTAATGACCAAAACGATGAAGCTTAGTGGGGCAGAGAGCCTTTCGGTAGCAGGCAATATTTTTCTTGGACAAACAGAATCACCACTCATGATCAAAGCATATCTGCCAAAGATGAATCCTTCGGAGATCATGCTGGTTATGACAGGTGGAATGGCAACCCTGGCCGGGGGTGTACTGGCAGCCTATATTGGTTTTCTGGGCGGGGGTGATCCGGTGCAGAGACTAATCTTTACAAAACATCTGCTTGCTGCGTCTGTAATGGCTGCCCCCGGGGCAGTCATCGTATCAAAAATAATTGTTCCTCAAACGGACAGGATCGACAAAGAGATAGAGATAACACGCGACAAGGTCGGTAATAACCTCCTTGATGCCATCTCCAACGGTACGACCGAGGGACTGAAGCTGGCGGCCAATGTAGCTGCCATGCTGCTTTCATTTATCGCCTTTATTGCCTTATTCAATTATATATGCCTGAAGATAGGACAATGGACCAATCTGAACGACCTCATCTCACGGGCTACAGAGGGTAGCTATAATGAATTATCCTTACAGTTTATTCTTGGCTATATCTTTGCTCCCGTTATGTGGCTGATTGGTGTTGCAGGTGATGATGTGACCCTTGTTGGACGGCTTCTTGGTGAAAAGGTTATTATGACAGAGTTTGTAGGTTATATCAGCCTTGCCGATCTTAAATCGACCGGAGCTTTTATGCATGACAAATCGGTTATCATGGCTACCTATATGCTGGCAGGATTTGCCAATTTTGCATCGATTGGGATCCAGATCGGAGGGATCGGATCGCTGGCACCAAACCAGAGAGTGCTGCTGGCAAGATTCGGCATGAGGGCCCTCCTTGCAGGAACCCTTGCTTCGCTGCTCTCGGCAACCATCATAGGGATGATACTGGGGTAGTGGAATATTAAAATATTTAACAACAAAAATACCATGAACAGATTAATCGTATTATTAACTGCAATCTTCCTTTTTAATATTACAGATGCTCAGGATTACACAGTTTTTTCTCCGGATGGCAGGATAACTCTTACTGTTAATACCGACGAGGGTGTTAAATGGTCAGTGAAGCTTGACGGGAAACAGATAATCCTTCCCTCATCATTCGAAATGGAATTGCCGGGAGGCATAATCCCGGGTGATAATTTCAAGCTGCGCGATCATAAGATCAATATGATCGACAGGGTGATCAGGCCTGTAATACCCCATAAGGACTCAAGGATCACTGAAAGGTATAATGAGTTGACAATGATCTTCAGAAAAGATTTCGAACTCCATTTCAGAGCCTATAATGATGGTGTGGCATACAGGATAAGAACCACCATGAAGGACAATATGCTGGTGTTAAAAGAGAAATCGGTAATCAACTTCGCCGGGAACAGTACCGGTTGGTACCCGCTTGAAACATCATTCATGTCGCATAATGAGCGCACCTACATACCCTTCTCAATGGATACTATTGGTGAGCAGCATCTGGCCAGTCTTCCAACCCTGGTAAGAAGCAATGGTGTAAATGTACTTATTACCGAAACTGCCCTTGAGAACTATCCGGGCATGTGGCTGAGGGGAGCAGGAAACAATTCGCTGATATCGGTATTTCCCTATTACCCGGAGGAGGAGAAATTGATGAGAGACAGGGACCTCAGGGTTGTATCCACTATGGACTTCATCGCCGAGACAAAGGGTGAGCGCAACTTCCCCTGGAGGGTTTTCCTGTTATCGGATAATGATGCCGGTCTGATCGAAAGTAATCTGACCTATTTGCTCTCAGACAGCTGCCGGATTGATAGCACAGACTGGATTAAACCCGGCAAGGTAGCCTGGGATTGGTGGAATGCAAATAATATCCATGGCGTTGATTTTAGAGCTGGACTCAATAACGAAACCTATAAATACTATATTGATTTTGCATCCGAAAATGGAATTGAATATGTGATCCTTGATGAGGGTTGGTACCAGTTGGGTGATCTTCTGGAGATCTCCCCGGGATTTGATATCAAGGAGTTGTGTGATTATGCTGCCGGGAAGGATGTGGGAATTATTCTCTGGGCGGTATGGATTACACTTGAAGACCTGCTTGAACCTGCACTTGCACAGTTTGAAGAGTGGGGAGTCAAAGGTATTAAGGTCGACTTTATGCAGAGAGACGATCAGCCTGTTGTTGAATATTATTATAAGATAGCCAGGAAAGCTGCAGAACATAAGCTGCTGGTCGACTTCCACGGTTCATACAAGCCGGCAGGATTAAGAAGAACCTACCCGAATGTAATTACCCGCGAAGGGGTCAAGGGTCTTGAACACAATAAATGGAGCAGGGATGTAACACCTGAACACGATGTAACGATACCTTTTATCAGGATGGTGGCTGGACCAATGGACTATACTCCCGGGGCTATGGTCAACCTTGAGAGGGGGAACTTTAATCCTATGTTTACGCGTCCGGCAAGCCAGGGGACACGTGTGCACCAGATGGCACTCTATATAGTCTTTGAGAGTCCGCTACAGATGCTGGCCGATAATCCATCCAATTACAGGCGGGAGCAGGAGTGCACCGATTTTATTGTTAAAATACCTGTTACCTGGGACGAAACAAGGGTTATCGGGGCAGCTGTTGGCGACTATGTCATTATTGCCCGTCGAAAAGGGGATAGCTGGTATGTAGGGGTCTTGACCGACTGGAATCCAAGGGAGTTTGAGCTGAAACTGGATTTCCTTGATAGTGGTGAGTATAATGCCATTATCTTCGAGGATGGGATCAATGCTGACAGATATGCTGCTGATTACAGGAGACTTGAGAAAACCATTTCTGCTTCAGATGTGTTAAATATAAAGATGGCACCCGGTGGAGGATGGGCCGCAATTATCGAAAAACGAAAGTAAGTATGAGGCAATACCGTGATCTGCTCGAACATGTGATATCAAAAGGAATTGAAAAGACTGATCGTACAGGTACGGGGACTATAAGTGTGTTTGGTTATCAGATGCGCTTTGATCTTTCGGAGGGATTCCCGTTAATGACCACTAAGAAGCTTCATGTGAGATCGATAATATATGAACTACTTTGGTTTCTGAAGGGAGATACAAATGTAAAATATCTTCAGGATCACGGAGTGCGGATATGGAACGAATGGGCAAGGGAGGATGGAGATCTGGGGCCAATATATGGTTGCCAGTGGAGATCCTGGCTGGCAGCCGGTGATCGCCATTTTGACCAGATCTCAGCGGTCGTGGAATCTATACGGAACAACCCTGACTCACGTCGCCATCTCGTCAGTGCATGGAATGTAGGCGAAATTGACAATATGGCCCTGGCTCCGTGTCACATACTATTCCAGTTCTATGTGGCCGGCGGCAGATTGTCGTGCCAGCTTTACCAGAGGAGCGCCGATATCTTTCTTGGTGTACCCTTTAATATAGCCTCATATTCACTCCTGCTTATGATGATGGCTCAGGTGACCGGGTATCGGCCTGGTGAATTTGTGCATACATTCGGGGATGCCCATATTTATCTTAATCACATGGAGCAGGTTAAGGAACAGCTTGGCAGGGAACCTTATCGCTTGCCTGAAATGAAGATTAATCCCGAGCGTAAAAATATATTTGACTTTTTATATGAGGATTTCACCCTTGATGGATATATTGCCCACCCTCATATCAGGGGAGAGATTGCTGTTTAAGAATAAGAGAATGATATCAATTATTGCTGCTGTTGCTTCCAATAATGCCATAGGAAAGAATAATGACCTTCTCTGGCATATTCCTGATGATCTCAAACGGTTTAAGAGATTAACCTCCGGACATTGCCTCGTGATGGGCAGAAATACCTGGTTCTCGCTTCCGGTAAGACCACTGCCCGATCGTACACATATAGTGCTTACAGATGTTCCGGGAGAGTCGTTTGAAGGCTCTGTTTCAGTATCTTCAATTAGTGAAGCACTGTCAAAATGCCCCGAAGGGAAAGAGATTTTTGTGATAGGCGGTGGAATGATGTACAGACAATTCCTTGATATTGCCGACAGGTTATATATAACCCATGTCAGAAAAGATTTTGATGCTGATACCTTTTTCCCTGAGATCGATGAAACCATCTGGGAAGAAGTTGAAAGGGAAGATCGCGAAGCCGATCAGCACAATGATTTTTCATATTCCTACGTTACATACCTTAGAAGAGATTGAATATTTTTTCTCATTTTTTCGTTCAGGTGATTAAACCCTGACAGGTTTTGATTATCTAACAGGTGTATATGAAGTTGAACAAAATTTAACAATTATGAAGATTCTAAAGTTTTTATTCCTATTTACCGCGACTGCAATACTCATGATAGCATGCGAACAAAATAAATCACCTTTAAGTACAGATGACATAAATCTTGCTGATGATGACGCAGTTGCTGAGGCTATTTTCGATGATATTTTCAGTACGGCTGACAATGCCACCCAGCTTTTGGATGGATTCCTGAAAGGAGGAGATGTTAAAAGCGATATCATAGTACTGGCTGATTCGTGCCCGATGGTCACCGTGGATCTTTCCGATGAGCTGATCAAAGTAATAACAGTCGATTTCGGTGATGGTTGTACAGGACTCTGGGATCAGACCAGATCGGGAAAGATAATTATTACAGTTACCGGCCTGAGACGCCAGGTTGGTTCAACACGGACTGTAACATTCGATAATTACTATTTCAACGGTGTAAAGGTTGAAGGCACATATGTTACAACCAATGAAGGAGAGAATAGTAATGATAATATTGTATTCAGTACAGAACTTACCGGCGGTAAGATCATACTTCCGAATGACATCACTATTGAACGTGAGTTTTATCGTGAAAGGGAATGGATTGCCGGGTATGATACATGGAATATCTGGGACGATGAGTGTCTGGTGACAGGAGGTGCAACAGGAACAACCTATAAGGGATACACATATGAGAATACCATAATATCTGCTCTTCACTGGAAGAGGGTTTGTAAGTTCTTCGTAAGTGGGGTTATACAGGTTAATCGTGAAGGGGTTGATCCGTTTGAGATTGATTACGGTGATGGCGGATGTGACGCAATCGCCGTACTCAGGAGAGGCGACGTTGAAAAGGAGATAATGCTCCGCTACAGACACAGGATACTTAGATAAAACATGTAATTCTGAGCGCAGCCCGAAGGGCGAAGCGAAGAATCCACATCCCCGGGGTGTGGATTCTTTTTTGTCCGGTCCAGGTTGTGCTTTGTTCATACCCATGCCCCGTGCCTTCCACAGGCGTTACTGTGGCTATTGCTCTTAAACGCCTCCGGCGTTTTTTTGATGTGATAAACCAAACAGCCCTGGAAGGGCTGAAGAACAATAACCCCGGTAATATCCGGGGATACAGGCACAATACGAAAACCAACCAACCCCGGATGGGGTTGAAGAATTGTTATTTTCTTTATCGTCAAGGTTAAAGAATCTCCGCGAACGGATTGGTTATCAGCTGTTATTATGCTCAAAATTCAGTATGGGGGGAATGGTAGTATAATCGAAATGTCAGTACTTCTGCAGATTGCAAAAACTCCATTTCCGCCTTTAATATTCCCATTAAGGTAAACCGGTTCCGAAAATGGATCTTCTGCTACCTTTCCATAAGTGTAAAGGCTCTTTTCAAAAAGATACAATTCTTCCGGGATAGACAATAGCTTAACCCGAAAAGAAGTGAAGAAATCAAAAAGTGAATATCCGTCATGAAATTTAACTGAAAGTGCAATATCGGACTTATTGCCGGAAGCTTTACTGCCATTAATAAAATAAGCATATACCGGTGTTTTATTTAATAATAGTCGATTATTAATACAAATCTGATGATCCATTTTTAATCCATGCAGAACGGCAAAAAACCCAGGGATGTTGCTTTCCTTGATAGAAAAATCGACGAATCCTGATATATATGGTGCAAGACTATAGTTCATCCCCGTACCTTCTAATAAAAGCGCATAATAAGATTTACTGTTACTATAGAAAGAAATATTAATTATGGCTTGTTTTATTATATTGTCAAATGGCCTGCGACATTCCGTAAATTGAGATACTGCAATAGTATCTTTCTCAATTGAAACAAGATTTATTTCCGGAGGAGGCGCAGGAACAGTGATCTCTGCTGTAATTTCAGGGGTGCTATCTTCTTTTGCCAGCAGATAGTATGTTTCACCCGGGAGGAATTCAACACTGTCAGGTATTTCAAAATTTCTCAATTCTTTTATAGTAGTGTCACTACTGTAACTGAATATCTCATCTCCGAAAGACGAAGATATTGAGAATGAAAAACCTCTCAATGAATCACTTAATTCATCAAGGTATTCAATCTGGTATGATTTTTCAAATGAGATATACCGGGTTGTGTCATCGGCATCAATAATTCCGATGCTGCAAAGTTTTTCCGGCAGGTTAGGCCTGTAGAACCTGTCGATATCCTCACAGCCTGTGAGTGTAAAAAAAACTACTGATATCAATGCTACAGACAGCAACCTGACTGAAGGTTTTCTGAAAAGGTTACCTGTCGCTTTTGCCCTGACAACTAACTGTAAATGATAATTAAGTTCCATTCTGACAAATTTGAAAAAACATGGTTATTGTATCCTATATATTTCAGGTTTATTGCGTTTTTGTTTCTGACATTTTCCTGATTTCCCTTAAACACTTTTCGGATAGTTGTGTAATAAGATTATTATTGTAATCAAAATAACTTAATCCCAGTGGTGATTTAAGCACGATTGGTTTTATTGATTTCCCGGGAGTATCTTCCATGACAGCGCTAATATATTATTGTTACTGTTACTGAAGGCATTACAGGAAACAGGGGAATGTTTTTATAGTAATAACTTTTTTCGTTTTCATCATATGTTTCCCTGAAGTAGTAAGTATTTTTCCTGTTATACACGTTATAAATATCAGCATCGATAAGTATTGAGAATTTTCTTTTGTAAATTATATACCTGCATGCCAGATCAAGCCTGTGATAATCGAAATACCTGATATTGTTCTTTGTCTCGAACCATTCGCCGTATGATGTTTCATGCATGTATATTGTTGCCGGCGAACCGGATACAAACACCCAGTTAAGCCCGAAGCTCAGTCTTTCGCTCAGTCTGTATTTGGCTGCTACATTTATATTATGAGGCCTGTCGGCATTGGAAGGGATCCATATCATGCCGTCCGGACTGCTCCATTCCCTCTCTGCCCGGGAATAGGTGTAGGCAGCACTGCCGGTAAGCTTGCCTTTTCTTTTTATTATGCCGGCTTCCAGACCATAGGCCCTTCCGTTGATTATATCAAGCAGATCATCGAAAGAAGTATCAAAGATGAAACTTGCCCCTGGCCTGAAATCAACCATACCCGGGATCTTCTTATAATAACCATCCAGTGTCCAAACGTAATTATTATTTATATGTCCCTGGAAACCGGCAGAGAATACATCCGATATTTCCGGACCGAAGTCCCGTGATACAGGGAGCCAGAGCATAGTTCTCAAACCTGCATTTGATCCTTCGACCGAATGATCGGACTGGCTTAATCTCACGAAATTAATATGTGGAGAAACTACACTGCCCTGATTATATGTCAGTCTTAACCTTGGTTCGGGAACAAAAAACCCTGCATCGCTGGTAATGGCTCCTGACAGTCTGATACCGGCATCGAGTTGCAGGTTTTTTGCAAGAACCAGGGTAATGGAGATAAAAGCAACCGGTTCAAGTATTCTCTCGTCCTCTCCGAATACATTTTCTGTTATTGTGTCATTAAGGACAGATGCAGCTACAATATTTGGTGAAAACAACCTTACCCTGTTTGATATGCCTGCAGTATAGCTGAATCCTCTGTTTTCGCTGCTCATCACTATTGTTGAGCCAATACTATTGACGGTGGGTGAGATTGAATATGATACTTCACTTGATTCAAATAAGTCGTCGGTTGTATTCAGGAATTTATCGGTTCGCGTATATAATTCCCGGTTCATTGTTATCCTGTTATAGTTCAGGTCTAATCTCCATTTCAGATTATTTTTTGCAGGTAAATACCACTGCAGGGCATGTACCATATTATTCCATCCTGTTATCATCCCGTCTTTATAATGGATCAGTGTATCACCAGCCAGACTTTTAACCTCATATTCTTCCTTCCCGCTGTCATAATTTCCAAAGAACAGGTATGTGATATTTCCCCATTTTGGTGAATTATGTGAAAGCTGCAGATACCCGTCATAGAATGAATAATTGTCAGGGGGCAGGTTTTCGGCTATTTCGGAGCTGACAATTTTCTTTAGTAAAGGTGCATAGAACGAATAGTTACCACGTCTGATCCCGGCTGTAAGATCCCAGTTGATCTTATTCAGGGGCAATTCAACAGTCATGCCTGAAGAAAGAAGTCCCAGCCTGAGTTGAGCCGCAAGGGAATCGGACCGGGGTTTCTTAAAGTCCAGGTTTATTACTGAAGATGCTCCTCCACCTAATTCTGACGGGAAATAATCCTTATACAATTCAGCGCTTTCAAGAAAATCAAGATCAAAGGGTGAAACGAATCCGAGGAGATGGGCAGGAAGAAAGAAATAACAACCATTTGCCAGAAAGACATTCTGTCCCTTACTTCCACCTCTTACATATATATCTGAAGACCCGTCCTTTCCCGGTACGACACCGGGTATAAGCTGAATTGACTTCAACAGATCAGGTTCGCTGAATATTACAGGAGTCACATGGATAGCGGCAGGGCTGATAATATAACTACCACGTTGGGTAACTAATACATTTCTTAATGAATCGGAGATGACATTTACCTCGCCGACTTCGATCGGTAATACCTGCAGATAAATATTGATCACCGTATCGGCCGTGGCCTTAAAACCTAATATTCTCTGATCTGTAGCCGAGGACCCGGGTGGTAATCTCTTTTTTCCCGGGAGTGCATGTAAATATGTACTGTCCGTTCTGATCAGATGTAACCACCTTATTGTCGGGTTTTAATGTGATTACAGCATTTTGGATTATGCTTCCATCGGCCTTGTCATAGATCCTGCCCTGTATTGTCAGTGACTGACCGGATATTGCAGAACCGGCTGATACAATAGCTATTATTAGCAGTATTAATATCTTTTTCATCATTACTTAGATACTAAGAAAAAGATGAATTCTTTAAGAGTATAAAGTAAGATTTAAAGAACTTGATGCTTCCCCATCATGCAGAAACTCTATTCTCTCATCTCTTATTTTTTTCAGCCGTATTAGTTCCGGATAATAACACTTTGTTAAGCCAAGGTAACTGAGCGAATATTATTAATCCGGGAACTTTTCTTCTTTTCTACAAGTTAACAGTGTAATTATCAGAACAGATCCTATACAATTTATGAATTCAGGGTGATTAATACAAAAGAATCTTAAAAGACAGGCAATTGAAGCCCGCCGGTTGGTCTCCTGCGGCCATAACCTGCTGAGCAGACCTCTGGATCCGCAGGGCTGATTGCCTTGATATACTGCTCACTCCCTTTAATAACAATATTGAGAAGATGAGTGGTATAAAGTTCAAAAATGCCATTTAGTCGGCATCAGGAAGCCTTGAGCACCTTCAGGTTTACCTTCTCTAATTTGCGTGTGGCGTAATCGGTAGTGATCCTTAATTTCTTTCTGTTTTTACCGGGTAGTTCGAACATTGCATCGATCATGATCGCTTCGCAAATCGATCTGAGTCCCCGTGCTCCAAGCTTAAACTCAATTGCTTTGTCGACCATATACTCCAGGGCCTCCTCGGCAAAAGTCAGTTCTATGCTATCCATCCTGAACAGTTTGATATACTGTTTGGTGATCGAGTTTTTGGGTTCTGTAAGGATCTTTCTCAATACTTTCCTGTCGAGAGGCTCAAGATAGGTAAGGACGGGTAACCGGCCGATTATTTCCGGGATAAGACCGAAGGCCTTAAGATCTTGAGGAGCAATATATTGCAGAAGATTATTTGTATCTATCTTTTCCCTGTTCACGGTGGCGCTGTACCCTACGATCTGAGTATTCAGGCGGCTGGCAATTTTTTTCTCAATTCCATCAAATGCCCCACCACAAATGAAGAGGATATTCTTTGTGTCGACGGCGATCAGTTTTTGCTCAGGGTGCTTCCGTCCACCCTGGGGTGGTACATTCACGATCGACCCTTCAAGCAGCTTAAGTAATCCCTGCTGTACTCCCTCACCCGAGACATCACGTGTGATTGAAGGATTATCTCCCTTTCGTGCTATCTTGTCAATTTCATCAATAAACACAATACCTTTTTCGGCAGCGTCAACATCATAATCGGCATTCTGAAGCAGCCGGGTAAGGAGGCTTTCAATATCCTCACCTACGTAGCCTGCCTCGGTCAGAACGGTTGCATCGACAATCGTAAAAGGCACATGCAGCATTTTTGCTATTGTACGTGCAAGAAGTGTTTTCCCGGTACCGGTCTCGCCCACAAGGATGATATTTGACTTTTCAATTTCAATATCATCATCTTCTATCTTCTGCAGGAGCCTTTTGTAATGGTTGTACACTGCAACAGAAAGGAATCGTTTTGCCTCCTCCTGACCGATCACATACTGATCGAGAAACTCTTTTATTTCGACAGGTTTAAGCAGGCTGATGTTTTCAACCTTGAAATCAGATTTGGAGCCCAGTTCTTCAAGAACAATTCCATGTGCCTGCTCAACACAGTGGTCACAAATGTGGCCGTCGAGGCCGGCAATCAGCATGTTGGCCTCTTTTTTTGATCTTCCGCAGAATGCACATTTATCCATTTAAAGATCTATTTTGACCGGGAAAGAACCTCATCTATCATCCCATAGTCTTTTGCTTCCTGGGCAGTCATCCAGTAATCACGATCGGAATCCTTTTCCACCTTTTTGTAATCATTTCCCGAATGTTCGGCTATGATTTCGAAGAGTTCTTTCCTTAATTTCAATATCTCCCGGGCGGTGATCTCAATATCTGAGGCCTGTCCCTGAACGCCTCCCATGGGCTGGTGTATCATTATCCTCGAATGCTTTAATGCAGATCTTTTGCCCTTTTCCCCGGCGGTAAGTAATACTGCTCCCATTGATGCCGCCATTCCGGTGCATATAGTTGCGATATGTGCTGATATATACTGCATTGTATCATAAATGCCAAGTCCGGCATGCACCGAGCCACCCGGTGTGTTGAAATAGATCTGTATGTCCTTGTCGGGGTCAGCAGAGTCAAGATACAGGAGCTGTGCCTGGATTATATTGGCCACATAATCATCGATTGGCAGTCCCAGGAAGATTATCCTGTCCATCATCAAACGGGAGAAAACATCCATTGATGCGACATTCAGCTGCCTCTCTTCGATAATAGTAGGTGAGATATAATTACTGTAAATGGAACTGTACTGCTCATACCTCAGGCTGCTCATTCCCATATGTCCTGTGGCAAATTTCTTAAAATCATCTTTTTGAGCCATTGTTATAAGTATTTATTGTTCAGATCAAAGATAAAAAAATATTGAATAGGAAGGATACAGGATGCACCCCTTAACTGGTAAAGAGTTTATTAAACTCATCGGCAGTAACTTTTACAGTTTCAACTTTTACCATCTCCTTAATCTTCTCAATCACTTTTTCTTCAAGTATCTTATCGGCTATCTTTTTTTGATCTTCCTCCCTCCTGAGCATCTCTTTTGCATATTTATCAACCTGCTCGTCGGCAGCGTAATAGAGTCCATACTGCTGAAATTGTTGCCGCGTATAATTCCTTGCCTCATCCAGAAGATCCTCTTCACCGATCTTTATTTCATTATCTCTGGCAATCCTGTTCCTGATAAGCTGCCACTTGAGGTCTTCAAGGAATTTTTCGAAATCTTTGTCAATTTCTTCTTCCGAAAGCTCTTTATTCACCTTGAGGAGCCATCTTTTCAGGAAATCTTGCGGCAGGTTGAAAGAGCTCTTCTCAACAGCAAGTTTCTTTGCATCGGTCAGTGCTTTGTAGTTACTCTCCGTGCTGAGCTGGCTGGCTATCTCCTCATCCAGTTTACTTATAAATTCATCTTCAGACTTAACGGCTCCTTCACCATAAACCTTGTCGAACAGCTCCTGATTGCAAGCGGCTGGTGTGAACCTTGATATCTCACTGATCACTGCCCTGAAAGTGCCGCCGACTTTAGTTGTCTCTTCCTTCTTCATTTGAAGGATCGCTGCTATCTCATAATTGTTAGGATAGGCTTTCCTGATATCAAAATCTACCGATTCACCCTTTTTCCGGCCAATAAAACTCTTCCTGATCTCCTCATCCTTGATCACACTCACTGAAAGGGATGAGTTTTCGGCAGATAACCCATCTTCTGCCAATGATCCTGAATCATCAATCTGTTCTATCCTGGCCTTTATTATATCTTCCGGTGCTACTTCTTCAACATTGGAATAATCTCCGAACTTACGGGCATAATTGTCAATGAAACCCTGGCGCAACTTCCTGTCAATTTTAATCTCATAGCAGGTCATCTTGACCTTTTTTGTCAGGGTGATCTGAAATTCAGGAGCGAGTCCGAGTTCAAATGAGAATGTAAACCGGTCGTCGTTCTCAAAATCAATGCTTTCGTTCTCATCTGCAAGGGGGAGAGGATCGCCCAGGATATCAATTTTCTCCTCGTTTATATATTTATTGATACCCTCAGAGACAATTTTGTTTATCTCATCCAGCTTGACGGAGGGGCCGTACATCTTCTTTATTATCCCGAAAGGTACCTTGCCGGGCCTGAATCCCTTAATGCTTGCTTTCTTTTTGTAATCCTTTAGCAGCTCGTTAACCTTTTCACTGTAATCATCACTGGAAACCTGTACCTTCAGAATTGCATTCAGTTCATCAATATTCTCCTTCGTAATATTCATTGCAGTTTACTTTTATACTTAATTAAAGACCGCCTTATTTTCGGAATTTCCCTTTTAAAGCGGTCGTAAAGCCAGTGCGGATGAAGGGACTCGAACCCCCACGCCCGAAGGCACTAGATCCTAAGTCTAGCGCGGCTACCAATTACGCCACATCCGCGTGAATCCTGCGAGAGCATTGGCTTCGAACTTCGCCCCGGTTCATCGGGGCTACGTCCGACGAAGTCGCCGAGCTCGTAAACTCGGTTCCCCGCTGCCTGCTGTGAGGAGCTTCAAATTCCCCGCAAAAGTAGAGATAATATTCTTTAATTGCAATATTGGGATTACCGTCTCAACTCGAAGTTTTTTCCAAGGTAGACTTTTCTAACCTGCTCATCATCAGCAAGTTGTTCAGATGTGCCCGATTTCAGTATTTTACCTTCGAAAAGCAGGTAAGCCCTGTCGGTAATTGAAAGTGTCTCGTGGACATTATGATCGGTGATAAGAATACCGATATTACGGTCTTTCAGGTGGGCAACAATTTCCTGTATATCCTCTACAGCAATGGGATCAACCCCTGCAAATGGTTCGTCAAGCAGTATGAACCTTGGTTTCAGGGCAAGTGCCCTGGCGATCTCGGTCCTGCGCCGTTCTCCACCTGAGAGGGTAATTCCAAGTTGCTTCCTTATTTTCGCTAGTCCGAATTCAGTCAGAAGTGACTCGAGCCTCTCTGACTGTTCCTTTTTGCCAAAGCCCGACATCTCAAGTATTGCACGCAGGTTATCTTCAACACTCAGCCGCCTGAACACAGATGCTTCCTGGGCCAGGTAGCCAATTCCCAACCTGGCTCTCTTGTAAACAGGTAATCCCGTTATGTTCTGGTTATCAAGGAAGATCTTGCCTTCATTGGCCTTTATCAGGCCTACGATCATATAGAATGAAGTGGTCTTTCCGGCACCATTCGGACCAAGCAGTCCAACTATCTCACCCTGCTCGACCTCGATCGAGACATTGTTGACAACTGCCCGGTTTCGGTACTTTTTTACCAGGTTTTCTGTATGTAGTTTCATCATATAATAATTGATCTTAATTGTATGATGGAACCCACATGTTGCAGGTTATTATAATACTGTGTTTGTGTATTCAAATACATGTGGGTTTCATAATTTATCCTTCCATTTACTGATTATCAATATCATCAGCACTCCAGTCCTCCTGTAACCTGGCTTCTTCACGTGCTATAACTCTTTTTGATATCACAATACCTATCTCATAAAGGAAAAGCAAAGGGAAACAGACCAGGATCTGGCTGAAGATATCAGGTGGGGTTATTATTGCAGCAAGGGCAAGAATTACCACGATCGAATGCTTCCTGTATTTTCTCAGGAATGATGGCGACACCAGACCTACTTTAGTAAGGAAATATGTTATTATCGGTAACTGGAATACAAGACCGCCCGCAAGTGCAATTGAGGCAACAGTTCCGATGTAGGATTTCAGATTGATCTGGTTATTGACTTCAGAACTTACATTATAGGAGCCAAGAAAGTGGACTGACAGCGGTACTATTACATAATATGCGAACAGTACACCGGTCATAAAAAGCATGGAAGAAAAGAAAACTGCTCCACTTGCATGTTTCTTTTCACTTGAATAGAGCGCCGGTTTGAAAAATCTCCAGAACTCCCAGAAAATATAAGGGAAGGCAAGAATGACTCCTGCAATGAGCGATACAGCTATATGAGTTGTAAACTGCCCGGCCATCCGGATATTTATTATTTCAAATGGCTTGGAATTGATACAGAGGGCATCAATTTTAACTATCTTCCCCAGTTGGCAGAGCAACCTGTTGGTAAAGAACTCAGGTGACTTTGGAGCAAGAATTATTTTATCAAATACTATCTCATGATATATAAACGCAACGATGGCAACTACAAAGATGCTTAATACAGACCTGACAATATGCCATCTCAATTCTTCAAGGTGCTCAAGAAAAGACATCTCGTTATCACTCTTTGTTCTCTTTTTTCCTTTTTGGGTCATACTTTGTAGCTAACATAACTGACCTTATTTCAGCATGTAAAGATGAAAAAACAATTTTATCAAAACAAGTGCCGCCTGTTATCTCTTTCACATCTGATTTAAGCTGCAGGATGTGATGATAATTATCACTATTATTTTTATTTCACTATAGATTGTAATGAAAAAATTTGGTAACTTTATAATGAGTGATCCAGTTAATCAGATAATTGACTGGTTTTTGACTAACAGGAATGGAAAAAAAAGCTTCATTACACAACTACTTAAAGAAGTACTTTGGCTTTAACACCTTCAAAGGGAATCAGGAGGAGATCATAACGAATGTACTTGAGGGACTCGATACATTTGTATTAATGCCTACCGGGGGAGGGAAGTCACTTTGCTATCAATTACCGGCTGTGATTATGGAAGGTACGGCAGTTGTTATTTCCCCGCTTATTGCGCTTATGAAGAACCAGGTGGATGCCATGAGGAATTTCTCTACCGACGATGATTTTGCACATTTCCTGAATTCATCCCTGACCAAAACTGCTATGAACAAAGTAAAGGAAGATGTATTAAATGGTCCTACCAAGCTACTCTATGTAGCTCCGGAATCACTTACAAAAGCAGAGAATATTGAATTCCTCAAGAAGATCACAATTTCCTTTTATGCCATTGATGAGGCTCATTGCATATCTGAATGGGGACATGATTTCAGGCCGGAATACAGAAGGATCAGGCCTATAATTGATAAAATAGGGAGGTCGCCGATAATTGCCCTAACCGCTACTGCCACTCCAAAAGTACAGCATGACATCCAGAAAAACCTTTCTATCCTTGAAGCAACGGTTTTTAAATCCTCATTCAACCGTCCCAACCTCTATTATGATGTAAGGCCAAAGATTAATGCTACCAAGGAAATAATCAAGTATATAAAGGACAATTCGGGCAAATCAGGAATAATCTATTGCCTTAGCCGCAAAAAGGTGGAGGAACTCTCAAAAACACTGGAGGTAAACGGCATTAAGGCATTGCCATATCATGCAGGAATGGATTCGGTGGCCAGGTCTGAAAACCAGGATAAGTTCCTGATGGAAGAGGCAGATGTTATTGTTGCTACCATAGCCTTCGGTATGGGTATCGATAAGCCCGATGTCAGATTCGTTATTCATTATGATATCCCCAAAAGCCTTGAAGGCTACTACCAGGAGACTGGCAGGGCCGGGAGGGACGGCCAGGAGGGAAGATGTCTTGCATATTACAGCTATGATGATATCCAGAAACTGGAGAAATTTATGCAGGGGAAACCCATTAATGAACAGGAAATAGGAAAACAATTACTGCTTGAAACAGCCTCCTATGCAGAATCATCGATATGCCGGAGAAAAACCCTGCTCCATTATTTCGGGGAGGAATACGATAAAGATAATTGTGAAGCCTGCGATAACTGTCTGCATCCCAAGAAGGAATTTGAGGGAAAGGATCATATTGTTAAGGTCTTAAATGCTATAATAGCAGTTAAAGAGAAGCACAAGGCTGATCATATTACCAGGATACTGTCCGGGGTTGCCAACTCTGCAATAAAATCCTATAAGCATCATAAGCTTGAAATATTCGGTTCAGGCGATGATAAGGATGAAAAATTCTGGAATATGGTAATCCGCCAGGCAATGATCGCCAAGTTTGTTGTCAAGGAGATTGAAAATTACGGGTTGCTGAAAGTTACCGATGCAGGTAGGCAGTTTATTGAAAAGCCACAGTCATTTATGCTTACTGAGGACCACGATTATAGCGAAGAGGGTGATGAGGAAGGTTCATATGGCAGTGGAACGGCAGCTGTTGATGAGGAGCTTTTCAGTATATTGAAGGACCTGCGGAAAAAAATATCAAAGCAGAAGGATGTGCCACCTTTTGTAATCTTTCAGGACCCTTCGCTCGAAGACATGGCAATACAATATCCTGTTACGGTTAAAGAACTTCAGAATATTTCGGGAGTTGGGGTGGGTAAAGCTCAACGATACGGATCGGAGTTTGTTGAGGTAATAAATAGATATGTGGAGGAGAAGGAGATCATCAGGCCTCAGGATCTCATGGTAAAATCTGTTATTAATAAGTCGGGCCTGAAAGTATATATCATAAAGAGCATTGATAATAAGAGACCTCTTGAAGATATAGCAGATGCCAGAGGGCTTGAATATTCCGAGATACTTACTGAGATTGAAACAATTGTCAATTCAGGCACAAAGCTTAACCTATCTTATTATGTTGATTCTGTAATTGATGAGGACCGTCAAAAGGACATTTTCTCCTGGTTCAGGGAAGAGGCCGACTCAGATTCGCTCGAGGTTGCCCTGAAAGAACTTGGCGATGAATATGAGGAAGAGGAAATCAGACTGATGAGGATTAAATTCCTTTCTGAACTTGGAAATTAGGATTAGGAATCAGGGATTTGGAATTAGAGATCAGGTATCCGGTATCAGGTAAGTCAGGTAACAGGTGCATAGGGTGCAGGAGGGCATGGGGTCGGCAGTTAAACGAATCAATGAACCGACAAACATTATTCTGCTGTTTTAATTATTGATGCCAGGGTAGAAATGCCGGCAAGGATTGACTTATATCTTCAGCCCTCAATGTTACACTTATAAAAATAATACGTCTTTAATATACTTTGACAAAAGGAGGTCAATAGTGATCAGCGATCCATAATTTATAAATCCATATATGATTCTGGAAACGAAACAGATAAGTAAGAGATTCGGGTCAATAGTTGCAGCCGACAGGATTGACCTTTCGGTAGGTGAGGCAACTTCCTATGGTATTCTGGGTCCGAATGGAAGTGGAAAAACCACGACCCTTGGGATAGTCCTTTCTGTAATAAAACCTGACCAGGGATGGGTAAAATGGTTCGGAAAAGAGCCGGCACCCTCCTCATTAAAGCAGATTGGCAGCCTGCTTGAGGTACCGAATTTCTTCCCATATCTTTCGCTGGCGCGTAACCTTGAAGTAATAGGCCGAATAAAAGAGGTAGACCTATCTGAGATTGATCGTGTTCTTGACGAAACAGGCCTGCTTGACAGGAAAAAGTCGAGGTTCGATACTTTGTCTTCAGGGATGAAACAACGCCTGGCCCTTGCCGCTGCCTTGCTCGGTAACCCGAAAGTACTTGTCCTTGACGAACCAGCAAATGGTCTTGATCCTGAAGGAATTGCCGAGGTGAGGAATCTGATAATTGACCAAAGGGAAAAAGGGAAAACGATTATTATGGCAAGTCATATTCTCGATGAGGTAGAAAAGGTATGTACCCATGCAGGAATTCTTAAGAAGGGTCAGATGATAGCCAGTGGGGAGGTGAGTGAGCTGCTAAAGATGGATGATGTAATAATAATAGGTGCTAACGACATACTGACCCTGAAAAAAATAGTGGAAGCATCGGGTCTCGTAAAAAATATAACATTGAGCGGAAATCACCTTGAGGTGGTGCTGGCCAGGGGACAGGATGTATCTTCTATAAACAGGCTGGCATATGAGAAAGGTGTAATACTAACAGAACTCAGAGTAAGGAAAAGTACCCTTGAAGAGCAATTTCTCGAGCTGGTAAAATAAGGACTGAAGAAATGAAAAGGTTATTAAGAATCGAATGGGCGAAGATATCCTCATATAATCTGTTCAGGGTTATCTTAATTCTGAACACTACACTTTTTCTCCTGGTATTATTTGTGTTTTCCAGGATTGATATATCTATCCCCGGATTTTCATGGAGGAATATCTACAGATTCCCTGGTATATGGTCAAGTTTTGCCTGGGTAGCAAGCTGGTTCAATGTTCTTCTGGCCATCCTGGTTATGGTGGTGACAGGTAATGAATTTGCCTCAAAAACATTCCGGCATCAGGTAATCAGCGGAATGAGCCGTAACGAATGGCTGGCCGGTAAAGGGATACTGATAACAGGGATAGCACTTTTCGCAGTTGTCCTGGTAATTGTTGCTGCCCTTATTTATGGATTTATTTTCACCAACGACCTGACCCTGCCTGTATTCTTTGAGAATACCGGAATACTGATTGTCTATTCCCTCCAGGCAATAGGATATATGATACTGGCCCTTCTGTTTATCGTGGTTCTCAGATCAAACGCACTATCAATAATACTTTACCTGCTCTATTTCATATTTATCGAACCGGTAATAAGAGTGATGTGCCCACCTGAGGTACGTATCTGGTTCCCTGTCAAGATAATCAGTCATCTGACACCTGTCCCTGAATTTTTTCAACTGGCATCACAATCTGAAAATATTAACCCCGATACTCTCACATTCGAAGGAATAGGACTCATGGCCAGGCAGCTGCCGCAATCAACAAACCTGATAATGGCAGTTGCTTATATCATTCTGTTTGGATTCCTGACATGGCTTGTAGTTCAGAAAAGGGATCTCTGAAACCATAATCCTATTACCAGCGGCTTTGTCCGAATATCCCTATTACAGAGGTAATAACTATGTAAAATGGGTAGATGATCTGCAGAGGCACAAAATATAACAGAAGGTTCCTTTTACCTCTTCTGGAGCCAATCTCTGAAAGGAGAAGAAAATCAGGCAGCGATTTGCACAGATAGATAGAAATTGCAGGAAGAATAAACTGCGGGTTAATTATTGACAGTACTATCATCACAGATAGAAGCAGATTTGTAAAAAGAGTAATTGCCGCCGTAAAATATATCTCCCGATCCCTGAATCTGATGTTTTTCCCTGCCCACCTCGACCTCTGCCTGATAAAAGAGGATAATGATCCCGGGCAACGGGTCTCAACAATTGCCTTATCATTATTCAGGTAAAGGATCTTTCTTCCTGATCTTTTTGCATACTGCAGCAGAAACATATCATCACCTGATGCTATTTCCGGATTAATTGAGTTCACCCAGTTGTCAGTTATGTCGGGTCTGAATCCCAGATTTGCCCCATTACACATAACCGGATGTCCGGCAGCAGCAGCTCCAGCTGTAACAGCCTGAAGGCTAAGAAATTCAAGATGACAGAATTTGCCTGAGATACCCGGCGAAACAGTTAGATCAACAGGACCAATGATCAGGTCGCACCTATTTATATTATAGAAATCCGCATAAAGCTTAATCCAATCCCTCCCGATCCTGCAATCGGCATCTGTGGTAATGATCAGATCTCCTGTTACCTGCTCAAAGGCTGTCATCAATGCCTCTTTCTTCCCTGAACTTTTATTGGTCAATACCTTAATTATATCTGATTTGTCACTTGCTGATCTCAATATTTCATATGTGGAATCGGTAGAATTATCATCAATAAATATTATCTCAAGCAGCTCCCGGGGATAATCAACACTGGTGAGGTCATTAAGCAATACTGGCAGATTCACCATCTCATTATGTGCCGATATAACTACGGATATCCTTGTTTGATGAGCTGCGGGAGAAACCTGATCCTGTTTCTTCCCACCTGATGTATCACTATTCTTATCTCCTGTTTTTCTGAGACCGTTCCAAAAGAAAAGAAACAGTGCCAGATAGGGGAGCGTTGTAATGACTAGCCACCACATAGCATATTACCTTAGCCACTCATACATACGGTAATGATCACTATTCATGCCCATGGCTTCGTATGTAAGGTGAGCACGATTATTATTGCTCTCAACATACAGTCGCAAACCGGCAACACCTGAAGAAAGAGCCAGCTCCCTTACATGGGTGTACATCTTCCTGAAAACCCCATGGCGTCTGAATTCAGGAAGTACATATACCGACTGGAACCACCAGACATTACTGTTCCTCCAGTCGCTCCATTCAAAGGTTATCATCAATGAGGCTATAATTTTACCACTTTCTTCAGCTACAAAGTATTTCCCTTTGCCCGCGTCATTGAAAACTGCGTGCACTCCCTTGAAAATGGTATCACTGTCAAGAATCAATTCTTCAGTTTCTTTTGCCATTTGTTTCTGGAATCCGATTATCACTTCGCTATCCCGCTCAGCAGCTTCCCTGATGATTATATTCATAACAGAATGGTTATTTTCACTTTTTCGCATCAACGACTTTAATAATGTAATTTACGCCCGGCCTGGTGTCAAATTCAATTGTTCCGTCATCACAGGTTATGAATTCCACCTTTTTTCTACCGTATCTGATTTCAGGTTTCTGAATATTTTTTAGCCGGCATTTCTCTCCTGCTCCGGAAAAGAGTTCCAGTTCTGTTATCGTCGAATTCCGCCAGCTCATTTTTAACTCAAATGCACCCCTTGCGCATACTCCAATGAAAGCTCCATCCTTCCAGCTTTCAGGAAGTGCCGGAAGGAGGTGAATAACTCCCTCGTACGACTGCATAAGCATTTCAGTTATTGCTGCTGTAACACCAAGGGTTCCGTCAACCTGGAGGGGAGTGAAGCATTTTGCAAACAGCTGGTCATATGCCTGCTCCTTAATATAACCCCTGAAAATTTTATTTGCTCTTTCACCATCGTACAGCCTGGCCCAAAGTGCCATCTTCCAACCCCTTGAGAATCCGGTTCCCTGGTCACCCCTCTGCTCCAGTACCGCTTTGCAGGCATCGATCAGCCCGGGTGTTCTGGCAGGTGAGATTACATTACCCGGGTACAGGCCGTACATATGGGAAAAATGCCTGTGTTCTTTCTCCAGCTGATCCCAGTCATCTGTCCACTCCTGAAGGCTACCATCCTTACCGATCTGCGGGGGAACCAACCTTGACCTGGCATTTCTTACTTTCGCTGCGAAATCATGGTCGGTACCAAGAATGGCAGCAGCTTCTGTATAATATCCAAAAAGATCGGTTAAGATCTGCATATCAATAGAAGAACCGCTACATATAGTTGTACCGGGCCTGTATCCTGATGTAACCTCATCAAAATAGCGTTCATTACCGGGACTGGCCGGGAAATTCTCAGGCGAGGTAGAAGGATTGGTCACCAGCCATTTACCATTAGGATGTTCTACAAGGAAGTCCATAAAGAACTGAACAGAGCCCTTGATTACCGGATAAACCTCAGCCAGATAATCCTTATCCATAGTATAGAGGTAGTGTTCCCACAGATGGGTTGTCAGCCAGGCACCTCCGGTTGTGAAAGTCCCCCAGGTCGGGCCGTCCATCGGAGCAGCTACTCTCCACAGATCGGTATTCTGATGAAATACCCATCCCCGGGATCCGTAATGTTCGGAAGCTACCAGGGAGCCCTGGTCTGTGAGCTCCTGTATCATTTTTATCAGTGGTTCGGCACATTCCGAAAGATTGCCTGATTCAACAGGCCAGTAGTTCATCTCGGTATTAATGTTAGTAGTATATTTTGAGTCCCAGGATGGATTCATATCCTCATTCCATATTCCCTGCAGATTGGCTGGCTGGGTCCCGGGGCGGGATGAAGCTATCAGCACATACCTTCCGAACTGGTATGCCAGAGCTGCCAGTGCAGGATCTTCCTCATTTTCCAGAAGTGCCATCCTCTGATCGGTTGGTAAATATGAATTTACTACAACCGGAAGATTGATCTTTACCCTGTTAAAGAGTGAGCTGTGATCATCTATGGTTTCTTTCATTATTTTCTCAAAGCCAAGGGTATCAATCGCTTTAAACACCTCATTTACTCTCAGATGCTGGTTTCCACTGACATTATTGTAATTGACAAAATTTGTTGCCGCTGCAAAATACAGGGTAACTGTATCGGCATCTTTAACTATCAGATCTGTACCATCAACAATGATAGAACCGTTCACAGGTATTGCTTTAACCCTTGCCTCATACCTGATCTTTCCCTCGATTCCCATATAGTCAGCAGATTTTCCGGTCACTACAAGACCATCTTTGCCATATGGGTCCATCCTCATATAATCAGTTGCATAATTGGAATGAGCCTGGTTCCTTACACCTCTCAGGTTTGCCTTGAAAGAGACTGACCCCGGTTTATCGGCTGTTATCCTCACTACGATTACCTGATATGGTGCTGAAGCGAAAACCTCTCTACTGTATTTTATCCCTGAGGCTGAATATTCGACTCCTGCAATCCCACTCTCAAGGTCGAGCCATCTTTTATAGTTTGTTATCTCACCTCTATCTTCTAAAAAAATGTGAAGATTTGCCAGACACTGATACTTCTGCTGTTCAACTGGGTATCCCATTAAATGACGTCCAAACAGATTATGTGCTTCCAGGAATTTCTCTTCGAAGACAAGCCGTTGGATCTCAGGCAGGATTGTGTGACCTCCTTCCACCACAGTTGAATAGGGCCCGCCACTCCAGTATGTCTCTTCGTTAAACTGTATTCTCTCTTCTTCTGTTTTCCCGAATACCATGGCTCCAATTCTTCCGTTTCCAACGGGCAGAGCCTCCTCCCATGCATCAGCAGGTTTGTTATACCAGAGGAGTGAAGATGGATCAAATTCACCTTTTTCGATCAGGGCGGGTATGTTATGCTCTTGGTTATAAGATAATTGTGAAGAAAATGTAATGCCCAGCAGGACGGTTATCAGTATTCTCATCTTACATTGATTTTGACAGGTTGTAAAAATTGATTTTGACAGGTTGTAAAATAGGTAAAAACAGAGATTTATTTATACTCGTCCCAGCTTTTAATTACAATATCTTCCATATCCAGGTTACAGAATGCAAGGATAAATGCACTTGCCAGTCTTGCATTGGTAAGCAGCGGGATGTTATAATCGACAGCGCTCCTCCTTATGGTATAATCATTATTCAGTTCATCCTGCGTGAGGTCCTTGGGAATGTTTACTACAAGGTCAACCTCCCTGCTTTTTATTAGTTCAATAGTATTTGGAGACTGGTCCTCATCAGGCCAGTAGGCCACTTCGGCATCTACCCCGGCATTTTCCAGGAATTGCTGGGTACCGCGTGTTGCGTACAGCTTATAACCTTTACTTCTGAGAGCCCGGGCACTATTCAGCAATTCAACCTTCGACCGGGCAGGTCCGGTAGAGAGGAGTATTGCTTTTACGGGAATCGTATAACCCACTGAGAGCATTGATTTCATTATGGCTTCATAGAATCCCTCTCCGATACAACCAACCTCACCGGTTGACGACATGTCAACACCAAGTATCGGATCAGCTTTTGCGAGTCGGGAAAAGGAGAACTGTGGCGCCTTGACTCCAACATATTCCAGGTCAAATACCGATTTATGCAGTTTTTCAACCGGTACATCAATCATTACCCTGGTTGCCAGATCGATCAGATTGGTTTTGAGTACCTTTGAAACAAAGGGCATGCTTCTGCTGGCTCTGAGATTACACTCAATGACCTTAATATCATTATCGCGTGCGAGAAACTGAATGTTGAAAGGTCCGGATATGTTCAGCTCCTTTGATATTTCACGACTGATACGTTTTATCCTTCGCACAGTCTCGAAGTATATTTTCTGAGGCGGGAAAACGATGGTTGCATCTCCTGAATGGACTCCTGCAAATTCAACATGCTCACTTATTGCATATGCGATAATATCACCGTCACGAGCCACTGCGTCAATCTCAATTTCCTTGGCATTTTCTATAAACTCGGAAACCACAACCGGATATTGCTTTGAGACACTGGCCGCCAGTTCAAGGAAGTGACTGAGCTCATTTATATTTGATACTACATTCATTGCTGCACCGGACAATACATATGATGGTCTTACAAGTACCGGGAAACCGATCCTGTCGACAAATTCGTGAATATCGGCAACGCTCGTAAGCTCCTTCCATTCAGGCTGGTCGACCTTCAGGGTATCGAGCATACTTGAGAACTTATGGCGGTTTTCGGCCCGGTCGATTGAAACAGGTGAGGTGCCAAGTACAGCTACATCCTGCTTGTGAAGTCTCATGGCCAGGTTATTGGGGATCTGTCCTCCAACAGAAACTATTACTCCCCTGGGAGTTTCAAGATCGATGATGTCCATAACCCTTTCAAAAGAAAGTTCATCAAAATATAGCCGGTCGCAGCTATCGTAATCAGTACTGACAGTTTCGGGATTATAATTGATCATAACAGACCTGAAGCCCTGGTTCCTGATAGTATCGAGGGCATTCACCGAGCACCAGTCGAATTCGACACTGGATCCGATCCTGTATGCTCCTGAGCCAAGTACAATAACAGATCGCTTATCGTTTTCATACCGGATATCATGTTCTGATCCGCTATATGTCAGGTAGAGGTAATTGGTCACCGCGGGGTATTCCGCTGCAAGTGTATCGATCTGCTTGACCCAGGGTATGATACCTGCTGATATTCTGTATATCCTCACCCTGTTTAGTTCGGCTTCAATATTCTCCGGAGCCGGATTAAGCACATAGCGGGCTATCTGGAAATCACTGAAACCATATATTTTGCTTTGCAGTAAAAGCTCCCCGGGAAGCTGCTCAAGGGTATTATACTTTGACAGCTCGTCCCTCACTATCATTATGTTTTTCAGCTTATAAAGGAACCACTTGTCAATTTTTGACAGCTCGTATATATGATCAACCGACATATTTTTCTCAAATGCTTCGGCTATCGAGAATATTCTCATATCAGTAGGTTCTGATAGCTCTTTTTCAATATCTTCGAACGAGAGGTTCCGGTTTCCAACAAATCCATGCATTCCCTGGCCAATCATCCGCAATCCTTTTTGTATTACCTCCTCAAATGTTCGACCGATAGCCATCACTTCACCCACACTCTTCATGCTGCTTCCGATCTGATGGGATACGCCTTGAAATTTATTCAGGTCCCATCTCGGAATTTTACATACTATGTAATCAAGAGCAGGCTCAAAGCATGCTGTAGTTGTCTTTGTTACAGAATTTTTTAACTGGTGAAGCCCATATCCAAGACCAAGCTTGGCAGCAACAAATGCAAGAGGATACCCTGTGGCCTTTGAGGCAAGAGCACTGGATCTTGATAACCTGGCATTCACTTCAATTACCCGGGAATCTTCCGACACGGGATCGAGGGCATATTGTACATTGCATTCCCCGATTATTCCTATATGTCTGATGATCTTGATAGATAATTCCCTCAATTTGTGGTATTCCCTGTTTGTAAGTGTCTGTGAAGGAGCAACAACGATGCTTTCACCTGTATGGATCCCCAGAGGATCGAAGTTCTCCATATTACATACAGTAATACAATTATCGAACTTATCGCGAACAACTTCATACTCGACCTCTTTCCACCCTTTTAGTGATTCCTCCACAAGGATCTGGGCTGTGTATGAAAAAGTTTTGGTTGCCAGGATCTTAAGCTCCTCACTGTTCGTACAAAAACCGCTGCCCTGGCCACCAAGTGTATAGGCAGCTCTGATAATGACCGGGTAACCCAGTTTACCAGCAGCATCAAGAGCCTCATCAACCGAAATTACCGCAATACTTTTTGGTGTCTGTATATCAATCTCGTTAAGCTTCTTAACAAACAACTCCCTGTCTTCAGTATCCATTATGGCCTGAACCGGGGTGCCGAGGACTTTAACTCCATATTTCCCGAACACCCTGTTTCTGAAAAGTTCGGTGCCGCAATTAAGTGCTGTCTGACCTCCAAACGACAGCAGGATACCGTCGGGTTTTTCTCTTGCAATAACTTTCTCTACAAAAAAGGGTGTTACGGGAAGGAAGTATATCTTGTCTGCAATCTTTTCGGAAGTTTGTACAGTGGCAATATTGGGATTTATCAAAACAGTACTGATCCCCTCTTCTTTCAATGCCTTAAGTGCCTGAGAACCGCTATAATCAAATTCCCCGGCCTCGCCGATCTTTAATGCTCCTGACCCAAGGATGATCACTTTATTAATTTTTTCTGCCATTTAGAGCTGGTGTTTCAAATGATGTCATCCGGAAAGGTTATTTATCACCTTTGTATACTCTTATGTTATCTATAAAATGGTCAAACAGAAAGTCTGTATCTGTTGGCCCTCCCGATGCTTCCGGGTGAAACTGGGTTGAAAAAAATGGTTTGATCCTGTGTTTCATCCCTTCATTGGTATTATCATTTACATTGATAAACAGGGGCTCCCAGTCATGAGGCAGGCTATTATTATCGACAGCAAAGCCATGATTCTGGGAGGTTATGTATGCACTTTCCGTTCCTACCTTTAAAACAGGCTGGTTATGACTCCTGTGTCCATATTTCAACTTGTAGGTATCGGCTCCTGCAGCCAGAGAGAGTAACTGGTTCCCCAGGCAAATGCCAAAAACAGGTTTATCTCCCTCAATGGTTTTTTTCAGATTATCAATAGTTTCCCTGCACATTTTGGGATCACCCGGTCCATTCGAAAGGAATAATCCGTCATACTCCAGCAGGTGAAAATCATAATCCCATGGTACCCTTATAATGGTAGTATCCCGCTTCAACAGGTTCCTGATAATATTGTATTTTACACCGCAGTCTATTAGAACGATCCGGTACTTACCATTACCATATTCCACAGGTTCATTGATACTTACCTCTTTTACCAGATTAGTCTGATTAGGATCATAGAGGGATGTCTCCGTTCCTTCCGGTTCAATTTTCCCGAGCATGGATCCTTTTTCACGCAGTCTTTTTGTCAGGGCCCTGGTGTCAATCCCATAAATACCAGGTATCCCGTTTGCTTCAAGCCATTCATGAAGACTCTCGCTTGCGTTCCAGTGACTGTAATCAAAAGAATAGTCAGAAACGATCAATCCTGAGATGTGGATAGAATATGATTCACGGAAAATATACAGATCATCCTCTTTTTCAAGTCCCGGCGCTCCATAGTTACCTACCAGCGGATATGTAAGGCAGAGTATCTGACCACGGTAGGATGGATCGGTCAGGCTTTCAGGGTAGCCAGTCATTGCCGTGTTAAAAACAACCTCACCTGCCGAAGGACTAATTTTCCCGAATGACTTGCCTCTGTAAACAGTGCCATCTTCGAGGGTCAGTTTTATTATAGTGCCTGGTTTCATCAATAAGATAATTATAAAGACTTCAATGCCCTGTCAATTTTTTCAACGGCTTTTACAACTGTAGAGTAGGGACAACCAATATTCATTCTCATGAATCCTTCACCTCCGGGTCCGAACATCGATCCTTCGTTCATACCAACTCCAGCATTAATGAAGAACTTTGCAAGATCAGGTGCATTCATACCTATCTCTCTGCAGTCGAGCCAGATCATGTATGTTGCTTCAGGTTTAACAGGTTTGATCCGCCCTCTCTTTTCTTCAAAATAATTGAGTACAAATTCAACATTTCTTTTTAAATATTCAAGAAGTTGCCCGAGCCATTCGCTACCTTTACTATAAGCCGCGATAGAGGCTTCAGTCCCAAATATATTTCCGCTTCCAATATGTAGCCGGTCAACAAGGGAACTGATCTTTTGCCTGATCTCATGGTTCCCGGTTACCAGAGAGGATGTAGCCAGTCCTGCCAGGTTAAATGTTTTGCTTGGGGCGATGCATGTTACTGTGTTATTTGCGATTTCATCCGAGAGGGATGCAACAGGATAATGCATACCACCGGGAAGAACCAGGTCTGAATGAATTTCATCACTTATTATCAGAATCCCATTCTCGGTACAGATCTCTGACAGCTCTTTCAACTCATCCTCATTCCATGATCTGCCAACAGGATTATGTGGATTGCATAAAATAATCATCCTGGCTCCATTCCCTGCTTTTTTCCTCAAGTCATCGAGATCGAAATGCCATATACCATTTGACTCACGAAGTTTATTATATTCGAGGATCCTGTTATGCGATTCAACAGCAGGAAAAAATGGGAAATAGACAGGTGGTTGAACAATTATTTTGTCGCCGGGCTCAGTAAAGGCAAGGGTACACAGGTTAAGTGCAGGAACAATACCCGGGCAAAAAGTTATCCAGTCCCTCTCTATTTTCCATGAGTGTCGTTCATGAAGCCAGTTTATTATCGAACTGAAATACTCGTCGGATCTGAAATAATATCCCAGAACCTCATGTTTTAACCTTTCCTTTAATGCATTAATGATAAAGTCACCGATTCTAAAATCCATATCAGCAACCCACATTGGAATGATATCTTCGGTCCCGAAAACATCCTTTCGCAAATCATATTTTACGGATTGGGTGCCCTGGCGGTTGACCGGCTCATCGAAATTGTATCTCATTACCCAGAATTTAAATTCCGGGGTTCGAAATTAGTCATAATATCCTTTATGCGCAACAACATACTTTACTGGCTTCCTCCTTGTTGCTTATTTTTTTGTAGAAGTATAGCGATTGGAACCAATATATTTTATACTTTTACGCCAGAATTTACCAAAGGAGAGGATATTTTTTCTTTTTTAGGTGATCGATGCAGCAATTAATAAAAATTTATTTAATTCCAGATGAAAAGAAAGACAATTTTCCTGTTAGCCATCTTACTGATTTCAGCATCAGGACTGAATTCATGTAGGAACAGAATTGAAAAAACTGAACAGAAAAAAATCGAACGGGAAGAGATTGAAGTCCTGAATAGAGAAATTGAAGAAACGGTATATCCTTTACCTACTTCTGCTGAGGTCATTAAAATGCTTACCGAGCTTGAGATAGGTTATATTATTGGAATATCAAATCCGACAGAAAACGTAAGCAAATACCTTACCAGTAAAACCAAGGCTCTGAATGTGGGAGTATACGGGGCGGATCTGAGTTATGCAACCCTTTACAACATGAACCAGGATGTAATAAACTACCTGGATGCGATCAGGAGCCTTTCCAATGATCTGAACATGGGTGGAATCTATAATGAAAAGATATATGACCAGATAAAGAACAGTTTTGATGATAAGGACAAACTGGTATCAATACTTACTACTACTTTTAACGGCACATACAACTACCTCAGTGATAACGATCAGCAAGCGGCTGCCCTGATGGTTGTTGCCGGAGCATGGGTAGAAGGCATGTATATTACAACCCACATCTCTGAATCGGTTTATCATGTTGAAGGTATCGTAAGGGTGTTGCTTGAGCAAAAGAAATCCTTCGAACTTTACTATGAGATTGCCAAACCGTATGCTGATGATCCCATGGTAAATGAGATCCTGGAAGTGTTTGAGCCTATGCGCCTTATATATGAAAAGCTTGATACCAGTCTTACCCTGAAGAATGTAGAAGAAATTACCAGGACGATTGAAGAGATCAGGCAAAAGCTAATCTCTTGATCAATCATAATCAACTGAACCACGATATTAGATGTAATGCAATATCGTGGTTTTTTAATACCATTATATGAGGGAACCAGTATTATTAGCCCTGATTCATATTTTTGCTATCCTGTCGAATGTAAATCCGGAAGGCATATCGGCTCACGGGCGGAGAATTTTACACGGTTACTTCAGACGTTACATAAATGCTGAACTCGAAGAGGAATACCTGAAAATATTTGAAACCACACTCAAGTTTTATGAAGACGAGTTGTCAGATCTTGATGAAGAGGAGTTCTCAAAGGGCAATTCAATAATTAATTTTCAGATAATAAATATTTGCAGGCAGATCAGGAAGGGTCTCTTTCTTGAAGAAAGGATGATTGTCTTTCTTCAGTTACTGGAATTCATTTACGAAGATGCCCGTACCACACGTCAGGAGAGGATTATAATTGATATTGTTGCCGGTACATTCAGTATTCCTGAGAAGGAATACAAAAATGCTACGGCCTTTATGCTTGGAGACGAATTCGACAAGGTCACTCCGGACTGTGTAATGCTTATTGAAGGATGTGATCGTGCAGATAGCACAGCTGACAAGTATACCGGTCGTGAAAGCTGGCACAAGCTTGAAGTAGATGGGCTGAAGGGAAGTATATATGTACTGTTCATTGAGAGTATATCGGCTCTGATATTTACATACCAGGGCAAGGCATCCCTGTTCTTTAAGGGACGGAATATTGTAAGGGGACGGCCCTACCTGCTCGAAAGTGGTGTCAGTATTAAAGGCAGGGATATGGAACCTGTCTACCAGTCAGGGATCCTGCGCGAATTTTACCGGAAAAAGTATCAGCACAGGATAATATTCGAAGGCCATAACATTGATTTCAGTTTCAAAAAATCTGACCAGGGTGTAAAACCGATGAGTTTCAGGGTCGATTCCGGGAACCTTATAGGGATAATGGGAGGTAGCGGTGTTGGGAAAACCACACTTCTTAATCTGCTTAATGGTAAGATCATCCCGGATAACGGGAACCTTTACCTGAACGGTTATAACATTCACACTGAGCAGGAACAACTAAAAGGTTTGATTGGATATATCCCACAGGATGATCTGTTAATTGAGGAGCTAACCGTTTACCAGAATCTTTATTATAACGCCAGGCTATGTTTTGGTGATTTTTTGGATAAAGATATCAGAGCAAGAGTATCCACTGTTCTGAAGAATCTTGAGCTGGATGAGATAGCCGATCTTAATGTTGGTGATCCGCTAAATAAGAAGATCAGTGGCGGTCAGCGCAAGAGACTCAATATCGGTCTCGAGCTGATAAGGGAACCAGCTATTCTGTTTGTTGACGAACCTACTTCAGGATTATCATCTCATGATTCCTGGAAGGTTATGGAATTACTGAAGAAACAGACCAGGAATGGAAGACTGATATTTTCAATCATTCACCAGCCTTCCTCTGATATAATTAAACTTTTCGACAGGCTGTGGATCATCGACAGGGGAGGATACATGATATATGATGGTGATTCAGTCGATTCGCTTGTATATTTCAAAACTGAAACTTCAACTGCAAATGCTGCTGAAAGTGAGTGTCCCAATTGCGGAAACGTGGAAACGGATGAAATTCTGCAGCTTATTGAAGTCAAGGAGGTCACAGAGGATGGTTTCGATGGGGAAAAAAGACAGGTTCAGCCAGTTGAGTGGTATTATAAATATCAGGAGACAATCAAGGATATTATCAGACCACCTGAGAAGATTGAACTCCCTGCCAGCAATTTCAAGGTGCCCGGGAAAGTATCTCAGCTGAAAACCTTCTTTCAGAGGAATCTCCTGAGAAAATTCTCAGATAAGCAATACCTTACGATTAATCTGCTCGAATCGCCATTGCTTGCAGTGATCCTGGCGTACCTGTCGAAGTACAGCATAGGGGAGAATTATATTCTTGCAGATAATAAGAATCTTGCTGTATTCCTGTTTATGGGCATCGTAGTGGCTTTATTCCTCGGTCTTACTGTTAGTGCTGAAGAGCTATTTAAAGACAGGAAGACTCTTGAGCGGCAGAAATTTCTTGAGATAAGCCGGTTAAGTTACCTGACTTCAAAGATTGGATTATTATTTATTCTGTCAGCAATACAGACCTTCTCATTTGTTATTATATCAAGCCTGATCCTTGGAATAGAGGGCATGCTGTTCAGACACTGGTTGATATTGTTCAGTGTATCAGCCTTCGGGAACATACTTGGGCTGAACATATCCGATGGTATGAAGTCGGTAGTAAGCATATACATCCTGGTGCCCCTTATCCTGGTACCCCAGCTGCTTCTTGGGGGTGCGATGATAAGGTTTGATGACCTTCACAAAGGTATAACGAAGCAGATCTTTGTCCCTGTTGTTGGCGACCTGATGACAACACGATGGGCTTACGAGGCTATAACGGTTGACCAATTTAAGAATAACAGATATGAGAAGTATTTCTTTGATCTTGACATGGAGGCAAGCCAGAATAGCTGGAAGGCATCATTTCTGATACCACTGCTTGAGAGAAAGACTCAGGAGTGCCGGCTTGCCATTGGAGAAGAAGAGTTCAGCGAACATTCACGAAATAATCTATACAAATTGCGGAAATACTCCGAGTCATTATCAGGTCCTGCCGGTATGGACTACAGTGAATTGTCAGGTTTGCTGACCTACCAAACGTATGATACTGCTTCTGCCAGGTTAACACTCGAGTATCTTGATAAGTTAAAAGGCTACTACCGTAACAGAAGCATTATTGCAACAAGGCAAAAAGATACCCTGCTGATGAAGATGGAATCGGAATTTGGAACTGATTATGTCGTCAGTTTGAAAAACAATAATTATAACATTGCCCTCGGGAGTATTGTCCTGAATCAGAACTACCGGGATAAAGTCTATGAGAACGAAAATATGATAATATCCAAGGCTGATCCGGTATTTATGATGCCAGGCTCCAATTACGGAAGAGCACATTTCTTCGCGCCTTACAAAATGATCGGGAAATTAAGGATTGATACCCTGTGGTTTAATATGATAGTAATCTGGCTTTCAAGCATATTTCTGACTGTAACCCTTTACTTTAATGTCCTTAAACGAATTATTAATTCTCTTGGTTCCCGTAAATTATCTGTCAGAACTGACTCGTTAAAGAGATAAAATAATACAGCCCGGGTTGCTATTATTGATCCAATAAGCTTAATTTGCGTTCGTTATGAACGCCGTAAAACCAAAGAAACACCTTGGTCAGCATTTCCTGACCGATAATAATATTGCAGCCAGAATTGTTGATTCCCTCACCTTCAGCGGTTACGATTCAGTGCTTGAGGTAGGACCGGGAACGGGGATTCTTACCAGGCTATTGATTCAGAAAAGCATGATTGACTTCAGGGTTATAGAACTCGATCCTGAGTCGGTAGAGTATCTGAAGGAGAACTTTGACGGTCTTAATATTATAAGCGGTGATTTTTTAAAATACAACCTGGAACATTTTAATGATACACCGGTAGCCGTTATTGGAAATTTTCCATATAATATTTCAAGCCAGATACTCTTTAAAGTGATGGAATTTAAAGATGATGTAGTTGAGGTGGTTGGAATGTTCCAAAAGGAAGTGGCTGAAAGGATCAGCGCAGGGCCCGGTTCAAAAACATATGGGATACTTAGCGTGCTTCTCAGGATTTATTATAATATTGAATATTTATTCACCGTTCCTTCAACGGTTTTTAAACCTGTTCCAAAAGTGACATCAGCAGTGATCAGGTTAAGGAGAAATGATATTAAGGGGCCCGGATGCAATGAGCAAATGCTATTAAGGATAGTAAAGGCGACCTTTAACCAGAGGAGGAAGATGATCAGAAACTCATTAAGAGCGGCTTTCGACATTGGCAATCAACCGCATGATCTTCTGACTAAAAGACCAGAACAGTTAGGGGTGGAAGAATTTGTAAACCTGACAAACTGGGTAGAAAAGGTTATAAATAATTAGAGACTGGTAGATTATGGCAATAAATATCGGAATATCCAAGGAATTAATTGCCCGGATAAGGGAAGCAATCAATGAGAACAGGGAAGAGCAGGCACTCGATCTTATCAAGGAGTTGCACGCTGCTGATATTGCCGGGCTGTACGATGAGTTGAGTATCGAAGAGGCCAGATATCTTTTTTTACTCCTTGATGGGGAATTGGCCTCAGATGTTATCGCTGAACTTGATGATGATGATCAGGAAAAATTCCTGAAAGTTATTCCAGGGGAGGTAATAGCCCAGAAGTTCATTGATAATATGGACTCTGATGATGCGGCAGATATTCTGGGAGATCTGTCGGAAGAGAAGAAGCAGGAGGTATTGCTGCACATAGATGACGTTGAACAGGCAGGCGATATAGTTGACCTGCTGGCTTACGATGAAGACTCCGCAGGTGGCCTTATGGCGAAGGAGATGATAATCGTAAACGAAAACTGGACAATACTTACCTGCCTTAAGGAATTAGGGCGCCAGGCAGATGATGTTGACGAGGTATATTACATGTATGTTACAGATGATGAAAATATCCTGAAGGGTATTGTATCACTCAAACAGATGCTCCTTTCGAATAATTCAACCATAGTAAAAACGGTACTGGACGATGACATAATCTCTGTTAAGACAGATACTCCATCTGAAGAGGTAGCACAGATAATGGAGAAGTATGACCTGGTTGCAATCCCTGTTGTTGACTCAATAGGCAGATTAGTAGGCCGGATCACAATCGATGATATCGTTGATGTGATCATCGAGGAGGCTGAAAAGGATTACCAGATGGCATCCGGTATTACTGAAGATGTGGAATCAGGTGATAAGGTTCTGAGAATTACAAGGGCCCGGCTTCCCTGGCTGTTGATCGGTCTGACAGGTGGAATATTTGGTGCTCTTGTGCTTGGCAGGTTTGAATCGGATCTGAAGATTTATCCTGAAATGGCCTTCTTTATACCTCTTATTGCAGCTATGGGTGGAAATGTCGGAATTCAATCCTCTGCAATAATTGTACAGGGACTGGCAAACAAAACCATCAGGAACGAAAGGACCTTCCATAAGTTAGGGAAAGAATTTCTGGTTGGCCTTCTGAATGGCGTCCTGCTGGCATCACTGATATTTGTATACAATTTCTTTGTGAGTGATTCTTTTGCACTGACAATCACTGTCAGCACTGCCCTTGTAACGGTGATAGTGTTTGCGGCGCTATTTGGCACCCTGATTCCTCTGGTGCTCAACAGGTTCAAAATCGACCCTGCTCTTGCTACGGGTCCGTTTATAACCACCTTGAACGATATTATAGGATTGTTCCTCTATATGATTATAGGAAGAGCATTATACACACTGTTTGCAGTATGATTTTCAGAAGCTGAAGCCTATAGCATCAACGGGATTCATTTTAGCTGCAGAGTAGGCGGGAGCATATCCTGCAATAACACCAATAAAACCTGAGATAACAAGACCAAGGACTATATTACCGGCTGTAAGGTTCATATTTAGTTCCCACAGATAATTAGCAACCTGTGTACCTATAAATACAATTATCAGTCCGAATATTCCTCCCAGGATTGATAGAATTACTGATTCATAGAGGAACTGCCAGAGAATAAAAGCCTTTTTGGCACCCAGCGCTTTTTGTATGCCAATAATACTTGTCCTCTCCTTAACTGATACAAACATTATATTGGCAATGCCAAAGCCTCCTACCAGGATCGAGAAACCACCGATGATCCATCCTCCCACATTTATACCGGCAAAAACTGCTTCGAATCCCTGTGTAAGCAGACTGGCCCTGTTTACGGAGAAATTCTGAGTCTGATCCGGTTTAAGTCTTCTGGCAGACCTCAAGATCATTATAGCCTCATCGGTAAGATTTTCAACTGATATACCCTCTTTTGCCTTCAGCATAATATTTGAATCAACAAACCTGTTACGAAGGTTTATGAAATTTTTTGCAAACCCAACAGGGATCAATGTCATTTCATCCATCCCAGAATCTCCAATTCCACCCTGACCTTCCCTTTTAAATACTCCTATGACAGCAGCCTTATGGCCTGAAATTGAAACTTCCTTCCCAATCGGATTTGCATTTTTAAAGACACGCTCGGCTATTTCGGCACCGATTATGACAACCGGTTTTCCTGATGAGCTCTCATAGGGAGAGAAATATCTTCCCTCCTCAATCTCAAAAGACCTCACAAGTTCAAATTCGTGTGTTGTAGCCCACAGGTAGGCCTCATTTATTAAAGCATCCTTGTATTTGAGGGAACGGGTAAAGATCACTGAGTAGGCAGCTGCCATGGTGCGGGTTGATTTTCGTCGGATGGCTTCATAATCATCAAGGGTCGGGGCAGGCCAGCTTAATAAATCCCACCAGGCCAAATTCGGGTCAAATGACCATGGCATTTTCTGGATGTAGATAACATCATCTCCAAGTGTAGCTATTGAATCCTTTATCGATTTTTCCATCCAGCTAAGGACGGTAAAAACTGATATTATGGCTAAAATACCAATTGTAATCCCGAAGAGGGAAAGAAATGTCCTGAGCTTGTTTACAATTATCGAATTCAAAGCAAACATGAATCCTTCCCTAATCAATCTGAAAAATATCATTGCCTGATAATTAGTTCTAAATGGTTACTTTCCAAAGATAATAATTCTATCTGATGATTATTGCCCATAACCACTTGAAAAATACAGATTAGATTGTTATACAATAAAAAAATATCTATTTTTATTTGCTCTTAAACGAGGGTATATATTTTATCATAAGTTTCTGGTAATGAGAGAAAAAAAAATCCATAATGCTCTGATTTCTGTTTATTACAAAGATGGTCTTGACAGAATAATCAGAAAACTTGTTGAATTGGGCGTAAAAATAATTTCCACGGGAGGAACTCATAAGTTCATAAGTGAACTTGGTGTGGAGGTCGAAGCAGTTGAAGAGCTGACCTCGTACCCTTCTATTCTTGGCGGAAGAGTAAAGACCCTGCATCCGAAGATATTTGGAGGTATTCTTGCCAGAAGGGACCTGAAGGCTGACATTGAGCAACTAAAGCAATATGATATACCTGAGATTGATCTTGTTGTTGTGGACCTATACCCGTTTGAAGAGACAGCAGCTTCTGGAGCAGGTGAGCAGGAGATAATTGAGAAGATAGATATCGGGGGGATTTCACTAATCAGGGCTGCAGCCAAGAATTATGCTGATACCCTCATAATTTCGGGCAGGGATCAATATGATAGCTTGTATGATCTGCTGGAGAAGAGAGAGGGTATCACCACATCTGAAGAAAGAAGGAATTTTGCCGCACATGCCTTCAAGGTCTCATCGCACTATGACACTGCCATCTTTAATTATTTTAACATAAGGGAAGGATTACAGGTGTTTAAGGCAAGTCAGAATTGTGGCGGAAAATTGCGTTATGGGGAAAATCCTCATCAGGCGGGTACATTCTACGGAAATTTTGAAGAAATCCTTGAGCAGCTGCATGGGAAAGAGATTTCCTATAATAATTTGCTCGATATCGATTCCGCCATTAATCTGATAAGAGAGTTTGATGATACTACTTTTGCCATATTAAAACACAACAATGCATGCGGACTGGCTTCCAGAAAGATTTTATCGGAAGCCTGGAAAGATGCTCTCGCCGGAGATCCGGTATCTGCATTTGGCGGTGTCTTGATCACCAATGTTAAGGTTGACCGGGAGACTGCTGTTGAGATCAACAAACTCTTTTTTGAAGTAATTATAGCTCCGTCGTACAATAAAGAAGCTCTGGACATACTGAAAAGCAAGAAAAACAGGATTATACTGGTTCTGAAAAACCAGCCATCAGGTACCGGTAGTTTCAGAACGGCTCTCAATGGTGTGTTGTGGCAGGAAAAGGATCTCAGGACGGAGAGAAAGTCTGACATGAAAACAGTTACTGCCAGGGGTCCATCCCCCAGGGAGCTTGAAGACCTCGAATTTGCAAATAAAATCGTTAAACATAGCAAATCGAATTGCATTGTTCTTGCAGGAAACAGACAACTTTTTGGTAGTGGAGTAGGGATGACCTCCAGAGTGGATGCTCTCAAGCATGCAGTTGGAAAGGCCAAAAACTTTGGTTTCGATCTTTCAAAGGCAGTAATGGCTTCAGATGCATTCTTCCCATTTGCTGATAGTGTTGAGATTGCCGGTAAGGAAGGGATCACTTCAGTAATCCAACCTGGAGGATCAGTAAGGGATAATGAATCGATTGAGTTTTGTAACAAAAAGGGAATGTCTATGGTATTTACCGGAACAAGACATTTCAGACACTGATGTAGAACAATTTAATAACGACTCTTTAATGGGTATATTTTCATTTTTGACACAGGAGATTGCAATTGATCTTGGAACAGCCAACACCACAATCATCCATAACGACAAGATCGTCGTTGATGAACCATCAATTGTTGCGATTGACAAAAACACAGGCAAGTTGATTGCAATTGGGGAAAGGGCAAGGCAAATGCATGGGAAGACACACGAGAATATCCGTACAATAAGACCTTTGCGTGATGGTGTAATTGCTGACTTCAATGCAGCTGAGATGATGCTCAGGGGTATGATCAAGATGGTTAATAAGGGCACAAGCCTCTTCAGTCCTTCACTTAAGATGGTGGTCTGTATCCCTTCAGGAAGCACAGAGGTCGAGATCAGGGCAGTGAGGGACTCATCGGAACATGCCGGAGGCCGCGATGTATATCTGATCTATGAGCCTATGGCTGCTGCCATTGGTATGGGCCTTGATGTAGAAGCTCCCGAAGGATGTATGGTTGTGGATATCGGTGGCGGTACCACTGAGATTGCAGTAATCGCACTTGGGGGGATTGTATGCAACAAATCAATCCGGACTGCCGGTGATGTATTTACTGCCGACATTCAGGCATACATGCGGCATCAACATAATATTAAAGTTGGCGAGAGAACAGCTGAAGATATCAAGATCAATGTTGGTGCAGCACTGCCTTCCATTGAAGACCCACCTGCTGACTATAATGTAAGGGGACCAAACCTCATGACTGCAATGCCCAGTGAGATACCCGTTTCCTACCAGGAGATCGCACACTGCCTCGACAAATCAATTTCAAAGATTGAAACTGCCATACTTGGTGTCCTTGAACAAACACCCCCTGAATTGTATGCAGATATTGTAGCAAAGGGAATCTTTCTGGCTGGTGGCAGTGGCCTGCTCAGAGGCCTGTCAAAGAGGTTCAGTGATAAAATATGCATTCCTTTCCATCTTGCAGAGGATCCCCTGCATGCAGTGGCCAGAGGTACCGGAGTGGCTCTGAAAAATGCTGATAGATTTACATTCCTGATGAGATAATATGGGAGGATTAAATGAGAAGTCTGCTAAACTTCTTACTTAAATACAACAATATTCTTATATTCCTGCTTCTTGAAGTATTGGCCTTGTGTCTGCTTGCCTCAGGAGCCAGTTATCATAACATCAAATTATCAAATGTCGTTAAATCGGCAGAGGGAAATTTGCAGGAGAGATTGTATAATGCATCCAGATATTTATCCCTTAAAGAGGTGAATAATGCACTAATGAGAGAAAACCTTGAGCTACGGAACAGGCTGGAAAGGACTTATAGTGATGTTGATATCTACTTCTTTCCTGTTAATGACTCCATTCATAGACAACAATATATTATCAGCAATGCAAGCATTGTTAACAACTCCTTTAACAAGCAAAAGAATTTTATTACATTAAATAAGGGAACTATCCACGGTATTAAAGAGGGGATGGCAGTTGTAAGCCCCGATGGTATTGCCGGAGTCATTGTTGGAGTAAGCAGGAATTTCTCGGTTGCAATGTCAGTTCTAAACCTTGACTTCAGATTGAGTGCCCGCTTCCGAAGAAATGGATATTTCGGATCACTCACCTGGGATGGCAGGGATGAATCATTCGCTTCGCTGAATGAAATACCTACTCACCTTGAGATAAATGTTGGTGATACAATAGAGACCAGTGGCTATTCCGCTGTTTTTCCTGCCGGACTGCAAATTGGTACTGTATCATCATTCGACAGGAAGGAAGGTGATTTTTATAATATCATTGTGAAACTATCAACAGATTTTCATAATATGGATTGGGTCTATATAATTGGGAACCTGATGAAAGAAGAGCAGAATGATCTGGAAGACTCAATTGAGTCAAATTGATTAAGAGATGTTAAATAGTATAATCAGAAATACAGGTTTATTTATTCTTCTGCTAGTAATTCAGGTGCTATTGATGGATAATATTCAATTCAGCGGATATGTGAACCCTTATATATACATACTTTTTATCATTTTGCTACCGTTTGAGATTCCTGCATGGTTGCTTTTAATATTATCCTTCCTCTCCGGACTGATTGTTGACCTTTTTACAGGTATTCCGGGGTTGCATGCATCAGCAACACTTTTTGCGGGTTTTGTCAGGCCCTATATCCTGGCAGTAATAGCTCCCAGGGAGGGATACGAGCAGGGTGAATCGCCAGGGTTAAAGCGTTATGGTTTTCGTTGGTTCCTTCTATATATTGCGGTAATAATCCTTGTGCATCACATTGCCCTATTTTATCTTGAAGTATTCAGCATTACATATTTCTTCAGAACTTTAGCTAGAGTTCTGCTGAGCTCAATATTCAGTATAACTTTCATATTATTGATACAAACTCTGATAATAAGGAGATAGAAAGTGGCTATTTTAGGAGACCTACATACCAACCGGAGATTATTTTTCTATGCAGTGATATTAATAATTTGCATAGTTTTACTGATAAGGTTGTTCTCCCTTCAGGTTGTTGATACTTCCTACAGGGTTTCTGCCGATAATAATGTACTCCGCTATGTAACCCAGTATCCTGCAAGAGGGCTCATTTTTGACCGTAACGGTAAACTCCTGGTATATAACCAGGCTGCTTATGACCTGATGGTTATTCCTGGCCAGACATCATCTGTTGATACAACGGAACTATGTAATATTCTTGAAATTACTAAAGAATCATTCAACGCCAGGATGGAAGAGGCCAGGGCGTACTCGCGGTATGCCCCATCAGTATTTCTCAAGATGGTTTCTTCTGAATCCTATGGAAGACTGCAGGAGGTACTTTATAAATATCCGGGATTTTACGTTCAGACCCGGACCCTCAGGAATTATAGTTATCCGGTTGCCGCTCATGTTCTGGGATATGTTGGAGAGGTGAATGAGAAGGACATTGGGTCAGATCCTTACTATAAAATGGGAGACTATATTGGAGTGAGTGGAATTGAAGCTTCCTATGAAAAGGAATTAAGGGGAAGAAAAGGATTGAAAATATTTCTTGTTGATGTTCATAACAGGATAAAAGGAACGTACCAGGCTGGCAGGCACGACTCGATCCCGGTGCCCGGAGAAGACCTGATTTCGACTCTTGATATCGACCTGCAACTATATGGTGAAAAACTTATGGAGAATAAGAATGGCAGTATTGTTGCTCTCGAACCCTCTACAGGCGAAGTTCTTGCCCTTATAACCGCACCAAACTATGATCCTTCTCTCCTGATTGGCCGAATAAGATCCGAAAATTTCCGAAGTTTGCAGGGTGATACTCTTGAACCCTTGTTTAACAGGGCTCTTATGGCTTCTTATCCCCCTGGGTCAACTTTTAAAACCATAAATGGTCTGATAGGGTTGCAGGAAGGTGTTATTAGCAGGAACTACGAGTACTTCTGCGATTACGGATACTATGCCCAAAATACTTATGTTAAATGTCATCATTATGCATCCTTTAATTTACCGGAGGCCATTATGACCTCCTGTAACAGCTATTTCTGCAATGCATTCAGACAGATTCTTGAAAATCAGCAATACGAGTCTATTGCTGAAGCATATAATGGTTGGAGATCATACCTGACTGAGTTTGGATTTGGATCTGTCCTTGGAACCGATCTTAAGAATGAACTTCCTGGCTTCGTACCGGAAACATCTTATTACAACAGGTACTACGGAGAGGGTGGATGGAAAGCACTCACTGTTTTATCACTTGCAATTGGCCAGGGTGAGTTGGGAGCCACACCTCTTCAGATGGCCAACATGACAGCATCTATTGCTAACAGGGGATATTATTATACCCCCCATATAATTAAGGGAATAGCTAACAGGGGTGAGGCAGTTAATCCTTTTTTCAGGAATAAGCATGTCATCAGTATTGACTCGGCAAACTTTGAGATCATTGTAGAGGGAATGAGGGATGTTGTCAATGGAGGAGCAGGGGCAACTGCAAGGTATATTGCGTTAAGGGACATCGAGATCTGTGGAAAAACAGGTACAGCCGAGAATCCACATGGACCTGATCATTCCATTTTTATTGCATTTGCACCGGCAAAGGATCCAAAGATCGCCCTGGCAGTATATGTCGAAAATATTGGATTCGGTGCAACTTTTGCCGCACCTATAGCCAGCCTGATGATCGAAAAATATTTGAAGGGAGAAATAACTAACAGGTGGCTCGAAGAAAGAATACTGAATCCCGTAATAATTGAGGATGCCGAGGAAAATTAATATATGGACCAACCTCGACTGGATAACAATAACCATATATCTGGTTATGATCTTTTACGGCTGGATCAATATATATGCAGCTGTTTATAATGAGGAACATACCAGTATTCTGGATATGTCACAACGATATGGCAAACAATTGATCTGGATTTCAGCTGCTGCCGTAATTGTTCTTATTGTATTGTTTACTGATAGCAGGTTCTACCTCTTCTTCTCCTACCTGTTCTATATTTTCGCTATTATCACTTTATTGCTAGTGCTTGTTTTCGGGAAAGAGGTAAACGGAGCTAAATCGTGGTTCGAGATAGGAGATTTTAGCCTGCAACCGGCTGAATTTGCCAAGTTTGCAACTGTCCTGGCTCTTGCCAGATACCTTAGCGGGAAAAACAGGGAGCTTTCACAACCCACTACTCTTTTTGTTTCAGTGGCATTGATATTTTTGCCTGCATTCCTGATCTTTCTTCAACCAGATATGGGCTCTGTCCTTGTATTTTTTGCACTTGTACTTGTACTATACAGGCAGGGATTATCGACCTATTTTTTTATTACCGGGATCCTTGCTGCAGCACTTTTTATTATTACGCTGGTGGCAGATAGCATATATATTTATGTATCCCTTATAATTATTGCAGTAGTTATTCACCTGGTCACTGACAGGAATCCTCTATTAACCATAAAGTGGATCATAATAATGATTATATCAGGGGGTGTTGTTTACTCCCTTTATCGCTGGATTTTAGACAGGATTAATATTGATCAGATCTTTATCCTTGCTGTCGTTATTTCAGGATTATCCATGATATACTATATCTACAGATTTAAAGCCAGATCATTACTAATCCTTTATTCATTTATTATTGGAAGTATGATAATTGTATTCTCTGTTGATTACACATTCAATAATATACTGGAACAACACCAGCGAACAAGAATAAACGCAGTCCTTGGAATAGAATCTGATCCATATGGCGAAGGTTATAACCTTAATCAATCAAAAATATCTATTGGCTCCGGTGGGTTCTCCGGGAAGGGATTTCTGAAAGGCACCCAAACAAAATTCAAATTTGTGCCGGAGCAGAGTACTGATTTCATCTTCTGTACCGTAGGAGAGGAGTGGGGATTTATTGGGACATCATTTGTTGTGATACTATTCGGACTGCTGATGGTGAGGATCATTATACTTGCTGAACGGCAGCGATCAACATTTTCCAGAATATATGGTTATGGGGTCCTGTCAATTATCCTCTTCCATTTTGTGGTCAATATAGGAATGACCATTGGTCTTATCCCCGTGATAGGAATACCATTACCATTCTTCAGCTATGGGGGTTCTTCTCTATGGGGATTTACTATTCTCCTTTTTATATTCCTGCGCTTTGATGCCAGCAGGAGCGAATACCTCGTTTAGTTAAAATGGAGTTGTGATCCTGTGTGATAACTGTATTCCAAAATCGTTTTCAACATATTCTATCAATTGCGGAAAAAATTCCATGAAATCATCGTTCAGACTATAATAACTCTTTTTCAGTGCTTTAATGGCGTGCCTCGATTCATTCGGAAGACTGGTGCGCTTACTGAGCGCTTTCAGAACGGTCCTTATTCCTTTGCTTGTCCTGTATGACTCAAGCCAGTTGTGAATAATAAAAAAGGGCATCCTCTCCTTAACCTTATCAGGCAACACATCATAATTGTTGACCATAGCCCTGTAAAACTGGTAGGTGATACTTTCAAGCGGTTTCCGGGAGTAATAGTCCCACTCACGGGTCAGAAAATGGTCGTACAGAATATCAACCACCACGCCTGCATATTTATGATACCTGTTCAGAAAGGGGATTTTGCTTCGTTGCACTACAGGATGTGAATCGGTAAAAGCATCTATATTCCTGTGAAGGATAATACCTTTTCTTACCTGCTCAGAGTACTTCAGGTATTCACGACCCTTTACATAATCGCCAATATAATTGCCGATTATAATCTCATCAGAATCACCTGAAAGGTATATGTGAGCAAGAACATTCATATCCTCATCCAAGATATAGTACGCTGAAAATAGCTAAATGTTTTTAGCCTCCCTAATATTTTCTTTAACATATTTGGGGGTATAGAGGGAAAGTAATATAATCGGCAGTCAGACAATAAGTTGCAGCATTATTTCATTAAATAAAAAAAACATTTCTTTACAAGGTTATTAGGCGTTAAAATTATAAATTTGGAATTCATATTTCAATTGGACAAAAATAACTGAACTTTATTAAAAAAGGAGGACAATATGCCAAGTAAAAACGTCATTATTATTGGGGCCGCCGGAAGGGACTTTCATAATTTCAATACCTATTTCAGGGATAATGAAGATTATAATGTTGTTGCATTTACTGCAGCGCAGATACCGGATATAGATGGAAGAAAGTATCCGTCTGAACTGGCAGGGAAGCTTTACCCTGATGGTATTCCAATATTTTCTGAGTCTGATCTTCCTGAACTGATCAACAAGCTGAATGTTAGTGAATGTGTTTTTTCATATAGTGATGTAACTTACCAGAAGGTAATGTCGGTAAGCGCGGTTGTTAATGCTGCAGGGGCAAACTTTGTTTTACTTGGACCTGGTGATACTATGGTCAAAAGCAGCAAGCCCGTTATAGCTGTTGGTGCAGTTCGTACGGGTTGTGGGAAAAGCCAGACATCAAGAAGAATTATCGAGATACTAATGAAAGAGGGGCTGAAGGTTGTAGCCATACGGCATCCTATGCCATATGGTGATCTGAATGCCCAGAAGGTGCAAAGATTTGCAGAGGTGAAAGATCTGGAGAAGCATAATTGTACGGTTGAGGAGATGGAAGAATATGAACCTCATATCGTCCGTGGAAATATCATTTATGCCGGGGTTGATTATGAAGCCATTCTCAGGGCTGCTGAAGATGATCCCGGGGGCTGTGATGTCATCCTGTGGGATGGCGGGAATAATGACTTTCCGTTCTACCAGCCTGATCTGATGGTCACTGTGGTCGATCCTCATCGTCCCGGACATGAACTTACCTACTACCCCGGGGAGGTAACGCTCAGGCTGGCTGATGTGGTGGTGATAAACAAGATCGATAGCGCTTCACCCGGCGGCATACAGGAAGTCAGGGAAAGTATCGAAAAAGTTGCTCCAGGATCAGTTGTAATTGATGGTGCCTCCCCAATCAAAGTTGATGATCCGTCAGTAATAAAAGGTAAAAGAGTGCTTGTTATTGAAGACGGACCGACCCTGACTCACGGTGAAATGAAAATCGGAGCAGGAGTGGTGGCTGCAAGGAAATTTGGAGCATCAGAATTAATTGACCCCAGACCCTACACGGTAGGTAAGTTATCAGAGACGTTTAAAACCTATCCTGGAATTGGAACTTTATTGCCGGCAATGGGTTATGGTGAAGAACAACTGAAAGACCTGGAAACAACGATCAATAATGCTGATTGTGATTCGGTGGTAATTGGCACGCCGATTGATCTAAACAGGATCATCAACATAAAGAAACCAAATACCAGGGTTTACTATGATCTGCAGGAGATAGGTTATCCGGACCTCAAAGAGGTACTGGATGAGTTTATAGCAAAGCATAAATTATAATCAAAAAGCTCAATTTCGGGCGTCAGATACCCGGTTTACCCAGGAGGGTGAACATATTCTTTTTATAAGTTTCAACCCCGGGCTGATCGAAAGGATTTACACCCAGCTCATATCCACTTACGGCACATGAGATCTCAAAGAAATAGAGTAACCGGCCAAGGGATTGTTCACTTACCTGTGGTAATATTATTCTGATATTGGGAACACCTCCCTCAGTGTGGGCCATCAGGGTACCCTCTTCTGCTTTATGATTTACTTCCGATATCCTCTTACCCGCAATGTAATTTAACTTATCGAAATCATTACCATCGAAAGGGACTCTAAGATCATTATGAGATTTTTCAATTGATATTATGGTCTCGAAAAGAATTCTGGACCCATCCTGAATATACTGGCCCAGTGAGTGAAGGTCAGTGGTCATGTCAGCTGAAGAGGGGAAAATACCCTTGCCCTGCTTCCCTTCACTTTCACCGAAAAGCTGCTTCCACCACTCTGAAACAAAATGTAATGATGGTTCGAAGTTGACTATCATCTCTACAGACATACCCTTTCGGTAAAGAAGATTTCTTACGGCGGAATAGATCAAAGCCGGATTGGTGGCCGGATGAGTAATATTATGTGTCCTTCCGGTTATCGATTTGGCACCATCTATCAGATCGTTAATATTGATTCCCGCGCATGCAACAGGCAATAGTCCTACCGGGGTAAACACTGAAAACCTTCCTCCAACATCATCGGGGATGATAAACGAATCATAACCCTCTCTGTCAGACAGCATTCTCAATGCACCCCTTTTTGCATCAGTGACCGCAATAATATGTTTTGCTGCAGAATCCTTGCCAATCTGCTCCTCCATCTGCTTCCTGAGAATCCTGAAGGCAATTGCCGGTTCGGTTGTAGTTCCCGATTTGGAGATCACTATCAGGTTAAATCTTTTTCCTTTGAGAAAACTTGAAAGATTAGACAGATAGTCCTCGCTAATATTTTGTCCTGCAAATAATACCCGGTGACGGTCATATCTACCTGTATACTCAAATTCATTTTCAAGGGCATGGATAATTGCCTTGGCCCCAAGATATGAACCACCAATCCCAATTACTACGGTAATTTCTGCCTGCGTTCTCAGTTTTGCAGCCGCCTCTTTGATCCTGCCCACCTGATCTTCAATCACATGGGGGAGTGTAACCCACCCTAAGAATTCACTTCCGGCTGCCGTCCGGTTTAACACCGCTTCAAGATGAAAGGCTGAAGCGGCAGCACATGAAAGAATATCTTCCTCCTTAAGAAATGATAAACAGTTGCTATAATCTATTTTAAGTTCCATCGCAGTGTTCTATTTTAGGATCTCTGTCATTTTCTCAACTTCCCTTGCAGGATTTGCTTTTTCATATAATATCCGATATACGGTATCAGCAATCGGCATATCAACTTTCAGTGTTTCATTGATCCTGTATATACACTCGGATGCGTAATATCCTTCAGCAACCATTATCATTTCCGCCCTTGCATACCTTACTGACGAGCCCTTGCCTATCATATTCCCGAACATACGGTTTCTGCTGAACTGTGAGTACCCTGTAACCAGCAGATCACCCAGGTATGCTGAGCTGGTTATATCACGGTTATTGGTATAAACAACATCAATAAACCTGTTCATCTCGGTTGCGGAATTGGCCAGCAACACTGCCAGAAAGTTATCCCCATACCCCAATCCATGACAAATTCCTGCTGCAATAGCATAAATATTTTTTAGAACAGCTGCATACTCGGTCCCGAAAATATCATCTGAAACGATCGTCTTGAGATAGAAATTTCCCATTATTGATGCAAGTTTCTCAGCCTTTTCTTTCCGGAGTGCCGCAATCGTAAGATAGGAAAGTTTCTCCATGGCAATCTCCTCTGCGTGGGTTGGGCCGGTAAGGACAACCAGGTTCTCATAGGGCACATTATACTTCTTATTTAAGAATTCGCCCACTATCATATTATCCTCCGGGACTATTCCCTTGATAGCTGTACAGACAATTTTCCCTGAGATGTCAACATTCAGCTTTTTAATGGTAGTCTTAAGAAATGCGGAGGGTACAACAAATATCAGGATATCTGAAAGTAAAACAGCTCTGTTAATATTTCTGGTAAGAATCAACTTGTCAGTATCAAAATTTACTGCGCTGAGGTATGTAGGATTATGATTGTGTTTTCCTATGCTATCAATTATCTCTTTTTCCCGGATATACCATCCGATCTTCTCTGTATTTGAACTCAGCAGTTTTACTATTGCAGTTGCCCAGCTACCCGAACCGATTACAGTTACATCTGCCTTTTCTTTTGTCATTTTATACTGATTTTCAGGCAAAGGTACGAAAAAAAGCCGCGCGGGAAATCCTGCACGGCCTGATCTGATAGATGGAAGTATATATATAGATAGACTATCTCTTTACAACATCACCTGCACTTGAAGACTTTGCATCGACATATTCAGGATTTCCCTGGTAATATATGTCGCCTGCACTACTGGCTCTAGCCTTAAGTCTCTCAGTAACAGTGATTTTTACATCGCCTGCACTTGATGCACTTACATCGGCCTCCCTGACTGTAAGTTCATATCCCTTAATGTCACCCGCACTGGAGGTACTGGCTTCAAGGTAATCAGCCTCACCTGAGATTGTTATATCTCCGGAGCTGCTTGTACTCAGATAGAGTGTCTTGGCAGTAACCTCTATATTTACATCCCCGGCACTGCTTGTCGATACCTTCAAGTTATCGGCTTTTATGGGAGTCTGACCAATGACATCACCTGCACTTGAAGCTTTAATAAATTCAATTTCAGGCATAGTGACATGCACAATCATTGTCTTTTTTCCGGTAATAAAGACCTTATCAAGGTATACGTTCAGAGCATCATCCTTTACCTCGGTAACAATATACTCGAGAAGGTTATCGTCGGCTTCAACGACTACATCAAAATTGTTTCCCTGAGTAAGATATATATCGACTGCAGTGGCAGTCTTAACCCCGGTAAAACCCTCTAAATTCCTGGTCTCGGTTTTTACATCACCACTACCGTTGATCCTCTTTTTTACCTGTGCTTCTGCCAGATTAAAGGTTCCCATGCATATCAGCGTGATTAATACGATCTTGAGGCTTCTCATTTTTTTCTGGTTTTAGTTCGACATGTTTATACAAAAGACACATAAAAATGGTAAGTGTTGCATGATTTGGTTGATAAGGTTGATAAAGTATATTAAGTTGACAGGCCCACACTCGTCAAGTCTTGCGCCTCCGCTAAAGCTTCAGCGGCACGCGGACGGAGGAGACAGGTTGATAAGGGAAATACAAATATATAACTAAATGGTAATAACCTCCTTCGTTGCTTCCACAAGCAGATAGGTCAACTGCCCGTAATCCACCGGGCAGAACTCTGCCCGCTGTTTTTTATTACTTCCGGTACTACCTTTCAAACCTCCTGTTTACCTCATCCCAGTTCACAACATTCCAGAATGCCTCAATATAATCAGCTCTTTTGTTCTGATACTTCAGGTAATAGGCATGCTCCCAAACATCAAGTGTCAGGAGTGGGGCTCCCTGAAACGATGAAACATCCATCAATGGATTTTCCTGGTTCGGAGTGCTACCGACGGCAAGCTTTTTATCAGCTGTCATTACCAGCCAGGCCCATCCACTTCCAAATCTGGTGGCGGCGGCATTACTAAAAGTCTCTTTGAATTTTTCAAAGCTCCCGAAGGAAGACTCAATCTCTTTTAACAGCTCCTTAGAGGGTTTACTTTTTTCAGGGCTCATATTATTCCAGAATAATGTATGATTGTAAAAACCACCACCATTATTTTTGACTCCTGCCGATAGCTTTGAAACACCTGCGAATATTTCACTGAAGGACTTATCCTTCAGGTCGCTACCTTCAACATCGTTCATAAACTTGGTAAAGTATCCCCTGTGATGACGGTCATAATGGATCTCCATGGTCATTTTATCTATATATGGCTCAAGGGAATCATATGAATATGCCAATTGCGGGAATACAAATTCATTACCTTTTGTAATAAAATCTTCAAATGTTGTCATTGTTTTTGCTCCTAATATTTTGGTCGGGATTGAAGCTGCAACAACTCCAAATCCAACTGTGGTTATAAATTTTCTTCGCTCCATAAATAGCGCTTTTATAAGTTAAACAAAAAAAAGAACTAAATGTTTGGAGGTTGGGATTCAACTGTTTGGCAATGATAATAAAAAAGTGATATGATTCTCTTTCCCTGTGACGGATATTGAGCTTTGAACCAATCTCTAAAATTCTTAACTAATAATAGTATCAGCAAATAATATTATTTGAATCCAGGCGAGCGCATTGGCTTCGAACTTCGCCCCGGTTCATCGGGGCTACGTCCGACGAAGTCGCCGAGCCCATAAACTCGGTTCCTCGCTGCTTGCTGCGAGGAGCTTCAATAAACACTTATCTCAACCTGACAGTAAAGCAGTTAAAAGATCTAGTATTACAGGATGAGGTATTTCTCATTCATATAAAATACATTTATTCATTCTTAAAATAAGAAGGACGTTTCCATCTTATCGGTGGTTCAGGTTCACTTTTCAATTCAATTCCTTCGGTATCAACAAGTCTCAGGGCTTCTTCTATTGCCCGAAGCAACTGAGGATCATTGCCTTTGGCCTCCTCTGCCGGATCCTGCAATACATTGATGTCAGGAGCAACACCAACTGCTTCAATAGCCCAGTTGCCATCGGTATCAAAGAATCCTCCCCTTGGAGCAACCATCCTGCCACCGTCAATAAATCCCGGTGTGTCCCATGTTCCTACCAGACCTCCCCATGTACGGGTTCCGATCAGCGGCCCTATTTCCATCTTTCTGAACAGGTAAGGCATCAGGTCGCCTCCTGAGCCGGCTCGCTCGTTAATAATCATGACCTTCGGTCCCCATAAGCCCGACATCGGAGTGGTAAAAGGTCGCTTATCACCGGCTTTAGAGTTGAAATAACCCAACAGGTCCCTGGCCAGAACGTCTACAATATAATCAGCAGCTGACCCGCCACCATTATTCCTTTCATCAATAATAGCACCTTTTTTATGTTGCTGTGCGAAATAATATCTGTTGAAGTAATTATAACCACCTCTTCCGGTATTGGGAAGCCAGACATAGGCAAGCTTTCCGTCTGAAAGTTTATCCACAAGCTTGCGGTTACTCTCAACCCATTCATCGGTCCTTAAATTGTTTTCACTGGGAATTGGCACTACTGTAACTTCACGGGCATTCTTCCCACCAGGATCATCGCCCACGAGGATTACTGTCTGCAAACCTGATGTGCCTTCAAAGAGACGGTAAATATTATCCTCTGCTGTCAGGTCAACACCATTTACAGCGAGCAGGTAATCACCTTCCTTTATCTTCAGTCCCGGAAGGGCCAGCGGACTATTCGACCTGTAATTCCAGTCTTCGGTGGCATAGATCTTCCTGATCCTGTACCTGCCGTCTGTCAGTTCATAATCGGCACCCAGCAGGCCAACCGGTACCCTGTCGATATCGGGAAAGTCACCACCCGAGGTATATGAATGTCCGACAGCCACTTCGCCACCAAGAATATCAATGATATAACTTATTTCCGAACGGTGCTTTACATGATCGACCCAGGGCAGGTACCATTCATAGATATCGTCCCATGGTGCACCATGGACATTATCAACATAAAGAAAATCACGCTGGAACCTCCAGCCCTCCCTGTAGATCTGCCTCCACTCTTGTTTTGGGTTGATCTGCAGTTTCATCGAGGAAAGCGACAGGTTCCCGTCACCACTTTTCTTTGTAGCATCTTTTGTGGGCACAATGCCCCATGTATCACGGCTACGATATAACAGTCCGGAGCCATCCTGTGACGTTACAGCAAAATTTACTCCCGTCATGTATTCCTTTGTTTCCTTTTTCTCCAGGTCATATTTGTGGATTGTTGAGCCCTGCGTGCCCCGCACCTGTTCCAGGACAAAAATTGTGTTCTCAGTGCCGGCCAGCAAGCCTGAATAAGATCTTTCAGGCATGTCAATGGCAATTATCCTGCGGGATAGATTATCTGGATCGATTACAACCCTCAATTCTTTTTCAGGCTCGGCTGCCTCTTCATCATTCCCTTTGGATGACTTTTTGCTTTTGGCTTCCGGCTGCGATTTTTCATCCTCCTCAACTTCTTCCTCGTCACTTTCAGGCAGGTAGGGTGAAGCAAGATCCTTATTCAGGAGTATCATATATACCCCTCTGGTGGTTACAATATCGTATGAGCTCATGTCGAGCCATCCGGTTCCCAGGCCATAATTGGTACTGGCGAGGAAGTAAATATATTTTCCTGACGGGTCCCATACCGGGCTGATCGCGTCGGCCATGCCATCGGTCAGCTGGTGCTTTACTCCCGTTTCAATATTATAGGTCATAACAGCCTTAAACTGATTATCAAGCAATCGTACATAAAGGATCCATTTACTGTCTGGAGACCACACAGGGTTCAAAGTCCTGTTTGGATGGGCATACCGGTCGGTATCAACCTTTTTGGAGACACCGGTTTCCACATCTGCATACCAGAGATTATAATGGGTGTCAGTATATGCTATGTATTTTCCATCCGGGGACCATGCCGGTTTAAAGAAGAAAGAGGGATCAGGTAAGATGATCTCTTTTGGATCTGCGAGGCCCTCCTGTTCACTGATCATGAGGCTATATTCACCACTCCGGTCACTGAACCAGGCTATCTTATCTCCTTTCGGTGACCATGCGGGGTACCTGTCAGCAGACCCTGGTGATCTGGTAATATTTCTCCAGCTTCCCTTTTCGGCCGGAACGGTAAAAATATCACCCCTGTATTCAAAAATTGCTCTTTTGCCGGATGGAGACAAACCGGCATTGATAAGGCTGCCTGCATTAATGTTTTCCCACCTTTCCCTTGCCCAGTGGAAGTCTCCTTTCACATTTATCTCAAGTGTCCGTTGTTCATTATTTGCGGTTTTGAGTAAATGAAGGTGGCCACCCTGTTCATATACTATCATATCATCGTTTGCATCAAGTGATTTTACATCAAAATCTGCATGGAAAGTATGTTGCCTAAGCTCGTTATTAGTAATATCGAAAGACCAGATATTTGAAGCATAATCCCTCTCCGAAAGGAAAAACACCTTATTATCTACCCATACAGGATCCATATGTCTTTCATTATCAGTCCTTGGTGTCTGCACCAGCGAAAGGGTTTCAAGGTCGACAATCCAGATAGGCTGAGCCTGTCCGCCACGGTGATTCCTCCATTCAGGATCCCAGAAAGTGATCGGGGTATAGGCAAGGTGAGTACCATCAGCGGATACTTCTCCGTAGGCTGCCCTAACAACCGGGAGTGGTGAAACAGCTCCTCCATCAATGCTAATTGAGTAGAGCCTGTTTGTCTGTGTCGGCCTGCTTTCCCTTCCAGACCTGAATATAATGTTCCTGTTATCGGGCATCCAGCCCTGGACATTATCCGATCCGGGATGGTAAGTGAGTCGGGCAGGTTCTCCTCCTTCGACCGGAATAACATAGACATCCGTGTTTCCATCATACTGACCTGTGAAAGCAATCCAGTTGCCATCCGGAGAGAAATGAGGGTCGGTCTCAGCACCAACAGAGGAGGTTAACCGATGAGCATCACCGCCATCGATGGATGTTATCCACAGATCGTTGGCATATACAAAAACGATATGATCAGAACTGATCGTAGGTTGCCTGAGCAACATTGTACCCTGGCCTGAAACAGATACTGCAGCAGCCATTATAAAAAGGGTGGTAAATACTGATTTCATGATCGACTAAGTTTTATATAAGAAGAAATAAATGTAGTAATAATTCCCCTTGGCTCTAATTCTAAATAAAATATGTCAGTTATTATGTTGATTGTCAGACCTCCGGTTGAAAAAAAATCTTAGCTAATCAGAACAACCCTAAAATTTGAAACAATGACAATAGCTTTTCTTACCCTTTTTGCTTTTGTCGGAACACTATCCATACTTGCTCAGATACTCGACGGGTTTTAACTACCTGGCTGCAATCCGTGACATTACGGGGACTATACTACCTGACACCGGTATAACAGTGAGGCTGGGGATAATTACCGACGGGGCAATCCCGGCTACTGTCCGGGAGGCGGAATATCCGGTTACTCAGAATGCGATCGGGCATATCCTGCATCTAAGATAGCGGAAGCTATTTGTATTGAAGGAGAAGGTTCCTTAACATAGAGTTTTACAACGCCCCGTATTGCAGGACGTCATAAGCTAAACTGATTTATTATTTGCTGTTGGTACGCCTGGAGCAGTAGGGCAGGTGATACTCGCTATCTTCGGAAATGAAATCTTTTTCCACGCACTCGCTTGGATCACAGCATGTAACACAGGATCTTTTATAAGTGGAAAAATCTATCAGCTCCACATCAGGTGCAAGAAATCCGTACTTGACGGGCTCATCCCTCATAAGGTCGGTACTGAGATACTTTTTATTATCATCTGAAAAGATCGTAGCGACGACAGCATCCTCACCAAGAGTATTCTGGAGATGGACTGCTCCCAGAAAATTAGCTCCGGAAGAAATTCCCACGGCTAACCCAAGCTGTGACGCAAGCTTCTGTGCCATAATAATTGAATCGCCATCATCTATTGCAACCACATCGTCAAGTTTGTCAAGGTCGACAATTGGTGGAATGAACTCATCCGAGATACCCTGGATCCTGTGCTTGCCCACCTTGTTTCCGGTCGACATAGTGGGCGAATTGGCAGGTTCAAGCGGACTAACCTTTACCCCGGGATTCTTTTCCCTGAGGAATCTTCCCACTCCCATTACCGTCCCGCCTGTTCCTACCCCGGCAACGAATGCATCAATATCAATATCCCGGATCTTTAATTGCCAGTATATTTCAGGTCCCGTTGTGGAATAGTGAGCTTCGGTATTAAATTCATTTGAAAACTGGTGAGGGAGGAATCCCCCTTCAGTCTCTGATGCAAGCCTATCAGCAAGTGAGATGCTGCCAAGGAACCCTCCCTGTTCTTTTGAGACAAGGTTTATAGTTGCCCCCAGGCTCTTAATGAGGTTGATCCTTTCCAGGCTCATCCAGTCGGGCATGAAAATAGTCACCGGATGGCCAAGTGCTTTCCCGACAGCCGAAAAGGCTATACCGGTATTTCCACTTGTTGCTTCAAAAATGGGATCGCCTGGCTTGATCAGCCCCAGCTTATACGACCGGCTGAGAATGTGGAAAGCTATCCTGTCTTTTATGCTACCTGTCATGTTCAGGTGCTCTGCCTTGGCATATATCGTTCTCTTTCTTCCCTTGTAAAGATAATTTATGGCAAGCAGGGGTGTGTTACCGATTAGTGATCCTATCTGTTTAACACGTGAATTGGTCTCTCTATCCATGCTTCTATATTGATGTTTTTTCAGGTAAGGTTTGGCAGGGGCAAAAGTAGAGATTAATTCTCAAAATTTGATACTTAAAGACTAAAAATAGTCTTCAAAAATCCTCCTGACTAGTCCCGCATGATAATATCTATTGTTAACCATCCCCTGGCAATTCTTCGGGCCATTCCTCTGAAGATGAAGAAGTGGAATGGCATTAGCATAAACCAGTAGAACCTTCCGAATATGCCTTTTGGCCGGTAGGTAGCTACCTGCCTGAATGTATTATCATTAATGATTGAAAATTCAAGCCATGCCTCTCCCGGAAGCTTCATCTCTGCATATAACAAAAGTCTTTTTTTATCCTCGTCAGCAAGCAGAACCCTCCAGAAATCCAGGGCATCACCAGCATGCAGATCATGAACATTTGTTCTGCCTCGCCTGAGCCCCACACCACCTGATAGCTTGTCAAGGAGCCCGCGTATCTTCCATATCCATGTTCCGTAATACCACCCCGTTTCGCCTCCTATCGACCAGATCCTTGATTGGACAGCTTCAACATCAGTCATTTTCTCAACCCTTACATCCCTGTAAACACCGTACTGAGGCACCTGTATAAACTCATGCAGCTCTTTCTGAAGCCGGCCACTTATCATCGAATCCTTCCATGTTGATTCAACAATGTTCTGCTCGATCATTGAAAAGGCCCGTTCAATAGCTTTCTTGTATGGAATAGGTTCAATGTTAAACTTCTTTGCCAGGTCGTTAGGCCTGCCGATCACCTCGACTTTCATACTGTCGACCAGGCTGGCAGCCAGTTTGTACGATACGGCAGTTGTAATATACAGGAAGGCTGATGAGAGGTAAGGTGACATTACAGGAAGGGGTATTATATACCTCTTTAATCCCCTCACTTCGGCATACTGCAATAACATCTCCTTGTATGTCAATATATCGGGACCTCCAATATCAAAACTCTGATTATAGCAATCCTCACAAAACAGAACATTCAGGAGATAGAGTAACACATTTCTGATAGCAATGGGTTGTGATTTTGTGAGTGCCCACTTGGGGGCCAGCATGACAGGTAGTTTTTCAGTAAGATCCCTTACAATCTCAAATGAAGCACTGCCCGAACCAACAATTATTCCGGCCCGGAGCACAGTAAAGTTATAATTCCCTGTTGCGAGTATATCCTCAACATTCTTGCGTGACTGAAGATGCCTTGACAACTCTTCATCGTTAACGATACCACTCAGATATACCACATGCCTGACATTGGTCCTGTTCATGTACTCCTTGAAATTAAGGGCGGTTCTTGCCTCCATCTCACTGAAGTTCGTGATCGACTGCGACATTGAGTGGATCAGGTAGTAAGCACCATCAATATCCTTTGGGAGGCTATCAGGGTCAGGAGGGGAGAGAAAATCAATTTCCAGAAAACTTACCTTCTCATATATTGCCACCGGAAGAGAGATCCTTTCAATATCCCGGGCACAGCAGATCACATCATATCCTTTGTCAACAAGTATATGAACAAGTCGTTTACCAATGTATCCTGTTATTCCCGTCAGTAATATCTTCATTGATCCGGCCCTATAAGCAGTTTATTCAATTTGCCCGGGTCGACACGAAACTAATAATTATTTCACCTTGGATCAAGAAAGTGATTTATATGCTCCTCTAAAGAACATACCCCAGAATAAGGTATAAAACTGCCGTAACCGCTCCCGCAGTTAATGCATAGGGTAGTTGGGTTTTTACATGGTCGATATGGTCACTTGCTGAAGCCATTGAAGAGATGATGGTTGTATCGGAAATGGGTGAGCAATGGTCACCGAATACTCCTCCTCCAAGGGCTGCTGCTACGGCAAGGTAAATATTCGTATCAAGTGTTTGGGCTACCGGAACTGCAATAGAGATCATAATTGCGAATGTCCCCCATGATGTTCCCGTGGAAAAAGCAATAAAACAACTTACAAGAAAAATAATGAATGGTACCAGGTGTGGAGAAAGCCACTTTTCGGAGACAGTTGCTACATAGATGCCGGTTCCAAGTTCATTACATAGATTACCGATAGCGAAGGCCATTACCATAAGTATCGCAAGAGTGATCATCCCTGACATTCCTTTTAAAGTAAGGTTGAACAGTTCGCCAACAGTAAATATTCCCTGGATAAGATACATTACTGCACTGACAATTAATGACATTAAAACGGAATATAGTACTGATGCCGATCCTGAAGAGTTGCCCAAAGCGTTTATAATATGGTCAGAAAGTGATCCCGTTTCTGCTACGGCCACTTTATCCCATCCGGTACAGATAAGCATCAATGGCATCGAAAATACCATTATCCCAATTGGGACGATCATATTAAAAGTTCTTGCCTTTATCCCTGGGTTCTTCTTCATAAAGGTGATCTCGGATGATACCATTGGGGTTGCATTATCACCAATTACTTTACCCTGGTTCATGGCCCGGTCTTCTGCTTTACGCATAGGCCCGAAATCCTTTCCTGTCAGAACAATTATGAAAACCATAATTATTACCAGGAGAGGATAGAAATTAAAGGGTATTGACCTGATCATAAGTGTGAACGGCTGGTCTATTCCCTGCAACAGAAGGAGTCCCATTATAAAACCACCCCATGCGTTCAGCGGGATCAGGATGCTGGAAGGTGCAGAGGTGGAATCAGCCAGGTAGGCCAGCTTCTCTCTTGAAATCCATAATTTATCTGTCAGCGGCCTGTATATTGCACCTACCGTCAGAACTGAAATATTCGATTCGACAAATATTACTAGGCCGGTGATAGCAGCCAGCAACTGGATCCGGACTCTGAGAAAACCGGAACTGGTGCCATTTACTGTTTCAATACTCCCTGTAACTCTCTTAATAAATCCTTCAACTCCTCCGGATTTTTGAATGAATGCAATCAGGGAACCAATAAAAAGTGTAAAAAGGATAGTTTGTGTACTGCTCTCATTCTTAAATACATCCACTATCCCCTGGATGGTATCTAACAGTCCTGTCAGTGGATTCCAACTGTTAATGATGATCCAGCCAAGCAACAGTCCCGTCAGCAGGGATAAAATAACCTGCCTGGTTCTTATCGCCATGGCAATAGCGACAACCGGGGGTAAAACTGACCAGAATCCGTAATCTTCCATGCTATTGGCAGAGGATTTGAATATGGAAAATAAGAAAAAGCATTGGTATTAAGGGAAAAAAGGCCAACTTTATTATTTTGCAATCATTAATGAAAGCTAAAAAAATGGATAGATCAGTGAAACTTTATTCGGTTCTGAAGAGCTTCGAGAAGCTTAATTTGTCATTGACCCCCACACCATTGAATAAACTTGAGACTATAAGCAGACAATTGTGCTCAAATATTTATTGCAAAAGAGATGACCTTACCGGTTTTGCTTTCGGAGGAAATAAGACCAGGAAACTTGATTACCTTATTAAAGATGCAATCATGGCAGGGGCAGACTCAATTGTGACATTTGGCAGCAATCAGTCTAACTGGTGCCGGATGACTGCTTCAGCTGGAGCAGTTAACGGGCTTGAAGTATATCTGATTCTTGCTGGCAGGACGCCTGAGAAACCTACTGCAAACCTGCTGCTCGACCATCTTTCGGGTGCGTTCATTACTCACATCGATACTGAGGATGAAGTGGTATTGATAAACTCTGCTATGCGGAAGGCGGCAGAAATCACCAAAGCCGGAAAGAAACCCTACTATATTGCTGTAGGCGGGTCAAATGCTATTGGTTCACTTGGCTATATAAGGGCATTTGCCGAAATACTGGAACACAGTGAGAAGACGGGTATTGAGTTCTCAAAGATAATTGTGGCATCCGGGTCGGCAGGCACCCAGGCTGGCATGGTTGCGGGAAAGGTGATGAGTGGATGGGATGGATCAGTAATTGGAATGGCAGTTTCGAGAAATAGCAATGAGCAGGAAGAAAATGTCTGTAAGATAGCTGTTGAAACTCTTGAGCTCACTGGAGTCAACTATAGCATTTCAGAGCTGAAGGATGCTGTTATCGTTGATGATAATTATCTGGGGGAGGGGTACAGGAGGAATACAGATGAGTGCCTTGAGGCTATTGAGATGTTTGCCCGCATGGAGGGGATATTCCTTGATGAGGTATATACCGGAAAAGCAGCAGCCGGCTTGGTCGGTTATGCAAGAAGTGGAAAGATAAAAGCAGATGAAAACATCTTATTCGTACACACTGGTGGAAGCGTACAGTTGTTCGAGTAGTGAAATTTACCAGGGCCTGTTAACCTGGATGGAGCAAGTAATAAAAGGGAGCCTTCAAATTCAGGACCTAACCGCCAGGCAGATGACTTGACACACCTGCTTTTACAGGGAAGGAAAGGAGATAAACTTGAAGGCTCACAGTAAACAACGTAAAACTAACACATCTATGGAGTGAAACTAATTCCCGTTTAATTCAGCCAGGCTCTTTTCAATATCACTATCAGTCAGTTCGTGATCTTCAAGGTCACCCGAAAAATACTTTTCGTAAGCTGTCAGGTCGAAATGGCCATGTCCGCTCAGGTTGAAAAGGATAGTCTTCGAAGTCCCTGCTTCATCAGCTGCCCTGGCTTCATCAATAGCGCCGGTAATTGCATATGTTGCCTCAGGAGCCGGAATGATTCCTTCAGTCCTCGCAAACAGAACCCCTTTCTCAAAGCAATCTTTCTGGAATTTGGATTGAGCTTCTACAAGACCATCTTTCAGGAGTTGACTAACCAGGACACCTGCTCCATGGTACCTTAGTCCTCCGGCGTGGATCTTAGCAGGCACGAAGTTGTGACCAAGTGTGTACATTGGCAGCAGTGGCGTCAATCCCACTGTATCACCAAAGTCGTACATGAATTTTCCACGAGTGAGTTTGGGGCACGAAGCCGGTTCAATTGTCAACATTCTGGAATTCTTGCCATTTAGCAGGTTTTCCCTTAAGAATGGAAAGGCCAGTCCGGAAAAATTGGAGCCACCGCCAAAACAGCCAATAACAATATCAGGATAATCACCTGCTTTTTCCATCTGAAGCAGTGCTTCTTCACCTATAATTGTCTGGTGCAGAATGACATGATTCAGGACGCTGCCAAGTGAATATTTTGTATCGGGATCCATGGCTGCCCTTTCCACTGCTTCTGATATAGCAATACCAAGACTGCCCGGAGAGTCAGGATCCTTTGCAAGTATCTTCTTCCCTGCTTCGGTGAGGGCACTGGGTGATGGAATTACGGTGGCATTGTAGGTGTTCATCATCAGTTTGCGGAAAGGCTTTTGTTCAAAGCTGATCTTAACCATGAATACTTCAAGTTCAATACCGAAATACTGGCAGGCGAAGCTTAAGGCACTTCCCCATTGCCCTGCACCTGTTTCCGTGGTCATTTTCTTTACACCTTCAACCTTATTATAATAGGCCTGCGCTATTGCTGTATTGGCCTTGTGTGACCCTGCATAGCTGCCTCCCTCATACTTATAGTAAATCTTACATTTTGTTCCCAGGGTCTTTTCAAGGGCGTATGCCCTGAACAGAGGAGCGGGACGATACATCTTGTAGAGATCAAGTACCTCTTCAGGAATATCAATATACTGATCGGTACTTACCTCCTGCATTATCAGGCCCATCGGGAAAAGAGGAGCCAGGTCGTCAGGCCCGATCGGTTGTTTGGTCCCCGGATGCAGGGGAGGCAACGGTTTGTTAGGCATGTCGGCCAGAATATTATACCATTTGGTCGGCATTTCACTCTCTGTCAACAGAAATTTTCTCATTTTAGTCATAATTTATCAGTTTATCAGGTTTATAATTCAATCCGGCCCAAAACAGAAAAGGCACGCTGTGATCAGCGTGCCTTCCTTATACATTTATTCTTTATATAATTACATAACAGACCGTTTCACAGTATTCCGAAGCAGACTGTGCCACCACCAATTATGTAAGATACTTGAATTCATCGGGTCAAATCTAGTAATTATTTTTTATAAACCAAATGCCGGGGAAAATTTAATCAATTTTTCTTTATTACTAACCTGCGCAATAATCCAAAAAGACTTAACCCGGTATGCCGGAAAACAAAAAGCTTTAATGAAAACATTTTCTATCAGGTCAGGCTAATCCCTGTTAAGCTGGTAATCGAGGATACCCTGCTCCTGTATCCTCCTGGTAAGAATATAACCGTAATCCCTTGATTTCTTCTCGCGGTACCTTCCCCATGCTACTGTTGTCCATTCCTTTGCCTGCTCAAGGTTACCCAGTATCTCCTGAACCACAGCGAGGTTATGTGCTGACCTTCCACGATCTTTCCTGTTTGAAGATTCGACACCCCTTTCCAGTGCAGCAATTGCTTTATCCCAGTCATTCAACTGCATCATCCTGGCTCCCTCTTCAAGGTCATAACTGTTCTTTGCCTTCCTGAAATAATCCCTTGATACCATGAACCAGGCAGGAGTGATGCGTTGGCCATATACCATCCCGGCATCAAAACTTGCCTCCCTTATAGCGGCATTCTTATTAAGTAATGCTTCTGCAGCGGCAATTATGGATAATCCTCCGGCATCCCATGTACGGGCATGAGAGTAATGGAATTCATCAACTATGCTTGTGGTAACCGGGTCGTACATCCTGAAACCACAGTTTACAGTAGCTACTCCCTTTGCATAGAATTCGAAAAGCCTTCCCCCCGGTCTTGTACCGCTGGTCACGATAAAGTCGGAATCGTAGGTCTCCAGCGATACTATGGCATCAACCTCATATTTCTGGCATAATTCATTTACTGCTTCCCACGAGAGGGGCGCGGGAAATACGCTCCCTGAACCCGATCCTTTCATTAGCTCGGTAGTTCTGATCACATCATACCTTGATGAGTTCCCGAGACTTCTGTTCAGCCCATCCAGAACAATCTGTGTGGATAGTCTGTCCTGCTCCAGTCCCTCCCCGGTAAGGATACCTTCAAGCTTATTAAGATCAGCATTTTCAGGAAGCGACCTGTCGATGATAGCTATTGACTGGATTGACTGGGGGATATAATTGGGTGCAGGTGCCAATACGTCAAAACTGATCCTGGATGCGGCGCAACTTAATAGCAAAAAGGTTAAAGGTAATATGTAGATAATAGATCTTTTCATAATAATCTGAGTTGGTTAAAATCCAAAGGTACAAATTAGATGCCATGATCAATAAAAATTGTTAACCCTCGGCTCATCGTGGATATCTTTCCGAAGGATATAATTATACGATTCAGTTAAAATATGTTAATCGACCAACCTGAATCGCATATTATATAGTTGAAAAGGATTAAATTGCCGGTAATTTTCAGATAACTAATCAAAAAATTAAAGCTATGATCAGAGTTACACTACTAGTATTTATCGCATTTCTCCTGTTTTCTCCAGTCTCAAATGGGCAGAAATCACCTCAGGAGAAGGGACTTGAAGTAATCACAAAAGAGGTTATCCAGGCTCAGCTGGAATTCCTTGCCTCAGACTGGACCGAAGGGAGGGCCACCGGTGGGAAAGGGATTTACCTTGCCGGCGATTATGTGGCCAGCATGTTCAAATATGTTGGAGTGCAACCAGCGGGCGACCTGCAGAGAGGTTTTAACATGAGAATGAGGGGAGGGGGCAGAGAAACGCCGCCGGCTCCAACAAGGTCCTATTTTCAGAATTTTACTCTTCTGGAACCTGTTCCCGGCGGGTCATCAGTATTGTCAGTAACATCGGCTAACCGCGAATACTTCTTCCAGGAGAATGTTGATTTCAGGGTCGGAAGTGCAACTGCTTCAACAAAGGTGTCTGGCCCGGTAGTATTCATTGGATATGGCATCAAGAATGAAGATCTCGGCCTGGATGATTTCACAAATATTGACCTTCATGGTAAAATCGTTGTCCGTCTCTCAGGCTATCCGGGAATAAATGACCCGGAATCAGAGATGTATAAAAAGATAAATGCTGACAGGATGGTAGCCTTCCAGCTTAACCGGGGCAAGAACCAGGCTCTCGAAGGGAAAGGAATAGTGGCGGTGATCGATATTAATATGGATGGAAGTATAGCTAACAGCTTTGGAGAGTATATGTTCGATGATAACCTTGCTCCCAATGAAGGGAGGAGTCCTGGTAACTGGATCAGAATGAGTCTGGATAATCCTGACCTGCCGGATGACCCTGCCATCATAACTGTTACACCAAAAGTTGCAAAGGCACTTATGGGATCCTATAATATTGCAGGGTATGAATCAGATGCTGCAAAAAATGGTTATAAATTCAAACCTGTTCCAATAGCAGGGACCATGGCAGGATTGGATATTGAGGTCAAAGTCCGAAGGGTCAGGGTGAGAAATGTTGTTGCAATGATAGAAGGAGAGAATCCCGATGAGTTTGTTGCTGTCGGAGCCCATATGGACCATATGGGAATGGCAGGTGGCCGCATTTGGAACGGCGCTGATGATAACGCCTCTGGCACAGTAGGTGTTATGACTATGGCCAGGGCATTTGCCGCAACAGGGATTAAACCAAAACGGACAATTCTCTTCTGTGCGTGGACAGGTGAGGAAAAGGGGCTGCTCGGATCCGAATATTTTACACAAAATCCCTCCATCGGATCGATCGGCCAGTACAGGTTTTACCTTAACTATGACATGATATCCAGGGATGCAGCAAATGACACTGCAAAAATAAATGTTGGGGTTACCTATAACAGGGATTACCCCTATCTGGAAGAAATATCGAAGAAGTATGCTGAAGAGTACGGTCTTAAGATGAATTTCAATTACAGGGCTCAGGAAAAGCCGACAGGCGGCAGCGACTATACAGCTTTTACGAACAATAACGTTCCGGTTATTGCAGTAATGGCTGCAATGCATGATGAATACCATACACCTGCCGACGAGACAAGCCTGGTGAACTGGGATAAAATGCTTGAAATAATCAAGCTCGGTTTCCTCAATCTCTGGGATATTGCCAACTCCGGTTTTTGATCAAATCATAACAAGAAACCTAAAACACTTATAACTATGAACAGAAAAATAGTCTTATCCCTTTTTGCCATTATTGCCTCTTACTCATTTTGCAGTGGGCAGACGAAAGTTAAAGACCTTAAGTTTCACGAGATGCAAAACTACCCCTGGATGAAACTTGCTGAAATAGTTCCCGAAGTGACCGATAGGGTAATCCTTCCCATAGGGACTGTAGAATCACATGGAGCCTGTGCTATAGGTACCGATATCTTTATCCCGTTAAACCTTGCTGAACAGATATGGGATGATGTGAATGCACTTATTGCCCCAGCTGTAAACCACGGCGTAACAGGCGCCTCAATATCACAATTTCCGGGATCAATTACCATCAGGGAAGATATTTTTGAGGAATACATATATGACATTCTGAAGGACCTTGTCAGGACTGGTTTCAAAAATATCTTAATTGTTAATGGTCACGGGGGAAATACAGAACCGGTAATCAGGGCCTATACCCGTTTGCACAGGGAAACAGGTGCCCATTTTATGATTGTTGACTGGTGGAGGATAGCATGGAACCTGGCAGAAGAGGTATATGGTCAAAAACCGATCCAGTCGGGTCATGGCGACCTGGAAGAATCAGCCCTTGTCCTGTCATGGGATCCTGAACTGGTTGACCGGGAAATTTATGAAAAGCTCGGGAAAGACCGGATTGGTAAAGCAGGTACCGATGAAGGATACGCGATGATGCCCGCATGGGCCACTACTCGATATCCCGGGGAGGGAGCCGGTTATCTTGATTTTGATGTTGAGAAAGCAAAAGAATATACTCAAAAAAAAGCCGGACATATTGCTGCCACATTCCTTGCGGCAGTTAAGCAGTGGGAACTGATGGAGAGCTGGAAGTGACTGCTGGGGCAAAGATCTTCGGAGCCCGGCATATAGCATTTATGTAAGACTCTTTCAGAATTATATCATCAATTTTCCCTTTGCTTCGTATTTTTTTGGATTGATGAAGAGAGGTCTTTACCTAGTACACCTCCGGCACGAATGTCTGATCTGTTATTGGTGGCCTGATATATCCGGTCATGTTAACAGGCGGCAACTCAATTTTTTTATATTTGATATCCTTGTATGGAATCATTGAAAGCAGGTGCTTTATGCAGTTCAGCCTTGCACGCCTCTTATCATCGCCGTTTACTACCCACCAGGGAGAAAGCTTCGTGTCGGTATATGCAAACATCTCATCTTTTGCCCTCGAGTATTCAACCCATTTACTCCGGGATGCCAGGTCCATTTCACTGAACTTCCACCTGCGGAGAGGATCCTTTAATCTTTCGGCAAACCTGTTTTCCTGTTCCTCATCACTGACGGAGAACCAGTACTTAATCAAAATAAGGCCGGAATGGATGAGCATCTCCTCAAATCTCGGACATGATCTGAGAAAATCCCAGTACTCCTCTTCACTACAGAACCCCATAACTCTTTCCACTCCTGTCCGGTTATACCAGCTGCGGTCGAACATAACCATTTCACCGGCTGCCGGGAGATGTGCCGCATACCTCTGAAAGTACCACTGCGTTTTTTCCCTTTCAGTCGGGACTCCCAGTGCCACAACACGACAGACACGAGGGTTCAGGCTCTGGGTTATCCGATTAATCACTCCTCCTTTACCCGCTGCATCCCTTCCTTCGAAGACAACCACAACACGAAGTCCTTTTGCCTTCACCCATTCATGCATTTTAACAAGCTCAACCTGGAGGTTTTCGAGTTCCTGGAAATAGATTTTCTTATCCAGTTTATTATTATTCTTCTTTCCCATAATGAGTTAGTTTAATCTGGTAGCTTACTAAAAGTTACCAAAGAGGTAGTCAGTACCTCCCTGGACTGCGAAATGACGATCGATCTCCGCACCTCCGCGTCAGGATTGTACATTCGGAGATAAGTTTCCTTTCTTGTATTCTCAAAGCTATCTGTCATTTCCTGTGCTTTAATGAGGAATGTGCTCCTGCAATCATCATAACTGTCGGGGAAACAAGCCAGATCAGGCTCATTTACTTCAATACCCTTAAGTGATGAGAATGAGGAATAGGCGATGCAGGAAAAAAGATCAGCTCCGACAATGATAATAGCTATGCTATACACTAATACTTTATGGACCTTTTTCATACGATAGTGGATAACAGGGTTATCAAAGATAAAGTTAACGTAAAAATAATGTAATTCAATATTCCTGAACTTAGCAGCATTGAATAATTCTGATCATGAAAAGGGAGACAGTAACACTATTGGTAGGTGTACTGCACACCGTACCGGGCACCACACGCTTATTAAGTATCCTATAAGTATGGTGAATCTTCCAATCCTCACTTCTTTTACCTATTTTTAATCACATTTATAATCTTCTACTAATCGGATGGCAGAAAGCAGTAAGTATTTTGTTACTCCCGGGATCGTGGTACTTTCCGATGATCAAAAGGAAAGGGTGCACGAATTCTCCGTCAGGATACTGGAGACTACGGGTATCAGGGTAGAATCGGACAGGGCCCGGAAGATCTTCGCCCGATCCCGCAGTGTGATTATCAAGGATGATGTTGTTTACATAAAGAGGGAGCTCATCGACCGCTCGATAAAAACTGCCCGATCGGAGATTGAAATATATAACAGGTCGGGTGACCACCTCTTCAAATTGGGTAAAGAGCAGGAGGGAGGCACCCGTTTCGGGATTGGTGTCACCAACACTTCATTTCAGGAGATAGAGACCGACATGGTTGTCCCATTTACGCGGGGCCACATGAAAATATCATCAAGATTAGGGGACATACTGCCCAATTTCGACATGATATCTACCCTGGGGATCCCTTCGGACCTGCCACCATCAGAAATCGATCTGTACAACACCCTGGATATGTATGCAAATACTGCTAAACCACTGGTATTACTGATATCCGAGAGTAAGAATATTAACAGGGTTTTCGATCTCCTTTCATTTCTTCATGGTGATATCTCTTCCAGTCCATTTGCCATGCTCTATCTTAATCTTATAACTCCTCTTGTTTTGAATGAATCAACAACTGATAAAATGATTGCCGCACTTGAGAGGGGGCTGCCGGTAATATTTTCCAATTACAGCATGTATGGAGCAACTTCACCAATGACAGAGGCGGGAACCCTCGCTCTTCTTAATGCCGAACTACTGGCTGGCCTGGTATTAAGCCAGCTGGTAAAGGAGGGTAGTAAGATAATACTTGGCAGCCTTCCGGCCGGTTTCGACATGAAGATCATGGGGAGCTATTACTCACCATCTTCATATCTGCTCAACCTGGCCTGCGCTGAGATGATGGATCATTATGATATTCCTCACTGTGGAACATCAGGCAGTGGAAGAGGATGGGGGCCCGACCTGATAGCTTCCGGGCATCTGTGGATGAATCATCTCACCAGTTGTCTTGGAAAGGTTGGGATGGCTCCATTTGTTGGGGGTAATTTTGACTCACTGGCTTTTTCACCGGCTACAGCAGTGCTCTCCGATCATATTATTGGTGAGGCAAGGAAATTTGCATCGGGTTTTTCACTTGCCGATGAGAGGATTGGCCTGGATGAGATCAAGGATACCGGGCATGGCGGAAATTATTTCCTCTCGCGCTACACAATAGAGTCACTTCATGAGCCGGGTGGATCAGATGAGGTATGGCCCCCTCTGAACCTGAATAAATGGAATGACTCAGCCAATCCGACTGCAAAATCGATCCTTATTGACCGTACCATGGAATTATACAGTGAAGCAAGCCGGTTATCAGGCGAGTCGGAATATCTGACAGGCAGAGGAGAGTCATTTATAAAAAACAATGGATAGAAACTCCGGTTCAAAAAAAATAGGATTCTGGCTCAGCAGTTCTCTGGTGCTGGGTAACATGACCGGATCAGGAATATTCCTTCTTCCTGCCTCCCTTGCAGTCTATGGAGGGATCACTATTTTCGGATGGCTTTTTACAACCATGGGGGCAATTATTCTTGCCCTGCTATTCACAAGGCTGAGCAGGCTTATCAAAAAGGCCGGAGGGCCTTATGTCTTTGCCAGGGAGGGATTCGGCGATTTTGCCGGCTTCATGGTAGCATGGGGATACTGGATCTCTATCTGGAGCGGGAATGCAGCTATTTCCGTCGCTGGAGTGGGTTATCTTTCAGAATTTTTCCCTTCGATAAAAGAAAATAATCTATTATCAGCTGCCATAGCTATAGGTGCGATATGGATCTTTACCTGGGTAAATACACAGAATATAAGAAGTGTAGGTGTAGTTCAGCTTATCACCACTATCCTGAAAATCCTTCCATTGCTGTTCATTGGCACGGTTGGATTTATCTATTTTGATAGATCAAATTTCAGTCCGTTCAACCTGAGCGGGAGCTCCGGCTTTACTGCTATCACCGCATCTGCTGCTCTCACCCTATGGGCATTCATGGGACTTGAATCAGCAACCATACCATCTGATAAGATAAGGGACCCGGGACGGACCATTCCAAGGGCTACCATTTTTGGAACACTTGTGGCGGCGCTAATATATATTTCATCTACGGTAAGCGTCATGGGATTGATAAGCCCGGCTGACCTGCAGGATTCATCTGCTCCATTTGCAGATGCAGCCGGGAAAATATTGGGGTCTGAAGCATCAGCATTAGTAGCCCTGGGAGCCGTAATCTCCTGTTTTGGTGCCCTTAACGGATGGATATTACTCCAGGGACAGATCCCAATGGCTGCAGCCAGGGACAATATCTTCCCGGGACGGTTTGCTAACATATCAAGCCGGGGAGTGCCACTTTTCGGTGTAATATTTTCAAGTATCCTGGCCTCAATCCTGGTAAGTATGAATTATACCAGGGGATTGGTAGGAATGTTCACTTTCACCATAATGCTCTCGACCCTGACAGTACTTCTGCCATACCTTTTATCATCCCTGTCAGAAATAATGATCATAGTAAAAGGAAGGAACAAAGATGTAGCAACTGGATTGACCAGGGCCTTGCTAATTGGAGTTCCGGCATTCCTCTATTCCCTGTGGGCGGTAACCGGCCTGGGTATTGAGATTATTGCCTGGGGACTTGTTCTCCTTGCGACAGGAATACCGTTTTATCTGTTCAAAAAAAAGAAATATTAACCTGACAGGCATATAGTGCAATTGTATCCAGGGATTAAACATGACCTGGATCAAAGTTAAATTTCAATTGTCTGAAAAAATATCTTACATTTAGGCTATTAATCAAAATCTTGAACTATGAGTAACGGATCATTTAATTTTGGCACCTTTATTAAGGAGTCTGTTGACACGATCGTAAGACCCAAGAGTTATTTTGCGTCGCTACAGACTGAAGGAGGACTGGGCAAACCGGTTATTAAAGCTCTTATTTACGGGGTCATATCTGGGCTCCTGGCATTGCTATGGAGCATTCTGAACCTGACCTCTGTTACAGGGGGCTTTCTCGGTGGGGCAATAGGAATAATGGGATTTATCTGGTCGGTAATTGGAGCTATTATCGGACTATTTATCGGGGCAGTGATTGTTTTGATCATTTCTGCAATTTGTGGAGGTAATACAAAGTATGAGGCCAATGTACATGTGACTGCATCGCTTATGGTACTGATGCCGGTCGGTTCATTTTTCGGATTTGTTATGGGATTCAGCTTTTCCCTTCACTGGCTGATCAGCATTGCTATTAATATTTTCGGCCTGTTACTGATGTATCATGCACTCACGGGAACGCTTAAAGCAAAAGAATCAGCATCGAAAGTGGTCACATGGATACTGGTGGCTATTATGGTTCTTTTCCTTGTTATAGGATTCTTTACAAAGAGGGCTGCAGGCAGGTTTATAAATAAATATGGAGATGAGACTGAACAATTCTTCGAGGGTTTAGGAAAGGATATTGAGAAAGCGGCCAAAGAGGTGGAAGAGGCCGTGGAGGACACTGCAAAAGAGATGGAAGAAGCCCTGGATTCATTGGAAAATGAGGTTAAGGAGTAGCATATTCCTTTAGCGTAGGATTATTATAATAGACTGAGATTCCAGTACACAATCCCTGCCGGAGTAAGGACGACACCAATCTGGAACAGGCTTCAGGTCGAAAACCACCGACGTAATTTTTTGTTTATAGACACAATCCGGACATCCCGACGAGACTGTCGGGATCGTCAGGATTGTATGTCACATGGTTTTATTCTTTTCAGAAAGTTATGGTAACAGACACTCCGGGTGAAATATTATTGCTGTAATTGTTTAACATGAGTGCAGGTGATATATACATATCCATGGCAAACATTTTGTTTCTTGCGCTGCCAATCATAACCAGTCTGGCAATATTGGTCAGTACCACCACCGCCCCGGCAGTAAAGGCTGCGGCTCCGGCAATGGCATATCCTACTGCATCGGGGGACTGAAATATATCAATAAATGACACATCCTCTAAAGGATCCAGTTTTTCCCGGCCTGTAATCATTATCATCGATCCGGCAGCCATCGAAAATGTTCCGATACCAATATTAATAACAGACCTTTTAGATGATTCCTTTAACTGATAGAATGAGAGGTCTCGTAAATTGTCAGCACCATAGTGCCTGTGGTACCATTGAGATCTCGCGCTTTGGGGCATCACAGATAGCATTATCAGTGTGAGCAGAAAGAATTTCATTTATAATCCCCTTTTTATTTGGAACAACAACTTAAGTAAGGGTTTACATTTTATACATCCAGAACAGTGCCTTTATCACCTCCATCAGATCATTGTTCTTATAGGTCAGTTCCCAGTCTCCCGTTCGTTCTGCTCCCGGATAGTGCGCCCCGTTATATACCAGCTCCTCAATTTTCAGGGTAAGCACAAGGGTATATGGGGATTGCATTTTATAAGGTGTATAGTTTTCCAGGTTCTGAAGAGAGGTTTTAACCCCTTCCCGGATCTTTTGCCCGGCAACCTCAGGGTGATAATTAAGAGCGGCCTTACCTAAACCCTCCTTAACAGCAACGGTCTCTGTATCACCAAACAATCCGATAACCTGATCGCATAGTGCCCTGTCGCCGGAGGCAAATACCACCGGTACACCAAAATGGCCTGCAATAAGGGCATTGATACCAGCCTCGGGGAGGGAAACACCATTAATCGTAACGTCGGTGATGGCGCTTCCACTCTTGGTATGTTCCAGTGTAGCGTCGGGAACACCGGCTCTGGCATGATACCCGATGAAAATAACGGCATCAAAGGTTTCGTCAATTCCCTCCATCATGCTCATCGGACCTCCCGACCAATCGCGCATCAGCAGGGCTCTGGAATCCAGTAACTCAGGAAGGATGTTTCTCGCGGCGCCATGCCCGTCGCGAACCACTATGTGGGTTGCACCTGCATCTGCCGCTCCTTCAACGGCTGCGCTGGTCTCTTTTGTCATTATCTGGCGGAACATATCATAATCTTTCCCTGTTCGGTTGACCTCCTCCCAGTTCACGACACCGGTGATACCCTCCATATCAACGGAAATAAAGACTTTCAATCCTTTGCCGGATTGTGAAAATCCCACAGAAGCGATCATCATTGTGATGATCGAAACAATAATTACTTTTTTCATGGTTCCTGTTTTTGTTGTAGGTTGATCTATTACCAAATATATCGATAATTGGGAACAGGAACAAATGTTTCATGCGGTTACTTTGTCTTCGTCCGGGCACCCGGCACGGCACCGTCTACCATCAGTCCTACATTTGTAAAACCACCGGTTATCCGTGGGAGTGCACAAGGATCCTCTGCAAATGTCCCTGAAGTCTTGGTTGAATCCCTGCGAGCGCATTGGCTTCGAACTTCGCCCCGGTTCACCGGGGCTACGTCCGACGAAGTCGCCGAACTCGTAAACCCGGTTCCCCGCTGCTTGCGGCGAGGAACTTCAATGATCTTCCTTCTTTTGAATTTCTGCCAGAAGTTTTCAGGTTTTTCAGGATGATCAGCAGAGGTTAGGTTTGAACATATAAATCAACTGGTTGTAAAAATAAAATTTATCCACTCTTTACACACTTGAGAAAGTCATTGTGCGATACAAATTCAAAAATCTGAGCAAAGACATATTTTCCGGGATTCATATGATAGTCATGTTTTTAACAAAACTATCTTTTCAGATCGTTTGAACCTTAAAAATCGGTGTAACTCTTTCTGTAAAGGATTTCAAAGGACTTATTTTTTTAAACATCAAAACAGTAGTGATCTCAGATAATTTCGTATATTGCTTTACTCAATGATCTGCTTTGTCAGGTACAGAAAAGATACTATTGCAACGCACCAACCATGGAAACCGAGACGTGGTTTGTATCCGCTTTCCGTATAATAAAGAAATAATAAGGGTAATAAAACACATTCCCGGTGCACTTTGGAGTCAGACAATGCGATGCTGGTATATTTCATCAGACAGATTCAATCTAAGTGATCTCAGAAAAGAGATCGGTGTCCTTGCTACTATAGATATTAGTCAGATTCAGTCTGAGAAATCAGAAATTATAATTGATCCGATACAAAAAAAAGAGGTACTTATTGAGACCAGCACACCTGGTAACCATTTTTTACCCAAAGGTTATATTGAAGCATTACTTCAAAAAAAATATAGTAACAATACAATTAATATATACAAAAAATATTTTCGTGATTTTCAGTTATATTTTGAAGGCAGATCTCTGGAAGATATTGAAAAAGACGAAATTAATTCTTATATTCTGGAATTAATAACCGGGAAAAACATCTCTGATAGTCAGCAGAACCAGCGTATCAATTCTATTAAGTTCTATTATGAAAAGGTACTTGGAATGGACAAGAGATTCTATGATATATTGCGACCACGAAAGGAGAGCACTCTTCCCGACATTTTGAGCAAAGATGAGATTTCAGACATGTTAATGGTTACAGACAATCTAAAACATAAATCTATCATTGCAACACTATATTCATGTGGATTACGCAGAAGTGAGTTACTGAATTTGAAGTTTAGAGATATCGACTCCAAAAGGATGCTTGTAAAAATCCGTGAGGGAAAGGGTAGGGTAGATCGCTATGCTCAGCTGGCAGTATCAACACTTGGATTATTAAGAGTTTATTATAGATCATATAGACCTTCCGAATGGCTATTTGAAGGTAGACCAGGAAACCAATACAGTGCTGAGAGTGTAGTAAAGGTTGTCAGGAATGCTGCCATGAGAGCCGGGATAAATAAGCGGGTTACACCTCATGTATTGCGTCACAGTTTTGCGACTCATCATCTGGAGCAGGGCACTGATTTGAGATATATCCAATCATTTCTTGGTCATAAAAGTTCTAAAACCACAGAGCGATACACGCACGTTTCCAAGACAAATTTTAGTAACTTCAAAAACCCAATTGATGGATTGATAAATGAAAAGGAGATTAAAAGTAAAAGTGGGATCGATAATTAGAGAGGTGCATATACACTACCAAATTGGGTGTATATATGTACCTTTTGTTTCGATATATAGGAAATATATGTAATTATACATATACACTAACGTTAGCGATTATAAAAATGAAAAATTCAATATATTTCTTCTCACTTCTCCTCGCATTTGTTGCATGCACATCAAGCACGGAAAATGGAAATTCTACTGAATCGAAATTACATGACTGGGAATACTACTCTAATGTTTTTTACTTAAGTAAATCCCAAGGTGCTGTAAGACTTGGGGTGAAATACTTTGAGAATGATTCAATAGATTTTAGATTGTTAGCTAAGGATAATAAGTGTGAACTTGAATATCAAAGTATTGCAATTAACCCAGGTAATGAGCTAGGCGTAGGTGTATATGATGATGAAGATGGATCTGCCTATTTCGTTAATAATTTTATTGTCAGCAATGATGACGTATACATAGATATTGGGATCGATTTTGAGCAAACAAAGATTCAGATAATATTCGTGGACAATACAAATACAATAGAATGTATTCCAGATCTATCGGGCATTTTACGAGAAAAATAATTTACAATCGCTAATAAATAGGACTTCT
>DATKZO010000023.1:0-233970 GCA_035527935.1 Bacteroidales bacterium
ATAATGAATTAGATAAGTTAGTAAAAAATGTTGCATGCCTTAGCTTAAATAGCTATATTTGAGTTAGTTACAACCAAATACGACATGCAACACACGAAAATTACGAAAAATTTAAGTGAATTTCAAAAATTCATTGATAGCTGCGGCAGGTAAACCGGCAGGCAGGTTGATTCGTTGATTTGCCTGCCTGCCATGCCTGCGGCAGGCAGGTTGATTCGTTGATTCGTTGATTCGTTGATTTGCCTGTCTGCCATACCTGCGGCAGGTAAACCGGCAGGCAGGTTGATTCGTTAAACGCTCCAGTATCGATTATTTGGATCCATGATAGATATCGGCCGGAAAACTGGTTAATAAAGTGGATAGAGTTTATGGAGTTGGTGAGCTGAAAAATAGTGAATTGTGAGCCATGAACCTAATTAGCATGATTTTTGTTTATCATCAATAATTCTGATAAAAGAGACCTTTGTTTTATACTCAATTGCGATAGTAATTAATATGAAAAGGCTGGGATTACTCATTGTCCTTTTTTATACTTCAACTCTGACGTTTGGGCAGACAATTACAGTCAATGGATTTGTTCTTGATAGTGTCTCTAAAGAACCTCTGTTTAATGCTTATCTTGTTGATCAGAAAGACAATACAGTGATCTTAACAAACGAAAGAGGATTCTATAACCTCTCAACGAAAACAGGGACTGTGGAGCTAAAAGTGTCTTATGTAGGGTATGAACCCTCTTTCATTAATATCACAGTTAATAAAGACACATCATTTAACATTTTTCTGGCCCCACTAGTACTGGAGGAAATAACGATTATAGCGAACCAAGAACCCCTTTTCAAGCAAGCACTGCTCGGCAAAACCAGGATACCTGTAAAAGAGATTCAATCAATTCCTTCCCTGGCAGGGGAACCTGATCTATTAAAATCAATCACTCATCTCCCAGGGGTATCGGGTGGCAGAGAAGGATATTCTGATATCTATGTTAGAGGAGGTGACAGAGGGCAAAACTTGATCTTATTTGACGGAGTTAAGCTTTATAATACAAATCATCTTGGCGGACTTATATCTCTATTCAATACTGATGCAGTTAAATCTGTTGACCTTTATAAAGGAGGATTCCCAGCACAATTTGGAGGAAGAGCATCATCAGTGATCGATGTCCAAACCAGAGAAGGTAACAAAACCAGATTTAGCGGTAAGTATTCGATTGGTATACTCCAATCCAAAATAATGTTGGAAGGGCCCTTAAAATCAGAGAAAACTTCATTTCTCTTTGCTCTAAGGGGATCTTATCTCGATATCCTGACTTTGCCAATCCGTATTAAGTATAATAATGGTGGCATAAGTGGTATGGTTGGATACACCTTTGTTGATTTGAATTTAAGAATCAACCATCAAATCAATAACAAAAGAAAATTTACTCTGGGAATCTACTCGGGCCATGATTTGATGTCTGCTGAAGAAAAAGGCAAATACGATTACACTGAAGACAGGATGAAAATTGGGAATAGTGCGATCTACCTGGAAGGCACAAATATCTTAAGCTCAAAGCTGTTTTTAAGGAGTCAACTTATTTACTCTTCATACAGAAATCGCTATCTCCTTTCTAATGAACTGCATACTACTTTGGAAGACTATCAAACAATGACTGAGAACAGATCTCACATAGATGAAGTTGCTTTTAAAACTCAGTCCACATGGTATCCAACAAATAGATTAAAAATCAAAGGTGGAATTGATTTAAGCGCATATACATTCTCACCTGGTGAATTTTCAATCAAACAATACGATTATTACAACCAATTGTACTTTGATACTATAAGTGGAATTACAAACAATTTAAGATCTTTTGAATCTTCTGTTTTTGTGGAAAATGATCTTGAATTCTCACCCAGATTCAATTTATATTCAGGAATCAGAGCAACATATTATACCTATAATAATCATTTTGATTTCAGCATTGAGCCCAGATTATCATTAAGGGTATTAATTGCTGATAAGCTGTCTGCAAAAGCCAGTTTTACAAAAATGACTCAAAATAATCTGGCACTGGTATCCAATTACCAGGGATTTGAAAGAGAGGTCTGGATTCCGGCAACAGATTCTTTGCCAAGACAGATAGCATATCAGTATTCTTTTGGACTATTTGGAGAGGTTGATAAAATAAATTTGGAATTCGGACTTGAAGCATATTATAAACAATTATCCGAACTCTATTATTTCAGATCACCGACCGGGGTATTTGAAGATTTTTCACAATTGTCTAACTATATAGTAACGGGGGGAAGAGGAAAATCAATTGGAGCAGAGTTCACAGCTATTTATAATACTCCTCATCTGTCAGTCAGTTTGGCCTATACACTTTCTAAAAGTACGCGACAGTTCATTCACATTAATAATAATGAGATTTTTCCATCTGATTTTGATAGAAGACATGATCTGTCAATTGTTACCAGATACAGGATTTCAAAAAGATACACTCTGAATACAAACTTTATTTTTAGTTCTGGTACTCCTTTTACTTTTCCAGAATCCTATACACCTGTTAATCAATTTTACTATGGCTACTTTAATTATAACAGAATAAACAATGTGACACTTCCTGACTATCACAGGCTTGATTTGGGATTAGAAAGGCATGGAATGACAAAAAATGGGAGAAAGAAAAAGTTCCTTTTTAATATATATAATGTTTATGCAAGGCAGAATCCCGTATATATATATCAGAACCCGGACAATGGAAAAACATATCAGAAATCAATGTTCTCAATCCTGCCAACAATAAGCTATTCAGTTGAGTTTTAAGCTATGAACAAAAGAGCCTTACATATTATACTAATTTTAACATTATCAATTAGTTCATGCGAAATGGATAAGGAGCTTCAATTCAAAGGGTATGACGAATTCCGCTCAAGAATAGTAGTTCATGGATTCATAAGTCCAAATAATGGAGTTGCAGTAGCCGTAGACAAAACTTTGCCTGTCAATGATGTTACTTCCGATTCATATCTAGAGGATGCAGTTATTGTACTATTTGAGGATGGTAATCCTATTCTGAATCTAGTTGAGATAGACTCAGGCTTTTTTACCTCTCCTACCTCTTTTACTCCTTCAGTAGGCAAGGGATATCATATTGAGGTAACAGCTCCTGGTTTTAAAGAGGTAATATCTACAGTTCAATATCTGGTACCTGAGATAAGTCTTGACTCTCTGCTTCTGGTTAGAGACTCATTAACTCATAGGGGTTATTACCTGAATTTCAGTTTCAAAGACCCTCCTGAATTAAAGAATTATTACCATTTTGAGTACCTGTCAACTGATGTGCCTGAATATACCTTTCCATATAATGAGGATCGAGAATTCATTTTAGGGTCCTTCAGTGATAATAGTTTCAATGGAGAGTATGTTTGGCAAACTGTTCAATACTCTGACAGGTTTAATGATCCCGGTACAACAGTAATAAATGGTTATCTGTTTAGTCTATCAGAAGATTTTAATAAATTCATTGAAAGCCTGGATGAGTATGAATATACCAAGCAAACTATCTTTTTTCCGGTCACAAGTTCCGTATATTCAAACATTGCCGGCGGATATGGCATATTTGCAAGTTATACTTACTCAATAAAATATATTACTCACATAATTGATTAGCAGCATGAAAAGACTAATTATACTGATTATTATAATCATTATCGTACAGAGCGGATATTCACAGGACAGAATATCATTCTATCTTTCAGCCGGCAGCAGCACCTTTAAGGAGATTGACAACGATGCCGGATCGTCCTATGAAAACTTTTATACTAATGCCTTGGCATTTAGAACCGGCATAGTATATAAACTGCTAAAAAATTCCAGGCTAATCTACCCTACTACAGGATTTTTGATTTCGTCAAAAGGTGTAACCAATAATATTCCGGATAGTTACGGCAGTAGCATTGCATCTGAATCTTGGATTGAAAGATATGTTACTACGGATGGGTTTTTAAAGCTGAATTACGCTTTTGAACCATGGCTAATATTAAATAGTGGTCTTTCTGCTTCTATACCGTTATCACATTATAAATCATGGGATAAGGAAAATATACCATTCTCGTATTTAAGTTTTGTTTCAGGCATAAATATCAATATTAAGAAGATCGTCCTAATATTTGACTATAGCATTGGGATATCACCTACAATGGAGTTTTCCTGGTCTGAGATACTATTTAAGGAACGAGTATGGACAATAGGTGTCGGGTATAGCTTCTAGATTGAAAGTTAGAATAACTGAGGCTAAATTTTCATATTAAATCACACCCATTTTGCTCCCTTCGTTCCGCAAAAAGAGTCCGCCTGTCCGGCGGATAAATGTTCACTTTCCGGCCATAAGGAGAGTTTTCTTTTGGCCCTCCCTCCTATTAACCCCCTGCTCTAAAGTGAGCGATATTTATACAGACTGTTACCAGCCATTAACCCTAAGCTATCTTAACCCCGGTTCGCTTCGCTGCGGGGCAGGCATGATGCAATCCATTATAGGCAAATACACCAGCCTGCCTTGCCATGCCTGCGGCAGGTAAACCGGCAGGCAGGTTGATTCGTTGATTCGTTGATTCGTTGATTTGTTGATTTGTTAAACGCTCCAGGATCGATTATTTGAATCCAGACAGGATATTTGGTCAGTAATGTTGTAATGTTGTAATGTTGTAATGTTGTAATGTTGTATGGTTGTAAGGTTGTAAGGTTGTAGGTATTCACCGCAAACCCTACGCCGTACACCGTATACCGTTTCAATGAATGTCGAACACCGAATAGCGAATGTTGAACCGAGGAATCAGTCTAAGACTGATTACGAGCTCGACGAACGAAGTGAGTCAATGTCGAAGGTTTGTCCTTTGGGCAATTCGTTTGTTCCGAGTTGCAGGTTCCCCACCTTCGTCCCGATAACTCGAGACTTTGGCGGACTGGCAGGCTGCAAGTCCTTACCTTTCGTCCTTAGTCCTTGGTCTTTAGTCTAATTCTAACATTATGTTAAATAGAAAATAAAACAACCTGCCTTACATCCTATATAGTAAGTTCTATCATAATTATTGCTGTAAAAACTTATATATTAAATAGTTACAGGCCTTAAATTCAAAACAACTTTATTAATAACAGTATTAATGCCGGGATTGTTTTTAGAAATATCCTCTATATGTTACTGGTATTGAATTACATATAGAATCAAGACTGCCTACCTTTGTAAACATCTTAGTATTCTTCTCAAAATTGAATAACCTAAATAAATGGAAATTCTCTGAATGGTCTTTAGAAAACAATAATTCATTTCTTGAGAAGTAAAATGGAGCCTCCTTACTCAATTTGGTGGTCTTAACTTCAATGTACTTGTCTTTACCGTTGGTATATCGTGACAATATATCAAAACCTGCACCATCACCTTCTTCTATAGCAATCCATCTAATTGTATCAGCAAGACTATCCTTACCTAGTCTTCTCAATTCCCACTTTTCATATTCTAATACTAGCTCCTCCCCTTTTTCTCCAAGCTTCCTATTGTTCTGTTCCTTTTCAAGATAGTTGACTTTTATAGGGCTTCTAGTATACGCATTAGTAGGCTCTTTTACTTCCCCAATTACAGGTGCATCGACAATTAACTTATCAAAGTGTATTTTCTTAGGCAGTACAACTTCCTTTTCGGAGAATATTCTGAAATCCTCTTCAATATTTCTATTTCCTATTAAATAGTCTAATACTTTATCCTCCAAAACCTTTTGGTAATTATATCTTGGCAGATAACCTCTTATAAATGGCTGCCCGAGCCTGGCTAATACCGCACTTATATTTTGATGTTTAAACTCTATAGATCCTTCCGAGCGACTGTTAAGAAGTGGTAGTAGAGCCCTTCTATGATTGGCCTTATTGAATGTTCCTCCAGCTAATTCAGTTCTAAGCATGCTGAAGTAATCTTCAACAATTAAGTTGATTTCATTATCTGTCCATGTAAGGGCCATATAGTTAAAAGTACAATTATTTTTTCAATCCTTTGTCTTGCGCCTTTTGTCTTTTGTCTAAACCTCTGCTACAGTCTGGCTGCTCCCTAATTTGATCCACTGGATCAAATCTTCACGGTCGCCCCTTTTGCCTATAATTGACTCACCATACTTCGTCTGCCTTCGTCGAGCTCCGCTTCCTGCCTGCCATGCCTGCGGCAGGTAAACCGACAGGCAGAAGCTCCGGTTCGACACTATGTTAAATAGAAATCAAACCTGCGTACATAAATACTTGTATATCTGTTATATATTATATAGTGGTGATATCTATATAATTAATTATCTGGCATTTATAAAATTACAATCGTAAACCGAGAATTCAGCGGAGCGATTATTGAAGGGATGAAGAACATCAGGGAAATGAATCCCTAGAAGACAAGAGAAAAGGTGGTTTCTTTGCCAGGTACTGATACTGCAGTAATAGTCCCCTTATGCAAACGCATGATCTGGCGGGACAGGCTTAGGCCAATTCCCATTCCACCTGATTTAGAAGTATAAAATGGCATAAAAATGTTTTCCATTATTTCATCAGGAATACCCCTGCCGTTATCAGCAACTTCAAGGATTGGCCTTTCATTTTTATAATAGACACTAATACGTAAAATTTTCCCGGAGACTCCAGCAAGGGCCTCAATTGAATTATTTACCAGGTTCAATAACACCTGTTCGATCAGGCTCCTATCCATTTCAAAGGCTTTCATATTACTTTGTTCTTTAATCACCAGACTTATTCCCTGCTCATTACACAGGCCGGCCGATAGCTGGCCAACATTCTTGACAAGATCATTTAAGCTGACCTTCCCCAGGTTAAGCTTTGGAACCTGAGAGACTCTTTTATAATTAGAGATGAAGTTCCTTATACCCTGGCTCCTTTCCTCAACCAGGTTAAGGTTCAATACTGCATCTCTTATACTTGCGTTTTCTAGGTTATCTATGGTCTTTGGCTTACCATCCACGGTCAGGCATCTCTTTGTTGCTTCTGTTAATGATGCTATGGGGGTAATGGAATTCATTATCTCGTGAGTCAGAATCCTGGTAAGTTTCTGCCAGGATAAAAGCTCATTCTCCTCTAATTCATGAACCACATTCTGAAATGATATTATCCTGAGATCCTCATTCTCGCTTAAGAAACCTGAAACACCTAGTAAAAGATAGGCAATCTCATTATCAATTTTTATCTTGAATGTTCTCTTTTCCCCTACTTTCAGGTTCTCTATCTCAGCAAAAAGTTCAGGACATTTATTCTTCAGTTGGACTAACTCATTAGTATCCTCATACTTTAAGATAGATAGAGCTGCCTTATTTATACGTTTAATCAGATTGAACTGATCAATAATTATTATTCCTGCAGGAATATTGTCAACAACAAACTCAAAATAGTTTAGTTGCTTCTCTGTCTCAAACTTAGATCTCTGAAGGATATCCGAGACTTTGTTTATAGCCCTTGATAATTCCTTGAAAGAGCTATCTCTTAAGTTAATCCGGGGTTTTATGCCTGACCCTATCTCCTGTATACTGTAGAGAAAATTGACTATGTCCCGATTCAATGAATTGATACTGAATATCAGGCTATATATCTGCAAACCAAGAAGGAGTAATATTACGATCAGAGTATAAATATTCCGTGGAGATCTTAAAGCCTCTGATAACCATATACAGGTTGCCAGCAGGAATATTACCCTGATGATGATTCTTATAAAAAACCTTTTATAGATCATATTTTTTCATTTTTGAGTAAAGTGTTGACCTGGATATATCCAGTACTTTTGCAGCTTTGGATATATTCATACCATGGTGATTTAAAGCCCTCTGGATAAGGTCCTTTTCAACAACAGCCAGAGATAGAAGCGGCCCGGTCTCCTTCCCCTCCTCAAGGGTTCCGGGATTAAAGAAGTCAGCAGGTTTAAGCATTGCCGAATCAGCAAGAATGACGGCCCGCTCAACTGAGTGTTTTAGCTCCCTGATGTTCCCGGGCCATTTATGGGTCATAATTCTATCATATGCTTTTTCGGTTATCCGTATACCTTCTTTCTGGTATTGCTTACTAAATCTTTCCAGGAAGCAATTTGTTAGCAGTATAATATCCTCTCCCCTGTCTCTTAGCGGAGGAATAATAATTTCAATGGTATTTAGCCTGTATAAAAGGTCTTCCCTGAAAAAATTATCCGCAACCATGGATCTCAGGTTCATGTTTGTTGCAGATATTATCCTGATATCCACTTCGATATTCTCATTTGATCCTACCGGCGTTACAAGTCTCTGTTCCAGACAGGTGAGTATCTTCGACTGTAGCAATATCGGAAGATTCCCTATCTCATCCAGGAAAAGGGTTCCACCGGAAGCCAGCTCTATTCTGCCTACCCTGTCTTCCCTTGCATCGGTAAATGCTCCCTTCTTATGACCAAATAGTTCAGACTCAAAAAGTGTTGCAGATACAGAACCCATATCTACTGAAACAAATATCTCATCTTTTCTAAGAGATTGTCTGTGTATTTCACGGGCTAATAATTCTTTTCCGGTCCCATTTTCACCAACCAGCAATACATTTGCATCAGTTGCAGAAACTTTTTGGATGGTAGCCAAACAATCACTAATTGCTTTAGAGTTTCCTAATATTGTGGCAGATCCGCTAGCTGACTCCTTAATCAAATACTTTTGTTTCCTTTTGAGCTTATTTACTTCCAGATTAGTCTGCCTGAACTTTATACCGGTCTTTATGGTAGCAATCAATTTTTCTGGCTCCCAGGGTTTCTGAATAAAAAATGAAGCTCCTTCCTTTATTGCATTTACAGCCAGGTCGATATCCCCATAGGCAGTTATCATGATTATAATTGCCAGGGGATCAACTTCCAGTATTTTCCCGAGCCAGAATAATCCTTCATTCCCGGTGTTTACAGTAGCAGAAAAATTCATGTCTAGCAATATAACATCAAATTCATTTTTAGCCAGCACCTCAGGTAACTGGATTGGATTAGGAAGTGCAATTATCTCACTGAAATCGTGTTTCAGCAATTGAACGGACGAATCGAGGATTCTGCGGTCATCGTCAACTATAAGTATTTTTCCCTCTTTCTTCATATATTTATCTTTAATTGTTTAAAGCTACTAATATTGTATTAAATAAGTCAGTAAGTGTCGTATTTCATACAATTCAACTATAATAATATTTCATATCTGATTAATCTACTGTAATTTAGATCTTATGGCACATGATTTGCGCCAATCCTGAACCAAAAGGAAAACAGCCATGAACAGGAATTATATTAAGGTAGCATTCAGGAATTTTTTAAGGTACAGGTGGAACTCCGTTTTTAATATCATGGGGCTCTCAATAGGAATAGCCTGCAGCATATATATTTCAATACTTCTGAGATACGAACTTGGTTATGACAGGTTTCATGATGATATTAACCTCATTTACAGAATAGGTCAGAAGGGTATATCCAGGGGAGAGTCAAGCACATTTGCCTGCGTAACCGAGAAGAACTCAAATTACATTCTGGAAAACTATGACGGAATTGAATACATGGCCAGGTTCGCGCCAAACAGACCTGTGCAGGTAAGCTATGATGACAAGTCTTTTATGGAGGATAAACATCAATTTGTGGAACCGGATATTTTCCATATCATAAAAACCGAATTCCTTTATGGAAACAGGGAGACATGTCTCGAACGACCCTATACTATTGTTTTATCCAGAACAGCCTGGCAAAAGTATTTTGATTCTTCCGATCCAATGGGAAAACTTATAAAGGTTGATACCTCATTTTTCGAAGTCACCGGCGTAATTGAGGATATCCCGGATAACAGCAGGTTCAGGCTTGATTTTTTCGAATCATGGATTACATATATTAATTCTCCTGCACCTGAAGGATGGGACAGAACGGGCAGGTATCTTCACACTTATATTAAATTCAAGCCTGAAGCAAATGTTGAAGCATTTGAGGAGTGGATAAAAGATATTCCTGAGTTACTCAGCAGAGATAACATAGATATTCAAAGGGGTGATGTGGATATTTTTATTCAGCCTTTGAAAGGTCTTCACCTGGAAAAGAATTCTCATATGATATGGGACTGGGAAAATGCAGCCAACCCTGTTTATATATATATTCTTATTGGCACAGTTATTTTAATATTAACTCTTTGCGGGCTTAACTATATAAATTTGAATATCGCAAGCTATTCAGTTCGTGCCAGGGAGGTAAGCATCCGAAAAACTGTCGGGGCAAGCAGAAAACAACTGGTTTACCAGTTTATGGGTGAGTCACTGATTCTTGTCTTTATTTCTCATATTATAGGATTATTCCTTGTAGAGTTGTTCATTCCCATTTTGAATGATATGACTGAAATGAACCTGAATCCTGACTACTCATCCCCTGTTATCTGGATAATAATCATATCGATAATTCTACTTCTTGGACTGGGAGCGGGATCATACCCGGCGTTTTACCTCACACGATTCTCGCCAGCTCAAACAGGGAGGAAAAATATTTTTCTAGGTTCTGGAAAATTCGATTTTAAGGAAATACTGATTGTGATTCAGTTTGCCTCATCTATAATATTGATCATCGGCACCTCTCTAATATACAGGCAGGTAAATTACATGAAGAATATTGACATGGGTGTATCAATAGAAAACAAACTTATTATATCACTTCCTGAAGGTAAGGTAAATCTTGAAAACCGGGAACAGGTTAAAAAAGAATTCATAAATTCTGGATTATTTTCCGGTGCTTCTGTTTCGTCCAGTGTTCCTGGCAGGAGTACCTACACCTGGAGTACCTGGCCGTCCGGGGAGCAAAGCACAAATTCTCACCCAATTAACTATATAGAAGTTGATTATGATTATTTCGATTTATACGGACTTGAGATTGTGGCAGGATCGGCATTTAACAGTGCACTGAGCGAGGAGTCAAACAATGGCGAACTTCAGAACGAGGAGGCAATAAGAGTTTTTGGATGGGATACTCCGGATCTGGCACTGACAAAAACAATAGGTAACTATAACGTGCCTATTAAAGGGATAATTAAAAACTTTCATTATAAAGGGCTTCAAAAACAGATAGAACCATTTAGTATGTTCTGTGGTGATGCTGAGGATACCCGCTACCTTACCCTGCAATATAATACTGACGGAATAAGTGAGCAAAGGCTGGATATGCTTGAAAAAAAGTTTTACGAGCTTTTCCCAGGATCAATCTTCGACTATTTCTTCCTTGAAGAGGACTTCAACCAGCAATACAAATCAGAGGATAAAATTGTCAGGCTATTCGTTGTATTTACCCTGATGGCTCTACTAATCGCATGTATTGGGATGTTTGGAATAACTGCATTCTTCTGTCTTCAGAAAGAAAAATCGACAGGCGTAAGAAAAGTATTTGGAGCAGACCAGTCACTGATACTCCTATCATTGATCAAAAGATTTTCGTTGTGGGTCCTTCTGGCCTTTTTAATCGCTGTACCGCTCTCGGTATTAGGAATTAAAATGTGGTTAAAAAACTTTGCCTATCAAACGAATATTTCCGTTCTTATCATTATTGTCGCAGGGCTATTATCACTGGTAATTACCATTATTACGGTAATGTATCATTCGCTAAAACTATCCGGAAAGAATCCTGTTGACATATTACGCTATGAATAGCTTGGGTTTAAGTAGATTAGTAGACCCTTGTCCTAATTCTAATGAAACTGCATACACAAAAACTACTTTAAAACAAAAAAGTCTCTTCCCAGTAATACCATCAGTACGTTATAGCTTAAAGTTCTAATAAAATATTCACACCCATTTTGCTCCCCTCCGACCTCCGAAGCTTTAGCGAAGGAGGTTCTTCGTTTCGTAAAAAGAGTCCGCCTGTCCGGCGGATAAATGTTCACTTTCCGGCCATAAGGAGAGTTTTCCTGCCCTCCCTCCTACTTACAATGTTATTATGTTGACCAGACTAAACCTCCGCTCATACTGGCTTCTCACTGAATTGATCTTCTGGATCAATACTTTACGTTCGACCCCATGTTAAATGGAAATCATCTTAAACCTTATAACAACCTGTTTATCTTTATGTTACATTACATGATAAATGCTCAAACATCTAATATTCAACCACTTCTGAAATCAACAACCGAACGATACGAGTTTGCCAGTAGCAAAACCCGAGTGATTCGGTTGCCCTTGGCGAACTCCCCTACCCTTTATATTGAGTTACTATCCCGGGTCTTATTTTCTTTGCCCATGTAAGTCATCTTTTCATGGTTTCCTAAAATTTATATTTCTAATCGTATATTTATAGTTTGTTCATAACCCAGGTAGTAATAAGCCAAAAGGATAATATACTCTTGATCAAAGCCCAATTACCAATTTAAAAGATGATTTGTTATGAAATGTTTTAAAATTTGTATGCTTTCTATAAGTATTGCTATTTCATTATCTCTTACAGGAATTAATAATATTCAGGCACAATCAAATAAAAAAATACTCAAAATTGAGGATATAGAATTGTGGAGGAATCATTCAGTTACCCTGTCTGACGATGGTAACTGGTATACTGTACTTTATACCCTGACTGAGACACCTGAGCAAATAATTGATTCGACACTAGAAAAGAGTGATAAAGAGAATCTTGATTTCTACGGGGAAGATGCCCGAACTGATGTTCTTTATATCTGTCATGCTAAGACCGGAGTGAAATATCAGATACCAGATGGCAGCAATCCGCTGTTTTCATCATCATCTGACTGGATTGCCTACCGCAAAAAATCAGAACCAGGCAAGGAGGAAAAGGAAGAGCAGAATAATATTATAGAATTAAAAAACCTCAATACAGGTGATACCATACAGTATAAATCAGATGCGGAATACCAGTTCGCAGAAGATAAAGATTACTTTATTACCAGTGATAAAAATAGCCTCCTGATTTATGATCTGGAAAATCTCAGGGAACACTACATAGGAAACATGGGTGAGTTTTTATTGGATAAGAAATCTGAATATATCGCCTATACAATATCTTCAGAAGATAAAAGAGGAAACGGCATATATCTGTACAACCCGAAGAAAATGACAACGCGGGCACTGCAAACCGGCAATTTCATCTATTCAAACCTCTCCTGGAATATAGACAAGACTGCCCTGGCTGCTCTTAAGTATAATCAAGTTGAAGAGAAGATTGATTTTAGCAACATGAGCATTGTTGTAGTTTCCAATATTGATTCGGAGCATCCTGAATCATCCGGGTACGTGGTTAAAGAGTTTCAAGGAATGGCTGAGAACATGGGACCTGCGGTAAAATTAACCCAATACTCCAATGAAATAATCTGGAGTAATGACAGTAAGCGTTTGTTCATAAAGATTATGGAGTATGACCATGAAATAGAAAAGGAACAGAAAGGAGATAGGAAAAGTAAAGAAGATCCAACGGTTAGCGTGTGGCACTGGAAGGATAAAAAACTTCTTTCCCAGAGAATGCTTGAAGAAGAGAGGAACAATAATGAAGTATATGATGCAATGCTTATCCTTGAATCGAAAAGAATAATCCAGCTAACCAGCAAAGAGCTTCAACAGTTAATCACCAGTAAGGGTACTGACAACTGGGCAGTTGGTACAGATAACCGTGAATATATTTCAGACTGGGATGTGAGAAAATATGATTTGTACAGGATAAACATGTCAACAGGTGATAAAAAACTTATTGAGAAAAAATACAGCGGAACCGTGGAGATATCTCCTGATGGAGAAAGGATAATCCTTTGGAAGGATGACCATTACTGGTGTTATAATTTTGAGAATGATGTAATGCATAATATTACATCAGGGATGGATGTCTCTTTTGTTGATGCAGAAAATGACCACTATGGCTACAATCCGGCTTATGGTTTCGTGGGTTGGGTAAAAGATCAAAATGCTGTTATAGTTAACCACAAACTTGACCTGTGGCTTCTGCCTCTTGATGGCAGTAGAAAAGCAGAAAACCTTACTAAATCAATTAGCGCGGATGATCCTATACGTTTCAGAATAGATGATATGAGTTTTGCAAACAAACCAGAGATTGCAGAGCGATATATTGACCTTTCATCCCCTGTTGTTTTATCTGCTTTCAACATTGAAAACAAGTATGCCGGTTATTACAGATTTGAAGATGGGGACTTACATAGGCTTATTTACAAGCCAGCTTCTTATTCAAGTTCAAGAAGGCGGAGTGGGTTGATAAAAGCTGAGAAATCGGATGCAATTATTTACACGATGGGCAATTACCAGAATTTCCCGGAAGCATACCTGACAGACTCAAGCTTCTCAAAACCAAAAAAGCTTACAAACACTAACCCACAGCAGGAGGAATATAAGTGGGGCCATCGCATTATTTTTGACTACACCAATGATGACGGTGTACCCTTGCAGGGAGTATTAAGTATTCCGGATGATTATGACAAGGAACAAAAACTGCCCATGATAGTGTATTCATACGAAAAAATGTCGCAGGGTATGTACCAGTATGCCACACCCAGCCTTTCAGGCTCCAGTATATGCGAAATGATATATGTTTCAGATGGTTATCTATTTCTTCGTCCTGATATACATTTCAATATTGGAACACCACATTCAGATATGCATGAATGTATAGATGCTGCTATTGAGAAAGTAGTTGAATTTGGATATGTTGATGAAAAACATATTGGATATGAAGGCTTCAGTTTTGGAGGTCATTGCGGTATGTATATATCAACACAGGATAACAGGTTCGCTGCAATTGCCGCAGGAGCGGGAGTCAGTAACCTGGTACAGGGATTTAATATTGATATTGTCGGGGACGGTAGTAATGAGCAGGACTACTATATTACCGGACAGGGAAGACTTGGAACTGATCCCACTTCTGATACAGAGATGTTTCTATCAGAATCAGCGGTCTTTAACGCGGCTAATATGAATACACCTTTATTACTGTTTCATGGCACTGCAGATGAAGTCGTAAAGTGGGAACATTCCTTTGGATTTTATAGTATCTTGCGTTACCTGAATAAGCCTGTTGTTTTTCTTTCATATCAGGGAGAAGGTCATGGTTTAAAGAAGAAAAGTAACCGACTGGATATCCAGACACGCTTAAAAGAGTATTTTGATCACTACCTTAAAGGTAAAGAGGCAGGAGATTGGATTATTGAAGGACTTCCCTATCAGCCTAAGAAAGAGTCCAAAGAAAAAGAAACAGATAGAAGAACAGTTCCAATGTGGAAGTGAGCAAATTTTATTTCACGGGGCCAGCCCTCATTTCTTACTATCCCGTCAGCTGAATGGAAAAGTTAAACGATCACACCGAACAGATCAGGAGGAGTTTTATCAGCTTCTTACCTATACAGATGACGTTGATTTGAACGAAAAATTGAAGATGTGGGAGCATTTTTATAACTTTAACAGACCTCATGGAGCTTTTGAGCGAATTACACCATTAACGCTCGCTCAGCGAGCAATTAACTATAAACACCTTCGAAATGAGTAATTAACCTAATCTTATAATCTTCAATCTTATAATCTTCAATCTTATAATCTTATAATCTTATAATCTTTAATCTGTCAATCTTCAATCTGTCAATCTTCAATTCTTCAGCCTCTGCTGCAGTCTGGCTCCTCGCTAAATTAATTCACTGAATTAATTATTCGTTTCACTCATGAGCTCACTTCGTTCGGTTCTTAACGCCCGGCTCTGCCTTGCGCCTAAAGTCTTTTGTCTTTCTCTCCCCTATTACCTTATTACATTCTTTTTCTCAGTAGTTTGCAGGGTCGTTGCCTTTTTTGGTACAGTAACTGATTCGACTTTGGCCTGAGATTGAGGTTTCGTACCGATCTTTTTATCAGGAGTTTCAACTGCCTTAACCTCTGTTTGTTGTGTTTTTTCAGGTTTAACATCCGATGAGACTGCCTCTTCAACCCGGACATCAGCGGCCTCAACTGTTTCCGGATCAAGAGTTATTTCAACCTCTTTTTCAGAAACCTTGGTTTTTGCTTCGATTGAGTCAGGTAGCTTTTTTTCCGGGTCATCCTCACCTGGCTTTTTAACTGGTTCATCCCCGGCTTGCTTCTTAACCGGATCATCCTCAACAGATCTTTCGGTCTCTGGCGGATCTATTTCGCTGAAGCCGGGACCTGTGAACAGGTCTGACAAGTTTGAAATACTGTTCGGTACATTATCACTGTTAATTGTGACCATGTAGAGTTGTATCGATTTTTTTGCGGATTTTTGTTTTACGGTAAATAATGCCGACTGTCCGTCGATTCCGTTCATCTTATCTATAACAGGGTTATCAGCCTCATAAAGATAGGGTGAAATGGATATATTTTCCTCCGCCAGCGGGTCGACTCCCAGGAACATGCTCGCTTTTGGGTCATAATACCTGGCCCCATAGTAATACAGTCCTGTTTCACTGTCCATTTCCCTGGCGTTAAACTTATACGGGCTATCCCAATCAGAGTGTTGCTCTGCCAACGTTTCGCCAAAAGGTATGTAGGCTATAAATTGTGTAACATCTCCTCTGATATTTGTTATATAACTGGCAGAACCAAGGTGATTGGAGTGGTAGAAATAACGGAGAACTTCTTCAATATTTCCATTTCCGACAAAGCCAAATCCAGCAGCCACATTATCGTTGGTAATATCACCGCCCCATTGTATGGGTGCTCCCGGAGGACCACCTGCCGGAGCAAATACGGGTTTTTTAGGCCAACCACGCGGAGCAGTAACCTCGGGAGTGCCCGGGTCCGGATAACCCGTACCAGAAAATATTGGGTCGGCATAGATGCCTTTCATTATTGGTGGCCCGGGAGGAATACCTGATTGACTTTCATACTCTTCTTTGGCGGTTATAAGTTGTTGCTGGCGGTTAATATAATCTACTCCCCCTGCAGTAATTTCAAATACACCCAAACGGTATTGGTTCTGGAACACGCCATTACCTATCTTGCTGGTTACCCTTGTACCGCCGGTATAGTAATGTTTTGTAAACCTGTTATCCTGAAATACAAAATAGGGACTAACATACACGGTGTACTGGTTGTCGGAATGATTTATAATACCAATCGGTGCACCATTTATATATACACCCTGTATGCCACCATGGCTCTTTATTACCCGTTCGCCTGAAGCATCATATACATATCGGTTCAGGTAGCCATTGTCAGAAATTAATGCCAGGCGGTTTTCCTCGTCCCAGGAAAGCTGTCGATAGTCATGGCTTATGGTATCTTCCCAACCGGTTTGGTTACCATTTTCATCGTATGTAAATACCCGCTCTCCAATTTCTGTGACTGTATTGGGCTGTGGCCCTTCGTATTTGTAACCAAAATCATAGGTAGTAGCGTTTTGTATTTCGCTATTTGAATAATGTGTTTGTGTTTTTTGCAGTATTTTGCCCATAATATCATACTGCATGGCAAGCGTATAATTGCTGGTATCACTATTTCCCCTGAACATCCCCGATGCTTGCGTTAGCCGGTAGAGTTCATCGTATGAATATATATGTGATGTTACCCCTCCGATATCTCCTGTAGCTTCAGCGCTATTGGTTATACCCAGTATGTTGCTCAATGCATCGTACGTGTAGGTGTTATCCATAAGCAACCCGGCATTTGAAGTGACATTCATTTGTGCCAGCCTCTGACGTTCGGGTTCATAATTATAAGTAGTTACCGAACCATTACCATATTGCAGGTATATTTGTTTCTCATATTTATTATAGCCAATCCGTGAAATATATGCATAGGAACGTCCCAGTTTTTCACCATCCATTTTTTGCAGGTTTCCTGCACGGTTATAAGAGTAAAATAGTTTTTCACCATCCGGATAGGTCATTGTTTGTACACGGTTCCATGTGTCGTAGGTAGCACTCCAGATCCAGGTACGCATATCCGATTTGCCAAGTTGAATGGTACGTATGGATTTTATAACCTGGCCTATCGTGCTATAAAAGAATTCCTGTCCGCCACTGGCATCCTGAATCAATACAATACGGCCCGCACGGTTATAGGGTGCCCCGGGTGCCCCATATGTATAATTCACCCTGTTTTGAATATTCCTCGGGTATACAATTTCTACCAGCCTTTCGTAGTCGTATTTATAGTTTATGGCCCCTCCATCGGGGATTTGTTTTCTAAGATTAGCAGTAATTTTCTTTATTGTGTTACCTGCTCCGTCATATATAAATTCTGTTAAACCGGCATCGGGCTGATTAACAGATGTACGGCTGCCTGACATATTATATACCGATATGGTTTGATTCCCTATGGGATCTGTTACGGTAAGCAATTCCCCAAGTGCATTGTATTCGAAATTAGTGCTAATATCGCCTGCGGCTGATTTTTTAACAGTTGCTGCCTTTCGCCCATTAGCTTTGGTATATGTAACAGATGTATGGTTTAATGCATCGATAAGGTTATCAATATACATTGCTTCACCATAATAATCTCCAATATTGTAAGTATGGGAAGTAACGGACCCATCCGGCAGGGTAATCTGTACAATACGGTCGAGCACATCGTATGTTGCTAAAGCAGGTTGTATGATATCAGGATTGATATTGTATGTTGCCGGGTTTGCACCTGCTTCAAAAACCGGCTGGTATGCTTCCGTAACCCGGCCAAAGGCATCATACATGACCTTGCCTGAAACTATATAACCCGGAGTATCTTCTGAAAAGGAATCCTCAAATAATGAAGCAGTTTTCTTTACCTGTACCGGACGACCCAATCCATCAGTAAATGAATAGGTTTCGATATCGGAATTATATACACTATCATAATGCATTGTATGTGCATAGGGTATTTCTGCTTCCGGATGGTATTCAAATGTAATGGTATATGGTCTGCCTGCGGCCAGTTCATAAGGTCCGGTTAAAGTTATCATACGGCCGCAATCATCGAATGAGTATTGCATTTTCCGGTTATTTCTATCTGTTACTTCAACGGGCACACCCCATTTATAATCGTAAACAGAAGATGAGCTATACCCGTAGGCATCTGTGACCTCAGTGACAAAGGAATGTACAGCCGGGTCATACCCATACTCATACCACATCCGTTCGCCCTTGTAATTGGCAGGGCGGGTGATTTTTGCAAGGTTGCCATATTCATCGTACTCCATATCAAACCGGACAGTTTGATCACTGGTGATAAATTTTCTTATTTGAGTGATATCACCAAACTCATTTATATCTGTTTCGCTTTTACGCCTGAGACCTTCAATTGTAGTTACTTCCTGTTGAGAAGGAATAGAATATAAATAGTTGTCAGCATTACTATGATACTGAATGTTAACAGAATACCAGTCCTTTTCATTTCCGGAGGAATAGTCGGTATAAGCTGAAACATTCCCCACAGTATCGTATCTATAGGATACACGTGTGGTTATAAGAGGCTCCGAAGCACCTCTATAGGCGTATTGTCTGGTTTCATCGAGTGCAACAAAAACAGGGGCACTATTGCTTTGTGCAAATGTTCCGGGAAGAAGTCCGCCTGTATGGATATTATGCAAGGAATAAATGTTTTGCAAGCCTTCCTGATTACGACCTTCGCTATCTGTAAGGGTTTCCGCAAGTATAATGCCTTTGGTATAATAATCTCTATTGCTGTATTGTTGTACCACCGTACGGTAAATGATGTTATCGTTGCCGGTATCGTGAAAATTAGTTTTAACGGTGGCAAACCCGTAAAATTGCCGCTCGTGACGACTATAGAAACCATCTTCATACTCGAATGAAGTATAAGTTGTATCTATACCATCACCTGGGAGGCCATCAAACAATTTTACCGATCTCAGAGCCATTTTTCCTCCCGGATGATTATAGACGGCCGGTGTTAGCAGATAATCAAGTTCGAAATTACTACCCAGAGGATGTTCAACTGTCTTCAGGTTATTCGTACGAAATATTTTTGATGCTCTTACATTCAACTCACCTTCTTCATCAGATGAAAGGAAGTCAGGCATTCCATCTCCATCGATGTCTGCCAGTTGTGTTAAAGTATGGCTGACACCACTGCTTACCGAAGCGGAAGGATTAATGCATACTTTTATCACAATAAACACAATAGGAATAGTAATGCCAATAGTAAACCCGGCGTTTGCTGATTGTCCTATCGACTCTCCTGCATTAAGTGCACCAAGTCCGATCCATTCTACAGGAAGTGCAAAACCACTGCCTGTGTTAAAGTATACATTATTTCCTTTAACCATATCCGGTAACCCGTCTGCATTAATATCCATGAAGACCTCATTCGATTCATTAAGTGTGGTTGAAAACCCGACACCGGCAATGAAACTGCCATTATCAATATTTACACCTAAGCCGCCTCCAATATCGTAACTTTCACCAACACATATAGCATCAAAATTCCATTGTTCTGCGGGCGCAAACGAGTATCCGAGATTTAACCTTACCGTGCCATCAGAGTAGATCTTATCAGGTAAACCATCACCATTTATATCGAGCCAGGTCTGATCCGTATAGTCATTATTGGTTGAGAAATTACCGCTTATCCCAATTGATGACTTGGAGGTTTCCTGGGCAGAATTTGCGTTGTTATTAGTTTTTGAATTATCTCCCTTCCTGGATTTTACACTCTGGGAAGAAATTTTTGAACCGGAATTATTTGTTTGGGCTTGAACATAAGTTCCACCAAGGGTAACTCCCTTTGCTTCGGATTTAGAGTAATGGTCGCCCAGGGAATGATTAACAGAAGCGCCTGATAAAACTCCTGTAACACCTGTGTATTGAATATTATCAGAGGAGAGCAAATCGGGGTACCTGTCGCCATTCATATCCATCATATCTATAGTTAAATTGCCCTCTCCCCATGAATAACTTGCCGTACCACTTACAGGTCCAATACTACCGCCTGCCGCTACACTGTTAGATGAGTTTTCGTTTACTTTTGAAATTGCATTTAACCCTGATGCTGAGAATACAATAGGTTCAACAAATACATTCTTCTCACCTAATCGGGAACTGGAAATAGATTCCGGCAAAATATAAACCTCTTCGTCCGTACCCAGAAAAGAACCCTTTACTGCATAGGGAATCATAATATTAAATACCTCACCCAGTGGATTTTGTACCCCATCTAAATCAGATGTATCCATAGATGCAACATTTTCATTTCGACTATCACTAAGCTTTAATAAACTTTCGTCGATTGGTGAGGTCGCTCGTTCAAAATTTCCATTGTAATCAAACTGGCCCCAGCCACGGTACAGGTGACCAAATATCATATCCTGTGGATCAATTGTGCTGAAAACAGAAGCCTTTAGGGGATTTAAAGTATCATACCCAATTATTACTTCAGCCAGCGTATCGTATTCTGCCAAGGTGATATTTGAGAAAAAATATTCAAAATAGAGACTATCGCCCAGTTGGACATTAACAATTAAGGTATCTTCATTACCTATATGATCTAAATCATAATAGTACTTTTTCTTTCCGAATATTTTAGTTTTTGACTTCACAGAAAGAATAATCTCGTCACTCTCGTTGGGAACTGGAGGGTTAAATGCCAATACTGGAAAGATTTTCGCAGGATGCGCAAAATTATCAATACTGTCAAGTCCCAAAGACATCATAAATGCCGTATCGGCAATTATTGGAAACTCATCTCTTACAGTATTATTAAACATACTGGAAAATTCAGGTATGGCTTTAAAATATATGCGTGGCGGATTGCCGTCAGGTCCCAGAACAAGAGTATCGTCAATCCTTGTATATTCAACATCTAAATCCCATATAATATTACTCCAGTCTACATTTGTTGAAGACAAAACCCTGAATTGGATGTATTCGTCTTTTAATACTTCAACATCCAGGTTGATCGAATCATTTAAAATATTTTGAGAACAATTATACTCGCGATAAAATTCTGTGGTCTGGTTTTTCAGAATATCTGTATAAGTAATTTCCAATCTTATGGTATCGGTCGTTACCGGCTTAGAAAAAGCGGTACTAATTCGAATAGCGCCTGTCTTAGGCATGCCTATCGCCTGCTGTCCGCATAATACGAAATCTTCAGATGCTTTAAATCTTCCAATGGTTTTGTTGTTACTGTCTTTCAGGCCGACAAGTGTATCTGATCCGTTTATGGTATTATATAGAATCTCCGGATCCCAGTATACCTTATCGTAAGAACCGTTGAAAACTGACTGAACCCTGAAATATAAACGATCACCTTTTTCTATTGTAATCGAATTCATGGCTGGTACCTTTACAGAGTAATCATCAGCCTCAATCAGACTGCTCCAGCGCTCAATCCCGTTTTGCTGGATACTTACTTTTACACCGTCTTTATAGGTATCCTCAGTGGCAGTTTTACTGGTATCCTCAATCAGGTAAACCGGAGCATTAATACTTATAATTCCGGGGTACGGGGCCTGCCACATTTTAACCGCATCATGCAGGGGAAATTGTGCTTCAAGCTTAGCCTGTTCTTCTGCGGGATCAGGCAGGATACTTGTATCTATCTGGCTATTGGCATACAATGGGTTTGGAGTCAATTCGCTGGAAGATGTAAAAACAGGATTACCATTTTCATTAATATGATTAAAATATACTACACCATTATCAACCAGGTCAACCAGGCCATCAGCATTAAAATCATCAAAATAAACGGTGGTTTTAGTTTTTGAACTAACATTGTTATAGCCCAAAAATCCTATAAAAGGATGTCCCTCAACTCCCCAGCCAAAACCTGAAAATTTACTAACACTAAAATCTTCAATACCTTCTACCAACACTTTATCCCCGAACATATCCTCACTTGGATAGGAAAGCAAATTCGGCCGGTAATAAACTCCATCATCGTTTTTATATACTTTATCCGGAAGCCCGTCTCCATTTAAATCAGTTAATGTCAGGAAACCCTCATTTTTAGAACCCATATATGATACATTCCCGCCGGCAGTAAACGATTTACTATTCGGCTTACCATCAAATAATCCGACAGTTGCAGCAACACTACCAGAGCCTCCAACACTTCCAGAACCTCCTAATACTGAAATATTGTCAAGAAGAAGATTCAGGTACGGGCTATTCAATCCGTCGTTGGGTAAATTCCATCTCTTTTCGGGAGCATAAGGAATATTTTCATTATTTACCTTAATATCATTGTAATAATCGAATCGATGGGTGTAAAATTCTTTTCCGGTGGCATCGAATTCGGTTATGCTTTCAAGTAATGTCTTTGAGAAGACGCCATCCTTGTATTGAAGAGTATAACTGCGAATGAGATCGTCGCTATAAGATATGTTTATACGACGTAACAATTCCTGGTCGCGCAGTATAAACCCATAACGTGCATTTATTCTTGTATCTTTTCGTTCATACGTATTGGCTTCGTCATTTCTTAGAAATGTAATTTTGTAAGGGCCCTGCTCCAACTCATGACCTGTATATGTAATTTCACTGATATAAATTTGCTGTCCGCATTCTACGGGTTTATCATACACGTAACTTACATAGTTATTATGCAGATCAGAGGTTTTGATTAATGCCCAATATCCTATATTCCCATTAGCGTCCATGGAAACAGCATCTATTATTCTGCCTGTTTCCGGTAAACCTCCGTAAAAATTCCTGACACCGTCTTTTGATATTACTTCCCACCAGTAATTTGTGGGATTATCACCATGCCTGATAATCTTGGAAAAACTTCCTTCAATTCTGGAATAGAAGCGTTTTTCATTTGTGCGGTCAACATATTCACCACGGTGTGCAACAGGAGTAAGTTGCGAACCGGCAAAATGGTAAGTTTCTGATTCTTTATCAGTTAAATATCTGGGTACTCCCCAGGAAATATCAACTGAAATACCTGATAAATTGAGTCCCCAGCCATAACCGGTCCATCCGCTGCTTCCATCGCTGCTATATTGAAGCTTCAATTGGGGTTGCATGCCGGAACGACCCTGGGGTAGTTTAATGGGATATGACAATTCTGCATCACCCTCGTTATTTGCAGTAGGAGGAGCCATTATTGTAATCCCGGCTGTTGGATCAGCGGCCTTAATATCTTTTATTGTTGTTGGGACAAATCCTTCTGTTTCGGGAGACTCCGGGACTTTTATGATCCCATTGATCATGTCGGTAAAGTGGAATGTGCCGGAAACGATTAAACATAATTCGTGGTTAATACTATCGCGCTCCATCGCTTTCCATCTGTTATCACTTTCATCAAAAAAATAGGTGTAAATATCTTCAGCAGTATATCCTTCGGGAATTAAACTTTTGTCGTATGCCATTGCAATAGTAGCGGCTGAATCGAAAAGCATACCGTGTGGCAAAAAACGGTAACCGGGATAATAATTTTTGGTTACATTGGTTATTTCATCTGGTATGGGAGGTAAATCTTCGGCCAGTAAACCGGTAATTGATAATCTTCCCGGTTGATTCATACCCCCGGCTGGTACACTAAGCGAAACACCATCCATACTGATACTGTTTTGTATTCCTGGCTCAAATACTTCCGATTGCATAGCACGTCCGGGAATAACGATGCTGTAATGAACCGCTGCGGTTGCAGTTTCTTTTTTCTGTGATTTTATTTCAAGAGCAGTTGTATTTATTTTTACAGGCTTCTGGTTATAGACTATTTTTTGAGACCGGGATATAATGCCGGCTTTATCGTTATGTTCGGATTGTGTACAGCTAAATAATAAAGGAATGCAAATAACAGTTGTTAATGCTATAATAAATGTGTTTGAACTAAAACAATTTTTCATGGGGCCGGGTGATTGAGTTGGTTCATACATTTTTATACGTCAGATAATTTATTGATCATTAATAGTCACTGAACAATTAGTTTCAGGGTCTCTTTTTCATCACCTGATACCAGCGTGATAAAGTATATCCCTGATTGTTGGATTATATCACTGTACATGTAATACTGATCATTTTGCAATAGTTTTTGTTTTAAAATATTGCCCGACATGTCGGAGATAACAACAATTACATCCGTTCTGCGTTCGAGGCTCATACGGACTACAAACCACCCATCGACCGGATTTGGAAATAGTTCAACGTTTTTAAAATTTGATTTACCTATTTGTCTTACGTTTATTTCAAGGGTGGAATTACAATTATTATCATCGGTTACGGATAGTAAATAATTTCCGGGCTGGTAAATTGTTATTTCCTCATTATTTATAAGTGATCCGTCAGGCGCTGTCCATGAATAGGCATAATTTACAGCCGGCATTCCATCCGAAGCGTCTAAAACAAGGATTTCCCCTTCAATAAGATTATAGTTTTGGCTTATACTGGTTTCCCATAAATGGGTATTGGAAACCCAGATTTTTTCAGTAAATATTTTTTTGTCAGCATCGGTCACCTGCAATACATAAGAACCCTGGCTTATGTCTTCGAAGATATAATCCCTTTTGTTTTCATTGGTTGAGACCTGAAAGCTGTTGTTTGAGATTCCTTTAAGGATAATCCCGAAGGGAGCCACACCTCCTGCTATTTCAGTTTTTATTGCCCCTGAATGTTCCTGAGAGCATGTAGGCGATAATACGATACTTCTTGTAAAAAATGAAGGTGCAGCAATAAGTGTAAACACATCATACCCTGAATCGTCGGTATCGATAACTACTGAACTGAATTGTACAAATCCTCCTGATAAAGACAAGGGCTGGCATTTAATATATGCAGTTTGTCTGAAAGGGTATTTTCCTGTCCCGCTTCTGTCTACCATCATCCAGTAGATTTCTCCGTCGTGTAAAGGGTCTATTTCGTTTAATGATAGCACATTGGTTTCAAAATATAAAGAACAACCATTAAAATTAAATGTAGAAATTTTCCATTCCCGCTGCAATTTACGTACTCCGGATTCGTCAACAAAGCGGAGTGGCCTGCCGTTATCACCCCAGGTTAAAAAACTATTGTTTTTCAAGTCACTCATAACACCTATTTTCATTACACCAGGGGTTTGCGTACTCTCGGAAATTCTTTGGTTCAGTCCTGACAGGTCGTCTCTGCCTATTCCCGCGATATTTTGATTAAAAGCTGCATTTATTTCAGAATCCCAAATTATTTCTCCATTACTATTTAAATAAGATGCCGGCAATTCCTGGTTTAATGAAATTCCATATTTCAGGGCCAGGTAGCTTTCTACTTGCTGGCGTTCTTTAGGCGAAATAAACCTGCTAAAAAGTATGACTTCCGGTATTAAGCCATTATAGGCTGATACAGGCAGTTGCTGGCTGCGTGGTGGTCGTCCAAACTGAAGCCTGCGTGATACTGTACCTGTATCTTTCGATTTATTCTGGGTGTATGAATATATTTCTGGATAGAGTTTCAAATTTGTATTGTAATTCGCATAGCGATATACATCCAGCGCGGCCATTCTCTGGTTTGTTAATACCATTTCTGCGGCAGTATCATTTTCGAGGCTGATAATGACCCTTTCCGAAATGGTATCATTTTCCTGACAAACCGTAAACAGACTGAAGGATGTTAATTTGCCAAGGTTAAGTGTGCTGTTTATTGTATTGGCCCCTTCAGTGAAAAACAGTGCAGGATTATTATTGATGGTTTTAATCTTTCCTCTAACTAATAATCCTGTATCTAAAGTGCTATTCAGCTTCGATATCCATTGGGCCTCACCGGGTTTGGTACCTTCAGTGATTTCCCAGATAATGGCTCCCTTAACACCTCCAGGCAATGTTTTTTGAGAATAGATAGTTACAAATGGAATAAATGCAATGATAAAAACAACTTGCTTCATATGAATGTATTTTTAAGCTGTGCTACAAGGCTTATACTATCATACCTTTTAGAAAAATTTCAAATCATAAGGTATCGCATACCCGAGTGTTATTTGTATAGTATGGCTTGTATTGTTGTTTTCAATAAAATTAAAATTATTAACTTCTGTTACCATTACATCGCTTATGCCATAATAAAAACGAGCATCAATGGATAAACCAAATGTAAATTCATATCCTGCACTCATACCCAGACAAAAGTTATCACGACCCTTTAAGACATCCCTCATTTGTTGTTGAATGCGTATATCCGGTCCAAACAGGTCTTCTCCGTTTGAGGTGTAATACAGGGCTCCTGGTGTTAAGTTAAAACCCATTCTTGGCCCTGCTCCCAAGTGCAGCCCTTTGAAGATATAGGCTTTATACCAAAGTTCCAGGTTGATAAAATCGTACTTTATGATAAAATCATAAGTTAAATCATAAATATCTGAATAATGTAATTTATTGCCCAACCTGGAATAAGATATTTCCGAATAAATAGCAGAAATGGATTGTTCAAATTTGTAGTTTAAATATATACCACCCGTAAAACCCCATTCGTTGAAATTTTCAAATGTATAACCGGTATAATACGATTCACTCACCAACACCTTCGATAAATCGGATATATTTGTGTAAACAGCACCTGCTTTAAATCCAACTTGCAGGTAGCTGGTTTTATCATCATTCCGGCCGGGCTGTGCCTCGATTCGGATAAGTGATAATATAACAAAAAAGAGTGTAAATACTTTTTTCATATAGTATCGTTATTAATTTTTTTCATAACTATTATTTGCAATATTGCCAGACTAAATATAAGGGTTTTTTAAGGCTAATCACAGAAGAAATAAGGACATGATTTAAATCTTAGGTAGAGAATGAACCTATTATAGTTGAATGCCTGCCAAAATTGCCTTAAACGGAGAAGAAAGGATTTGCCTGTATACTTAATCAGCGCTAATTTCGATAAAATTTCTGGCATAGCAAAATCAATTTTAAAAAGCTTCATTTATGCTGATTATGACTTCAAATTCTGTCACAACAAAACCTAAAGTTTCTGATTGTTAGATAATTGTTTTGACAGTTTTGTGTGAATCTGTTGACATTGATAGTGAAATTTACTCGTTTGGAAAGCTCAAGTCACATCATCTATCACATTTTTCCAATCTTCTTGTTCGAAGTCGATTTAACAGAAGGAGAAAACTGTTTGGGAATAATATTGCAAGATTGAATCAAAGTATTTCATCGGTACTAATTGGTCAACCAGGGAAACAGTTATAATACAGCAAAGTCTTTTCCCAATTATGCCATGGCGTGGCATTGCAAATTGCAATCGGTTATTACCTGGTCTTATCCACACTTTTTAGAGTGTGCTCTAGTAATAGTGATGTTGAAAGACTAGATAGAATCAATTTAATATCAGGACCTATTTCATTCAATATCCACACTTCCCCACTATTAATAACCGAAACTGCCCCTACAGGTGTTCCATCCATAATAAACTCATAACCGCCTTCAGGCAGAGTGACCTGCCGCACTTGAGTCTCAGTTTTGTTTAAAGCCTTTACCAGAATTTCTTTCCCATGGCTATCGCGAACAACACCCATGAGGTTATCGGCAGGATTCTCTTTCATCTCATATGGAAAAACAAATTCCCAAGTATTCTCATCTAATCCATTCAGGACTATCTCTCCTGTATATGAGTAATTAGTTAAGTCTGATCTAATCCCAAAAAAACTTTCATATTCTTTTTGAAGAAATCTTACTACCGCATTAACCTCAGCCTGCAAATTATCAGGCGTAAATTGAGTAAAATTCAACCTGTTCTCCGGTTCATAAAACGTAGTATCATTATTATACGTAGACCTACTGGAGGTATTAAGGTTTCTTTTGATTATTGATGTTTTATACTCACCAAAAGTAACTACCTGGTTTATCAGAAATCCCTGCGTACCTTTGACTTGCATTTTAGTTGCACCTGTCTTTAAACTATCTGAGACAAGAAGATGAGGTACTGTGCAGGCAGAAAGGATAGAAAATGATAGTAGAATAATTATTTGTTTTTTCATTTTTAAAATTGTTTATAAGCTGGATAATGGTCGGTATCCTTAATCGAAAACATGGTTTGGCCGGTATATTAATTTAACTAAGCCGGATCGGTAAATCAGACTTAACTGTCTAAAATAGTAATAAATACTGTATGAAAATATTTTTTATATCCTATTAACCAAATACCGTAGTGTGCAAGGAATGGTGAAGAGGCCATTCGTGCAAAATCCACTGCGTAAAAAATATATTTATTTTATTCAGCATTTTTAGCCTGTCATATTTAATAATATTATTAATTTTGTTCGTCTAATTACGAACATGAAAGAGGAATTCAAAGCAATAATCACACTGGAGCAGGAAGCGTTGGCTCGATATGCCAAAGCCATGGGCCATCCTATCAGGATGTATATTCTTGATCTGCTGGCGAAACAGTCTTGCTGCTATAGTGGCGACCTTACCGAAGTCCTGCCAATAGCTAAATCAACCCTGTCGCAACATCTCAAGGAGCTTAAAGATGCAGGATTGATCCAGGGCGAAATTGAAGCTCCAAAGATCAAGTACTGTATTAATGCTGAAAACTGGGGGAAAGCCCGGGATCTTTTTAGGAAATATTTAAGAATGTAATTTTTTTATAAATATTGTTCGCCGTTTTGCGAAACACGAATTAAACAGGAATATTATGAATATCAAGGTACTTGGCACCGGCTGCCCTAAATGCAAGACACTGGAAAGAAAAACCAGAGATGCAATTTCCGAACTGGGAATTGACGCTGAAGTATCAAAAGTTGAAGATATCATGGAGATCATGCAATATGGTATCCTGCATACACCCGGACTGGTGATAAACGAAAAGGTCGTCATGAGCGGACGTATCCCCTCTTCAGATGAAATTAAAAAATTAATAACCCAAAATCTCTGAAAATGAAAAAAACCAACCTATTCCTGATCATTATCCTGCTACTGAACCTGAATGTCTCATGCAGAGCACAGGAAAACAAACTTACTGATGCAAATAAGAAATTGCAGTCAGAGGACGTAGAAGTCTACTATTTTCATCTTACAAACCGATGCGTTACCTGCAAAGCGATAGAAAGTGAGTCAAAGAAGGCTGTTGAGGAATTGTACCATGGGGAGATTGCCTTCAAAGTTTTTAATTTCCAGGATAAGGAAAACAGTGAGATTATAAAGGATCTGGATATTAAAGGACAGATGCTGTTTATCCGAAAAGGAGACACAAAAATTGATCTGACGCGCGAAGGCTTTTTGTACGCCAGGACTGATCCTGAGAAGCTAAAGCAGGTTATCAAAGAAAATATTGATCCGCTTTTATATTAAATAGCAGGGATGGCAGATTTTCTTAATGGCTTGCTTGAAAACAGCACACTGCCATTTGTAACAGCTTTCGTACTTGGATTAATGACAGCGATAAGCCCCTGTCCATTAGCGACCAATATAACTGCCATCGGATTTATAGGGAAGGACCTGGATAGCAAGCTCAGGGTTTTTCTGAATGGTCTTGTCTATACTTTAGGAAGGGCGGTTGCCTATACCTCCCTGGCAATTATCATTTATGCAGGTGCTGACCGGTTTAAGGTTTCGAAAATATTCCAGACCAATGGAGAGAAGATACTTGGGCCACTGCTTGTAATTATCGGTTTTCTTATGTTGAATATCCTCAAGATCAGGCTTCCGGGCATTTCACGGTTAAACAGGAGATTTGAAAAAAAAGGAAGGTGGAATTACACGGACGTGCTACTTCTGGGAATTGTTTTTGCACTGGTCTTCTGCCCGTACAGCGGTGTTCTGTACTTTGGTATGCTTATACCGCTGAGCATTGCCAGTGTATCCGGTCTGTACCTTCCATTAGTGTTTGCTTTTGCGACAGGATTGCCTGTGATTTTGTTTGCCTGGATGATTGCCTTTACAGTATCGGGTGTAGGGATCATTTATAATAAACTGAGAACATTTGAGCTCTGGTTCAGACGAATTATTGCAGTACTGTTTATTGCGGTTGGTATTTATTACATCTTAAAGATATATATTCAGCTATAGGACAGCCTGGTTGGAAAGACGAAAACTCTAAAAAAACATAAATGAACTGGAAAGAAGAAGTCAGGATACTACTCTGGATTACAGCTACTTTTATTCTCGCTTTTTTCATGCCAGTTGAAGGTGCAAGGTTCAAGGAAGCAATCATGGCAATGTTTGACCTTACAAAATGGTACGCACGGGAGCATGTAATTCTTTGTCTTCTTCCTGCCTTCTATATTGCCGGAGTTATTTCGGTATTTGTGAGTCAGGGATCTGTAATGAAATATTTTGGTGCCAGGGCGAAAAAATGGGTTGCCTATACTGTTGCATCGGTCTCGGGGACTATCCTGGCTGTATGCAGCTGTACTATACTACCTTTATTCTCAAGCATTCATAAGAGAGGTGCAGGGCTTGGACCGGCAATAGCATTTCTCTATTCCGGACCAGCGATCAATATTCTTGCTATTATATTAACAGCCAGGATATTAGGGTTTGAAATGGGAATAGCTCGCATAATTGGTGCTGTAGTCTTTGCTATTGTAATTGGTTCGGCTATGTCATTAATCTACCGTAAGGAGGAGAAAACCAAAAAAGAAGAACAGTTAAATTTTCCGGACATTCCTGAAAAAAGAGCGTTCTGGCAAACTGGCTTTCATTTTCTCACCCTGGTACTGATCCTTGTTTTCGCAAACTGGGGAAAGCCTGCTGATGATGTTACCGGCGGAGGATGGTACTGGCTCTGGTCAAATAAATGGTATATTACTTCCGGTTTTGGTGTTTTGCTAATTTTTTCTTTGATATATGTACTAAAGATCAAATGGCAATATGTGGTGGCTGCAACGGCGCTGACAATATTTTCTGCCTTGATAAGCACCTCTCCACTGATACCAATGATAACAGGGATCGTTACGATAGCAATAATAACACTTACAGATAAAAACGATGAGGATAACAGGGAATGGACAATCTCCTCCTGGGGTTTTGCGAAACAAATTCTCCCGTTACTGGCTGTCGGTGTACTTATTGCAGGCTTTCTACTTGGGTCGACACACGATGACACACAGATTGGCGGAATAATACCTGATGAATGGATTTCCAGGCTTGTAGGTGGTAACTCAATACTGTCTAATTTCTTTGCCTCTATTGTAGGTGCATTCATGTATTTTGCCACGCTCACTGAAGTTCCAATACTGCAGGGATTGATCTCAGCAGGTATGGGAAAGGGCCCGGCACTGGCACTCTTACTGGCCGGCCCATCGTTGTCTCTGCCTAATATGCTGGTTATAAGAGGTATAATAGGTACCCGAAAAACACTGGTTTACGTTACGCTGGTGGTGGTAATGGCAACTATTTCGGGTCTGATATTTGGCAATTTGTAGGATATGACTGTAGAATTATTTAGCATGGCAGGAATGGAAATTAACGGGATAAAGCATCTATCTCCCAAAGAAGCGCTTGAACTGTGCAAGAAAGGTGTCATCATGGTTGATGTAAGAGAAAATTATATGAATTCTTTTAGACAGTTTGATCTGAATAACTGCATAATACTCCCGTTAAGTCAGTTGAAGGAGAATCCAGCTTTGTTATCAAAGGAGAAATACTACATTCTTGCTGATGCAGTCGGGCTTAGAAGTAAGGAAGCGGTTGAATTGCTCATAGGCCTTGGTTATACAAATATTGCAAACCTTTCCGGAGGGATTGTGGACTGGGAGAGATATGGTTTGCCAGCAAAGGTTAATAACAGATACCGTTTGACAGGCTCGTGCAAATGCCAGCTAAAGCCAAGAGAATAGATATTTATCCATTTGACATGTAGATAGAATCAAACAATACGGATTAAATTAACAATTGCAATTCTTTAATAAAAACCAAAAACATCATGAAAACAAAATCTCTGGGATTCTTAGGCGGCGGAAGGATAACCAGGATTCTTTTGCAGGCCTTCGCAAATAAAAATGCTGATTTTCGTGCAATCGTGATTTATGACACTGATCCTGAAGTTCTGAAAAATCTGAATAACAGATTCCCATACATTCGGATTGCCGAAACGCCTTTGGAGGTTGCCAGCCAGGATATTGTATTTATTGCCCTGCACCCTCCTGTTATTATGGAAATGCTGGAAGGAATTAAGGACTCTTTCAATTATCAGACTGTAATCATTTCTTTAGCCCCTAAGATCACTATTGAAAGGATAATTGGAAAGATAAAATCAACTACAAAAATAGTACGCAGCATTCCAAACGCAACCTCTTTTATCAATGAGGGGTATAATCCGGTTTGTTTCTCTTCGGGTATAACCGGAAATGAAAAACAAGATTTACTGGCGATCTTCAGCTTACTGGGGCATACCTTTGAAACAATTGAAAATAAGCTTGAAAGTTATGCAATCCTGTCAGCCATGCTTCCAACCTATTTCTGGTTTCAGTGGAAAGCACTTCTTGAGATCGGGCAACTGACCGGGTTAAACGATCCTGAATGCAAAGAGTCTATTCAATTAACGACAATATCTGCCATGAACCTTATGTTTAAATCAGGCCTAAGCCCGGAGGAAGTTATGGATTTAATTCCTGTTAAACCTATTGGAGAGCATGAAGCTGAAATCCTGGACTGTTTTAAAGGAAAGCTATTGCCACTGTTTGATAGGATAAAACCTTGAAATATACAGATAAATTTTACCGCGCCTCTTTTCACATTCATTACAGCGTTTTACATCTTTACCGGTAATAATTAGAAATTATAGTAGCTTTGAAGAAAATAGAATTACACTATATAGTAACCGGGATTAATCATTCAATTGACGCTAAGTTGCTCAAAATGACTGCAATTAAATTAAACTCAACTATTACCTGCCCGGTTTGTGGATTTGAAAAGGAAGAAAAAATGCCTGCTGATAGTTGCCAGTTCTTTTATGAGTGTAATAACTGTAAATCTATTCTGAAGCCGGAAAAAGGAGATTGCTGTGTCTATTGTTCATACGGGAGTGTCCCCTGCCCTTCAATCCAGGAAAACAGATCATGTTGCAGTAATAATTAAAACACAAGCATATGAACCCTAAAGAGCTCAAACACGTTGTAAGTAAGAAATATGGCGAGATTGCATCATCCAGGCAGGCATCTGATGGATCTTGTTGTAGCAGTAATTCATGTTGTGGAACAGATGGCTACACTATCTTCAGCGATGACTATACAGCGCTGAAAGGTTATAACCCTGAGGCTGATCTACACCTTGGATGCGGAATTCCTACTGAATATGCGGGTATAAAAAAGGGCGATTCAGTCCTTGACCTGGGCAGTGGTGCAGGCAATGACTGCTTTGTTGCCCGCGTTTTGACCGGAGATTCAGGCTGGGTTACTGGTCTCGATTTCACTGATGAGATGCTGAATAAGGCTATGGAGAATCTCACAAGGACAGGCTTCATGAATATTGAATTTATAAAAGGTGATATTGAAGATATCCCCCTCGCTCCTGATAATTATGATGTGGTCTTGAGCAACTGCGTCCTCAACCTGGTACCCGATAAGCATAAAGCTTTTAGCGAGATATACAGGGTATTAAAACCTGGTGGACATTTCTGCATTTCAGATATTGTAATCTCCGGGGCTTTACCCGATAATCTTAAGGAAGCGGCTGAAATGTACGCAGGTTGTGTTTCAGGGGCAATCTCAAAATCATACTACCTTGAGATCATTCAAGAATCCGGGTTCACAAATATTAATATTCACAAGGAAAAAGAGATTATAATACCCGAAGATATACTGATTAAACATCTTTCCGATAAAGAAATAAGTTCGTACAGAAGCTCAGGAACGGCCGTATTGAGTATCACGATTACCGGAGAGAAATAGGGTGCTGGGTGCTGGGTACCGGGTGCTGGGTGCTGGGTGCTGGGTACCGGGTGCTGGGTACCGGGGATTAGGATAAGCCAATCCCCGTTATCTAGTCCCCAATTCCTATTTTTCCAACTTTTCAGCCATGCGCTCATATTTACAGCATGCCGGCAATTTGTCATAGACTTCCTTTTCAGCTTTGAAGAGTTCTGTATCATGTCCAACCTTAGCAACTGCCTTATGAACGGCCTCTGCATTCGGCTTATCAGTGCTGAAAGTAAGTGCCAGCATCTTGGTTTTTGTATCCCATGAAGCTTCCGCTACCCCATCAACAGTCTTTGCAGCCTTTTCAATCCTTGTCTTGCACATATCGCAATTACCTGCTACCTTAAATTCTTCTTTCTTCTGATCCTGGGCCATCAGGGATGTAACTCCCATCACCAGAACTACTAATAAACTTAATACTTTTGTTCTCATAATAAATTGATTTTAGTTAAATAATTGTCTTATACTATCAATAAATAAAATTACCGTAAACCTTGCGCCGTGAGCCGTAAACCTATTACCTGATCACCTCCTTTACCTCACCGCACGTAAGCATCTTATCACCAAAATATGGATTGCGTATCTCCTCAGTGTTACTGAACCAGTATGCTCCCACATCACCGTTTGCCATTGCGCAAAACTGGTAATATGTCGTAATACCATCCAGTCCAAAGGTTTTTATGCTTTTATATAATGTATTATTCAGGTCCGAAAATGTCAGTCGTTGCTTATCAATATCATCTGCATTAACAATATCAGAGAGATATTGTTCCAGCCGTTTTGCCTGATCCATCCATTCCATATGTGTATCACCCCGGAGCAATGTCATATCAACCATTTTGAGTGATCCGATCACCCTCCTGGCCTCTTTGGCAATAAGGGAGGCATCCGATTTTACAAAAGCATCCTTCATATCCAGATATGCCCTGTAAAATGATGTCAGCTGTGCCTGAAACTTTTCAGGAATCTTGCCTGGATCCATTACATCACCCTGCATGGAAGTCATATCATCTGCTTCCATTTTCACATGATCATGTCCTGATTGGACCACACCACCCTCAGGATTCATCATGCTTGGCAGCCCAATCAGCTGAGCTGCTGCATCGATTTTAAAAACACCGTTAGTGGCAATTTCTTCACCTTCCGCCAATCCTTCGGCTACTACGAAAAATGCTCCCGCCCGGGGACCAAGAATAATTTCTCTGTAAAGGAATGAAGGGTTTTCACGGTCAGGCACTTTAACATATACAATGGAACGTTTACCTGTCCACAGCACGGACGACCCGGGTACCAGTATTTCATTGCTGCTTTCAGCAATTTTTGACTCCAGTAAGCCTGTTGTGAACATTTCGGGTTTCAGGGTCAATTTGGGATTTGGAACCTCCACCCGCACTTTGGCAACACGTGTTTGCCCGTTAATAAACGGATCAATAAAGGTTACTCTGGCAGTGAAATTTTTTCCTGGCAGGGCCTGAATTGTAAAATCCACCTTATCACCCGGGTTTATCCACGGAATGTCACTTTCATAAGCATCAAACATTACCCAGACCCTGGTCAGGTCGATTACTTTAAACAGGGCTGTTCCTTCTTTGACATAATCCCCGATAGTTACATGGCGCATTGTAACTGTACCTGTGATGGGTGACAAAACATCAAAATAAACCTGAGGTTCGCCATTCTCCTCTATAGCTGAAATTTGTTCATCGGTAAGGTCCCACAACTTAAGTTTTCCCCTGGCAGCAGCATAAAGTGAAGGCCGGTCTTCCTTAGAAGCCAGGGCCTCAAGCAATTCTCTTTGTGCCGTTACCAATCCTGGTGAATAAATGGTTGCCAGTTTTTCTCCTTTTTGCACGTTTTGTCCGGTGAAATTGATAAACAATTTTTCAATACGTCCGCCGAACCGGGCAGTTAACTCTGCTATGTTTCGCTCATCTGCCTCTACTTTTCCCTGTAAATAAACCGTCTTTTCCGGAACACCCATGGTCACTACCATGGTTTGAATGGAGGCCAGTTTAGCAGCTGATTCGGACATCACTATTTCATCGGGATCCACATCATCACCACCACTACTCATTGTTGTCAGTGGAATCAGGTCCATCGCGCATATAGGACATTTCCCCGGTTTGTCCTGTTTGATCTGCGGGTGCATCGAGCAGGTCCATATGATCGGTTCTTCGGCACCATGATTGTGTCCTTCAGTTAATTCTGCCTCCTGATTTGCGACTTTCATTTCTCCTGAATTATGGAAGAAAATCCATCCAAAAAACAATCCGGTTATCAAAACGCCAATCACCAGTTTGTAGTTTTCTATTATGTTTTGAATTATTTTTTTCATTAGATCTGTTTTTATTTACCCATTAAATAATTGATGAAGGCAATGGCTGCCTGTTTATCAGCCCTGGCCTTTTCAAGTTCAAGGTTGAACTTAAGTACCATGCGTTCCATTCGCAGTACTTCCTCAAAGTTCATATTACCCGAAGAATAGTCAGTTTCCAAAAGTTTTACCGATTTCTGCGCAAGGTCCAGTTGTGTAATAAACAGGTTCATTCTCCTTCCTGCGTCCTGGTATTCTTTCCACCCGTTTTCGAAAAGAGTTTCGAGCATATTTGTTTTATCAGTTGTCTCCTCCTCCTTTGCTGTGGCCAGGTAAACCACTTCCTGAACCATAGCTTTATACTTGTTACGATAGAGAGGGACAGTAATCCCGACGTTAGGGAACATAAAAGCATCGGTTCCGGCCATGTTGTTATCCCCCTTCCCGATAAATGTATAATCCATCCCGATAATAAAGGAGGGTTTCCCCATATCGGTAGCTATTTCCTGCCTGAACCTCAGGCTTTCCTGCTGGAATTCGAGACTCAAAAGCTGATGGTTCAACCGGTTAATGGAATCCATTGCTACCTCTTTTGGTAAAGGGAAATCCCTGTCCCATAGCAATTCAGGAGTTATTACTGTTTGATTATTATCGACATTCAGAAGATTATTAAACATAACCCTTAGCGCCTGATTATTGTCTTTAAGCAATGCAAGCTGGTTTTCCAGTTCGCCAATTTCTATCTCAACACGTAATTCATCTACTGACGATACCAACCCGGCCTCAAATTTTATAATGGCCAGGTTCCTGAAAGTATTGAGTATCTCAATATTTTCAGAGGTAATATCGATTGCTTTATGATTGAAATAGAGGTTGAAATAGGTAGCTTTTACATTGTTGAATAATTTCGATCTGGTCTCCTCAAAAAGTTCATATTTTGCTTTTGCAGTCTGAACAGATGCGTTTTCTCTGGCTTTCAGTGTTCCAAACCAGGGAAACATTTGCGACGCCGAGACCCTGAACTGCTGAGGCCCCATGCGGGTTTCAACCGGTTTAATAAAATATCCAAATGCCAGTTGCGGATCTGGTAAAGCCTTTACCTGTGGCACCACCTCAAGTGCCGCCATATACTCATTGAACTTCGCCTTTAGCCCCGGATTATTAAGTGCTGCAGTCTGCAGGTACTGGTTGAGTACTTCCTGCCCTGAAATTGCAGCAGAAATCAATACCAGCAAAACACCTGCAATATATCTCTTCCTTATCATCAATTTGTTCATCATTCGATATTCATTATTCATTATTCATTATTCAGAACTCTCCTCTCCTGCCACATACTGTAAAGTACAGGTACCATAAACATTGTGATTACCGCAATTGTCATACCGCCAAACAGGGGAATTGCCATTGGCACCATTATATCGGCTCCCTTTCCTGTAGAGGTAATTACAGGAATAAGTGCAATAATGGTAGTGGCTGTAGTCATAATTGCCGGACGAACCCTTTTTGATCCTGCTTCCAGGACTAATGCCCGCACCTCTTTTATGGTTTTAGGGTTATGTTTATCCTGCAATTGCTTAATATATGTGCTTATCAAAACCCCGTCGTCGGTAGCCACTCCAAAGAGGGCAATAAAGCCTACCCAGACTGCCACACTTAAATTAATAGTACGTACCTGAAATAAATCCCTCAGACTTATTCCTGCAAGTGTACCATTCATAAACCACGGCTGGCCGTAAAGCCAGAGCATGATAAATCCTCCGGACAAAGCCACTAATATTCCTGAAAAAATAAGCGATGTGGATGTAACCGAACGAAACTGAAAATAGAGAATAAGAAAAATGACAATAAGTGAAACCGGTACAACCATCATCAACCTCCTGGTAGCCCTGATCTGGTTTTCATAATTACCTGTAAAAATGAAACTTACGCCCGCAGGTAGATTAAACTCTCCCTGTTCTATCTTTTCCTTTAGATATGCCTGGGCATTTTCTACCACGTCAACTTCGGCAAATCCCTCTTTTTTATCGAAAATGACATACCCCACAAGGAAGGTATTTTCACTTTTAATCATTTGCGGACCCCTGGTATAATTAATGGTTACCAGTTCACCTAACGGAATCTGTGTTCCTGAGGGAGTGGGAACCAGTATCTTCTTAATATCTTCAGGATTATCCCTGTATTCCCTGGCATATCTCAAACGAACCGGGAATCTTTCCCGGCCTTCAACTGTTGTTGTGAGTTTCATACCGCCAATGGCACTGCTAATAATATCCTGCAGGTTTTTAACTGATAAGCCATACCGGCCTATTGCATCTCTGTCAATTTCCATTTCGAGATAAGGTTTACCCACTACCCGGTCGGCAAAAACCGACATCGCCTGCACACCTTCCACCTGTTTCAGCTGTTTTTCAATTTCGAGACCAACCTTCTCAATACTTTCCAGGTCGGGGCCAAATACCTTGATGCCCATTGGTGCACGCATGCCTGTTTGCAGCATTACCAGACGAGTTTGTATGGGTTGCAATTTAGGTGCAGAGGTTAAACCCGGGATAGCTGACTGAACAATGATTTCATCCCATATATCATCAGGGGATTTGATTTCGTCGCGCCATTGTCGAAAATATTTCCCGTTTTTGAATTCGATCAGGTTTTCCTGATCCATCTGCCGGAAACCTTCTTTCTTCGGATCGTAGGTTCTGCCGTCTTTTAAAATAAAGGCCCCCTCTTTATCCACTTTATAACGTATCCGGTGTCCAGCTTCATTCAGTATATACTCCGATTTATAACTGATTAAGTTTTCAAACATTGATGTTGGTGCAGGGTCAAGAGCAGAGTTCACACGCCCCCATTTACCCACAACACTTTCTACTTCGGGTATGGCATTGAGCTTTTTATCCAGGATCCGGATTACTTCAAGGTTTTCCTCAATACCCGAATGTGGCATGGTAGTTGGCATTAAAAGAAAAGAGCCTTCGTCCAGTGATGGCATAAACTCTTTTCCAATTCCCGGGAAAGTGGTGTTTAAACTCTGGTAAACTCCTGTTTTTTTTATAAGTTCAGGCGTAAACCCGAATAGTTTATCGAAACCCTGCCAGGTTGTTAGTCCAAATGCTATAATGAGAATAGGAAAGGTTAAAAACTTCCATTTATTCTCCAGGCACCATCTTAATATTTTCGGATAAAAGATGACGACCAGGGATAAAGCACCTAATACAGTTCCAACAATTGCAATAACAAAGAGGAAGTTGATAAACAGAGAATTCTGAGCCTCTAAAGGCATCCAGGCTTTAGTAAGGAAAAACAGGACTACAATTATTGTTATAGCAATATTTATAATATTTTTCCATGATTTTTTTGTTTCATGCCATTTTTCAGACAACAGGCTATTCAAACCGTAGGCAGTTATTGCCAGAGCTATGTAATATCCTGTAAATACTGAAAGAAGCAGACCGGATGTAATGAGTATAATGCTCCAGATTTTTTTATATTTATTTTTATCAAACCTGATGGAAAAAACCAAATGAGCCAGGGTTGGAATAATTATTAGACCAATCATCAAAGCAGAAAGCATGGTGAAAGTTTTGGTAAATGCCAGGGGTTTAAAAAGCTTCCCTTCGGCCGCTTCCATTGCAAATACCGGCAGAAAACTTACAATGGTAGTTGACACCGCTGTTATTACCGCACCTGCCACTTCGGTGGTGGCTTCGTAAATCACATTTAATAAACGCTTTCCCCTGGCTCCGGTATTCCCGGGCATTTCAGAATGCCTGATGATGTTCTCGGTAAACACAATCCCCACATCCACCATCACTCCGATGGCAATGGCAATACCGGATAAGGCCACAATGTTGGCATCGACGCCAAATTGACGCATTGTAATAAATGTTATTAATACTCCGATTGGCAAAAGAGATGAAATAAGGAACGACGCCCGCAGGTTTAACACCAGCACTATAACAACCAGAATACTGATCAATAATTCGAGTGAAATGGCTTCTTCCAGTGTGCCTAAGGTCTCATTGATTAACCCGGTACGATCATAAAAAGGGACAATAGTGACTTTAGAAACGGTTCCATCTTCCAGTGTCTTTGTTGGTAATCCTGGCTCTATTTCAGCAATTTTTGCTTTGACATTATCTATTGCCTCCAATGGATTGGCTCCATATCGCGCCACCACCACTCCTCCAACGGCCTCCGCGCCTCCTTTATCCAGACCGCCACGACGGGTGGCAGGTCCGAAGTTAATCTTAGCTACATCTTTTAACCGGATAGGAATATTTTCGTGCACTGTAACGACACTTTTTTCCAGATCCTCCAGGTTTTTAATATAGCCCAGCGCTCTTACCAGGTACTCGGCCCGATTAAATTCGATGGTCCGTGCCCCGATATCAAGGTTGCTGTTTTTTACTGCCGCCATGATCTGCGCCACGTTTACACCGTGAGCTTTCATGGCATTGGGATCAATATCAATCTGGTATTCCTTTACAAACCCACCAATTGAAGCCACTTCAGCAACCCCTTTAGCGGAGGTGAGTGAATAACGAACATAAAAATCCTGGATAGTCCGTAATTCATGAGGGTCCCAGCCACCCGCCGGATTGGCATCTTTATCACGGCCTTCAAGCGTATACCAGAAAACCTGTCCCAGTGCAGTTGCGTCGGGCCCCAGTGCTGGCATGACATCCTCCGGAAGTGTACCGGAAGGCAGGGAATTTAGTTTTTCAAGAATCCTGGTCCTGCTCCAGTAAAACTCAATATCTTCATCAAAAATGATGTAAATGCTGGATAATCCGAAAATAGAATTACTTCGTATGGTTTTTACTCCAGGGATCCCCAATAGCGAAGTAGTAAGCGGATAGGATATCTGATCTTCAATATCCTGTGGAGATCGCCCGGGCCATTCTGTATAGACAATTTGCTGGTTTTCACCTATATCGGGTATTGCGTCAACAGGCACCGGATCAGAAGGAAGAATACCCGTGTTCCATCCGAATGGTGACGAAATAACACCCCAGCCTACAAATATTACAAGAACCAGGTATGTTACCAGCCTGTTCTCAAGAAAGAATCTTATTGTTTTGTTAAGCATGTAATTTTGATTTTATAATTTTTATCCGGTTAACTGATTGATAAAATCAGGTAACCATACTTATAAATGGTTACCTGTAATATTTCATGGTAAAATTACAAAACAAAAGTCTGCAGGGATGCAAGAAGAAGTTTTACTCCCGGAGGAGACGGACGGTCGTAAAAGAGGTGATTTGCAATGCTAACCGGTAAATCAAATGCAACAGTGGATAGAACAACCGGTACCAGAACGAAAACCTGATCAAAATCGAATTGAAAAGATGAAATTGCAAAATTATTCTCAACCTGGAATGCCTGTGATTCATTATGACAACAACCTTCCATCTCACAGCATGATTCAGCTTCAGTCATAACAGTTACTGAGCGCAAAGTTTTGCCGCAATAATGTTTTGATATTGTTATTCCGGTTGTTGAGAATAACAAAATAACTGCCAGTAATATATGACCTGCTTTTTTTATCATAGCTAATTATGCATAAATATAACGCCTGGAAATCAAAATTGTTCTTATAGTATTTGAGTTTAAGCAATAATTTACGGTTTGGCTGATAGATTCATCTGGTGCATGAGATAAAGTTTTCCGTTCGCTGTTTACGCTGGACTCCTTGATTGCTCCAGGTTGCAGGCTTTGACCACCGAAGCCTTGACGAAGGTGGGTTACAGGTTACAAGTCAAAGGCCGACAGACATCCGCCGCTGGCTTATCGTCAGAGTTACAGGTTCTTCTTTTAGGATGATCTTCCATGTACAGTGAACCCTGCCTGCCGGTTTTGCCCTGCCGTAGCGGCTACGCGAAGGAGCAGCAGGCAGGTGTGCACCTTGCACCTTAAGCCTTTCATCTTTAGCTTATTTTACCTTTTGTCGTTGGTTTTTAGTCGTAATCCTGTTTCCTTTTGGACTAAAAGGCTATATTTGTCCAAATTTGGTATAATAAATCTTTAGGAATGAAAAATCTGCTATTACTTTTTGCCCTTATCCTGTCAGGATCATGCACAAGCAATAAAAACAGAATATATGAATGGCGCGGTGAAGGCCGTACAGGCATATACCAGGAATCAAACCTGTTAAAGGAATGGCCTGAGAACGGGCCGCCCGAGATCCGGGCTATTGAAAACATAGGAAACGGGTTTGGCTCGCCTACATTTACCGATACCCATTTCTTTATTACAGGGGAGATTGACACCATAGCGACACTTTTCTGCTTTAACCTTGATGGCGAGAAGCAATGGCAAACTGAGATTGGCAGAGAGTGGACAAAAACCTTACCCGGATCAAGGTCGACACCCACGATTGTTGACAACCTGGTCTATACTGTAACAGGTATGGGAAACCTTTTTTGCGTCGACATCCGGGAAGGTGAGATTATCTGGTCAAAAGGTTTTACGGAAGATGCCGAAGGGATCCCTACAATGCATGGTTACACTGAAGCTCCTGTGATAGATGGGGATAAGGTGTTCTGGACACCGGGTGGAAAGGAATATAACGTAGCCGGGCTGAACCGTTTTACAGGAGAGCTTATCTGGTACAACAAGGGATTTAGCGAACGGTCGGGTTATAATCAAGGCAAACTGATTGAACTTCCTGACAGAAATATCTTTGTAACATTTTCTGCCTATCATATGATGGGTTTTGATGCAGGGACCGGTGAAATGCTTTGGGCCCATGAACAGGACAATCTTACTTTGGAAGAAAGGATCCTTGGTATGGGCGACACTCACTGCAACGCAGTATTATTTGAGGATGGTTACATCTATTATGCTGCCGGTGATGGGAACGGTGGGGTAAAACTGGCTTTGTCTGAGGATGGGTCTGAGATAACAGAGGTGTGGCGCAACAAGGGTTTTGACGGTTATATGGGTGGTATTGTCAAGATTGATAACTATCTGTATGGTACCGGGACTGTTAAACCTGAATTACGAGCCATAAATGCTGCTACCGGTGAACTTACCGATTCACTGAGCCTTGGCAGTGGTACAATAATAGCAGCAGATGAAATGCTTTACTATTACAGCCAGAAAGGTACCATGTATCTGCTCGGTTATGATAATGGAAAGATCCATGAAGTTAGCTCATTTAGAATTACAAAAGGTTCAAGAGAACATTTCTCCCATCCCGTGATCAATAAGGGTATCCTGTACCAGCGGCATGGTGATGTGCTGGTGGCATTTGATATCAGGAGGTTGAACAAGGGTGAATAGGTTGAGGAGGCTGAGCCAAACTTGTAACTTAATATGACAGTTCATTTATTATTCAAAAAAAATCTGTATTATGAAGAGGTCATCTTTTTCCCTGCCCATTCTGATCCTATTCCTTTTCGCACCCAATTTAGCAGCACAGGAAATCCTGGATCAATTAGAAGAAATAGCCATAATTGATCAGAAAGTAATGATGCCCATGCGGGACGGCATACGTCTGGCTACCGATATTTACAGACCCAGGACTGACAAGCCTGTACCGGTCATTTTTTCAAGAACACCTTATAACTTCAATTCATATGGAGATGGTGAAGTCAGAACCAGGACCTATGAAAGTGCTTATGAGGCTGTTAGCCGGGGTTATGCATATATAGTACAGAACGAAAGAGGCCGGTTCTTTTCTGAGGGGGAATGGGATATACTTGGGACTCCTACAACTGATGGATATGACGCATTCAGCTGGATGGCCAGCCAACCATGGTGCAATGGCAGGATCGGCACATATGGCTGTTCCTCTACTGCTGAGTGGCAAATGGCAGTAGCGGCCCTTGATCATCCTTCACATGCGGCCATGGTGCCTATGGGCTATGGTGCAGGTGTTGGCAGAATCGGCAACTATTACGAACAGGGAAACTGGTACAGAGGCGGAGTGCATCAGATGCTGTTCACGGTCTGGATGTATGGTACGCAGCATGATATATTCAGGCCACGCCTGCCCGGTGATATTACTCAGGAGGATCTTCTGCGTATCCAGAGGTTTTATGATATGGCCCCTGAGATGGCAGCTGTTGACTGGTCGGAAGCTTTGTATCATCTTCCCCTTCAGGATATTTTCATACATGTAAATGGTTCAAAAGGAGTTTGGGACGATATGATCACCCGCAAACCCAATGACCCGGCATGGTATGAGGGCGGTACGTATCATGACGATATGCCCTTTGGTGTTCCGGCCATGTGGTTCGTATCCTGGTATGATATTGCCACCAGTCCAAATATAGCGCTTTTCAACCATGTACGGGAGAATGCTGATGATCCTGAGGTTGCAGAGAATCAGTACCTGGTTATTGCTCCTACAGGCCATTGCGGCTATATCAGGACACAAGAAGAGACAATTGTGGGCGAAAGATATCTTGGAGATGCCAGGTATGATTATGATGGCCTGATATATGGCTGGTTTGATTACTGGCTGAAAGGAGAAGAGAATAATATTCTTGAGGAGACTCCTCATGTAATGTATTACAGCATGGGGAATAATGAATGGAAAACATCTGAGGTATGGCCACCTGAGAACTCAGAAATGACTACATATTATATTAACAGTTCAGGTAATGCCAATAGTCTTGGCGGGGATGGAATCCTGACACTTATACCGCATGGAACAAAAGATTATCCCGATTCATTCAGATATGATCCCAATGATCCTGTCCCCTCTTATGGCGGTAATTTATGCTGCATGGGTAATGCGGTGGAGGCAGGCTCGTTTGATCAGCAAGAAATTGAAACCAGGGACGATATACTGGTATATACATCCGGGATACTTCCGGAAGGCATTCAGGTAAGCGGGTTTATTGAAAGTACCCTGTATGTGTCATCAGATGCCAAAGACACCGACTTCACTATCAAAATACTTGATGTCTACCCTGACGGAAGAGCATATAATCTTGATGAGACTATCCAAAGGGCAAGATACAGAGAGGGTTATGATAAAGAGGTGTTTATGGAAGATGAGGAAGTGTATAAGCTTGAAATGACCCCAATGGGTACCAGTAATTATTTTGAAAAGGGACACCGGATACGAATTGAGATATCAAGCAGCAATTTTCCCAGGTTTGCAAGAAACCTGAACACCGGAGGTAATAATTATGATGAGTCAGTGGGAGTTATAGCCGATAATAAGATACACCACTCTGAAAAATATCCCTCTCAGATAAGATTGCCTGTTGAAAGCAGGTAAAAGGTTATTGTCAGAATTACATATTATAATATATATGGATTAATATATATTTTTTAATTAAGATACTGACTATCTTTAATTTGTCGTACTCAATATATTTTCGCTATGCACATTGCCCTGAACCCTTCTCAAAATAACATAGATTAATACTAAGAGTGCCAAAAATATCGCCATAGCCAGTAACTCATTCCAGGGCAGGTTTGAAATGTTTCCGTTATTGAACAAGGCAAAATATTGTATCTTTAATGTACCTTTGCAGAGAATAGAATTTCAATCCGCTACATTATGAAAACCACTACACTAATTATTCTGGTTGGATACCTATTTTTGTCAGGATGTGCAACACAACCTGAAAATTCAGCCATAAAGGACTATTCACCTTACTTCCAGGTTGAGACCGGTAAGCCGGTTGGTGTCATGCTCACTGCTTACAGTACTACTTTGATAGCTAACGGAACAGATATTACGGAGCTGAGGATCGCTCTTACAGACAGTCTTGGCAGGGAAATAAAATCCATCAACCGTCCGATAGAAATATATGTGTACGGTGATGCGAAACTATTACACCCTGTTGAAGGCAAAGAGTTGGTATTCAATGAAAAATATGACAGTGTGATCATTTGGCAAAGCAGTATTGAGAACGGCCTTTGCAGCCTTTTCCTGCAGGCCGGTACAACTGAAGACAAAATAAAGGTAGAAGCCAGGTGCGACACTCTCTGGCCCGCTTCACATGAGTTACACACTTTGCCAAGGGACATCAGGCTAATGCAACCCGGATCAGACCAGATAAAACCGACTGATAAAGAGGTTGACAAAATGATTGGTGCCGACATAAGTTTTTTACCTCAGCTTGAAGCGCGAGGTGTAAAGTTCTACGACAATTCCATTGAGAAAAATGGGATACAGGCACTTAAAGATCATGGATTCAATTATATCCGGTTACGGATCTTTGTAAATCCTGAAAATGAAAAAGGCTATTCGCCTGAAGAAGGATTCTGTGGTTTGGATTATACAAAACAGATGGCAAAGAGGACAAATGAAGCAGGAATGAAGCTTTTGCTCAATTTCCATTACAGTGATTACTGGGCCGATCCACAGCGGCAATACAAGCCAAAAGCATGGGAAGAACTTGGATTTGAGGAGCTCAAGGTTAAAATGAAAGACTATACAAAAATGGTTATTAATGAATTGATAGCCCAGGGAACTCCACCTGATATGGTCCAGGTAGGCAACGAAATAAACCATGGAATGCTATGGCCCGACGGGCACATAAGTAACCTTGACAATCTCGCGGAACTGATTTGTGCCGGACTTGAAGGAGTACAGGAAGCGGATTCTTCAATTCTTACAATGATTCATCTGGCACTTGGTGGGCAAAACCAGGAAGCCACCTTCTGGTTAGACAATATGTTAGCACGGAATGTTGATTTCGATGTTCTTGGTATTTCATACTATTCACGCTGGCATGGCACTCTGAATGACCTGAATAGTAACCTCAATAAACTGATATCGAAATATGGAAAACCAATTAATGTGGTCGAATATTCAGGGTACAAATCTGAGGTTCATGAAATAGAATTTAGCCTGCCTGATGGAATGGGCCAGGGAACATGTATCTGGGAGCCGCTTAATACATGGGGTGCAATATTTGACAGGGATGGAAATTCAACCGGTGAACTGGCACTTTATGATGAATTTGCCAAGATGTATCTCAATAAATAATAAACCGCTATCGACAGCCATTAGTACAAGAATTTACAGTTTACCCTGATAATATTCTACAAACCGCATAGCAAGATCATCCCTCCCCAGAAGGAGGTCAGCAGCTCTGACGATAGCTGTGATCCTGTTCGGATTTGCAATGGGGCAGGTTAATCCGTTCATGATTGCGAATACCATAAAGACACTGTTCAGTACCTCCCTATTCGGCAGGCCGAATGATACATTACTGGCACCCTGGGTTATATTCAGTCCCAGCCTGTCGTGAACGAGTTTTATTGTCTCAAGTGTTATCCTGCCTGCATCCGGATCGGCACTGACTGCCATTGCTAGCGGGTCGATTATTACATCCTCTTCACCTATTCCCCGCTTTAAAGATCTCTCCAGTATTTTCTCTGCTATTTTCAATCTTTTCTCCGGATCGTGGGTAATGCCGCCATCATCCATAACAAGCCCTATTACTGCAGCTCCATATTCCCTGGCAAGAGGGAGGATAGCATTCAGGGATTTCTCACCACCATTTACAGAATTGATAAGGCATTTACCCTTAATTACCTTCAGTGCTGCTTCAATTGCCAATGGATTAGGTGAGTCGATGCAAAGGGGAGTATCGAATTCTTGCTGAAGATAAATAACTGTTCGAGGGAGAAGCTTCACATCATCGACTCCCGGAAAACCTACATTCACATCAAGAATATCGGCACCTGCTTTAATCTGGCTTTCAGCAAGTTCATGCACATAATCGAAATTTTCCTCAGACAGGGTTGATTCCAGTCTCTTTCTTCCTGTAGGATTTATGCTTTCACCGATAATGATAACCGGACCATCCGTATTAATCGCAACTTCCCTGGTCTTCCCTTTCACGATTGTTTTCATTTGCTGACGTGTTGCGTGCACCGTGTACCGTGCACCTTGTATCAAGTCCCTTAAACTTACAACTTTATTCTGTTACATAACAGCTATATAATAAAATATTCAACACTTTTCGATTTACTATGCAAGCATTTCTTATTTTTGATTACCTAACAAAACCTATGAAATAATTATGAAACATAAAAGCGGGTTCTCTGACGTTACGTTGAAGTCAATTCTTTCAGGCTTCACTATTTCAATATTAATGATCTTCACGGGTGTTATGCATTGCAGTAATACCTACGGACAAACGGGTATCACATCTCCAATGGAGCATTTCGGTTACAATATTGGAGATGACTACCTCCTGATCAGTTATACCCAGGCTCTGGAATACTGGAAAAAGCTTGAGAGCGAATCGCCACGTATGATACTCGAGGATTTAGGTCCGACCTCGGAGGGACGGGATCAATTTATGGCCATAATCACCTCTCCCGAAAACCATGTGAAGCTTGATTATTACAAGGAGATATCACGTAAACTGGCCCTTGCAAAAGACCTCACGGAGGAGCAGGCCAAAGAGTTGTCAAATGAAGGCAAGGCTGTGGTCTGGATCGATGGCGGGCTGCACGCCACAGAAGTTGTTGGATCACAGCAGCTTATGGAACTTGTTTACCAGATGGTCAGCAATAATGATCCCGAGACTCTCCGTTTTCTTGATGATATTATCCTCCTTGCTGTATTTGCCAATCCCGATGGGCTTGAACTGGTGTCAGGCTGGTATATGCGAACAGAAAATCCCGGGGATCGCTCCACAGGCGGACTACCACGGCTCTATCAGAAATATGTAGGGCATGATAATAACCGGGATTCATATATGGCAAGTCAACCCGAAACCGAGAATATGGCCCGTATTATGTATAGAGAATGGTATCCGCAGATAATGTATAACCATCACCAGACCGGCCCATCAGGTCTGATCGTCTTTGTACCTCCGTTTCGTGATCCACCAAATTATAATTATAATCCTTTACTTATCTCCAGCATCCAGTCAGTCGGGCTGGCTATGCACAACAGGCTGATTGCGGAAGGTAAACCGGGCAGCGGTATGAGATCAGCCGCAAATTACTCTATATGGTTTAACGGGAATCTCCGTACAACTGGCTATTTCCACAATCAGATAGGTATTCTTACTGAGATCAAGGGAAATCCAACACCTATTGAACTTGATTTCCGGCCTGACCGGCTGCTGCCAACCAACGATGTGCCTTTTCCCGTCACACCAGATACATTCTTCTTCAGGAATGCAATAGATTACTCAATTACACTGGATAAGGCGGCGCTTGATTATGCTTCCAGGTACCGGGAGACAGTACTTTATAACAGGTACCTGATGGGAAGGAACAATATTGAGAAAGGCAGCCGCGACAGTTGGACAATCCACCCTAAGATTGTCGATATGGTTAACCAGGCAGTACTCGATGATACACGCAATTCATCAGAGCAGCCTCCAGACATCGGTCGGCGTAGAGGTGGCGTATCTATGAGCTATATGGAATTATTCAGGATACCTGAAAACAGGGATCCACGGGCCTTTATACTACCTTCTGATCAGGCTGATTTCCCCACAGCCGTTAAATTCGTAAACACCTTTATAAAAAATGGTATAACTGTGCACCATGCCACCAGTGACTTCCAGGTAAATGGAAAAACCTACCCCGAAGGTTCAATAGTATTTAAAACAGATCAGGCTTTCAGACCGCATATTCTGGATATGTTCGAACCACAGGATCATCCGGATGATTTTCTCTACGAAGGAGGTCCCCCTTTACCTCCCTACGATAATGCGGGTTATACCCTTTCGTTCCAGATGGGAGTTGAGTTTGACCGTATCCTTGACCCTGTTGATGGTCCTTTCGAGGAGATTGTTGGCTTTGCAAAACCGATGGCAGGAATGGTATCAAATTCTCAAAACGCTACCGGATTCCTTCTCAGTCATAGTGTTAATGATGCAGTTATTGCCGTAAACCGTCTGCTCGCAAAAAAGGAGAGTGTGTACTGGCTTACTGAAAAGGTCACCGCAAATAACAAAACATACCCTGAAGGGACAATTTACATTCCTGCCAACGGGTCAACAATTAATATAATTAACGCAGCTGCATCGGAACTTGGTTTGAATTTCGATGGGATCATCAGCAAACCTGCTTCCTCAGCTCTTCTTCTTAATCCTGTGAAGGTCGGACTGTGGGACAGGTATGGAGGTTCGATGCCTGCGGGATGGACACGCTGGCTGCTTGAGCAATTCGAGTTTCCATTTGAAACGGTGTATCCCAAGACACTTGATAATGATGATCTTATCAAGAAATTTGACGTACTGGTATTTGTTACCGGAGCCATCCCACAGGGACAATCCAGGATGGCCTCTTTCGGTGGAGGAAGAGGAGAACCTGATATTGAGTCAATTCCTGAAGAATACCACGACTGGCTGGGGCAGGTTACTACTGAGGAAACTGTACCCAGACTCCTGGAGTTTCTCAGGAACGGGGGTACTATCCTTGCGATAGGCAGTTCCACCTCGCTTGCACAGCACGCAAGCCTTCCAATGGGCAACCATATTGTCGACGGCGGGGGAAAACCATTATCCAATGAACGTTATTATATTCCAGGTTCCATTCTGGAGGTCCGGGTTGATAATACACTGCCATTAGCTTACGGATTTAATGACAGAGTAGATATATTTTTTGATAACAGTCCGGTATTCAGACTGCATCCGGAGGCCGATAAGAATGGTATTACCACGGTTGCATGGTTCGACAGCGACAAACCGCTCAGAAGCGGATGGGCATGGGGTCAGGATCGTCTGTATGGCGGTGTTGCTATTGCTGAGGCCAAAGTAGGAGAAGGTAACCTGTATCTGTTTGGACCTGAGATACTTTTCAGAGCGCAACCCCACGGCACATTCAAATTTTTCTTTAATGGGATATTCCTGGGTGGTGCAAAAGAGGTGCAGAGTGTCAGATAGGTTTGAAATAAAGGAATGATTGATAACTTAACCAGTTTCGGTTTCTGCTAACAGAGAGAATATATCGGCTTAGGAGACTACATTGAGTCTCTCCTCTTCTTCAGAATATCATTCCGGAGCGTAAGTGCATTGCTTATCAGGACCAGTGGGGTGGCAAGTGCCGAGATGGACATTATATAAACAAAATAATCACCATAAGGGACCAGCCAGTATATATCAAACAGAAAAAGAGCTATCCAGACTGCAGTACACCAGGGACATGTTATCAGGTTATTTACCGAGGCAAACAGGGCCTTTCCGCTGTTTTTGCTGATGAAATGCCTTACCAGGCTGAATATCTTCTCATATACTATCATCCTTGAAATACGGTAGGTTGCCAGAACCAGGACAATAGCATCAACTGCTGAAATCTGATCAATTACGATCCCGGTATTTAAAACAAAACAGACAGAAGCAATAAACGCTATTAAAAAGACAATCAATGAAATAAAGTTCAGCGTTTTCTCTTTCAATAATGAATCCATAACAGGTTAATTTAGTTTAAGCCAGGCCAATTCAAATACTCACAAATACAATGCAGGGCCATAATCTAATATATAATTAACATGCATAACATGAATATGGTTCATTTCAGGTTAATCGTCAGTCAGGCAACCACGAATTACCATTTCTTCCTATCTTTGAAGCAAAGCAGGAACATGCTGAAATTGGCAGATATATTTTTTCTTGTATTCCATACCTCCCTGATACTGTTCAATCTTTTCGGCTGGATATGGAAAAAGACAAGACTGGCCAATCTTATTACACTCCTGATCACAGCCGGGTCATGGCTGATACTTGGTCTGATCGTGGGATCGCTCGGATACTGTCCACTTACCGACTGGCATTTCAGGATACTCCGGCAGCTTGGTGTTAGCGATCTGCCTGTCTCCTACATCAAATACCTGGCAGACAGGCTTACCGGATTGGATTTCAATCAGAACCTGGTCGATGCGGTCACCCTCTGGGGGCTTGCGGGGGCGCTGGTAGTGTCGGCAACACTTAACACCTATCAAATAATTAAAAGAGGCAAAAAATAATCTTCGGCCTGGTTAAGTGGTGTTATGGTACATGCAACGCGCAACTCGTAACTCGCAACGCGCAACACGTAACACGCAACTTTTGCCGGGCAATATTATTTTTCTATATTTATCTCAATACTTGAATAATGGAAAATAAACCAACTGGCAGGGAGCTTGCCGAGCTGGTATTTAAAGCTATGAACCGGCGCGACTTCTCAATACTTGAGCCCTATCTCACAGAGGATGTAGTCTTCGATTTTCCGGGAGCAGGGCGGATCGAAGGATTCAAACGGGTTCTGATATTCCTCAAAGCCCTTTTAAGGAAATACCCTGTACTTGTTTTCGATGTATCAGAAGTAATTATCGATGAAGACCGGATGTGTGCTATATGGACTAATGAGGGAAAAGATATTGACGGGAATTCATATTCAAATAGTGGTAATACTGTCCTCAATTTATCCGAAGGAAAAATCACTTTTATAAGCGACTACTTCAAGGATACCTCATTTGCAAATAAATGAACCCGGTGAAAAAGGTACTGGCAATAAGTGGAAGTCCGCGCAGGACAGGCAACAGCTCACTCATGCTAAGGAGCTTCATAAAAGGTGCTACCGGGAACACAGAGGCATGCAAGGAGATCGTTGCTCAGGATATGAACATAAAGTATTGCCAGGGATGTTTGCGCTGCAACCTGTTGGGCAGGTGCTCACTGCAGGGTGACGACTGGGAGTCCCTGAGCCAGGAGATCATGGGGGCTGATGTGCTGGTATTTGCTTCACCGGTCTATTTTCATCATTTGACCGCACCATTAAAGATTATTATTGATCGGTTCCGCTCATTTGTAAAGGTTGAGATCACTGAAACAGGATTAAATCACACACCATGGACCAAGTGGCATAAAGACTTTGTACTTCTCCTGAGCATGGGCTCATCAGATGATACTGATGCAAAGCCAATAATTGAGCTTTTTGAATTTATGACATCGATCCTTGGTCCTGAGAACAGGTTACACGTAATCACTGGCACAAGGCTGGCAGTTACAAGACAGATTGAAAAAACCGAAGAAGAGCTGGAAACACTTTACCCAAAGCTGAACCTGACCGCTGATATAGCAAAATATGATTATATCAGAAATCAGAAATTGCTAAATGGCTGTTTTAAGCTAGGTGAAGAATTAACCAGGTATAGTTTTCAAATATTGTAACTCACTAAGAGTACGATAAATGCCATTGCTGACATTCATTAGCTGCTCATGTGTTCCTCTTTCAACCAGGCATCCCTTATCGATAACAAATATCTGGTCGGCTTTGCGTATAGTTGAAAGCCTGTGGGCAATAACAATTGAGGTTCTGTCAACCATCAGTTTCTCCAGAGCATCCTGTACAAGCCTCTCTGATTCGGAATCAAGTGACGATGTGGCTTCGTCAAGTATAAGTATCCTGGGATCTTTCAATACTGCCCGGGCGATAGCGATACGCTGCCTCTGCCCACCCGAGAGCTGGGTTCCCCTCTCTCCCACTACTGTATCCATCCCATCGGGAAATCGTTCAATAAATTCCATCGCATTAGCCCTATAGGCTGCTTCAACTATCTCATCATCAGAGGCGTCAGGTTTACCATATGCAATATTCTCCTGTATTGTCCCTCCGAAAAGGAAAATGTCCTGCGGTACCAGTGAGATCTGTTTTCTAAGAGCCGAAAGAGAATAATATGTACTATCTTTCCCATTAAACAATATCCGGCCTTTTTCGATATCATACAATCGCAGAATGAGTGAGGTAATGGTTGTCTTGCCTGATCCGCTGATTCCAACCAGTGCGACAATCTGATTCGGATTGATCTCAAAACTTACATTCTTAAGCACCTCTTCATCCGGCCTTCCAGGATATGCAAAAGATACATTGTCAAAAAAAACCTTTCCGGTTAACAGATTCTCCTGACCTATCGGTCCGGCAATCTCCGTAAGTTCCTCCTCCTCCTCGCCAAATATTTTGAAAAGATCCTCGGTTGCTCCGATAAATCGCTGGATCTGGGTATATACACTGGCAAGTCCACCAATTGTTCCAGCGATAAAACCCGTATATATTACGAAAGAGAATAGTTGACCGGCATTAATGCTGCCTGCTGATAAAAGTGTTGCACCTCTCCAGATAACAGCGACCATCGCCCCGAACATACCCAGGATCATAAAGGCAGAGAATGCCCCCCTGTATCTGCCGCTTTTCATCCCTATCCTGGCAATCTCCTTTGTCTTTTTCCCGTAACGGATCATTTCAAAAAACTCATTGGTGTATGCCTTGACGCTCTGGATTCCCTGCAGGGTCTCCTCCACAATGGTATTTGAATTTGCCACTTCACTCTGTGCCTGCTTTGACAATCTTCTGATATATCGACCGAAGAAAACGGCAAGCAGTACTATAGCCGGTATTATTGCAAGCATGAAAAGGGTAAGCTTCAGAGAGGTTATAACCAGAAGAGTGATACCACCCACTATTATGACAATCTGCCTTAAAAAATCGGCAAGAGTACTTGTAAGGGTCTCCTGAAGAAGTGAAATATCTGAAGATATCCGGCTGTTCAGTTCACCTACCCTGTGTTTCTCGTAAAACTTCACAGGCAGCCTGATCATGTGATTATATGTTTTCAGGCGGATATCAGCCAGCGTTTTTTCTCCCACATTTACAAAAAGGCGGATTCTGAAGTAGGAGAATAATGACTGAATAATCAGAATAACAGCAAGTGTCAGGGCAATGCGGGTAAGATCCGCCGAGAGGTTACCTTCATTTCCGGAATTAACCAGATCGCCGAGTAATTTAGGAAACGCCAGACTTGCCAGGCTTGATCCAAGCAGGAAAAACAGGCCAAGGATATACTCTGCTGTGTATGGCTTAAGATAGCTATACAGCTTCAGGGTATTACGTAGTCCTTCACTGGTGATATTTGCCTTTTTTGCCTCGCTCATCTGATTAAATAATATCTAAACTGAGATTTTCAGATATTGTTCAAAACTGACAACGCCGAGACTAATCCTGAACCCTGTTCAAAGCTATAACCACAATTTGAAAGTCCTGATTCAATAGCCGAGATGGTGACTATAATGTCATTTTTTGAAACTGCTCCCATATGTCCGATCCTGAAGTATTTGTCTTTGATACCAGGAAGCAGCCCTCCCGCAGTTATCACACCAGCACGGTTTATTGCAGAAAGAAGGTCCTGCCCATTTATACCATCGGGAAAATAAGGAGCTGACAGAGTATTTGCCGCAATATTATCGTTCAGCGGTATCTGACTCAGGCCCAGACTTTTAAAGGCAGCCCTGAAAGCTTTGCCCCCAACCATATGTCGCTTGAACCGGGCATCCATACCCTCTTCTATTATATGTTCCAGGCTGACTTTCAGAGAAGCGACCAGATTAACTGCCGGTGTTGCAAAGTAGGAAGGTCTCCTTTCCTTATATGCTTCCATTATGGGTAACCAGTTATTCCAATCGGCATAGTAGTTCCCAACCGCTGTTTTACGGTTTTTCCAGACTTCCATTGCCTCGGGTGATACCATCAGGAGTGCAAGACCTGGAGGCACTCCTATCGCTTTCTGTGATGCCGTTAGTACAATATCGATCCCCCATTCAGCCTGTCTTATCTCTTCACCGGCAACAGAGCAGACACCATCAAGAATTGTTACAACCCCATACCTCCTGCCCAGTTTACCTATTGCACGGGGATCCACCTTTACAGCAGTGGAGGTATCTACATGAGTGAATGTCAATACTTTATATGCTCCTTTCTGAAGTTCAGCTTCGATACGCTCATCCGAAACAGTGGCACCCAACTCTGACTTCAGGATATTGACATTAGCGCCATACCTTTCGAGAAGGTTTGCATACCTATCACCAAAATAACCTGTAGAAATTACAAGTGCATTGTCACCTGGCTCAATCATATTCGCCCCGGCACTGTCCATAGCCAATGTTCCCGAGCCTGCCAGTATAAAGGGCTGAGCTGCCGGTGCCTGCCAGACCTCCCTCATCATATCCAGGGACTGGCCGAAGATTGAAATAAAGTCAGGTGCAACATGGCTGGTTGTCGGTTCCCCCAGAGCCTGCAGGACAGCCGGTTCGAACTCAATAGGTCCGGGAATCATCAGTAACTTTCTTTTTTTCATACTTTTGACTGACCAGTTTAAGTAAATAAGTCGATTAAGATTGACAGTTTATTATCTCTTTGGTATATTGTTATCAGTCAGCAATTTTATCAATGCTGTCTTTTGCTCTTCAGTAGCCGGAAGAAGAGGGCTTCGTACAGGTCCGCCATAGGTGCCCAGCCAATCCATAGCAGCCTTAAGTGCCGGGACTCCCCACTGACGGGTGACAGCCGTATTTACAGGTATTGCAATATGCTGTAAGCTCCTTGCTTTTTCTATATCACCGGCCAGGAATAGGTGATAAATATCCAGGCATAACTGAGGTGCTATGTTTGCCAGAGCAAGGATCCCTCCCACTGCTCCGATTGTTAACGCCGGAAGGAGGAAACTTGCTGAACCGGCCAGCACCTGGAATCCTGGCTTGGCACGCCTGATTATATCTCCCATTTTGACAAGGTTGCCACCTGAATCTTTCAGTCCGATAATATTCTGATGGACTGAAATACTGATTATGGTATCAGCATCCATGTCTAATCCTGAATTTGCCGGCATATTATAGATAATAACAGGAATCTCCGATGCTTCAGCAACACGATGGTAAAATCTGACAAGGGCTTCTTTTGTCATCTGTCCCTTATAATAGGAAGGATTGAGCACGAGCGCTGCATCAGCTCCGTTCTTCGCAGCCAGCGCCGTTACCCTTATGGTTTCGCGGGTCGACTGTCCGGCAGTACCGGCTATCATGAGCTTACCATCGGGGATGGCATCTCTTGCTGCAGCATATACTGCCTCCTTCTCTGCTTCCGAGAGCATTACAAGCTCGCCATTCGATCCCAGAATAAGTATCCCGGAAAGATCAAAGCCGCAGAGGTAGTTAATATTCTCTCTGATCCTGTCAGTAAAAATTTCTTCATTTGCATCAAAAGCAGTTGGCAACGGTGGGAATAATCCATTAATTTTTAGCATGATATGTATGGTAAATTAGGTTTGTTTAAAAAATTATTGCTCCTCCCGGTACCGGCCAGGAGGTTTTTTTCATAAAAATGGTTCCATATTGTAAATATCCGGAAAATAGTTCGAACCAGAGCCTGAAAAGTATTTTTTTTCTCAGTCCGAAGCTTACGTCTACCCTGTAATCAATGTTTACCAGTCTGAAAATATTTGAAATTCAGTTTCCTCCCGTCTTCCCGGGGGAAGGCGAACATGGAGATAAACAGACTAAGCAGGGCTGGTCGGGGCCAGGGTCATGAATAACGCCAAGTCCGAGGATAGTTGCTGATGTTGCTTCAGCCCCACCTCCCTGCCTGGGTCCAATTACCTGGTCGTACTTATCCCACGGATACTCATCAGTTTCATCATGAAAAAATAATCCGTCAGGAGTATTATGGGCCTTATGATAAACCTTTATAACTATCTCTTCATCTGCACTGTAGCTTCTAATCATGTGTATCTTAACTGACCTGTCATCCTGTTCAAACTCCAGGTGGTTTCTTTCAGGATCTTCGACACCGGTAACGATGAGTCCGGTAGCATCAAGGCATATCTCCCTGAACCCACTGTTCAATGGTTTGATACACTCCCCATTTTATTATGGAATAATTTTAGATCTTCCCTCTCCGGGGCTGTAACCGAAACGACAGATTATTTTATTGGGTTCAGAACAGACATAAACAGGCCCTTCTCGCTTTCAATTTTTTCATTGTTACCATATACACAGTATATATCCTGTTCCATCAGGTCATTCACCATCTCCTTCATTCCGGCAATATCAGAAGCGGTTGTACTGAGTACTGCATCCCTCTGAGCCTGCATGAATTCCCTGGTAGTTCCATTGTAGAACCTTTTCAGGGCCGTGCTGCCTTTCATAGAAGGAGTCTCCGGGTAATCCATTCCAGCGATGGTGCCGATAATGTACCTTGTCATGGCCTTTTCATCAGCCTCAAAGCTTTCAAGATATTCAACTGTTGCATCATAATTGTCAAGTGACTCTCTCAGGTTCGGATCACGATACGACCCGAAGAACATATTTCCAGAGGCCCCAAAGGTTGAAAATCCGCCATATGCACCCCCAATTACGCGAATTTGATTCTGTAACCAGTCTGTAGAAAGGATCTGATTCAGAACAAGTATGCTGCCATTCCACTCATATCCAAGATCCTTAAAGTTAGCGCCTTTCATAACATACTGTACTTTTGAGGTAGTCATAAAGCCCTCGTTCCTTTTTGCAGGCGCCAGATCCCACTCCTGAAATTCTTTAGTTCCCTCTGGTAATGAAGCTGTGAATTCCTTAAGATCAGCTGAGAAGATTTTGTAATCATCAGAATCGCAAGTAATATTTACCGTAAGATTTTCAGATGTAAAGAGCAAATCCGAAACAATTTTAAGGTTATCAATTATCTCATCAGCCTTTTCATCGAAGTTCTGAACCAGGTCTGCAACAAACCAGTAATAGTCTAAACCCCCCATCTTTTCATTATAGGCCCCGCTCAGACTATAATATGAGAACAGCCTGTAGGCTGCATAATTCATCCCGTTATTCCTCACACTTGCATCAACCTGTGCAAAATGCCGGGTAAGAAGGGTTTTAAGACGTTCCTTATCTTCATATTTGCTTTTATTCAAGATTTCCGAAGTAAGATCAAAAAGCTTTGATGACTTCTCAGCAACAACCTTGGCTTCAACAAAGAACTTTGGGATAATATTTTTATCGTTCATATCCTTAAGGTAAACATCAGCATAGGAGTTAAAGCCGCCGGTATGAATATTCAATTCGTTATCAAGCTCACCATAGGTATAGTTTTCGGTGTCAAATTTTCCAAGCAGGTTGGTAAGCAATGATGCATACTGAATCTTGTCCAGGGAGAGAACACGGATATCAAAAAGCAAATTGCTGTATAAAATACCATTGGTAAATTCATCCAGGTGAATGGTTTTGATACCATTAATATCTTTTTCCTGAGCTTCATACCAGACTACCTCTCTGGTTATATCATCAAGTGAAAGTAATGGTATGGTGGCAAGAGCTTCAGGACTGTCGGCCCGCTTCTGGTATTCAATAAGTTCAGTCGTTTCCTTCAGTAATAGTGCTTTTGCATCATCGTCGAGTGATTCCTTTTTATTCAGAAGCTCTGCCCTTGCCCGTTCATCAATCTTTGCCTGCAAACCCGGTTCAGGTTTTAATGCAAGTAACAGGCTATGAGTATTTGATAAAAGATCATTTTTAATCAGTTCTTCAAGATAATTCTCAGTAAGTGATCGTTTTACTTCAGCGAGTGGTTTCTCAAACCGGAGTCCTGAATAGGGATCACCAGCAAAGAACCAACCACCAATCATCTGCATACCGTAGGTCAATCCTTTTTGAGGACTGTCACCTTCGCGCAGGTTGAACTCCATCCTGTTTATGGTGCCTTCGAGAGATTTTTTATCCAGACCTTCCTCAATAACTTTTTCAAGGGTCGACATGGTGATCTCATGGAATCTATCAAGATCATCTTCATTTGCATTCCTGACTACAATATGCATTGCCGTCTGATTGTTTCCATCAATATATGCTGAAACATCGCTTCCAATCCCGGCATCCTGTAAAGCAAGCCTGAGAGGAGCAGATTCCAGGTTAACAACTACATCTGTAAGCACATCATAGGCCATATTACGGGCATAATCAGTATTCCTTCCCACAACAAAGCTAAGCTGAAGAAATGTCTGGTCCTCTGTATCAGTACCTTCAAGTACCGGATAGGATTCGACAACCCTTTTCATTTCATCGAATGGAGCCTGATCCCCGATCTCCACAACCTTATCTGATCTTTCATACCCGGACAGGTATTCTGAATCGATAAATGCCAGCTCGTCAGCCAGGTTTGCATTACCGTACAGCAGTATATAGCTATTGGAAGGATGGTAATGCTTCTCATGGAATGCAATAAAATCAGCATAGGTCAGTTCAGGTATTGCAGTTGGGTATCCACCCGAAGAAAACCTGTAACTATTATCAGGAAAAAGGTTTTTATATACCTGGTAACCAAGCTCCCGGTTTGGACTTGAATATGCACCTTTCATCTCATTATATACCACGCCCTTATATATAAGAGGATCATCCTCACCCTCAAGTTCATAATGCCAGCCTTCTTGCTTGAATATTCTTGGATCGCTATATATCAATGGATTAAAAACCGCATCAAGATATACATGCATCAGGTTGAAGTAATCTTTATCATTCATACTTGCGACAGGATAGATAGTCACATCCGCACCTGTCATAGCATTCAGGAAAGTATTCAACGATCCCTGGGACAGGACATCAAAGGGGCTTTTTACGGGGAAATTCTTCGACCCGTTAAGAACTGAATGTTCAATGATGTGTGGAGTGCCGCAATCAGAGTCCGGAACTGTCTTGAAAGCAATTGCGAATAGTTTATTCGGATCATCTGACTTGATCTTAAACAAGTGAGCACCGCTTTTAACATGTTCAAGATGAACACATTCTGCATTTACCTCTGCTACAAAGCGGGAATCCAGGACTTTGTAACCTTCATAATTAGCACTTCTGCTACAACTATGAAGTAATGTAACTGCAAAAAAGACTGCTAATGTATAAAGAGCCGTCCTGCAGATTTTCATAGATATGCCTTTCATAGAAAAAATTATTTTGTGAGTAATGGTTGATAGGATTAATGGCAATAAATATAAGGATTTAAGCGAAGACGATCAATAAATATTTTGGATTGAAGCTCCACGCCGCAAGCAGTGGGGAACCGGGTTTACGAGCTCGGCGACTTCGTCGGACGTAGCCCCGATGACCCGGGGCGAAGTTCGAAGCCGGTGCACTCGCCGGGATTCAAGGCGGGCTTGCTCAAAGAGTCTGAGGAGCAGATGTGATTGAGAATGCGAGTAAATATACATAAATCAATAATTTACATAATGACCTTATAAATAACCACTAACCATAAATCATCAGATACAAATTTTTCCTATCTTGGTGTCCATAATTTTAAAAAAAAGTAATATGAAAAAGATCCTTCTGACAACATTTTTGGTTTCATTAGCTGTGATGGTAACATTTTCACAGCAGGCTATGCTTGAGGTAGGTAAAAAAGTTCCTGAATGGGTGCTTCCGAATGCAAGTAAGGTCGATCATTCGATGGACAGCTGGAAAGGGAAAGTACTGCAGATCAATTATGTTGACCCTGATGTATCCGACCTTAATGATCCTTTCAACGATGAAGTTGACAAGGCTGCTGATATTGACAAAAGGATCAACAAGGATTATTTCAAGGGATTCGGAATCGTTGATACCAAATCGACATGGAAACCAAATGGTATTATCAGGATGATTGCCAGGAATAAGGAAAAGAAGTATGACACTACTATTTTGTTTGATTATGAAGCAACCCTGCAGGATCTATGGGGAGTACCTCCCGATAACTATACTGTTGTTATAGTCGACAAGGCCCGCGTTTGCAGAGCGGTCTATACCGGCGAAATACCAGCTACGGAACATGAAAAGATCATTCAATTGATAATAGAGCTTACCAGGGAATAATTTCCTGAGTAATATTCATTAAGGAAAGGTGCAACAATTTGTGCCTTTTTTTATCACATTTTTGAATAGCGACCTATTTTTTCTAATTTGGTGTATGCAAATCCTGCAACCTTTAAAACCCATCCATATGAAACTCAGAAATTATTTCTTTTATGTTATCTGTTCCTGCTTGCTGACAGCAACAGTAAGTACTTATTCTCAGGCACCGCTAAAGTTTAATTACCAGGCTGTTGCCCGCGATGTTTCCGGGGATATGATCACCAACCAGAACATATCTGTCAGAATTGCTATAATACAGGGTACAGCGAATGGCACTGTTCTCTGGGAGGAGGAACATAGTGTCACCACTAATGATTTCGGATTGTTTACACTATTAATCGGTGATCTCAGTGCCACAAAGGTAAACGGGTCTCTCACTTCATTTTCGGATATAGAATGGTCTGGTGGCCCCTTGTTTCTCAGACCCTCTGTTGAGTATCAAAGCACATGGCATGAAATGACTGCCAGCCAGATTGTCTCGGTACCATATGCCCTACTGGCTAGGGAAGCAGAGATTGGACAGCTGCCGGTTAATGGAGATACACTCTACCTGCCGGACGGGAGTCTGGCAATAGGGACCGATTCACCCGGTGGTAGCAGGCTTTCTGTTGTGGGAAGTGATGATCTCTCCGAAGATGCCCTGTTCGAGGTAAAGCGTAATGACGGTCAGACCGTATTCGCAGTTTATCCCGAGGGCGTGAGAATGTATGTGGCCAGCGGTAGTACGGCTAAAGGACCAAAAGGTGGATTTGCTATCGGTGGTTTTGATCAAACCAAAGCCGGCCTGATTGAGGATCTTCTTTGGGTAACGCCCGACAGCATCAGGATGTATATTGACGATACCAATCCAGCAGGTAAAGGGCCAAAGGGTGGATTTGCTATCGGTGGGTTTGATAATACAAAGGCTTCTTCTAATAATGAATACCTGACTGTATCCGGAAAAACTGAAGTGACAACTGTTGACAGTGCCTCACAAATCTTATGGTATCCACTTAAGGATGCCTTGCTTGCAGGCACTGTTCATATAGGCAGTCCGGACAGTGTTGGCTTCAATTCCGTTTCACTCGGATTCATGAACACAGCACTTGGTCAATACAGCCAGTCACTTGGTTATAAAAGCCAGACATACGGTTATTACAGCACCTCAATAGGTTTCAATGCCATTTGCAGCTATAGCGGTTCAACAGCTATCGGGTATCAGGCAAAGGCAGACTCAACATATTCTTACGCGCTTGGGATGCAGGCACTTGCCTCCGGATATAAATCATATGCATTTGGTTATTTATGCAATGCTATCGGAGACAAATCATATGCTATCGGGTCTCAGAACAGGGCGCTGGGTGGTGTTTCATATGCTATTGGCCACTCAGCTGATGCTCTGGAAAACTCTTCCATGGCCTTTGGGAGGAACGCTCAGGCTTCAGGATACCATTCTATTGCAATAGGTGTCTCTGATGACGCCGGTGGCTATTGGACTGACGCATCCGGGACTAAATCAGTTGCAATAGGTACAAATTGCAAATCACAGCAATCAGGTTCCACAACCCTTGGATTCTGGCTGGACAATAACGACAGTCAATCAACGGTTGTTGGCAAGTATAATTTGCCTGTTTCAGACGGTACAGTTTTTCTAGTGGGCAACGGCACATCAGATGTAAGCAGATCCAATGCCATGTCTGTTTACGAGAACGGGAATGTGACCATAGCAGGAGTGCTTACTGAAAGCTCAGATGCCCGTCTGAAGACAAATATAACCAGCCTTGGTGATGTCCTGACCATGATTGATGATCTTAACCCGGTTTATTATGAATTCATTGACCAGGAATCTCACCCTGATGACCGTCAGATAGGTATACTGGCTCAGGAACTTCAGCCTGTTTTTCCGGAACTGGTCATTGAGGATGAATCAGGTAACCTCTCCGTTAACTATTCCAAATTATCTGTTATACTGCTTAAGGCAACACAGGAACAGAAAGAAATAATAGATCAGAAGAATTGCCGGATAGATGCACTGGAGAGTGAAAATAACCTGATAAACTCAAGACTTGACAGGTTAGAATCGTTGGTAAACTCGTTTTTACAGAGGTAACCAGATTAAAAAGGCGCCTGACAGGACGCCTTTTTAATAAGTTATTAGGCGCTATTTCCCTGCCGGTCCATCACACCTGGCGCTACCGAAAGCCAGGATCGGGAACAATATTATTGTATTATATGAGCCGAGGGTTCGGTGCCGAGGGTTCAGTGTTGAGGGTTCAGTGTGAAACCTGCAGCTGCACCGTAGGTGTATGCAATGTGGTGCGATATTGCAAACAAATAATTACTTTAGTTGTATTATAAGAACCTAAACAGCAATGATAATGAACAGACTTAATCCGGATACAATAAACTTCTTTAAGGAGCTGGAGAAAAATAACAACAGGGATTGGTTCCTGATTAATAAAGAGCGCTACCAGCAGATACGTGAAGATTTTGTCAGTTTTTTGAGTTATATATATCCTGCTATTGCAGAGGTTGATCCCTCACTGCGTGGTATCGATATCCGAAAGTCAGTATTCAGGATTAACAGGGATGTGCGCTTCTCTGAAGATAAGAGTCCCTACAAAACTACCATTGCGGCCGTGCTAATTGAGGGAGGCAGGCGCAATTTCAGTGAGCAGGCAGGTTATTATATCCACATCGAACAGGGGAATTCAATGATTGCGGGAGGCGCCTATCTTCCGCCTTCACCATGGATCAACTCAATCAGGCGTGAGATCAGCTCAGATAGTCAGACATTCCGCGATATCATTGAAAAGAGTTCATTTGTGGAGCTTTTCGGAGAGTTAACCGGCGACCGGCTGAAAAGCGCACCAAAAGGATATCCCAAAGACCACCCGGATATTGATCTGTTGAGGTACAGGAGCTACCTGGCTGTTAATCATGTGTCCGACAAAGAAGTATTATCTGAAGGGTTCGCTGACCACATAATAGCAGTAGCAAGGGAAATAAAGCCTCTGAATGATTTTGTGAACTCCTCCAGGGATTAGGTTAAAGATTATAAGATTATAAGATTATAAGATTATAAGATTGAAGATTCAATATTCGATATTCAATACCTATTCATAGGTTCTTATAATACAACTACCGGACAATCAATATCTTCCAGCAAATCATTCCAGCAATGCCATAGATTGTCCTCGAAATAAGCCGGGTCCATGATCCTGCCTGCCTTGGTAACCCTGTACCATTCAATATCGGTCATACCTGTGGTAAGCGAAATATTATAATAAGCATCGTATGAAGATCCGGCGACAATGCCCATTGTAATATAACTTCCGGTTTCGTTCTGGAGGGGTTCAGCATAAGTGTATGTAAGATCCGATTCATCAGTCTCGTAATCGATATTCCATACAGCTTCCAGTACTTTTACGGATGTTCCGTCATTATTTTTGTAAAGGTTCCATTCTGCGTGCGTGTGATCATATCGTACCACACCGTCGAACCATGTAAATCCAAGGTTCGGGAGAGCTTCGAGGGCAATCACCATTTTCATTGAGAACGTCTCGTTATTTATCCTCTTACCTGTCAGTGTTGCTGTATAGTTCATTTGCAAAATGGTAAAATCATACGACCACTCCCAGGCATTGTCACCCAGGTAAACCGGCTGTTGCAGGAGGGCATATCCATAAGCTGTAACCGGAACTACCAGGTTGGCTGTCAGGATTGTATTCCAGAAGAGCACACTATAATATGCATGAACAGCATTGTCGTAGGTCGACACAATACCTTTTGCGGCACCTCCAGGTAATTCACTGAAATCGGAAAAGTCCATCATCAGACTTTCTACCGGTGGAAGATCCGGCCTGTTTTCAATTTTCTCCTTATCGCAGGAAGAAGCAAATAAAAGAAGCACTGCCAGTACTACCGGCACAACAATTTTGTAACTTTTGATTGAATTTTTCATGATTATCATAATTTTTTCATTTTGGTCACTGGTATTGAAACGTTTTTCCAACAGAAATATTTCAAACCAGGATGGCAAATAGAGTTTTTCTGTACATATCAGACAAGTAATAGCCCAAAAAGGTTGTATCGAGTCTATACTGAAGCCGGAATTACATAGAAAAAAATAGCGAAAAAGTGGGAAATGCTTCCTGCCATGACCATCAGGTGCCAGACCAGGTGGGCAAACTTGAATTGTGCTTTCTTATAAAATACTATTCCGAAAGTGTAACAAGCTCCCCCAATGAGAATCCAAACAAGGCCCGTCACAGGTAATGCCCGTACTATTGGAACTATGGCTATAAGAAGCGTCCAGCCCATCCCGGCATACAGGATAATGTCGGCCTTGCCGGCCCCAACCCCTACCCTGTTTGGCCGTAATACCTTAAGAAGTATTCCCACAAGGGCAAGCGACCACTGAAGCCCGAAAAGCACCCAGCCCATTGCCCCTTTTAGGGTTATCAGTGCAAGAGGAGTGTATGTTCCTGCGATCAGCAGGAATATTGCTGCCTGGTCGATCGTGAAAAAGATCTGCTTGCTCCTGCCGGATGTCAGTCCATGAGCTACCGCAGAAGAAAAGTACAATAATACCATGGTTGATCCGAATACTGCTGTGCTGACAATATGCCAGGCATTACCCTTGATGGCTGATGCTACGATCATCAATGTCAAGCCAACGCCTGCAAGAATAGCACCTGCAAAATGAGAAATAAAATTTGCTATCTCCTCCTCGCAGGTGAACCTCCCGTTTTTTGAGTACTCATGATTTCCTGAATGGTTTAGGCTCAAAGATAGACTTTTCAAACAAAATAGTAAAACGTTCTAAATATTTACTTTTCTCATACGAAGGTTTTTTGGGGTAACCTCGAGATATTCATCATCCTTGATGTGCTCCATAGCCTCTTCGAGTGAGAATTTTATCGAGGGGGTAATCTTAAGGTTATCATCAGAACCGGCTGCTCTCATATTGGTAAGTTTCTTTCCTCTGGTTGCATTGACTTCAAGGTCGCCCGCCCTGGTATATTCCCCAATTACCTGGCCCTTGTACACCGGGGAGCCGGGATCGACAAAGAATCGGCCCCTGTCCTGCAGACGGTCAAGGGAATAACCACTTACCTGTCCGCCCTCTATTGCGATCAGTGATCCGTTTCTGCTTATACCAATATCTCCCTTACAGGGTCCGTATCCCCTGAAGCGATGGGTCATGGTAGCCTCGCCGGCTGTAGCATTAAGTACATTATTCCTGAGTCCTATCAATCCCCTTGAAGGGATGTCAAACTCCAGATGCTGCAGATCGCCCTTAGGTTCCATGACCAGGAGATCGCCCCGTGACTGGGTGACGTACTCAATAGCTTTACCAGAATAAACTTCCGGCACATCGATCACCAGGGTCTCATACGGTTCATTCCTTATACCATCCACATCTTTGAATACAACCTGTGGTTTACCTACCTGGAATTCATATCCTTCTCTTCGCATGGTCTCAACCAGGATTGACAGATGCAGTAATCCCCTGCCAAAAACATTAAACTTATCTTCTGAACCGGTCTCCTCAACCTTCAGCGCCAGGTTTTTTTCTGTTTCCTTGAAAAGCCTGTCTCTCAGATGCCTGGATGTAACATATTTACCCTCTTTGCCGAAAAAAGGAGAATTATTAATGGTGAACAGCATGCTCATGGTGGGTTCATCCACGGAAATTCTAGGCAGGGATTCCGGGTTTTCAAGGGCAGCTACCGTATCCCCGATCTCAAAATCATCGAGACCAATAATGGCACAGATATCGCCGCTCCTCACGGATGCAATCTTCTCTCTTCCAAGACCGACAAATTCATATAGTTCTTTAATCCTTACTTTATTATGTACATCATTCCGCTTACATAGTGTATAATCGCGACCGGTATGCAGCTCTCCCCTGTATACCCTTCCGATAGCAATGCGCCCCACATAACTCGAATAATCAAGCGAGGCTATCTGCATCTGAGGCGTTCCTTCCACCGACGGAGGCTCAGGTATCTGGCTGAGTATTGTATCAAGTAAAATCCTGATATGCTTCTCAGGTTTTCTCCAGTCGAGGCTCATCCATCCTTCCTTCGATGATCCGTAAACAGTTTCAAAATCAAGCTGATCATCACTGCCATCCAGGTTGAACATAAGCTCAAAAACATCCTGCTGCACATCACCGGGCTTACAGTTCGGCTTATCAACCTTATTGATGACCACTATAGGTTTCAGACCAAGTTGTACTGCCTTACCGAGTACAAACCTGGTCTGCGGCATCGGCCCCTCGAAGGCATCAACCAGCAGGAGTACTCCATCGGCCATTTTCAGTACACGCTCCACTTCGCCCCCGAAATCGGCGTGACCGGGTGTGTCGATAATGTTTATTTTAACTCCCTTGTACTTTACGGAAACATTCTTTGAAAGTATGGTAATACCGCGCTCACGTTCAAGTTCATTGCTATCCAGTATGAGGTCAGGATTGATGTTTCTTTCATCCTGCACAATACATTCCTGGATGATCCTGTCAACAAGTGTGGTTTTACCATGATCAACGTGGGCTATTATGGCTATATTTCTTATTGATTGCATGCTTAACGATTTTGAGGCTGCAAAAGTAATACTATTAACGCGTATATTTGTCGATCTGAATAAAATAAACAGGAAGGTGACCCATATTCCCCGGATATTGAATTTGCTGATAATTTCAGGTACCGGCCGTAAGAGTGGTAAGACCACACTTGCCTGCAGGATAATTGAGCATTTCAGGGAAGTGGAACCGGTTGCAGTTAAAATTAGCTTCCATTTTCATGAACCATCACCCGGCCTGGTGCTTTGTGAAGACATGCATGGCTACAGGATATACAGGGAGACCTGCAGGGAAGGTCTCAAGGATACATCGAGGATGCTGAATGCCGGTGCAGGAGAAGTTTACTATATACAGGCTGATGACTCAAATGTTAGCGAGGCTTTCCTGCATCTGCTAAAGGTCCTGAAACCCGGTGCACCATTGATCTGCGAATCACCTGCACTCAGGAAATATTTTAAGCCAGGTTTGTTCTTCATTGCAGATAATAAAAATATTTCCAACAGGAAAGATCCGGGTAAACTTGTTGGTCTGGCAGATTACATCAAAGAAATATCGGATACCCAGTATTTACCTGAAAAGCTGGAATATTCAGACGGAAGATGGATCATTACCTGACTTCTCACCTGTTTCCTCACCTATTTCCTTTATATGTTTCTGTTTGAGCATATCAATATCCCTTTTCATCCTGGCAACTGTACTGATTATTTCCTTTTCAGGCAAAGCAGGCTCAGGTAACTCATTGCTGATATAATTTACGAATTTCCATATTTCCCGCACTTCACTTATCCTTACTGTAAAGGGCTCATAAACAGGGTTCAACGAATAAAGAGTGATCTTTCCTTCTATCCTGATACTGCTCTCAATTATTTTGAACATTATTCCGTCATCCATAGTAAAGATTATATATGCCTGACCATCGACAATGTTATACCAATCCTGAACATATTCCCCGGTTACCCATGAGCCCTCGGGAATAGGTAACATTGAATCCCCTTTCAGCTGGAACGTGCGGTACTTCCTGTTTGATGAAAGGAACGGCAGACTGAAGACTGGCAACTCACTTATGAACTCCGGGTCAGCATAACCTGTAAGATAACCTGCCTTTGCCTTCTCGGGGACTAATTCGATATTGTCGTTATTGTCGTTGTTTACAGTTGTAGCAAGTACACGCAGGCTGCTGCCGGTAAGGTATGCATCAAATCCTCTCTCCAGCTCACCAAGCTGACTCTCCGACAGCTCCGTGAGGTCGATCTTCAGAATAGTATCCACAGCAATACTGAAGTATTTGGAGAATGCTATCAGTATATCTATGCCCGGTTCAGCAACTTTATTCTCATATCCACTCAGTGTTGACCGCTTCAATCCAAGGGCAACAGCCACATCATCCTGGGTTCTGTCCCTGCGCTTTCGTAAAAATTTTATGTTTTTTGCAAAATACATAATAATTGATTATATTGTAATCACGACTTTGATTAATTTCTAATCAAAGATAGAATACAGAACTGAAATATGCAAGGAATTGTGAGAAAATGTTGAGGGGATTAGTTGCGGGGTGCGGGGTGCGGGGTGCGTGGTGCGGGGTGCGGGTTGAGCGGTGAGTCAGCCTTCATCAAGGCTACGGCTGACAAAGCGTTGAGTGGTGAGGTTAAGCTCGATATTGGCTTCAGACTTCGCCTATGGCTTCGTCTGACAAAGTCGCCGAGCTCGTCTCCGCCTGAGGAGGAGCCCCGGTTCAATATTGGATATTCGTCAGTCCCATGCCCTGTGCCCTGCGCCCTGTGCCTTTATAATAATATTGACATGGAAAGGATAGTATTACATCTGGATCTGGATACATTTTTCGTATCTGTTGAGAGGCTGAAGGACAGCCGCCTGATTGGTGTTCCCGTGATAATAGGCGGATTATCAGACCGGGGGGTTGTTGCCGGCTGCAGCTACGAGGCAAGGCAGTTCGGGGTAAGCTCTGCAATGCCGATGAAGATGGCACGGAACCTCTGCACTGATGCAGTATTCATAAGGGGCGACATGGAGTCGTACAGTAACTACTCAAAGATGGTTACAGATATAATCGCCGAAAGATCGCCCCTGTACGAGAAGGCCTCTGTAGATGAGCATTATGTAGACATGACAGGTATGGAGAGGTTTCATGGGGGCTACAAATGGGCCCATGAGCTGAGAAAGACCATAATGAAAGAGACCGGCCTCCCCATCTCGCTTGGTCTGTCAGTAAATAAAACAGTCTCAAAGATTGCAACCGGCGAGGCCAAACCCAATGGGGAAAGGGAGGTGGAAAAGAATCTTGTACTTCCATTCCTTGATCCCCTATCGATACGAAAGATCCCTATGGTGGGACAAAAGACATACCACATGCTCAGGTCGATGGGTATATCAACGATCCATACCTTAAGGCATATACCGCCTGATATGATGACCAGCCTTATGGGAAAGAACGGGATGGATATCTGGAGAAAATCAAATGGGATCGACCACTCCCCTGTCGTAAGCTATTCCGAGCAGAGATCGATAAGCACCGAAAACACTTTTGAAAAAGATACGACCGACCTGGTGAGGCTGAACCAGATACTGGGATCAATGGTGGAAAAGATAACATGGCAGATGCGAAAACAGGAAAAACTGACCTCATGCGTTACAGTGAAGATAAGATATTCAAACTTCGACACCCATACCCTGCAGAAACGTATACCATACACATCGTTCGATCATGTGCTTATTGATACGGCAAAGGAGCTGTTCATGAGATTGTACAAAAGGAGGATGCTTATAAGGCTTGTTGGAGTAAGGTTCAGTCATCTCGTCAGAGGAGTGCAACAGCTTAATATGTTTGAAGATACCCCCGAGATAGTGAACCTTTACATGACTATGGATCGTCTCAGGAAGCGTTTCGGGCAAAATGCGGTAAAAAGAGCCTGTGGGGTTATGACCTGTGCAGAAAAGGAGGAAAAAGCGCTTAAAAAGCTTGAAAATGCCCTCAAAGAGCGTGAAATGATGGAGGAACGGTTGAAGAATGTATGGTATGGCTGAGTATGGAGCGTTTAGCATGGGGGGCAGGGCTGAAGAATATTGAACCGGAGTGCCTGCCTGCCGGCAGGCAAATCAACAAATCAACAAATCAACAAATCAACAAATCACAGTGTATTTAAACTGTCATTCATATTACAGCCTGAGATACGGCATATTCTCCACAGAGGAGCTGGTAGCTGAGGCAAAAGCAAAGGGTGCCGGGGTTATTGCTATGACCGATATAAATAACTCAACGGGGATACCATATTTCGTGAAGGACTGCGAGAAGGCAGGCATAAAACCCGTGGCAGGTATTGAATTCAGAAGGGATAAGGAGCTGCTTTATGTCGGCATTGCACGCAACAATGAAGGCATGAGGGAACTGAATGAGTTCCTGTCGACGCATAATATCCGCAAACAGCCCCTCCCGGAACGTGCTCCGGACTTAACAAATGCATATGTTATCTATCCACCCGGGAAAAGCCCTGCAAAGCCTCGTGAGAATGAAAGGGTCGGCATCAGGATATCAGAGAAAAGTCGACTCCTGACAATCATGAAGCAAAGAGAGATAAGCAGGATCGTGATAATGCAACCCGTAACATTCCCAAACGAAGAGGGACATGAGATCCATCGCAACCTGAGGGCTGTTGACAACAATATACTCATCAGTCATCTGAAACAGGCTCAGGTGGCATCAGATGATGAAACCTTCCTTTCACCCGACCAGATAAAGAGCCATTTTAAGTATTATCCCCGATTGATCGAAAATAGTGAAAAGCTGCTCGACGATTGCAATATCTCGTTCGAGAGTGACATTCCAAGGAACAAACAGCTCTTCTCTGCAAGCCGATATGATGATAAATTACTGCTCAAAAAGCTTGCATGGGATGGCATGGTATACCGGTATGGCAAAAATAACAAGACCGCAATAGAGCGAATTGAGCATGAACTGGGAATAATCGACAGGCTCGGTTTCTCATCATATTTTCTCATAACCTGGGACATAATCCGATACTCAATGTCAAGGGGATTCTATCATGTTGGTCGCGGCAGCGGGGCAAATTCTGTTGTTGCTTATTGCCTGAAGATCACCAATGTTGACCCAATAGACCTGAATCTTTACTTTGAGCGTTTCATCAACCCCAGGAGAAGTACGCCACCAGACTTCGATATTGACTACTCATGGCTGGAAAGGGATGAAGTACTCGATTATATATTCAGGAGGTACGGTTACCGGCACACAGCATTGCTGGGAACCATGAGCACCTTCAGAGGTAAATCGATCGTTCGGGAGCTGGGTAAGGTTTACGGTCTGCCAAAAGGAGAGATCGACAACCTGATAGATAATCCTTCTGACGAGATGAACAGGAACAATCTGGCAGACAGGATATTCGATATTGGGAGCAGGATTGCCGACTTTCCAAACATGAGAAGCATTCATGCCGGTGGTGTCCTGATATCAGAGCAGCCAATTAACTGCTTTACAGCGCTTGATATGCCACCCAAGGGTTTTCCCACAACGCAGTGGGACATGTATGTTGCCGAAGAACTTGGTTTTGAGAAGCTTGATATACTGAGCCAGAGAGGAATAGGTCATATCAGGGAAAGCGCTGATATAATCAGCGAGAACAGGGGCATTGATGTCGATGTGCATGCTATTCAGAAGTTCAAAAAGGATCCTGAAGCGCTCGATTTTATGAGCAGAGGTGAAACGAAAGGCTGCTTTTATATTGAGAGCCCTGCAATGAGGGGGCTTCTGCGCAAGCTAAATTGCCGGGACTATCCCACCCTTGTTGCAGCCAGTTCCGTAATACGCCCCGGCGTGGCCAGGTCAGGAATGATGAAGCAGTATATCCACAGGTTCCACAATCCGGACAATTTCGAGTACATCCACCCGGTAATGAAGGAGCAGCTGAGCGAAACCTTTGGAGTGATGGTGTACCAGGAGGATGTGCTGAAGATATGCCATCATTTTGCCGGCCTTGATCTGTCTGATGCCGACACGCTGAGGCGGGCTATGAGTGGAAAATACAGGTCGAAGGAAGAGGTAAGGAAGATCACATCACGGTTTTTCGATAATTGCCGTGCAAAAGGATATCCCGAAGATATAATCAAGGAGGTATGGCGCCAGATCGGGTCATTTGCCGGATATTCCTTCTCTAAAGCCCATTCAGCCTCCTACGCTGTTGAAAGTTTCCAGAGCCTCTACCTTAAAGCACATTGGCCGCTTGAATTCATGGTAGCCGTGATAAACAATTTCGGAGGATTCTACCGGACATGGGTATATATGCATGAAGCCCTGCGCTATGGCGCGAATGTGCAGGCTCCATGCGTAAACAAGAGCAGATATAAGACACGTATCATTGAAGTGGATATTTTCATCGGACTTGTTCATATACAAAATCTTGAGAGCAAAATTGCCCGGCTCATTGAGAAAGTGCGTGATGAAGAGGGTGAATTCAGGGATCTGCCAGATTTTGTGAGCAGACTAAGACCAGGACTGGAACAGCTGATTATACTCATTAGATGCGGTGCATTCAGGTTTACAGGTAAAAGTAAGGCTCAGCTTCTCTGGGAAGCACACCTTCTCCTGAACAAGACCAGGACTGAGCCCTCCAGGACACTGTTTGAACCTCCCCGTAAGGATTATGCCCTCCCCGATCTGACATCGCATCTTATTGAGGACGCCTATGACGAGATCGAACTGTTGGGCTTCCCGGTTAGCATGAGCTGGTTCGATATGCTCAAAACATCTTTCAGGGGAGATATTGCCGCATGTAAGCTCGACAGCAATTTAGGAAGAAGGGTGAGGATGGTCGGACACCTTGTTACGGTCAAATACATTAAGACAGTTAATAATGACTGGATGAACTTCGGCTGCTTTATTGATGACAAGGGAAGCTTTTTTGACACAACTCACTTTTCGGCATCGCTGAAACAATATCCCTTCAGGGGAAGCGGGACATACCTCATGCTTGGCAAGGTTGTGGAGGAGTTCGGGTTCCCGTCAATTGAAGTTGAGAAGATGGCCAAGCTTCCAGTTGTGGCGGATCCGAGGTACTAGGGTTGCGGGTTGCGGGTTACGGGTTGCGGGTGATGTTTGGAATCTATATATTATAATATATATTAAGATATAATTACCAATTAGGCAAGGTATCAATACCAGCTGTTTGGTAAGCGGTAGGTATAGGGATAAGGATTGGTAAGATAAAATGGATTGATGCCATTAGTAGATGTTACGCTTGCACCAAACCTCATATTAGGTGTGATAAAATACTCCATGCCCATCGTAACACTCTCATACCCATCCCTGTTTAAAGGACCTTTATTAACCAGTGATCTGGAATATTGTCCCCAGACCGTTAGTTTCTCATTCACATTGTATATTCCCCTGGCAAAAGCAATGAAATCAGTATATCGGTTATATACTCCATCTGAGGTGCCAGGGTAAGAGGTACTTAGAAAGGTACCACCAATTTCCAGCATAAGTTTTGAACCTACAGGAATCATCGCTTTAGGTGATATCCAAGATGTTATTGTATTAAAGCCACTTAATGAACTGAAAGACATGCCGGTCTGAAGGTAAACACCATATAACCCGGGATTGTCAGATACATTATCATCATCTATTCCGTAGTCATAAATACCAGGAGCAATTGATGGCATTATGAAGATTTCGGGATGGTGATAGATATACTGAGCTCTTACAGGTATAATCGCTACAGAAAGAAAAAATATGACAAGAGCTTTTCGCATGGTGTAAATCTACATTTTTAATCTAATATATCCAACGATTATTTATCATATCTGACAGCTTTCAAAACCCCCTTAATTGAATGGATCTTCTTAATTAAACCATTAAGGGTATTAATGTTAGATACAAACAAGTAAACTGTTCCTTCAAACATTCCATCCCGGTTTTCGTAGTTAAAGTTACGCAGGCTCACGTTATATGAGGAGATTACATCGTAAATCTTTGTGATCATTGCATGGTCGTCGACACCGGTAACACGGATGGCTGTCCGGAAAGCCGAGCTCTCTTCTCCCTGGATCCATCTGGCCATAACAACCCGATAGGGATAGTTTGATAGCATATATGGAGCATTCGGGCAGCTTATCCTGTGGATCTTTATTCCCTCTGTTATTGTAACAAAACCAAAGATCCTGTCACCAAGAACAGGATTACAACATCTTGAGAGGCTGTAATCAAGTCCTTCCACCTTATCCTCAATCACCAGAAAATCGTTGAACCTCTCCTCAGCCGTCAGGTGTTGGGATTCCTGCAGATCATCAGCAACTGCCATCTTCTGATGTGTCCCGCCGGGTTTTATCCTCTCCCCTTTCTGAAGGAATTCCTTAATATCCAATATATCGATCTTTCCAATGGCAATCTGGTAATAGAGTTCCCTGGCATTTGGCTGGGAATAGTGATCAAGAAGGAGCCTGACCGTAGCATCGTTAAACTCCTTTTTCCAGTTCTTGAGACGTCTTAATAATATCTCTTTCCCATCAGCCGCTGCCTTTACCACCTCATCATCCAGGGCCTGGCGGATCTTATTCCTGGCCTTTGTAGTAACTGCAAATGAGAGCCAGTCCTGTTTTGGCTTCTGATTTTTAGCGGTTATAATTGCTACCTTATCACCACTCTCAAGGAGATGCCTGATACCTACATTTCTCCCATTTACCTTACCACCAACACATGTTGAGCCAACCTGAGTGTGGATATCAAATGCAAAATCGAGGACTGTTGCACCAGTCCTCAGCCTGCGCAGGTCACCTTTGGGTGTGAAAACAAAAATTTCATCGGTATAGAGGCCGGATTTAACATAATCAATAACAGATCTGTCTTCCTCCTGTGGCATTTCAAGGATTTCGCGCATATGAGTAAGCCATGCATCAAGGCCCCTTTCACCTCCAGCACCCTTATACCGGTAATGTGCTGCAAGTCCTTTCTCAGCTATCTCATCCATCCTCTTTGTCCGTATCTGCACTTCGACCCAGCGTCCCCTTGGCCCTATTACAGTTGTGTGAAGGGATTCATATCCGTTTGACTTAGGAATTGAGATCCAATCCCTCATTCTGCTCGGGTTTGGTTGGTAAAGGTCGGTAACCAGGGAATATACCTGCCAGCAATCAGACTTTTCCTTTTCAGGCTTACTGTCGATGATTATCCTGAAGGCAAACAGGTCATATACCTCTTCAAATTCCACGCCCTGTTTTTTAATCTTCTGCCAGATGGAGTGTATTGATTTATTGCGGCTTTCAATTTCATACTTAATATTCAGCCTGTCCAACTGCTCTTTTACCGGAAGCGAAAACTCCCTGATAAGCCTGTTTCTTGTGGCCGAAGTCTGTTTTATTTTCTGCTCAATAGCATCATAGGCCTCTCTGTCGAGATACTTCATAGCCAGGTCTTCCATCTCTAATTTAAGGGTATAGAGCCCCAGACGGTGAGCAAGAGGTGCATAAAGAAAATATGTTTCGGAGGCAATTTTAAGCTGGTCTTCCTGCTTTGCACCATCAAGTCTTCTCATATATTCGATGCGCTCTACCAGCTTGATAAGAATTACACGGATATCATCTGCAAGGCTAAGAAGAAGCTTCAGGAAATTCTCAGACTGGTAGGCTGAAGTTTCAGTCTCAATGCTTTCAACCTTACTTAAGCCCTTAATTATCTGATAGGTATCAATACCAAACTCCTTTCTTATCTGGACATCTGTAAGTGGCAGGTTTCCCGCACAATCATGCAACAGTGCGCCTATTATTGAAGATATGCTCAGACCCATCTCCTCCACTACAATTCTGGCAACTGACAGAGCATGCACAACGCTGGCTTCCCCTGTAATTGTTTTTCGGCTACCGCAATAATTAATTACAATATTGAGAGCCTTGCGGATCAGTTTCTGGTCCCCTTTCAGTATAAGTTTATCGGACGACCGTAACAGCGCCCTGTATCGATTCTGTATTATTTTTTCTTCATTAGCCATAGATCCGATAATTGAGCAAAAGTAATGAATATGAAGCGCATTTCATTACCTTGAGACCTGATCCAGGTCTCAGCAAAACCGTATAAATACAAGGGATATTACCTGAAAGAGATACCCATACCGCCTGTAACTACATTATACTTGGCCCTGGTATATCCTGCATGGATAGTAATCACACCCAGTTTTAGTCTTCCACCAATGTTCACACGCAATCCGGAGAAGTTCTTGATCTTTACCTCGGGAATATTCTCAACAACACCAATATCAAAATAAGCAGGACCTGTTATAGATCCACCGGGCAGCGGGATGTTGCCTTCAATATCGAATATCGTTATGGTTCGTCCATAACCTATCCCGGCATAAGCGGAAACCAGCGGTACATCGACGGATGCGATCAGTGATGTATTCCAGCTCGACACATCTATATTAAAGAACTGGTCCTCAAAATCAACGGAGGTGTATAGTGAATAATCATCATATGAATCTGGTATCACATTGATAGGGATACTGGCCGCCAGCTTTGACCAGCCTCCAAAAGCTGAAATATTTACAGGTAGCAACTCAAATCCCTTGAAATATTGTGATACACTGTGCATTAAACCTCCACCTATCAGGCTTACGAAACCCTCAGATATCGGGATCTTAGGTATGTACCTGATCTTGATCTCCGAGCCGAGAGGCATACCTATTCCGGCCTGGAGCATAGGTGCCGGAATAATTCCGAATCCGGTTCCGGGGGGGGAGTTGAAATTTATCAGCTCCAGGTCACCATATCCGGGAACATTCTCAACCAGGTGGAGAGCTGGTCCGGGGTCTTTAACTCCTGCAACAGTTGGTGTGATTGAACTTCCCGGGTCAACCAGGGTCAGATTCTGAAAGTTCAGATCGGCGAGATCAAACTCCCTGGCACCATCGGGTACAAAAGCGGCACTGACAGACAGAGTAATATCAAACCCACCCAGTTTGTGTGGCTTTGCAGTATTATACCATGCTGAATTAAAACCTGCTCCAAAGGCATTAACATAAGGTGCAAGGTAGTTTTCCATCAAAAGAAGGCCATCATCAACTCCGCCCTGAAGGAATTTTCCGTCAACAATATCGTCGATCTGGGCATTGATATTTTGTGAACCGATCAGGAAAATCACAAGAAATGTAGCAATTGTCCCTCTTAACAGTCTTGATAACATAGCAGAATAGTTTTATTGTTTCTGCTAATGTAATTCTTATATGAGAATTTTCAAAAAACTCAGGGCGAAGAATCTATTTGCTTGAGCAGGCTGATCATATATTGTCCATGAGTCCTTTAAGATCGTCAAAGTCGATCTCCGAAGCGAAGTTCAGGATTGCCTTTGAGTCAAGCCTGCCCGAAAGGCCGATACCGGTAAGGGATTTATCCTCTCTGATAATAAGCATCAGGTCACTTACAAAAGGATCTTTCTCAAGTATATAAGCTGAAATATCTGATCCTCCGCTGTTGATCCGGATAATCATCTCATATCCAAAACTTGAGAATTTATTGCTTATTTCACCGAAGAGTTCCCCGGTTGTTTTCCCGCCTGCTTCAGACTGGTCGAAAACCATCACTTTTACAAAATCCACATTCCCTATCTCGTTGCTATCAACATCTTTACCAGTTCCTGAATTGATCATTCCCAGAAAAAGCGAAGGGGGAAGTTTTATCATATAGATGCCTTCATTTCCTTCGTAATCTTCAAAAATTTCCCTGTTTCTTTCTTCCCGGTTGCAGGATTGCACAGATAGAGCGGAAATTACAAGCAGGCCCGCCAACAAGCCAGAAAATCTTTCTATCATTCTTTCTTCTGTTTTTTATCAATATCCTGCAGTTCCTCAATTCCTATGCTTCTGGATATATCAGAAATATTGTTGAGGTCAAGGTCGCCCTTAATGGATATAAGTATGTTACTACCTGATCCTCCGCCTATCATCAGTAGCTCTTCTATCACGTCTCCCTTTCCCCTTATCAGGAAGTTCAGGTCCTGACTACCATCCTTTACGACCATAAGCTCCTCATACTTTGGAGGATCCAGGCTCTTTCCAAGCTCCTTAAAGAAATTCAGCTTTTTGTCCAGCAGTGAGTCCGAAACAGTCATAATCCGAATAGATTTCAATCTTCTCATGAGCTCCTCCATTTCATCATCCTCCAGATCAGCCTGAGCTATCATACTGAACATTCTGCTCGAGATGAAAATAGTGGTAATACCTTCCTGACCGGAATACTTATCGAAAAGAGCATCGATAGGATTATCCTGACCTGAAACCAGCAGTGTAATTGATAACAATAAAGTAATAAACAGTGCCTTTTTCATTTTGGCGAAATTTAAAATTATTTCTTCTTTTCTCATACTATTCATTTTCTTTTGCTGAACCGACCAGGTCAGAAAGCTCAATGCCCCGCTCCAGATACTTTAGAGAGCCGAGTTCCCGGGCAACAATCTTCCTTGACTCCCCTATTGTCTCAAAACTACTGACAGCTTTGCTGAAGTAGGCAAGGTTGCCCAGCTCCTTATAGCCCTTGTTCAGGTTCGCAGACACCTCGTATAGCAGCCTTCTGGTTTCATTGTAAGCAACCAGAGGATCATCGAAGGTATCCTCGGGGCGGTTATTTACGGAAATAACAAGGTATGTGGCGATCAGAATAAGAACAGCCGCTGCAGCCGAGGTTACTGTATAAACCCTTCGCTTCAGGGTAGCTATACCCTTTTCTTTATCATTCCAGTCAATCCTTTTCATGATTCTGCCCTCGAAGCCGGCATCCGGTTCAGGGATTGCCTCATCTTCATCCAGATACTTAAACATCTCACGATCAGGATAATACTCTTTCGGAAGGTTACTATCAGCAAGCAACTCACTGATCCTCTCCTGGTCTCCCCGGGAGGACTCCCCATCATAGTACTTCTCAAGCAGGTTTTTCAGTTCTGGCAGGTTCATGGTACATTTCATTTATTCTTTCTCTTACAATTTTCCGGGCACGCGAAAGATTCACTCTCAGCAGGTTTATGCCTAAACCCATTACTTCAGCAATGTCATCATAGTCATAACCTTCAACATCGCGCATTTTCAGTACGGTTTGATAATTTTCAGGTAATGTGTCAACTATTTCCATTACCATGCCGCAGGCTTCACTATTTTCCAGTTTATGCAACGGATCATTATCTGAGGATTTTGTTTCAGCAGGTATGGTCTCATCAAATGTCTTCCTTCCCCTTTTCCTCAAAATGTCGAGACACATATTCCTGCAAATAGTCATAGCCAGGGCTTCTACACTGCGATACTTATGCAATTTTTTCCGCATATTCCAGAGTTTGATGAAGATTTCCTGGACCGTGTCTTCCGCCTCCTCCCTGTTTGAGAGGAAGCGAAAGGCAAAACGGTACAGGTTGCGGCTTAATGGTAATATTTTATCCTCAAATTGGGCCCGGGTCATAATAGGGTGACGGGTATGTTCATGCCCTACAAATATAATACATCAGGGAAATTAACGTATCCCTATAATATTGAACCCGTGGTCATCTTTTACCGATTCACTCATCTCCTTTACATCATCAAACGTCATGTCGCCCTTAATCTGGATTATTGCGTTATCATCTCCTCCGGAGATAAGGAGGAACTCCTTGAATACTTTCCCTTCTGCCTTTACCATGATTTTAACATCTTCATCTGATGAATTTATTGTTACCATTTCTTCATAACCGCTCTTTTCCACTTCGTCGATCACCATATCGTAAAAATTCTCATCGATTACGGTGTCGTCATCCTGGACAAGAATCCTGATTGTTGAAAATTTATCTGCATACTTTATAATATCGTCTTCATTCTCATCCTCATCCAGTGACGCAATTAATTTCAGCATGTTGCCACTCACAGTAATTGTTGTGAATCCTTTTGATCCCTGGTACTTTTCGAAGAGCAGGTCGATGGCACTCTGTGCATTTAATGATAAGACAAAAGTGATTAACACAGTCATTAACAGGATCTTTTTCATGATTATTCTTTTAAGTTTTACAAAGTGATTTCACAATGAAGACGCAACACTTAAGTATTCATTACAAGAAAATGGGCTTATTAAATCAATAAACCCATATATCATTAAATATCCGGTATATACAAAAGTCATGTAAGAGGTGAACCAGGTTCACGAAGCATGGCTTTATAGAAAGCATTATCTACAACATCAGGGATCACTCTCTGAAATAATGCAATTAACCTGCCCTGCACAGTGAGGATCTTGTTACGCTTCTTCTTTCTGATCCCTTTTAAAATCCAGTTAGCAACATGCTCCGGGGTCATTAGTTTTTCCTCAGGTATTGGTGAATCACCCTGCTCTGACCCATCGGCTGTAAGAGCATACTTCCTGATATTAGTAGAGGTAAATCCGGGAGCAATTACCATTACATGCAACCCGTTTCTCAGATGTTCTATCCTGACAGTTTCCAGAAATCCGTGTATGGCAAACTTGGAGGCAGAGTAGCCCGTCCGTCCAGGCAGGCCATGAAATCCCGCTATGGATGAAACTCCGACAATTGATCCCTTATTTTTCAATATATGTGGAAGAGCATATTTGGTACAATAGACCGTCCCCCAGAAGTTCACATCCATTACTCTTTTCAATACCGCTATCTCAACCTCAAGAAAGTTGGCACGCATCGAGATACCGGCATTATTAATAAGAATATCAATCGAACCATATTTCTCCACGGCAAATTCAATCAGAGCTTTACACTCCGCCTCTTTTGTGACATCAGTCTTCCATGAGGTGGCTTCAAAGCCATCTTTTCTTATTCTTTCAGCCTGTTGATCCAGGTTATCTTTGTCGGGAGCAGCCATAATTACCCTTGCTTCCCGCTCAGCAAATTTTCTTGATGTGGCAAGACCGATCCCTGAACTTGCACCAGTTACGATTACGATTTTGTCAGCGAATCTATTTGACATGATATCCAAGAATATTTATCTTCTATATTAAATACGTATAGATTTGGCTCCAGGGTCATTCTAATCTCCGGTTAATACATGAATCTGTCTGTTTATTGATTCTTCCAGTGAGATTAATGTTTCGGTACGGGATACTCCGTCTACAGTCTGGATCTCATTTGTCAATATATCCCTAAGGTGCTCATTATCCCGCGTATACACCTTTATGAACAAAGAATAATTGCCTGTAGTATAATGACATTCAATTATCTCCGGAATCGCCTTAAACCTGTTGACAACTTGTTTGTATTGCCCGGGACGCTCCAGGAAAACACCAATGTAGGCACATGTCTTAAACCCGACCAGGACAGGATCAACAATAAATTCCGATCCCTTGATAACACCTATCCTGATAAGCCTCTGGACCCTCTGATGTATTGCCGCACCGGAGACACCGCATTCCCGGGCAACCTCCAGGTAGGGTGTCCTGGCATTTTTTGTTATAATATTGAGAATCTTCCTGTCAAGATTATCAATTTGTAAGTTCTGTGCCATTCTTAAAACCTGTTTTTGATTTATTTATAGTATTCAGCTACTAAAAGTATAATTTTTCAAGCAATATCTATATAAGATTTCTGCAAATTATTTTGATCTGATCCATATAGATTACAATTGTCCCTTTTGCTTGAGATAATAATTATTATCAAAGAAGTATAATATCTAAAAATATTATGCTCCTCTGTTATTTCTTTCAAATATTATCAAGGGAGGAAGCAAAACAGATCAACCTTCGAGAGCACCTATAAGTTCTTCTGCTTTATTAAAGCCATTGGAATCGAGGTAGCTATTCAGTCCTTCAATAATTTTAACAGGTGAATCAGGTTCAATGAAAATTGCGGTACCGACCTGAATGGCAGATGCTCCTGCCAGCATGAATTCAACTGCATCATATTCATTCATTATTCCGCCAATCCCGATTATTGGTATTTTAACTGCCCTGGCAACCTGCCATACCATCCTGAGTGCTATTGGTTTAATTGCCGGACCGGAGAGCCCTCCGGTAACGGTTGACAATGATGGTCTTCTGGTCTTAGGGTCAATAGCCACTGCAAGAATGGTATTTATCAATGAAACTGCATCAGCGCCCTCATCTTCGGATGCCCTTGCAAACTCTGTAATATCGGTGACATTTGGAGATAGTTTGATAATCAGGGGTTTGTCATAAACTTTACGGACAGCCCTGATAACCTTAGTGGCAGTAGGAAGATGAATTCCAAAAGCCATACCTCCCATCTTAACATTGGGGCATGATATATTTAGTTCAATGCCGTCAACATCATCCAGACCATTAATAATTTCAGAGAGCTTCACATAATCCTCTATGGCGCTGCCATTCACATTTACAATTATGTTAGTGTCATAATCTCGAATCTCAGGGTATATACAGTTAATGAAATGTTCAATCCCTCTATTTTGAAGTCCGACAGAGTTCAACATGCCTGCTGGAGTTTCTGCCATCCTGGGATAGGGATTCCCATTCCTCATCTCAAGTGTAGTGCCTTTTACGACCAGTCCTCCAAGTCTGGAAATATCAAAGAATTCTTCAAGTTCCGGGCCAAATCCACATGTTCCGGAGGCAGTCATTACAGGGTTCTTGAGACTCAATCCCCCAATTTTGATGGTCAGGTCTGCCATTTGAGTTTATTTATGTTAAATACAGGGCCCTCAGTGCAGCTGCAGAGGTTCCCCTCATCAGTTTCAACTGTACAGCAAAGACACACTCCAAAACCACATGCCATAAGGTTCTCCAGCGACACCTCACAATGAATTCCAAGTTTTCGTGCCAGAATGGCAACGCCTTTCATCATTGGTTCAGGACCGCAACAGTAGATCCTGTTGAAAGTGCCGGACCCCAGTATAGGATGATCTGTAACAAGCCCTTTGTGGCCTTTACTTCCATCTTCCGTAGTGATCAGTACTTCCGCCAGTGAATTGAATCTTTCATATTCAATGACACTGCTTATTGATCTGTAGCCGAGAAGAAACCTGAAATTGATACCTGCAGCTTTCAGCTTCCGTCCTTCAAGGAAAAGGGGTGCTACACCAACACCTCCGCCTGCCAGCAGAACTGAATCATCTTTTCCGGGATCTGAGAACCAGTTTCCCAAAGGATAGATAACGTTTAGTAAATCACCTGCTTCCATCCTTGATATACCAAGGGTACCAGCGCCAACAATCTTTATTAACAGGCTTAATACACCCTTTTCATTGTCTATATCATACACTGAGATCGGCCTTCGAAGGAATGTCTTCGGACTATTATCGACCCTTACCTGTACAAACTGTCCGGGTTGGATAGCAGATATATCTGAATTTGTTTTCAGATCCAGAATGAAATATCCGTCATTAAGCCTTCTATTTCCGATTATTTCAAGGTTACTAGTCCGCTTATTCATTCAATTTATGATATACCTGATATTTCAGTTTACAAATATAAATCAAATTAAGCGTTATCTAAATGTAACTGATGAAGAATATAGAAATTATTCAGGACAAAACTCTGTAAAGGTGTTATCATTGTAAAAAACTACTATTTTCCTGGTTTTCTTGATACTATCAGATTTTTCAGGGCCTTCTGATTCAGTAAGTGGTTTAATTTCATCAAAAATCTCCTTCGACTCAGCCATTATTGCAGATATATCCTTTCCCCGGGGCGAATCCTCTGTTTTTATATCAAAATTGTTAAAAAGTGATGGCTCATTATCCCCTTTGTACATGTCGCCTCTGCCAAACAAAAGCCATTCAGAGTTTAATTCAGCATATTTAGAGAGCATTTTAACCACAAAATCAAGACTTGGCTTGTTCCTGCCGGATAGAATGTGTGAAATACTGGAGGGTTGTACACCGATCTCTGCTGCAAACTGCGAGGATGATTTATTTTCCCTGGCCAGGAAATGAAGAATTCGCTCTTTCATTGTACATAATGTTTGATTTACAAATGTAAATAATAAATATTTTACATGTGTGAATTATTTAAATTTACATATGTAAACTGTATGTTTCAGGTGAATAACTTCAATTCTTTTATAAATTATATCTTATTGATATATAATAATATGTAAAATGTACATATTTAAACATAAATTTTAGATTAGATTTGTATATTGCTGGTAAATAACAATATAATAGTCAATATCTAATATTTTTTACTTAAATCTTGCATAAATTAACTGATTTATCTTATTTATTAGATTAGTTAATCGTATTAATTAACTGATATATAGTAATATAATTATATATGTCTGAATAATGTAAACATTTATTACATTTGTAAATAAATAATAAGATTACAATTGTGAATTATTATATATTCCGGTTGCATTTTCATTGTTTACAAATGTAAAGCGTAATAATGTTACAATGTTATATTTTTCTATACCATAAATTTATAAACTGGCAGAATGTGAAAAGGAGAATGTGTTCCGTAGCGACTGAATTTTCATTATCTGAAATCAGAACATCGGAATCCTGCTTCAACCAGGGAGCTTAACCCTGATAATGGATTGAATATTCCTGCTCCTGCCCTATTTGCATAGCGAAAACGGGATTCTCAGAGGGTTAAATTGTAAAAAACATTTACTATCTTACATAGATACAGTATTTTACATCAGATATTGCAGTGCCAATTTACGCTTTAAAGCAGAAAAATCTTACTTTTCAGGGAGTTTTATTTCATTTTCGCTATATGCTACAATACAATCTACTGTGCTATCGCCTGTAATGTTAACAACAGAGCGAAGCATATCAAGAGGCCTGTCGACACCAAGGATCAGCGCCAGGCCTTCAACCGGCAATCCGACCGATGTCAGTACCATAATGATAAGTACGATACTTCCGCCCGGAACACCCGGAGCTCCTATTGATGAAAGAGTAGCTGTGAGAACAATTGTAAGTTGCTGGGCAATAGTAAGATCAATACCGTAAACCTGGGCTATAAAAACGGCTGCTACTGCCTGATAGAATGCTGTTGCATCCATATTTATAGTAACTCCTACTGGAAGTACAAAATTTGCCACTTCGTCAGAAATGCCCAGTTCCTGTGTATTCTGTCTCAGATTTACTGGCAGGGCTGCCGCGCTTGAACTGGTTGAGAATGCAACTATCTGGGCCGGAAGAAGTGCCTTAAGGAACCTGAACACTCCTATCTTCCTGGTAAATACCTTTAAATAAGTAGGATAAACAATTAAAACCAAGAAAAGGAGGCCGAACAAAACAGTAAAAAAGTATTTACCCAGTGCAACAAATATGTCGGAATCTCCTGCAAAGTCCACCACCACACCTGCCATTAGGCCAAACACACCGATTGGGGTGAATTTCATAATCAGTTCAACGATCTTAAGCACAATATCATTCAGGTTATCGAACACCCGGCGGACTGTTTTAACTCTTTCGAACGGAATCATGACCATTGATAAGGCAAATAATATCGAAAAGAAGATTATCTGGAGCATTTTTGAATTATCGCCCAACGCGTTAAAGATATTATCAGGTACCATCTCTTCAAAAAAGAGCAGTGGTGATTTATCTGCTGACTCTGCAAACTGCTGCCTCTCATTCACGGTTTGTGACCACTCGCCCATAAATTCTGCTCGCTTCTCATCAGGAAATGTATCTCCCGGGCGTATTGTGTTTACAAGAAGCAGACCGAAAAAGGTTGCGATCAGTGTTGAGGCTATATAGTAGCTTATTGTTTTTATTCCAATCCTGGATAGTTTTGAAATATCAGTAAGGCTTGATATTCCTTTGACGAGGGAAACAAAAATAAGAGGTACGGCAATCAGTTTCAATAGTTTAAGAAATATCGTACCCCAGGGTTTTACCCAGTCGAGGGTGAATTTGTCAAGTCCAACCTTCACGGCAATCATACCCCAGGCAAATCCTGTGATCATGCCGGTAATTATTTTCACCCACAATGGTAGTTTCTTCCACATGATTATGACACCTTTTTTTTCATGCCATATCTGCTATTCCGGCTGATCTGCATCATTATCATTATCGGTACCTATCTCATTCTCACTGGAGGCAACAATTGTTGCTACGGCAGCATCACCTGTTATATTGGCCATTGTCCGCACCATATCCAATGGTCGTTCTATTCCCATGATAAGGGCAAGGCCTTCAGCCGGTATTCCTACGGATGTCAGAACGATTACCAGCATAATGACTGCTCCTCCTGGAATACCGGGGCTGCCAATCGAAGCTAACGTAGCTGTAAGCAATATGGTAAGCTGTTGGGTTATATTCAGATCCAGTCCAAATACCTGTGCAATAAATACAGCTGACACTGCCTGGTAGAAGGCGCTGGCGTCCATGTTAATTGTTACACCGACAGGGAGGACAAAATTGGCAACACTCTTTGATATCTTTAGTTTTTCGGTACATTGTCTTAAAGTAACCGGAAGTGTGGCTGCTGATGAGCTGGTAGTGAAAGCCACCATCTGAGCCGGCATTACTGCCCTGAAAAACTCCCTGATCCTCACCTTTGTAAATATTTTCAGGTAGGTAGGGTAAACGAGGAAGATGAGAGCCAGTATCCCAACTATTGTAAGTAATGCATATTTACCAAGTGCGATGAAGAGGTCTGCATCACCTGAAAACTCTGTGATCAGGGATGAAAGGAGAGCGAATACGCCAATGGGCGCATAGCCCATTATTATATCCACTATTTTCAGGATAATGTCATTGAGGCCATCGAACAGCCCCTTTACCACAGTTACCTTTTTTGCCTCCAGTATGATGATGGCAATCGAAAAGAGAATTGAAAAGAAGATTATCTGGAGCATTCTGGAGTTATCCCCTGCTGCGTTCACAATGTTGTCAGGAACCAGTTCCTCGAAGAATGTCAGCGGGGAACCCCCTTTAATATCCTCTGCCACAGCCTCCTTCTCCGTTATACTCTGCTGATATCTTGCCTGGAACTCCTTTTTCTTATCCTCCGAAAAGGAGCTCCCTGGTTTGACCACATTTACCAGTATAAGACCGAAGATTATGGCAACCATAGTGGTAGTGATATAGAGTACGATGGTCTTTAGTCCGATGCGTGAGAGTTTAGATATTTCGGTGATGCTTGTAATTCCCTTTACCAGCGAGACGAAGATGAGAGGAACAGCGACAAGCTTAAGCAACTTAATAAAGATGGTACCCCAAGGTTTCACCCAATTTGCAGTGAAATTTTCAAGATTAAACCGGACAGCTATAAGCCCGTAGATGATCCCGAGTATCATTCCAAAGATGATCTTTAGCCATAGAGGGTATTTTCTTTTGGAAGCCTTCATAGTCAAGTATTAAAATGAATCAAGATAAATATCAACCACTTTGAATGATAGACGCGTAAAAATAAAAATAATATCCCTCAGAAAAAGTCCTGAGGAATATTATATAACATGTTTTATTTCGTATGTCTTATATCAACACTGACCACCGCACGTTTCACGGCCCCCGCAGGTTGTACAGCCGTTATCATCAAGATACATACTCAACTCTTCAGGCGAAGGATCCTTTACTTCAAGTATTTTGCCTGCAAAGAAAAGGTCAACACCGGCCATTGGATGATTGAAATCCATGCAAACAGTTTCATTCTTTATTTCGAGCACAATTCCAAGAAGTCTCCTCCCCTGGGCATCCGCCATTGGTACCTGGTTCCCTGCAGTGCATACATTCTCATCAATTTTGCCGTCAACTTCAAATACATGTTTAGGAATGTCAACCACAAGCTCTTCACGCTTTTCACCATAAGCTTCTTCGGCAGTAAGTCCGAATTTAAAACTATCTCCCTCCTTCAGGTTCAGGAGGTTTCCTTCAAAATTAGGCAGCATCTGTCCTGCCCCGAACAGAAAACGTAAAGGATTGGTGATGTCTACCTCTTCCACTATATCCCCTTCAAAATCACTTTCCCGCAAGGTATAGGTTAAAGAAATCATTTTGTCATTTACAATTACCATCAAACAAACTGTTTTAATTTATACTGAAATTTCAATAAAGAGGCCAAAATTAATCAATTGCATGGTCATCTCCAATTGTTTCATTGTTTGCTTGTTCATCACCCTGCAGTGCAGTCGCCTGCACATCGTTTCCATTTGATTCTGCCACAGTTCCGGAAGTCAGCAATTGTTCTTTGGCCCTCCTGCTTTTTATAAGGGCAACCGCCATTATGATACTTGATATGATTATAACAAACAGTAGAACGGAAGGGTTGAATCCCCCCACCTTGAATTCGTCAGGAATGGAATAGAATAGCAGCAGCGTGATCAATCCTCTGGGGGAAATAAAGGCTTCCGGCATTATATTCTTCTTCATAAACAACCTGAAGATCCCATAACGAAAACCAAAAAGTACAATCAGGATCATCAGGCTAACCACTATTACCTGCAAATTATACAGAGAGGACAGGATAATGGTCATCCCGAAAATAACAAAGAAGAAAGTACGAACCGTAAAACTCGACTCAATGGTTATTAACCTCAGGTCGCCATATATTCCATTAACGGCTTCCTGGTCAATTCTCCTGAAGATCCCTTTACTGGCAAACAGGCGCCGGTTTTCGAGGATCAGGCCAAAGATCATAATAATGACAAGGCTCGACAGGTGAAACAACTTCCCGATCGCATAGAGCAATATCAGGACGGCTATAAGCAGGAAGAATTTTGCATCTGACTGGATCCTTGGAAAGAGAAAGATTATACCGAGACTGAAAGCCAGCGAAACGACCAGTGTAAGTAAAATATTCAACAGCAAGCTTATACTGATCTCGCCAAACCCTGACATCTCTGCTGTTTGAATCAGGAAATAGAAGAAAATGATCCCCAGAATATCAGAGAATGCGCTTTCATATATCATAAATTCCCGGTTCTTCTCAGGCAAGGTTGATACGCTGGGTATAATTATAGCGCTGCTGGCAATTGAGAGAGGAATTGCATAGATCATGCAGTGAAAAAAATCGGCATTAAGGTATACCATCAGGATGGATGATATCAGAACTGAATTAACTACCAGGGAGCTGATTGCCAAGACAAAAGCCCTCAGGATAAGTCCCCTCTTCTCACGGGTAATTCTGAGATCAAGAGCTGCTTCAAGTACTATCAGGATAAGCCCCACTATCCCAAGCACTTCGAGGAAAGGGAAAAGATCTATTTCCTCAGCACTGAAACTTTTTAGGACTGCTTTGATAATGATACCGAGGCCTATAAGCATAAGTACACTGGGAATGCTTGTGCGTCGTGCTATCAGACTGAAACCATACGAGAGAATTATAATGAGACAGGCTGCGATAACGATGTAGTATGCGCTCATAGTGATTATTATTGAAGATTAATAAAACTGACAATATCTAGAATGTAAAGCCTATCCTGTATTCAGGATTCGTATAGATATCATATCCTGAATGGGTCATTGTCCATAGTATTGTAAAATCGACCGTTCCCCGTCGTCCGACCCTCTGACTGATCCCAAATCCGGCAAAAGAGGTTTGCACAATTGTGCGCGGATGCTCCGGTGTTGTTGTCAGCCAATCGGACCGGAAACTCAATGCCTCGTATTCCGTTTGAAGAAAAATTGCCATATTGATTCCTATAGGAATAAACGAATTGATATCATTGACCACAACAAGTCTGGCATAGGACTTTCCGCCCCAGACATCGGTTTTTCCCGCGGGATCGCTCATATACTTGAAAGATGGGCCAGCAGCCACTGCAAACCTGGGCAACAGCCATAACCCAACTAAAGGTGATACCTCAACATATGAATAAGATCCCAGTTGTAACCCGAAATTGCCACCGAAAAATAATCTCTCCTTCAGGGGTGGTGCTTCATTCCTTCCTCTCAACTGCTGTGGAAAGGCATTCGCGTGCAAAGTTGTAATGATAATTATTACCAGAAGAAACCTGCAGTTCAGTAGTTTAATCTTATGCATACAATACATCCATTTCCATATTAGGGATTCTCCTGCAATAATTCAAAAATCATACCTTTATTATAGTAATCACCGATAAAAATAGTTAAAATTATATCCGGAATTGATACGAACAGATAAAATGAATATTATTATTACCGGAGCCAGTAAAGGAATCGGAAAAGAGTTGTCAAAGCTGATGTCAGGATCGCCTGATAATTCCGTCCTGATCATATCCCGTGCTGCAAATGCACTTAAATCGATCAAAGAGGACTCTACAAATGAAAATGTAAGTTATATAGCCAATGATCTCAATCACCTAGTAAAAAGCCCTGAAAAGCTCTTAAAAATGGTATCAGGGCATTTCAGCCATGTTGATATCCTGATAAATAACGCAGGATATCTTGTGAGATCAGCATTTGGAGAACTTAGTGCAAGTGATGAGGAGTTAATGATAAATACCAATTTCCTCACCCCTGCAAGATTTATGAGAATAGTATTACCCCTTCTTGGACGCGGCAGTCATGTAGTCAACATCGGAAGCATGGCAGGATACCAGGGAAGCTCGAAGTATCCGGGGCTGGCACTATATGGTGCGGCTAAAGCCGGATTGGCCTCATTGACTGAAGCTCTTGCAGCAGAATATGCTGATGAGGGAATAAAGTTTAACTGTCTTTCCATTGGTGCTGTTCAGACTGAGATGTTTGAAACTGCTTTTCCGGGATTTAAGGCGCCGCTTGATGCGGAACAGATGGCAAAATTTGTAGCATGGTTTGCATTAAACGGCCAGAAATATTTTAACGGTAAGATTTTACCGGTGGCTGTTACGAACCCAGGTTAGAAACTCTAGTTATATGTTTTAATCTCAATCTCACCATTTAGAGCCATAAGGCCATTAAATGAGAGAGTTTTTAATTCATCTTCTCCCGGGTAAATAACCACTCTGGCAATATGGTTTACCATCTCTTCAATATAATCTGTATGTTCTTTCTGGTATGCCAGGCCACCTGTAAGGATTATCGCATCTACCTCTCCATGAAGTACGGCTGCAAGAGCCCCTATTTCCTTACCGCATTGATATGCAACAGCCTTCTGAATAAGTCTGGCATCCTCGGCGCCCTCCAGTGCGCGCTTACAAACTTCCCTAAAATCATTTGTTCCAAGGTATGCCACTATTCCACCTTCTCCTGTCAGCTTTTTCATCATCTGATCAATACTATATTTGCCACTGAAACATAGCTCTGCCAGTTGTCCTGACGGCAATCCACCCGACCGCTCCGGGGCAATAGGTCCGTCACCGTTATAGGCATTATTCACATCAACAACACGTCCAAGCCTGTGCGCTCCTATACTCACCCCTCCTCCCATATGTGCGATGATCAGATTTAGCTCTTCATACTTTCTCCCAACCGAACCGGCATATAATCTTGCAACTGCTTTCTGGTTCAAAGCATGAAAAATGGATCTCCTCTCTATTTCGGGGTGTCCAGACACTCTCGCGACCTCTTCCATCTCATCCACAACAACCGGATCAACGATATAGGCCTTTGCTTCACCCAACAGTTCCGATATGCTATATGCAATAAGGCCTCCCAGATTACTGGCATGTTCACCACTGATACCAGCCATCAGATCATGTCTCATGCTTTCATTAACCTCATATATTCCAGATTCAATGGGCCTTAATAATCCGCCTCTTCCTACAACTGCTTTTATATCATTAAATTCTATTTTTAAGTCCCTGAGCTTCTGTATAATAAGATTCTTTCTGTACTCGAACTGATCCCCTATCCTGTCAAAACCAGCCAGAACCTTAAGCGGATGAGCAATATTTTCTTCAAACAGGAGAGTATCTTCTCTGTAGATTGCGAATTTTGTTGAAGTGGAGCCTGGATTTATCGAGAGAATCAACCTTTCCATGGTTAAGATCAGTATTTATATGTCGTAAAGAATGACATGGTAAGACAGGATGAATTCATAGTTACATTTTCACTGGCATACATCAGGCACATTTAAGGAAAAAGGCAATCAGCTGGATGCTGCAGCAAGGAGAATACTGTGGTATTTGGCCTGTTCACTGTCTGAACGGGATGTTAGCACGATAGGTGCAGTGGCGCCCAGTATCATTGATGCCACTTTTGCCCGGGCAAAGAAGACAAGCGATTTATAGAGCACGTTACCTACCTCAATATCAGGCATCAGTAGCAGATCAGTATCTCCTGCCACTTCGCTTTTAATCCCTTTATATCTGGCACTATCGAGGCTTACAGCATTATCAAATGCCAGAGGACCATCGACAATACAATTTGTTATCTGCCCCCTTTGATTCATTTTGGACAGCAGGGCAGCATCAAGGGTTGCTTTCATGCTTTCATTAACCATTTCAACAGCTCCCAGAACTGCCACCTTTGGCATTTCAATACCAAGCGTATTGAGGCACCTGACTGAATTATTCAGAATTGCAATCTTTTCTGTCAGGTCAGGGGCAATATTCATCGCAACATCAGTCACGGTAATAAGCTTATGGTATGTCTTAACTTCAAAAAGTGCTATATGTGAGAGCAGGTTACCTGTTCGTAATCCCCATTCCTTATTGAGCACTCCCTTTAATAAAGTTGAGGTTCCTATTTTGCCCTTCATCAGAACTTCGGCTTCACCACTGCTCACCATTTGTATTCCCAGGTTTGTGGCACGTTCAATATCAGCTTCATGAACAATTCTGAAACCGGTAAGATCATACCCGGATTCTTTGGCAATATTCCGAATTTCCTGTTCGTGACCAACCAGGATCGGTTCAATAATCCCATCTTTGCTGGCTTTGATGACGGCTCCGAGTGACTGCCTGTCCTGGGCCGGAGACAATACTATCCGCTTTTTTGGTCTGTTTACCAGGAGTTTCTTGAGATCCTCCAATTTTTTTATTTCCATTTTCCCCCGGATATATTTACTTACGTTCCCAATGAAGCAACAATAATTTTAGTATCAAGTGCGATTACCAGCTCTTCATCTGTCATAACTGTCATAACAGTTACTCTTGAGTCGGGTTTTGAAATTACCATGTCCCGGCCTTTTATCCCATCATTTACATCGCTATCAAAATTGATCCCCAGGAATTCCATGTCCTGGCATATCATCTTCCTGAGGTTAAAATCGTTTTCGCCGACTCCGCCTGCAAAAATCAGAAGGTCTAAACCATTAATTGCTGCTATATAGGCTCCAATGAATTTCTTTACCTTATATGCATACATCTTTAGCGCCAGGATTGCACGCTCATTCCCTTCATCTGCTGCTATCTCCAGATCTCTCATATCGGAAGAGAGATTAGTGATACCCATTACTCCTGATTTCTTATTGATCATATCACTTACACCCTGAACATTAAGATGTTCCTTATCTGCTATATATATAAGTACACCCGGGTCAATCTCTCCTGTTCTCGTTCCCATGATCAGTCCGTCTACAGGGGTAAAACCCATTGAGGTGTCAACTGATTTTCCATTGTTAATTGCAGTGATGGAAGCCCCGTTCCCAAGGTGACAACTAATAACCTTCAGATCTTCGAGCTTCTTACCTAAAATTTGGGCCGCCTTATTTGCCACAAACTTATGGGAGGTTCCATGAAACCCGTACTTCCTTATTCTGTACCTCTCATAATATTCATACGGTATTGCATACATATATGCGAAATCAGGCATTGTCTGATGGAAAGATGTATCGAATACCGCCACCTGTGGTACCCCAGGAATAAGTTTCTCGACCGAGAGGATTCCTTTCAGGTTTGCGGGGTTATGCAGTGGAGCCAGCTCACCACATGATTCAATATCTCTTTTAACCTTGTCATCAATCAGAGCGCTCGATACGAAATTCTCACCCCCATGTGCAACTCTGTGTCCCACAGCCTTAATGTCGTGTATATCCCTGATCACCCCATGGTACGGATCAGTAAGGGCTTCAATGACCAGGTTAATCCCTATCGTATGATCAGGGATATCAACAATATTCTTGTAAGTATCCTTTCCTGTCGGTTTATGTGTGATTATGCTATCGTTCAGCCCAATCCTTTCTACAAGCCCTTTTGCGATCACTTCAGCAATGACCTCCGTATCAAACACTTTATACTTGATGGACGAACTCCCGCAATTTAGCACAAGTATAATCATAATTTATATATCTAATTATCTAACCTGTTAATTATCAAAATACTACATTTAACATCCCGTTATTTTGTTTTGTCTGCACTTGCTGCCTGGTGGGAAGTAATCGCTATCATACAAACTATATCATACACCGAACATCCTCTTGAAAGATCATTAATTGGCGCGGCCATGCCTTGCAATACCGGCCCTACAGCTTCTGCTTTGGCCAGACGCTGAACAAGTTTATATGCTACATTCCCGACATCCAGATTAGGGAATATCATAATATTTGCCTTACCTGCAATGGGGCTACCAGGAGCTTTGCTCAGGCAAATTGCCTCAACAACTGCGGCATCAACCTGCAATTCTCCATCAATAATTATATCAGGGGCCATCTCTTTTGCCAACCGGGTTGCTTCGATTACTTTGTCAACCATTTCGTGTCTGGCGCTGCCTTTTGTACTGAAACTTATCATAGCGACCCTGGGATCTATGTCAAGTATTGCTTTTGTAGTTCGCGCTGTAGCAACTGCAATTTCTGCCAGTTCACTTGTGGTTGGATTTGGATGTACCGCACCATCCGCAAAGACTATAACTCCATTATCACCGAATGATTTATCAGGATGGATCATAATAAATGCGCCTGACACAACCGATATACCAGGAGCCGTTTTTACAAACTGAAAAGCAGGCCGAAGGACATCGCCAGTTGAATTTGCTGCCCCGGCAACCTCTCCATCTGCATCACCATTTTTGATCATCATTACCGACAGGTATAAGGGATCCAGAATCAGATCCGAAGCCTCTTCGCGTGTAAGACCCTTGTTTTTTCTTAGCTCCACCATTAAATCAATGTAGTGATCCTTCATTGGATGGTCTTCAGGATCAATTATTATGGCCTTATCTATATTCTTTAATCCAAGGTCAGCAGCTTTTTTCATTATATCTCCCTGCTTTCCGAGCAGTATAATTCTGGCAATTCCCTCAGCTAATACCTCGTCCGCAGCCTGAATAGTCCTTACTTCAGTTCCCTCCGGTAATACGATCCTCTTATTAAGCTTTTTTGCATTATGCTTAATACGTTCCATTAAATCCATTGTATATCAGAGATTTAGTTACTTTGATCTACTGTCCCAAATGTAACAAAAAAAGATGTATCCGGCAACAAAGTAAAACATGATTATTATCAGTAATTTTAGTTAGAAAATTTATCATTTCTGCCAGACAAATGGTTTCATCCCTGAGACTTATTTGTTAAATTTGAAATACTAAAATTATTACTTAATGAATCCGAACAATAAATCCCTTGACAACCTGGCTCAATCTCTTGATGGTGAGATAAAATATGATCAGCTTACCAGGACTATATACTCAACAGATGCCTCTATGTATAAGGAGGAGCCTGTCGCTGTTGCATGGCCAAAAGGCCCGGCTGACATCTCTAAACTTTTAGAATATGCTGCGAAACATAAGACAGGTCTAATTGTCAGGGGTGCCGGAACCTCACTTGCAGGACAGGTTGTTGGTCCCGGATTGATAGTTGACATATCAAGACATATGACTGAAATCCTTGAGATAAATCCTGGCGAAAGGTGGGTAAGAGTGCAACCCGGAGTAATTTTGGATGAGTTGAATAAGGTGCTTGCGAAACATGGTCTTTTTTTCAGTCCTGAGACATCAACGGCCAACAGGTGCACGATGGGTGGTATGCTGGGTAACAATGCCTGTGGACTGCATTCGCTTCGCTACGGATCAACGAGGGATCATGTCCTTGAGGTAAGAACTATATTGAGTGACCGGTCTGAGGTCACTTTTGGCTCCCTGACTGACGATGAGTTTAATGATAAATGCAAACTGGATAGTCTGGAAGGAAATATATACAGAAACATCAGAGACATTCTCGCCAACAAGAAAAATGCTGAAATAATCAGACAGGAATATCCTGATCCTGAAATCCCCCGGCGTAACACCGGATATGCTTTGGATTTGCTGCTTCCCGCGTCGCCATTCACTCCCGGAGGAAAGGACTTTAACTTCTCCACGCTAATTGCTGGATCTGAAGGGACGCTGGCTATTGCCACAGAGATAAAGCTGAAACTTGATCCGCTCCCTCCCCCGGTTAAGGCGTTATGCTGTGTTCATCTCAAAGAGAGGGATGATGCTTGCAAGGCAAATCTTGTTGCTTTGAAGTATGACCCGGATGCTATTGAGATGATGGATGATAAGATACTTACCCTCACAAAAGATAATATTGAACAGAGGAAGAACAGATTTTTTCTTGAAGGTGAACCGGGATCTATTCTGATTGTTGAGTTTTCGAAGCACACAAAGGAGGAAATAGACTCGATATGTGCCGAGATGATAAAGGAGTTAAAAACAAAGGGATTTGGCTATGCCTACCCTTTGGTATTTGGAAAGGATGTTCCCAGGGTATGGGCCCTTCGAAAGGCAGGACTCGGTATCCTGGGTAATATGAGAGGCGACGCAAAACCGGTCAGTCTTCTTGAAGATACAGCAGTTAGTGTCAACCTCCTCCCTGATTATATCAGGGATTTCAATAAGATCCTGAAAAAATACAATAAGGAGTGTGTTTATCATGCCCATATTGGGACAGGTGAGTTACACCTGAGGCCTGTTCTGAATCTCAAGGATAAGGAGGATGTAAAATTGTTTCATCTCCTTGGAAGTGAAACCGCCCTGCTTGTTAAGAAGTACAGGGGTTCATTAAGTGGTGAACACGGAGATGGCAGGTTACGTGGAGAATTTATCCCGCTGATGTATGGTGATTATGTTTACGGGCTTCTCAAGGAGCTAAAACGAACCTGGGATCCTGATGGAATTGTGAATCCGGGTAAGATTACCGATACACCTCCTATGGACACTTTTTTAAGATATGAACCAGGTGTCAAGACAAAAGAAATTGAAACATTGTTCTCTTTTTCAGATACTGACGGTATCATGAGGGCTGCTGAGAAGTGCAACGGATCCGGTGATTGCAGAAAAAGTGAGATTATTGGTGGTACTATGTGTCCCAGTTATATGGCAACTCGTGATGAAAAGAATACCACACGTGCCAGAGCCAATACGCTAAGGGAATTTCTCGGGAAACAGGAGAAGGATGTCTGGGACCACAGGGAAATCTATGAGGTTCTGGATCTATGCCTCTCATGCAAAGGCTGCAAAAGTGAATGTCCCTCAAGCGTTGACATGGCCCGTCTTAAATCAGAGTTTATGCAACACTGGTACGACAGACATGGAATTCCATTAAGGAGTCGTCTCATAGCCTATATCACTTCAGTAAACAGGCTTGGATCAATTGCACCTTCTATTTTCAATTTCTTTGTTACAAACAAATTCATCTCAAACCTCACAAAGCAGTTCCTTGGATTTGCAAAAGAGAGGAGCATTCCATCACTATACAAACAAACGCTCAGGAGATGGGCACGAAAAAATCTTGGGAAACTTAATCCTGAAAATCCCATTAAGTCAGTATTGTTGTTTGTTGATGAATTCACAAATTATAATGATACACATATAGGCATTGATGCGATCAGGCTTCTCACTACGCTTAACTATCATGTTATAATACCTGATCACGACCTGAGTGCAAGGACATTCCTGTCGAAAGGGCTTGTGAGGAAGGCAAGGAGAATTGCTAAAAAGAATGTTGATATCCTTTCAGAGCTGGTCAGTGATTCGTTGCCTTTAATTGGGATTGAGCCTTCTGCCATTCTTGGCTTCAGGGATGAGTTTCCTGACCTTGTTGATGTTGACAGGAGACAAAAAGCTGTTGACCTGGCCAGGAACGCTAAACTCCTGGAGGAATTTATTGTTGAAGAGGTTGATCTTGGAAATATCGATTCCTCAAGGTTCACCGACAATAAACTTGACCTGTTATTTCATGGTCATTGCCAGCAGAAAGCTGTTGCTGAAACCTCATCAACTATTAAAATGCTTTCTATTCCTGCAAATTACAGCGTATCAGAGATCCCATCCGGATGTTGTGGAATGGCAGGCTCTTTCGGCTATGAAAAGGAACATTATGATCTTTCTATGCAGGTAGGTGAACTTGTACTTCTTCCAGCAATAAGGGCAGCATCCGAAGAGACTGTAATTACTGCACCCGGGACAAGTTGCCGGCATCAGATCAAGGATGGCTCCGGGAGAAATGCTCTTCACCCGGTTCAGGTTTTGTACAGGGCGCTGAAAAACTGATCACAATGAGAAGTTATCGGCATCTTTCCAGGCAGGAAATTTTTGCCTGAATGTGTTCAGATAATCAATTGATATCTCAACTGACGTGACTCCCTCACTATAAGGCTCAACCTTAGCTATTTTGTTGCCTTTTGGGTCAATTACAACAGAATCACCAGAGTAGCAAATGCCTTTACCATCTGAGCCTATTCGGTTCACTCCTGCAACAAAACACTGGTTTTCTATTGCCCGTGCAATTAGTAAGGTTTTCCATACTTTTCGTCTGGTTTCGGGCCAATTTGCTACATATACCAGGAGATCGTACTCGTTGTCGCGATTTCTTGACCACACCGGAAATCTGAGATCATAGCATATCTGAAAGTTTACGTTAACGCCCCTGAAATGTTCAATTAGCCTGTTATCTCCTTTCTGATAATAGAGATCTTCCTTCTCCATCCTGAACAAATGTCCTTTATCATATGACGAGTATGATCCATCAGGCTTCATAAATATTAACCTGTTATAATAGTTCTTATCTTCCCGGAAAATAAAACTACCTGCCAGACCAAAATCACCCTTTCTGGCTATATCATGCATCCAGGTCAGGGTCTCACCTCTTGCATCCTCAGCAAGGTCTGTCGACCGCATTGTAAATCCTGTAGTAAACATTTCAGGAATAATCACCAGATCGGTGTCCTTTTCACTGTTTATAAGCTTATGCAAACAATCCCTGTTTACACCCGGGTCTTCCCACTTCAGGTCTGCCTGTACAAGAGTAACTTTCATATTACCTGAGAGTATAATAAAAAAACAGGCTGTACTACAGCCTGTTACAAAAGCAGTCTCAAATATATCAATTTTCAAGTGACAGATAGTATTCCGAAAGAATGCTATCTAGCAAAGGTTTGTAATAAAGCCAGAAAAATCTTTTTGGATCATTTGCATCATCGCTGTAAAGTGCTTTGGTCAGAATATTCAACGAACCAAAGCATGCTGTCCATGGGGGGACATTCCCTGTCGCAAAGTCACCACAGAAATAGATGGTCCGGCCAGTCTCAGCATCTGCAAGTACAGCTGGAAATACCGGAGTAAGGAAATTAAGATCAAGAAGGTCGGCTCCTTCCGGAGTTGTTTCCAGGGTGAAATTTGAAATCACCCTGTTCTGCTTAGGATTTACAATATCAAATGTTCCGGTGAATGCAACCTTTGGATCAACTCTGTATCTTTCAACTTCACCTTCGGATGTTGTAATGAATGGTAAAGCACTACTCAAATGCTTTCCTTCTTCCATTACAATTATTTCATTTTCTCCCTTCATCAGTACTATACCTGCATTCTCGTATGTCCAGGGTGACCTGTACTTCTTATTATAGATATTGATCATCCAGATCGGTACAGAAAGAGAATCAAGTGATTCATAATACTGTCCGGTCCAGCCGGTAGTTTGCATCCCGTATTGTTCTTCAACCCTGTAGCGCTCGTACGCATCAGTTGGATAATCAAATGTGTTATGCTCAAGGATTATCAGCTTATTTCGCTTTTTCATTTCTGCAATAAGGAGATAATCGTTGTTATTCAGACCGCCATATAGTTTTCTCGATCTACGGCTTCGATTTATTCCCTGATACCAATCGTTGAAGAAAACTCCGTATGTATCAGCATAGTACAATGCATCTTTGTTGTCTGCAAGGTCGATTAGCTCGGCAAGTCTTAAATCATTCCTCCTATACTGTTTTGTTCTGAGAGGTTTTATAGGAAAGAATCCATAATAATCTTTACGTAAAATATATTTTCGATTATTATCCTCCTTTACGAAACGGCTATTTGCCAGGACCCAGGTAAGAGACTTATGTTTAACACGTTCCAGGGAATGAACGGTTTTGTCCAGAATAACAATATTCATCGGTTTTTTCTCTTTAAAAAACCAGCCGAGAAATCCGGCTACTGGAAGAATAAAGATTATTAGCAATACGATGATGGTGATTAACAGAGGTTTTTTCATACTAACAGATATTTGAAACTACTCAAATAATTATCTGGTTTTACGGTTTCAACTGATAAATGTATTAATTTATTTCAATTATAGAAAATAAATCCTCAGTATTTAATAAAAAAGCCTTTTATCAATATCCGACTGCGATATCATCTCCACGGCTATCGGCACCAGCTTCATAACTACCATCGGGTAATACTCTGATAGCGTCCACCCTGCCAATGGATGAACGCTCAATTAATTGATGACCGAGACTCTCCAATGATTTTATCAACAGGGAATCAAAGGCTCCTTGTTCAACAGATATATTATCAGGGAGCCATTGATGGTGGAATCTGCCTGCATCGACGGCAAACTGCATATCCATCCCAAACTCAATGACGTTCAGGATTGTCTGGAACACAGAGGTTATTATTGTTGATCCACCTGGTGTTCCAACAATCATATAAAGCTCCCCCTCTTTTTCAATGATCGTAGGTGTCATTGAACTCAACATTCGTTTACCGGGCTGTATCGAATTGGCGTAACCGCCGATAAGTCCATAGATGTTTGGGTATCCTGGTTTTACTGAAAAATCATCCATCTGATTATTAAGGAAGAACCCTGCTCCCTCAACCATTATACAACTGCCATAACCGCTGTTAAGGGTGGTTGTGGCAGCAACTGCATTACCCTCACTGTCAACGACTGAATAATGAGTAGTCTCCTCACTTTCGAATAAGAGAGGAGTACCTGCAGTAATCATTTTCGAATCAGTTTTATATTCGAAAGAGAAATCCTTCATTCTTTCAAGAAGATACCCCTTATCAATCAAGGCCTCGACAGGGATATCGACGAAATCCGGATCACCAAGATATTCGGCTCTGTCAGCGTAGACCCTTCTTTCAGCCTCAACCATCAGATGAACAGTTTCGGGAGAATGAAACTCCAAATTCGCATCAGGATAATTCTCCAGAATTGAGAGTAACTGAATCAAGGCAACTCCGCCGCTTGCCGGGGGCGGCATTGCGATAATTTTATAATCCCTGTAATATGATGTAATTGGAGTCCGCCATTTGGTCTCATAGTCCATAAGGTCTTCATTTGTGATTAATCCATTTGATTTTTTCATCTCCTTAACTATGCGGTCAGCTGTCTCACCTGCATAAAAACCCCCGATCCCCATATCCCTTATTAATTCAAGCGTATAAGCAAGATCGGGCTGAACCAGAAGGTCGCCCTCTGTCCAGGTACTATCTTTTACAAAAGGGATCGGATGATCGTTACGCTCAATGAATACTTTTCTCATCCTGTTGAATGAAGAAGCTTGGGACTCGGTTACAGGATAGCCATTGGATGCAAGATCAATTGCTGGTTGTATGACTCTCCGGAAAGATAACCTGCCATACTTTTTATGAAGAGCCAAAGCTCCGGCAACAGTACCGGGAACACCACTGGCTAATCCTGATGAGGTGCTCAGACCTTTAATGACAGCTCCATTTTCATCAAGGTAGATATCTTTGTGAGCAGCCATTGGTGCCTTCTCCCTGTAATCAAGGGCATCTGTCGATCCATCACCTTTTCGTAATACAAAAAATCCTCCTCCTCCAATATTTCCCGCTGTAGGATAGCATACTGCCAGGGCAAATCCGGTTGCCACTGCTGCATCAAAGGCATTTCCACCTTCAAGGAGTATCCGGGCTCCGATTAAGGATGCTTCCGGATGAGCGGATACCACCATCCCGTTTTTTGTATTAATACCTCTTCCTGAGATCAGCTTGGGATCCTTTTTCATTATGCATCCTGACAGAAGTGCTAACAGGGTAAGTAGCAATGCCCTGGATATAAGTCCTGACTTCATAATTATCGATTGTTAGCCTAGTTCACTTAATAGGATAATAAGTTCTGGTGAAAGTATTCTTATATATTTCCCTTCAAGGTCAATTATTTTATCATGTTTAAACTCGTTCAAGGTACGTATTAAACTCTCTTTGGTTGTCCCTATCAGTTCAGCCATCTCCTGTCTGGTTAATGGAACACTGAATTCATTGTTCCTAAAAACATCTTCAGAAAAATATCTTATAAGGTCAGCAACCCTGCCCGGGAGTTGTTTTACTGAAAAATTTACCAGTTTATCAGATATGTCCAGTACCTCACTACTGATAATCCTGAAAAGCGATGCAGCGAAAGATCCATTTGTACGTATCAGTTCATTCAATGCCTCCTTTCTGATCATCAGGGCCGTAGTATTTTCAATTGCAGATGATGAATGTTTATAATCTTTAGAACCGAATGTACTTGACAAGCCGGCAAACATTCCTGGGCCAGCAAGGCTTATGCAGATCAATCTTTCATTTCGTCCGGTCTTGAAAATTTTTATCAAGCCATTAAGAACATAGACAACATGGTCGGAAGGCATATTTTGCTTAAATAATATATCGTGACGCGTGAATCCCATGAAAGTTACTTTTTGGGATAACTCCTGCTTCTCTTTGTCAGATAGATAGTTAAAAATACCAGTATCCGGTATCAAGGATCCACCCGGCTTAATTGTGTCCCTATAACTTTTATTTGCCATTGGCAGGCTATGTTAAAAGAGTTTGTAAGCAGGTGCCAGCAAATTTATAACTTTTACGCTAATGATGATATAAATCACCAATAATTGATGATTATTTCAATTGTATTGCCTCGAATAAAAATTGTTTATTACTGATATTTACATTTTAATCTTATTATCCCAAATATAAAACAATATGCCAGTCAGGAATATTCTGGTTATTGATGATTCAAATACCAATATTGTCCTTCTTGAAGTACTCCTTGAGAAAAACGGATACAGGGTATTTTCTGCCTTAAGTGCGATGGAAGGAATCGATTCAATGAAAGAAAATCTTCCTGACCTGATCTATCTTGATCTCTTAATGCCGGAGGTTGATGGTCTGGAATTCATCAGGATAGTGAAAAATAACCAACACTGGAAGAATATCCCGGTAGTAATCCTTTCAGCTATTACTGACAGCGATATCATCAAGAAAAGTTTAGAGCTTGGAGTTACCGAATATATTACCAAACCGCTAAACATTCATCGGATTGTCTCTCTGGCAAAAGATATTCTAAATAACTAATTATCAATTGGTCAGCCTTTTTATCCCTTTATATTATTGTTAACTTAACAATAATTTAATATTATATTAAAGTTCAATTAATTTTGCCCCGGTAAATTTGTCCATAAATAATCCATGACTTATGGATAGAGTCTATGTAATTATTGTTGGTATCCTTTTCATTCTTGCCATCTCAGACCTTATTGTAGGGGTGACTAATGATGCTGTTAATTTTCTGAATTCTGCCCTAGGTTCAAAAGTTGCCCCTGTCAGGGTTATACTGATAATTGCAGCAATGGGGATATTGTTTGGTGCTACCTTTTCAAGTGGTATGATGGAAGTTGCCAGGAAGGGGATCTTTAATCCTGGTGAATTCTATTTCAGCGACCTGATGATCATTTTTTTGGCGGTAATGATAACTGATATCATACTGCTTGATCTGTTTAATACTTTCGGTCTTCCAACATCCACAACTGTTTCAATTGTATTTGAATTACTTGGTTCGGCAGTAGGGATGGCAACAATAAAGCTTGCCAGAAACCCTGAAGCTGTGCACACGATTGGCACCTATATTAATTCCGGCAAGGCACTTGCAATTATTAGTGGAATACTCCTGTCTGTAGCAGTGGCATTCACTGTTGGCGCTTTGGTCATGTATCTTACAAGGGTTCTTTTCAGTTTCAACTATAAAAGAAATCTGAAATATTATGGCTCAATATGGGGTGGTTTTGCAATCTCGGTGATAACTTATTTTATCTTGATAAAGGGTGCAAAAGGAGCCTCATTTATGAGTGAGGAGGCTGTCACCTGGATTGCCGAGCACACTGGCAGACTTCTTTTATATAGTTTTATGGGATGGACAGTTATCTTACAGGTTCTGACCTGGCTATTCAATCTAAACATACCAAGGACTATTGTCTTGGTTGGTACATTTGCACTTGCAATGGCTTTTGCCGGGAACGATCTTGTTAACTTCATTGGTGTACCACTTGCTGGCTTTGAGTCTTACAAAACGTGGGCAGCCAGCGGAGTCGACCCGGGAGCTCTGGAAATGACTGCGCTTGCGGCAAAGGTACAGACTCCTACCATTTTATTACTCTTTGCAGGTATTGTAATGGCAATTGCACTCTGGCTTTCAAAGAAGGCCCGGACAGTAAGTAACACAGAAATTAATCTGGCAAAACAGAATGAAGGATTTGAGTTATTTGAGTCGTCCCAGCTTGCAAGGGCACTTGTGAGAATAAGTGTTTCACTTTCAAATGGAGCCAGGAAAATCATACCATCATCTGTGGAAGGTTGGATGAATAAACGATTTGACGCCTCTGTTGCTGAGAATTTAAGCGCCAAAGGTGGAGTCTCCTTTGACCTTTTGCGCGCCAGTATAAATCTGGTAGTTGCAAGTGCACTGATCGCATACGGTACATCCCAGAAACTTCCACTTTCAACCACCTATGTTACATTTATGGTAGCAATGGGCACTTCGATGGCCGACAGGGCATGGGGAAGGGAAACAGCAGTATACAGAATTACAGGAGTTATTGTGGTCATAGGAGGCTGGTTTTTAACTGCGTTTGCAGCATTTTCCGCCTCTTTCCTAATTGCTCTGTTTATCAATTGGGCCGGCATCTATGCTATAGCGTTACTGGCCATTGTAGTAATCCTGATGCTGATAAGAAGTTATAAAATCCATTTAAAAAGAAAGAGCGAATATGATGACAAAGAAAGGGCCCAGAGTTATGGTGAATTGTCCAGCGATGAAGCTATACTGCCTGAGTGCAGGGATTCACTGGTCAGCTCAATCCTGAAAATTTCCTCTCTGTATGACAGGGTGACAATATCGCTCAACAAAAACAGCAGAAAGGGACTAAAGGATACCCACAAGGATGTCAAAGCTTTGGACAAAGCTGTTAAACTCCAGAAAGACAGTGTATTTAACTTCATCCGTAAGCTAGATGATAGCAAGGCGGATGCTGGCCCCTTCTATGTCCAGATCTTTGATTATTTAAGAGAGGCAGCTCATTCTCTTTATTTTATTTCTGAACCTGTTTTTCTGCATGTAGACAATAACCATGAACCTCTCAACAAAGTGCAGCAGGATGAATTGAAAAAATTCAATCTGCAACTCAATGAGTATTTAAATTATCTTGTTTATATCCTTAAATCGGGAAATTTCGAGAATATTAAGGAGGCATTGGTAAAACAGCAGGATCTTTTGAAGAAGAACGAGGAAATCAGAAAACTTCAGCTAAAAAGGATAAAAAAAGGAGTTGACGGCACCAGGCGATCAATGCTCTACCTGAATCTTCTAAATGAGTCCAAGAACATGATCCTGCAAACAGGTAATGTGTTGAAATCATACAGGGATTTCACTATAGCACTGACAGATTAATTGATCCGGGCGATAATAAAACTGCAGAAGGTGCCAATCCGGGCACCTTTTATTGTTTTACTGACCCTTTTGTTAAATTTGCATAAAAAGACCTTTTATGCTTTCAAATCAACCTCTGGCGGAAAGGATGCGACCAAGGGATCTTGATGACTACGTAGGTCAGGATCATCTGGCGGGCAAAGATTCAACTTTCAGAAGAAACATAGATACCGGAGTACTGCCCTCATTTATTCTCTGGGGACCACCAGGAGTTGGTAAAACCACTCTGGCAATAATTCTCGCTAACAAACTAAACAGGCCTTTCTACCAACTAAGCGCAGTACATTCAGGTGTGAAGGATATAAGGGAGACTATTGAGAAGGCAAAAAAACAGAAATTCTTCAATCAGCCAGGTCCGATCCTGTTTATTGATGAGATACACAGGTTTAGCAAGTCGCAACAGGACTCCTTACTGGGAGCAGTGGAGCAGGGTGTGCTAACCCTGATTGGGGCGACAACAGAAAATCCTTCATTTGAGATAATCTCTCCTCTGCTCTCGAGATGCCAGATATATGTACTTAAACCACTTGAAGACAGTCATCTGTTGTTACTGTTGAATAAAGCAATCGATAAAGACAGTTATCTCAGGGAATTCAAGATTAAGATCACTGAGACTGAAGCTTTATTCAGGCTATCAGGTGGCGATGCAAGAAAACTATACAATGCGCTTGAACTTGTTGTATCCTCCGAATCTACAAATATTGCAGAAGGGAAGAACGAGATCATTATCACTGATGAGATGGTTCTTGAGCAGGTGCAGAAGAATATTGCACTATATGATAAAGGCGGAGAGCAGCATTATGATATAATTTCAGCTTTCATAAAATCATTAAGGGGCAGTGATCCAAATGCAGCTGTATACTGGCTTGCAAGAATGGTTGAAGGAGGTGAGGATGTTAAATTTATTGCAAGAAGGATGGTGATTCTTGCTGCGGAAGATATTGGCCTGGCAAATCCAAATGCGCTGTTGCTTGCCCAATCATGCTTTGAAGCAGTGAATCTGATCGGTTGGCCCGAATCAAGAATTATCCTGTCTGAAGCTGCCATCTACCTTGCAACATCCCCAAAAAGTAATTCGGCCTACATGGCCATACACAAAGCGCAGGAAGCTGTTGCAAAGTCGGGTGATAAACCCGTACCCCTGCATTTACGAAATGCCCCGACCAGGCTTATGAAGGATCTTAATTATGGTAAGGATTACATGTATGCCCATAGCTTCGATGGCAATTTTGTAGTTGATAATTATCTTCCTGAGGATCTGAAAGGTAGCATCTTCTACGAACCAGGTTCAAATAGCAGGGAAACTGAAATACGAAACAGGCTGGCATCTATCTGGAAGGAAATATACAGGTACAAGGATGAGAAGTCCTCAGAATAATCAAGCTTTTTATTACTTTAGCACAAAATAACTTAATGAAGGATATTCCCCGGATAAGATATTTCCAACCAGATAACCTTCTGCTGATAGCTGGTCCCTGTGTAGTTGAGAGCAAGGAAATGGTATTTAGGATTGCAGGAGAGATAAAAGAACTGGCTGAAAAATATAGAATTCCGTTTGTTTTCAAATCCTCTTATAGAAAGGCCAACAGATCCAAACTTGATTCTTTTACCGGGATCGGTGACACTAAAGCCCTGGAAATACTTTCAGCTGCCGGTGAAGAATTTGACATACCGGTTGTTACAGATATCCATACTCCTTCCGAAGCAATGGTTGCCGCTTCGTATGTGGATGTACTTCAGATTCCAGCTTTCCTTTGCCGACAAACAGATTTACTTGTCGCTGCTGCCAAGACAGGGAAATGGGTTAATATCAAGAAGGGGCAATTCCTTTCAGGAGACACGATGAAATTTGCTGTTGAAAAGGTAAGAAGTTCAGGTAATGACAAGATTATCCTCACCGAAAGGGGAAATATGTTCGGCTACCAGGATCTTGTTGTGGATATGCGAAATATCCCGGAATTAAAGAAGAATGGTGTCCCTGTGGTTATGGATATTACCCATTCCCTTCAGCAGCCTAATCAGCCCGGGGGAGTTGCCGGGGGGCTTCCCGGAATGATAGAGACGATTGGTATGGCAGCTATCGCAGCCGGAGCAGATGGTATATTTATTGAAACCCACCCTGATCCTGCATCTGCCCTGTCGGACGGAGCAAATATGTTACCCATTGCTAAGCTTGAAGGCCTTTTGAAGAAACTTACCACCCTCAGGAAAACGATTGAATCAATTAAATAATAATCAATATGAAGAAAGCTATTTTCGTGATCATTGTCTTCTCCTCAGTAAATGCACTGAACGCTCAGGATATCTCAATGATAGTTGATAACTATGAAAAGTCGGTTGGCGTAGAGAAATTGAGCAGTTTTAAAACCATCAAGATTACAGGGACCATGACACAGATGAATATGACAATGCCAATCCTGATGCTTGAAAAGAACCCTGATAAGATCAAGATTGTATCCACAATAAATAATTCAGAACTTGTTCAGGTTGTCAATGGAAACAGAGGGTATATGATTAATCCAATGATGGGATCAACAGATCCTATAGAATTACAGGCTGAGCAGATCGACCAGATCAAAGGCAACAGAATGCTCAGGTCCTCTCTCAGGGATCAGTTGGGGAATGGAAGACTTGAGCTTGTTGGTGATGAAACAATAAACGGCAGGGCATCTTTCAAGATTAAAAGCATAACTGATGCAGGAGATGTCTTTATGTTGATTGATAAAGAAACATATTATGTGCTGGCAACACAGATGACTGTTAATCAGATGGGTATGGAAATGAGTGTTGAGATGAGAATGAGCGATTTTACTGATCTTCAAGGTGTTATTATGCCGATGAAGATAGAAACCTATATGGGTGGACAGTTCAGCGGATCGATAGAATATAAATCAATCGAATTTGATATACCTATTGACGACTCGGAATTTGCCATAAAATAAAAGCAGCAAACCTGTAAGCCGGATTCTGTTCCCTGTTAATTAATCTTCAACAGATACCTAAACAGGGCTTCTGTCATTTATCTGGGACCTGCATTGCTGCAGGACTCAATCGGTCTACCCCCCGGTATCGGACGAGCAATCCTTAGCACCGGTATACATGACCTTTCAACCCATAAGGTGTACGGCTTCTCATGTCTCCATAGGAACCGGTGAGCTCTTACCTCACCTTTTCACCCTTATCCCGAGTACTCGGGACGGTTATTTTCTGTTACACTACTATACCCTCGCGGATATCTTCCAGTTAGGAAGTATGGTGCTCTATGTTGTCCGGACTTTCCTCCCTCCGCTTAGTGCGGAAAGCGACAGAACGGTTTACTGCTCTGCAAAAATACAATATTTGTTACAATTATATCCCGAATTGCGAAACAGTCTTGATATTCACAAATTCCAATATTCCAAACTCTGAGAGCTCCCTTCCATAACCTGAGGATTTAACCCCGCCAAAGGGAAGCGCAGGATCGGATCGGGTGAATGCATTTATAGTTACTGTTCCTGCATCAATGTCCCGCGAGATCCGATCTATTATGTCACTATTATTTGTCCATACCGAGCTACCCAGGCCAAATATGGAATCATTTACCCTTTTTATAAGCTCATCATAATCATTGAATGTAAATACCGGCAGGACCGGACCGAAAGTTTCTTCAATAGCTGCCGGACTATCAAAAGGTACATTTAGTATTATTGTTGGTTCAAAGAAACACTTCCCAGGCACTCCTGCCCTTCCTCCCGTCATTATCTCTGCCCCCATTGCAACAGACCGCTCCACCTGATCTGCCAACTCTCTGACAGCTTCTTCGTTTACGAGGGGACCGATATAGGTATTCGTATCCATCGGGTCTCCAATATTCAATGATTCGACACGTTGCTTGAGCATATGTATAAACTCCGGATAAACTGCTTCATGAACAAAAAGTCTTTTAGTGGCAATACAGCTCTGACCATTGTTCTGAAACCGTCCGATCAACGCGCCATCAGCAGCCTTTTCAAGATTTGCATCATGAAATACAATCAGAGGATCGCTTCCTCCAAGCTCCAGAACACACTTTTTAATGTGGGCACCTGCCGCTGAGGCTATTACTTCACCTGCCCTGTTACTGCCAGTCAGAGATACAAACCTGACAGAAGGGGAGCCGAGCACAATGTTGGCCTGTCTATGGTTAATAAAAATATTAGCAAACAGGTGGTTTGGAAAACCAGCATCATTTACCGCTTTTTCAATATTTAAAGCAGATAACGGTACATTGGAGGCATGCTTCAACACCATACCGTTTCCGGATAATAGTGCCGGAGCCAGACACCTAATAACCTGCCAGTATGGAAAATTCCACGGCATTACCGCAAAAACCAAACCTTGAGGCTCAAAAGTGATGAAACTGCTCGCCCCGGCGGTCATAATCTTCCTGGGAGACAAGAATTTTTCAGCATTTTTTGCATAATACCGGCAGGCATAAGCGCACTTTTCCACCTCTGCGATCGACTGGCCTACAGGTTTTCCCATCTCCGAGGTCATTGTTCTTCCATGAAAATCCTTCTCTTTTTCAAGAATATCTGCCAGGTTCATGAGCAGCATAGCCCGTTCCCTTATATGAACTTTCCTCCATTTTCTGAAAGCATTATCCGCATCATCTATTTTCAGCATTAATTCATTATCACTGATCAATTCGAATTTTCCGTTCAATTTATCATTGTAGGGATTTACACTTATATAAGCCATATTGTAATAATTAAAGTAGTTTACTATCTGTTTCTGCTTATCGAATAATCCTGTTGAGACAGTCCGGATAAACTGCATAGATAATCACTATATAACTCTCATTGTAAAAATACTTAATTTTGCGCTACTAACTTATTTGTTAACCTGTAAATAATAACCTGTACACAATAGCATGGCCCCCGTAGCAAATGTTTAGTTCAAAGGAAATACGAACAGAGGATTACCAGTATAACCTTCCTGAAAGAAGGATTGCATCTTACCCGCTTAAAGAACGGGACTCTTCAAAATTACTGGTTTATAACAGAGGAGTAATAGATGATGATAGTTTCAGAAATATCGGCAATTGGCTGGATAAGGATCATCATCTTTTTTTTAATAATACCAGGGTAATTCGTGCCAGGTTATTATTCAAGAAGCCAACTGGCGCATCGATTGAAATATTTTGTCTGGAACCGGTAGATCCAGCAGATTTTAATCTCTCATTTGCCTCCAGTGGAGTGGTAAAATGGAAATGTCTGATAGGAAATCTAAAGAAATGGAAGAATGAAAAAATATATTTGCAGTTTAAAGTGAAATCGGTCAGCACGACAATAAACGCCGAGCTATTAGGGAAGTATGAAGATGGATGGCTGATACAGTTCAGCTGGGATAATGATTCTCTTACTTTCTGTGAGATACTTGAAGGAGGAGGCCATATGCCGATTCCACCCTATCTGAACAGGGCTGATGAAAAGATCGATAATACAAGGTATCAGACAGTCTATTCAAAAGCCAGGGGATCAGTTGCCGCTCCAACAGCAGGTTTACATTTCACCAGTCCTTTGATTGAAACGCTAACAAACAATGGCATATTGATCTCGGAGCTGACCCTACACATAAGTGCCGGAACTTTCATCCCTGTAAAAAGTAAGACTATTGGCGAACATAAAATGCATTCCGAACTTTTCTCTGTCACACGTGAGTCGATTGAGTCATTCAGGAATCAAAAGATTGTCTCAGTAGGGACAACCACTGTAAGAACCATTGAGAGTCTTTACTGGCTCGGATCAAAAATACAGCGAGGGTATAAAGAAGAGAATGGCTTACTTTATGTTAACCAGTGGGAACCTTACGAATCAGATGCCACAATTCATGTTGATGAAGCGATTGACTCCCTGCTCTGGTATATGGATCATAACAATATCGATAAAATCGAAGCACAAACAAGCATGATCATTGTTCCCGGTTACAATTTCAGATTCATTAAAGGACTTATTACCAACTGGCATATGCCTGGCAGCACCCTCTTAATGCTTGTTGCCGCATTTATCGGTAAAGACTGGAAAAGAATATACAGGCATGCTCTTGATCATGATTACAGGTTCTTGAGCTATGGTGACAGCTCGCTCCTTCTGAAACAGACAGACTGACCCTACCTTTTAAGTACCTCTTTCAGGAGGGAAATAAATCCTTTAATATCTTTTTCTGTCGTATCCCAGGATGTCATCAGCCTGTATTCAGATATCTCCTCATTCCATGGATAAAAAAAGTATGTCTGGCGTATCCTTTCGGCAATCTGAGGCGGCAGGACAACAAATATTCCATTTGCTTCAACCCGCTGGGTAATTTTAATATCCGGTATTTTATCTATCTGCTCTGCCAGTATCTTAGCCATGCTGTTAGAGTGACGAGCATTCACAAGCCAGAGGTCATTCCTGAAATAGGCTATGAACTGAGCTGATATGAATCTCATTTTTGATGCAAGCTGCATCCCCTGCTTTCTGATATATTTAAAATCTTCTGATAATCCGGGTCTTAGAAAACAAATTGATTCCCCATACATCATCCCGTTTTTTGTCCCGCCAAATGAAACCACATCAACTCCCGAATCTGCTGTAAATTCCTTAAATGGAACGTCAAGAGCCGCAGCGGCATTGGCAATTCTGGCTCCATCCATATGAAGAAGCATGTCATGACCATGAACATAATCAGCCAAGGCCCTAATCTCATCAGGAGAATAAACAGTTCCCATTTCACTCACCTGTGATATTGAGACGACTTTAGGTTGTGAGTGGTGCTCAAAGCCAAAACCATGCATGTGCTTTCCAAGCAGTTCAGGGGAAAGTTTTCCGTCCGGAGTGTCAATAGTAAGTACCTTGCAACCTGTATATTTCTCAGGTGCGCCACACTCATCCTGTTCAATATGCGCCGTATGGGCAGTTATTACAGAGTTCCAGGAACGTGTTATGCAAGTAAGACCAAGAACATTCGCCGCTGTACCATTGAATACGAAAAATACTTCAGTTTCCGGCCCCAGGATTATGCCGAATAATTCTTCTGCCTCACTGGTATATTTGTCGTCACCATATCCAATTACATGACCCTCGTTCACCCTGGTCATCTCCTTCAGTATTTCAGGATGAACACCTGAATTATTGTCGCTTGCAAATCCTCTTTTAATACCAGTATTATTCCCCATCATAAATAATTAAGTGCGAAGAGCTCAAAATAGAAACAAAGTATGTGAAGGGAACCAACAGATCCAGTTGAAAACCTTGAATTTGTTCTGAGTTCTTTGCGGTAAAAGCTAAACTGAACCATTTATCCTTTCTTTTTCTTTATCGCGAAATACAGCATTACAAGTCCAAATACAAGCATCAACAATCCCATAATAATGTTAACATTAATGCCAAGTGATTTCTGGTAGAGATCAGTATTTGACGATGTAACCAAGCCGAAAATTGTAATCAATACTCCAAATATTGAAAACATCAAACCAATAGGTATTCTTATATCTATCATTTTATTTTCCTCCTACCAAAACATTATACTTAATACAATACAAATTATACCAACGATTATTGCCAGGCCAGCGGGACGCTGGTACCATGGCAGGCTTTCTCCCATGTCACGTGGTGTAAGAGAATAAACAAGGCCCTGTAGTTGTGCTTCAGACTTTTGCTGTTTTGTTACCACGGTCAATCCCACTGCCACCAGCGTACTTACTGAAAATGCAATGATGGCGGTCCAGAAATTCTGTGCCATTTCAACCGGATATGTGTGCAGGGAAGCAATCCAACCACCTTTGACCAGAGTAGTTGCACCAGCCGGCACAGTAAGCCCGTGGTGTAGAAGAGCCACCAGAAATCCAATCAGTAGTCCTGTGAATGCTCCATGACCTGTCGTCCTTTTCCAGAACATACCCAGAAAAATAACTGCAAACAGTGGTGCGTTGATCATCGAGAAGATTGTCTGCAGAAAATCCATAATATTTCCGAATTTACTGGCAATATATGCAGAAGCAATACTTAACAGCACTCCTCCTATTGTGGCAATCCGACCGACAGTAAGGTAATGAATGTCATCAGCTTCTTCATTATTGGTTCTCTTGCGAATATAGCTCTGGTAGATATCATAGGTCCAGACAGTGTTGAAAGCTGAAACGTTTCCTGCCATCCCCGACATAAATGAAGCCAGCAGAGCAGTAATTCCCAGTCCAAGAACACCTGCTGGCAGATACTGTCTCAGTAACATAATAATTGTATAATCATAAATTGGTTTACCGCCTGCATCAAGGGGAAGAGCAAAACCTTTTCCAGGATCAGACATCAGCACCATGGCAACAACACCTGGTACAATTATAAGAAAGGGTATGAACATCTTTGGGATTGCTCCAATTAAAGGGACTTTTCGCGCTGCAGCTTTTGATTCAGCTGCAAAAGCCCTCTGGACAATAAGGAAGTTTGTACACCAGTACCCAAACGATAGGACAAACCCAAGACCAAACAAAATTCCAAACCATTCCACTCCCAGAGGATTGGAACTGGCTTCTCCTGTATATTTCCAGGTAGTTGTCCAGGCATCTGCCGCAAATCCGTTTGCAGTTGTAATAGGAGCCAGACTTTCCTTCAGGCCACCCCATCCTCCAACATCATGCAGGCTGAGAAACACCAGCGGCAATAAACCGATCACAATTATGAAGAATTGCAATACCTCGTTATATATTGCGGAGGAGAGGCCTCCAAGGTATGTATATCCTAAAACAATTAATGCTGACACCCAAAGGCTTATGTTAAAATCCCATCCCAGTACTTTCTCCATAAGGATTGCCAGTGCATACATTGAAATTCCTGAAGCCAGTATTGTCATCACTGCAAAAAGGATTGCATTTAATCCCCGCGTTTTTTCATCAAATCTTAACTTAAGAAATTCAGGTACAGACCTTGCTTTGGATCCATAATAAAATGGCATCATAAATACTGCCAGAAATATCATGGCGGGGATAGCGCCGATCCAGTAAAAGTGGGTGGTTAACATTCCGTATTTCAGACCTGATCCTGTCATTCCCATCACTTCAAGAGCGCCCAGGTTTGTTGAGATAAATGCCAATCCGGCAACCCATGCAGGCATAGATCTTCCGGCCTCGAGAAAAGCATTGGCATTTTTCATGTATTTTTTTAAGAACCAGCCGATACCGATTACGAAAACGAAGTAGATTATCATTATCAGATAATCAATCCAACTCAAATCAACCTTCATATCCTATGTATATTAGTGTTTGAATAGCTTACAATTAACCCGGATTTCGACAACAGAAGCAAAAATACATTTTAAGATCAATTTTCAAATGTATTGGATATTTTTTTTCAATGGAACTTCAGATGTCAAAAAGATTTTTCCGGAATGGGTGCGATTTTGGTTTGCATCCGTTGGTTCCAATCTTGATAGCCTTTTTTGGGAAGGCTCACATCCAGCAAATGGACAGGCTTCTCATAAAACCACAATGCATCGGTTGCAGGCACTGATGGTCAGGTATGGCACCAAAATACTATATTTGTTGAATGATTATTGTGAAGGCACGATATTTTATATACTTATCTTTTAAAGGTACCAATTACTCTGGCTGGCAGAAACAACCACGGAAGACTACGATACAGGAGCTACTTGATGAGTCATTATCAACTGTTCTTCAGGAGAAAATTGTTACTACGGGAGCAGGAAGAACTGATACCGGTGTTCATGCCCGGAGGTTTGTTGCCCACTTTGACTCGGTTAAAACCAATCTGCATGATTCCGACAATCTGGTATTCAGGTTGAATAGCTTCTTGCCGCCTGACATAGCAGTAAACAGGGTGCGAAAAGTGAAGGAGACAGCACATGCAAGGTTCGATGCCAGATCAAGGACATATGAATATCTCATCACTACCATAAAAGATCCAATGAAGTTAGGGTATGCACTCTACAGGCAAGGCAGTCTTGATATAGATTCCATGAACAGGGCATCAGGCTACCTTCTTAATCATAGCAATTTTACCAGTTTCAGCAAGCTCCATGGCAATGCAAAAACCAATGAATGCAAAATATACGAAGCCAGATGGGAAGTCGATGGCACATTGATAAGGTTCACTATAAGCGCTAACAGGTTTCTGCGGAATATGGTAAGGGCAATTGTCGGAACAATGATAGAGGTAGGAAGAGGTAAACTAAGCCCGGAAGATATAAATATGATTATTATGGCCAAAGACAGGCAGAAGGCTGGAAAATCGGCACGGGCAGAGGGGCTCTATCTTACAAACATTGAATATCCCGAGAACATTGTCACTCCATGATTTTATCATTCCATATCTCCCATGATCTGACTGCCTGAAGCTCAAGCATCTCAAGACCATTCTTTATCTGAGATCCCCTTTCCAGCCCTTTTTGAAGAAATATTGTTTCAGCAGGATTATATACCAGGTCAAACAACAGATGTTCTTCCGTAAGAAACTGGTAAGGGATTGGAGGCGATTGTCCTATATCCGGAAACATACCAACGGGTGTAGAGTTGATAATGAGAAGGTTTTGTCTTATTACTTTTTCTGTAAGTTCAGGATAACCTTGAATATCCTTACCTGGAGTTCGTGAGACAAATCTATATCCAATATTCAATCTTTTAAGTCCAATGGCTACTGCTTTCGAAGCACCACCTGTACCAAGTATCAATGCACTACTTATACCGGCATGAAGGATCGGACGCAGAGATTCCACAAACCCAAATATATCCGAATTGAATCCTTTCAATGATCTTCTTCCGCCCTTAATATCTATCTTGACAACATTTACAGCACCTGCGTCACGGGCTTCATGATCAAGTTTGTCAAGGTATTGAATTACATCAACCTTATAGGGAAGAGTTACATTCAAACCTATAAGAGATTTTTCTTTCTTAATTAATTGTGGAAACAGGTTAATGTGGGATAATTCAAAATTTTCGTATACACAATCCAATCCCTCTCTTTCGAACTTTCTGTTGAAAAACTCCTTTGAGAGAGAGTGCCCGAGGGGATAGCCTATTATTCCATATTTCTTCATGAAGGTTTCTTTGCCAAACGATCAAGCACCAGTACCAGGAATATCCCGATCAGTATCAGTGCCGATGCATGAAGAATATACGAGCTTTCTCCTGTGACAGAAAGGTATTCTCCGGGTAAGATATTCTTTTGTAACAGAGGTACTATGTGTCCATCAGAGGATATCCTTTCGCTAATATTTTCCTTCCATGGCCAGATCTTGTTAAGTGATCCAATTAGAAATCCTGCAAGAGCTGAAATTGTAGTATCCCTATACCTGCCTAACAGCCATGATAAAAGATTTGCAAAACTAATCAGTCCGGTAATAACTCCAGATCCAAAAATGACCAGCACAGGTAGGTCAAAAGCACTGACAGCGCCAAGTATAAACTGGTATTTTCCAAGGATCAGGAGTATAAATGCACCTGAGATCCCTGGTAATATCATAGCGCAAACCGCAATCGCTCCGGAGATAAAAATAAACCAGTATGCCTCAGTAGTCTCAGCAGGGGAAAAAGTAGAGATCACAAACATTACTACAGTACCGATTATCAGAGCCAGTATATTCCCCGGACTCCATTTGTTGATCTTTATGAGAATGACTATTGCAGAAGCCAGGACCAATCCAAAAAAGAATGACCAGATAAAAATAGGATATGTCTCCATCAAATACTTCAGTAATCTGGCAAGTGAGAAGATACTTACAAGGATGCCAGAAAAGACCGCAAGGAGAAAAGTACCATTGACCTCTTTCCATAAAGATCTGAATTTCAGGCTGAAAAGCAGTTTAAGAGATCCCGTATTAAATGATTTCAGAGAGTGAATCAGTTCATCATAGATGCCTGAAATGAAAGCAATTGTACCCCCTGACACTCCGGGAACAACATCAGCGGCCCCCATAGCAATACCCTTGCATGTTAGCAGTATGTATTTACCTAAATTCATGTCGGTTTTATTTCATGCTGTCAGGCAGGAACTGAAAGAACGTATCGCCTCTAAGGCCTGTTCTCAATGTCTCAAGGGCGATAACTTCTGAAGGTGCAATATTGCCAAGGTTAACATTGGCTCCAAATTGCTTTATAAACCAGGTTTGTTGCGACTTTAACGGAGCTTCCCATAGAATACTATCCAGGTCGATATCTTCAGCTATCCTGTCGATAAGATTGGTATTTGCTGATCCGTCGCCATTGTATATTCCGGTTGTGCCACTTTCCCTCGCTTCCGCAATAACCTTAAAGGATCCTGCATCAAGCTCACTTTGCATATTACCAATCCACTCCTCCGGGGTATATATAACATCACTCTTTTTAGAACCCACCTCTGATATAACCAGGAAACTATCTGCCAACCTTTTAATATAATCAACCTTATCTTTTTGATCAATTTCGAACGAACCATCAGATACTTCAACCATATCAAGGTCCAGTTTCCTGAGAAGGCTGAAATACTCATCAAACATATTCCTCACTATAAATGCTTCAAACAGAGTACCCCCCAGGTAGGGTCTTAATCCTGCTTCTTTATAAAGTAAAATCTTTTTATGGACTTCAGGTGTAACAAGCGAAGTTCCAAATCCAAGCTTGACAAAATCTACATATATGCCTGACACAGAGATCATATCCTCCGCCTCGCGATAGCTCAACCCCTTATCCATCACCATTGTCAGGCCTATATTTCTGGGTTTGGCCGGGCGATGAGGTAAATGAGGTATTTCAATTAACATAGCTTCCCTACTTAAATTTTTTTGTTATCATTTCTATCTGCTCATCATTCAGCATATTTCTTGGAAGCAGTTCTTCAAACTCGTAGAACTCCTTATCTGTTGACAGAAGGGCCAATGATAAATGCTCAGTGCACTTTTCGTTCTGCCCGCTAAAGAGATAGGCCGAAGCCAGGAGAAACCTTAATCCATGAATATCTCCAATAACTTTGAGAGCTCTTTCAAGTACACCTGTAACTCTTGAATACAATTTCTCGGATATTATAATGTGGCCAAGGTTGCTCCAAACAATATCATAAAAGGGATCGAGCTTCAGAGCCTCCCTGAAGGACTTAACAGAATTTTTGATATCTGACATTCGATAGTAAGATTTGCCTAAAAAGTACCAGTACTCAGGATTCTCCATATCAAGGTTCACAGCTCTTTTGAAATAACAAATGCTATCATCGAACTTATTATCATTCAGGAAAATAATTCCCAATCCGAACCATGGTTCTGAAAAATCAGGATCAAGATCAATTGCTTCATTGTATAATTTCACAGCAAGATCCTTCTTACCTAATTTATCATAACACTCCGCTGCATATGTCAACGCCTCTGAGCTTTCATCCTCAAACTCCAGATACTCAAGATATACTTCAAGAGCTTCTCTGAAGCGGCCCAAATTACTTAGCAAATTTCCTTTATTGAATAGTGCAAAGGAATTTTCAGGGTTCACGGCGAGGGCATACTCATATGCTTCAAGAGCTTTCCCGTTGTTACCCTGCTTATTATAAATGATACCCATATTATACCAGGCACTATCTGAAAAAGGCTCCTGCTCCAGATACCTGTTATAATATTTAATACTTTCCCCGTTGTGTCCCAGCTTTTCATTGGCAAATCCAAGGTCATAAAGATGTGAACTGAAGTGTGGTTCGAGATTAGCAAGTCTTTCCAGATATGGGATCAGAAGCTCATAGTGGTTTAAATTCTGAAGAATTGATGTAATGTTCAACAAAATATTCACTTCTTCTGACTTATCCATTGACAGGGCGTAGTCAAAATTCTTACGTGTACCCTGAATATCACCAAGCATGCCCAGTGCTACACCCTTAATAATGAAGATTTCAAAATTACCCGGTTCAATCTTTTCAAGAAATTTAACAGCTTTCAACGCCTCAACAGCCCTGCCTTTATCAATTAGAACCTTTGCTTTCTTAAGTTGTATTGATACTGAATTTGGATGCTGTCTGGTTGCTGACTCAGCTGCTTCAAAGGCAAAAGTAACATCATTATTTTCCAAATAGTAGTCAATAATGGTTTCAAATTCAGACACATCAAAGAACAAATTTTCATTGTTCCTTCTCATACTCTCATACCGGTATAAAATTCCGGAAATCTCCTCTTCCTGGTATCCGTAATTTTCTTCTTGCATTATTTGCCAAATATAATCCTGCAAAAATAGGATAAAATATATTACAGTAGCAATTGTTCTCTTTAGTTTTTAAACATATATATTTTTTTATAAACAGCTGTCAGACAACAAAAAAAAGTCCTGCCGACTAATTGTTAAAAAAAATCCGCAACCATAACGCAACCATATTACAACCTTATTCATCTATTGTGTGTATTTAGACGAGGAATTATATTTTAACCCTCATACCCTAAATTACCCTAAATTAACCTAAATTCTACCTTCGAAGAGCCGGGTTCCCGCCCGGTTTTTTTCTTAAATAATATTTTATATATTTTTACGTTTTAATTCTGATATAAATATACACTCATGATAAGGCATTTTACATTCTATTTCGTATTGTTTTCAATCCTTGTAATTACTGGTGCAAGTAACTGTGGTGGCTCTGATCCGAAAATAAACTATGAAACAGGCACTTTTCCTGAAGAGGTAGTGAATCTTGAAAAAATTAACTCTGTTTATGATGACTATAATTGCAATATTCCCATGATCGGTGATGAGGTGCCAATACTATTCGCATCGAACAGGGAAAGTAGCGGTGAGGATTTCAATATTATAACCGGTGTGATATGGTTCCTGTTTAATCAGACAGATGGTGAATTCACTCTCGATTCTGATATGGCAACCAATGAACTGTATAGTGTAATTGAAGATACGATAAATAACGATTTTGACCAGTTAGGGCCCTACTACTTATTTAATAGTAATAACGGAAGATTCTACTTCTTTTATACAGATGAGTCTGCAGGCGGAGACCTTGATCTGAGGTTTCTGAGCTATTTCCCACCGGCCTTTGGCGAAATGCCCTATTTTGAGAGCCCGGATCTAGTCTCAATACTCTCATCCTCATCGAACGACGGTTACATTACCTTTGACCGCGATATTGCCAAAGTATATTTTACATCAGACCGGGCTGGCAATTATGATATCTATGAAATGGAAGTGAACCAAGGCATTGATTTTGATTCATGGTTAAAAGGAGCTGAGCAATCTGCAGTGCTTAATGATAGCCTCAACAGTGATTACAATGATAAGTGTCCTTTCATTTATCAGGATTTTATGGTCTTCACTTCTGACAGACCAGGCGGATTCGGAGGTTTTGATCTTTATTTCTCAGTTTTCAACGCAGGAAAATGGAGCGATCCTTTTAATCTGGGACCCTCCATAAATACTGAATACAATGAATACCGGCCTTTGATTGGTTTCGCAGGTGGATTTACCAATAACTTCATTGTCTTCTCATCAGATCGGCCAGATGGTCTTGGCGGATATGATTTATATTTTGCCGGTATCGATCTCGAAGAAACTGGAAATAAATAATTATCAGTTGCCTTTCAATTTCCCGGCAAGCAGTGTGTTCTGCAATAGCGAAACGATTGTCATCGGTCCTACACCACCCGGTACAGGAGTAATATATGAGCATTTTGGCGCAACATTTTCAAAATCAACATCACCCCTGAGCTTCCACCCTGATTTTGTTTGATCCGATTTTACCCTGGTTGTTCCTACGTCAATTACGACAGCACCCTCCTTAACCATGTCGGCAGTCACGAAGCCGGGTATCCCCATAGCGGCAATGATAATATCTGCCTCGCGTATAACCGCTGGCAGATCCTTGGTGCGGCTGTGAACAACAGTAACTGTAGAATCAACTCCTTTCTTAGATAACAAGATACTTGCAGGCCTCCCGACAATATTACTTCTCCCGATCACAACGCAGCGCTTCCCGGATGTTTCAATATTGTATCGTTTGATCAATTCCATAATACCATATGGAGTCGCTGGCACAAAAGAAGGAAGTCCGATTGTCATCTTACCCAGGTTAACCGGGTGAAAACCATCGACATCCTTCGAGGGGTCAACAGCTTCAATCACCTTGTCTGCCGAAATGTGATCGGGCAAGGGAAGCTGGACAATGAATCCATCGATATCCGGGTCATTGTTAAGTTCTTCCACTTTCCGGAGTAGGTCAGCCTCACTTACGTCAGCATCAAACCTGATTAGCGAGGATTTGAATCCCACCTGCTCGCATGCTTTTACCTTGTGGGCAACATAGGTTTCGCTAGCCCCATCGTTTCCCACAAGCACAGCTGCCAGGTGAGGTATTTTACCATTGCTGGCAATAATACTTTTTACCTCTTCAGCAATTTCCTGCTTAATATCAGAGGATACTTGTTTTCCATCAATAATTTGGTACATAACTATTAGATTAATTAGGTCTCATCATCTGTGCCAGATTGGCTGAACCACCCTTCCTGGTCATCATCTTCATCATTCTCTTGGTCTCACCGAATTGTTTCAGAAGCCTGTTTACCTCCGGTACTGTGGAGCCACTGCCATCGGCTATCCTTTTTCTTCTGCTTCCATTAATGATGTCAGGATTGCTGCGCTCCTGGGGTGTCATACTCATAATAATAGCCTCTATCGCTTTAAATGCATCGTCGTCAATATCAAGATTCTTTACCGCTTTACCCGCACCGGGTATCATCGACATAAGATCCTTAACATTACCCATTTTTTTGATCTGCCGTATCTGTGAAATAAAGTCATTAAAATCAAACCGGTTCCCGGCAATTTTTTTCTGAAGCTGTGCAGCAGACTCCTGGTTAAATTGTTCCTGGGCCTTCTCAACCAGAGATACGATATCTCCCATCCCCAGTATTCGGTCAGCCATTCTGTCAGGATGAAAAACATCAATTGCATCCATCTTCTCTCCTGATCCAATGAATTTGATGGGTTTGTTAACAACTCCCCTGATTGAAAGTGCAGCACCTCCCCTGGTATCGCCATCAAGTTTTGTAAGTACAACTCCGTCAAAATCAAGCCGGTCATTAAATTCCTTTGCAGTATTGACTGCATCCTGTCCGGTCATTGCATCTACCACGAATAAGATTTCATGAGGATTCACAGCCTCTTTTATGGCTGCAATTTCTTTCATCATCGCCTCATCTATTGCCAGTCGTCCTGCCGTATCTATTATCACAAGGTCATTGCCACTATTCCGCGCTTCCTTCACCGCCTTTTTTACGATCTTTACGGGGTCCAGGTTCCCGTCCTCACAATAAACCGGTATATTTATCTGGTTCCCAATAACCTTTAACTGTTCAATGGCAGCCGGCCGGTAAACATCACCTGCCACGAGCAAAGGATTCTTTCCCCTTTTACTTTTCAACATGTTGGCAAGCTTTCCGCTGAAGGTAGTCTTACCCGATCCCTGCAGCCCTGATATAAGAATAACGCAGGGACTGCCCTTCAGATTAATATCAGTCGTTTCAACTCCCATCAGGGCAGCAAGCTCGTCATGAACTATCTTAATCATCATCTGGGAAGGCTTAACAGCATTTAAGACATTCTGTCCAATTGCTTTTCCCTTCACTGTATCAGTAAACTGTTTAGCGATCTTATAGTTGACATCAGCATCAAGTAGTGCCCTGCGGACATCCTTGAGTGTCTCTGCAACATTGATTTCTGTTATTCTTCCCTGCCCCTTAAGTAATTTGAAGGATCTCTCCAGCCTGTCAGTTAAATTCTCGAACATTTTCTTTACTCATTCAATTCACAAAAATAACAGTTTTTTACATACGATCGGGAAGCTCAATTCCGAGAAGCCACATCCCTTTCCTGATCATTTCACCAGTTTGCCAAGTTAGCTTAATTCTGAATCTCCTTGTCAATAAATCAGATTCACCAAGAATGATATAATCATGATAGTACTGGTTAAATACCTTTGACAGGTCATAGCAATAGTTCGCAAGAAGGGCAGGACTTAGATTTTCACCAGCCTCGCTAACAACAGTGGGGAACTGGTTCAGCAGTTTTATTAGTTCAATTTCTTTCTGATTGGGTGTTAGCCCGGCAGGTGAAAAGGATTCAATATCTCCAGCCTTCCTCATAATAGATTGAATTCTTGAGTAGGTATATTGAATAAACGGTCCTGTATTCCCATTGAAGTCAATTGATTCCACGGGATTAAACATCATATTCTTCTTCGGATCCACCTTAAGTATGAAGTATTTTAATGCTCCAAGCCCAATCTTTCGGAGTATTTCATCCTTCTCTTCTCCAGTGTAAATGTCAAGTTTACCAAGCTCCTCCGACATTTCATATGCAGTATGTATCATCTCTTTAATCAGGTCATCAGCATCAACGATTGTGCCTTCTCTTGATTTCATCTTCCCTTCCGGTAATTCAACCATTCCATATGAGAAGTGAAATAATCCGTCTGACCAGCCGTATCCAAGTTTTTTCAACACCAGTTTTAATACCTGGAAATGATAGTTTTGCTCGTTACCAACTACGTACAGATGCCTGTCAAAACCAAAATCATTATATCTTTCAACAGCGGTTCCAATATCCTGCGTCATATATACAGTCGTTCCGTCCGATCGCAGGAGGAGTTTCTCCTCCAGATTAAATTCTGAAAGGTCGACCCAAACAGAGCCATCAGGTTTCTTGAATAGATACCCTTGTTCAATTGCATTAATTACAATTTCTTTTCCACTTTTGAATGTCTCTGACTCGTAGTAAATTTTGTCAAATTCAATCCCAAGTAAATCATATGTAACGTTAAATCCATCATATACCCATCCATTCATTGTTTCCCAAAGATCAACGGTATTTGTATCCCCCGCCTCCCATTTTCTCAACAGCTCACGTGCTTCTTCAAGCAGAGGAGCTGCCATCCAGGCTTCTTCCTTCGTTTTCCCCTGCCTCTCAAGCTCTTCCACCTCCTTACTTAACTCTCTTTCAAACCTTACATAATAGCGACCTACAAGATGATCTCCCTTTTCTCCTGAATTCTCAGGAGTTTCCCCGTTCCCGAATTTCATCCAGGCAACCATTGACTTGCAGATATGAATACCTCTGTCATTGACAATATTTGTCTTTATAACCCTGTAACCGTTTGATTCAAGTATCCTTGCTAACGAGAAACCAATCAGGTTATTTCTGATATGTCCGAGATGAAGTGGTTTATTTGTATTTGGTGAAGAATACTCAATCAGGATTAATTCAGAAATATCGGTCGGAGCAGTCATTCCAAAATGATCATCACCCAGGATTGTGCTAAAAATCTTGATCCAATGATCTGGTGTGAATGTGATATTAAGAAAACCGTTTATCACATTATAATCCTGAACATCTGATAGTTGGTTCTTTAAATAATCACCAATAGCTTTGGCTGTCTCCTCGGGCGAACCCGAAGAATATCTTAACAGTGGAAATACCACAAGGGTAATGTCACCTTTGAACTCCTTTCTTGTTTCCAGCAGCTGTATATGACTCTCATCTACATCAGCCATGTACAGGATTTCCAGTGAATTCCTGATATAATTGTTAATATCTGACTTCATTATCCTGATCACTATTTCAGGCTCCAAAGATAAAATAATTTACGGGAGTATCAGTATTCAGAAACTGCTGACTGCAGGTACTTATTAAAGGGTTCTTTTGTCCAATGTATGAAGTTATTTGATATATGACCCTAACTTTTTGACGAACAGTAAATAGCGAATGGGAAAAAATAAATACTTTTGAAATTGAGGTACAATAAGCCGGTAAAAAGATGAAACTATCTGATCTTCATATTGCTTCTTCCTATAATTCAGCGGAGATAAACTTAGATCCGGAAACTGGATTTCTGGAATTTAAGGGAAAATCCATTCCTGAAAATGCTACACAGGTCTTTCAGCCTGTAGTTAACTGGCTGATGGAATATATTAAGGATCCTGCTGACGAAACCAACCTTCACCTTAACCTGATTTACTTTAATACTGCCTCCTCCATCTGGATCGCCAGGATTATTAAGGTTCTGTCAAATATTGACGACCGAGAAAAGCTCCTGATCATACACCTCTATTTTCATATTGAAGAATTCGAGGAAATGGAGGAAGAAGATCTCAAAGAAGCTATTTCACCTGCAACTGATGTGGTTCAGGACGCAAAAGTCAGTATTGGGATGAAAATCTATGGCACCGACGATAATGGTATGGTCATCAAGGAACGGCTTATTTTGATCTAATAGGACCCACTTCAGTTTTCTTTTTAACACATTTAGTTTAACTTTATTACCGGATTCATCTTATCAAAAGATAAATGAGACCTTTCTACGTTATACTAATTTTAATACTCACAAGCATGAGTGGGGAAGCTCAGAACAGAGATAAGGAAAGAATGCCTGCTGTATCAGGTTCATTTTACCCCGGAAACGAACGACAGCTAAGTGCAGAACTGGAAAAGTTGTTCGATAATGTTACCCGTGATGATTTCCCATGGGCCGTAAGGGCAATTATCTCCCCCCATGCAGGATATACCTTCTCTGGGTCGGTCGCGGCATCTGCCTTCAGTTCAATCCCGGAGACCTTTGATTATGAGAATGTTTTTATAATTGGCTCGAGTCACAGGGTATCTTTCGCCGGAGCATCAGTATATCGCGAAGGCTATTACATTACTCCTCTGGGACGTTTGAAAGTAAATGCTGATATTGCACAGGATCTGATTGAAAATTCCAGTGTTTTTAGTTATTACCCTCAGGCTCATGAAACGGAGCATAGCATTGAGGTACAACTCCCCTTTCTACAGTTCCGATTTGGGAATGATATACCTATCGTACCTGTAATTATCGGTTCAACAAATACAGCTACCTGCAAAAACATTGCAAATGCATTACAACCATATTTCAATAATAAGAACCTTTTCATTATCAGCAGCGATTTCAGTCACTACCCACCGTATGACATTGCAAATGAATTAGATAAAGAAACTGCAGATAATCTTATGGCTGGTGATCCTGACAGATTTATAGAATACATGAATAACAGTTACAAAAGTAAGATAGATGGTCTTGCTACACGTATGTGCGGATGGACATCAGGATTAGTTCTGCTCTACCTGACTGACCCCCATAAGTCTCTGGAATACAAGCACATTACTTACAAGAATTCAGGCGACACTCCCTATGGTGACCGATCGGGTGTTGTTGGCTATCATGCAATAGCAGTAGTTGATAATAATCCCGGTACGAAAGTTATCTACGGCAATAAAGAAGCGGCATTTTCCCTCTCAAATGAAGATGAAAAGGATCTAATTGAAATAGCTCGAAATAATATTAGATCAGTATTGTATGAGGGCAGATATTTGGAAACTGATCCCTCACAATTTTCACAAAAGCTGCATGAACCCCTTGGAGCGTTTGTTACTTTAAATCTGGATGGTAAACTCCGTGGTTGTATTGGCCGCTTTATACCGGATGAACCATTATTTGAGGTAGTAAAGCAAATGTCTGCTTCAGCAGCATTTAGTGATACCCGATTCACACCGCTAACGAAAGATGAATTTGAAAAAGTGACTATTGAAATATCCGTCCTGGGACCTTTGAAGAAAGTTAGCAACATTGACGAGATTGAGCTGGGCAAACATGGTGTATACCTGCGTAACGATACAAGGTCGGGGACATTTCTTCCCCAGGTTGCGGAGGGTAAGGATTGGACCGTAGAAGAATTCCTGGGATACCTTGCAAGAGATAAGGCAGGACTGGGTTGGAATGGCTGGAAGGATGCTGAGATCTTTGTTTACGAGGCCTATATTTTCGGCGAGAATCATTAAGAAATGTATCACGTAAAGGCCATCGGGATTGTTTGCCTCCTACTTTACATAATTAGTTTTGCCGGAAGCAGGATAGGTGTTATCTCAAGAAATGGACATCGATCAACCTGGAATGTTATCCTTCTATTCACTTTCATTGCAACATCCTTTGCAGGTATATTCCTTGCACTCCAAACCAACTACAAATGGGAATTAGGGTCAATTGAGAAAGTCCTGAAGTGGCATGTTGAATTCGGAATTGGATTGAGTTTTACTGCCATCTTCCATATCAGCTGGCATCTGAGTTACTTTGGAAAACTTCTTTCACCCGGAGCTCCTGCCGCTATGGAATCAATCGAGAAAGATGATAAGATTTCATTCAGTGGACACCATGCCGGATCACTTTTTATTATTGGATTTATCACTGGATCGGTACAGCTGATTTTCCTGAAGGAATTACTTAACCTGACCGGAGGGTATGAACTTGCAATCGGCACCTTATTCTGTGCCTGGCTGATCATAACAGCTACAGGTTCATTACTTGGACGAAGAGCAATGATTAAAAGGGTAGATTATCTGCTTCTCTTATTACCATTCTTGGGGCTCCTCACATTTGTACTTCTTTTATCATTGTACAGGTTAATGACGACCTCAGGCCAAACACCATCTTTCATTATTACAATTATTATAGCATCCCTTTCCCTGTTTCCTTTATGCGTTCCTTCAGGTTTACTCTTTGTGGTACTATCCAATTCAGCAAGAGAGAAGGATCAATTATCACCAGGCTCATCTTTCGCAACTGAAACTGCAGGAGGTATTCTATCTGGCATAATCGTTTCAGTATGCTCAGCTAACATCCTGAATAATTATCAGATACTCCTAATTGTTGTCCTGTGTTCGTTTCTTGGATTTTCTTACCTGCTTTTCAGGGAAAAGACCAAATGGATTGGCCTGCCGGTTTTATTCACAATAATCCTGGTCCTAATCTACCCCCCGGATAATTTGATCAGAAAACTCTATTTCAGAAGAATCCCGATTATATCAAGCACAGATTCAAGATATGGCAACATTTCAATAGCTGATTATTGGGGGCAAAAAACAATATTCTACAACCATCGCGTCTATAACTTTGGCGGTGATAATGCTTCAATTGAAGAGAATATTCATTACGCCATGCTACAGCATGAGGCCCCTGCAAGAATTCTGCTTATTTCCGGTGGACTTAATCAACATATAGGTGAAATATTAAAGTATGGGAGTGTATGCGAAGTAACCTATATTGAGCTTGATCCAGTACTTGTCGCACTTGAAAATGAGCAGGGTAACTGGAAGGACGATTCAAGGGTAAACATCATCACCTCGGATGCCTTCAGGTTTATTAAAAACAACCACTCTAAATATGATATCGTCATACTTGCCCTCCCGGCGCCTGACAATTTCCTTATTAACCGCTATTATACTGACGAATTTTATTCCATGATTAAATTAAACATGGCAGAGGGCGGTGTTATTATGACGAGGGTTGCTGATGGACTAAATTATCCAGGTAATGAGCTTCTTTCATTTATATCTGTTATTCATAATAATTTAAGACAGCAGTTTGGGAACGTTCTCCCTGTTAGAGGAAACAGCATTTATCTGATAGCAAGTGACAATTCCTTGAGTACAGATTATAGTCGCCTGGTAAGTGCAAGAGGGATAGACAATGCTTATTTTAATCCTGATTACATAAATGACCAGATAGTCAGCTTTAACTCAGAAATGATCAGTAATGCTATAGATACTTCAACTGCAATAAACACATTAAATCACCCTGTAGCCATATTCATGAACCAGAACCAGAACATACAAAAGAGTGGCAGATACCAGACCATTGTTATTTTCATTATTGCCTCCGTTCTTCTCCTTACGGCAATTTTGGTGAATTTTGACCGCAAAAGAATGTTTTTTGCTTCCTTTTCAGTTGCGGGGACTGAAATAATTTCATTGGTGCTATTCCAGTCGGTGCTTGGTTATATTTATCAATCTACAGGTATTATTATTGCATTTCTGATGGCGGGATTGGCGGTAGGATCATATATTGAACTTAAGTGGCGATTAATCTCCAAAAACAATATTGCACTGCTTATGGCACTAGCCTATCTCCTTTTCTTACTTATCCAGCCATATCTATTACATAAAGCTTCCGATCTGTCTTTTTATTCAATGATCATTTTATTTGCCCTGATCCCTGCATTTTTAACCGGAACCCTTTACCGCATACTTACGATTAACAAAGGGACCACCGGTTTAGTCTCCTGCATCTATGGATCTGACCTGCTGGGCGCTGCGTTTGGTTTTCTTCTTTTCTCAGGTATTGTTATTCCATTATTAGGTATAAGTAATACCATTATTCTTCTTGCAATTATTAATTTTGCAGTTTATATTTCAGGTAAGCTAACAAAAAGCATTTGAATAAAAGAGATTTCATAAAGTGCACCTTTGCCACGGTTACTGGTCTGGCAGTCTGCCCTGCTGCTTTTACATCCATGAAGGATGGATTATCAGAAGATAAGCATTTAAGGCTGGCAATGTTCCAGGATGAGACAGCAAGGGGAATTATGTGCAATATATGTCCCAATGAATGTGTGCTGAAGGAAGGGGAATTAAGTGATTGCAGAAACCGGATTGTCAAAGATAACAAGCTTCATACAATGGCATTTGGCAATCCATGTGCGGTTAACATTGACCCGGTTGAAAAAAAACCTCTGTACCATTTTCATCCATCTTCTATGGCATTTTCAATAGCAACGGCAGGCTGTAATCTTGCCTGCCTTAATTGCCAGAACTGGACAATCTCACAAACCAGCCCGGAGAAAACCAGAAATATAGACCTGATGCCTGAATATGTGGTCTCAATGGCGAAACAAAATGAATGCCTTTCAATTGCTTATACCTATTCTGAACCTACAACATTTTATGAATATGTTTATGAGACTGCCAGGCTGGCGCATGAGAGCGGAATAAAGAATATCCTGGTCTCAAACGGATATATTAACGAGGAACCGCTATTAAAGCTGGCACAATATCTCGATGCTGCAAACATTGACCTGAAATCGTTCAATGACAAAACATACCTGAAGCTTACCGGTGGTAAAATGCAACCGGTTCTCGACACTCTTACGAGGCTGAGAGAAGGAAATGTATGGCTTGAAATTACCAACCTCATTGTACCCGGTTGGACAGACAACATTGATGAGATCAAAGGTATGTGCAGTTGGCTCTATGAAAGTGGTTTCTCAGATACCCCTGTTCATTTCAGCAGGTTCCATCCACAATATAAGCTAGAGCAACTACCACCTACTCCTGTTGAAATACTTAATAGAGCCCATTCCATAGCCACAGATTCTGGTTTGAAGTATGTTTACATTGGAAATGTGCCCGGAACGCATGCATCAGATACCTATTGTGACGAATGCGGGAACAGGGTGATTGAAAGAGGCGGCTACTCAATAAAAAACAACTCAATCAAAAACAATAAATGTAGCTTCTGTGGAAATTTAATTAGCGGGGTATGGTAAAAGATAAAGAAATACTAAAATATTATTCAAAGCTTGAAGGATGGGTATCCGTAGTAATAAATATACTGCTTGCAGTGTTGAAATACTGGGCGGGATTGGTATCGGGCTCTATTGCCCTCATTGCTGATGCCTGGCATACATTATCAGATACTATCAGTTCGGTGGTAGTAATAATTGGATCAAGAGTATCGTCGAAACCAGCCGACAAAACACATCCCTATGGTCATGGACGATTTGAGTTGGTTTCAACATTCATTATCTCAATATTGCTTTTTATCGTTGCATTTTCCTTTCTGAAGGGATCGATCAAAAAAATTATAGATCATGAGCAGGCAACTTATGGAACAATTGCTATCGTGGTTACAATTCTATCTATCATTATTAAAGAGCTGCTTGCACAATTCGCTTTTTACTGTTCAAAAAGGTCGGAATCTTCAACATTGAAGGCAGATGGATGGCATCACAGATCGGATGCGATATCTTCAATAATAATTTTATTGGGAATTGTATTAGGGGGTAAGATATGGTGGGTTGATGGTCTGCTTGGGATTATAGTTGCGATTCTCATTGGGTGGACGGCTTACCAGTTCACAGGAGCAACAATCAGTTCTATCCTTGGGGAGAAGCCTGACGAAGAACTTCTAAATCGTATCATGGAGATCTCATCCAAAATCGCCGGGTCTGATTCACATGCCCATCACTTTCATCTTCATGACTATGTAACTCATAAGGAACTTACCTTCCATATCAACCTTGCCAAAAAAATGCAAATTGAGGAGGCCCATAAAATGGCCACCAGGATTGAAGAGACGATCAACAGTGAACTTGACATACATGCAACCATTCATATAGAACCTTCAGCTAAAGCCTATGAATCAGGATGATGCAAGAGAGAGAATTGACCGTTTGCGGCTTGAGATAGAAGAACATAATCGATTGTACTACATAGAAAACAATCCATCTATAACAGATTATGATTACGATCTGCTTTTAGGCGAACTGGATAGTCTGGAAAAACAATTCCCGCAATTTGCATCCCCGGATTCACCCACCAAAAGGATTGGCAGTGATCTTACCAGGGAATTCAGGCAGGTTGTGCACTCCAGCCCCATGCTCTCGCTTGGTAATACATATAACGAAGAGGAGTTGAGAGATTTTGATAAAAGAGTAGGAAAGCAAATAAAGGAAAGCTATAATTATGTCTGCGAACTTAAGTATGATGGTGCATCAATCAGTTTAACATACAGAAATGGTTTGCTTTCAAGTGCAGTGACCAGAGGAGACGGGTTAAGAGGAGATGATGTTACCATAAACGTAAAAACAATCAGATCCATACCTCTCCGGATCAATGGGATAAACATACCAGACGAGTTTGTGATCAGGGGTGAAATTTATATTCCCAGACCGGGATTTGGCATGATGAACGAGCAACGAGAAAAAGATGGTGATGATCCGTTTGCCAATCCGCGAAACGCTGCAGCAGGAACACTCAAGCTACAGGATCCCAGAGTGGTTGCCACACGCCCGCTGGATTGTTTCGTATATTATCTTCTTGGAAACCAGCTACCTTCGGACAATCATTATGAAAATATGACTGAAGCCCGGAAATGGGGATTTAAGGTCCCACAGGAAATGAGATTATGCAATGACATTGATGAGGTAATTGATTATGCAACATTCTGGGATAAGAAACGCAAAGAACTTCCCTATGATATTGATGGGATTGTTGTAAAGATCAACTCTCTTATGCAACAGCAGGTTTTAGGTTTTACTGCAAAATCGCCCAGATGGGCTATCGCATATAAGTTTAAAGCAGAAAGATCAACAACCCGGCTTATTTCTGTATCGTTTCAGGTTGGACGAACGGGAAGCGTCACACCTGTAGCTAATCTTGAGCCTGTACAACTTGCAGGTACTATTGTAAAGAGAGCATCGTTACATAATGCCGACCAGATAAGACTTCTTGACCTGCACGAGGATGATATCGTTTACATTGAAAAAGGAGGAGAAATCATCCCCAAAATTGTTGGCATTGATATAAGTAAAAGAAAAGAAACATCACGAGAAATCCGTTTCATCTCTATTTGCCCTGAATGCGGAACCACTCTTGTCAGAGAGGAATCTGAAGCGAATCACTATTGCCCCAATGTAACCGGATGTCCCACTCAAATCAAGGAGAGGATAGAACATTTCATCAGTCGCAGGGCGATGAATATTGATGGCCTTGGTGAGGAGACAACAGATTTGCTCTACAGACATCAGTTAGTGACCAATGTAGCTGATCTATATGAACTCAGTCCCGAAGATCTGCTGCCCCTGGAACGACTTGGAGAAAGGTCTGCGAATAATATTATTGAAAGTATCAAGAGATCAATTGACACTCCTTTCCCCCGGGTTCTGTTTGCTCTGGGCATAAGGCACGTTGGAGAAACAGTTGCAAAGACACTGGCTCATCATTTCGGGTCAATTGACAGAATAATTGAATCATCGCACGGCGAATTGATTTCAATCCATGAGATTGGGGAAAAAATTGCCGGAAGCATTAAGGAGTACTTTTCTGATCCGGAGAACATTCATATGATCAACCGGCTCAGGCAGAGTGGTATTTCTTTTGCAATGGATACCGAGAAAAAGAGGTCTGGAGAACAGCTGCTCAACAAGATAATTGTTATATCCGGAGTTTTTGAAAGATATTCCAGGGAAGAGTACAGGAGCATCGTTGAAGAGTGTGGCGGGAAAGTATCCGGGTCGATATCCTCAAGGACCTCTTTTGTACTGGCAGGAGAGAATGTGGGACCATCAAAAAGAAAGAAAGCTGAAGATATGGGAATACCCCTGGTAACAGAAACGGAATTTTTGAAATTGATAAATAAACTTTAATACTGTTATAAATAATAACTGAAAAACGATTAGGTTTGTACTATGGAACTATTCAAGAATATCAGGCTGTCCATTGGCAAATCAATTATCAGAAAAAGGCTTGGTAAAACTCACCGGGTGAAGAAATTCAACAATCTCAGGAATGCCCACAAAATAGGAATTGTGTGGGACGGTACTTTTATCAGTGAGTTCAGCAGCATTACCAATTTCCACAGAGAAATGCATGACAGGGGAATTCAGATTGACATTATCTGTTATTTTCCTGGTAAAATTCTGCCCAACGAATATACTGCATTAAGGTATCTGACCTGCTTCAAGAGAAGCGACCTGGGCTTATTCTACTGCCCTGAGACACCTGAAGTTGAAGAATTTATTAATACTCCCTATGAGATAATAATTGATATTAATTTTGGGCGACATTTTCCACTATATTTCATAACTTCATTGTCGAAAGCAGAATTTAAAGTTGGGGCAAGCAATACTATAAACCATAATACTCTGGATATGACTATTGAGCTGTCGGGCAAAGATAGTATCACTTATTACCTTGATCAGGTGAAACACTATCTCGAAATGATCAATACAGGGGTTTAGGAGATTTGATTCAACATCACAATTATCAAGAAATATATTTTATGAAGAAGTTTACAGGTATGGGTGTAGCGATGGTTACACCATTTAAAAATGACTGCAGCATCGACTTTAAATCACTCGAGCGTGTTACGAATCACATACTAGAGGGAGCTGCTGATTTCCTTGTTCTACTTGGCACTACTAGCGAAGCTGTAACTTTGTCATGTGAAGAGAAAGATGCTGTTGTCTCTTACGTCAAAGAGATCAATAATAACAGGATTCCAATTGTTGTTGGCTTCGGTGGCAATAATACACAGCAGGTAGTAAATTCCATTAAAAATGCTGATTTTGATGGTGTTGATGGTATCCTATCAGTTGCACCTTACTATAATAAACCAGGGCAAAAGGGTCTTTATCAGCATTTTAAAGCCGTGGCTTCTGCCAGTCCCGTACCTGTGATCCTTTATAATGTTCCCGGCCGAACCTCCAGTAATATCAGTTCAGCAACATGCACCAGGCTTGCATGGGATTTTGAGAATATTGTTGCTGTTAAGGAGGCATCCGGCAATTTCACTCAGGTAATGGAAATAATCAGGGATACACCTGATGATTTTCTCGTTATCTCAGGTGATGACCTTATTGCTCTTCCAATGATCTCGCTGGGAGGTTCAGGCGTTATCTCAGTGCTTGGCAATTCCTTCCCGGCCGAATGGAGTGAGATGGTAGGTCTCGCCCTTAAAGGGAAATTCAAACAGGCATCAGAGATCCATTACAAGTTCCTTGAAATGATTTGTCTGCTCTTTGAAGATGGCAATCCGGCTGGTGTTAAGTCTGTCCTGTCGCAATTAGGGATATGTATGAATAGTGTAAGGTTGCCTCTGACAATTGCCAGCAGGAGTACCCATTCAAGGATTACAGTTCTTCTTGATGATCTGAAATTGAAGTAAGGGGCTGTGGGCTAAACACCTGGTTGCGGCTGAGGTGAACCTGGTCCTGATTCCACTCTACCATGGCACTGTTTATACTTTTTACCACTACCACAAGGGCATGGGTCATTTCTACCAACTTTCTTATCAACCCTGACAGGTTCGGCTCGTTTACCTCTATCCTGCTGATCACCACCTGGTGCTCCTCCTTCATACGATGAATAGTCGCTTTTGGATGTCCGGTATCGACTCATATCGGTCCTTCTCCTTCTTTCCGCCGCTTTAACCTGTTCGGGATCAGGTGTTGGTATATGGCCTTTCATAAGAGTGGATATGACGTTCTTATTTACCCTGTCGATCATTGTCTTAAACAGTTCGAACGACTCAAACTTGTAGATAAGTAACGGATCCTTCTGCTCATAGGTAGCGTTCTGAACCGATTGTTTCAGTTCATCCATTTCCCTGAGATGCTCCTTCCAAAGTTCATCAATAGTGGCCAGTACAACTGTTTTTTCATACGATTTAACAAGATCGCGCCCTTCTGATTCAACTGTCGATTTAAGGTTTGTTATTACCTGGTAGATCTTGGTTCCGTCTGATATTGGAACCACAACATTTTCGTAAACGTGCGATTGGCGCTCGAATACATTTTTTATTACCGGGTAAGCCTCAGAAGATATAGCATCTACCTTTCTCTTATAAGTTTCTATAACTTTTTCATTGATCAGATTGATAATCTCATCCGACGAAATGTGTTGAAACTCCTGCTCGGTAACCGGTGATTGTATGGAAAGGGACCTCAGGAGATCCAATTTGAAGTTTTCAATATCTCCAACCGAATGATATGTATCCACCAGGGATTCAGACACATCATACATCATATTTGCGATATCAACACTGAGCCTCTCTCCAACCAAGGCATGACGCCGTCTTTTGTAGATAACCTCCCTCTGTGAATTCATGACATCATCATACTCAAGAAGCCTCTTTCTGATGCCAAAGTTATTCTCTTCGACCTTCTTCTGAGCACGCTCTATAGACTTGGTAATCATTGAATGCTGAATCATCTCACCATCCTTTAATCCAAGTCGGTCCATAACCCCTGCAATTCTTTCTGAACCAAACAATCTCATCAGGTCATCCTCAAGGCATACATAGAAAAGTGACGAACCTGGATCACCCTGTCTTCCAGCCCGTCCTCTGAGCTGTCTGTCGACCCTCCTCGATTCATGTCGTTCTGTCCCAATAATTGCCAGTCCCCCAGCCTCCTTAACATTTGTCGCTAGCTTAATATCAGTTCCTCTCCCTGCCATGTTTGTAGCAATTGTAACTCCACTTTCCTTCCCGGCCTCGGCGACTATGTCAGCTTCACGCTGGTGTAACTTGGCGTTGAGTACGTTGTGTTTAATTCCCTTTATTTTTAGCATCCTGCTGAGCAGTTCAGATATTTCAACCGAAGTTGTTCCTACAAGCACAGGTCTGCCTTTCCTGTTCAGATCCAGAATATCATCAATAACTGCATTGTATTTTTCACGTTTGGTCTTATAAACAACATCCTCCATGTCGTTCCTGACTATTGGCCTGTTGGTTGGAATAACTACAACATCAAGCTTATAGATATCCCAGAACTCACCTGCTTCTGTCTCTGCAGTTCCTGTCATGCCTGCAAGCTTATGATACATCCTGAAGTAATTCTGCAGCGTAACGGTAGCAAATGTTTGCGTTGAAGCTTCGACCTTTACCCTCTCTTTAGCCTCTATTGCCTGGTGCAGCCCATCCGAATACCTTCGACCTTCCATGATACGTCCGGTCTGCTCATCAACGATCTTCACCTTATTGTCGATCAGTACATATTCGACATCCTTTTCAAATAGAGTATACGCTTTCAGCAATTGGTTAAGAGTGTGTACCCGCTCCGATTTAACAGAGAAATCCTGAAGCAATTCGTCCTTTGCTTTCAGTTTCTCTATTTCAGACATTCCTGATCTTTCAATCTCAGCAATTTCATTTCCAACATCTGGCAACACAAAGAAGCTTGCATTCTCTACCGATGTTGAAATCAGGTCAATTCCCTTTTCCGTCAGATCGATGGAGTTATTTCTTTCATCGATAACGAAATAAAGAACTTCGGTAGCTTTTGGCATCTCCTTGCTGTTATTCTGCATATAGAAATTCTCAGTCTTGAGAAGGAGTGACTTCATGCCCTCCTCGCTCAGGAATTTTATCAGAGCACTATTCTTGGGTAATCCCTTATATGCCCGGAGTAGTAAAAGCCCACCCTCTTCTGTTTTGTCTTCAGAGATAAGTCTTTTGGCTTCGGCAAGAATCTGTGTCACCAGTTTTCGCTGTGCCGAAACCAATATCTCTACTTTCGGCTTCAATTCATCAAATTGCTGGGTATCACTCTTTGCAGTGGGACCTGATATTATAAGTGGTGTTCTGGCATCATCCACAAGTACAGAGTCGACCTCATCGACAATTGCATAATGATGTTTCCTTTGTACCAGGTCCTCATGATTAATTGCCATATTATCGCGCAAATAATCAAACCCGAATTCGTTGTTTGTTCCAAAGGTAATGTCAGCCAAGTAGGCATTTCTCCTGGCAACACTGTTTGGTTCATGCTTATCGATACAATCAACAGTCAGCCCATGAAATTCGTAGATTGGGCCCATCCATTCGGAGTCACGCTTCGATAAATAGTCATTAACAGTAACTATATGGACACCGCGTCCTGCCAATGCATTTAAATATACCGGCAGGGTGGCTACAACCGTTTTTCCTTCTCCTGTGGCCATCTCAGCAATTTTACCACGATGGAGCACTACGCCACCAAACAACTGAACATCATAATGAACCATATCCCATACAATCTCATTCCCGCCAGCAACCCACCTGTTCTTCCAGATTGCCCTTTCACCCTTTATTACAATACTTTCACGAGATGCTGCAAGATCACGGTCGAAATCGGTTGCCGTTACCTCTATCTCCTGATTTTCCTTAAATCGCCGGGTTGTCTCCCTGACTATAGCAAATGCTTTGGGGATAAGGCCTGTCAAAATGTCTTCAAGTTTCTCACTTACTTTCGATTCAATCTTGTCAATTTCATTAAACAGCTCTTCCTTCCTGAATACATCTTCCTCCTTCTCTGCCAAGGCTCGAAGCTCGCTCATCCTGGTTTCTTCCTCTTCAGTACCCTCCTTAATTGTTAATTTCAACTCACCGGTCCGAGCTCTGAGTTCATCATTACTTATAGATGCAAGCGTCTCATATTCAGCCTTAATCTGTTCCACAAGCGGTTCAATCTCTTTCATGTCCCGCTCGTATTTATTTCCAAGGAACACCCCAAGGACTTTATTTATGACATTCATTACCAATTATATTATGAAGGATAATATTAGATATTATTCAAGATGAAGTTACTATTCCAAGTACAAAACCCCTGCCAGTTTTGACAAGCCTCTAAATTAAAAAAAAGGCGCGTCTGAACGCGCCATTCAAGAAAAATTAAGATCCTAATTGTCTGAGGCGGCAGCTCCAGTTCCCCTAAAGTTCATGATATCACGATCAAAGATGTACAAATTATTGTCCCCCACAATCTTTAACTTATCAATTATATCCCGTGCAGAAGCCTCTTCTTCAATTTGTTCAGATACAAACCACTGTATCCAGTTATTAGTTGAAAAATCCTTTTCTTCTATTGTCAGGGCCACTATCTCATTAATACTGGCAGTAACTAATTGTTCATGCTCCAATACCTGATCGAACATTGTCTTTATATCCTTAAAATCGGTTGGGGGTTGTTCAAAACCAGGAATTATTGCATGCCCGCCCCTTTCGTTGACATATTCAACAAATTTCAGCATATGTAACTTTTCTTCATCCGCCTGAGCGTATAGCCAATCCGCAATTCCACTATAACCCTTGACTTCAGCCCACGATGCCATTGAAAGATAGAGCATCGAAGAGTATCCTTCCCTCTGTATCTGTCGGTTGCAGATTTCTTCTATCGATTTTTTCATAGTTTTATTGTTGTGGTTATTCAATTATAATTAATGCAAAGGTATTAAAAATAAAATCAATTAATCAGCTCATTGACCTTGTCGATAAAAAGATTCAGACTGAATGGTTTGGCAAATATAGCGTTAGCTCCCAATGTTTGTGCAATGCTAAGGTAATTACCGGGCCCTGCCTTTCCTCCTCCTGATATTGCAATGATTTTCAAATCGGGTTTGATTTTTCGGAGTTCTATAATAAGACCAATGCCATCCTGTTCCGGCATAAGCAGATCAGTAATCACAAGCTCGATAAGGATTGCTTTAAATTTGTTTATTGCATCCCTGCCGTTGGTGGCCTCTATCACCTGAAACTTGTTCTTCAAAAGTGAACTTTTCAACATTTCACGAAGACCTTCGTCATCCTCGACTAACATTATTGCAGCCATTTATGGTATTATTAGGTTAACAATTTTCATGAATTACATTGAGTATATCCCGCAGACTAACAGGTTCGTGGATTATAAACACATCACCCCTGTGATTACGAGCAAAGTCATTAAAGATGCTTGACCCGGGTTTGAGTATTACCACTATCTTACTACCAGTTAACTTCCTGAAAAGATTATCAAGAAGGTTTTTATCGGTCTGGTTATCAAAACCGTATCTGATAAAGTAAATATCGATCTTAGAGTCCGGTGCATTTATTATTGTATGTAAATCATCATAACTTGACGCCAGCAATACCTGGTAGCCGAGACTCTCCAGGGCTATTGATATTGTACGGGAGAAATGAATATTATCATCAGCATACAAAACAGTTCTTCCAGTCTCCTGGTTCTCAGGCATCATTAGATCGTTTTCGAGGTATACAGGTAGCCTTACGACAAAGGTTGCTCCTTTTCCAGGTGAACTTTCGACAATGATATCTCCTCCCAGTTCAGTAATAATACCATGTGCAACTGATAAACCCATGCCTGTACCCTTACCTGTTTCCTTGGTGGTAAAAAATGGTTCATAGATCCTGTCAAGAATCGATTTTTCAATACCAGGTCCGGTATCCCTGAATTCAACTTCGGCAAACCTCCTGGAATCAATCAAACTCTCTCTTAGGGATGCCCCGAGAATACCCCCATCCCGCTCCATTGCCTGTATCGAATTGGTGGCAATATTCAAAAAAACCCTGAATAGCTGTGTCGGATCCGCTAAAATATATCCATTAATGCTTGATGTCTCCTCTTCAAGGTAAATGTTGTAAGGAAGTGCTGTCCTAACAAACTGCATGGCTTCTCTGAATACTTTTTCAATCTTAACAGATATTTTCTCATGTGTTATCTGCTTGCTGAAGGTTAGCATCTGGTTTATCACAGATTCCGCCTTTGATGTAGCAGAACTTAACTTTGTCATATAATCCCGAACAGGTGAGTCTTCATCCGCCTCTTGTATGGTAAGCTCAGTATACCCCGAGATAGTCGTGAGAATTGTGTTGAAATCGTGAGCAATTCCACCAGCCAGTGTTCCAAGAGTTTCCATTCGATTAGTCATTGTTAGTTTTCGCTCAAGCAGAACCTCTCTGGTGTTATCTTCAAGTGTAGCATTTACTATAATGTTTTTTTCCGAATCAGACCTTGCATGACTGCTGATTCTGACGAAGATGTCGTTCCCTTTTGCCGTTTCCATCTTCAACTGACTAAAGGTCGAAGCTTCTCCTGCCTTAATTGAGTCCAGGTAATCTGTAAACCTGTGATCTGAATTAAAGAATGATAATAGATTGATTTCATCATCTTCATCCAATTCAAGAATATTCCTGAAAGTATCGTTTGAGGTCAGAATTTTTCCATCGGTGGAGCATTCAAAAACACCAATAGGCAGGTATTTCTCAAAATAAAAATTCTTCTGTCTGATATCTTCAACTTCCTTTTTAATGCTCTCAATATCTGTGATATCCCTTGTCTCAACAATACTAAATTTCCTTTTGCCTTTTCCAGGATAGTAGGGTCGATAGATAACCTCATAGCATTTCCCGGTTATCCCGGGAAGGTCAAAATATGCTTTGTATCTTACTATTTCGCCATTAAGACACCTCTCAAGATTCAACTTGATCTTGTCTTCAAATATTTCATGGCCCCATATCTCTGCCGGAGAAACTCCAATAAGTTCCTCTTTATTCCTGCTGAATTTCTGGGAGAATGCCTCGTTGACAACCTCATACCTGTTATCCTGGTTAATTACGCTCAATAATGAATCATTACTATCAATAATATATTGAAGAATCTCAGGTGCATATGAATCATTAAAATCTGATTCAACCAATCCGTGAGCAATTGATATTCTGACAATATGCTGTGAGATTGATCCCAGATTATCATCCGAACTAATCCCCAAAGCCCCGGCTTTAATGAGTTCAGCCTGGATTTCAGCTCCAAAATCAGATTTCTTCACTATTACAACAGTTGGAATCCGGGGAGTTTTACTTACCAGCTCGAGGAGAAGCATCTTGGTATCTGAAACTTTACCAGGTCCAATAATAGCTATCTCAGGTATAGGCTCATCAGACGTTAGGAAGGACTTAAAATCAACAAAATTAATGAGATGGAAGTTTATTCCAATCTTTAGTATCACTTCTTCAACTTGTTTATGAGTTGAATGGTCAGATAATGTCAGTATATTCAAATGGTCAGTCAAGACTATATTCTTTTAGTCTAAACAAAAGTAAGAAAGAAACCTATTCAAAATCAAGTTTAAAGTCTCTTTTTAATTTGTCAATAGCCGGATTCTTCTCCGCCAGATGCTTCAGTTTCTCCTTGTCGGTATAGGGTGCGTTATTTTCCAATATTTCATTTACTACAGTATAAAAAGTCAGGTCTGTATTATCCAACTCCGTTTTAAGAAAATCAAGTACATCACCTTTATACCGTTTGTCAAAGTATTCTTTCTGCGCATCAGTGCTTAAGGCTAACTCAATTTCATTGTCGCCCTTAATAACAGGAATCATACCCTGGATAATACTTGCCATTCTTGGGCTCTCAACTCTTGAACCAAATTTTTTCCATGCAACCTGGAGGTTTTCCCTGTTAAGCTCCACAGATTCTATTGGTTCATTTTTCACATATTGTTCAGAGGGCTGCTCCTCTACCTCTGCAACTGTCTCATTTCCTGGCTTTAGCTTATCCTTGATAGAGAATGACTTTGGGGATTCACCCTCGTTAATAATGTGTGAATCCTTAACAGTAACTTTTGGTTCAACATTGTGGTTTCCTTTCACGGAGGATGATTCACCTGCCCTCCGAGCCTGTTTTGGGATCCACTCCTCCTCCGGCTCTGTTTTATTATCCTTAGGTTTGACGATATCGCACAATTTTACTAATGCCAGCTCGACATGCAGTCTTTGATTCCGGCTTAGTCTATAATTTATATCACAGTTATAAAGAATTTCCAAACCCTTGTACAGGAATATTGCAGGTACCCTTTCAGTCTGTTCCAGATATCTTTCTTTTATTGTCTTGCCTACTTCCATCAGCGTTGCAGTTTGTTCATCCTTGCAAACAAGCAGATTCCTGAAATGGCTACCAAGGCCCGCGATAAAATTATGTCCATCAAATCCCTTTTCAAGGATCTCATTGAAAAGCACTAACGCAGTCGACAGATCAGACCTGATGAATGCATCTGTCACCCTGAGATAATATTCGTAATCAAGTACGTTCAGGTTATCAATGACTGCAGCATAACTGATCTGCTTGCCTGAAAAGCTAACTATTTGGTCAAAAATGGAAAGTGCATCACGCATTGCCCCGTCAGCCTTCAAAGCAATTATGTGCAACGCCTCCAGTTCAGCCTTGACACCCTCATGGTCAGCAACATATGATAACCTACCTACTATGTCTTCAATGGTAATCCTGTTGAAATCAAAAATCTGACACCTCGACAGAATGGTAGGAATAATCTTCTGCTTTTCAGTAGTAGCCAGAATGAAGATAGCATGTGGAGGAGGCTCCTCAAGGGTCTTTAAGAAGGCATTGAAAGCTGACGTACTCAGCATATGCACCTCATCGATAATATATATACTGTACTTCCCTACCTGAGGTGGTATTCTGACCTGATCGGTTAGTGTTCTGATATCATCGACCTTATTATTCGATGCTGCGTCAAGTTCGTGAATATTAAATGAGCGTGATGTATTAAAAGACTTGCAGGATTCACACTGATCACATGCCTCAACTTTGTCGGTCAGATTCTGGCAATTTATTGTTTTTGCCAGGATCCGTGCACAAGTCGTCTTACCAACACCTCTTGGTCCGCAAAAAAGGTAGGTTTGCGACAGGTGGTTTGTCCTGATAGCATTATTCAAGGTTGTTGTGATCGATTCCTGTCCTATAACAGTATCAAAGGTTGTAGGCCGGTATTTCCTGGCTGAAACGATAAAATTCTCCATGAAAGAATTGTTTTCCTGAATTAAGAAATTCCAAGGAACAAATATAGAAAATAATAAGGTGAAGATTAAACTGAGCAGCCTGTAATACCACAAATAAAAGGTATAATTGTTTGTATTTAAGTAAAAATAAACATAATTTTGCGTCCCGATTTCGGTAATAAATTTAAACAATAATTATGTTAAATCAGTACGAAACCGTTTTCATTGCAACTCCCGTTTTGTCTGAAACCCAGATGAAGGAAGCGGTACAAAAATTCAAGAAGGTGATCGCCGAAAATGAAGGTAAGATCATACACGAGGAGAACTGGGGCCTGAAGAAACTGGCCTATCCCATTCAGAAAAAGTCAACAGGATTCTATTATCTGATAGAATTCCGGGGAGCCGGTGAACTAATTGAGAAGCTCGAAGTACAGTATAGAAGGGATGAAAGGATATTAAGATTCCTTACCTATAAGATGGATAAATATGCTGTTGGATATGCTGAAAAGAAAAGAAGACTTAAAGAAACTGAAAAAGTAATGGAGGAATAAATAATGGCACAGAATGATTCAGAAATAAGATACCTGACTCCCCCTACGGTTGAGATAAAGAAAAAAAAGTACTGTCGTTTTAAGAAAAACAAGATTAAGTATATTGATTACAAGGATCCTGAGTTTTTGAAGAAATTCCTCAATGAGCAAGGTAAGATTCTACCACGCCGGATTACCGGAACTTCGCTCAAATACCAGAGAAAAGTAGCCAAGTCAATTAAAAGAGCACGCCATCTGGCGCTATTGCCCTATGTAACTGATCTTTTGAAGTAGAGGAGGGATTAAGATGGAAATTATACTTAAACAGGACATGCAAGGTCTTGGTCACAAGGACGACATCATCAAAGTAAAGGATGGATATGGCAGGAACTATCTGATCCCAAAAGGTTATGCAATACTGGCAACAGGATCTGCAAGGAAAGTTCATTCCGAAAACCTCAAACAAAGGGCTCATAAAGAATCCAAGATTAAGGAAGAAGCCGAAACCCTTGCTTCACGGTTAAATGAAATAGAACTTACAATTGGTGCTAAAACGAGTACTTCAGGTAAAATATTTGGTTCGGTAAATACCATTCAGATAGCTGAAGCACTGAAGAAAAAAGGATTTGATATTGACCGAAAGGATATTTCTCTTCCAGGTGACCAGGTAAAGGAAATAGGAAATTATGTAGCAACCGTTAAGCTCCACAGGGAAGTAAAGGCTGAGATTAAATTTGAGATAATTGCCGAATAATAATCCCTATATGCCAGATGTTTCAAGGGCGCGATTAAACCGCGCCTTTATTATTTGATAGCCACAGCATCTATTTCTACCAGAGCACCCAATGGAAGATCCTTGACAGCAAAAGCCTTTCTTGCAGGAGGATCTTCAGGAAAGTAGGTTGAATATATACTGTTCATTGATCCATAGAAAGAAATATCAGTTAGCAAAACGGTGCATTTAACTACATCTTCCATTTCAAAGCCGGCTTTCCCGATAATTGCTTTCATATTATTTAACACCTGAATGGTCTGATCCTCAATTCCTCCCTCAATCATTTGACCAGTCTCCGGGTTAACTGCCACCTGACCGGATACAAATAGCATATTGGCCTTTTTAATCGCAGGGCTGTAGGGCCTGCCTGAGGTAATATTATCGAGTGAAATTACCTCCTTCTGATATTGGATTGTTCCGTTGTCTCCGCAGGATACAGTCACTACCAGAATCATAGCAATAGTAAGAATCAGGTTACTTTTCATTTATTTTCATTTTTAAGGTTTATTTCATGGCTATTGTCTCAATTTCAATCAATGCACCCAAAGGCAATCCCTTCACGGCAAAAGCAGCCCTTGCAGGTTGATTCTCTGGATAATACTCGGCATACACCTCGTTCATCTCCTTAAAGAGGGACATATCGTCAAGCAGACAGGTCGATTTGACAACATCGGAAAAGGAATAACCTGCTTCGGCAAGGATCGCTTCAATATTCTTCATCACCTGTCTGGTTTGTCCCTTTATACTTGTTTCCTCAATCTTACCAGATTCAGGATTAATGGGAATCTGCCCTGCAATGAAAAGAGAGCCATTGATCTCAACAGCCTGGCTGTATGGACCAACAGCTGCCGGGGCATTCAAAGTTTGGATCACGCGTTTCATTATCTTTCATTTTTAATAGTTATCATGGAAATCTTTTCTCCTCTCATATTTTAAATCACCCAATACAGAGGCTTTGACCCTTATGGTGAAGTCCCAGCTCTTTAAGTATCCCGCCGGAATCCAGTTGAAGCTCATTTCCCAGCAGTGAAGATCCCTGGAAATCCCTATCCTGGTCATAGTAATTTCCTTCATTCGGAAATCATATCCTGAGGTATAGGTTACAGCCCATTTCCTGGTCATAGTTATACTCCCATTTAATGTAATATTCTGATTTATAACCGATTCACTTATCGATTTAGTGTAGTAAAAATTGTATGCCACTCTCAGTGTCCATGGCATGTTGAACTCAGCATAGCCAAATTCGTCAAAAATCAAACCTCCAATTGTCGGACTGGATGCCTGTGTTGCCGGTGCCACCGGATTTTCAGATTCCAATCCACCCGTTGTACGGGGATCGATCCCGAATTGCGCAGGATCCGGTTGATTACCTTCCCCTGAGGTGGATGAAGGACCACCTCCAAAATATGAATCGATCAGCCTCTTGAGATCGAATCCAAGACTAAGATTGAAGCTTGTCAGACGAAAAGGTTTTCTTTCTGCTGCCCATACAGTCGTGTTAATCCTTTTGTTACTTTCATTAATGGTATAAAAATCAAAAGATCCTCTTGCTGAGACGTCTATCTGTTTGAGTAAGCGTGTGCGAATTACCATTGACATTGGTGACCATTTCAGTGAATCAGCATAGATATTATAAGAAGTTGTGAATGCCAGGTTGTCAATTACCTTTACTTTTTTTTCAGCACCTGTCGTATCTGCCCTCGTCCTTACTTTTGCCTCAATAATATTTGCCAGCGAGAATGAGATGTTCCCGCTCCTTGTGGGTAGTGCCGGTGTCCCATAAATAAGTCCTTCAAATATTGAATATTTTACAGTATTACCAAGAGCATCCTTCTGTACTGTCATGTACATATCTGACGACAATCCTTCCATAGCAGGAGTGTAGGAGAATGATACAGAGGGTTTCATTACGTGCCTCACGGCAACTATCCTTGAGCCTGGATTAAAAGTGAACATGCCGAAAACCTGGGGACTGTAGCTTGCTGATATCGAAGGGCTGAAAGCCTGCCCGTAATAGAACCCAGGTACATACTCTTCAACAAGTTTGCTCACCGTATCATTGGTTGCAGCATCATAGTAATTATCTTCCCATCTCTTCTCCATTCTCTTCGTATATAATACACCCGAATATCTTAACTGTGGGGAAATTGAGAAATTATTAAAAGGTCTTATAGGTAGGGATACCGGGATATCATGTTTGAAACCATTGTCCATATCATTCCATACTTCAGAGGTAAAAAGTAATGAATCCTTGGTATTGATTTTATTATCAAGGCTTGCGGAATACTGAATCTGAAGCTGCTGCCACCACTTGGCCGAACCTCCGCTTTTATTGAACTTCAGTGGATATATCCTGCTCATTCCAAAGTTCATCTTTGGCAGATTCATAGTGACTGAATTGGTTCTTGTATTCTGACTGTGATTAAAGCTGGAAGAAAAGTTGAAGGGTGTACCTGCCCAGGTCTTTGTATAACTGATACTTGATTGCTTGGTACTGTTAACATGATCAGCCACAGCATAGCTGTTCTCCCTGTCGTACCCGCTTGAGCTCATATTAACACTGGCTGAAAACCTTGATCCCGGTCTGGCCTTTGCATCCTGTGAATGAGTCCACCTAACTGAGTAATTGATTGATTTTCTGTAGTCCTCCAGACCAATGTGGCCTGAAACATTATTGGCATAGTTGAACGAAAAATTGCCATTGAAGTTATACCTCTTCCTGTAATTGGTAGCTACAGTTGATCTCCAGCTACCGTTTGTATAAATATCCCCAGTGATCCTCAGGTCAAAATAATCACTAATTGAAAAATAGTAACCTCCCTCTTTGAGAAAGTAGCCCCTGTTCCTTTCCTCTCCATACTTCGGAAATATAATGCCCGAAGCAGCTTCCCGCTGTACGGGGAAGTAACCAAAAGGGATAATCAGTGGTAGAGGTATGTCTTCAAGTACCAGTTGTGCAGGACCTGATATTATCCTTTCACCTGGAATCATTTTGGCCTTCTTAAGGTTTACATAGAAGTGAGGTTGTTCGGCATCACATGTGGTATACTTACTTCCTGCAATATGAAAATTCCCATCCTCATGCATTTTGGTGATTTCGCTGTGAAGAAACCCACCTTCCTGTTCTGTAATAATGTTCTTAACCAGTGCCCTCTTTGTTTTAAAATTATATGTAAGCTCTTCTGATTCAAATTCTTCACTACCATCCCTGAAGCGGGGAGTCTCCACAAGCTTACGTGTGCTGTCAATCCTGCCCCTGGCAAATACCGCATTTGTAACCAGGTCAAGTTCAATGTAATAGGCCTCAAGGTTAATGTCTCCATAGGTTGTTTTGGCGCCATTGATCAGATAGACCTTCTGTTTTACTTTGTCTATATACATGGTATCCAAAGCGCTGTATATTATCGGCAGATCAATAGCGTCCGGGGAGATTGAATAAACTGAAAGAGCCGTAGTATCACTTGTCAGGGTATCCTGCCTTGTAAGAATAATATCACCCCTTACCACCTCTTCCTGCGCCGGCAAGACTGTTGAAAAAAACATGAAGATGATGATAAAATGAGGTTTGATTTTCAAAATATAGTGCAACTTAAATACTATTTTTGCATAGTTTTCGTACAAATTGTTAACAGTGGTAAAACTAGTCAAATTTCATGATCCGATATGACAGGTAGAATTAAAAATATCAAAGATTATACCAGACTTTATGCAAGGGGCATAGTTGTTTTGTTGATTTTTAGCCTGTTGGTTTTCAGTTTTTCTTCGTTCTCAGGTGAACATACCAGAAATGAATGGGTGGTAGTCATAGATGCCGGGCATGGTGGCAAAGACCCTGGTACTTTGGGAAGTAAAAGCAAGGAAAAGTACCTTGCTCTTGAAATAGCCCTTAAAACCGGTAAATATGTCGAGGAAAGAATTGAGGGAGTTAAAGTGGTGTATACCCGCACTTCAGATAAATTCATTGAGCTTTACAAGCGTGCCGAAATCGCAAATAAGGAAAAGGCTGATCTCTTTATCTCTATTCATCTTAATTCAGTCCCTGACAGAAGAATCAGAGGATCTGAGACATTTGCCATGGGTCTTCATAAGGATGAAGGGAACCTTGAAGTAGCAATGAAAGAGAACGCGGTAATAACACTTGAAGAGGATTATACTACAAGATACCAGGGATATGACCCAAACTCATCTGAGTCGTTTATAGCTTTTTCGCTGATGCAAAATATCTATCTCGAACAGAGTCTCAATTTTGCATCATATATCCAGGAACAATTCAGTAACAGGGTTGGATTACGCGACAGGGGTGTAAAACAGGCCGGTTTTATTGTGTTATGGCAAACAACTATGCCAAGCGTACTGGTAGAGGCTGGATTCATTTCCAATTCTGAAGATGAAAAGTTTATCATGTCTGAAGAAGGTCAGGATTATATTGCCTCAGCCATATTCAGGGCTTTCAGGGACTATAAATTGTCAATCGATGAAAAAAGTGATTTTAGTGCTATTAAGAATTCAATCCCCTCTTTCAATAATCCGGATAAAATATGGTTTATGGTACAGCTCGTAACCTCTTCTATAAAGGCAGAACCGGATCAGGAGAGTTTCAAAGGCCTGGAAGATATAACAGAGTTAATTTCAGGAAGGTATTATAAGTATGCCAGCGGACATTTCGATACCTATGACGAAGCTGCATCATACCGGAAAAGTATTTCAAGTAAATATCCCGATGCTTTTGTTATTGCTGTACAACGCCAGAAAATCATACCTTTGCAGGAGGCAATAGAAAAGCGAAAATAAAACTTATTATGATCAAAATTTCTGATGAGATTAAAGTAGGCGCAATTGCCCTGGTCACTATTGTAGCATTCATTTGGCTGTATAGTTTTCTCAAAGGACAGGGATTGTTCAGCAATACCGATAAATATCATATTCTGTATGATGACATTTCAGGACTTGAAGAGTCGAGCCCGGTTGAGGTCAATGGTTATAAGGTAGGGATCGTGCAGGATGTCAAACTTCTAAATGATGGATCCGGAAAGATATTGGTTAATATAAGTATTGAAAAAGGAGTTATCCTTCCCGAAGAAAGCACTGCTGAGATCACCACAGCTTCACTCATTGCAGGAATGAAAATACGACTTATACTTGGAGAAAGAGATGAATATTATATTAATGGTGATACAATTCCTGGCCGGCTTGCAGTTTCTATTATCGATAAGGTTGAATATGGTTTTGATCCCGTAATAGCGAAAGCAGATTCACTCCTCACAAATTTGAACCTCTTTATGATCTCACTAAATTCAATATTGACACCTGGGTTTAATGAAAATATTAAAAATACAGTTGACAATCTCGATTCTGTTTCTTCAGGACTTGCTGATATCCTCATGAGCAGGGAAGAGGAAATCCAGAATTTTATTAGCGACCTTAGCCAGTTCAGTTCTATGCTTGCCAGAAATCAGGGGAAACTGGATACAGTCATTTCCAATTTCACCGCAATATCCGACTCCCTGGCGAACCACAATATTTCCGGGACACTTACCAACCTGGACAATTCTATCATGGAAACATCCCGATTGCTTAATAATCTTAATAAAGGTGATGGCTCTGCCGGAAAATTCATGACTGATGATTCACTTTATATCAATCTGTCAAATAGCCTTGAAAGTTTAAACATATTGCTTACAGACCTGAAAGAAAACCCGGGAAAATATGTTCATTTTTCACTCTTCGGAGGTAAGCAAAAATGAAAAACCAACCTGTCTAGTTAAACATCTGTCCACAAATAGCTGTATATCACAATACAAGAGTTAAAGTTCTGTTTTTCTGATACTTACTAATTATTGATTTTTTTTTACTTTTTAAATAACTGACAGTTAACACCATATATTAAATATGAAAAAGTCAAGTAAAAATAATTTTTTTTTTAATTTTTTTTTTTACAAATATTGCTTATGGTTTTAGGCCTGGCTAAAACTTCTTTTAAAAATGTATTAACCACTAGTCTACATGAATAAGACGCATCATGAGGTATGGGATAATTGTCTTAAGATTATTAAAGATATAATTCCTTCAATTAGCTTCAAAACATGGTTCGAACCAATAGTCCCCCTAAAACTTATTAATAATATACTGACGATCCAGGTACCCAGTCCTTTCTTTTATGAATACCTGGAAGAACAATACATTGACGTATTAAGAAGAACACTAAGGAGAGAGCTGGGAAATGATGCTAAGCTTGAGTATAACGTGGTTATGGAGAATAACCAGTTCTCCAACGGAAAGCCATACACAGTAAGATATCCATCACGAAACAAAACAGATCTCAAAAATAAACCCGTGCAGGTCCCTTATGAGGCCGCACAAACCTCAATTAAGAATCCATTTGTCATACCTGGAATTAAGAAAATCCACTTCGATCCCAGATTAAATCCGGATTACTCATTCCAGAATTATATCGAAGGTGATTGCAACCGTCTTGCCAGGTCTGCAGGAATAGCCGTTGGCAACAATCCTGCCGGGACTGCTTTCAATCCGTTGATGATATACGGGGATTCGGGACTGGGAAAAACGCATCTTGCTCAGGCAATTGGAGTACAGGTCAAAGAGAAATTTCCTGAAAAAATTGTTCTGTATGTAAATGCCAATAAATTCCAGACTCAGTTTGTTGAATCAATAAGGAATAATAACAAGAATGATTTCCTGCATTTTTACCAGATGATTGATGTCCTGATACTTGACGACGTTCAGGAGTTTGCCGGGAAAGAAAAAACGCAGGACACATTTTTCCATATTTTCAATCACCTGCATCAGAGTGGCAAGCAGTTGATCCTGACCTGCGACCGGCCTCCGGTAGAATTACAGGGTATGGAGCAGAGGTTGCTCTCAAGGTTCAAATGGGGATTGCTTGCAGATCTGCAGAAACCCGATTTTGAAACCCGTCTGGCCATATTAAAAAAGAAAGCGTACAATGATGGTATCGAACTGGATGAGGATATCTTTGAGTACCTGGCCACCAATATTACAAACAATATCAGGGAGCTGGAGGCTGTCTTGATCTCCCTGTATGCACAGTCAACCCTTAACAGAAAAGAGATCACGCTGGAACTGGCCAGACAAATGATCGATAAGCTTGTTAAACATTCTACTCGCGAGATAACCATTGATTATATACAGAAGGTAGTTTGCGATTATTACAGGATACCTATTGATATTATGCAGAGTAAAACACGAAAGCGCGAAATAGTCCAGGCCAGACAGGTATCAATGTTTTTCAGTAAGAATATGACCAAAGCGTCCCTTGCGAGTATTGGGGCTCAGATTGGTGGTAAAGACCATGCTACTGTTCTTCATGCGTGTAAAACTGTTAACAACCTGATTGATACAGATAAACATTTCAGACATCAGATAACTGAAATCGAGAAGAAAATAAAAGTCTAGATGGGTACTACCATATTAACAGATAAATTTTTTAAAATTTATGGAAACAGGAATGACATTCCTGTTCTTTTTTTTGCTCCAGGAAGGGTAAACCTCATTGGAGAACATACAGATTATAATAATGGGTTTGTGTTTCCTTGCGCAATTAATTATGGTACCTATGTTTGTGTCAGGAAAGCAGAAAATAAATTATTAAAGGCAGCCTCCCTGAATTTTGATTCCAGATTTGAGATAGAGATCGACAATTTTAGAAGGGACGAGACAGGAGAATGGATTAATTATCCGCTCGGCATACTGAACGAATTCAAGAAAAAAAATGCTGCCTTGGGAGGCATCGAAGTTCTTTTTTATGGAGATATTCCGAATGGTGCAGGGTTATCATCATCAGCATCGATTGAGATGGTAACTGCATTTGCGTTGAATCAGCTATATTCCACGGGATTCTCAATGATTGATATGGTAAAAATGAGTCAAAGTGCAGAGAATAATTTTGTTGGAATGAACTGCGGAATAATGGACCAGTTTGCTGTTGGATTCGGGGAAAAGGACAGAGCCATATTTCTCAATTGTGATAGTCTGGAATATGAAATAATTCCTATTGAATTAAATGATTATCAGCTAATTATAGCAAATTCTAATAAAAGAAGGGGCCTTACTGACTCCAAATACAATGAAAGAAGGTCGGAATGCGAAACAGCGGTCAGGATGCTTAATAAAGAATTGAAAATCGACCACCTCAGCCAGTTAAGTATAAGCCAGTTTGAAGAAAACAAACACTTAATCGAAGATCCAATCATTGAAAAGAGAGCCAGACATGTGATCAGTGAGAATAAAAGGGTTTTAGATGCCGTAAAGGTATTGCAGAAAGGCAATATAGAGGAGTTCGGTATTCTCATGAATGAGTCTCATGACTCATTATGTCACAACTATGAAGTTACAGGTGTTGAACTTGACACTCTGGCATATGAAGCCAGGAAATTAAATGGTGTTCTAGGAAGCAGGATGACCGGTGCCGGATTTGGAGGATGTACTGTGAGCATAGTCAAAAAATCTGATATGGAAAACTTTACCAGAAGCCTGTCCAGCATTTACAGCTCAGTTACCGGACTTAAACCCGAATTCTATTTACCGGAAATAGGTTCAGGTGTAGGCACAATTCAATAATCCCTCACGCACCGGAACCCCACAGTCGAATTTCTGTCAAAACCTTTTGACACCATCAGGAGCATCTGGGTCTTATCAAGCTGTTGCGGACCACCCTGAACATACCACCAGCTTGAAGTAGGCATATAGTGGCTACCTCCTCTGATCACAACAAAGTAGTTAGTACCATTGTCATAAACATCGTTGGTAAGCTGCCAGACATTTCCTACCATGTCATATACCCCATAAGGGCTCTGTCCTTTTGGGAATGCATCAACCGGTGTAGCCCGATCAAACGCATTATTGCATTTCGTTCCGTGAAACTCATCACCCCATGGCCATTTTCTTCCATCAGTGCCCTGAGCAGCGAGATGCCACTCGGTTTCAGAAGGCAACCTCTTGCCAGCCCATTTTGCATATGCCCTTGCATCCTCTATACTGATATATACTACCGGATACTTCTCCTGTCCCTTTTTAAAGGTTCCAGCATCCCAATGCCTAAGATAATTTGCAGTGTCACCTGGGTAATACCCGGTGGCCACCACAAAGTCGGCATACTCCTGATTGGTGACAGGGTACCTGTCAATCAGGAAGGTATCAACCTTAACAATCCTGCCCTCTCCGGATTCATGATAAGGTATAAAGTCATCATTCCCTGAGACCTTGAATAAATATGATGTCCCCGGTATCAGGACCATCTCTTTTGGAATCCTTCCATCGGTTTCAGTCCGTATTGTTCTGCTTGCAAGCCATGGCCTCCCGCCAGTTTTTCTCACAATATTTTCATCTGAAAGCTGACCATTCTCAAGGAGCTGTATTACTATTTTGCCCTCATAATCCTGAAACATATCGGATATCCTCATTGCAGTGTCGCTCCTGAATATAAATTCCTTATATTCTGCCTGGTATGTTGGGTCACCCTTCCAGATCTTTATTAATCCGCCTTTCACTGAAGATATTCTTAACGAATCACCGGAAATTAGAGTATGCAGCATAACTGGAAACCTTCCTATACAATCAATGGTTCCCTCCCTGCGAGTACCTGAGAAGGTGGCCAGGTATGGATCGGTTCTTACATGAATCTTCCAGTCAGACCCGGTCCTTTCGGCTGTTATTTCTTCATTATGCCATATACTTACATAGTGATATTTCTCATCAGGAATTACCTCGATCACAGGTTCATTGGTACCGGCAGGATTGTTTCCATAAACAGTATATATTATTTTTTCCCCATCAATCCACCTGTTAATATATACCTTATTTAACCTTGTGTCAATCAGAGGTGTCCATCCCCTGTCATGGAATGCATTGCTGTTCTCACGAAGGATTTTGGTTGTCTTGCCAAGAAAATCATAGTCCTTATCTAATTGAAGATCCCTCCCCGGCCGGAATAGATTCAATTCAGTACCATATCCATTAAAAAAAGCAATAGCGATTTCACGATGTAAAGGAGCCTCACCAACATCGCATACCCTGAAAATAGCAAATTCAGGCTTGATCAGTTTGTTTAAATTAATTTCGGGGGACAGGTAGATGGCATTATGAACTCTGCCAGCCACTATCCCGGGCATATCCCTGGTAACAGCCATACCTTCAGAAAACATAACCACCCCTTCCCTCACACTATCAGCTGCAGCCTGTAAATCATAACTCGAACTTCCCCTGGTGTCGAGTACCACGCCATCTGCTTCAATCTCCTGAATCAACCTGGCCATACCAGCATAATGATTTTCTGATCTGGTACTCTGATCCCATGGATTGTACGCAATAAAGAATCTGGTGTTATATTGACGGGATAATCTGGCAAAATTCCTCAGCTGCTCAGTTCCTCCCGGAAGATTTTCATACATATCCCATTGGTTTCGCTTATCTACCCCGAGTCTTGGCCAGGTTGGCCAAATGCCATATACATCGAGGTGTCCGAACAATCGATTGGATTCTTTTATTAACTCATCAAAATTATACTTCCCTGTAAATCTGTCGTAAAATCCTTTATCCCACGCAAACTGAAGAGCTATCAGATAACTGTTTCTAATCCATCTCAGGTCCTGACGTTCATAGAGGGTATTATCAAATTCAGCAAGGTCATATAGGTATCTCTCCTGGAACATTAATCTCAAACCTTCCTGCCAGCCACCCTCGAACCGGTCGGCATAGATTTTATATGAAACAGTACCTCTCGGTGGTAAGGAGGTACTGTATCGGTTTTTTTGTGCCCCATTGGTGCTTGATCTGCGTGCAATTGCACACGCCGACAAGTCATCATTTACATGAATTGAAGTATAGCCAAGCTCCCAGGCATTGTCAGGTAATATAACCCTCACAGGCTCATATCCGGGGCGATGAAGCCAGGCTCTTGCCAGGTTCCATGTCCCCTTGCCAGTAATAAATACTCTGTCATTGCCTTCACAAAAAGGAACAACATTACTTATTTCAATTGTATCGAATCCCTGGTTTTCAAAAGTAACCTCCCCCATCCAGCCTGGATGGCCTCCGCCAAAGGAGGTGAAAGTCACTCTCAGCGATTCTTCGTAATTAAGTATGAACCTTGTCCCGTCAAGGGCAGCATTTACCTCATCCGACTGATGATAGCGTTCATTTAGCTCAAAACTGAAGACAGGCATAGAACTGTCCGGAGTATGTTGAAGGCCATCAGTTAATATAATCCTCTCGAGTCGCAGACCCTGGCTTGTACTAAATTCAAAGTTTTCAAGACTCTGGGATGACAATTGTTCATTCAGTATTAAAATTGAACATATTATTAACAATCCGTGTCTGTAATGCATTTTCATTCGTTTTATCCGCTATAGGAACGCAATTTAGCTTTAATTGCTGATTACGACAAACTAAGGTAACCTTACAACCTCTTTATCCGTTTAAGAATGAAAAGATGGATATAAATTTTCAATTGACTAAAATTAATGTAATTTTATATCAAATAGCAAATACTTCAATAACAGCTAATTCAGATGAAGTTTCTTAAATACCTACTAATATTTTCTTTAATAATCTTCATGTCAGGTTGTGCCGCATCAAGTAAAAATCCCTATTTAAAAAAGAAAAAAAAATCACATATCGGCACAACTCAACTTGGCAGGAACAAGTATTATTTCTCAACCGGATACCAGAAGAAACTAAAAAATAGTTATAAACGAAGGTAGAATACCGGACTATTCTAACAAATAAAACAAAGACCATCATATGCCAGCATAACATTTGAGGGTAAGGTGGCTGTTACCTCTTCATGCAAACCCATCGTATGGCCAACATGTGTAATATAGGCAAATTCAGGAGCGATCTCATTTATCAGATCGAGCGCTTCATCCAGACTATAATGGGAGAGATGTTTTTCCTTCCTTAGTGCATTTATAATAAAATGTCTAATCCCGGATAATTTTACTTTGGATTCCGGCGAAATGAAGTTTGCATCAGTTATGTATGCCATCTCTCCAATTCTGAAGCCATAGACAGGCAATTTGTGATGAAAAACCTTTATCGGATAAATAAAAGTGCCGAAGAGATCAATGGGATTGTCACTTATCAGGTGTAAATTCATTTTTGGAGCACCAGGGTAACCCGCTTCCGAGAATACATAGGTATATTGGCGCTCGATCGCTTTTTGGACCCTTTCATCAGAAAAAATATCAATAGCCTTGTTGCTCTTGAAATTAAAAGCCCTGACATCATCCATTCCACCTATATGATCTATATGCTCGTGTGTAAGGAGGATTGCATCCAGCTGCCTCACATCTTCCCTAAGCATCTGTTGTCTGAAATCCGGACCAGCATCAATTACCATTGTTTTACCTTCCAGTTCAACCAGCAAGGATGCTCGGAGTCGCTTATCACGAGTATCAGATGAACTGCACGTTTTGCAATCACAAGCAATTACCGGTATTCCCTGTGAGGTTCCCGTACCCAGAAAAGTAATCTTCACATTTCAATATTTTGAACAGAAAAGTAATAAAAAATATTCATTGCTCTTATTCGAATATCAGATCAGGAATTTTTTTTTTAATTTTATGAACTAAATTCTACTGGTGAAAGGCACACTTTATCTCGTACCGGTGACTCTGGGTACTACAGAATTCAGACATGTATTACCCGAAAATGTAATTTCCATTATTAAAAGATTACGCAGTTTTATCGTCGAGGATGTTAGGACTGCAAGAAGATTCCTAAGGTTGATTGATCCTGAATTCCCAATTGATGAGACTGAATTTGCCCTCCTTAATGAACACACATCTTCTGATGAGCATCCTCGATTTCTGGGCAGTCTTACCAAAGGACTGGATATTGGACTAATGAGCGAAGCGGGTGTCCCGGGAGTAGCCGATCCTGGTTCACCCATAATCTTCCTGGCACATAAGCTGGATTTTAGGGTCGTCCCATTAACGGGACCCTCTTCAGTACTGCTGGCTATGATGGCATCAGGACTTAATGGTCAGAACTTTGCTTTCAATGGGTACCTCCCTGTAAAAAGCAATGAACGCATTGCCATGATAAAGCGACTTGAGCAGTTAGCACTAAAGGGTCAGTCCCAGATGTTTATGGAAACACCATATAGAAATCAGAAACTATTGAATGACATTGTAAAGTATTGCAGAGATGAGACTCTTCTCTCAGTTGCCGTTGACCTGACGTCTGATAATGAATATGTTAAAACGTTACCTATAAGAGACTGGAAAAGAAAATTACCCGATATAAATAAGAAGCCGGCCATGTTTATACTGGGTTGTTGTTAAACCCAAAACAGTAATTATATTTTTAAACACATCCGGCTCACACCACCGATTCAGTTCTTTTTGATAAATTGCTACATATTAATCATTTAAAGCTATTGCCTTATGCAAATTTACAGGAAACTAGATTTAATGGTAACATTCCTCCTGATCACAGTCTGCTTAACCGGACAGATTATTGATATGGACCAATTCCATGGTATGAAGCCAAGGAATATTGGTCCCGCAGGAATGAGTGGCAGGGTGACCGCAATCGCTGTTGATGCAAACAATTCAGGAATATTTTATGTTGGAACAGCTTCCGGTGGTTTATGGAAAACAACAAGTGGAGGGATCACTTTTGAGCCAATATTTGATGATCAGAAAGTTAGTTCGATTGGTGCTCTGGCTATCGATCCCTTGCGTCCGGATATTATCTGGGCAGGCACAGGAGAAGGAAACCCAAGGAATAGTGTTACCGGTGGATTTGGACTCTACAAAAGTCTCGATGGCGGGAAGACCTGGAAATTGGCCGGGCTTGAAAACAGCCGGCATATTCACAGGATACTGGTTAATCCAAATAACAGCGATATTGTATATGTTGGTGCAATCGGAAGTCCGTGGGCTCCAAATAAAGAAAGAGGGGTTTATAAGACTACTGATGGTGGTAAAACATGGAAACAGATACTATACACAACCGAGTCAGCAGGTGTTGCCGACATGGTTATGGATCCTGCAAATCCGGATAAGATCTTTGTTGCCATGTGGGACCATCAAAGATGGCCATGGTTCTTTAATTCCGGAGGAGAGGGCTCGGGAATATATTTGACCCTTGATGGTGGCGACAACTTTACCAGGCTTGCAAAAGGACTTCCTGATAAAATTGGTCGTGCTGGTCTTGCTATTGCCCGCAGTAATAATAGTGTTGTTTACGCACATGTCGAGTCTGAGACTAATGCAATCTACCGATCTAATGATGGTGGGATATCATGGGAAAAAAGAGGCGAAGAGAATATTGGAAACAGGCCATTCTATTACTCGGAAATATATGTTGATCCTTCAAACGAGAACAGGGTATTCACCCTGTTTTCAGGAATAAACGTAAGTGAGGATGGGGCTCTTACTTTCCCGAAAAGCATAGCTCGCACTGTACACCTTGATCATCATGCCTGGTGGATCAACCCTGAAAACCCGAAGCATATGATCGATGGGAATGATGGTGGTCTTGCGATAACCTATGACCAGGGGGAAACATGGCAGCATATAACCAATCTTCCCGTAGGGCAGTTCTACCATGTTGCTGTAGATATGGAAAAACCTTACAATGTGTATGGCGGATTGCAGGATAATGGTTCCTGGCGCGGACCTGCATATGCATGGACAAACGACGGCCTGATAAATGAGTTCTGGGATTTCCTGATTGGCGGAGATGGATTTGATGCCCTTCCGTTACCTGGCGATCCAAGATATTGTTATGCTCAATCGCAGGGTGGAGCATTAAGACGGATTGATCTCCTTACAGGGGAAGGAAAGAGTATTCGTCCCCAGATTGAAGGTGGTACCAGACTAAGATTTAACTGGAATACTGCCATAGCCCAGGATCCATTTGATAATAATACAATTTACTTTGGAAGCCAGTTTGTCCACAAAAGCACAACGCGTGGAGATAGCTGGCAGATTATTTCACCAGACCTGACCACGAATGATTCTGAGAAACAAAAACAGAGGCAAAGCGGAGGCTTGACCATTGACGCAACCGGGGCAGAAAATCACTGTACTATCCTTGCTATTACTCCAAGTAAGTTACAGGAAGACCTTCTCTGGGCAGGAACCGACGATGGTAATATTCAAATAACTACTGATGGTGGTAGTACCTGGACCAATGTAACCGGTAACATCAAGGAGATGCCTCCAAAATCCTGGGTGGCACAGATTAAAGCTTCTGATTTCAACGCTGGCGAAGCATTTGCAGTGGTAAATAACTACAGGCAGGGTGATTATTCAGCCTACCTGTTCCAAACCACAAATTTTGGTATGACATGGAAACAAATAGTTGATGATAATGATGTATGGGGTTATATACTTTCTTTTGTTCAGGACCCGGTAGAGCCAGATCTTATGTTCCTCGGTACAGAGTATGGACTGTATGTCAGCTTCGACGGATCGAAGACGTGGAATAAATGGACAAACCAGTTTCCAACTGTCTCAACTTATGATCTGGTGATCCATCCGAGAGAACATGATCTTGTCATAGCCACATTCGGAAGGTCAATTTGGATCCTGGATGATATCCGTCCCTTAAGGAAGCTGGCACAAGTCGGAACCGGTCTGCTGGAACAGGAGACTGTGCTGTTCGATCCTCCCTCAGGTGTTATGGCCATTACAAAAAACCTACCAGGTTATTACTACAGGGGTGATGGAATGTTTATGGGTGAAAACAGGCAAATCGAAGCAACTATTACCATTTATGCAAAAGAAAAGAAAGATGATAAAATAAACCTTACAATAAGCGATGATAAGGGGGTGGTGCTTCGTAACCTTGAATTCGAATATAAGGAGGGATTTAACAGAGTCAGCTGGAGGTTCGATATGGATCCTCCGGAATTGCCAGGAATGATCAGGAATCAGCAGCAGAGGCCCCAAGGCAGGAACATGTTCCGGCGCAGGGGTGCTTCAGTTCTACCAGGTAAATATACTGTCACAGCTTCACTCAACGGGACAACATCCACAGTTGAGATCGAAGTCGAATCTGATCCGAGATTGCCCGAACCAAATGTCAATGCTGTCAGAATGAATATGGAGAGAGCAAATCAGATCCAGGAAGATGTAAAACGCTATAACTCCAAATACGAGGGATTTCTTGGGGTAAGAAACAAGCTCACGAAGATGAATGATCTGATCACTAGTGACATGGACTTCGCAGAAGAACACAAAAAAGTATATTCTGCTGTAAATGATGAATTCAATCGTTTAAACAGGTTGTTCACAAACCGGTTTGACGGACTGGGAAGTAGAATGTTTGGTCTCAATGTTCTTTACTCAGCTACTGATAAATTGACCGAGGGTGAAGAACGATCAGTAGAAGATGCCCTGAAAGCAATGGGTGAAGCTGAAAAAATGATCGACGATTTTATGAATGATCACTGGGTAAAATATGTTGATTTCTTCAAGGAAAAGAATATCACCCTGGATAGGCTGGTAAAACAGTAAAATATTGAATGTCAGTAAAATAAAAGGCGCAAACAAATGCGCCTTTTATTTTACCGGTGATTTGGGCCAAACTTAATATCAACAAGATGCATCTGGAAAACCAGAACAGTGTTTCCAGGTATACTATACCAGCCGGTGGAACCATAGCCAAGCTTGCTCGGAACAATTAACAGAGCCCTCCCTCCTTCTCTCATGTATAATATCCCCTCTTCCCATCCTTTTATTACCTGGTCTGCGCCCACAGTAAATTCAACAGTATTTGCATCAAATATCTGCCCATTCACAAAAGATCCGGTATAGTTTATCCTAACAGTATCAAGATATACAGGATAATCTCCGGAACCTTCAATATACTCAATGTAGTATAACCCGCTTTCAGTAGGTTCAGCAACAATATCATGTGTCTTCAGGTAACTCTGTATGATTTCCTCTTCTGACATTAAATCATCCTTTCTGCATGCATAAACCATTACTAATCCGGCCAATATTGATATTCCCAGTGCAATCCTCATATTACTTATTTTCATCCTTTTCATTTTTTGGTCATAACCATCGCAAATCTCTCAAAAATCATGCAAATCAAATAAACCCTACTCAAGTACTTTTACCTTATATGTCAGTATTGCCCTGGCCGGGATCCTCTTTCCGTCACCCATTAAACCGTACCCGAGATAGGATGGAATAATAAAAAATGCTTCGCTGCCGTATGTCAGTTTCCTGAGACCTTCATCCAGACCGGCGGGTATCTCTGTTTCTCCAATTATCACTTTATACAAACCATCTGTTTCCGAGCTATAACATATTGTACCATCGAGAAGGGTACAGACATATTCAAGGGATACTTCAGATCCTTCATCCAGTATCTCCCCTTCTCCTTTTGATATAACTGAATACCATAATCCCGATGTGGTTGCTTCCATTTTAAGATCTTTCCGCTTTATATAATTCTCAGTCCGTTCTTTATCCTTTATCACAAGTTGATGGTTGATTTCCATTAATTGTTCGGCAGAAAGTTTCCGGTTGTTATCGGGTGATTCACTGTTTCTGCAACCATGTATCATAATCACGCAAAGAATGGAGATTACTGAAATAAGATTATTTGATCTCTCTGGAAATTTCATTCAGCTGCTCTTTAATTTCGGGTAATAAACTTTCAAAATAACTCAGGCATTCATGGATATGAAGAGGGCTTCTTCCTCCTGCCGCATTCCTGTGACCTCCTCCGTCAAAATACTTTTCGGCAAAAGTATTGACCTCAAATTTCCCTTTTGAGCGCATCGATAACTTGATGTTATCTTCCTTCTCAATAAAGAGCAGGGAGAAAACAACTCCTTCGATAGTAAGAGGAAGATTAACAAATCCTTCTGTATCCCCGCTTGAATGATTGAATCTGTCAAGGTCTTCCCTTAAAAGGTAGATATAAGCAGTATTATAGCCTTCCAGGACAATCATTCTTTCATAAAGTGCAAAGCCCATCAATTTCATCCTCGAAGCGGAAAAATTATTGTATATCCTGTTGGTAATGTAATCTTTATCGAGACCAAAGTCAAGCATATTGGCTACATTTCTCAATGTATTACCATCAAATGATCCAAAATTGAAGTTACCTGTATCGGTCATCATTCCTACATAGACCGATTCAAAAAAATCCCGGTTGTAGTAACTGTTTCCATCGAGATGCATAACCAGCTCAAGTATAAGCTCGGCGGTTGAACTTAGTGATGGTTCTGAGATTACTAAATCGGCTTCTACCTCAGGTACCGGATGGTGATCAATCAGAACTATTTTTCGCTTATTATCCCTCAGGTAGTTATCAAGTCTGCCAATTCTGGACGGATGGTTGAAATCAAGGAGTATGATCAGGTCACTCTCTTTTATTGAAGCCAGAGCTTTGCCCGGTTCGAGTTCTGCATTAGTAATATATTCTGTCCCCTTCATCCAGAGAAGGAACTCCTGCAGGCCGTTTGGTGATATCATCTTGCACACCTTGGCCTTACCGGTCAAATAATGATAAAGACTCAGCATCGAACCTATCGCATCACCATCAGGATTGATATGACAGATTAGTCCTATAGTACCCGATTCATCTATAAGTTTAGATAATTCTTTTATATATTTACCGGAAGATTTACGCATCCTGAACAATAATTTTCCAAATATAGGAAATAATAATGTTTGCTAAATAAATTGATACAACATGCCAGATGATTTTACATTTGCCATAATCAAACCTAACGCTGTCAGAAACAGAAATATAGGACCCATCTTAGCAATGATAAATGATGGTGGTTTTCAAATATCAGCATTAAAGATGGTACGACTGACAAAACCACAGGCTGAGGAGTTCTATGCGGTTCATAGTGAGCGGCCATTTTATAAAGATCTTGTAGAATTTATGACTTCAGGACCGGTTGTTGTGATGATTTTAAGACATGAAAATGCTGTTGAAGAATTCAGAAATCTGATAGGGAACACCGATCCTGAAAAGGCTGAGGAGGGTACAATACGGAAAATATTTGCTGCATCACTTCAAATGAATGCTGTGCACGGATCAGACAGTACAGAAAATGCAATGATTGAAGCTAACTTCTTCTTTTCGGCATTCGAGAGATTCTAGCCCTGATCCGGATTTTGTCAGGATTCACGATATTCACCAGGATTAATTCCGGAGTTTGGTTAATTTATAAGAATCTTCAGACCAAATATGACTTATAATAAAAAAGAGCTTGAGAGATTATCATCGGCATTCACATTGTCCGATATGGAAATTTTTATATTCCCGGAGCTCTTTTGGCCCCTTATCCTGGCAAATATTATGTCGCCGGTGATATGGTCGTGGCGCAATGATCCCTGGTTCAAGGACATTGAGAAAAAGAACCTGATCGCAAGGGTGAACAGGGTAAAGCAGTACATAATTCAAAATTATGTTTTTAATCTTGATCTCGAAACCTGGGGACTAACCAGTAAGAATGCTGAATTATCCAGATTCGGTGAATTCTTTGATACGTCTATCCTGAGACATTCCAACGCATTATTCGGTTACGAAGGAGATAAGTATTATTTTGATATTGATATCAGAAAACACTTCGGCCTCGATAAATACAATTCCGATATAATCCCTTATTGGAAAACAGAGACAGTTGAGGCAATGGAGGCATTCAGGCATAAGAAAGGATTCTCCTCAGGCGCCGGTGAATGTGTGTCTCTCTCCGCCCTTTTTGCAGCAGCACTGTTTCTTATTGCAAAAATACCTCTTGAAAGAATCTTCCTGATAGCTACCCCGCTGCATTCGCAGAATTTTATAACTGCCGGAGAAGGAATTCTTACCAATAACAGGAGAATTGTTACCAAGAATATGTGGTATAATGGTACCAGCCTTTCAACCAAAGCCAGACGGGCGCTGGAAAACGAAAAGGTAACTATAGTATCGCACCTTACCGGATACATTCACATTAATTACCAAAAAGCTACTATAAATAAAACAGATTATCAGAAATTCCTGAGTTGCCTTAATGAATATCTCAATACGAGTCTGTCAGCCGAGGTTTTAATTAATTTCCTTCGATTTAAATCTGTCTATAAGAAATTGTTTCAGTATCAGGCAGGTAACCAGTCCAAAAAAATCTATATCTCACTTGAAAAAATGTTTGAATATGAACATTCAAGCAGGTACAATATAACTAATGAGTCAAGATCCTCCCTGATAAAGGAGATAGATGGTGACGAGTTCAGCATTTCTCCGCTTGAGGGCAAGATCCTTCTAAATGATGTTGAGGAATATCTTTCGCGGAGCAAAGGAGTGAGTTACAACTCAGTTAGAAAGGGATTATCTAAGATTTTCTCTGGACAGAGCAATCATTTGGCAGACCAGATGTTTGATGATATCGTTAGTTTCATTTCAATCAAGCCAAGGCTCCCGGGAATTGATAAGGAATTCCTAAAGGTAAAATATCCCGAACCGGCTTGCACTGATACCAGGGAGGATATCTTGCATAAGATCAGTGACCTGAAAAATGAGTCAGAGACAGCAATGTTGGCTCTGTATGTTTTCAGGGATATGAACTCAATTGACTGGTATCCCTTTATAAAGGCATCTATCGAGAGAAATCCAGTATCAGTCAAGGATCTTTCATCTTTGACTGAGGACCAGATATACAAAGCGGTATCTCATATTGAGAATGTATCTATTTATGATGAAAACCGGTTGGCACTTCCGGATGAAACATGGAATTTTGGAAGAGGTGATGGTGTCGAAAAAGCTCTTCTGATGGCCACAGTTCTTAAGGATAAGGGAAAGCATCATTCAATGACCATAACTATCGACAATAGTAAAGTGCATTTGACTTACAATGGGAGATCCTTTCATTTCAGATCCCGGAAATCATTCAGGAAAGAGATCAGGATTGAAAACGGAGATTATTTTATCAGGGCTATTTCAGGATAATTTCGTCGATAAGTATTTCGCCGGCCGCATCGTTTAACCTTTCTTTCAATACCTCCCTTATCATCATCAGCTCATTCCGGACAACTGAGGATGTAAGATGTATATATAGCTTCCTATTCCGTATGTATGCTTTTGAAGTGCGCTTCGAAATAGCTTTGCCTGCAATCTCCTCCCATGAACGCAGAAGCTTAACCTCCTTTAGCTTTGTATCGATGTTCATCTCTTTCCTGTACTCATACAGGACATCTGACATCGACTGTGTTTTTTTTCTCCTCATGATTTATTATGAAGCATCACCATTGGAGATAACCTCTTCGACTCCCTTGTTGATGCGGAATAGTTTATATTCGATATTAACTCCTTCAAGTATAGATACCAATCTTTCCTGATGAGTATCCGTTATGAAAATCTGACCGAACTTGTTATCAGAAACAAGTTTGATTATTTGCTTCACCCTTTTTTCATCGAATTTATCGAAGATATCATCCATTAGTAAGACAGGCTTCTTCCCCCCTTTTTTGGTAATATACTCAAATTTGGCCAGCTTCAAGGCAACAAGATATGATTTCTGCTGGCCCTGAGAACCCAGATCTTTTATAGCATAACTATCCATCATTAATAACAAATCATCCTTGTGAATACCTGCAGTGGTGTATTGCATAATCCTGTCCTTCTCATAAGATTCGTCAAACAGTCTGTTCATTTCCTGACCTTCCAGTTGTGATCTGTAAACAAGCTCAACTTCCTCCCTTTGCCCTGATACGTGATTGTAGTATTCCTGGAAAACAGGTATTATCTCTTTAATAAAGGCTTCTCTTTCCCTGTATATCTTTCCAGCAGCAGGTATCATATGATGCTCCCACAGAGAGAGCATTTCACGGTCAGAAGTGCCGGCCCTGCCGTAATCCTTCAAAAGTCTGTTACGATTCTTAAGGGCTTTATTATATCTTATAACCTCCTCGAGATATCCGCGGTCATACTGGCTTATCACATTATTCATAAACTTGCGTCTTACATCGCTTCCCTCAGATATTATGCTGTTGTCAGCAGGAGAAATCATCACTACAGGGAATCGCCCGATATGATCTGATAGTTTATCATACTCCTTGCCATTTAGTTTGAGTGCTTTACGCTTCTCCCTCTGGAAACCACAATAGACTTCATTCTTGTCATTCCCATTCCGGAACTCCCCTTTTACTATAAAATAATCCTCACCATGCTTTATGTTGTTAAGATCTACGTTGGTAAAATAACTCTTGGTAAGTGACAGATAATGAATTGAATCCAGAATATTTGTCTTTCCAACGCCATTATCTCCCACAAAACAGTTGATCCTTGGTGAGAAAATGAGCTCTGCCCCATCATAGTTCTTGAAATTGGTAAGTAATATCTTGCTCAGGTACATAAAACCGGGTTATTACAGGTTTACAAAATTACAAAAAGAATCCATCTTTAAAACCTGCCTGTTATTCACCTCTCGATCTGGAAATATCAAGTTATCCTGCCATCGATTTTTTTTTATCAATTGTTTTTAATAAAGATGAAAAAGGCTACTTTTGCGGAATCGAAATTGAATGAGATTCAGGTAAATAATAGATAAGCAGAAATGGCTAAATCAAAGAAAAAACAAGATAGTAAAGCAATGGGTGGTGTTGAGGAAACTCTAACCAGAACGGAACAGTTTATTGAAGATAATTACCGGTCGCTATTATACGGCCTGGCAATTGTAGTTGTTATTGTAGGTGCTGTATGGCTGGTAAAAAACCACCTGGAGAAAAGAACCGAGGATGCTCTTTCGCAGATGTATGTTGCTGAAAATTATTTTGCAAAGGATTCACTCAACCTTGCTGTTTATGGTGATGGCAACTATCTTGGATTCCTCGACATAGCCAATGAATATAAAATGACCAAGGCTGGCAACCTCGCCAATTATTATACAGGTGTCTGCTTTCTTCGTATGGGTGAATTTGAAGATGCTATTGAATTTCTTGAAAAGTTTAAGAAAAAGGATAAAGCTATTTCACCTGTAGCCCTTGGATGTATTGGCGATGCATTTGTGGAACTTAATGATATTGAAAATGGTATTCAATACTATATGAGAGCTGTCGATTATAGTGAAAACTCTTTCTATAACCCGATATACCTGCTTAAAGCCGGACAGCTATACGAGATGTCAGGAAACATGAAAAAGGCTCTGGAAATGTATCAGACTATAAAGGAAAAATATCCTGACAGTAACGAAGGCAATAATATTGAGAAATATATCGCCAGGGTAAAAGTATCTGAATAATTCCTGATGGCCACCACAGATCTCTCTTCTTACGACCCGTCACTCGTTCCCTCCTCTTCGGATATGAGATTCGGTGTTGTTGTATCTGACTGGAACAATGAGGTAACCTGGTCTCTGTTAAGGGGAACAGTAGAAACTCTGATGCGGCATGGAACTATAGAAGACAATATTATAGTTAAGCATGTACCGGGAAGCTTTGAGTTGCCTCTTGGAGCTAAATTTATAGTGGAATATGAAGAGGTTGATGCAGTAATATGCCTGGGTTGTGTCATTCAGGGCGAAACACCTCATTTCGAATATGTATGCATGGGAGTTACCGAGGGTATCGGCAGGCTAAACCTTAGCTACAATATACCGTTCATATTTGGAGTGCTTACTACTTCCAGCAAGCAGCAAGCTATCGATCGATCGGGAGGAAAGTACGGGAATAAAGGTGATGAAGCAGCAATAACCGCGATCAAAATGGTCGCTCTCCAACGTGAACCTGGTCACAATTCATCTTAATATCTTACGCACAAACGCCACTGTGAAGTAGGACATCAGGAAAAGACCAACAAATCCCTCAATTCCCGACATCCATCTGATAGCCCCAAAAGGGTAATGGTCGCCATAACCAATGGTAAGGAATGTGATTGCACTATGGTAAAATGCTCTGGCAACCTGAGAAAGGTTATCATTAACCGAAGCAATTATATCGGCCCGGGTGAAAAGCATCTCAAACAGATAGATCAGGCTGAAAACAATGTATGATACCCCCATTGAAACAAGAACCCTGACCGGATTAGTTGCATATTGGCCTGCTGCATCGAACACAAGCCACCTGAATCCGAAATTCAGATATGATGCAAGAAGATTGAAGCCCTTTCTGGTTTTTCTGCTTTCTATTAAAACAGCCTTTGCTTCAAGTCTTTTAAACATCACATACGCCCTGTCCTCATCATCATATTTGCCGGTTACGTTATAATTTTCCTTCAATATCCTGAATTGCTCAGCTTTCATCTGGAGATCTGTTGACTCCTGTTCAAGTATTGCTTCCTTACAATTGTTGCGCATCCAGTCCAAATAAAGCTTACCCAGCAAACGCATCCCTGACAGGTTGAGAATCCTAATATTCACATCAGCATTATATGGTTCAAGGTCAACAATATCCCTCACAATAGAATCAGAAAGATCAAGTTCTTCTGCGCCTGCAATTCTGAGGTCAACATAATGATCGAGGTGACACGACCTAAGACTGAGTACCTTAAATTTGGATGTATTGAAACTTAGTGCACCATTACCAAATTCAGTCTTCTCAAAATCTATTTCAGCCTCTTTCATTTCCATAAGGCTGAAATCCTTGTTGCCTATCCCCATTGAAACCCTTTTGAAGAAAAAACGGCTACCTTCAAACGTAGCTCCTTCGAACGTTATGTCACCATTCCCGAATATTGACCTGTTGAAATTCACTCTTCCGTCTCCGAAATCAACAGCTCTGAAATCAACCCGGGAATCACCGAATTCAGCTCTTTCAAAAACCACATCCCCGTTACCAAAGGTAGAATAATGAAAATCCACCCTGCCTGAAGTAATCCTGGTAATTTTGAAAATGAATTTTCCCTCTCCGAAATGTGTATTAATAAAAAGGAGGTCACCTGAATTGAACTCCGAATTGGCAAATGTTACTTCACCGGCTCCAAATGTTATATCCTGGAAGTCCTTAAGACCATCTTTTACAATTACATTCTTAAAAATAAAATCACCGTCACCAAATGCGGAACCTGTAAATTCAATGTGTCCGTCTCTTACAAAAATACCGGAAAATGAAACATCACCTTTTCCAAACTTTGCGTTGTTAAACAGCACTCTGCCCTTTGCAAACTGGCTCTCCTCAAAAGAAACCCCTGAATCTCCAAAATCTGCAAATGTAAAATCAGTTGCCAGATGGGCCTCAAAAAAAGCCTTCTTTGCTGAAAAGCTGTTTAGCCTAACATATTGCTTCTTTTCAATCCCGCTATGCTGACGGTAATATGAGAGTGAGAAATCTTCAATATAGCAATTATCCAGGTTCAGTTCTGCCCCGTTATCTATTAAATTGTAGATATCACCGATTTCAAGATTCCCAAATAGTTCTGTTCCGCTCTCTTCGCCTTTTTCATTGAAGAAAGCTACTATAGCAGTTCTTGGGAACTTTCGCCCATCATCAGTAATATATTTCAGGTTTTTTATTTCAACCTTATATGATGAATAGTGTAAATCCATGAGCGAAATATACAATTATTATTTCACATTCTGCCTGCTGCACATTATGTTAAACGGGCAATAGGTGCAGGAACCGGTCCTTGAGGTCATTCTGAACGGAACACTCTTATCAAAAATATCTGAAATAAGGATTTCAAGCTTTTTGAGGAAATATTCCCTGACTGCAGAGTAATCAAATATTGATCCTGCGGACTCACCTCTTTTAATTTCGAACAGATCCCTGAAACTGTCTGAATACATTTTCCGTACCGGATAGAGTGCTGGCCTTACCGTCTCATCCGGATGTATTCTTGAATATATCTCACAATAAACAAGAGTCTGAAATGCAGCACCGTTACGCTGGGAATTATACTCAAAGAGATTATCAAGGTCAGTAACTTCAAGGCTGTCGCGTCCCGATTTATAATCCAGGATCCTGGTTACCCCCCTTACTTTGTCAATCCGGTCGATCATGCCCCCAATAGATACATTAATCGTATCGTTGCCTGCTGGTACAGTAATAATGGTAGTATGCCTCTCTTCAAGGGAAACGAGTTCAATCGGAGCACTATCCGCATCTATCTCCAAAATTCGTTCGATCATATCTGTTACTACCTCAGATACGACAAGATTGCTTCCTGAGATTTTGGATTCTTCGTTCTTCAGAAACTTCTTTCTTATTGCTCCCCTCACAACATGGCTGATCAAATCTTTGTCGCTCCTGAGCTCTGAAATTTCCTCATTCCCCAATTTTTTCCCTATAAATGGTTTTAGGAGCTGATTCATTGCCTCATGAAGAATATTACCCAGTACCGGTGAATCAACCTTTTCCATGATATCCTCGGGCTCCTTAAGTCCGGAAACATACTGATAATAGAATTTCATCTGACACACAACCCATGTATTCAGGGCACTAGGCGACAGAAAGTGCTCACCCCCGCCTGACATATACTTGTGCTTAAGTATGTCCGTTATCCTGTCCTCCTTCGGGATCTTATCCTTAAATCTGCCGGGCGGAACGATTAAAAACCTGGTGTCCCTGAACACGGGTCTGTTTGCACCATATTTCAGCTGAAGCAGGAACCTGCTCATTTCTCCTGATCTGATCCCCTCTGAGTTGTTGTTGTAAATGAATGATACATTCTCCGCTTTATGCAGTAATCTGTAAAAATAATAGGCATAGATGGAATCCTGGTGCTTTATCGTTGGGAGACCAAATGCTTCGCGAAGGTTATAAGGGATATATGAATTACCGGCGACCGTTCCTGGCAGCTTACCCTCATTGACAGAAAGGAATACTATATTTTTGAAATCAAGGGCTCTGGTTTCAAGTATTCCCATAATCTGAAGTCCTTTCAATGGTTCGCCGGCAAAGGGGATAATAAGACCTTTCATAATCCTGTCAATTAATCTGATTGTAATATTAATCCCTGTTTCCTGTCCCGACTTTTCAAATATGGATTGAAGCTGGTTGAGTGCAAGCGTCAGTCTGTATGCATATTCCCTGCGCAGAATGATACTCGATCCTATTTCCTCCTTTTTATCAGAATCTAAACTCCGGTCAGGATTAAGACAGGCAATAATGTCCCGGAGATGGCTGACGAGGCCGGAAGCTCCTTCTGCTTTTCTGAAGAGTAGTTCAAACAGGTTGTTTGTACACAGCATCGTTGAAGGGATGCTGATAATATTTTCCTCATTTATTATCCTGATCAAGGATGCGCATTCGTCCCCGTGCAAGGAAGCGATATACTGGTGCTTGAGAATTCTTAGTACATCAGTATAGAGCATATATATTGAACCGGATTCAATCCTGAGGTTTTTCTGTAATCCAAGCAAATTATGGACAAGGCTGTAAAGCGGAGTCTGGCAAAGCGGATAACCCATTGTAATATTAGTGTTCTTTACAGCTTCTGGCATTGTATTCAGTACAGGCAGTAACAGTTTCTCATCGGTAAGGATTATTGCAGTCTCATCAGGATCATCTCCCAGGCTGCCAAAAGAATCCAGAATGGCTGGAACCAGTTTTGCCTGGGCGATATCTGAAGGTGAACTGTATACCTTCCATTTCCCTGTCTTTGAGTTATTTCCAATCAAATTTCCATAGGAATAGCTGCCTGAAAGATCCTGTCCAAACTTTTTAAGGTTTGCAGTAATGAAGTGTCCTGCTTCGTGTGGCACATCCTTGAATTCAGGATTCTTCTCAGAAAGGTAATAATCATCATAATCCCAATAAAACCGGGCTACACCGGATCTTTTCAGTTGCGTCATTAATCTCTCCTCACAAAGATTGAGTGCATTGAATCCAACAAAATGATAGCAGCTGAAATCGGTGCCCGGATTCCACTTCCCGGATTCCAGTTTTTCAATCTGATCCCTTAGGATCATCCCTTCATAGGCTATTCCCCTGCCACGCAATAAGTTTTTAAACTGCATATACAAAGGTCCGAGTATTTCCCAGACAGCCAGAAAATCAGACTTTTCGGCGGTCATTCTGCCATGAGCAAAATTAGCCCAGAATTTATGGACAATTTCCGCTGTTTCCGGAGAAAGCCCTCCGAATCGATCTTCAATTTCCTTAAGATCCTTAAGATTGCTGAAAAGCGTCCGCGCATTGACAAGATACTTGTCAATGTCATCAAAATCGTTGATCATCATCTCACCCCAGAAGAAGAAGTCATCCAGTGAGGTCGGCGTACTATTCCTTAATCCCTTATAAACGGAGAATAGCTCGAAGACAAGTGTTATTTCATCTGCAACGACCTGATCACTATCCCTGATAAATAACTCATTTATTGTAACTAATCCGGGTGACCAGATCGGGTTGTCAGTTTCTTCAGCCAGATATTTTGAAAAGTAAAGTGAGGATCGACGGTTGGGGAATACAACGCAGTGGTTATCCGGTTCATTCCCAAATTCTTCAAACAGCTGATGAGCAACCTCCTTTAAGAATAACTGCATTCCCTCAGTTTTTTATCATTTCAAAACAATATTTCTCATTATCTGCTCTTGTAGTGTTTTCCCTGCCAGCTGTCAAGCTCTTCCATTCTTCTTTTGAAAATATCCATGATTTGATCTGTTCTTTTCAGACCCCACCTGGGTCCTGATATAAGATCAGGAGGCGCTTCACCGGTAAACCTCTCAACAATAATCGAGGGATTGAGCCTTTCAAGGAATCTGATAATAAAATCTACATATTCATCCCGTTCGAATAATTCGAATTCTCCAGGATTATTAAGGTACTCCCTTTCCATTGCAGTACCTTTTATTATCTGCAACTGGTGCAATTTCACCGTAGTAAGTGGCAGCCCGGAGATAATCGAAGATTCAGCCATCATCTCCTCTCTTGTCTCACCCGGAAGGCCAAAAACAAAATGCGCGCCGGTATTGATCTTGCGTTTTGCCGTTTCTATAATAGCTTTCCTGGATGCTTCAAAATTGTGGCCGCGATTAATTCTTAGCAGTGTCTTATCATAGCATGATTCAACCCCGTATTCAATAGCAGTATAGACCTGGCCCGATAATTCTTCAAAATAGTCAAGTTTCTCATTATCAATGCAATCAGGGCGGGTACCTATTACGATACCAATAATTCCGGGTATCTCAAGTGCTTCCCGGTAGCATTCCTTCAACCTTTGGATCGAAGCATACGTGTTCGAAAATGCCTGAAAATAGGCAAGATAACCAATGGCTCTTCTATACCTTTTTTTATGAAAACTGATCCCCTCCAGGATTTGTGTGGTAATCGTCTTATCAGGTGTGCAGTAGGACGGATTAAAGGCATCGTTATTGCAAAAGGTACATCCACCGACACCGGCGCTTCCATCCCGGTTAGGACAGGTAAAGCCGGCATCAATACTCACTTTCTGCACCCTGCCACCGAAAATCCTGGTAAAATAATTTGAGTAAGCATTGAACCTTCTGTCATGATCCCATAGAAATCTGGCTCTTTTATTGCGATTTTCCATTATTAACTGCTCTCTGCTTTAAACCGGTTCTACCTTTCCCATGTTCACATACCATAAGAATCCCTTTACATTTTCATAACCCATCTTAACCAGTATTTCGACATATTCCTGAACCTGCTTTCTGTTTATTTCATTTTCGGTCCCGAACTTAAAGTCAATTACCTCTACCCTATCGTCAAAGAAAACCACCCGGTCGGGTCTTTTTGTCTGGCCGCTATCCAGCAAAATATCAGCTTCTGTTTTTATCCTGTTTGATCTGTCGAACCAATCACTGATCTTTTCCTGTTTTAACAGGCGCTTAAGATCTTGCTTTATCATCTCAATGTTACCCGATACGATAATACCCTTGCCCAGCATATTATTGAGTGTTTTGTCTATATCAGCCGGAGAGCGGATCCCTGCAAAAATGTCGTGCATCAGGATACCATACCTGATCCGGCTCCGGCGTTCTTCATCCATGATTGAAACAGCTTCACTACCGTGAAGTTTAAAGATCAGCCTGCTTTCCGCTCTGCCTGTCAGGTAATCAATATCAATTGGCTTTTCATCGGTTTCCTTCTTTTCCAAATGTGATCTCAGGGGTACTGATCCGAACTCAAACACTCCTCTCTCATCATCCCAATATTCCGAGGCTCCAAGTACATCCGATGCTATGTCTCTGTTTTCGAATGACTTAATTATGTAGTATCCTGCATCCCTTCTCTTAATTTTACCCTGGGGTATATATCCATAGATGCATTCTTCAGATCGGGTAAATGCAACATACAAAAGATTTAGGTTATCCAGGACTTGTTGGTCCTTCTCAAGAAGGTAATACTCTGAATAATATGTATTTTCAAGCTGCTGCCTGTATCTCACCGGGATAGAACCAATCTTATTAAAAGGGTTTTCTTCTGTTGACACCCATAAAACAGGATTCCTCTCACTAAAAAACCGCCACGACAGGAATGGCATTATCACTACCTTGAATTGTAATCCTTTTGATTTATGGATCGTCATGAGTTGAATTGCACCCTTCTGGTCTGATGACGAGACTGTTTTCTTCTGACCTTCTGATTCCCACCATTCAAGAAATGAAGGAATGTCATTGGTCTCGGTACTTGAAAACTCAAGGACAAGATCCTGAAATGTTGTGATGAACGGAATGTTCGATGGATTATGTGATAATCCGAAGAATACAATTATCTCTTCAATCATTTCAAACAGCGGCAGATGCAGTATCCGGCTGAAAAACTCCCTGTATCCCGGGGGAAGATCCTTATCAGGTGCGTCAGAATCGGTGATCCCCAACAGGAGGGGCCGGTCGATAGCATCAGAAGTGTTTCCTGACTGAACGGAGCTATATATCAGATTGGCTTTGTTGAGATGATCAGTTGAGTCCGTTAAAAAACAGAGCGCCGAAATTATCAGGTTTACAGCAGGAGAAAGATAAAGGAAAAGCGAATCCTGTGAAATGATCTGGTATGAATACTTATGCTTTTTTTCTCCGGATACCGACATTGAGTATTCCATCAGACGTTCGATAATCTTTTTTCCCTGATCATGTTTCCTTACCAGAATTCCAATTTCATGAGCTTCGTAACCATTATCCTGGATTTCTTCAAGCAGACCAGGCAATTCATTCAGAACAAGATCTTCCTGGTGCTCATTCTCTATTGCCTTAATGGCTTTAATCCTGATATACCCGTCCTCCTTCTTCCCGGGATCCCTCTGCTTTACATCAGAATATATTTCACCCAGTTCCCCGGATCCCGATTCACCTGCCTGCTCATAAAGCAAGCCGGGAAGCACAGTGAACAGATAATTGTTGAATTGAATTATATTGGCACAACTTCTCCAGTTATTATCAAGTTTTTCATTTTCAAAGTTCTCATTGCGATATTGCGAATGCAGATTGCGGAGAATATTCCAGTCGCTGTTTCTCCACCTGTAAATGGACTGTTTTGTGTCACCAACCACAAGATTATTGTCGCCCTCTGCCATACTGTTTCTGATCAAAGGATTGAAATTACTCCACTGGATCTGGGAGGTGTCCTGGAACTCATCAATCATGAAATTGGCATACCTGATTCCTATCTTTTCATATATAAATGGTGCCTGGTCTTCACCGATTATCTGACTGATAACATCACCTGCATCCGACAGAAGAAACCTGTTTTCATCTGAGACTAATTCCCTGGTTTTTCTTGAAAGATCAGAAATGATCCCCATGGTAAATATATTCTTAAGCACCTCCTCGGCAGTTCTGTAACCGGTAATATTGTTATCGTAATATTCCAGGAGTAATTTTATTTTATCCCCTAATCCATTCTCAACCGCCTCCTTCAGGTTTTCAGGATAATGATCCTTTTTGGACCATCTGTTCTCATTAACAGCAATCCTTACGTAATTATTGAATTTGTCAGGAATGCCTGCTGTCAGGGCTGTGAGAAAGGGAAGCATCCCTTTGCTTCCACCCAGAAAATCTGTTTCACTTAAGGAATAGAGATCAATTATCTGCAGACTGGCCCCGGCAATGATCTTAACTTCTGATCTGAAACCTGCTATGATAGCATACAATTCATTGATTGAATCTGAAATGACCTTTCGGTCTTTAACTATTTTATTATTCCTGTCAAGGATCCTGTATACCTCCTTGAATAACTCCTGGCCCAGGTCCAGCACTTTTTTCCTGAGATTCCAGTCATCACCCTCCTCAAGCTCATGCCTGGAAAAGTCAATAAGCCAGTTCAGCAACTGAGGGTCTTCTTCAAGATCTTTCAGTAAACTGTCATATGAATCAGAAAGTGTTGAAGTATGGTCGAGTATAAGATTGAAACCAGCATGAAGTCCACTTTCCTGAGCAAAAGACCTGAGTATCTTCTGAAAAAAACTATCTATTGTTCCAACTGAAAACCTGGAATAATCGTGAAGAATGTTCCTGAGGATTACCCCAGCCTCTTTCCTGATGTATTCCTCATCCTTTCCTGTATGTTCTTTCAGTCTTTCAACATAATCTGAGGATGAACCACCCGATAACAGAAACAGGTTCGTCAGAATCCTCTCTTTCATTTCAGCCGCAGCCTTATTCGTGAATGTAACTGCAAGGATCTTTCTGTAATTATATCTGTTACTAAACAGGAACTTCAAATATTCACCTGTTAGAATATAGGTCTTCCCTGATCCTGCTGAAGCGCTATATCTGGTTAGTTTGCCCTGGGTCATGATTGAAGATAAATATACCTATTTTTCTTATATTTATGACTATTACCAAATTGTTGAGTTATGCCTATTGGATTCAGAAATGCAGAAAGGGAAGATGTTCCAAAAGTGTTATCTTTTATCAGGAAACTTGCTGAATATGAGAAATTAGCACATGAAGTTGAAGCAACGGAGCAGATGCTTGAGAAGTACCTTTTTGGAGAGAAGAGATATGCTGAGGTAATCTTTGCATCGTTAGATGAAGAGGAGGTTGGATTTGCACTTTTCTTTCACAATTTTTCCACCTTTCTGGGTAAGCCAGGTATCTATCTTGAGGATCTCTATGTGCTGCCCGAATACAGGAAAAGAGGTGTCGGAACAGCTTTACTCCGGCGAATTGCCAGACTGGCAAAGGAACGCGGATGCGGGAGAGTTGAATGGTGGGTTCTTGACTGGAATCCTGCCCGGAAATTCTATGAAAGCATTGGAGCAAAGGCCATGGATGATTGGATCGTTTACAGGCTGAAAGGAGATGAGCTGGCAGAGGTGGCTGAAAACAGGTAAACCCCTACCGGTGGATCACTCCTGAACCAATCAGCTCCTGATCATCGTACCATGCTGCAAACTGACCGGGTGCTATTCCTCTTTGAGGTTTTTTGAAGACAATGTAGATCCCCTCTCTGCGTCTGAATAACCTCGCAGTTTCCAGGGATTGTCGATATCTGATCCTTACCTTATAGTCTCTGCTTTCATTCTCCGAAAGCATCAGATCAGGGCGCACCCAGTGTATTTCGTCTTCTTTTATAAACAGCCCTTTTCTATGAAGTCCTGGGTGACTCTGCCCTTCGCCCACGTATAATATGTTCTTTTCGACATCAAGGCCAATAACAAACAGAGGTTCATTGTATCCACCAATATTTATTCCTTTCCTCTGACCCACGGTAAAAAAATATGCTCCTTCATGCTTCCCAATTGTTTTTCCCGAAGAAGGATTGTAATCATATGGCCTGCAAATATTTTCGAGTTCCTGATCGCCAATATCATTCCCTGGCAAACCACTGATTATAGCCGGATAATGCCAATCCGTACTTATCTCTACTGTTCTCCCGGTCCGGGTTTTTAACTGCTGCTGCAGAAAAGTCGGAAGGTCAACCTTGCCAACAAAGCATATACCCTGAGAATCCTTTCGCTGCGCAGTGGCCAGGTTGAGATCTTCAGCTATCCTCCTTACCTCGGGCTTCTTAAAATCACCTATCGGGAATATGACCCTGCTAAGCTGATCCTGGGTTATCTGACACAGAAAGTAACTCTGATCCTTGTTTTTGTCGGCCCCTGCAAGTAATCTGTATATATCAGTTCCATTACCGGTAATTTGATCCCTTCTGCAATAATGGCCTGTAGCAATATAATCTGCTCCAAATTTATTGGCTTCCTCAACAAAAGAGTCGAACTTTATTTCCCGGTTACATAGCACGTCAGGATTAGGGGTTCTTCCCTTCTCATATTCAGAAAACATATAATCAATTACCCTCATTTTATATGGAATGCTCAGATCTACCTGGTAAAAAGGAATCTTGAGTCTCCTGGCAACTAATTCTGCGAACATTATGTCATCGTCATAGGGACAGTCTCCCTTCAGAACCCCTGTGGTATCGTGCCAGTTCTTCATAAAAAGGGCCACAACATCAAAGCCATCCTGCTTAAGCTTCCATGCAGCAATACTGGAGTCAACACCTCCCGACAGGCCTATTACAACCCTCCTTTTCATCGGATGCAAAGATATCAACTATATAAAGCATAAACAATATACGGTAATCAGAGTTATAAACGATATGTAATTTTATGCAGATCCAATTAATTGAACTATAATCAATAAAATGGTATCTTGTCTCAGTGCAATAATTTCAATATGCCAATCGATATGCCCGACAAATTAATTAACCAGAGCTGTTCCAGGCGCCGGTTCCTTCAGAGATTGGGACTAGGTGCGACTGGGGTCGTTGTGCTGGGTTCATATGGTTTTAATATCCACCGTGAACCTGTCACAGGTAAAATCAAGGTAATTGCCATTGATTTTGAGAAATGTGCCGGATGCAGGACATGTGAGTCTGTATGCTCTTCCTTTAATCATCAGACTTTAGTTAATGGAAAGAAGCTAAATGGATTAGGGAATCCTTCTCTTTCGAATATAAGGGTTTTTCATTATAATCCTGATATCGATATTCCCTCCACGTGTGCCCTCTGTGATGATGCTCCATGCGTTGAGGTATGCCCTGTTGAACCCGATCCTGTAACTGGAAGAAAGGCCCTGTACAGGGATACTGAACTTATGACTATAACAAATGATCTCGGGCGCTGCATCGGCTGTCAGAGTTGTGCCCTCGAGTGCAGTAAAAGAAGAGCAGGTGTGATAAAACCGGATCCTGACACAGGTAGCCCAATGCGTATGTGCACTCTTTGCGGAGGTAACCCTAAGTGTGTTGAGTACTGTCCATATGATGCCCTGGCATATATCGAACTGGATGATGACAGAGATTTGTCAAACCTCGCACCTGAAAAGATTGCAGAAAAGATGATAAAGAAATTGTATAACCCTAATCAGGAGGTGAATTGAAAATGGCTACACAAGGATACTACGGAAAACTGCTTGAGGTCAACCTCACTGAAGGGAAGAGCAAGGTTACAAAGATACCCGACGAAGACATTAAAAGATTCATTGGGGGAAGAGGACTTGGTGCAAAATTGTTGTGGGACAGACTAAAACCCGGTACCGATCCTTTATCACCTGAAAACATCCTGATGTTTATGCCGGGACCATTCTCAGGTCTGCCTATCCCCTCTTCATCACGAACCTGCGTAGTTACCAAGTCACCAAGAACTTCGGCAATGAACTCAGAGTTTCAAAATGGTTCAACTGTAAGCTATTCAAATATTGGTGGTTTCTTTGGGCCCGAACTGCGTTTTGCCGGTTATGATGGTCTGCTAATTACCGGAAAAGCTGAAAAGCCTGTATATATTAAGATCCTTAACGATGAAGTGACAATTGAGGATGCTTCCAGGTATTGGGGAATGGGGACTGATGAGTTGGACAAGATATTCCATAGTGAAGTTGGTGAAGGAAGATGGGAATCGTGCTACATTGGTCAGGCAGGTGAGAATCTGGTGCCAATGGCATGCGTTCTTAACACAGCAGCCAGGGCAGCCGGGCGTGGAGGCACAGGATGTGTTATGGGATCCAAGAACCTGAAAGCAGTTGTTGTCCGCGGAAACAAGATGCCCAATGTTTCTGACCTGGAGAAATACAACGATCTTCTTGAAAAGGTGCGCCGATCCTTCATGGAGAAAAACCAAAATGTCATATCCTGGCGCCACGGAGGTACGGCAAATGCCCTTACTTCATCATCGAGAGGGGGTACTCAAGCTGTAAAGAACTATAGCGAAGGTACATTTGCTGAGATCGAAAAAATAGGGGCAGAGGCCAACAGGGAAAAGATATGGAAAAGGGATTTTGCATGCTTCTCCTGTCAACTCGCCTGTAAGAAAAGCGGATTTGCAAAAGGAGCATATAACGTACAGGTACACGATGGACCGGAATATGAGACAGGTACCATGCTGGGTGCGAATCTTCTGATATCAGATATTAACGGTTTGCAGAAACTGATCTTTGTCTCCGATGATTATGGCATCGACATAATCTCTGTTGGGAATACCCTTGGTTTTCTTATGGAAGCCTACGAAAAGGGAGACATAGATAAGGAATTCCTCGATGGAATAGAGCTTACCTGGGGTAATGTAGAGGCTTCTCTTGCTTTGATCCATAAGATCTGCAACAGGGAAGGAATTGGCGACCTTGCCTGCAAAGGGGTGAAAGCACTGGCGGAAAAGATTGGCGGAAATTCTTCCGATTATGCTATCCATGTCAAGGGTCATGAACTGGCGGCATGGAACGTGCCCGTTAATTCTGACAGCTGGGCAATTTGCTATGCCACTGCCAACAGAGGTGCCTGTCATATGAACGGCGGGAGTGCCGGGAGACAGGATTCAGCCTGCCTCAGAGACTCACTGGGAGCCTGCAGCTTTGCATCATCATGGTACAGGGGCGACCTGGAGTACAGACATTTCCTTGCTGCAATTACCGGACTTGAATGGACTGAGGATGAGTTCAATAAAGCCGGAACAAGGATATTCACCATTGAAAAGATGTTCAATTACAGGGATGGTTTCAGACGTGAAGATGACACAATTCCTGAGAAATTCTTTGTGAACAAGTTTACCTATGGCGATCATGCAGGAGCGATAGTAGACCGTGAGAAGTTCACAGAGAATATGGATAAATATTATGAATTGAGGGGTTGGAACAAACAAACCTCAAAACCTGATGATGATATACTTAAAGAATTAGGGTTAGGGTTTACAATCTGACCGTCCGTATAAGGTTGGGGGTGTATCAAAAGTCATATGATAATTGTTTTTGCATTACACTTCAATCTATAAATAGCTATTTATTAATATGTTGAGATTTTATGATTGACTTTTAAAACATAACAATTGAATCCCGGCGAGCGCATTGGCTTCTCCGAGTTCGTAAACTCGGTTCCCCGCTGCTTGCGGCGGGGTTAGCGAGCAAATAAAACAAGTTTTATCGGGATCGAAGATTCCTCGCTGCTTGCAGCGAGGAGCTTCAATAATTTTTATGTTTTGATTCACCCCCTTATTTGCCTATTTTGCTATTTCTTTTCCTGCAGGGGCTTATTCTCAACCAGTCTTACACCTCGCAAGGCAAGCTTTAAATGATGCCTTTCGGTATCTTTTAACCGTACCAGATATTCTTTTGATTTACCCTTTTTTGTAATCACACTCAGGAAATAAGTTCCCGGATTCAGGCCGGTTATCCTGAAACTTCCGTCTTTCTCAAAGGTGAAATCCTGTTTCTGCAGGTTCTCAGGGGTGCGAATATGCAATACCGCATCCCTTGCCAGGTCTCCGATATCGAGCTTTCCTGTGAGCTCAGCACTACCTGTTTTTATGCTAAGAGTAAAGCCACCTACAGACGCATGCCGGGAAAAGTTGTGAAGTCCGTGCCCGGCAATTCTGGTAAAGTCCCAGTCTCCTTCAACCAGTATGTCAAAATCAAGCTCCAATGGTTTCGTGATCTTCTTATCTGTTTTTGCTGATAAAGCCAGGTTCAGGATTCTTGTCTCACCGGGTAAGAGCATGAAGTCAACATATCTTACATCATCCAGTACCCTTTCCTCTCCGAAACCTGACACCGGCCTGATAGCCTTACCCCAATCCCAACGAAAATCAAAATACTCTTCTGCTTTATGGTAATTCCTGGGGAAGATTATCCTGAATTTCTTCCGGGTGTCAAAAGTGTTCTTAATCATATATCTGGAGATTGATTTCTCCTTTACGTCGTCCTCTTTTTCTTCACCTCCGGCACCCGTGCCTCCTGTATCACCACTCTTCTCTCCACATATTTCAATTGGATTGATGTTTCTCTGAGCTTCATCATCCATAGTATATACGCTAAGACTATTCATATCAGTATCCGTAACGGCTACATCTTTGAGTTTTGCCCTGATACACCTGTGTCCGGCATCATCAAAGAACATATCGTTTATTACAGCGATATGTGTTTCCTGATACTCGGCCATAGGATCTGTATTATCAGTTGATGCGGCAGTGCCCGGCGCCAATGGCTTATAACCCGCTCCGTCAATTCCAAATATGTCAATTTCCTTAAGCGCCTTCTCACCGTCAGGAGTTACTCCCGTTGGAGTAAGCAGGGCACCAACATAGTATAGTCTCACCGGATGGGTTCCCAGATTACGAGCCCTTATATTTACAAAATTGTTATTAACAGTCGGTTGTAACGGATCATCACATACATACAGATCCTTGTATGCATCGGTATTGTATGGAGGATCAGGATGGGTAAGCCAGATATCCTCGCTCCTCCATCGTGCTTCAGGAGGGCCGTCATTTATATACATCTTCGGTTTTCCCAGGAAGCAATTAATATCCTCACCCGCATCCATGAAGTTCCTGTACATATAAAGATCTGTATTCCCGGTGGCATAAAGGCTTGCTTCCCTTAGACTTACAAGATTATCGGGATCATCAAGTGCGCCTGAATTAAAGGTATCAGCTGTTTCAAATAACCCTCCGCCCATATCTTTTTCCTTCAGCTTAAGCGCATTTGTCCACTGGGCCACAAAGTCAGAAGGAGCAGTTTCTCCATTTCCACAGGATGCTGTGAATGTTGATCGTAGAACTATCATACTTCCGTAGATGGAGTCAATAATATCAAGAGCATTGTCGGTATTAATTACAAAATGCATCTCTGCATTGATCTGGTTTGCAGGAACAGTATCCAGCATACCATATAGCTGGGAATCCGAAATTGTCACAGGAGTTGAGGGGTCCTCATTGATTATCAGTTCGGGTGCAGATGTAACATTCCCGGTAAGGAATACCAATACGGTATTATGACCTCCCAAGGCCGGAACGCTGGCTATTGAATGGCCTCCATTGTTAGCTGGAGCTGTTGTTATGAAAGCATCATAACTTGCTGTGAACTCAGCCACGTTGGATACACTTGATGTTCCGGCTGGAGCAAAGGAGGCATTTGTCAGATCGTTTCCACCATACACAACCTTAATATTATCGGATTTAAATCCATAATAGTTAACAAGTGTGTTGTAGATCATTTCCAGATCATTGCAAGGATCGGTATCTTTAACTCCGCTGAAAAGGAAAGCGAATTTGTCTTGAGGAGATGTTGTCGCTGCCATAATTAATTCTTTATAGTTGGTTTATTTATTAAGTTGGCTTATTTGTGTCTGTAAATCCTGGATCATTTTAACCATTTCATCCTGATTTCTCTTCATTTCAGAGATAGTTTGATCCTTGACATCCAGATCCTCCTTCATATCCTGCACGGCAGGGATCAGCAATGAAAAGAGATTCATATAATCAATGGTCTTATACCCGTAGTTGTCGGTGCCAACCAGATCAGGAAAGACATTCTCCAGCTCCTGAGCAATAAGTCCGTATTGTCTTTTATCACTTAACATGATACTGTTTCTGTTTTCCTGGATATAATAGAACGAAACAGGATTCAGAAGCATTATTTTATCAATCACACCTGTTAAATTTTCAATATCTTTCTTAAGTCCAATATCTGATGATTTGGCAACCTCGGTTGCTGTCAGCGTACCATTGATATGAAATGTCTGAGCTGAGAAACTGCCTGTAACCAGGGGTTCGAAATAATGGGAAGAATTGTCTATCAACAATGCATTATTCATATCCTGGCTTTCAAACAATCCGCAGTTAGCCCCTATGAGCACATTCCCTGATCCTTTCTGTATACCGCCACTTTGAAAGCCTATATAAACGTTATTACCGCCATCTGTATTATCCCTGCCTGCCCTTGGACCGATAAACGTATTGTTGGAACCATCATAATTCTCAAGACCTGCTGAAATGCCCAGAAAAACATTATCGTTTCCATTATTATTTTTGTTGCCCGACTTATTACCTATGAACAGGTTTGAACCACCGCTATTATTAGCCTGTCCGCTTTCATTGCCAATAAAGATATTAAAGTGTCCCTGGTTATTATTATAACCCGCACGATATCCTACAAATACATTCTTCCTTCCCTTGAGGTTTTCCGTACCACTCTGATAGCCAATAAAAGAATTATAAATAGCTTCTGGTTCTGCCTTTACACCACTTTCATGGCCAATATAAGAGTTTTGCTTATCCATCCGCATAAAACTTTTTGGAGTACCCGACTGAACATCGGAAACCCCAAATCCGGCGATTGAATCGTTTACAAAAAACCGGGTGCTATCCATTGTAACCCTCATATAATCCTGCCTGCTACCCTTTGTATTATCAAAGCCACCGATAGCAAATCCTCCCTTGGGCCCTTTCGCACCTGTATCATCAATATAGAATCTTGTACTATCATTATTGATCATCATATAATCCTGCCTGTTACCCTTTGTATTATCAAAACCACCGATAGCAAATCCTCCCTTGGGCCCTTTCGCACTGGTATTGTCAATATAGAACCTGGTGCTATCACCATTGACTACCATATATTCATCGATTATCGCTTTGGTCCTGTCGAATCCTCCTATTGCAAACCCTCCTTTTGGCCCTTTACCATCCGGTGTCTTGTCAATATACATCCTTATACTATCCGGTGTAACCCACAGATAATCCTCGGTGTAATCTCCTTTTGTATTATCAAACCCGCCTATGGCAAATCCACCTTTTGGTCCTTTGGTTACAGGGTCTGTAGGCAGAAAAATTCTTACGCCCTCATTATATACTGCAAATATTGTCTGACCATCTGAGCGTTTGACCTCAAAAAGAGCATCTTCTGACATGTCATCCTGGCTCACAATTGCTACTTTGGAACGACCCGGATTAGGTGCCCCGATACTAATGGAGCCACCAATAAGGGTGACAGTATCGGCGTTCATAGTAAACGGACTGTCCTTTAAGGAACTGAGATCAACTGCCTTTATATCTCCCCCTTCAGTTACCTCAAGTGTTGTTCCATTTAAAACAAGGGTTTCTATAAGTTCATTATCGGGAAAGGTATCCTCATCGTCCTCAGAGGATTTACTGACCAGGGCAAAAGGGGTTGAATTTATCAACTGCGGGTCAAAGTCTTTCCACGTATCATCATAGAAAATACTCACCTTCAGATACATAGGTTTAGCTCCCCAAATAATATCAGTATAGTCAGCATGGGTGCCACCTGTCCTTGTAGCAAGATCGTCACCGATTATCAGGCCGAAGAGTCCAAAGTCGTTTGTGACCGCGCTTTGCTGCTCTTCCCAGATCAGGGTACCGGCAGGTGAATCGGTGATCAGACCAAATTTCACCTCGATGGGTTCATTGATAATCTCGTTATTGCTATTATCCCTCAGGATAGCCTGGTAATTAATACCATTGGGAACCTGGGCTGTTAAACTGAGGCATGTAAATAACAGTAACATGCAAATAACTGTACACCTTGATTTCTTCATGACGGATTCAATTTGATTGCAGATAAAAAGTGGAACAAAATAGAAAAAACATGTTATAATACAAAAAAAATTAAAAATCATCCAATTCCGGAGCAGGATAGTTCTACTTAATTTCCCGGATTACTGATTATCAGATTCCTTAACTCATTGATCTGGCCCCGAAGGGATCGTATCTCTTCCCGCATCTCCCTCTATCCAGATTCTGTTTATCAATAGTTACCTGCTGCTCCCTGATGGCTTCAATTAATACAGGTATTATTTCATTATAGGATGCATTGTCCACCGAATGACCTGTTGTAATCCTTTTATCAAAGTAGTTGTAAGTTCCTCCATATCCACGGCTGAAATAGGTATCATTATACCAGAGGGCTTCAGGTATCCGGGCAATAACTGACGCAGCCATAAAAAGCAGCGCTATTATTAATAATGTCCGTTTAAGGGTTTCCATGATAGGGTTGGTTTTAAGTGAGGTACTTAAAATCCAAGTTAGAAAAAACAGGCCTTGAAGTCAACTAATTTTGACTAATGTATGACGTCCTGAGGCAGAAAGCACATTGAGTAAATCTTTTAATTTACAGGATCATTTGTTAAATTATATTAAATTAATTCGAAGATTATTCCATGACAAATCTGATAGGATTATATTTGTCAATCACTAAGTAACTCAATGAATGAATAAATAAACAAAAACCTACAAATCATGAAATTTTCAAGATCTATCCTGCTGTCAGCTATTGTCATTATGAGTACATATCCCGCGTTAACGGCCCAGGAGACGGGCAATCCATTGCTAGACTCATTTGATGAGTATATGGAGCTTAAGGAAACCTCACTGTTCGGTCTGGAATGGATACATCTCGGTCCGGTAGTTAATTCAGCCAGGGTTGAAGCAGTCCAGGGAGTGATGAACAGCCCGGGTACTATTTATGTTGCCTTTGGGTCAGGGAATCTTTGGAAGACAACAAATAACGGATTAACATGGAAGCCGATATTTGAGAATCAGCCGGTACTTGGAATCGGTGATATAGCCGTTGCTCCCTCAAATCCTGACATAGTTTGGCTCGGTTCTGGCGAAAGCCTTAAAAAGGCACGTAATTTTACAATGCCCGGAGCAGGAGTTTACAGATCGGTTGACGGAGGTGAGACATGGGAGCACAAAGGACTCACCGATTCATATCATATCGGGGAGATCGCGGTCCATCCGGAGGATCCTGATATAGCATTTGTAGCGGTTCTTGGTCATTTCTGGAGCACTAACAGCAACCGGGGCTTGTACAGGACTATTGATGGAGGCAACACATGGGAACATGTGTTGTATGTTAATGAACGAACGGGAGCAAACGATGTCGTTATATCACCCTCAGATCCAGATATTATTTATGCCTCGATGTGGGAGAATAACCCCGGCATATCAGGTCCTGAGAGTGGAGTTTACAAAAGCATCGATGGAGGATCGACATGGGAACATCTGAAAGGAGGATTGCCCGATGGACCTCAGACAGGCCGTATCGGACTTGCAGTATCGCAAACCAATCCTGACAAAGCTTACGCTCTCGTGGATAACCTGAATAAGAATAAAAACCTGGCTGCAGAGGTATATGTTACAAATGATGGCGGCTTAACATGGAACAGAAGTCACGACGAAGAATTGCTTATCTTCCCTGGTATAGGATGGTACTTTGCCGATATCTACCTGAATCCATTCAATGATGACGAGTTGTTTGCCCTTGGTGTACGAATGGCTCACAGTATTGATGGAGGGAAAACATTTGAGAATGTTGGAGGCACGGTATTTCATCTTAATCCCAGCCAGGCTACTCCGCTGCATCTGGATATGTGTGAGTTGTGGATCGATCCCTCAAATCCCGAAAGGCTTCTTCTCGGTAATGATGGCGGACTGTACCAGAGCTTCGACAAAGGTAGAACATGGCTGCACCATAACAACATCCCGGCAGGTGAGTTTTACGATATATCCGTTGATAATCAGGATCCGTACATGGTTTACGGAGGTGTACAGGATGATGCATCGGTATATGGACCATCAAAGGAATGGGATCCCAGATATCCTGATGGATGGGATTATGTCTGGCTGGATGCGTGGGCCGGTGGCGATGGTTGTTTTACCTTTCCGGATCCTGACGATCCAAATATTGTTTATTACAGTTCCCAGAACGGCGCTGCCAAGCGTAAGAACATGAAGGAGGACCACTCAGTTTCAATAAAGCCAAAACTTCCTCAGGATCACAAAGGGAAACAGGTCTATGCCTTTGTAGCTCCATATTTCTGCTCTCCTCACAACAGCAGTACCCTTTACCATGGAGGCAATTATTTGTTTAAGAGCACCGATAAGGGAGATAACTGGGATCTGATCTCACCAGACCTGTCAGAATCAATGAGGGAAGGGAACAGATCGACTACCGTTGGTGCAATTATGGAGTCGCCGTTAAAACAGGGTTTGCTCTATGCTGGCACCGATGCCGGTATATTCTGGACGAGCAGGGACGATGGAAATTCATGGATCGAATACGGGGAAGAGCTACCGGAAGAATACATCAGAAGTATTTGCCCGTCAAAATACTCGGAAGCAAGAGTGTATATAGCCATCACAGGTATAAATAATGACAATCTGAAGAATTATTTATATGTCTCTGAAGATTATGGCAATACATGGGAATCGATATCCTCCAATCTGCCCGATGAAGTGGCAAATGTGATCATAGAAGATCCCGTATATGAGAATATCCTGTATGCCGGTCTTTACAGGGGAGTATATATATCGACTGACCGTGGCAAATCATGGTCACTGCTGGGGCCCGGACTGCCTGCTTGTGCAATCTCCGACCTGGTGATCCAGGAAAGTGCCATGGACCTGGTAGCCGGCACACATGGCAGGGGCATTTACAAGATGAACCTGAAACCTGTTCATACTGCTTTTGCTACCGGTGAACTGGTCTCATATAATACACTGTTTGATATTCCTGAGGCTACACTGCCCAAAAGAAACGATACCCACAATGATGTGGAATATACTACATTAGAAAAGACAAATATTACTTTTTATCTGATTGAAGACAGCAGAGTGAACCTTGAGTTAAGAGATGATATGACGGTTTTGTGGAATACCTCTTTGGATGGTAAGAGGGGTTTTAACCAGTACAGGTGGGATCTTGTAATTGAAGAGGATAACAACCAGGCTCCATATTTCATTCAATACCTCAGGTTCCCGAAATCAGGTAACTATACTCTGACGCTTAAAGGTGAAGGGTTTGAGATCAGCAAGGAGATGGTGATTAAAGAGTACTAGTTTCGCAGGAACAGCGCTGTTAACTGTCTTACAACAGCCAGGTGGTAAAGAAGATCCGAAAGGCTCATATGGATATGTTTTCTGCAGAAACATAAATCCATTTGAACCTTCTTCTCCTGTTGAGCTCTATGTTAAAAACAAGCCTTTTACCTGTTTTGTGCCGTTGAAACTTTAAGACAAGTTCCTGTGGAAAATTACTAAAGGTTATTCACTTGGTCATATGTTTTTGACAAACAGATGACTGAAGGTGATTCTTGATAACCTTGAAGATTGCCACTTGTAATGCAGGCAGAGATTTAATTTTTCAGGAGAGCCTGTTCTTATAATCCTCATATCCAAACCTCCTTATCACTCTGGCGGTGTTATCGGTGTCCCATAATACTATAGAAGGATGCCGTACACCGTTAAAGGTTGTGGTTTTGACCAATGTGTAATGCATCATATCCCAGAATACAATACGGTCGCCCGGTTTAAGTTCCCGATGGAACGACCAGTCGCCAATGAAGTCGCCCGAAAGACATGAGCTTCCTCCCAACCTGTAGGTTGGAAGGCCCGGGGCAGGCTCCACAGCTCCTATTACCGTTGGTTTATATGGCATCTCAAGGCAGTCGGGCATATGCGCAGTGAAGCTGACATCGAGAATGGCGGTTTTGATACCCTGGTTTGTAACTATGTCTTCCACAGTGGAGACCAGTTCTCCTGTCTCCCATGCAAAAGCGCTGCCGGGCTCCAGGATCACTTCAACATCATGTCTTTCCCTGAATTCCCTTAGTATCCCGACCAGGTGTGCAGTATCATAATCCTTCTGTGTGACAAGATGTCCCCCACCCATATTTATCCACCTGATGGTTGAAAAGAGATGCCCGAATTTTTCTTCCACAACCTTGAGGGTATTTTCAAAAATGAAGGAGTCGGCTTCGAAAAGGAGGTGGAAATGAAGTCCTTCTATATCCTCCGGGAGACCTTTCGAAAGCTGTTCGGCTGTGACACCGAACCTTGAACCGGGTAAGCAGGGGTTATAAAGTCCATGGGCAATCTCACTGTACTCAGGATTTATCCTGAGCCCGGGGCTTGCATTCGCTGCTTTTTTCACTATCTCATGATACTTTTTATACTGTGCAATTGAATTGAAGGTGATATGTGAGCTCATCTCCAGAATTGCCGCAATCTCTTCCTCCTTGTATACAGGAGAATAGGTATGAGCCTTACTGCCCATCTCCTCATGACAAAGCCTTACTTCGGAGAGTGAACTGGAAGCAGCTCCCCTGATATATTCCCTCATTATGGGGAACACACCCCACATAGCAAATGACTTGAAAGCAAGGATGAATTCCACTCCTGCCTCCTGCCCAATATTCTTAATTAGCTCAAGATTCTTCCTCAGCCGTTTCTCCTCAATTACGAAGCAGGGAGAAGGTAGCTTATAATAATCGATGGGCATTGTTCATCTATGATTGAAAAGTCTGTTATAACTCAAGGTCTATATCATGAAGTTCATGCCACGGAAGACCAAGAATGTTCAATTGTTCCATAAAAGGATCAGGATCGAACTCCTCAACATTGAAAACGCCTGGTTTCTTCCATAGTTCTTTCAGATACATCATAGCTCCAATTGCAACGGGTACTCCGGTAGTATAGCTTACCCCCTGAGCACCGGTCTCCCTGAAAGCATCCTGGTGCGAACAGTTGTTATAAATATAATATGTCCTCTCTTTCCCATCTTTCAGACCTCTTATCCTGCATCCTATGGAGGTTTGGCCGGTGTAGTTCTCACCCAGCTCTCCCGGATCCGGTAATACTGCTTTCAGGAACTGTATCGGAACTATCTCCTTTCCCTCGTAGCTTATTGGTTCTATTCCTGCCATACCTATGTTCTGTATAACCCTTAAGTGGGTAAGGTAGTCCTGCCCGAAGGTCATCCAGAACCTGGCCCGTTCAAGTGAAGGGAAATTTTTTACGAGCGACTCAAGCTCCTCATGATAAATAAGGTATGATTCCCTCTGCCCGATACCCGGATAGGTCAGAGGTTTATGTATTTCATGCGGTTCAGTATACCGCCACCCGCCACCTTCCCAGTACTTACCTTTCTGTGTTACCTCCCGTATATTTATTTCAGGATTGAAATTGGTTGCAAAAGGTTTCCCATGGTCGCCCGCATTACAGTCAACGATATCAAGGTAACTGATCTCATCGAAATGATGTTTCGCAGCCCATGCGGTATAAATACCGGTTACTCCGGGATCAAATCCGCATCCCAGGATTGCGGTGATCCCTGCATCCTTAAACCGGTCATGATAGGCCCATTGCCAGCTGTATTCAAATTTCGCCTCTTCAGGCGGTTCATAATTTGCAGTATCGAGATATGATACACCGGTCTCCAGACATGCATCCATAATATGAAGATCCTGGTATGGTAATGCCACATTTACAACTATATCAGGGTTGAAAGACCTGATTAGTATCACCAGTTCCGGAACATTATCAGCATCTACTTCAGCAGTTCTTATCCTGTCTTTTCCGGCACGTTCAGCAATTGTATCGCACTTTGATTTTGTCCGGCTGGCCAGTAGTATCTCTCCGAATATATCGGGTAATGAGGCCATTTTATGAGCTGCCACAGTCCCTACCCCACCCGCACCTATTATCAATACTTTGCCCATATATACAGTTAAATTTATTTTAATGAATTACAATAACTTAGCTATAAATATTCTGGCTCACAAAATTATTAAAATTAATATTAATCAAAAACAACCTCCGGGAAAGATCCAGACATCAGCTATTTGCCGGCCGACAACATTTTCCTGCATGCCTCCAGTCCGGGCATGCGGCCTATATCTATCCAGAATCCGTCATCGTGACTGAAACTGCCGACCAGTTTCTTCGCTGAAAGTTCCAGGTAAACAGGCCTTAATGAATAAGCTCCCTTATGCAGGTATGTGAAGATCTCCGGTTTAAGCACAGCAATAGCTGAAAAAGCAGTCTCAGTGAGATCAGCAACATGATGCAATGTAATTATCTCTTCTCCGGTTGCTGTGTTCCTCCATCCTCCCAGGAAACCATCCTTATCAAACAGAAAAACCCGTTTTCCCGGTCGTTTCCTTATTGCAAGGGTGGCAACAGAGTCAGAGCCAACATTGAAAGAGTAGAGTGCATTTAAATCGATATCAGATATAATATCCCCATTATATAAAATAAATGGTTCTTCATCAAAGAAATCTCTTGCATGATACAGCCCGCCTCCCGTATCAAGCAGTTCCTCCCTCTCGTCGGAAAAACAGAGCCCTATACCAATCTTCTCTGCTATCTTGCTACCCATATCTTCTACCTGATCAGAGAGGTAATGAACATTAATGATCGCCTCACTGACACCGGACGATTTCATTTTTCGAAGTATCCACTCAAGTGGTGTAATACCCCCGATATCAATCAGTATCTTGGGTCTGTTTTTTGTTTCATCACCAAGCCTGCTGCCATAGCCGGCAGCCATAATCATTGCCTTCATATACCTTTATCCTTGAGGTTCTTATATCTGGGCAACCCGGGAATTGATTCAATTATTGAAAATAACTCCGGAAGTTCTACTCCCAGTTTTTCTCCGGAGATAATCCATAATATATCTCTTACTGCCGGGATTATACTATCAGCAAATCCGGGTTTACGCTCTACCAGTCCTCTAAAACCGTATGCACCCAGGGCCTGCATAATCCTGATCAGGCAAAAAGCCGGGTAATAAAGCCTGAACCATAAAGTATCCTGTCCTGTCACTCTGGTAAATTCATCAACATAGTACTCTATCAGTAAATCTCTTATAGATTGTGGCAGAAGAGCCTTTGCATCAAACAACAGCGATGCAGGATCATACTGTGGTGCTCCTCCTCTTCCGCCCTGATAATCAATAAACCAGGGTTCATCATTAATGATCATAATATTTGCCGACTGGAAATCACGATAGAGAAAATAATCACTGCCAGCCTCAAGAAGGAAGTCAGCCAGAGTATTGAAGTCCCTCTCCATCCTCTTCTCATTAAATGGAGCAGCAACCAGCTTGAGGAACATGTACTTAAAATAGTTCATATCCCACATCATCGATTGCCTGTCGAAGGTCCTGTGAGGATAGCAGAGTTCCATATCCAGATTCTTGATACCTTCAATCTGGAACAGGAGTAGTTTGGTTAAGACTTTTTTATATAATGTTACGAGTTTCTTTTCAAAATCTGGATCCTGGCGATTATTGACGAGCCATGTAAACAGGTTTGTATCACCCAGGTCCTGAATAAAATAGACATTCTCTTCGGGATAATATCTGAGCATCTCAGGAACAGGAAGATCCAGCGAACCAAAATGATCTGTGAATCCGATAAATGCCTCATTTTCCTCCTTGCCCGGATTGAATACACCGATAACTGAACGGATATCATAAGTGATCCTGAAATAGAGTCTCTCTGATCCCGACAGAGGCAAGTTGACTATTTTTGTCGGTTCATTCCTGGTGAATTCTCTGAACTTCTTTATTACTAGGCTTTCAATATCCATTCATAACAATTTTCAGACATCTGGTTGTAATAATCTTGATGTCAGACTTTAATAAATATTTTATTGCGGTAAAGAATATACCCTAATCCCCACATTAGCAGCACCTGAATGATCGCAAACATCAGGCTCCCGTTTATATTCCCGAGCAGTGGGACACATATCTTCAGGTAGATCCAGCTGTATAGCGTTATGGATTCATTACCTGCCGGAATCCTGATCATCAACATGATCATGGTCCACAGTCCTGCCATTATATAGATAAAGAGGGCATTCATGCCTAACACCCTGAAGAATCCTGTCCAGCCTCCTATTTTCAGAACATCCACAACAAGGTAGAGGAAAGCCATGAGGATCAGTGATATTCCTGCGGTAAAGAGAACATATGTGCTGGTCCAGAGAGGTTTATTGATTGGGAACACAGTGCTCCATATAAGCCCTATTGCTATTGCGCCGATCCCGTAAATGACCATCTTAAGTGTATTCACACCATTTATCGAACCCTTCCCAACCAGTTCTCCGGACATATAACCTACTATAACCGTTACAATAGCAGGAATGGTACTTAACAGTCCTTCAGGATCAAAAGCTATTCCAAATCCCTTATATAGATGTTTCGTCCCCATGATTGCCCTGTCGACTCTCAGGGCGAGATTCCCCTCCAGCGAATATGGGTCATCCCCTCCTGAAAAATAAAGCAATGCCCAGTATCCAACCAGGATGATTACTGAGACACCCCAGAGCTGTTTTCTCCTGAATAAAAGACAAATCATAGCTCCGAAACCGTATGCAAGGGCTATTCGTTGAAGGACACCCATGATCCTAACCGTTGACAGATCCTTACCAACGAAGGGGAACAACCCTAGTAGAAATCCTGCAAGGAAGATCACAGATGTCCTGTAAAGGATCTTCGCCAATGATCTTTTGTTAAGCTCATGTCCATATTTCTTCATCGAATACCACATTGACACACCAACTATGAACAGAAATGACGGGAATACCAGATCGGTTGGAGTGCATCCGTGCCACTCTGAGTGCCTCAAGGGAGAATAGACATAACTCCAGCTTCCGGGCGTATTCACAATAATCATAAAAGCTATCGCTATACCCCGGTAAATGTCAAGTGAAAGCAATCTGGATTTTTTCATAAACTGACCCTGTTAACCCTTTATACCTCGAGAAGTAAAATTAATAATTTAGCGGAGATCGCAAACAGGAATATTTTAAGCTCTATATTTTGCTATTTTTGATATTATTTTGTTTGATATTCTTTTAAATGAAAAAACCTGAAAATCCACTCAGGATCTCTATCCTGATTCTCCTGAGCAGTTTTATACTGAACTGCAGTGCACAGGTAGCTGATCCTCCTTTCATGAAATACCTTCATCACCCCTGGGTTGATTCAGTATATTCCCAACTGAGTCTGGATGAGAGGATTGCACAAAGTATCTGGGTTGCTACATGGTCAAACAGGGATATATCCCACTACCTTGAAGTTACTGATCTTATTAAGGAATACAGGATCGGAGGTCTGCTCTTTTTCCAGGGTACTGCAGCTAAACAGGCCGAGCTGATAAACCATTACCAGTCGAAATCAGATGTCCCTTTGGTGGTTGCCACCGACGCTGAATGGGGTGCTGGCATGCGTCTGTCCGATATTGAGGATTATCCTTTCCAGATGACACTCGGAGCAATAACAGATGACTCACTCATCTACAAAATGGGTGCTGATGTAGCAAGGCAGCTTTCCAGGTCGGGTATAAATGTCAATTTTGCACCGGTTGCTGATATTAACAATAACAAACAAAATCCTGTAATTAACTACCGATCATTTGGCGAGGACAGGGAAAATGTTGCTGCAAAGGCTGTATTGTATTCCAGGGGACTACAGGATAATGGGATATTGGCCACGGCCAAACATTTCCCCGGACATGGTGATACCAGTTATGATTCGCATTGGGACCTGCCTGTTATGGACCACTCTTCAGCACGTTTTGATACTCTTGAATTATTTCCGTTCCGCAAATTGATCGATGATGGTGTAGGAAGCATTATGACAGCCCACCTGAATATTCCCTCCCTTGATCCTGCGCCCGGCTTACCCTCTTCACTGTCAAAAAGGATTATTACCGGACTTCTCAAGGATAGTCTTGGATATAATGGTTTGATCGTTACAGATGCTATGAACATGAAAGGGGTGACAGGCTATTCTGATCCGGGCGAGTGCTATGCTATGGCATACGCGGCAGGAAACGATGTTCTTGAATATGTTGATGATGTACCGGAAGCTATCGAAGCAGTAAAGAGATACAGAAAAGCCGGTAGCATAACTGATGAAGACATTGAAACCAAATGCCGTAAAATACTCGCTCTGAAATACTGGTGCGGCCTTAGCAACTTTTCGGCTGTAACAATTGAAAATATTGAAGAGGATATGGTACCTGTTTACGGGCTGGCACTGATAAGGGATCTTTATGCAGCTTCGCTCACCCTCCTGAACAACCGCAGTAATGTTATTCCGGTCAGGGGTTTCGATCGCACCCGGATTGCGACACTGGCAATTAACTCATCCCAGGTAACTGCCTACCAGGATATGCTGGGCAGATATACAACCGTAGAGAACTTCAGATGGATCGAGGGTGTAACAGATAACAGGGAACTGCTTGACAAATTATCGGAATTTGACCTTGTTATTGCGGGGGTATATGGAACTGATCAGCAGCCTCAGAAGAATTTTGGTATCAATGAGGTCATGGTCAACTTTCTTAAGGAATTGATTGATAGTAACCGAACGATAATCACTTACTTCGGCAACCCGTACGCAATAGACCTGATGGAACCTGTACAGGAGTCCTATGGCCTTCTGCTGGCATATCAGGAGAACAAATTCACCGAGGAGCTGTCTGCCCAGCTAATAATGGGAGGCATAGGAGCCCATGGCAAATTGCCTGTTACCATAAATGACAAATATCCTCTTGGATCAGGGATTATTACGCCCGGGAATATCAGATTACAGTATGGATATCCTGAGAATGCCGGCATGAACTCAAACCTTTTATTTCACAGGATAGATTCACTCGTTACCCTGGGCCTTGCCCAGGAAGCATATCCCGGGTGTGAAATTATTGCTGCCCGAAAAGGGGTTGTAGTTTATCATAAGGCCTTTGGTTATCACACCTTTGACCGTAGACAAGCTGTCGTTCCGGGTGATCTGTATGATATTGCCTCAATAACCAAGATAGCTGCCGGTACAGCCGGTCTCATGCTTCTGGATGACATGGAGCTATTCTCTCCTGATGATGAGCTGCAGGAATACTGGCCCGGTTCAAAGGGATCTGATAAGGCACACCTGAAAATGAGGGATATCTTAGCCCACCAGGCAGGACTTGTGAGTGGTATACCTTACTGGAAAAGTACAATGCGGGAGAGTGGCTCATACAGGTTCAGGACATTCAGGCCTGAAATTTCCGACAGATATGAGTCCGAGGTTATTGATGGGCTTTTTCTGCATTCAAGGTACCGTAGTAAAATATATAAAAAGATAAAAAAATCACCTTTAGGTGAGCCTGTCTACCTCTATTCCGGATTGGCATTCTTACTTCTACCCACGATAACAGAAGAGTTAACAGGAAGGTCATATGAAGAATTTCTCAATCAGAATATTTATCGAAAAATTGGTGCTGATAATATTCTTTTCAATCCGGTGCGTTTTTACCCGAAGACACTAATTGTACCAACGGAAGCTGACACATTATTCAGACATCGTCTGGTGCATGGTTATGTCCATGATGAGAATGCGTCGATGTTGGGCGGAATATCCGGTAATGCAGGACTGTTTGCATCCGGAAATGATCTTCTGAAGCTGCTGGAGATGTTCAGGACCTATGGCAGCTATGGTGGTGAACAGGTCATATCAAGCGAAGCGTTAAAAGAATACACCAGATGCCAGTTTCCTGAAAATGATAACCGCCGGGGTCTTGGATTTGACAAACCGCAATTAAGGGATCAGGTTACCGACCTTGATCAGATTTATCCCTGCCCGGGTGTCTCCGACTCAAGTTTTGGCCACTCAGGATTCACCGGAACATTTGCCTGGATTGATCCTGAACACGAGGTCAGCTATCTTTTTCTTTCAAACAGGGTATATCCTACCCGTGAGAACAATAAATTATCGGATCTCAATATCCGCACTGAGATACTGCAATCCCTGATAGATTCAATCGTGAATTAGGAATCAGGTAGTGCCATTGAAGTGCTTCCTCACACGTGCCACCATCTGCTTTTCTGTCATTTTATCTGCCGGTTCAACATATACTGATGGCTTGTCATACCGTTTAATAAGCAGCTTATTGAGTTCTCTTTTAGCTTCGGCAGGACCAAAAATGAAAACAGCTTCAGCACTGTTAACTTTGCTTATAAGGCATTCGATATAGTTATTCATCTGCTGCCTTTTTCGTTTTGTCCTTTTCTTGGAAGGATTTACCAGAGCATTCCCTTTTCCAGAAGCCGGCTTTGTCTCTCCTTCATAACGAATTCTCGTTTCAATATTCGACTCAACTTTTTCGATCATATGAGTCTTATCAAACAATGAAATCACATAGGCTTTTTCATGATCAAGCCATATTCCAACTTTCTTTCCCATAAATCAATAGTTTGATTAATACCCTACATAAATTAACCGACTATTAAGATACAAATAACTGCTTTAAAAAGCAACAATTTCACTAAGAAATTACTGTTATTTAAATAACAGATTATGAGACTCATAGAACCTTTTCAACTATGTCAGGGATCAAGTCTTCCAAGACCCCTGTCCAGAGCATAATTAATAGCGTTTGTATACTCCTCTGTTGTAATTCTTCCGGCGAGTTTGCCTATAATATTAAGGGAGCTGCCCCGGGGGCGGTACTGAGCCATAATATTCAGGTATGTCTCTTTTGACAAATCAGCCAGGAAATCAACTATTTGTTTGGTTCCTGCTATATTACCAGGCATGAGAAGATGTCGTACCAGGAGACCTTTTACTGCTATACCGGTTTCATCAATTTGAAGGTCACCAACCTGCCGGTACATTTCATTTATCGCTGACATAGCAATTTCCCTGTAATCGTTAACACCGCAGGTCATTTGCGCATACCTGTTATCCCAGAATTTAAAATCTGGCATATAAATATCGATTATTCCCTCAACCATCCTAAGTGATTCAATCGAGTCGTAACCGCCACAATTATAGACAATCGGAAGTCGTAGTCCCTTTTCGATGGCAATTATCAGGGCTTCAATAATCTGAGGTATCACATGAGTTGGTGTCACAAGGTTAATGTTATGGCAGCCAATTTCCTGGAGATGCAGCATTATATCTGCCAGTTGTACGTCTGAAACTTCCACTCCGTGACCAAGGTGTGAGATATCATAATTCTGGCAAAAATTACACAATAGATTACAGTTAGTAAAGAAAACAGTACCGGAACCTTTCCTGCCAACAAGAGGACGCTCTTCACCATAGTGCGGAGAAAAGCTCGAAACCATGGCATATCGTCCCGTCCTGCAAATCCCCTTCTCTCCATCACGGCGATTAATTCGACAATTCCTGGGACAAAGGGTACAGTCTTCAAGTATTCCTGTAAGCATCCCGGACCTGTCAAGAAGATGACCCTCCCTGTATAATTTCATATATGATGGATCACCTGCCATTTAATTCAAATATATGACTAAGATAAATTAAATGATTCCAATTGATCCTGAATTTGTTATTTTTGAATCCCGGCGAGTGCATTGGCTTCGAACTTCGCCCTGATTTCCCGGGGCTAGGTCCGACGAATTCGCCGGGCTTGTAAACTCGGTTCCTCGCAGCTTGCGGCGAGGAGCTTAAATGGAAGAGTTTTAATTTTCAAATATCAGCATGTACAGTGAACTCACCAGCGAGAGGTTACCAATAAAACTCTGGACTGACGATATTGAGCCTGGAGCACTGCAACAGGCAAAAAACCTGGCAAACCTCTCTTTTGCTGTCAGTCATATTGCTATCATGCCCGATTGCCATGAAGGCTTTGGTATGCCCATTGGTGGGGTTTTGGCTACCACCAAGGCTGTAATCCCAAATGCTGTTGGGGTTGATATTGGTTGTGGAATGTGTGCTGTTAAGACTAATATGAATGAGCTACCAAAGGAGATTCTTGCAAGGATAATAAAAGATATCAGAAGAGCTATTCCGCTCGGATTCAATCATCACAAGCAGATGCAGGATGTTCGGTTTATGCCAGACATCGAAATTATCGGTAATGGGATAGTAGAGAGAGAATATGATAGTGCAAGAAGGCAGGTAGGCTCGCTTGGTGGGGGTAACCATTTTATTGAGGTACAGTCGGGTGGTGATGGTCATATCTGGATAATGGTTCATTCCGGAAGCAGGAATATCGGGCTGAAGGTAGCTGAACACTACAACAGGATAGCCAAAAGGATCAATGAAGACAATCCCATCAAGGGAGACAGGCAGAGAGACCTTGCGAGTCTCCCCTTAGGCTCAAGGCATGCCAACGAATATATGAGTGAGATGCAATATTGCCTGGATTTTGCATTCTCGAACAGGAAACTCATGATGGCAACGATTGAAGGTATATTCAGTGACAATATCGGACAGGATTATGAGGGGCTAGATTTTATAAACATTGCTCATAATTATGCCGCAGTCGAGCACCATTTTGGGAAGGAGGTTATATTACATCGCAAAGGTGCTACTTCTGCAAGGAAAGGTGAAAAAGGCATTATACCTGGTTCGCAGGGTACAAGCAGTTACATTATAACCGGTAAAGGTAATCCCGAAAGTTTTCTGAGCTGCTCACATGGAGCAGGGAGGATCATGGGACGTAACCAGGCAAAAAAAGTGCTCGACCTGGAGAATGAACGGAAAAAGCTTGACAGGAAAGGTATCATTCACTCACTTCATAGTGTGCGCGATCTGGATGAGGCACCGGGAGCCTATAAGAATATTAACAGGGTTATGGAGTTGCAGGCTGATCTTGTTGATATTGAGCTTGAACTCAGTCCGCTGGCTGTAGTTAAGGGGTGAATGCACGGGACCCTCCTATGCCAAGGCTACGGAGGGTAATACATGGGGCATGGTGTTACGCGTCCGGAGTTTCCTTGTCTGATTATTTTATTTTTCTTTAGCAAAAGGAAAAATATTTTTTACTTTTGCAGCCCTGGGCTTTTTTAGGCGAAAGGCCAAAGGCGATATTAAATTTTGAATAGCGAAAAGCGATTTTTGATAAATCGTAAATCAACATTCACTATTCGATATTCGTAAATCAAAATGGCTTATCCAATCACTGCATTAATAGCAGGTAAAATATAGAGGTTCTTTGTTTATTGTTTTGTAGATAATTCTTTTTGCCCAGATGGCAGGGCCGACCGTTAATAAATTGTCCGGGGGACAATTTCAGGGAGGAGCCTGTCAGTGAGGTGGCTCCGCCATCCGGGCATCAATGAGTTTTTTGCCCAGATGGCGGAATTGGTAGACGCGCTAGTTTCAGGGACTAGTATACGCAAGTATGTGCAGGTTCGAGTCCTGTTCTGGGCACAGGGGAATATCGAATATCGATCAACCTGCCGGCAGGCAGGCGATTTATGATTTTTGATTTATACCGAAATCACAGTTCAATATTCGATATTCGTAAATCAATTTTGGTTTCCGTCTCCTCATCAACAATGTGGAAAACCTTAAGGTTCTTATATATATTGTTTTGCAGTTAAATCATTAATGCCCAGATGGTGAAATTGGTAGACACGCCAGCTTGAGGGGCTGGTGCCGGCAACGGTGTGCAAGTTCGAGTCTTGTTCTGGGCACAAAAAAGTCAGCAAATTGCTGGCTTTTTTTATTTGTAACGATTTTGCAGATTTGTATATCATTTTATTAATATCCAGAATGCAGAGTATTATGAAAATTTCTTCATCCACCCTGTTGGCATCACTCCTGGTCACAATCATTTTTACCGGCTGCACTGAAGTGGTCCCTCCTGCCCCTTTCGGTGCCCTGCCCAGCGATCGTCAGCTGCAATGGCATAGGATGAAATATTATGCCTTCATCCATTTCAGCCCGAACACATTTACAGACAAGGAATGGGGCTTCGGGGATGAGCCAGAGTCAATCTTTAATCCTACCGAACTGGATTGCCGTCAGTGGACCAGAGTAGTAAAAGAGGCAGGGATGGAAGGAATAATAATCACCGCCAAACATCATGATGGATTCTGCCTGTGGCCTTCGGCTTATACAGAACACTCAGTGAAAAATTCGCTATGGAGGGAAGGCGAAGGTGATCTGCTGAAAGAGCTCAGGGAGGCCTGCGATGAATCCGGACTGAAAATGGGGATCTATTTATCTCCGTGGGACCGTAACCATGCCGCGTATGGGACAGATGAATATATCACCTACTATCGTAGTCAGCTAACCGAATTAACGACACTATACGGGGAGATATTCGAGGTCTGGTTTGATGGTGCAAATGGCGGAGATGGTTATTATGGTGGTGCAAATGAAACCAGGCGGATTGATAATAAAACCTATTATGACTGGGAAAATACAATCAGCATTGTGAGGGAACACCAACCTATGGCAGTGATCTTCAGTGATGGGGGTCCGGATATCCGATGGATAGGGAATGAAAGAGGTTATGCAGCAGAAACTAACTGGTGCACAATCAGGGGAGGAATATTCTACCCGGGTGTTGGTGGGGTAAACAAACAATTGCAGGAGGGACATGAGGATGGAGATATATGGCTGCCAGCCGAGGTGAATACATCGATCCGTCCCGGATGGTTCTACCATCCAAATGAGGATGATAAGGTTAAGTCTGTCGAACAGCTTATTGATAACTGGTATCATTCAGTTGGAATGAATGGCAATTTTTTACTTAATCTTCCGGTCGATCGTCGTGGTCTGGTCCATGAAAATGATATAAAAGCACTGCAGGCGTTGAAAGAATATATTAACGCAGCTTTTTCCGTTGATTACTCCAGGGAGGCAAAGGCATCTGCCTCAAATATCAGAGGGAACTCCAAAATCTATGGTGCATCAAACGTGATCGATGACGATCCTGAATCTTACTGGGCTACCGATGATGATGTCAGGGATGCATCCATAACGATCAGCTTTCAGAAACCAACAAGAATGAATGCAATTCTACTGCAGGAGTATATCAGATTGGGACAAAGGGTTAAATCATTCAAAATTGAAGCTTTCCAGGACGGGGGCTATAAGGAAATTGCAGACGGGATAACCATCGGTAACAGAAGGATCGTTAAATTCCCACTGGTTGAAACGACAGAGCTAAGGATTAATATAATAGGTAAAGCTGCTCTGCTTATATCCAACTTTGAGATATATCTTGCCCCCGAACTGAACTAGGTTCTGAAATATTATTGTAGTTTTTTTATAATAATTATTTACTTTTGAACGCTTGAAGAAACAAATGTATATCAAGTCCGAACATATTAAACAGATGAGTATGAACCCGCTTATAGCAGGCATGTATTGATATGTAGAATTGCTCTTGACAACAAAATAATACAGGCCTGCTTCAAATACGGGCCTTTATTATTTAAATATGATTCAATAATGCAAGTATTAAAATTCGGAGGAACATCGGTAGGCACAGCAGACAGGATGAAGAATGTCTTTGACCTGGTTAATGATGGAAGACAGAAAATCGTTGTCTTGTCAGCGATGGCCGGTACTACCAATGAACTGGTTAATATCACCGATCTCCTGTATGAGGGCAGGAAAAAAGAGGCGGCTGAATTAATCGAGAACCTCAGAACCTCTTATCTGGATCTCGTAAATGATCTCTTGTCAGATGATACGATCAAAAATGAATCACGGGAAATGATCGAATCTCACTTTAATTATATCAACTCATTCACACTTAAGGTTTTCTCAAAAAAACAGGAAAAGGCGATCCTTGTTCAGGGTGAACTGATCTCAACTGCACTGTTTCATTCTTATGCAAATGAACAGGGAACAAACGCCTCACTTCTTTCTGCACTCAGCTTCATGAGGATCGACAAGGATGGTGAACCCGATATGTTTTATATAAAGGAGAACCTTAATCGTGAGATTGCCAGTCATGCTGGTTCCGACCTTATCATTACACAGGGTTATATCTGCCGCAATGCCTATGGTGAAGCAGATAACCTCAAACGCGGAGGCAGCGATTATACGGCTACTATTATCGGTGCCATATTGAAGTCAGAGGAGGTACAGATCTGGACAGACATTAACGGAGTCCATAACAATGACCCGAGATATGTTGAGAGCACTTCCGTGATCAGGGAATTGTCATTTGATGAAGCAGCTGAGCTTGCCTACTTCGGGGCAAAAATACTTCACCCTACCAGTGTAATTCCTGCCAGAGATAATAAAATACCGGTCAGGCTCAAAAATACGATGGATCCGGATGATCCAGGAACAATAATTACATCAAAACTATCAGAAGGAGGTTACAAAGCAGTTGCTGCAAAGGATAACATCACAGTTATAAAGATCAAGAGTGACAGGATGCTGCTGGCATATGGTTTCCTGAGAAAAGTATTTGAGATATTCGAGATCTATAAAACACCTATTGACATGATAACCACTTCGGAAGTTGCCCTGTCAATAACGATCGATGACACCTCCCACCTTAATAAGGTTGTTAGGGAACTTCAGGACCTCGGTACTGTTGAGGTCGAAAGAAATCAGACGATAATATGTGTGGTCGGGGATTTTATTGCTGAAAAGGCTGGTACCACTCTCGAGATATTTTCTGCCCTTGAAGGAATTCCTATGAGGATGATCTCATATGGTGGCAGCAGACATAACGTATCTATACTGATCCATTCAAATCATAAGGTACAGGCTCTAAAGTCGTTAAGTAAACAGTTATTCAACTCCTGAAAAGATGTTCAGTAAGCAGATAGTTAAAAAGCTTAATAAGGTCAAAACACCATACTATTACTATGACCTGGCTATGCTTCGGGAAACTCTTGGAATTATCAGGAGGGAGTCTGATAAGTATGGTTTTATAATCCACTATGCAGTCAAGGCGAATGCCAATCCCAGGATCCTTGAAATTATTTCTTCTTACGGATTCGGAGCAGATTGTGTTAGCGGGAATGAGATAATAAGAGCAATTGAAACAGGCTTTGATCCGAAGATGATTGCATTTGCAGGTGTGGGTAAAACTGACGAGGAAATAAATATTGCTCTTAATAAGAAAATTTTCAGCATTAATGTCGAGTCGCTGCCAGAGTATGAAGTGGTTAATTCACTGGCAGGAAAGAAAAATTTATCTGCCTGTGTGGCACTGAGAATAAATCCGAATGTTGAAGCATTCACTCATAAATATATCACTACAGGTATAGAAGAGACCAAGTTTGGAATTAATATGTGGGATTTGGAATCCGTAGTCGATAATCCTGACAGGTTCGGGAATACAAAGATCACAGGGCTGCATTTCCATATAGGATCACAGATTCGCAGAATGACAGCCTTTAAAGCACTGTGTTCAAGGATCAACGAAATACAGCTATGGTTCGAAAGCAGGAACATTTACCCGGAGCATATAAACGTTGGAGGAGGTCTGGGTATTGACTACGAAAATCCCGGCATGCTACCTGACTTTGAGGAGTTCTTTTCAATTTTTAATGAACTTCTTGATTTGAGAAAAGACCAGAAAGTACATTTTGAGCTGGGTCGTTCAGTGGTCGGACAGGTGGGAAACCTCCTGACCAGGGTCCTGTATGTAAAGAATGGTGCAGAAACCAGGTTTATTATAGTTGATGCCGGAATGACTGACCTGATCAGACCCGCCCTGTACCAGGCATATCACCAGATCGATAATCTAACATCTGACGGGAAGAAACAAAAATACAATGTGGTAGGGCCAATTTGTGAATCTGCCGACAGTTTTGGCAAGTTCATTGATCTTCCTGAGACACGCCGGGGAGACCTGATTGCCATCCGCTCAGCAGGAGCATATGGAGAGGTAATGATATCTGGCTATAATCTAAAGAATCCTCCTGGAACTGTTTTTTCTGACGATATCTGATTATTATCGTTGCGGGTTACGCGTTGCGGGTTACGCGTTGCGGGTATTAATATCCAGCTTTGTCAACCGTATCCTCCAAGAGCCGGGAAAGGTTGGAGGGAACTCAGGTTGACAATTAAAGTTTATCTCTCACACCACTAAGGACAACATCCTTGGGTTTGCGTTCGATTTTCCTGATCACCATGCTCCTGTTGCGCTGATCGACTCCCTTTCCTTCAACATAATCCACATAGGCGATGAAGGTATTCACTTCATTCGGTACAAGCTGAGGTATCCTGATATAATAGTCATTATCGTAGCCCCTCAGGTCGAAATTGTTATGATTGGTCTCCCAAACATCAACATAATATACATACGATCCCAGGTGGAAAAAAACCACCTTACCGTTCATTCCCGTAAATCCTTCGGACTGCATGTTGGTCTCGGCATCCCAGTCTTCAAGTGTCGGGTATAATCTGACATTGGCATTCGGGACAGGATATTCTTCGTTCCACTCCAGTACTTCAATCTCAAGGATTGTCGGAGAAATGACAGATATGGTCTGATATGCCTCATCGGAACGTCCATTCCTGTTCCACACAGTAAGCGCGACCTCAAATGTCCCTGAAACGTTATAGGAATGTACAGCATCAACCGCATCTGAATAAGTTCCATCACCAAAGTCCCATTCATAATCAACTGCATTGTATGAATCATTGGTAAAATAAATATCCTCACCAACGAAGGCTTCAACCTTGTCGGTAAAAAAAGATGCTTCCGGGTTAGACTCACACGAAGCCAGTATTACCGGAAGTATTACTAGCATGTAAATGTACTTTCTCATGACTCTGATAATTTGTTTCATCTTTAAATAAACAAAATATATGCCAACTGTCATTATATTTGGCAGACATTATTATTAGTTTATGATTGCATCGGTACATTTCATGAGCTTGATAAATAAATAAAAATATGATTATCTTTGCACTCCGAAAAAAGATATAAAAGAGAACAATGATAAAAGTTACATTTCCTGATGGTTCGGTAAGAGAATTCGAAAATGGCACCAACAGCATGGATATTGCCATGAGCATTAGTCCCGGACTGGCAAAAGAGGTGTTTTCAGCTACGGTGAATGATGAGGTGTGGGATCTTACGCGACCAATTGGAAATGATGCAAAACTTCGGCTGCATAAGTGGGACGACGAGCAGGGCAAGCATACTTTCTGGCATTCTTCGGCACACCTTATGGCAGAAGCAATTGAGGCAATCTATCCCGGGACAAAATTTGGTATTGGTCCGGCAATTGAAAATGGCTTTTACTATGATATTGATCCGGTTGACGGAGTTGTTATCAGCGAAGCTGACCTCCCTGCAATTGAGAAGAAAATGAAGGAACTTGCTTCCGGTAAGAGAAGTTTCAATCGTAAGGAGATATCGAAAGCTGACGCAATTGAATTGTTCAGGATGAAGGGGGATGAATACAAACTCGAGCTGATAGGTGAACTGGAGGAAGGGATAATTTCATTGTACTACTCAGGCCAATTTGCAGATCTGTGCCGTGGCCCGCACCTGCCCGACACCTCCAGCATAAAGGCAATAAAACTGTTAAGTGTTGCAGGAGCCTATTGGAGGGGTGATGAGTCCAGGAAGATGATGACCAGGATCTATGGAATCACATTCCCAAAGCAAAAGATGCTCGACGAATACATCGAATTGCTCGAAGAGGCAAAAAAAAGAGACCACAGGAAACTGGGCAGGGAACTCGAACTTTTTGCCTTCTCCCAAAAGGTTGGAATGGGCCTCCCATTATGGCTTCCCAAGGGTTCGGACTTAAGGCAGAGACTCATTGATTTTATGACCAGTGAGCTCATCCGGCGAGGTTATTCGATGGTGTCAACCCCTCATATTGGTAACGTGGAGCTCTTCAAAACATCAGGCCATTTTGAAAAATATGGGGCTGACTCATTTCAACCTCTGAATACCCCCCAGGAAGGGGAACAGTTCATGTTGAAGCCTATGAATTGCCCTCATCACTGTGAAATATATAATGCAACGCCTCATTCCTATAAAGATCTTCCTGTCAGGATGGCTGAGTTTGGTACTGTCTACAGGTATGAGCAGCATGGCGAGTTGCATGGATTGACCAGGGTAAGGAGTTTCACCCAGGATGATGCCCACCATTTCTGTGAACCTGATCAGATGAAGGAGGAGTTTAAAAGTATAATTGATCTGGTCCAGTGGGTCTTCAGGTCGTTTAGCTTTAAAGACTATACCGCACAGATCTCATTGCGGGACAAGAATAATAAGGGAAAGTATATTGGCAAAGATGAAAATTGGGAGAAGGCAGAGAAATCAATTATTGAAGCTGCCCGGGAAACGAACCTTACTACTACGATTGTCAAGGGGGAGGCTGCATTTTACGGTCCGAAGCTGGATTTCATGGTTAGGGATGCTATCGGTCGTAAATGGCAGCTAGGAACAATTCAGGTTGACTATAATCTTCCTGAAAGGTTTGAGCTCACATATATTGGTGCCGACAGCCGGAAACATCAGCCAGTTATGCTGCACAGGGCAATATTTGGGAGTCTTGAAAGATTCGTGGCTTTACTTATCGAAAATACTGCAGGCAAGTTTCCAATCTGGCTGGCACCCGACCAGGCCGTAATTCTTCCAATCAGTGAAAAATTCCATGAATATTCTAAAAAAGTTTCAGAAGTCTTAAAAAATTACGATATTCGCACACTGATTGACAAACGTAACGAGAAGATTGGTAGGAAGATAAGGGATAACGAACTAAAGCGGATTCCATATCTTCTTATTGTTGGTGAGAAAGAGGTTGAAACAGGAACCGTATCAGTTCGTCGTCAGGGTGAAGGTGACAAAGGATCGATGAGTATCGATGAATTTGCTGACTTTATTAGGAGCGAAATGAACAGTGAACTCAAGGAATAAATCAATTATTGAATTAACTTAATTAGGAGGATTTAGCCATAGCTGCACCAAGAAGAAGACCCGGAAGAGGATATCAGCCAAAAGTGGACCTTCACAGGATCAACAATAAAATAACTGTCAAAATTGTCCGGGTTGTAGGAGAAAATATAGAACAGCAGATCATGTCAATCGACGAAGCCCTAAAGCTTGCCGATGAACTGGAACTTGACCTTGTTGAGATTTCTCCCAATGCAGACCCTCCGGTTTGCAGGATTACTGATTATCAGAAGTTTCTTTATCAGCAGAAAAAGAAACAGAAGGAGATAAAAGCAAAAACATTTAAAGTGGTTGTTAAGGAAATAAGATTTGGGCCCAACACTGATGATCATGATTACAACTTCAAGCTGAAGCATGCTATGAAGTTTCTTTCTGAAGGAGCAAAGGTAAAGGCATTTGTCTTTTTCAAAGGCAGGTCAATATTATTTAAGGAAAAGGGAGAGATCCTGCTTCTCAGACTTGCCCAGGATCTTGAAGAGTATGGTTTAGTTGAACAAATGCCCAAACTTGAAGGGAAGAGAATGATAATGTTCTTTTCCCCGAAAAAAAAGAAATAGGTTCTTTTACATATAAATCTGTACGAAATGCCAAAAATGAAGACAAACCCCGGTGCAAAAAAAAGATTTTCTTTTACCGGTTCAGGCAAGATCAAGCGGAAGCATGCGTTCAAAAGCCACATTCTTACCAAAAAGTCGACCAAGCGTAAAAGAAACCTTGGTTACTTTGGTGAGGTAGACAAAGCTGATAGTGATAATATCAAACTTTTGCTGGCAAAAAAGTAATGCTGACGAAGATCAGAGAGAGAATTAATTAAGTATTAACAGAATGACCAGCATGAAAGGGTCGGCCATTGGCCGGACGCTGACATTCAAAAATTTGTGAAGTTATGCCAAGATCAACAAACGCGGTTGCTTCAAGAGCCAGAAGAAAAAAGGTACTGAAGCAAACAAAAGGGTACTTCGGCCGTAAGAAAAACGTTTATACCGTTGCCGTAAATGCCCTTGAGAAAGGGATGCAATATGCATACCGAGACAGAAAGAAAAAGAAAGGCAATTTCAGATCTCTATGGATACAGAGGATAAATGCTGCTGTACGTCAGTATGGTATGAGCTACTCTGAATTCATGGGTAAGATCAATGAGAAAGGTATCGCGCTAAACAGGAAAACCCTTGCCGACCTGGCGATGAATCATCCTGAAGCTTTTAAAGCGATCGTTGAGAAAGTGAAATAATTATTTTTTAAGAACCTGTATAAAATAAGGTGCTCCATTTGAGCGCCTTTTTTGTTGATGCATTGATACGTTGATGTGTTGATTCGTGACTATTTTATCCTCTTGAACATCCTCTTAAACCTGATCTTCTTAAGCCCGTTGCCCTCCTTGTCAATTGACAACCAAACCAGCTTTGGCTTGCCTACAATGTGGTCCTCGGGGACAAATCCCCAGAATCTGGAATCGGCTGAATCATGGCGGTTATCCCCCATCATCCAGTAATAGTTCATCCTGAAGGTATAGCTTTCGGCCTGCAGACCATTAATGTATATCAGAGAGTCTCTTATCTCAAGGTCATTTCCCTCATAGACGTCAATGATACGTTCATATAAACAAATATTCCCTGTATCAAGCTTTACATTCGCTCCCTTTTCAGGGATCCGGAGAGGACCGAAATAATCCTCGTTCCAGGGATATTCCGGATTATGTGGAAATATAAGGCGATTATATTCACCATCCCTTCTAAGATCGGGAATCACCTCCGTGACATTGGCAAAACCAGATATCCTTTCGGCATTTTCATTGGTCAGAGGAAGAATGTAGGTATTCCCTGATGCCATAACCTGGTCTGCCCTGGAAATATCGAGCCTTTCAAAGGCCCGTGGATTGATACGGGTACCGTTTGTTTTTACCCAGTAACCGGTTTGTTGAGTCCCGTTATCCTCAACCGGCTCATCATTTACATACAGAATCCCTCCCCTTACCGAGATTACATCTCCGGGAATGCCAACACATCTCTTTACATAGTTTTCCCTTCTGTCAACAGGTCTGTAAATAATTTTATAATCGGACCATACCTCTTCCCTGGCAAGTCTCATAAAATCTTCCTGAGTTCTATTCAAGTCAGTACCATAACTTTCATAAGCCTTGATCTGGTAAGCATGCTGCCTTAAGATCTCATCATATGCAGTCGCCTGGTTTTCAAGCACTACAGTATCACCTGCAGGAAAATTAAAAACTACAACATCTAACCGTTCAACCTCGCCAAATCCCTTGAGTCGCTTGTATGGTGCAGTAATAATATTCGACCATGATTTTGTTTTTATCAAAGGAATTGTATGCTGCGTAAATGGAAATGCAATGGGCGTATTGGGCATCCTTGGACCATATGCTATCTTGCTTACTGCAAGGTGGTCTCCAATCTGAAGCGATTTTTCCATGGATCCTGTAGGGATCCTGTAATTCTGGAACAGAAAAATATTGATCAGAGTAACCGCAATTACAGCAAAAATGAGCGCATCGAGCCATTCAATAAAAGTGCTGTTTTTACCCTCTCTTTTCTTCCAGAACGACCAGTTGACCTTTTTGGTAACATATATATCAAAGAGAATTGCCAGACCTGTCAGGAGCCAGTAGCTTCCAATCCAGATAACCCAAAGAATATAAATGATAGCAGCAATAGTGAACCTGAAATATTTGTTCCTGAGAATGTCTAACATTATTTTAAAGATTTAATTAATGTGCAAAAGTAAGATTTTTGTCATAATCCCAGCATATCGCTTATCGAAAAAACACCTTTCCGCGAAACGATGAACTCAGCCGCAAAAACCGCACCAAGGGCAAATCCTTCTCTGCTGAATGCTTCATGCTCAAGCCTGATACTGTCAACACCGGATGTCCATCTGACCTTATGTATACCTGGTACATCCCCTTTCCTTTCCGAGCGTATAATAATATTTCCATCGTTGCCGGAATCCTTATTTTCCCATTTCTGAAATCTGTTACATTCAGTAATAATTTCTTCAGCCAGTGTAATGGCCGTTCCACTGGGTGCATCAAGCTTTTTTGTGTGATGTGTCTCTTCTATCTCAACAGAATATTCGGTTATCCCATTCATAATGCCGGCCAGGCGCCTGTTAAGATTAAACAGAATATTTACTCCCAAACTGAAATTGGATGAATAAAGGAATGCGGTCCCTTTATCAAGTGCCAGAGATGCTGCTTCGGCGTATTTATCCAACCACCCTGTTGTACCGGAGACCACGGGCAAACCGGCAGACAGACAACTGCATATATTACTAAAAGCAGCATCGGGGAATGTGAACTCGACAGCTACATCAACACCTCTTAACTTCTCAGTTGTAAGATCAGATAAATTATCCTGGTCAATAATCAGGTTAATTGTGTGACCCCGTAACCCGGCCATCTTTTCAACTTCTCTGCCCATACGGCCATATCCTATTAATCCTATTTTCATCTTTCTTGTTTTTTACGAAAATACCTGTTTTAAACCTTTTTTACACAAAAAGAAAATCAAAGTTATGCTAAATGGGGCTCTAATTGTTACCTTTAAATGAATTTGAAGAGGATCAGAACTATGATTTACAGTGTAAATGGTAGCCGGTGTTCCGGATGGAAAAGGTTATTGCCCGAAGTGTACCATAATGCTCATTATTCAGGTGAAAAGAGCTTAACCGGGATTGCAGTCGCCAAAAGCAGACAAAATATACTAATCCTAATTATTTTCTTGCTGTTGTCACTGAGTTCGCAGTCTTTAGCCCAGAAAGCAGACCCCTATCACAGGAGCAGTGGTGGATTCGGTTATCTCATTGCCAGCAGACAAGATTACAGCTTGTGGTGGGCAGAGGGTGCATATAAAATAATGTATGATACTCCCGTACCGCGAAACCATGCTAAATCGGTTGATCTTTGGGCTGCAGGCAATGAATATGAACCATTCCAGCTGGTTATCAAACCTAATGTCAGGACAGATAATCTCATGATCGGGATATCAGACCTTATCAGTATCAATGATACAATCCCAAATACCAATGCCGAATTAAGAAGTGTGGGGTATGTACAAGTCACAAAACCTACTGATGACTATGGTTTTGCTGGTATGTGGCCAGATCCCTTGCCTCCGGTTTCAGGAACGGCTACCCTCTGTCCTGATGAAAATTTTGTATACTGGATAACTGTATATGTGCCTCACGGTGCAAAAGCCGGCGCCTACAACGGCCATGTAACCCTTTCCTGTGACAGATGGGAAAAAAAGATACCTGTAAAGCTGAATGTTTGGGGCTTTGTTCTGCCGGATGTTCCATCAATAAGATCCGGGTTCGGAATAAGCATTGATAAGATTATTGCATATCATAACCTGACTGACAGATCCGACATCGAGAAAACATACGATCTTTATATGCAGGCCTTCAGGGACTACCGGATTGCACCCTACTATTTCAGTGCGCTCTATCCCGTAAAGGAAATAATCTCGGGCGTAATGTGGAAAGGAGGTTACTTTGATCCTGATGATCCTTACGAGGGTGATTATTCGCTCCGGGTTGAAGACGATTCAAGGATTTCTTCCATCGATGCGACTTACCAAAAGGAAATTGTCATTGAACCCGGTATCGATTACCGGCTGTCATGGGTAGTACGGTCAGGTGAAAATGATCAGCAATATTGTGTCCTGGCAGAGAGTATTAATGCTGACTCAGACCTGATGATGTTTGAGAACAGGATGGATGTTTTCAAAGCAGATACCATATGGAAAAGCCAGTCATTCAAACTTGGTGCATTCAGCAGGGAGGTCAGCAGGATACGGCTTACCCTTTTCCCGGCTTTCAGAACTGAGGAAGGGGAATATACAGGTACAGTGTGGTTTGATAATATTATGCTCACATCCAACGGATCCGGCAATAACCTTCTGGTGCAGGGTGATTTCGAGGTTGATATTAATGATATTGATATTCAGCTTGATTTTTCCGATTTTGATTTTGCGGCTTCCAGATACCTTGATGGCTTCGGTTTTAACTCCTTCCGTCTCGACCTGAAAGGTATGGGCGGAGGGACCTATTTCAGCCGGAGGGAAGGTCAATTTGAAGGATTTCCCCAGGGCACGCAGGCGTATGAGAAACTTATGGACAGGTACCTTGGCCAGATACAGGACCATCTGAAGGAAAATGGATGGCTTGGCAAGGAGTATGTCTACTGGTTCGATGAGCCGGGAACTGCAGATTATCCATTTGTAAGAGAGGGAATGGAGACAATCAGGAGAGGAGCTCCTGAGATCACAACATTTCTTACAGAAAATGATCCCGGCCCCGAAATTATGGATGTTACTGATATCACCTGCACTATCTGGCACCGTATCGATCCCGCTAAAGCGCAAGAAATAGTTGGAAGAGGGCAGGGATACTGGTCTTATCTATGCACTGCTCCTAAATCTCCGTGGGTATCGGAATTCATCGACCACGATGCAATAAACCTTAGAATATGGCTCTGGATGTCATATTCCTACAGACTTGACGGGATATTGATCTGGTCTACCAACTACTGGACTTCCAGAGCCGGGTCGCCTTCATGGTACCTCCAGGATCCATGGAAGGAGGCAGCATCTTATGTTCAGGATTACGGTTGGCCTCTTGGAAAGCAGACCAACTGGGGTAATGGTGATGGCAGGTTATGGTACCCGCCAAACAGGGAGCCAAACATGATTACTGAAAAATATATTGAGGGACCTGTTCCCTCATTACGAATTGAATTCCTCAGGCAGGGTATTGAGGATTTCGAGTATCTGAAGCTGCTTGAGAAACTCCTGGATGAGAAAACCGATGCTGACCCCGACCTTCTCGTTAAAGGGAAAATCCTTCTGGATATTCCTTCAAGGATTTTTTCAGATGGCAAGACTTATACCAAAGATCCACAGGACCTGTTATCATACAGGAAAAAATTAGCAGAAATTATTATTAAACTACAACGATCTAATATTCAATAGATTATGAAAAATATATTATTTTTAGTTCTGGCATTGCTCCTAGCATCATGCATAAACAACAATAAGGTCAAAGAGGAGGAGTGGGTGAGCATATTCAATGGAAAAGACCTTGCCGGATGGACAGTCAAGATATCAGGGTACCCGATCGGTGAGAACTTCAAAAATACCTTTATGGCTGCTGATGGGGTATTGAAGGCAAACTACAATGAGTATGACACATTCAACGGGGAATTTGGTCATATCTATTATAACGAAAAGCTATCCAGCTACAAACTGAGGTTGAGTTACCGGTTTACCGGTGATCAGGTTTCCGGCGCACCGGGATGGGCCTTCAGAAACAGCGGGATAATGCTTCACTGCCAGGATCCTGCCACCGTAACTATCGACCAGGATTTTCCTGTATCTATTGAAGCCCAGTTCCTTGGAGGAGATGGCAGCACTGACAGGACTACATTGAACCTGTGTACACCTGGAACAAATGTGGTAATGAACGGCGAACTTATCACAATACATTGTATAAACAGCACCTCTGAAACGTTTCACGGCGACCAGTGGGTAAATGTTGAGGTAATTGTCTATGCTGACAGTCTTGTGCACCATATTGTCAATGGTGACACGGTCATTACCTATGGATCTCCACAGATCGGTGGTACCAACCTTCCTGAGAATTACCCCCTGCCCGAAGGTACTTTACTGGATGCCGGGTACATCTCTCTGCAGGCTGAAAGTCACCCGGTCGAGTTCAAAGAGATAAAACTTCTGCGGCTGAACGCTGAACGCTGAACGCTATTGCTCCAGCCTGTTATATTTCTTCATGATCTCAAGGACCTCCCCAACCGGAAGGGCATCGACTGTTCTTCCTCTGTACCGTGCAGGCTTTGCTGCAAAGAGAGAATTGATTATAGCCTCTTCTGTGGCTTCGACAACAGCCTGAAAAAGTATACTCATCCTGTCGTTCCGAAGGACCTTTTGTTCAATAAAGAGTGATCTTCCCTGATAAGGGATCCTGAGTTCCGGTGCTGTGGAAGCAGCAATCACAAAATCACCGCTCCCGTTCGATGCGATACCACCCGTGCGGCTCAGTCCCAGCATCGCCCTTGATGCCAGACGTCCAATATTCCGGCTGTCGAGCGGAGCATTAGTTAGCACAATTATCATACAGGAGCCATATTCATCCGATTCCACATCGCTTCTAAAGCTGTACCTTCCAAGTTCAATGCCTACAGGCACACCATTGATCTGCAATATTCCCCCGAAATTTGTCTGTACCAGGACTCCGACCGTATAACCTCCATGCCGGTCCGGTACAACCCTTGAGGCTGTTCCAATCCCCCCTTTGAAGCCAAGACAACTTGTACCTGTCCCGGCTCCTGTATTTCCCTCTTCAACTGTTATGGAAGCAGTTTTTATGGCTTCAAACACATCCGCCCCGGTGATATGGCGGTTCCTGATATCGTTCAGACCGCCATCGTTCGTCTCTCCAACTATCGGGTTTACACTCCCTACATTTTCGTTACCTTGCAACCCAAGGATATAATCAATCAAAGCATTGGCAGCAATTGGTACACTGAGAGTGTTTGTCAGGATTATCGGTGTCTCAATATTCCCCAACTCCTTCACCTGAACATAGCCGGTCATTTTCCCGAAACCGTTGCCTATATGTATTGCTGCAGGGATCTTTTCCATAAAAATATTTCCTGAATGCGGAAGGATAGCTGTTACACCGGTATTTACAGAGTCACCTCTGATGATGGTCTTTTGTCCCACCAGAACCCCGGGTACATCTGTGATTGCATTTCTTTCACCGGTCTTGAGTATCCCGATCTTTATACCAAGATCACGAGGCCTCTGTGCATTTACAGCCACACAGAAATTAATAAAAATCAATCCGAACAGAAGACTCTTTATTTTCATATCTATTTTGAATAAATCAATACACTCATCGCTCACAGTGTCCTCCGAAGCCTTGGCGGAGGAGTATCTCTCACAGTGTCCTCCGAAGCCTTGGCGGAGGAGGATCGCTCACCTCTCAAAAACAATCTTCCCTCCGATAATGGTCACATCAACCAGAGTCTTCATGATTTCATTTTCAGGAACAGTCAGCAGGTCACGGTCGGTAATTACAATATCAGCCAGGTACCCGCTTTTGATCATCCCTTTTCGATCCTCCATGAACTGTGAATAGGCAGATCCAAGGGAATACATCTCAATAGCCTGCTCCATAGTAAGTTTCTCCTCAGGGAACCAACCATCACCCTCTTCTCCCAGCCTGTCTTTACGGCTCACTGCAGCATACAGTCCCTCCATAGGGTTGAGCGGTTCAACCGAATAGTCTGTCCCAAATGCTAACCTTGCTCCGGTGTTCATGAGTGTCTTCCACGCATATGCATACCTGCTTCTTTCCAGGCCTATCCGCTTTTCACAAAATCGTTTGTCAGTAATACAGTGTGTTGGCTGCATTGAAGGTATCACTCCAAGTTCAACGAACCTGGGGATATCGCTCTCGATAAGTATCTGAGCATGCTCGCTCCTGTGCCTGCTGTCACGTTCGCCGTTTATTTCCCTGGCCTTTTCGAATGCATTTAATATCCAGTTATTGGCCTTTGTCCCTATCGCATGTATCCCGATCTGGAATCCCATGGCATCTGCGGTTAGAACCCTGCTCTCCAGTTCTTCATAGGCCAGTTGTGGCAAACCTGATTTATCCGGCTCATCTTCAAATGGCTCAAACATAAGCGCTGTTCCTGATCCCAGTGTACCATCAATATATCCCTTCAGATATCCGAACCTGATCCAGTTCCCTGAAGGCGGGTACTCAAACCTCCTTTTATCATATTCGCTGAGACGCTCCTGATCAGATGTCAGGACACCTTGGATATCTATTCTGCAGGTCAGTTCGCCCGCATCCAGAATCTTCTTATACATTTCCCAGTTGCCTGACCCGGGTAATTGAATGCTTGTTATTCCCAGTTCACGTGCATTCTGAAAGGCCATCATATAACCTTTCCATTCTCTTTCAGCCCTTTCTTCATCTGTTCTTTTAACCTCAACGGCTCCATATTTCAGAAGACGCTTAGCCGATTCCTTGAATATCCCCGTCGGCTCCCCCCCAACCGGATCTTTCTGAATCTCACCTCCAAAAGGATCAGGTGTCTCGCCCGTAATGCCAGAATTCTTTATAATATAACTGTTTACCAGGACACTGTGCCCATCTGCCCTGCTCAGTACCACTGGATTATCAGGTGATACCTTATCTATCAGCTCCCTGGTAGGCCACTCCTTGTTGTTGAACATTTCATGCTCCCAGTGTCCTCCCCTTATCAGCTCGCCGGGTTTTGATTTTGCCACCTGCTCCCTCACCTTTTCTGTTATTACAGCAGGATCTGTTACGTACCTCAACTCAACATAATCAGGGTCGACCGGACCATAATGTGCATGGGCATCATTGAATCCGGGTATTACAAGCCTGCCCTGAGCATCCACGATTTTCGTCGTACTATCTTCAATGTATTTTTGAATACTGCGTGTGCTGCCAACGGCAATGATCTTCTCTCCCTTAATGGCAATGGCTTCGGCTTCCGGATTATCCTTGTCAATAGTTACAACTTTACCGTTAATAATGACCATATCGGCCCTTTCCGTGTTACAGGAAGCAGCAACCAGCAAAGTGGCTGTGAGAACAATAAAAGCACAGATTTTCATACCTGATAATTTAAAAATAATGAGGGGATAATTTAGGAAATATTTATCACATATAATATGTTTTGGAGATATCTTACATCAGGTTATCGATAACCGCGCAATATCGCGTAAAACATGCCGGCCATCCTGTCTGACAGGCATGCCTGCCAAAGGAATAACAGGCATGCACCTTGGAACGTGTACCAAAAACCATATTAAAATTATCAACTTTTTCAACTAAATCAACCTTATTTAAATCTTATGAATACTTTTACACAAAGAAACAAATGAGAATAGATATTTTAACAATACTGCCGGAACTTCTTTACGGACCCCTGGGTCATTCAATTGTTAAGAGAGCAGTTGATAAGGGATTGGTAACAGTAAATATTATCAACCTCAGGGATTTTGCCAGCGACCGCCATAAGAGTGTCGATGATTACGCTTTCGGAGGTGGTGCCGGCATGGTAATGAGCATTGAACCGATATACCTGGCAATCGGGAAGCTCAAATCCGAACGTCATTATGATGAGATCATATATGCCTGTCCCGATGGCGAACTGCTGACCCAGAAGATCGCTAATGAGATATCTCTTAAGGAAAACATGATTATTCTTGCCGGGCACTACAAGGGAGTTGACCAGAGGGTGCGTGATAACCTTATTACACGTGAAATCTCGATCGGCGATTATGTTATATCCGGAGGTGAGCTTCCCGCTGCAATTATTACCGATGCTGTAGTAAGGCTTATTCCAGGTGCTATCTCAGACGAACAATCAGCGCTGTATGATTCATTCCAGGACAACCTGCTTGCCCCGCCTGTTTATACACGCCCGGCTGATTTCAGAGGGTGGAAGGTTCCCGATATCCTCATATCGGGGAATACTCCCGAGATAGAGAAATGGAGACATGAAAGAGCAGTTGAACGAACAAAAAAGCTACGCCCCGGGCTGCTTGATGATAATGGGGATTAACTGACATTTATCCTTTGATTTCTTGATCTCTTTTTGTATGATTGTAACAGACATTATCCAACTTATAACTAACTAAATATCAACTATATGAATTTCCAGGATTATATGTTCAGAGAAGATAAATTTGGTGCACATAACTACCATCCACTGCCGGTGGTTCTTGAAAGAGGCGAAGGACCTTTTGTATGGGATGTGGATGGCAAACGGTACTTTGATTTTCTTTCAGCTTATTCAGCAGTCAATCAGGGTCACTGTCACCCAAAAATAATTAAAGCATTAACAGAGCAGGCTCAGAAGCTCACACTAACCTCGCGGGCTTTTTACAATAGTGTTCTCGGGGAGTATGAGGAGTATATTACCAATTATTTCGGTTACGACAAGGTTCTGCCTATGAACACAGGGGTTGAGGGCGACGAAACAGCTATCAAGCTATGCCGGAAATGGGCCTACCAGAAAAAAGGTGTCGGAGAGGACAATGCCAAAATAATTGTTTGCGAGAATAACTTCCATGGACGTACGATAACAGTGATCTCAATGTCGACCGATCCGGATGCGAGAAAGGAATATGGTCCCTACACACCAGGGTTTATTACCATTCCATATAATGATCTGCCAGCCCTTGAAAGAGAGCTTGAAGATCCTGATGTTGCAGGCTTTCTTGTTGAGCCAATTCAGGGTGAGGCGGGGGTTAATGTTCCGGATGACGGCTACCTCAGAAAAGCATATGATCTGTGCAAGGCAAAAAATGTCCTCTTTATCGCAGATGAGGTTCAGACAGGTATCGCCCGTACCGGTAAGCTTCTTGCGTGCGATCATGAGAATGTGCGACCTGATATACTCATTCTTGGTAAAGCACTATCCGGAGGCGTTTTTCCCGTATCAGCTGTCCTGGCAGATGATGAAATAATGCTATGTATCAAACCGGGCGAGCATGGCTCAACCTTTGGTGGTAACCCGTTAGCAGGAAAGGTAGCAATCGCTGCACTCGATGTTGTCAAAGATGAAAAGCTTGCCGATAAGTCAGATTGGCTGGGCAGGATCTTCAGGGATGAATTCAATGCTGTAAAATCTGATATGATTGAGTTGGTGCGTGGCAAGGGGCTCCTGAATGCAGTGGTGATAAAGCCAAAAGGAGGAAAGACAGCGTGGGATGTTTGCGTTGCCATGAAAGATAATGGCGTATTAGCCAAGCCAACCCATGGGCATATTATCAGGTTTGCCCCTCCCCTGGTCATTACAGAAGCGCAGTTGCGCGAAGCAATGGCAATTATTAAAGAGACATTCAAATTGTTTGAGTAGCTGGTTAGTTGCTCCCTCCAGCCTTCGCCAGGGCTTCGGCTGACAAAGGCGGTCGCGTTAAACGTTGAGCGCAGCGAAGCCTTGATGATATTTACCACATACTGTTAGAACTGTTCCAAAAGAATGCTATTTTTGGGATTTTATTTTCAGACATAGCAATCATGAACCGAAAAAGAAGCCTGATTACAATACCTGTAATCCTCTTGATTCTTACTGCCTGCAGCCCAAACCCGGGCAGTCAGCCCGGAATTACAATCGAAGAACTTGCCGGTCATGTAAATTATCTGGCATCGGATAAGCTTGAAGGCAGACTCCCGGGTAGTGAAGGTGATATGCTTGCTGCAAAATATATCAGGGACCAGCTTGTTTCAAATGGATTAAAACCAATGGTGGGTAAAGGTCTGCAGGAGTTTGAGATAGTTGCCAGTGTCGTACCGGGCGATAACAACAATATTAGCCTCAATTCTTCAGAGCCAGAGATCGGAACAGACTATATGCCAATGGCGTTCAGCGATAACAATGCTGCTGAGGGTGAGGTGGTTTTTGTTGGATATGGTTTTGAGATTGAAAACGACACACTGAGCTGGAACGACTACGCTGGCTTTGATGTTACCGGCAAGATAGTGATGATACTGAGGGCCGACCCTGAAGTAGATAATAATATGAGCGGATTTGCCAGCTTCAGCATGGACCGTGATAAGTGCATGCTTGCCAAAGACAAGGGAGCGTCAGCTGTCCTGCTGGTCTCGGGTGAAAAATTCGACCCTGCTGATGAGTTTGAATCACTTGCTAAAGGCGAGCATTCAGTCGGGATTCCGGTATTCAGGATAAAGAGAACACTTGCAGATGAAATACTATTAGCTGAAAATTCAAAAATCACATCCCTCGAAAGTGAATTTAACGAGTTCCGCAAACCCAACAGCTTCAACACCGGAGCAACCATATCCTGCCGGTCTCATCTGCAACAGGAGATCCTTACTGCCCGGAATGTAGTAATGAAGCTCGAAGGAAATGATCCTGAGCTGAAAAACGAGTATGTCATTGTTGGCGGCCATTATGACCACCTGGGGCTTGGTGGGCCCGGCTCATCCAGCAGGGCACAGGACACGACAGGGGTACATTATGGCGCCGATGATAATGCATCCGGTATCTCCTCAATGCTTGAGATAGCCGAAAAAGCAGCCAGCGAAGGAAGCAATGCAAGGACAATAATATTTACAGCATTTGCGGCTGAAGAAATGGGTCTTCTTGGCTCCAGGTATCTCGTCGAGAACATGTGGATTGATCCTGCAAAAGTAAATGCAATGATTAACCTGGATATGGTTGGGCGGCTCAAGGAGACTAATGTCCTGCAGATCGGAGGTGTTGGGACAGCTGAACAATTCAATAAGATAATAATGTGGCACGCGGATACAAATCTATTTACCCTGGCCCTTTCTGAGGAGGGTTTTGGTCCGTCCGATCATTCCTCCTTTTATGGGAAAGATATACCTGTTCTATTCTTTTCAACGGGCGCCCACCTCGATTATCATACACCTTTCGATTCGCTCGATAAATTAAACTATGAAGGGCTGCTTGCAATATCAGACCTTGTTTATGATATTACCGGGTATCTGGCCAATGACACTGAAAGATTGGTTTTCAGTGAAGCAGGTCCAAGAGCACAGGTCACAAGGGGAATGAGACGTAAGGGTGTTACTCTGGGTATAATGCCTGATTTTGCAGGAAATGTTGAAGATGGACTGAGGGCCGATTTTGTGATACCAGGACGGCCGGCCGACCTCGGGGGAATGATGAAAGGTGATGTAATAACTGCTATTAACGGATTGGCAGTTAATAATATCCAGGACTATATGTTCCGGTTGTCGAAACTATCTCAAGGGGAAACCATATCGGTTGAAGTGCTCAGGAATGACAAAAAGGAAGTTCTATTAATAACACTGCAATAATCATAAAGAGATGAAGAGTACTGTATACTGGATTCTTGCGATAATCATCACCCTTTCAGCTGCTTACTACCAGCGAAAGACAGGCCCTACCTACGCTAAGCGACTGGAGGTGCAGGCTAACGGTACACCCTACGATCTGAAACTGGTCAGAAGTATCGAGATAGGATCAGGGTCATATGTTAAACTTGCTATTGATGATACGACAATAAGTGCCAGGGTTTACTTCAAAAGATTCAAGACTGGAGATCCATATTCCTTTGCCGATTTCAAATATGAGGAGCATCCGATCAATTCGTTTATAATGAACAAGATATTCAAGATCACTGAGGAAAAGGGATTCTTTGCAGAGCTCCCGGAACAGGAAGCAGCAGGTAAACTTCAGTACTATATAGATATTACGGATAAAAGCGGTAAATCGGTCTATTTTGAAAATGAACCGGTTGTTATACGCTTTAAGGGAGCAGTACCATCAATCTGGCTTACACCACACATATTTATTATGTTCTTTGCCATGCTTCTTTCAACGCTTGCCGGCCTGATGAGTGTCGGCAGGCACAAATCATACAAGAAATATGGAGTGTGGACATTGATACTTCTCGTTATTGGAGGCATGATACTTGGCCCCATCGTACAGAAATATGCTTTCGGGGCACTTTGGACCGGAATACCCTTCGGCTGGGATCTAACTGATAATAAGACACTTATTGCAGTACTTTTCTGGATAATTGCAGTGTATGCCAACCTGAAAAGTGACAAACCCCTCTTAACAGCGCTTGCAGCATTTGTCCTGCTGCTGGTATATTCCGTTCCTCACAGCTTGTTTGGATCTGAACTGGATTATGGCAGTGGCGAGGTGGTACAGGGTATAATTCTCAATTTGCACCTATGAAAGATTACCTCTTTTTTCTTATCTTCATGCAGCATCTCACTTTTTCAGTCGTCATTAGATTGAAACTTAACAAGAGTGGGTGCGGCATTACATATTAGAAGTAACAAGCCTAACGAAAATGGGAGATGTGGAGGCGGCATTCCGCAATATACACCAGAACCTGATAGACGGATGCAAATCCGGAGATCAAAAAGCACAGTTTCAGATATATAAGTTGTACTATAAAGCAATGTACAACACAAGTCTGAGGATTGTCAGCGACACGATGGAAGCTGAAGACATTATGCAGGAATCGTTCCTGTCGGCCTTTGAAAAGATTGAGACATATTCAGGACATGTAAGTTTCGGAGCGTGGTTGAAGAAAATAGTAATAAACAGGTCACTGGATATTCTGAACAAACAGAAAGCGATCTTTGAAGATATTGAAGAACACAGCGAGCTGAACTGGGTTTCAGACGATGAAGATGAAGATATTGAGGGTCTGGATGTGAAAATTGAGGTGTTGAAAAATGCCATCAATAAACTGCCGGATGGATACAGGATAATCCTCTCCTTATATATGCTTGAAGGTTATGACCATGATGAGATCGGGGATATCTTAAACATTTCCAGCAGTACATCCAGGTCGCAACTGTCAAGAGCAAAACAGAAATTATTAAATGAATTAAAAATAAACGGGAAATAGAAAGATAAAATCAGGATCAGGAAAACAGGTACAGGAAAAACAGTCAGGTATGAATAATATAGAGAAACTAATCAGGGAAAACCGTGATCATTTCGAAAGCTTTGAGCCATCGGATGGTCACTTCGAAAGGTTCACAGCCAAGCTGGAGGCCAGAAGTGTAGCTGCTCCCAAAAAGGTCAGCGTGCTTCCATATCTCCTGCGGGCTGCCACAGTGGCAATACTTGTCACTCTTTCCTCATTATGGGCCTGGGAACATGTGCTTAGCCCCAAATCGAAGATGATGACACTGGGAGAGGTGTCACCTGAATATCGTGAAGTGGAGCAATACTATGTTCGGCAGGTGAATTTGATGGAGGACGAAATCCTGACAATTGACATTTACAATGACCCCCGGCAGAAGGATATGCTTTTACAGGAACTTGAGAATATGGATTCAATGTATGAAGAACTGAAGAAGGATCTCAAGACTAATCCTAATGACGAAAGGATCATAAATGCTATGATTGAACACTATCAAGCTAAGGTTGATGTAATGAATTATATCATCTCACAATTGAAGGAAGTTAATAGTGAAAACCAAATAAACAACGAAAATTATGAAACGGTCAGGTTGTAAAACAGTAATTGGGTTGTTTGTTCTTTCAGCAATTTTTCTTCTCTCAGGCACAGCGCTTGCACAGGAACTGGATAAAAAATACAATAAGGAGTATAGTGTCCAGGGTAATGAATTGCTTAAGATAAATAACCGCTACGGGGATGTCATAGTCGAAGGCTGGAACGAGAACAGAGTTGTAATCGACGTTACAGTAACCCTTGAACATCCCAGTAAAGAGAAAGCTGAGAAGCTTCTGTCAATGATAGAGGTGATCTTCAGCGAAAATGATAACACCATAGAAGCCAGGACCGAAATTGACAGCAAATTCTCATTCAACGGGTGGGGCGAAAACAAGAAGTTCTCAATTGACTATGATGTCAAATTACCGGTTGGATTGGATTTCGACGTAGCAAACGCTTATGGCGGAGTCAGGATAGATGAGTTGTCAGGACATGTAAACATTGTTGTTAAGTACGGTAGTCTCTTTGCGGAGAAACTGAGCAGGGGTAATACAAAACCCCTTAACGCTGTAACCCTAGCCTATGGCAACGGTGAAATTGTTGAAACTGGTTGGGCAGAGCTGAATCTGCGCTACATCGGCAAAATGAAAGTTGGCAGTGCCCAGGCCCTCCTGGTGAACAGCCGCTATTCCAAGCTGGAAATTGAGGATGTTAGTTCAATTGTTCTCGACAGTAAGTATGACCATATCAGTCTCGGAAATCTGAATAATATCGTTGCAGAATCAGGTTATACAGGTTTTAACATTGGCAACGTTGAAAAGAAGGTCGACATTGAAGCAGGCTACGGCTCAATAACTATCGACAATGTTTCAGCCGGATTTGAAGATGTTCAGATTGTAGCAAACTACTGCCATGTAAAGATTGGGGTTGACGAAGATGCCGGGTACAAGATGAATCTGAAAACCCACTATGGCGGATTGTCCTTTAACGAAGACAATGCCGAAATTATAAACCGCATCTACGAGAACAATTCGAAATCGGTTGAGGCAGTGGTTGGTGACAAGGGCAGCAGCAGCCAGATCAGCGTAACCACAAAATACGGATCAGTAAAAGTATTCTAAGAACCGGAAGAATTGTTGAGGACGGGATCTCTTCAAGGGATCCCGTTTTTATTTACCAACCTGTGAGTTAACCCTGATCCCAATTACCAGAACGTCATCCACCTGCTCGTTATCCCCTTTCCAGTCATCAAATCTCTTTTCAATTATCCCTAGCTGCTTTTCGAGCGATTCCTCATGGATCTCAAGTAACATCTCCCTGAAAGCCTTGTATTTGAATTTCTTACCATGCTCCCCACCAAACTGGTCGGCATACCCATCTGAAAAGATATAAATGAGATCGCCGCTACGGGGCTTTAAAAGATGGTTGGTAAATGATTTGTCCGATGATCTGTGTATCCCGATAGGCATTTTGTCAGCATTAAATCTCTGAAGCTTGCCATTCCTGATAAGGTAGAGTGGGTTATTTGCCCCTGCGTAGTGCATAATTTGTTTGCTTTCATCAAGTACACACATTGAAATATCCATTCCATCCTGTGTCTCTCCTTCGATGCCCCTTTGTTTCAGCGAATTGATAACCTCATTTCTAAGCATATTCAGAATGCCGCTGGCATCTTTAAAATCCTGTGTATTGACTATTTCATTAAGGTATGCAGTCCCAAGCATGCTCATGAAAGCTCCCGGAACACCATGTCCGGTGCAATCGGCAGATGCAAAGCAGAGAAGATCATCTGCTCTTGCTCCCCAGTAGAAATCTCCGCTGACAATATCTTTTGGTCTGAACATAATGAAGTTTTCCAATCCCCAATCTGTCAGGAAATTAACAGGTGGGAGGACAGCATTCTGAATGCGGCTTGCATACTCAATACTATCTGTAATTGAAAGATTTTTCTCTTCAATAATCTCCTTTTGAAGTAATATCTGGGTATTTTGAAATGAAACCTCCTCATTCTTTATTTCCAGGTCAGCATTGATAACTTCAATCTCCTTTTTCTGAGCGGCCAGCACCTGGTTCTTTCTCCTCACTGAAAGTAAACTCAGGAATATGAGCACGACGATAACAGCCAGAGAGGCCAATGTCCAGATTGCCCGCTTTCGGATCTCCTGCTCCTTTTCAAGTTCGAGCTGCTGCTGCACGGCCTCACTTTCAAGTTTCTCGTTTTGTCTGATAAGCTCTCTCTCCTGAACCTCCCGCTGTATCAATTCAAGCCTCTGCATTGTCGTGGCATTTTCCAGCGAATCAATTTCTATTTGCTGTAATATTCTGTTTGTCCTCTCCCTCTCGAGAGCAAGGAAGTTTTCCAGTCTATCTCTTTCAGACCGTTCCAGCTCGCGCTCACTCTCGATAAGTCTCAGATCATTCTCCCGTTTTTCTGCTTCGACCCTCAGATTCTGCAAGGCCAGATCCTTTATTTCCTCATCGGCAAGGGCAAGTCTGAGCTGCTGTTCATATGTTTCAAGTTCCTTTCTCAGCCTCTCCTGCTCCTGATCAGCAATCCGTTGCTCAAGAAGTAACGAATCCCTGATGGAAAGGTGTCTTTCGTAATACTCAAGGGCTTTAACAAAGTCATTTCCAGCCTCCTTAACATCGGAGTAAACCTTATATACATCCTTAATTACATCCCAATTCCCGGATATCCTGGCCGACTCAAGGCATCTCTCGCAGTAGTAATCAGCATGGTACAGATCCCCCTGGTTAAAACTCAGAACCGCCAGGGTGAGTTCCAGCCTTGCCTGTTCAGCTCTATGCCCGGATCTCCTTGCTTCTTCCAGTGCCTTTTCAAAATAAAAATTTGTCATACGGGGATTTCCGATATTCTGGTAACATATGGCAATATTTGAATATGCTGTTTCCGCACTTCCCCCCGATCTGATAATATAATCCGCCGTGATCTGATAGTTAGTTATTGCCTCATCGTACTTTTTTTGTCTGAAGTCAAGCAGGGCCAGTGTATTATAAGTTTCGGCAATACCCTCCTGGTCACCATAACCTCTCTGCAAGGTTATCAGCTCATCAATAGGGGCACGGGTCTCATCATATTCGCCCTTCTTCATATGGGAGCCGGAAATGCCATAAAGCGACTCCACCAGCAGCAGAGTATCTTTTAATATGGATGCGTTGGCGTAACTGGTATCATACCATTGCATCGATCTCTCATAATCATTATTCAGAAACCAGGCTAAGGCTGCATTCAGCGATGCATCAAGCTTTGGCTGCAGATCATACTCAGGGTAGATATCAAATTCATTCAGTGAATACTGAGCAGCTTTATCATATACCTTGAATGAATTATACTTTTCAGCAATAAGGGAATAGATCAAAGCCTCTCTGTAAAAAAGACCCTCCTCTGAAAAAATGAATACAGCCTTAAGAAAATACCTCAGTGTCAGTTCCCAGTCGTCCACGCTGTCAAAAATAAGTGCAAGAAGGTAGTAGTTCTCAGCCTCAACCAGCCTGAAATCAGTTTCTACTGCTATCTGAATTGACTGCTCAAGAATATCTATTGAGCTATCCAGCTCATTGCGGTTATAAAACTCCCTGCCCTGCTCAAGCAGACTTACAGCATGCAGGGAATCCTGATGAATAACCATGGGATCAGTCTCCTGCGACATAATAATGAGTGAACAGCTCAGAAAGAGGGTAAACAATATAACCGATCTGTGAAGCATCATTCTCCTGGTTTATAATAATTTATCCGGTCAGTTCCATGTATAGGTCAATCCAAACCTTATATTCCGTCCAAGCTGGGGGTTATATGGCAGATTGGCATCCAGTCTGCTTACTCCAATCCCTCCGTACTTTTCATCAAAAAGATTATTTACCATAATAAATGCACTCAGGTCGTTGCTGAATCTGTAGCGTGCAAGCAGATCCATGGTATAATAACCATCGGCTTTCTTGAAGAGGTCTTCATAAAGATCAGAAAAGGGAATAATGACCCTTAACCAGTTACTTTCCCATATTCCGGATATGCTCAGATACAGGTTTGGCAGCGGAACCATCGATACATGTAACTGCCCGAAATGATTTGGTGTAAGAGTAAATTCACTGATAAATTCCCCGGCAATCTTAAAAATATCGGGAAACGATTCACTCGATTTGGCAAAGGTGAGGCTTAGCTCCGCATCCAGGCTAATTGACTCCACCAGGCCGGTCCACTTCAGAGTGGCCTGCATCCCGTAAAGCCTCGAAACGGCATCACTGCTGTTCACCTTTCTCAATACGGTGGATGTATCACTCTCAATTACAGCAAGTGGAAGGTTCAGTTCATTCAAAGGAGCATGCTGGTCCAGGATCAGGTTTCTGATCTCGTTATAATAGATCGATATATCGAGCCTGTATTTTCTTGAGACCTTTCGTATATACCCCAGCTCAACCGACATATATTTTTCGGGTAACAGGTTCCTGTTGGGTATAAGAAGGTACGAAAGGCTGTCGTTATTAATCCCATCCCTGTAGGCAAGAGCCTGATAGGTCAGCGATGAAGGAGGTGCCTTAAATGCAAATCCTACCGAACCTCTGAAACTGTTCTTTTCATTTGGAATGAAAATGGCAGCTACCCTCGGGCTGATACTCGTTTTGTAAACTGAATTATTATCATATCTGATGCCCCCCATCAACCTGAATCTTTTGAGCGAGTAATAGGCCTGAGCAAAAACAGACACATTATGGAAGGTAACCGGATTCAATCCGAAATTACCGGAAAGTGTGTCGTTTACATCTATTCTTTTACTGAATGGTTGATATTCTTTGGGGTCAAAAGGCGTGTACAGAAAATTGGTCTGCGGGAGGTTTCCCGAATATTGATATGAGATTCCTCCGACAATTTCCAGCTCATTCACCGGAATTACCGTTACTATCTGTTCAATTAACAGGTCATTACCCGCAGAGTAGCGATAGAGTTTATCAGAGTTATTCACAAAAGTGACTGCCTGACTGGAATTATTATCCATCTTGTACACCAGGCTGGAGTAATTAGTGGTTGTGAATACCCTTGATGTCCAGTCCTTATTGTAGCTGAGTGTGGTCCTCCGGATATTTTCGCCCCAGTAAGTCTGGGGGTTATTGTATTTAAAGAGGTACGATGACTGGCCAATTGAACTGTGACTCTTCCTGTACATATTTGAAAAGGAAAGTGAAAAATTCCTGAATTTGAGATCCATGCCCAGCATGCTGCTTTCAGATGGAAGTTCCGCCATTTGAGGGAGGATCAGTTCCCCTTCATAATTGACAGGGTAGTTCTGTTCAATAAAATCACCCGGGTTAATTCCCTCTGCCCTTAATAACTCATCTGTGATTCTCATAGGCTCATACATCTCACCTCCGACATTGTATAGTATCCCTGCGTTCTGCGGATAGTTGAGAGGATTGTATATGTGATCATAACCATTCTTGATGTTCATGTCGTTAAAGCCTGTCCGGCCACCATAGAAGCTGTATTGGAGTATATTCTTGTTCCTTCCCGTTTTACCCCCAACCATAAAATCAAACGACATGTAGTCGTTCTGACCCAGGCTTATATCACCTGCAGCGAAAGTCCCTTTTTCTGCCTCGCGTGTAATAATATTTATAACACCTGAGACAGCATCGGCACCATAGACGGCTGCAGAAGGGCCATATACAACCTCTATCCTTTCTGCCTGTCTGACAGGTAGTTGTGAAAGGATAGGCATCCCGTTGACAACAGATGGTTTTACCGGCATTCCGTTCACAAGGATCATAGTGTACATATTACCTATCAAGCCGCGTAACTGAAAGACTTCACCCAATTCGCCTGAACCCGGTTGCGATACCCTTATTCCGGGAAGCCTCTTCAGAACATCGGCCAGTGAGATATACTGGTTCCTTATTATCTCATCTCTGGTAACAGTATAGATAGTAATTGGAAGTTCATCGGGATTCTTGTTACTCCTGGATGCCGATACAACGTTTATTTTTACCGAATCGTGCTTGAAAAAGAA
>DATKZO010000024.1:0-19624 GCA_035527935.1 Bacteroidales bacterium
ACCTGCCTGCCCTGCCTGCCCTGCCTGCCCTGCCTGCCGGCAGGCAGGGCAGGCAGGGCAGGCAGGGCAGGCAGGGCAGGCAGGTCGGCTACTATTCTTATATTAACCGTTGTAAATACATTGTGAAAAGACTATTTAAAAATAAACCCCTATGAAAAAACTTACTGTGATAATTGTAGTATTTGGGATTTGTAATATAAGTCTTAACGCCCAGGATATGTTCAAAGCCAGGCAACTTACCTTCAATCCTGCCCGGGAAGGATTTCCCACATGGTCACCTGATGGAAAATCCATTGTTTACCAATATACAGAAATGAATGATACAATCGGTAAAAACGGCTTGTGGAAAATTTCACAAGATGGAACCGGAGCGGTACAGATATTTAGTGGTGTGGCAGAACACCCCAAATGGTCTCCTGATGGACGTTTTATTGTCTTTTCTGCTGATACCGGCCAGAGTATTAAGATGATTCCTGCTGAAGGAGGGGCTCCAATTACCTTTCTCCCTGATTCAATACAAATTAAGAATGGAGGCACGCCTTGTTGGTCGCCTGACGCTTCGCAAATTGCATTTATTGAAGGTTCTACAATGTCGTTGTGTATCTATGATTTTAAAACCCGATACACAACCAGAATTTTCAGTCAGGAAGGAATGTTACCCTTCCCCGGATGTTGGTCAGATGACGGGGAACATGTCCTGATGGCACTGATGGACAGGCAATCCAGGAGATCAACTATCTGGAAAATCTCTACGGATGGAAAGGAAAGAAAACAAATTGCCGGGCATCACGAAAATTTTTATCTTCATCTTGCACTCTCACCAGATGGTTCACTCCTGATTTACGCGGCAATGGAAGGCCGATATCTTGGATTGTACATCATGTCTGCTGAAGGAGGAATTTCACTTCCTCTTGCTGTATCGCAACAGGGGCACAATGAAGCTGCTTGTTGGTCTCCTAATGGGGAAAAGATAGTTTTTAACAGAAATTCCGATATATGGATTATGGATATAAACATTGAACAGGTGAAGAAAAAGCTTCAGGTGCCTTACGAGTAAATTATCCTTGATTATCGAAAAAATTAGAAATAATAAATGGTATTAAACCATAACTTCTAGTCCGCCGTAGCGGAACGCGAAGGAGGATTAAACAAGAGCATAGTATGTCATGCAATTTTAAATTGATAGCGTGATAGAAAAACAACTGTTTACAAAGGCTATAAAACATTGGCGGTTTTGTACTCGCCGGAAACGTGGGGTTCTCTCTCGACCTTCCTGTCCCCGCGGACAAGGAAGCTCTCAGAAAATCCGCCAGGTTTCATAGCCAAACCGTCAGACTGTCTAAAAACCTTTCGTTTTTGTTGATGACTGTAACCCATGGCCCTTTCAGGTCTTACCTTCCTTTATTAGCTTTATTATATGAAGTTTATGCAAGTGGCTATAATTTGTTATATTCATTAATAAATGCAGAAACAATTTCCATGGCGAGCACTTCACCTTGTGCACCATTAGTCATTATCACAATAGAGTTGCCACGCTCGGGCCAGCCGATCAACCAGCAATTTAGTCCTGGAAGATTGCTCCCAGGATGCATAAATAATAAATCCTTGCCTTCCCCCATTAGTAAAACACCAAGCCCTTCAGATAAGGGTAAACCAAACATTCTGGGATCAAGATCAAATTCTTTGCTAAAAAGTCGGCTTGTCATTTCTTGCGATATTATTATTCCTGATTTTCCCTGATACGAAAGCATAATTTCATTGGTGAATATTGCCAGGTCAGTTGGCGTGGTCGTTAATCCTGCGTGAGCAAGAGCAGTTAAACTCATTGAAGGTTCGTGTGAAATTCCTTCGCCATCGTGCGGCATAGCTTCACGTTTTTTCTTTTCAGAATCCAATGGATATACAAAGGTACTGTTGTTCATTCCAAGCGGTTCAAAAATTATTTCTTCGGCTATTTGTTGAAAAGATTTACCTGTCACATCCTCAAGCAGAAGCTGGATTAAATCATAAGCTACATTAGAATACTGCCACTGCGAACCTGGTACAAGTTCCGGTATTGCCGGTTTATTCAATGCGGGGGATTCACCACTTAAAACATCTAACAATGTAGGAATTCCGACATTCTCGTCGTAATCATAATTTGTAGCCGGCAATCCAGCTTGATGAGTTAATAACCGACGCAGTGTGACTTTTTCCTCTTGTGTAAATTCATTCTCCGGTACCTTCCATGATTTCAAATAGTTATTAACATTTATGTCCAGATCAATTAAACCTTTCTGTACAAAATGAAGAGCCAGTACCGCTGTTATAAACTTGCTGGTAGATGCCGCCTCAAAAATAGTTCCAGTTGTAACCGGTACCCCTGTGTTTATATTTATTGTACCATACGCTTTGGTCCACTCTATTTGATTATCATTAATGACTGCAATACTTAAACCAGGGGTCTTATAATGTTCCATCCTTTCGGTCAAAATCTTTGGATCTGCAAGCTGTTCGCTGTCAGGTTGAAACATGCCAGCAGGTGATTTGAATTCAATTAAACCGTTTTCGATGCGATATATTCTTTGTTCGATGCTTGACTTGTTTCTTTGTTGTGAACAAGAAACAATGATTAGTAGGACAGTTATTTTCACGATTAATTCATGCATGATTTGCTCCTTTCAAAATTTTTTATTATTGATCTTATCTGCCTAACTACTAAATGGACTGCAATATTGCAGAATATCACTCGTTAGACTTTTGTAAAACTAATTAATATTGAAGCTCCTCGCTGCAAGCAGCGAGGAACCGAGTTTTCGAGCTCGGCGACTTCGTCGGACGTAGATCCGAGAAATCGGGGCGAAGTTCGAAGCCAATCTACATGGTTACCATTTTGATATTCGTCGGGCTTTGCAATGAGGTGCTTGCTTACCCAAGAAACCGTGCCTAATATCCCGTTCCTGTTCGTCAGTTCAGACTTTTGCAGTCCCGCTTACTTCAGTGCTTGGGTCGCCCCAAATTAGCGAAGCGTTCTCATGGGCGATAGCGAATTTAACCACCTTGTTGCTTACTAACCAGCTTCACCAACTCGCCGTTAAGGGACTTGCACCCTCAGGATAATTTCGGTATCTTCGATACCTGTGCTATTGCCGGGCACACACAATGTGTAAATTGAATTAAAACGCAATTTACACTCTGCCCGTTTTGTACCATATTCTTACAAATTAATCAATATAACCAAATGAAAATAGAAAAGATAAACATTGAAAACAAGCTTTCCGGTTTTTCAGACTATTGGAATCCCAGAATCGTGGGCGAACTAAACGGACAGCATGTTAAGCTGGTGAAATTCCAGGGTGAATTTGTATGGCACCAGCACAACTGTGAAGATGAACTATTCTACGTTCTTAATGGAGAGTTAAGGTTGGAATTTCGAGAAAAAACAGTTGAAATCAATGAAAATGAATTTATAATAGTCCCCATGGGAGTTGAGCACAGACCTGTTGCAGAGAGAGAAGTCTCTGTAATGCTTTTTGAGCCTTGTACCACAGTTAATACAGGTGATAATCCTGGCAGCATGACTAAAGAGAATCTTGACAGAATATAAAAAGAAACAGGAGAATAAAAGTATCAGATTATTGATAACTTTAAATAAAATAATCAGGGATGATAAATTTTGAATCACTGTTTAAAATTACATACGGATTATATATCGTATGCTCGGGAGATAAAACCCGGGGTAACGGATTTATATCAAATACCGTTTTTCAAGTAACGGCAGAACCGGCAAAATTTGCCGCTTGCTGCAATAAAGACAATTTTACCTCTGAATTAATAGATGAACATGATCATTTTTCTGTTTCTGTGCTGCACCAAAAAACAGAATCTGAAATATTTGGCAAATTTGGTTATAGAAGCGGGAAAGACTTCAACAAGCTGGAAGGAATGAATATAAAATATGGCATCACGGGAGCACCGATCATTCTAAATGACACTATTGCCTATCTGGAATGTAAGGTTGTTCAAAAATTTGATGTGGGAACCCATTGGCTATTTATCGGTGAATTAATTGACGCACAGCTTTTGGATGAAACCAATGAACCGATTACTTATACCTATTATCGCCAGGTCAAAAAAGGTGTTGCCCCCAAAAATGCACCAACTTATATTGATAAATCAAAGTTGGAGACTCCCAGCGCGCCAAAAAAAACAGGTAAATACAAGTGCACCGTTTGTGGACATATTTACAACGAAAAAATTGAAGAGGTGAAATTTGCAGATTTATCTAATAGTTGGAAATGTCCTGTTTGCGGGGCCGGTAAAGAAAATTTCATTGAAGTTTAACATTAAAATAGTTTAAACCATGACAAAATCATTAATAGGAACCAAAACAGAACAAAATTTATTAAAAGCATTTGCAGGCGAATCACAGGCAAGGAACCGTTATGAATTTTTCGCAAAAGTAGCTAATAAAGAGGGCCACGAGCAAATTGCAGCTATTTTTCAGGAGACAGCCAACCAGGAAAAAGAACATGCAAAACGTTTCTTTAAATTCCTGGAAGGAGGAATGACCGAAATAACGGCAAGTTATCCCGCAGGAGTTATTGGCACAACAAAAGAAAATTTAAAAGCAGCAGCCGAAGGCGAAAATGAAGAATGGACTCTGCTTTATCCCCAATTTGCAGAAACCGCGAAAGAAGAGGGATTGCCGGAAGTTGCGACTGCATTTAAAATGATAGCAAAAGTTGAAGCAGAACATGAACGGAGATATTTGAAACTTTTGCAAAATATTTCAGAAGATAAAGTATTTGTCAAAGATGGTAAAGTGTGGTGGAAATGTATAAATTGCGGGTATGTCTATAAGTCTGAAAAAGCACTCGAGAACTGCCCTGCCTGTTTACATCCAAAAGCATTTATGCAATTAAGAGAAGAGAATTACTAAGGACTACTGGCGCCGGAAAAGAGTGGCAGGAATCTAGTTAACATTTTACTGATCAAAACAATTACCAATTCTATAATTTAATTATTCTAAACAGGGTAAGGTCTCAAGAAACCCGAATCAACAAGGTGATTGGTTCGGGGTTTTTGCATACATACATATTTTTGCGATGGCTCTATGCATGCCAAAATGGCAATTGATGCACCTTGGCAGAATATTTGATCCTCTGGTAAGGAATAACTGAAAAACAGGCTACAAATGGCTACCAGGAAAAAAGATAATGAGGAAAAAAACCAGTCGGGAACAGTAACAAAAGGCGCTGACAGTAAACAAGATAATAAAGAGAAGACTGATGTGAAAGCAGAGGGTGAAAAGCCTTCAGAAAGCGAAGAACCGGAAGAGATGTCCGATGCACCGGCTAAAGAGAAAAAGGATAGAATATCGGAAGAACCTGACAAGGAGAGAAAAACAGAACCAACTGCAGAGGAAAAACTGTCAGAGATCCAGGACAAATATATCAGGCTTTCAGCCGAATTTGACAACTACCGAAAAAGAACCCTGAAGGAAAAAATGGATCTTATCAAATATGCCGGGGAAAGTATCCTTATCAACCTTCTTCCTGTTATGGACGACTTCGACAGAGCAATGAAAGTAATGGAATCGGCTACTGACTGCAAATCTATGAAGGAAGGTATAGATCTGATATACAATAAGTTTCAGGATTTTTTCAAACAAAATGGAATCAGGGAAATTGAAGCAACAAACCTTGATTTTGATATCGATCTGCATGAAGCGGTAACCAAGATACCTGCCCCTGAGAAGAAGTTGAAGGGAAAAGTTGTGGATGTGATCCAGAAAGGTTATTTCCTTAACGAAAAGGTAATGAGGTATTCGAAGGTGGTAATTGGCGAGTAGAGGAGCCAGTACCAGAGATTAATCACATAAATAATACCAATGTCAAAAAGAGATTATTATGAAGTACTTGGGGTCTCAAAAGGTGCGAGCAAGGAGGAGATAAAGAAGGCCTACCGCCAAAAGGCTCTGAAATTCCATCCTGATAAAAATCCTGGCGATAAACATGCTGAGGAAAATTTCAAGGAGGCGGCTGAAGCATATGAGGTCCTGAGTAATGATGACAAGAGATCTAAATATGACCGGTATGGTCATGCAGGGCTGGGAGGAGCAAATGGTTTTAGTGGTGCCGGTATGACCATGGAAGACATATTTGCCTCATTCGGTGATATTTTTGGTGATGCATTTGGCGGCTTTGGTGGCTTCGGTGGCCGATCACGTACAAGAGCTAATAAAGGTTCAAATCTCAGGGTAACCGTTAAGCTGAACCTTGCTGAGATAGCCGAAGGAGTAGAAAAAAAGATAAAAGTCAATAAATATGTCCCATGTAAGACCTGTGGAGGATCAGGTGCATCCGATAGCAATAGTTACTCTTCCTGTTCGAGCTGCAACGGCCGGGGGCATGTCACAAGGGTAACAAATACCATCCTCGGACAGATGCAAAGTACAGCTACTTGCCCGACATGCGGCGGAGAGGGGAAAACAATCACTAAAAAATGCAATTCATGCTACGGTGAAGGTATTATTAAGGATCGAGAGGTGATCAAAATAAATATACCGGCAGGTGTCGCAAGAGGAATGCAGATGACAGTTAGCAGTAAGGGGAATGCAGCCAGAAGGGGTGGAGTCCCGGGCGACCTTCTTGTTATGATTGATGAAGAAGATCACACATCCCTGATCCGTGAAGGGAATGATCTGATATATAACCTTTTTATTAGTGTCCCGGAAGCGATACTTGGAGCTCAGGTTGAGGTGCCCACAATTAATTCCAGGGTAAAAATTAAAATTGAACCGGGGACTCAGCCAGGGAAAATACTTCGATTGAGAGGCAAAGGGCTGCGAGATGTAAACGGGTACGGAAAGGGTGATCTGCTGGTAAACGTCAATGTCTGGATACCCAGGAAACTGAACAGCGAGGAGCAGAAGACCATTGAAAAACTAATGAGCTCCTCTTCATTTACCCCTGATCCCGGTAAGGATGATAAGGGTCTGTTCGAACGGATGAGGTCATATTTTGACTAAAGATCATAAATAATATTAACCTGTTCACCGATTGATTTGCCTGTTATATCTATTAGTGTCCTGAATACAGATCTGCAATTTATAATTATATTATATTTGCCACAGTTCTAACTCAAATTTCAATCAATATGCCATTACTTCAGACTGAAAGTGTTGTTAAACAATTTAGTAATCACCTCGCCCTTGACAAAGTGAATATGTCAGTCCCGAAGCAAAGTATCTATGGATTGCTTGGACCAAACGGAGCAGGCAAAACAACGCTTCTCAGAATAATTAACCAGATTACCGCCCCAGACAGCGGTTCGGTCTATTTTGAAGGCAAAAAACTTAATCCCTCCAACCTCGTAATGATAGGTTACCTTCCTGAAGAAAGAGGATTGTACAAGAAAATGAAAGTTGGGGAGCAGGCTATCTACCTTGCTCAGCTGAAGGGACTGACACGGTCGGAATCAATTAAGAGACTTAAGCACTGGTTCACTAAGTTCGAAATTATTGACTGGTGGGATAAGAAGGTCGAAGAGTTATCAAAAGGGATGCAGCAGAAGATACAGTTCGTATCAACAGTCCTGCACAAACCAAAGCTACTTATATTCGACGAGCCATTCTCAGGATTCGATCCCATCAATACCAATCTGCTGAAAGAAGAAATAATTAAACTCAGGGACGAAGGTGCAACAATTCTTTTTTCAACACATAATATGGGTTCTGTGGAAGAACTTTGCGATCATATCACCTTGATTGATAATGCAAGCGCAATTCTCGAAGGTAGTGTTGACGAGATCAGAAAAGAGTGGGCTGCAGATGAATACCAGGTGAGATTCGAAGGAGATGTGGAGCTGAAAAGCAATCATAACTATGAGGTGCTGGAATCCTCCGCGATAAACGGGCATTCTAATATCACTATCAAAATTTCCGGGGAAATTGCCGGGAATGATATCCTTGAACAGCTAATTAGCCTGGGAAGAATAGTATCCTTTAATCCGGCCCTCCCCTCAATGAATGAAATATTCATAAGGGTGGTTGAAGCTCATAATACCAGCACCAACAATTAAATCAAGAAGCCATGTCAAAGATATCTATAATCATACGCCGGGAATATTTAACACGGGTAAGAAAAAAGTCATTTATAATCATGACCCTGCTCACCCCCCTCCTTATAGCTGCCCTTATTGTGGTTCCGGTAATTATCATGGAAAATGATGATAAGGATTTTAAGAGGATTGCGGTTATTGAAGATGGTAGTAACCTGTTTACTAATGCTATACCAGGCAGGACTGATGTTGAATTCGATTATCTGAAAAACAGGAAAATAGATGAGCTGAAGAACTCCTTTGAAAAAGAGGGTTATTACGGCATACTCTATATATCCCCTCTGGTAGTAAATGTACCCCAGGCTATACAACTGGTGTCGAAAAAACAACCTCCCCTTGATCTGCTGCAGCATATAGAAAGAGCTGTTGAGAAAAAAATTGAAAATGAGAAGCTGCTGGGGTACAACATCGAAAATATTGATGAGATACTGAAGGCGGTTAAAGCTGATGTGTCAGTGCAGACCATAAGGATCGACGATAAAGGAGAGATAAAAGAGACCAATACAGGTATTGCAATGGCACTGGCTTATATAGGTGCATTCATGATGTATATGGTCGTTCTTATGTTTGGAGTCCAGGTTATGAGGGGTGTTTTTGAAGAGAAAAACAGCAGGATCGTAGAGGTGATCATATCTTCTGTAAAACCTGTACAGCTTATGATTGGTAAAATTGCAGGCATTGCTCTTGTTGGTCTTACCCAGTTCGCTGTCTGGATCATCCTTACAATTGGGGTTGTTACTGTAGTCAAATCGACTGTACTTCCTGATAATACCAGGGAACTGACAGAAACTGTTTCCAGAAGTGTTATGAGCCAGGAATCAATACCGGGCGTTGAAGAGGTTCAGGCCAACCTGTCAGATCAGAATGAAGTGATTGTTAATTTATTCAGAAGTCTTTTGAATGTAAACTGGCCATTAATTATTTTTTCATTCATCTTCTATTTTATCTTCGGTTACCTGCTTTATGCGTCTGTATTTGCTGCAATAGGTTCGGCTGTAGATACTGAGACCGACACCCAACAGTTTATGTTCCCTATTATGCTTCCGATAATACTTGGATTATTCGTTGCCATGGGCACAATGCAGAATCCTGAAAGTTCACTGTCATTCTGGTTTTCAATTATCCCCTTCACCTCACCAATTGTGATGATGGCACGAATCCCATTTGATGTACCGCTGTGGGAAATATTCTTATCTATGGCAATTCTTGCTGCCACCTTCGTGGGCTTTGTTTATATGGCAGCCAAGATCTACCGGGTCGGAATATTAATGTATGGGAAAAAGGTTTCCTGGAAGGAGATGATCAAGTGGATAAGGTATAAAAGCTAGGAGCATCGGACATATTGATTGTCTGCCCTGTTGCGTAGAGGCTATATTTTATTTAAATTTCAACAGGCAAACGATTTAGATATACAGCACCACAACAAACTACCATGGCAAGAGTACTGGTTATTGATGATGAAAAAGCCATCAGGAATACTCTCAGTGAGGTTCTGGAGTATGAAAAGCATGAAGTTGATCTGGCAGAAGATGGCATTACCGGTCTCGATCTCTTCTCTAAAAACAAATATGATGTAATCCTTTGTGATATTAAAATGGCTAATATGGATGGTATTGAGGTCCTTGAGAAAATCCAGGATATCACCATTGATATACCAGTAATCATGATATCGGGACATGGGAACATAGATACTGCCGTGGAAGCAATTAAGAAAGGAGCCTATGACTTCCTTGAAAAGCCTCTTGATCTGAACAGGTTGCTTATCACCATGCGAAATGCAATGGAAAAGTCGAACCTGATAACCCAGACAAAAGTCCTGAAGAAACAGGTCAGTAAAAAATATGAAATAATAGGTGAATCGGAGGCGATAGTCAAGGTTAAAAAGATGATCGAACGTATCGCCCCTACTGAAGCAAGGGTATTGATTACAGGATCGAATGGTACAGGCAAAGAGCTTGTGGCTCATCAGATACATGAAAAAAGCAACAGGTCCAGAGGACCATTTGTTGAAGTAAACTGTGCGGCCATCCCATCTGAACTTATAGAGAGTGAGCTGTTTGGACACGAAAAGGGCTCATTTACCTCAGCACACAAACAGAGAATAGGTAAATTTGAACAGGCAAACGGAGGTACGATCTTTCTTGATGAAATAGGGGATATGAGCCTTTCGGCTCAGGCCAAAGTATTGAGGGTCCTTCAGGAAAATAAGATATCGCGTGTAGGATCCGATAAGGATATAAATGTGGATGTAAGGATTATTGCAGCTACCAATAAGAATCTTAGTAAGGAGATTGAGGTGAATTTGTTCAGGGAAGACCTCTATCACAGACTAAGCGTAATCCTGATTGATGTCCCACCTTTGAACCAGAGGACAGAAGATATACCCCAGCTTGCCGACTACTTCAACTCAATAATCTGCGGAGAATACGGGATGAGTCCAAGAAAAATCACAGCCAGCGCAATCAAGGAATTGAAAAAGATCGAATGGACAGGTAATATCCGGGAATTCAGGAATGTCCTTGAAAGACTGATCATATTGTGCGCTGAAGAGATCAAGGGTGAGGATGTGATTTCATTTGCCCATCCAATATCCATCTCCAGGTAATAATCTGTAATCACCACTAATAATTGTTTCCTGTCAACCTTTTCTGACAGCATAAAAGTCCATCGCTGGTCACAGCACTTAATCCCTATAGCGGTCATGATAAGGCCCGGGAGATCGCCAGGGCAATGAAAGAGAAAAGCATAGATATTTTCGAGGCAGCCAGGGTAACAGGTATGATCAAGATTGATATTTGTAAGAAGATCCTTGAACCTGGTAATCTCACTAAACCGGGATTTACCCTTTCGGACCTGGAGGGTCTGTAATTTGAAGTAAGAATTGTCAGAATTAATCTTTTCGCACTTTCAGGATCAGAATATCAGGATCATCGTTCTCTATTAAATATTCTGATGAATTTCTCAGCTCAGTTATCATTTCCCTGTATTCCTTCTCTGTTAATGGATAGGTTGATCTGTTCCCCTGAAGCAGCAGAATGTATTCAGCATCCTTTATTATTGGAAAATGATATAGCTTTTGCCGCCTGGCAAGATGTGGCGCCAATTCTGAGTTTACAGACACAGGGACATTGTCAGGGACCAATCTGATAGCCCGCCTGACACTTATGATGTCAATATTTGTACGGTAGTGCTCAGCACTGTAGAATCTTGCATTGACCCTTGTATACCACTTTGATATTCTGCTCTCAGTGACACTGAAGGTAGAAATGTAAGTCACCAGGGTAACCATTATCATTATCGCCAGTTTCAACACCGGTTTCCTGATCAGGCTTAAAGTGTCAACCATAGCTAATGCAAGTACGGGAGCAAATTCGATCGAATACTGGTAATTGATCCCCCATAACGCATAATCGTTGGCAAATAACTTCTGGGCATAAACCGGAATAAGCATTATTAAGTATTGGGGCCTGAAAATCAGTGCTATTCCTCCACTCAGAAGAACCATTAAATGCAGCTCTCTCTTAATTCCGGAATAAATTTCATCCTCAAGGATGTTGGCAAATAATAGTCTGGCAGTTTGTAAAGGGTGCCCGACAATATTTAACACAATGGCGGGTAGCGATCCACCGAGATGTGAGTACCTGGATAACTGATTTGCCCTGTCAGGATTCAGTGCGGGACCAATTATTTGCATTACAATAATGAACCAGATAAATGATGAAATAAGAAGAGAGGCTATGAATATCCTCTCTCTCTTTCCTTTGAAGCCAGGTAAGAAAAGCAATCCGGCAGTGATAAATACCATCCATAGTGCCATGTTCTCCTGGCACATCAGGATCAGGGAAAAGATGATCAGGCAAGACCATCTTTTCCCTCTCCTTAGAAAATATATAAACCAGGGCAGCAGCATTGCACCAACAACATTGTTGTGGAAATCAAAAGAGAGCGCTGAGTATATTCCCCAGATTCCAAAGAAAAAGATCATCACAATATGAGAAAGGGTTCTGTTCCCTGTCGAGATCAGCGAATATCTGAATATCCCGTACCCTCCTCCAAGGATAGCGAGTATCTGAATTATTAGCAGGGTATAACTGCCAAATAAATAGTAAAACGGGACGTATAGGAAGCTAATCGGAGAGAAGTGAGTGGCAAAATAGGTTAATTCTCCACCCTCAATATCCAGGGTAAAAATCGCCTGCCGGAATCGCGAAAATGAATGAAGGGCCTGATTGAACATGCCCAGATCCAGGGCATAGGTCCTGAAGAGTATATGATTCACCAGGGATACAGAAGAATAAACTATGCCAAAAAATATCATTATCAGGAAAGGCCGGTAGTTAAGCCGTCGGACAGAATTACCTTCAAGGGTGATATTACTTCTTCGGGTGCCTGTCATCCCTGTATGTCTTACGGAAAAAAAGATTGTACTTTATTATGCAGTAGAGAGCCCTGATTCCGTCTTTCCATGTTATCTTCTTTCCTTCCATATAGCTACGGCCACTATAGGAAATCTCTACCTCAACAATCCTGATACCTGGTATCCTGGAGATCTTCGCTGTGACCTCCGGCTCAAACCCGAATCTTTTTTCAACCAGCCACAGCTTCTGTAAGATATCCGATCTGAAAAGTTTATAGCATGTCTCCATATCGGTGAGATTCATCCCTGTAAAAATATTCGAGAGCCAGGTCAGTATCCTGTTTCCTGCCAAATGCCAGAAAAAAAGTGATCCGTGTGGTTTCTTTCCTTTTGGCCTCGAACCATAGACAACATCTGCTTCACCTGCAAGGATCGGACTTAAAAGCTCATTATAATCTTCAGGATCATACTCAAGGTCGGCATCCTGGATAATAATATAATCACCAGTGGCAGCCTCAATTCCATTCCTGATAGCTGCACCCTTACCACTGTTTGTCGGGCTCGAAATAAATCTGAGATCTTTTCTCCCGGTGCTATTTATATAGCTTTCAATAATTTTGGCGGTATTATCTGTGGAGGCATCGTCGATCACAATTATTTCCTTGTCAATATGGCCCAGATCAACTTTGAGTATCCTGTCAAGCAATTCCTCTATTGTTCTTGATTCATTATAGGCAGGGATCAGGATCGATAATGTCTTATGCTGGTCTGTGCTCAATGGATTCATAATATCATAAGCCCCGGGGAACAAAAGTAAAACAGTTTCATTTAATATAAAATAGTACTTTCACCCAAAGGGCCATTAAATGAAGAGAGGAGGGGAGAACAGTCCTCATAAAGGAATATTGGGTCGCCGGAATAGATGTACGCTATCTCATAATATACATAAATCAGGTATCTCTGTGCCAAATGAGGAATACAGGGAAATGGTAAGGAGAGCGACCGGGAAGGATATCTTTCTTTTTTCTGATGTAAACAAAGTCGGATCGGCCAATCTTATCAAGCTTATTAAGAATCCTGTTACTGAAAATATTCCAGGGTCCCCTGCCCTTGTGTGCGACATTATATCATATATGGAATGGCCATTGCATATGTTCAGGGAATTTACAAGAGAGCAGTTGCACCCTTTGCCAGCTCCCTGGCAGGTCACGATGATTATTTATAAAGTATGATTCACCTCAATAGCGCTTTGAGTTGAATTATAACAAACACAGGATCCAAAGGAGATGTGCATAATAGATTGTGAAAGGGGATTTTGAAGTACTAAAACCTGAAGTAAATGAATGGCTGTATACCCAGGGACTGCATGTTAAACATAATGATTCCGGCAAGGTAGACTATCAGTAGTTTTACCATTAGTGGCAGCCTGATAAAGAGGCCGCGGTACGACTCCTTCACCTTTACAGGCAGCCAATGCAGGATATATCCTGCGGTAATGGTAACGAGTACAGCGCTGTATGTAAGAATAACGTCAGCTAAATTTCCCGGGTAAAAACCATGCAACATTTGTGAAAAGATTGTCTTGACCTTATCCATACTCTCAGCCCGGAAGAAAATCCAGCAAATACTCACAAAATTAAAGGTGATGAATACTGATAAGAAACGTGAGAATACTGACCTGCTACTCTTTCCGGGAAAAATCCTGACCCATAACTTGTGAAACATTAATCCTGTTCCGTGTAATCCACCCCAGATAACAAATCGCCAGGCGGCACCATGCCATAATCCGCCAAGTAACATAGTGATCAGCAGGTTGACGTGTGTTCTTATCTTTCCTTTCCTGTTACCTCCCATGGAAATATAGAGGTAATCCTTTAGCCATCTTGAGAGGGAGATATGCCAGCGCCGCCAGAAATCTGTAATATTACCGGCTTTGTAGGGTGAATTGAAATTCACAGCCAATCTGAAGCCCAGCATCAGTGCAATCCCTATGGCAATGTCGGTGTAGCCTGAAAAGTCGCAATAGATCTGTAAGCCATACCCATATACAGCTAACAGATTCTCAAAACCTGAAAAAAGATGCGGGTTGGTGAATACCCTGTCAACAAAATTCAGAGAAATAAAATCCGAAACAACGATCTTCTTAATAAGGCCATTTATGATCAGGAAAAGTGCATGGCCCCATTCTCTCTTATTTAAACTGAAGGGGGCATAAAGTTGAGGAATGAACTCAGATGCCCTGATTATTGGTCCGGCAACAAGCTGAGGGAAGAATGATACATAGAATCCGAAATCAAGAATATTCCTTACAGGTTGTGATTTCCCGCGATATACATCAATGGTATAGCTGATTGTCTGAAATGTAAAGAAGGAAATACCAATTGGCAGGATAATCATACTCACATCAAAGGAGGTTCCAAGAAATGAGTTTGAGAAAGATGCAAGCCAGTCAATATCAGGTATGCTTATGTTTAACAGGTTATTGACTGCCCCGGTTATAAAGCTTGCATACTTAAAGTATGCCAGCATTCCGAGGTTGACAAGCAGACTGATGAATACAAAGAATCTTTTGAAAAACACTCTCCCGGAGTTATAAATGAGCAGTCCGGCTAAATAGTCTGTTATTGTCGATACTATGAGAAGAAAGAAGAACAGGCCTCCTGATTTATAATAGAAGAATAAGCTCAGGAGAAAGAGGTAGCTGTTTCTGAAAACCGGTTTATTAAATATCATGCTGTACCCTGCCAACAGCAGAAAAATAAATATCCAGAAGCTTATCGTGGTAAATATAAATTGTTGATCAGGATTAAACTCGATCAATCCGACAATGAATCGCTTTATGCCACTCTCCTCACCGTCAGAAATAACTATTTCATCACCAGGAGTTTGTTTCTCCGAAGCAACCATCTCCCGATCAGCTATAGTTCCAGGATCGTATCGCATTGCATCAGTCAGCATAGAAGCCAATTGATGCCCGCCCTCATATGAGAGGTGAGTATAGTCAGATGCTGCGAGAGCCGGTACTGAATCACGCCAGGCAATAATTCCATCATATCCTCCCATGGCTTCCCATGAATCCCAGAAGTATATTCCCGCCCTTCCTGCGGCTCTTCGCTGAGCATCCCTGATAAGAGGAATGTTAGGATAAGACCGGAACTCCCCATTCTCAAATCTTGCCATGTCGGTAAGGCCTATCACCAGAATATCAGCATCTGGATTGAGGCGCTTCAGCGTCTCCATCTGGCGTACCAATCCCTCTTCATAAAAGGTATAGTCCTCCCTTATATTCATAACAACATTCAAACCATAGTGCAGGATGATCAGGTTGGGATCCAGCATGGTGTAAAGCTCCCTCAGGTTGTCATCCCCGAGCAGGGAAAATTCGAGTCCTGCACTTCCCCTTGAGGGGATGTTGTCAATTATTATCCCTGAGTCACTCTCTAAACTGAAGCCATAAATATCCGGGCTGCTTCTACCCTTCAGTTGAATGCTGACCGACCCTGCATCATCAAGAGACGCCCTGTATTCAGCCACGCCACTGACCGGAACCAGAATATCTTCCCTGGCAGGCCGGTCGTCTGTTGTAATAGTAATTTTCAGTGAATCAGTCAGGTTACCGTAAAACAGCCTGAGCAGTTCATATCTTGCAGCAGCACTGTCGGCAAATGATGAAGGAGCGACCCTTATCCATGCCTCCTTCTCCTTTTCAGATACCACCCCTGCCGGTAAGAATCTGCTGACATGGAGCAATGGTCCCAGGTTCCGGTGGGGAATATCCCTATTCCTGTACGATAACCAGTTAAAACGTATCCAGTTTGGTGAAGCCCTGACATATGCCGTACGTGTATAGGGCACCAGCATGGTAGGGCTCAGGAGTCCGGGTCCGCTTCCACCACTGATACTACGAAACTTTTCACGAAGCCAATCAGTAATGCGGTCGCCCTCAAGTTGGGAATCTCCATAATACAATATCCTGATCTGTTCTTCATCGCATAGTATTGAATCCAGGAATGAAACGACAGGGCTCTCCGAATCAGGAGATACTATTAGTTGAACTCCAGGGTCTGTTCCCGTGAAGTCAGCTGCAGGCTTCTCCTGAGCGAACGACACCGGTATCTGATCAGATCCTATTGCACCGGTATCTTCAGGTAGAGCGACCTGCTCTTTTATCAGCTGCTTTAGTCCGGGCAGATCAGGCAGCTGAAAATTAATTCCGGGAGCGATCTTTACCGGACCGGTTACAAACCAGGATGGTCCGAAAAAGAAAACCAGGAAGACCAAAAGTAGTATCAGGGTCTTGTATGGTTTCATATTGAAAATGTCTCCAGCCGGACACTCCGTATGTTAGCTTTTCTTTTTGATCTTGAGTTTCTGGCCAACCTGGATCTTGTTTGCCTGCTCAATTCCGTTCAGACTGAGGATCCCTGTGGCTGTCACGCCTTCATATTTTTTTGCTATATCCCACACAGTGTCTCCATATCTTACTGTATAGTAGATATATGATTGATCGGAAGTATCACTGACTGTTGTCGGTGGTGTGGTGGTTACCTTCTTTCCTATTCTTCCCTGTTTTTCCTCAAAACTCAAATTGTTGACCACCGAATAATATTCCTTCTTTGAGAGGTCAATAAAAACATTTATTTTCTGACCGATCCTGATCGTATTCCGGTATATATTGTTCCAGTATCTGAGATCGGACAGACCCACATTGTACCAGCTGGCAATATAGCCCAGGTTATCTCCCTCCTTTACAGTGTATACGAGCTTCTCTTTACCATTAATATTTGGTGGTATATAGGTAGAACTTGTAGGGCTGGCTGTTTTGCTCTCAGGTTTAAAATAGATGTCTGCCATGAAAGCTGCGATTGAATCCTGAAGTTCAATAAAATCACCTACATAGATCATAGGTAATGTAAGTGCCATGGCTTTGCTCTTACCAGGGATTATGTTAGCACGGTACTGAGGGTTCAGAGCCTTGAGTTCGGAAACAGGAACAGACAATATTTTCGATATCTGATCAAGATGGATGTCCCTGTTTATCATTACCGTATCTGTGGCAACCGGGAAGGTGACAGGAAAGGGCCTGATATTGTGCTCTTCATAGTAGTTCATAGCATAGGTGGCTGCTATATAGCCTGGCAGATATCCCCTTGTTTCCCTGGGAAGCCTGTAATAAATCTCCCAGTAATCCTTTCGATTCCCTGATCTTCTTATGGCTTTATTTACGTTTCCCGGACCGCAGTTATAAGCGGCTATCACCAGACCCCAATCGCTGTATATTCCATACAGATCTTTCAGGTACCTGGCTGCCGCATGTGTTGCCTTAACAGGATCTCTTCTCTCATCTACAACCGAGTTTATCGTCAAGCCATAAGCCCGGCCGGTGCTGTACATAAATTGCCACATTCCTGTTGCCCCGACACGTGAGACAGCATTGGGATTCAATGCCGACTCAATGACAGCCATATATTTTAATTCAGCAGGAAGTCCGTAGTAGTCGAAAATATCTTCGATCATCGGGAAATAGTATTCTTTCAGACCCAGCATCACTTCAAAATTTTCCCTTTTCTTTCCCGTATATACATGGATATGATTTCTGACAATAGAATTGTAAGGTAGCGAGACCACAGAATGAATACTCTCAAGGCGCTCCCTGTAAATCGAATCGCTAAATTCGGTTATCGGTTCCGAATCCGGATCTATCCTGCTATTATTCAGCACATTACTCATTTTGACATACCAGAGGTTCGTGAGGCTATCCAGGTTAGCTTCAATTATTTGTGTGCTGTTTTCATTCTTTATGATAATAGTGTCATTGATTGCAAATGAAAATGCCGGTATTAAAAATCCAATTATTGAAATCCACAATGCTCTCATAGCGTCATATTAAAAGGTTACAGTAATGCCCAGACCAGCCGTTTTAAAATGATCGGTGGCTATTGGGACCGGTTTGATTGATATATTCAGGTCATCCCCGATATCATAATCGTACATATTAGCATCTATATTGGCATCCAGGATGGTGATCAGGTACCAGACGGCAACTCCGATATAGGATAGGTCCCGGTAGCGCCTGTAATAATCTATTCCATTCATTATCTGGCTCTTTATCCACTCCGAAGTCTTTGGATCATACTGATCAGAGCCAAGCGCCGGGTCAATAGTTTCGGGCTCAAAATCAGAAGTCAGTTTTGTATAGCTGTTGGTTTCAGGAATATCATCTGTAATATCGATATATGCCTGCAGGAATTCATTGTAATTATCGGTATTTACTACAATGCTGTAGCCCAACGCGCCAAATCCGGCATATACAAAGGGAATTTTCCAGTATTTCCTGTTATAGACCTGGCCCGAACCGGGCAAGGCTGCTGCAAGCATAGTTGCCTTCATAGGCGATACCTCGCGTGCCCTTCGTCTGTCCTGATCAGGGATGCTGTCGTGCTGGGCATATGAATTGGCAGCAGTCAGCACCACAAGTAACATGATAAATAATATATTTGATTTATTGAAATTCAATTATATAATTGCTCTTAAATACTCTTTAAGTATTTTAGGCAAAGATATATATTTAGGAATTTAATTTATCCATTACCCCTAAAATCCTCTCCATTTCATCCGAATCATCAAAGAGGATAACTATTTTTCCTTTTCCCTTATCATTGATCCTGAGCTGGACCTGAGTTTTGAATATATTGGTAAGATGCCCGGAAAGCTCTTCGAAATCTCTGTTTAACTGTTTTTTCTTTTCACCTTTTTCAGGATCCTTCAGTTTGTTAACCTGCAGTTGCCGGACAAGCTCCTCAGCTTTTCTTACCGATAGGTCTTCATCAATTATCTTGTAGAAAATTTTTATCTGTTGTCCGCTGTCCTCAATATTTATCAGTGTTCGTGCATGCCCCATGGAAACCTGTTTGTTTCTGATACCCAACTGGATCTCTGCTGGTAACTTTAACAATCTGAGGTAATTGGCTACAGTTGATCGCTGCTTTCCTATCCTTTCACTGAGCTGCTCCTGTGTAAGGCTGCACTCTTCTATCAGTCTCTGATAACTTATGGCCACCTCGATGGCATCAAGGTCTTCCCTCTGTATGTTCTCGACCAGGGCAAGCTCGAGCATATTCTGATCATCGGCTGTGCGTATATATGCGGGAATCCTTTTTAATC